>NZ_JBASBL010000027.1:0-702744 GCF_049651085.1 Shinella sp.
CTCAGTAACGCCATGTCGATCACTCCAGAGCCCCCGCTGAAACCTCGCGAGGGATGATTGAAACATGGGTCAAATCTCAGTGATAATTTCCCGCAATCCCGGGTCAGCTCTCAGTGCAAATCAACACTCGCTCGGCAGAGATCTGCAAGCTCGAGGTGGTGGTTGGAAACATTTGTTCCCTTAGAGCAATTGATGGGCTTCCAGTATGCGGTGGCAGTCGAGTGGAATCGCGAAACCTCGGGCGCCAAGTGCGCTGAACTTCATGACCAGTCTTCATGCATTCTCGCGTGAGCTGAGAGTTTCAATTTGGCAAACGGCGTCGTAGCCAATCCTAGCAGACCCACGAGAAGCTGTTTGACGGACAAATTGGCCTATCCTCCTCTTCCGATCTCTTCGTGTATCCACTCCGTGAATGCTCTTACCGCAGGCCTATGCTCAGCCGCCTCCGGGTAAAACAATGCGATCAGCTTGCTGGCTTCGACGCGAAAGTCGAACAGCCGGAACAGTTTGCCGCTGTTGACGTCCTGCTCCACCAAGGAGCGCATAGCGATGCCTATACCCTGGCCGCATGTTGCGGCCTCGATCATCATGTATGCCCGTGAGAACGAGATGGCGCGGTGGGTCGGGAAGGGGGGCAGGCCCAGCTCGGCAAGCCAGCTGTCCCAGCTTGCGCCAAAATCCAGCCCTTCCAGCGTGGTGTGCAGGATGGGATAGTGCCCGAGATCGGCGGAGGTTGTGACGGGCTGCCCGGCACGAAGGATCGATGGCGCGCAGATCGGCCAGATCTCGTCCTGCAGGAGGATTTCCTGCCGAATGCCTGGTTGTTTCTCACGGGCGAAACTGACCGCGATGTCGACACCGTTGGAAATGACATCGTCGAGGCTGACGTAAGACAAAAGCCTGATCTCGATGTTCGGATAGAGTTCACCGAACTGCGATATGCGCGGTGCCAGCCATTTCGCGCCGAAGGACGGCAGTGAGCCGACGACCAGCTTGCCGGTGATGTCGCTCGACCGGATGCTGTCGAGCGCGCTCTCGATATTAAACAGGGACTTGCGAACGACGCTGGCGAGAAGCTCGCCTTCGCGGGACAGGACGAGTTTGCTATGGATACGGTGAAACAGCTTCACCCCGATCTGGCCTTCGAGAAGGCTGATCTGTTGGCTGATGGCGCTCCGCGTCAGGAAAAGCTCTTCTGCGGCCTTTGTGAAGCTGAGGTGGCGCGAGGCAACCTCGAAGGAACGCAGTGCGGTCAGCGAGAAGTGAGTGAGTGCCATCCTGTGTCGCGTTCCTCAGCCGTGTCCGCGCCGGGCCCGGACATGACCTGCGGATGCGCGATTCAGAGAGCATGCCGGCTCATGTCTGTCAAAAAAAACTTTCGAGCTTGCCTGCAAGTGCATCGTTTGCAGCCGAAAATAGTGGTGCATGGAACCGAAATACCACGCGTTGCGGCTTTGGGCGTAAGATAGGCTAACGCAATCCGTTAGGTCTTACCGCTTGTTCAGTGCCCACCCCGCTGCCAATGTCCACTTGCCAAGCCTTCCTTGAGCCGGCGGCGAAAGCCGGGAAACGATCTTCAGAAAATATTCAATGAAGAAGGATGCCATGTCCGAAGCCGTCATCAGCGATAACACTGTGGTCTTTTTCGGCAGCCATGCGGTTGACCACTATGTCCGCTGCCAATACTGGCCGAGCGAGGGCCAGAAGATCAATGCGGTGCCAGCCGGCCGGGTTTATGGTGGCATGATCCCGAACGCAGCGTCCATCTATGCGGGATACGGCTTGCCGCCGACGTTGATGGGGCCGCTGCAGGACAACGAGGACGCCGACCCGATCCTGGCCGAGATGGCGTCGAATGGTATCGATACGCGTCTGGTGCGTCGCTCGCCGCAATTCACCAATTCCTACGCCTACAATTTTCTGAGCGAACGCAATGCGAGCGAGAAGACGCTGATCATCATCGATCCCGGTTACGATTTCGCCCTGTCGGCCGAGGAGCACAGGGTCTTCACGGGCGCGAAGTACATCTATTCCACGATCGCCCATCTGCGGCGTATCGCCAACGTCACGGACGTACTTGCGCAAGCGCGGACCAATGGTGCCAGGCTGTTCATCGATGTCGAGGCGGAATCGTTCCGTTCCGCGAAGGAGGACTGGTGGGCCTTTTCCACGGCAGATTTCGTCTCGTTCAATGACGAGAGCATTGGCAAGTTCCGTGGTGGTTCTTCCACCGAAGAGGCAATCGGCGAATTGCTCGAAAGTACGCGCGGCGAAGTTGTTCTGACCCTCGGAAAGGAGGGGTGCGAGATTTACCTGCCGAACAGGAGCGTCCACATAGCCGGGCATGTGGTATCGGCGGTCGATCCGCTCGGGGCCGGCGACACGTTCAATTCGAGCTATCTCTACGGCCGCGCTGCAGGATGGTCCGTCGAGCGATCTGCGCATTTCGCAAACGCCGCAGCGGCACGCTCGACCACACTCGTCGGCCCACGCAGCGGGCGGGCATCCGTCTCAGAAATCGAGAGTTTCATTCAAATGTCAGGGCAGTCAGATGCTGCCGCTGCTGTCCTGGCGTGACTATAGGCAAGCACAACAGACGTTGATCAAATCGAGGGGGATACAGATGATCAGGAATATGTTGTTGAGTGGTGTCAGCGCAGGCATTCTGGCAATGAGCGCCGGCTGGGTGTTTGCGGCCGAAGTCAACGTGACTTCAATCGGGGGCGCCTATCAGCGCAGCCAGGAACTCGGTTACGGCCAAGCCTATGAAAAGGCCGGCAACAAGATCAACTGGAATGTCTATTCCGGTGGTCTCGGCGAAGTGCGCTCGCAGGTCGCATCCGGCAATGTCATCTGGGATGTTGTCGACATGAACAATGCCGATTCCAACATCGGCTGCGCGGAAGGCATCTTCGAGAAGATAGATCTCGCGGAGGTAACCGAAGCGGCCCCGAACGGCGCCGGTGTCGACGACTACCTGATCGAACGCCCGAATGATTGCGCCGTCGGCACGGTGACCTACTCCTGGACTTACGCCTACAACAAGAACACGTTCTCCGGAGCGCGGCCGACCGTCGTTGCGGACTATTTCGACACCGCGAAATTCCCCGGCAAGCGTGGGGTTTGGAGCAGTCCGACGCAGGCGATCGAGATGGCCCTTATGGCCGACGGCGTGCCGGCCAACCAGATCTACAGCTATCTCGAGGAAAACGGCGAGGAGGCAGTGGACCGCGCGCTTGCCAAGCTCAAGACGCTGCACGAAGACAAGAACGGCGGCCTGGTATTCTGGAACGGCGGTGCGGAGCCGCCGGAATTGCTGGCGAAGGGCGAAGTCGTCATGTCGACCGGCTGGAGTGGTCGCTTCTATGATGCGGTCGTCAAGGAAGGCGCGCCCATCGAGCAGGTTTGGGACGGCCAGATCATGGATTTCCAGAATTTCGTCGTGCTGAAGGGCGCTCCGCACCTCGATGCGGCGAAGGATTTCCTGCGGTTCGCCACCGCTACTGACAATATTGCCGAAACCGTCCGCTACATTCCCTACGCTCCGTGGAGAAAGTCGGCGGGCGACAAGATCATGGCGAACGAGCCCTGGTCCGAAGACGGTAAGACGGCAGTTGGCCCCTATCTGTCCACCGCGCCTGCCAACATGACCAACTACCTCGAAATGGGTTCTGACTATTGGCAGAACCACCAGGATGAGGTCAACGAACGCTGGATTGCTTGGAAGTCCCGCCTTTGATCGATCCTCCCATGGGCCTCGGGATGATTTCCGGGGCCTACCCCCTCCGAACGATCTGGTGAACGCGCACTCATGGCCACTACCGCACCTCCCCTGACAATTTTGCCCGCCCGATCGACCTGGCGGATGCGGCGGACGTCTGTCGTCGGCCTGATGCTGATGGCGCCGCTCGCACTGCTGATCGTTCTGTTCCTGATCTTGCCATTGTTCCGTTTCGTCGTCCTCAGCGTCGACAATCGCGAAATTGCCCAGTCCCTGTCGGAAACCGCCGCTGCGCTCGAGACATGGCAGGGGGCGGAGGTGCCGGGCGACGCCGTATTCGCCGCCTTCGGCCGAGATCTGGTTCGGGAAACCGAAAAGGGCACTATCGCGAAGCTCGGCGCGCGGCTCAACTTCTTCCAGGGCGGGATGAACAGCCTCATCCGCAAGACCACCGCCCGCTCCGCTGATCTGGAGCCGACCGGCGCGGCATTCGTACAGGTGGACAAGCGCTGGGGCGACCTGAAGACCTGGCGCGCCATAAAGCTGGCGACCAAACGGGTCATACCCGAGTATTATTTCAATGCTCTTGATCTGAGGACCGGCAATCCGACGGCCTCGGTGTCAGTCGAGGTTAAGCCGGAAGCACAACAAGTCTACATGCGCCTTTGGATGCGCACGGTTCTGGTCGCGCTTCTTGTGGTCTGTGTGTGCACCGCCATCGGCTATCCTATCGCCTATTATCTCGCCAATGCCCGTGGCATTGCATTCGCCATCTCCATGGGCATGGTTCTGCTGCCCTTCTGGACACCGCTTTTGGCACGGATCGCCAGCTGGATCGTCCTGCTGGAGTCGGGCGGCATCATCAACGGCGTTCTCGTGGCGTTCGGTCTTGTCGATGACGCGAACCGGCCGCAAATCCTGCACAACTTATTCGCAACCGTGGTGGTGATGTCCTATGTCTTGCTGCCCTATGCGGTACTGCCGACCTATGCCGTGATGAACCGCGTGCAACCGACACTGTTCAAGGCCGCCCTGACGCTCGGCGCTACACCCTTGCGCGCCTTCCTGACCGTTTACCTGCCACAGACCCTTCCCGGCGTTCTGGCGGGAGGAATCCTGATCTTCGTCCTGTCCTTCGGCTTCTATCTGACGCCGGAACTCGTGGGCGGACCGAGCGGCAGCCTGATCGGCAACCTCATCGCCTACAATTTCTCCAAGTCCCTCAACTGGGGCCTTGCAGGCGCATTGGCGACGATGTTGCTCCTGGTCATCGCGGCTGCCGCCCTGGTGCTGCGCGCGGTGTCGCCGAAAACCGAGCAGAAAATCTGAGCGAAATGGATGCGACGATGAGACTTTCTGTCAAAATATGGGCTCTGCTCGGTCTGGTCTTCCTGGCTTTGCCGCTGCTCGTAATCATTCCACTGTCCTTTACGTCGGGCCAGTATCTCTACTACACGCCCGAGATGCTCGCGCTGGAGCCTGACGCCTTTTCGACACGCTGGTATACCGCGGTCATGGGCGACCGCGAATGGATGCTGGCGCTGAAAAACAGCGTCTTCATCGGGCTTTCGGCGGCGGCGCTATCGACCGTGCTCGGAACCCTTGCCGCGCTTGGCCTTTCGCGAAGCGGCACACCGCTCAAGGCCTTCTGGGCGGCGCTCATCCTTCTGCCGCAGATCGTGCCGATCGTCATCATTGCCGGCGGGCTCTATTCCGCCTTCTCCGATCTCAAGATGATCGGTACCTATACGGCGGTCATCGTTGCGCACACGGTGCTGGCGGCGCCGGTTGCCGTCATCACGATACGGGCGAGCCTACAGCGCTTCGACTGGCGTCTCGTCTCCGCGTCCGCAACGCTGGGCGCCGGTCCTCTCTACACATTCTGGAACGTCACCCTGCCGCTGATCCGGCCCGCCATTCTTGCGGGGGCCATCTTCTCCTTTGCAGCCTCGCTCGATGAGGTGGTGGTGATCCAGTTCATCGGCGGCTACGAGCAGAAGACCATCCCGCGCGAAATGCTCATCGGGCTTCGCGAGCATCTCAGCCCTGCCATTCTGGCAGTCGCAACGATGCTGGTCGGATTTGCCGTGCTCATTCTGATCCTGGGCGAGTTCCTGCGGCGTCGCGCCGAAAGCTACGCCGAGAAATCAACCTGACCAACAACGACGATAGGATGGCCAGGCCATCCCAACAGGAAAGACGAGACAACATGCGGCATGGCGCGCTTTTGAATGGACCCCTTACGGCCCTGATCGGTGATCTCGGGCATTCGGACAAGATCATGATCGTCGACGCCGGCTGGCCGATCCCCAAGGACCTGCGTTACGATATCTGCCTCACGCACGGCATCCCGCGTCTGACCGACGTCTTTTCGGTAGTCGCCGAAGAGCTGTCGATCGAGAAGGTGATCATCGATTCCGAAATGCAGAACCATGGCCCGGAGGTCTACAGTGAGGTCCATCGCATCATTGCCGGAGCCGCGGCTGCATCGGGTGAGCCGATCGAGGTCGACAACGAACCGCACGTCACCTTCAAGGAACACGCAAAGTCGGTGAAGGGCATCATCAGGACCGGGGAATGCATTCCCTATTGCAACCTGGTTATCGTGGCCGGACTGGCCTTCTCGCCAGCGCCGCGCCGGAGCCCAATCTAATGAGCATCCTGCGCGAGATCGAGACAGAAGCACTCAGGCCCGAAACGGCTGCGGACTTCGGCAGTGTGCTCGTGTTTGACGGACATGCGGCCAGCAATTCCGGCGAGTGGTGGCGATGCTGGGAAGGATGTGCCGAGCTGAGCGCGGGCAGGCAGTGGGTCGGCTTCGTCCAGACGGAGGGCGGCAGTCAGGAAATCCGCGAGATGGAGCGCGAACCGGGGACAGAGATCGTCATTCCGGTCGTGGGCGAGCTGGTACAGCTGGTTGCGACCGGCACGGATGACGCGACCGGCCTCCAGAGGCCCGATGCTTTGAAGGCGCGCGCATTCGTCCTGAAGCCTGGAACGGCGCTGGTAATGGCACCGGGCATCTGGCACGCGGCGGCTTTCGGTCTGCGCGGGCCGGCCTCCTATTTCTACGTCGCCGAGCGCCGTAGGGCGGGCGAAAGCGAGGGCCGGGGCGGCTGGGTCGCGTTCGCCGACCGCCTCCGGCTCGCCTGCCGCACGGCAGTCAACCATGAAGGGATCGTTTGATGGTCGGCGATATAATCACCCGCTACGAGAATGTCGTTAAGAGCTATGGTGCGCTGACCGTGGTCAAAGGCCTAAACTTGGAGGTCAAGCGCGGCGAATTTCTTTCGCTGCTCGGTCCGTCCGGCTCGGGCAAGACGACCACGCTGATGATGCTCGCGGGCCTGGAGACACCGACCAGCGGCCGCATCCTGCTCGATGACGTGCCTATTGAGGGCATACCGCCGCACCGACGCAACATCGGTGTGGTCTTTCAGAATTACGCCCTGTTCCCGCACATGACGGTCGCGGAAAATCTGGCCTATCCGTTGAAGGCCCGGCGCATGGCGAAGCCGGAGATCGGCAAGCGCGTCAAGCGTGCGCTTGAAATGGTCAAGCTCGCGAGCCTCAGCGAGCGCCGTCCGGCGCAGCTGTCCGGCGGCCAGCAGCAGCGGGTGGCGCTCGCACGAGCTCTGGTGTTCGAGCCGAGCGTCGTACTGCTCGATGAGCCGTTGGGCGCACTCGATCGCCAGTTGCGCGAGACCATGCAGCTGGAGCTTAAGCAACTGCACAGCGAGACCTCGGTGACCATGATCTACGTCACGCACGATCAGGGCGAGGCGATGACCATGTCCGACCGGGTCGCGGTGTTCCACGACGGCGACCTGCTGCAATGCGCAGCGCCAAAACAGCTATACGACGAGCCGGAAAGCGCCTTCGTCGCGGAATTTGTCGGCGAGAACAACCGGTTGTCCGGAACCCTGGTGTCGCGCGACGAAGGGCGGGGTTCGATCCGGACGGATGCGGGCATCATGGTCGCGTCAAAGCTCAGCCCTCAGGTGCGGATCGGGGAAAAGGTGCTTCTCTATGTCCGCCCGGAGCGCGCCTCGATCGGTGCGGCGGCGGTCAATTGCGAAAACCGCGTCGAGGCACGGATCGTGGACACGATCTTCCAGGGCGATCATACGCGGCTCCGGCTCGATTTTCCCGGTACCTCCCACTTCACGGTGAAGCAGAACTTCTTTGCCGAACCGAGGCTGCCGGCCATCGGCGACCTTGTTCAGCTCGGCTGGACGGCGCAAGCCCTGCAGGTCGTTCAAGCCTAGCCACACAGAAAGCACTGCGATTGACGCAACCAAGTCGCCGGACCCATCCGGCGGCGCTGAGGCGGCATGCCAAAATAACCATTGCCAAGAACGGATTCGATATGCAAAGGCAAGACTTCCATAAGCTCTTCAAATCGCCGGGACCGGTCGTCCTGCCGGTCATCCATGTACTGGACATCGAGCAGACGGAGCGCAACCTCCGCATCGCAATGCAGGCCGGCGCACCGGGCGTCCTCCTGATCAACCACGACATCAGCGTAGAGGCGTTTCTGCCGATCATTCGCAGCGCCCGCGCCAGGTTCCCCTCGGCCTGGATCGGGGTGAACTTCCTGGCGGTGACGGGCAAGGCAGCGTTTCCGATCCTCGGAGACCTGCAGCGCGAAGGCATCGCGGTGGATGCCTACTGGGCCGATGACGCCTGCCTGAACGAGCTGGAACCGGTAGGCAACCAGAAGGATGCAGCCGAAATCGAGGCGATCCGCAGGACGTCGGGCTGGGAAGGTCTCTATATGGGCGGCACTTGCTTCAAGAAGCAGCGCGAGGTCGCTCCAGAACACTACGAAGTTTCCGCTCAAATTGCGGTTTCTTGGATGGACGTGGTGACCACTTCGGGTATCGCCACCGGCCATGCGCCGGAACTGGACAAGATCGAGGCCTTCAGACGTGGCATCGGCAACGCCGCACTGGCCCTTGCCTCGGGAATCACACCGGAAAATGCGCCGGTGTTCGCACCGCTGGTCGACTGCTTCATCGTCGGCACCGGCATTAGCTTCGACGGTGACTTCCACAATCTCGATCCTGAAAGGCTCGTTCGCCTTCTCGCCTTTACTCGCGGGCAGGGTGAGATACAGTGTCCCGTCTGACGATCCGGGTTTCAACGTGTACGCAGTTATTATGAAATTGGCAGAAATCTGAAACCAACGACATATCGTACGTGGTCAAACACAACAGCGGCGAGAAGGCTGGCCCTTCTCGCCAAAGTAAATCAACTGATATCGGTACCGTCGACATCAATGCCCAAGAAAATGCCGCGAGTTCGTAGGTTGTTCGTTTCGGCCTGATCAACTGGCTCGCGGGAGATCGCGTCAGGCAAAACCGGCGCGTCAGTGGCTTTCAGTGATCTGTTGATTTCGGTTTCGCATTTTCTCTCGTAGCTTGTGTGGTGTCATGCCGAAATTTGCCCGGAACCGCCTGCAAAAGTGCGAGCTGCTTGCAAATCCGACATCGAGAGCGATGTCGATCATTGTCTTGGATGTTCTCTCGACCAACTGCGCGGCTTTTTTCATGCAGATTTTCTCGTAGGCAGTCGCGGGTGAGAAACCTGTTTTGGTCTTGAATATCCGTTCCAGTTGGCGTCTGGAAAGACCGACACGGTCTGCGATCTTCTCTATTTCCAGTCTGTCGTCGATGTTCTCCTCCATGTAGAGCAGCGCAGCACGAATGCGTTCGTCGCAGTGTATGGGCAAGGCGATCGGCATGCGGCTCTGCAGATCCGACCCCTCTCTTCGGCGATCAAGTTGAAGGATTTCCATGGCATTGCGTTCTGCACCTTCGCCGACATGCCGCCGGACCAGCAATGCGGCGAGATCGGCTACGGCGCTGCCACCGGCACAGGTCGTCACGTTGCCGTCCTCCACAAAGAGCCTCTGCGAGGTCAATCGAATCTCCGGAAAACGCGCTTTGAATTCGGAGTGATGCAGCCAACTGACACAAGCCGTCTTGCCGTCAAGCAATCCCGCATCGGCGAGGACGAAGCTGCCCGTGCAGGCGCCGACCAGCCTGACGCCCTTCTGGATGGCGCGTCGAAGGAAGCCGATCGATTCGTAAGATAGCTGCTCCTCGACGTCCAGAAGACCGCCGATAACTACGATATAGTCGAAGCGCTCCGGGTCGCCCAGTCCCGTGGTCGGAACGAGCTGCACACCGCAGCTTGACCGGATCATGTGTGTGTTCGGGCTCAAGACATCCCAGTCGCACAGGCGGCGGCCCGACTTGTCCTCCACGTCGCTGGCAAGCCGCAACGTGTCAACGAACAACGCAAAGGCGCTCATGGTGAATTGCCTGGCGAGAAGGAAGCCGACCCTCAGCCGTTTTCCCGATCCGCCACCGTGGTTCCTGCCGCTTCCAGCGACGACATATCCAATTCCACGCTCCAGCATAGGCTCTCCTTGCTCTCGAAGGACATCGACCACGATCCAGTCCTGCTCGAAAACTACAGAAGGGGAAGCTGCGACGGAAATTTCGATCGCAAATGCCGCCATTAGCAATCTGCACGAAGTTCGAATCCCTTATGCCCGCATTGGAACTTCTAATTTTCCAGCGGCCGTGAAGGTTCCTACCCTCAGTCTCGTCAAACAGCGCGATTGGCCGCGGAGAAGGAGTTTTTCATATGAACATGTTTGCGCGAGGGATGCCGAACCAGCTCCTACGGTTGCAGGAAATGCACAATGGCGAGAAGGTGCAGCCGACCTTCTCAGCAACTGAGATGGAGCGGCGACAGAATGCGATGCGCCGTATTTTGGAGGAATTGAAGCTCGAAGCTGCGATCCTCACGTCCTACCACAATATCTGCTATTTCTCCGATTTCCTCTATTGCTCCTTCGGCCGACGCTATGCCTTCGTCATCACGCCGGAAAGGGCAACCTCGGTCTCCGCCGGTATCGATGCCGGCCAGCCTTGGCGACGCACTTTTGGCGACAACATCACCTATACCGATTGGCAGCGAGACAATTTCTTCCATGCCCTGCAGCAGCTTCTGCCGAATGTCTCGCGCATCGGTATCGAGTTTGACCAGGTGAACCTCGAGCTGCGCGGCTTGCTGGAAGAAGCATTTCCGAATGTAGAGTTCGTTGATATCGGTTCGCCCACCATGTGGTTGCGCACGATCAAGTCGGCCGAAGAGATCGCGCTCATCAAGGAAGGAGCTGCGACTGCCGATATCGGCGGCGCAGCTGTGGCGAAGGCCGTGCATGAAAATGTACCGGAATATGAAGTGGCGCTCGCCGGTACACAGGCCATGGTGCGTCATATCGCGGATCGTTTTCCCAATGCCGAATTGATGGACACGTGGGTCTGGTTCCAGTCGGGTATCAACACGGACGGAGCGCACAATCCGGTCACCTCGCGCCGGGTGGAGAAGGGCGATATTCTCTCGCTGAACTGCTTCCCGATGATCGCTGGTTACTACACGGCCCTGGAGCGCACGCTGTTCCTTGATCATGCCAGCGACGAGCACCTGCGCATATGGGAGATCAATTGCGCCGTCCATCGGCGTGGCCTCGAGCTGCTGAAGCCTGGCGCGCGCTGTGGCGACGTGGCGACGGAGTTGAACGAGATCTATCGAGAGAATGGTCTTCTCGGCTATCGCTCGTTCGGCTACGGTCATTCCTTTGGCGTGCTGTCCCACTATTACGGCCGTGAAGCGGGTGTGGAACTGCGCGAGGATATCAATACCATTCTCCAGCCGGGTATGGTGGTCTCAATGGAGCCGATGCTGACCATCCCAGATGGCATGCCGGGCGCCGGTGGCTACCGTGAGCACGATATCCTTGTCATGACGGAAAACGGCTCGGAAAACATCACGGGCTTCCCCTTCGGCCCGGAGCATAATATCCTCCCCGCCTGACCCGTCTGCGGGCAACTTGAAACGGGCCGTCCAAGCGGCCCGTTTCCCTTTGGAAGTGATGCTGCCTGTGAGAAACATCCCGACCGATCTTCTTCGCACCTTCCTTGCGGTCATCGACTTGCGCAGTCACACACGCGCCGCCGAGCAGCTGGGCCGCACTCAACCCGCCATCAGTCTGCAAATGAAGAAACTGCAGGAGCTTTTGAACGTTCCCCTCTTCGTCAAGGACGCCGGCGCCCAGCCGACCGAAGCAGGCGAGCTCGTCGCCAGTTACGCCCGTCAAATGCTGACACTGAATGACGAGATGGTACTGCGGTTGTCCAAGCGCGACCAACAGGGCAAGATCCGCCTTGGCATTCCCAACGATTATGCCGATCATTTCCTGCCCAAACTGATGCCGCGCCTTGCTCGCAGCGGCCATGATTTTCGCTTCGAAGTCGTTTGCGATCTTTCGCATGTGCTTCTGCAAGGCCTTCGCAACGGTCTCTATGACCTGGTCGTGGCGATGACGCCGGATGGGCCGGCCGAAGGCGCGTTCATGACATGGAAGGAGCCGCTGACCTGGGTCGGCGATAGCGCGACCTCCGTGGTAGCGGATAGGAATGCCGGCTTGCGTATCGTCTGCTACCCGGAGGGCTGTCTGTATCGGCGGGCAATGCTGACGGCCTTGCAGCGCGACGGACGCAGCTACGATATCGTCTATACCAGCCCCAGCTTGGCAGGTCTGGAAGCGGCAGTCGGCTCCGGCTTCGGCAACACCGTGCTCGCGCGCCGCATCGTTCCTGCCAAGCTCGCAAGGCTTGATGATGTGCTTGGGCTGCCAAGGCTCACGGACGTCGTCGTGGGCATCTATCTCAGTTCGGATCGAAAGCGCTCGCCAGTTGCGGAAAGTTTTGCGGCGCATTTCGCCGATGCTTTTCTCGCGGGCTCTCGGGACGATTAGGGCAAAATCACCGGAGCAGCGAAGCTGCTTCGCAGACATCGCCGGAAATGAAGAGAGCGTTCTCCTGTAGCGGAAAACGCTCTTTTTAGAGGCAGCGGCGGATTGTCAGGCGCGACGCAGGCTACGGAAGAGGTTCAGCACCACGAAAAGCGCAATGGATACTGTGGTCAGTAGGCTCGCCGCAGCCATGATCGTCGGGTTGATCTGGTCGCGGATGCCGGAGAACATCTGTACCGGCAGTGTGCGCTGCTCAGCGCCTGTCAGGAACAAAGCGATGATTACTTCGTCGAAGGACACTGCAAAGGCCAGCAGCGCACCGGAGACGATTCCCGGTAGAATGAGCGGCAGCGTGACCGAAAAGAAGACACTGACCGGCCCGGCGCCGAGGCTAGCACCCGCTCGCGTGAGATTGGAATCATAGGTTGAAAGTGCCGAAAGCACCGTGACGACGACAAAGGGGATGGAAAGGGCCGCATGGGCAAGCACGAGGCCGGTCCGCGTGTTGGTCAGCCCAAGCGTGCCGAAGAACATATAGGCGCCCACGGCGATGATGACGACGGGCATGATCATCGGGGAAATCATCAGCGCCATGACCGCCTTGCGCGCAGGAAAACCGGGGCGGCTGATGCCGAGTGCGGCAAGCGTCCCGAAGAGCGTGGCGAGCGCCGTGCTGAGTAGAGCAGCGAAAAGGCTGTTGAAGAGGCTCTGAGTCCAGCGAGGATTCTCGAAGAAATCCGCATACCACCGCCATGAATATTCCTGAATGGGGAAGGTGAAGAAGGGATCCTTCGAGATCGAGAGCGGGAACACGACGAAAAGCGGTCCGATCAGAAAGACAAGCACGATCAGGGCGAAGGTGACGACGGCGAGGCGGCATAGCCGTTCGCTGCGGGTCGCGTAAGCAGGTAGCCACATGGTTCTCATCCAAGCTTGATGCGCTCCGCGCCGACGAGACGCAGGAACAGGAGATAGATGGTAAGCGTAATCACAAGGAGCAGGAAGGCGAGCGCAGCTGCCATGCCCCAGTTCAGATCGCGGTTGATATAGGTGGCGATGAAGTTCGACATCATTTGGTCGCGTGGGCCGCCGACCAGGGCAGGTGTGATGTAATAGCCGAGCGAGAGGATGAACGTCATCAGGCATCCGGCAGCAACGCCCGGAAGTGTCTGCGGCGCATAGACCCGCCAGAAGGCGAAAAGTGGAGGAGCGCCCAAGGATCGCGCCGCTCGCATCTGCCCTTCAGGGATGGACTTCATGACGCTGAGAATCGGCAGGATCGTGAAGGGAAGCTGAATGTGGGTCATGGCCGTCACCGTACCGAAACGGGTCAGCATCAGTTGCAGCCTCTCCGTTGTGAGGCCGAGTGCCAGAAGCGCCTGATTGATGACGCCATCGGTCTGCAGCAGGACGACCCAGGCGGTGGTGCGCACGAGAAGCGAGGTCCACAGCGGCAGAAGCACCATCAGCAGCAGGAAGCCGGCGATGCGCGCGGGCGCGAGGGAGATGACATAGGCGGTCGGAAAACCTAGAAGCAGCGTCGCGAAGGTCACGAGCCCTGCAATCCAGAGCGTGCGCCCGAGAATATCGAGGAACACGGCTTGATCCGCCGGCACTTTCACGAGGCTGCCGGATGCATCCTGCCCGAGATCGATGGCCGTTAGCAGATAGTAGGGCGTCACAGAACGGGCATTTCGCTTCAGGATCGCCCACAGGTCCGGATTTGCCCAGACGGGATCGAGTGCGCTGAATTGCGGTGCGCAAGCGCCACCCTCGAAACTGTCAAGATGGCGCACCACAGACATGATGCGGCTGCGCATGCCGGCGCTCTCGTAGTTGAGGCGTTTACCGAGAACGGCGGCGGTGTTGTTTTCCTTCGCGCGGGCAAGATCGGCAGCAAGCGCAACGAAGGCCGCCTCGCCGGGAATGGATTGTCCATCCCAATCCTCGAGCGCGGTAAGGGTTTGTGGCAGAACCTCGCGCACTTCCGGGTTGCGAACGGCCGTAGTGAGGAAGAGGCCGATCGGCGCGGCGAAGGTGAGGATCAGGAAAAGCAAGGCTGGTAGCGCCAGTGCAAATGCTCTGAGACGACCCGGCCGCTCGGCCCGCCTTAGCGCGGCGCGGAGCTTGCTGCTGGAGGAGGGGGTGATCAGGGACATCGTCTCGGCCATGGCTACCTCGTCAGCGTTTGGCAGTCGGCGGCAAAGCAGGCCATGCCGATGCGGCTTCCCGGAATGATCGCCGCGCCTTCCGCGGCAGGCAGGCAGGCGATCAGACGCTCGGCCCCGAAGGCCTCCAGTGTGAGTCGGACCCGGTCTCCGAGGAAGGTTCTTTCCAGGACCTGCGCGGGAAAGCGGTTTTCTGCTCCTTCTCTTTGCGGATCGTCCAGGCACAGACGTTCGGGGCGCACGGATACGCTGAAGTCCTTCTGTGCCTGACCGGCGGGACCTGTTGTTTTGAGCTGCGTTCCG
The DNA here is from genome assembly GCF_049651085.1 of Shinella sp. Classification (GTDB taxonomy): domain Bacteria; phylum Pseudomonadota; class Alphaproteobacteria; order Rhizobiales; family Rhizobiaceae; genus Shinella. The sequence continues at coordinate 15,026 of NZ_JBASBL010000027.1, forward strand.
TCCGCCATGCGTACGACGCCATAGCCGCTTTCCGCGCCTGCGAATTCGCAGGAAAGCGTGTTGTTGTCACCGATGAAACCGGCAACGAAGCGGTTCTCCGGCCGGTTATAGAGGGTAACCGGATCGGAGAGCTGCTGAATGCGGCCTTCATGAAATACGGCGATGCGGTCGGACATCGTCAGCGCCTCCGACTGATCATGCGTGACATAGACCATGGTGATGCCGAGGCGTTGCTGGATTTTCCGGATCTCGACCTGCATATGCTCGCGCAGTTGCTTGTCGAGTGCGCCGAGCGGTTCGTCCATGAGAATGAGCTTCGGATTGAACACCATGGCCCGGGCGAGCGCTACGCGCTGCTGCTGTCCGCCGGAGAGTTGCGCTGGACGGCGCCCGCCGAGGCCGGTGAGCTTAACCAGGTCCAGCGCGTCTTCGACGCGCCTGCCAGCCTGAGCGCCCCTGACGCCGCGATAGCGCAGCGGAAAGCCGACATTCTCCGCAACCGTCATATGCGGGAAGAGCGCGTAATTCTGGAAGACGAAGCCGATGTCTCGCCGCTCCGGCGGTAGGCGCTCTACCGCCTGACCTTCAAGCAGGATGCGTCCACTTGTCGGTTGTTCGAAGCCGCCGAGCATCATGAGGGTCGTGGTCTTGCCCGAGCCCGAAGGTCCAAGCATGGTCAGGAACTCGCCGCGCCTTACGGAAAGATTGAGGTTTTGGACGACGAGCGTGCGGCCATCATAGGTCTTTTGCACATGTTCGAACGCCACCATGGCTTCCGAGGCGGCCCGAGGCGCCTGTTCGGGGCGCCTCCTTTCCAGTGTGATCGTGTTCATCCGCCGCTCCTCAGTTGGAAAGCCAGGTGGTGAAGCGTTTGCGAATTTCGTCGCCGTGATCCGCCCAGAAGGCATTGTCGAGCGTCAGTGAGCTGGTCAGGTTTTCGGGACTTGTCGGAAGGCTTTTGGCGTCTTCCGGTGCTACTTCCGCCGTGGCCGTCGTGCGGACAGGGCCGTATGGAATGTATTTCGCAATACCGGCCAGGATCTTCGGTTCGACCGCGAAGCGGATGAAGTCGAGCGAGCCCACCATGTCCTTGGCGCCCTTGGGGATGACCCAATAGTTGGAATCGAGGATCTGGTTGTCCCAGACAATACCGAAATTGCGCCCCTCCTTGTTGGCGTTGAAGATGCGGCCATTCCAGGCCGTGGTCATGACTACCTCGCCGGAGGCCAGCAGTTGCGGCGCCTGCGCGCCCGCTTCCCACCAGACGATCTCGTCCTTGATCGTGTCGAGCTTGGCGAAGGCGCGATCGAGGCCATCGGCTGTCGCAAGCGTAGCATAAACGTCTGCGGACGCTACGCCGTCGGCCAGCAGCGCGAACTCGAGATTGGTTGCGGGGTTTTTCCAAAGGCCACGCTTGCCGGGGAAACTGGCAAGATCGAAGAGATCAGCGAGCTTCGTAGGCGGCTTGTCGAGCTTTTCTTCGTCATAGGAGAGGATGGTCGCATAGACGATCGTCCCGACGCCGCAATCCGATGTTGTGCCGGCCAGCCATTCCGATTTCGGCCCGATCTTCTCCCAGTCGATCGGCTCGAAAATACCTTCGTCACAACCCTGCAGCAGCGTCGGCGCATCGACGTCGACCACGTCGATCGTCGTGTTTCCGCTGTCGATCATCGCCTTGATCTTGGCGATCTCGCCGCCGTATTCCTGTTCGGATACTTGGCGTCCCCTCTCTTCCGCATAAGCTCTGAAAACCGCCTTGCGCTGCGCTTCCTGATACGCGCCGCCGAAACTCATAACGGAAAGCGGTTCGGCGGCGAGAGATGCCCCGAACGCCAAGCCATAGGCGAGCGTCGTCGCCGCCAGAAACATCGTTTTTCTGAACATTGAAAATCCTCTCTGGAGACAGATGTCATGTACCCGTCGCAATGCCCGTCTTGCTTGCGGGCTATGGGAAAAGCCTATGTTGCGACATGCAAAGGCGCAAATAAGTAGGTTTCATGCGCACATGAGCGCCGCTTATCAGCTGGGCCTTCTGCAGGTGTATACAAAGCTGTTTGGTTTTTCCCGAATAAGCTTTTCTCATTTGGGTGCAGATGGAACTGCAAAAACGTACCGGAATGGGTTCGACGCTCGAGAAGTCTTACTCTCGTGTTGTCTATACAATTTCGAAAATGGGGCCGTGCATCAGTATAATCCAAGCGGAGCTTGGACCAACAAGCATCAGATGAGCCTCAACGGCAAGCGAGACCATTTCGAGCTAGTGGACCTCGTCGCCTTCGGCGAGTTTTGTGGACTGAAGCCGAAGAAGGCCGAGGTGATCATCCGCGACATACACGGCCATATGGAGAACTGGCTGACCTACGCGGACCAAGCCGGCATACCGGAAAGTGAAGCTTTAAAAATTCATCGCGCCATGCGGCGCGAAATCGCTATTCCTGACGAGCGGAAGATATCGGCCTCCAAGCCGGTGTCCGATTCATCAACCCCGTGAGCATTGGCCCCGAAGCGATGCTATTGAGCGGTTTCAAAGAAGAACTGTGTTTCCAGTGATGGAGACATCATCGCCATCGGTCCATCTATCATTGCCGTTGGTTCCGTCCTGCGAACCGGCCCTGCTGGTACGCGCGTCCAATTGGCGCATTTCGTCGAAGGCTTTGATCGCCTGCTGAGAAGGATCACTAATCCTTCTCAATGAACTCGGTTACTTTTACTTTATGGTAAGCATACTGAACGCAGAGAAGCTCGAATTTATTAAGAAACTTTAAAACATTGAGTGAGCCAGTGCTCGCCCTCGATTATGGGGCCGGATGGGTCTCTTGCGTAGATATGACCCTGTGAAGGGACACTTGCCAGAACTAGGTTCCGTAAACCGCGACATGACTCGACATCCGTTGTATCAGGCACTTAACCCGTGCTGGTATTGGGTTGTCGTTTCAAATCCGTTCAAGAGCCTTTAAGTTATGAATTTGTCCGGTGCTCACGCCTCCGCCGACTAACTCGGTGAGATCATAGGTGTATGCAGCACGGCGCATGCCTTTTGAGCAGCTGCTGTTAGGCGTTTGTCTCTGGTCCACAAGCTCGATCGCCCGTCAAGCAGTGTCGAAGCTAACAAGTGTGCGTCCGTGTAGCCGATTCCCATGCTGAAAATCGAATGACGATCTATCATCGTCATGACCTCAACGTGTGTGGCGACGAATGCTTCGCGCTGTGCTGCTAAATACACCAATACGACCTCACGGTCCCGCAGACTGCCAAGTGCCAATTCGCCGATAATCGCAGGGTGGCAAAGTAGGCGGTCGTCTTCGATGATTTTGCGTAGCTCCGAGTCTCCGTAGCGAAAATGATCAATCCAGATGGAGGTGTCTACAAGGATCACTTTGCCGCTTCGCTCCTTCGGCGGGGAGCTGCTTCTGCATCGGGCATGGAGCCTCCGAGCGCGAGCAGTCGCCTTCCAGACTCGACTCGTACGAGCGTTTCCAATGCTTGGCGGACAAGCGCAGCCGTTTCCTTGGTTCCGGTTAGTGATCTTGCTCGTTCCATGAGGTTGTCGTCGAGATTGATAGTGGATCGCATGAAAAAACTCCCGCATTAAGGCGGCATCAATAGCACCATTTGGTGCCGAAATCCACGCCTTCCTGCTTCGCCGCAGTATGGTAACCGCTTACCCATCAGAATTGTTGTAGGGTTTTCGGTTCAAATCCCATTAAGAGCGCTAGGTTAATTTACGCGGTCGCTATTGAGCCGCAACCTTCAGCTTGGCCTGTTCGAGCGCCCAATATTCCATGTCGAATAGGTCGGATTCGCTTATGGGCGTGAAACGGCCATAAGCTTCGGCGGCATTGATTGCACGCGTAGCCTGTTCGCAAAGATCGCCGCCGATCCTTGCTGCCTTGGTATTGGCACCGAGGGCGTAGGTTCCTTTGCCGCGCACCAGCACGACGCGGGGATAAACATCCAGCATGTGCTTCGGCTCGCTGCTGCGGGCGGCATTGCGCGTGAAATAGGCGTGGTAGCGCTCGGCATAGGCGGCAAGTGCCGCCTCGATTGCAGCTTCGTCAGCATCTGCCGCGACGATCATCGGCCAGGGCTTGATGCGGATGACGTGATCGGGCGTGACGGTGCCGCGCAGGCCGATTTCCTCCACATTTTCCTTGGCTGCGTGCTCGCGGATCGCTGCGGTGGAACGGTAGTCGAGGAAGACGCCCTTTGCAAAGGGGGAGCCGTCGCGCATGAGAGCCTTTTCCAGGCGCGCCCTCAGTGCAACCTCTTCTTCGCCGTCGCTCGGCTGGGGGCCGGAAAGCGTGACGCCGGCGCGCGCAAGCTCGGCTTCTGCCATGGTGACGAATTCGATCATCAGCTCATAGGAGGTGCGGGCATCGTCAGCGAAGGTGAAGAGGCCGTGGTTTTCGAGCCAGAGGCCCTGGCAGCCCGTGTGCTTGCGATAGATGCGGTCAGCGACGATGGAGAGATCGAAGCCGGGCATGACATAGGGTACATAGGCGAGGCGGTCGCCATAGATGCGCTGGATTGCTTCGCGCATGTCGGGCTGGTCGGCAAGCGCCAAAATCGCCGTCGCATGTGTGTGATCGACGAAGGCGAAGGGCAGGAAGGCGTGCAGCAGCGCCTCGACAGATGGGTTGGGTGCATCTGCCTCGATGAGGTTTGCGCGCAGGAGAGCCACCATGTCGGGGTCGGAGAGTTTCGTGCCGTTCCTGACGTCGAGCAAGGGTGCGAGGCGCACGGCCGGAAGGCCCGGCGCCTCGATCGTGTCAAGGTCCCATCCGCTGCCCTTGATATGCATCAGCGCTTCGCCATCGGCCGACCTCACCTTGACGGAGGTGTTACCGCCGCCGTGCAGGACGAGGTCCGGATCTCCGCCGATGATGCGGGACGTGTAGATGCGAAGGCCGAGGGCCTCGCTTTGTCCCAAAGTGCGCGCGGCCTCCACGTAGCGGGCTGCGTCCTTGTCGTTCCAGCGGCTTTTCATGCGAATGGTTCCGTCCTTGAATGTGAGTTCGGCGGGCAGCCGGTACCGCCCGCCGTCCGTGCGTGATCAGAAGTCGAAGTTGGCGATGTTGTCCTTGGTGAAGACAGTGCGTTCAGGCAGCAGGATGATGCCGTTGCCGTCGGCTTCGTAGTCGTAGCCCTGCACCTTGTTGGCGGAAACCTCGACGGTGCCGATGCCGGGGATCTCGAGCTTGTCGCCAACCTTCATCGGGCCGTTCTTCAAGACGTGGTCGGCCACGAAGACCGAGATCTTGCCCTGCTGCGTGACGTCCCACAGGCCGAAGCGCTGGATCGTGCCGCGTTCGATATAGGGGCGCATGACGTTCGGCGTGGAGAAGCCGACGATGGTGACGCCTTCGGCACGCTTGAGATTTTCTGCAGCCTGGGCGGCAGCCGGCAGGGCGTTGGCATCGGGCGCGATGATCGCGTCGAGGTCCGGATAGGTCTGCAGGATGCTTTCAGCCGTCTGCAACGATTTCTGCGCATCGTTGTAGCCGTACTGGGTGGTGACGATTTCCCAGCCGGGATGTTCCTTGGCGATCTTCGCCTTGGCGGCTTCCGCCCAAGCATTCTGGTCGGTTACGGTCGGGCTGGAATAGAAGAAGGCGACCTTGGCCTTTTCCTTCGTCACGCCTTCTGCCGCCATGTCGACCAGGAGGCTGCCGAGCTGCTCGGGCGTGCCCTGGTTGATGTAGTAGCTGCGGCAATCCGGGTTGACGTCACTGTCCCACGTCATGACGAGCACGCCGCGTTCCATAGCGCGCTTCAGCGCCGGGCACAGGCCGTCCGGCGAGACGGAGGAGACGATCAGTGCGTTGAAGCCCTGGTTGACGAAGTTGTTGATGAACTGAACCTGACCGGAAACGCTGGGTTCGGTCGGGCCGTCATAGGTGACCTTAGCGCCGACTTCTTCGCCGGCCTTCACCGCACCGGCGCCGCCGGAGGTGAAGAAGCCGACACCCACCAGCTTGGGGATGAAGGCGATCTGGTTTTCGGCATGGGCCGTGCCCGAAGCGAGCATGGTGCCGGCAACGAGTGCCGCGGCGAGGGCGCCGGATTTCATGATTGATTTGATCATTCTCATTCTCCTCCTGAAGTGATAGCCGCCCGGGTCTGTTTCTTTTGCCGGGCGACGGCGATGAAATCGGCCAGCATTGCGCTTCCATGGCGCAATGCGACCGCGACAACCAGCAACCCTCCCGAAAGCGCGCTGGAAATCTGGCTGGGGACGCCGGCTGCCTGTAGGCCCTGCTGCAGGAAGCCGATGACAAAGGTGGCAATCAGGGTGCCAAGGATGGACCCTTGACCGCCGTAGATGGAGGCGCCGCCAAGCACGGCCGCCGTGACGGACGGAAGCAGCGTTGCCGAACCGAGGTCGACACGCGCGGACCCGAAATAGGCCGACATGACGAGGCCCGCGATGGCGGCCGAGACGCCGGTGATCACATAAGTGAGCGTCTGTATGCGGCCGACCGGGATGCCGGCGAAGCGCGCCGCGCTCTCCGACTGGCCCGATAGGAAGACGGCACGGCCAAAACGGGTGAAGTGCAGCAGCACGATCAGTGCGAGCGCGAGTGCAAGGAACAGCGCGAGTGGCGCCGGCAGGCCGAGGACTTCGGCATAGCCGAATGCGTTGAAGGCTTCCGGAAAATTGCCGATGCCTTCGTAGCCGCCTGCGCCGACAAGACCTGAGGCGACCGTCGCTGTCCCCTGGAAGAGGTAGAGACTGCCAAGCGTTACGACGAGCGGCTGGATCTTCGACAAATGGATGACGGTGGCGTTCAGAAGCCCGCAGAGTGCGCCGGAGACGAGCGCCAGCGTGATCGAAAGCGGCAGCGGAACGCCGTAGAAGGTAGCGACGCCGAAGACGATGGCGGCAAGGCCGATCACCGACGCGAAGGAGACGTCGATGCCGCCGGCGATGATGACGAGGGTCAACGGCAGGGCAACGATGCCGATCTGAACGAAATCCGACGTTCCGTAGATCAGGTTCGCGACATTGAGGAAGCGCGGGTTGACGATGCCGAAGATGATGAGTTCGGCGACGAGCATGGCAAGGAGGGCGGTCTCCCAGCGGAAGATCAGCTTTTTCATCGGCTTGCCTCCACAGTGCGCACCGTTGTCGTTTCAGTGGATTGGGCGGGGCCACGTTCGTGCACGGCGTAGCGTCTGGCGCGGATGCGGCGGTCGATAATCTGGCGGATACGCCCGTCGAGCAGCAGTACCGACAGCAGGATCGCGCCGGCAATGAAGTCGTTCCAGTAAGCGGGGATCTTCAGGAACACGAGCGCGCTGTCTATGGAGGTGATGAAGATGACGGCGGCAAAAACGCCCGCGACCGAGCCGGTGCCGCCGAGCAGGCTGACCCCACCGAGCACGTTGACGGCGATCGCCTTCAATTCGATACCGTTGCCGGCCTGGTTGGGAATGAAGCCGATCTGCGCGGCGAAGACGAGACCTGCGAGCGCGGCGCACAGGCCCGTCGCGACGAAGGCAGCGAACTGCACGCGCTTCACCGGCACACCGAGATGGTGCGCGGCGGCGCGGTTGTCGCCGACAGCGTAAAAATAGCGGCCGAAGCGCGTCTTGCGCAGCACGAGCCATGCGAACACGACAAGAACGAGCACGACGACGGTGAGCGCGGAGAAGCCGGGGCCGAGATTGCTGGCGAGCGCCTTGAGGTTCTGCGGCAGGTCTTCGATCCAGCGCCCGCCCGTCAGAACGAGCATGATGCCACGATAAAGGCCGAGCGTGCCGAGCGTGGCAACGATGGAGGGAATGCCGAGATAGGCGACCATCAGCCCGTTGAAGGCCCCGGCCGCAGCTCCCGTGGCAAGGCAGAAGACGATGGCGAGCGGAAGGCCGACGCCGGCATTGAGCGAAAGGCCCAGCACGGCGGCGCTGAGGCCCAGCACGGAGCCGCTGGAAACGTCGATGTTGCGCGTCAGGATGACGATCATCGTGCCGAGCGAGATCAGCATGAGCACGAGGCTGTTGGAGACGACGACAGAGGCTGTGGTGCCGGAAAGATAGCCGGGGGCGGCAGCGCCGATGGCGGCATAGGCGGTGAGGAGAACGAAGATGAGTGTTGCGACGCGGTTGCGTGCGAAAAGGTCAAGCATGGCGGGCCTCCGAAGCGCCGAAGGCAAGGCGGGCGATGGCGTCCACCGATATGTCGTCTGTCAGTTCTCCGCCGGACTGGCCGAAGGCCATGACCTCGACGCGGTCAGCGAGTTGCTCGATCTCGTCGAAGTCCGAGGAGATGAGGATGATGGCGACGCCATCGGCCGCGAGCTTGCGAATGAGGTCGTAGATATCGTTGCGGGCAGCGACGTCGACGCCGCGCGTCGGTTCGTCGAGGATCAGTACTTTCGGTCGCGCTGAAAGGCACTTTGCCAGAAGGACCTTCTGCTGGTTGCCGCCCGAAAGACCGCGCGCCTCCTGGCCGGAGCCGGTGCATTTGATACCCATGCTCGCGCGGAATTCGTCGAAAATCTTCCGTTCCGTACCGGGCCTCAGGAAGAAGGGCAGGCGGTGCACGAGATAGGACGAGACATTCCAGAAAAGAGGGGCTTCAAGGAAGAGGCCGTGCTGCTGGCGGTCCTCCGGAAGATAGACGAGGCCGCGGTCGATGCAGAGGCGCGGTGAGCGCTTCTGCAGTTCCGCACCGTCGAAGACGACGCTGCCCGCCTTCTGGGACCGCAGGCCGAAAAGCGTTTCGGCCAGTTCCGTGCGGCCGGCGCCGACGACGCCGGCAAGACCGAGGATTTCGCCAGCCCGCACATCGAGGCTGATGTTGCGGAAGCCTTCGCCGCTGAGACCATGCACGCTGAGGCGCGGCTTGCCGATCTGCGAGACCTTGCGGCCGTTGCGGTCTTTCCCTGAATCCTCCGTTATCTGCACGCGGCTCATAGCGTCGATGATCTCGGCGTCGCTGTAGTTCTCAAGCGGGCCGGAAAGCACGATGACGCCGTCGCGCAGCACGCTGATCGTGCCGCAAATCTCACGGATTTCGCGCAGCTTGTGCGAGATGAAGAAAATGCCGACGCCCTGTGCCTGCAGTTTGCGCATGCGCTGGAAGAGGGAGCTCGTCTCGAATGGGGTGAGGGCGGAGGTGGGTTCGTCGAGGATCAGCACGCGTGCGTCGCGCACGAGGCCGCGTAGGATCTCGACGATCTGTCGCTCTGCGATTTCGAGGGCTGCTGCCTGTGCATCGAGGTCGAGCGAGACGGAGAGGTCGGCGACAAGCTGTTCGACGCGCGGACGCAACGCTCGAGGTGAGGCGGGAAGGCCGAGGCAGATGTTTTCCAGAACGCTCTGGTTGGGCAGGATATGCGCCTCCTGCGGCACCAGGTAGAGGCCGAGTTCCTGGGCATGGGCGGGCGAGGCATGGGCGAGTGCCCGGCCGTTTATTTCGATCGCGCCGGAGTTGGCCGGGATGACGCCCGACATGATCTTCATGAGGCTTGACTTGCCGGCGCCGTTGCCGCCGAGAAGCGCATGCGCTTCTCCGGCCTGCAAGGCGAGTGAGACACCCTTCAGCACCGGAACGGCACCGTAGGATTTCCAGATGTCCGTCAGCTTCGCGACCCTCCCGGCCGCCGGGCTATCCGTCATTCCGCACCTGTTCATATGTAATTCATGTCTATCATGTGATCATAGTGATTGGACGTCGTCAATATGCTCAAATTGTTCTTGGTATCTTAAAAGCCTTCATGTCGCACAGAAAAATAGGATTTCTTGCCCAAAAACAATGGATTGCGGACGCAAAGAAATTTTCATCACACGGATACGTTGACGTATCAAAAGTTTTTTTGCTATTCAAATGATCAGAGATAGACCGAAGGAGCCGCTTGCATGGCGTCGGATAACGGGGAATGGAGCTACGCCGATACGGACGAGGAAATCCTCACCCGCATCGCGTGGTATTACTACAACGACGGGCTGACGCAGAACGAGATCGGCGAAAAGCTCAACATGTCGCGCATCAAGGTCTCGCGTCTGCTCGAAAGCGGTCGCCGCTCGGGCATCATTCAGGTGCGCATCAACTCGCGCTACCAGGGTTGCCTTGCGCTGGAGCGGCAGATCAAGGAGCGCTATGGGCTGCTTGAGGCCTACGTCGTTCCGCAGTTGCCCGATCAGGACCCGAGTGACCGGCTCGGGCAGGCGGCTGCGCAGTTCCTCATGCAGCGGCTGCAGACGGACGATCTTCTGGCTGTTGGTTGGGGCGCCACCGTCTCGAACACGATCCAGCGGCTCGGCCACCTCGCCAACGAGCGAAATATCGGCCTCGTCAGCCTGACCGGTGGCGTCGGTACGTATGTCGACGGCATGCGCACCGCAAACTGGGGCAGCGGCGTGCATCTGGTTCCAGCGCCGCTCGTCGTGCGCGATCCGGACGTGGCCCGCAACCTCTCCTCTGAGCCCGCTGTCGCCAACCTCCTCGACATGGCACTCAATGCCACCTACCAGCTTGTGGGCATTGGTGAACTTTCCGCCACCTCGACGGTAGTGCGTTCCGGCTATGTCAGCCCGGACGAGGTGGAGCCGTTGCGGCGCAAGGGTGCGGTCGGTGACATCCTTTGCCAGTTCTATAACGAGCGCGGCGAGCCGCTCGACCTGCCGCTGCACGACCGGGTGATCGGCGTGAAGCTGGCGGTGCTGTCGCGCGCGGAAAAGGTCGTGGCGGCAGCGGGTGGCATCCACAAGGTGCAAGCCATCCATGCGGCGCTGCGAGGAAAGTTCGTCGGTATCCTCATTACTGACGAGACGACGGCCGCCGGCCTCATCGAGATCAAGGACTGAACCCATGACGACTTCCTACCTGCTGGCCGTCGATGCCGGCACCGGCAGCGGCCGCGCCGTCATCTTCGATGAGAACGGCAACCAGATCGCCAGCGCCCAGCACGAATGGTGGCACAAGGCCGATCCGCGGTTTCCCGGCTCCATGGATTTCGATGTGGAGGGTAACTGGTCGCTGCTCGCACGCGCCATCCGGCAGGCGATATCCGAGGCCGGCATCAGCGCCGCCGACATTCGCGCCGTCAGCGCCACCAGCATGCGCGAGGCCATCGTCGCCTATGATCGTGCCGGCCGGGAAATCTGGGCCTGCGCCAATGTCGACAGCCGCGCAGTCAGCGAGGTGCGTGACCTGAAACGGGATTTTCCCGAACTTGAACGTGATCTCTATGCGCAAAGCGGCCAGACCTTCGCGCTCGGCGCCCTGCCGCGCCTTCTCTGGTTGAAGCGCAATCTGCCTGAAGTCTATGCCCGCATCGACAGGATCAGCATGCTTTCCGACTGGGTTCTGGCGCGCCTTTCCGGTGTTATCGCCAGCGAGCCTTCCAATGCTGGCACGACCGGCCTCTACAGCCTCTTGAAACGCGACTGGCTGCCGGAGGCGATGGGCAGGGCCGGCATGCGCGACGATATCTTTCCTGAGAGCGTCGAGCCAGGCACCGTCATCGGCCGCGTCACAGAAAAGGCCGCGGATGAGACGGGTCTTGCCGCTGGCACTCCTGTCGTGATGGGCGGTGGCGACTGCCAGAGCGGCGCTGCGGCTATCGGCGTCGTCAACGAAGGCGACTGCGCCGTGCTCGGCGGTACCTTCTGGCAGCAGGTGGTGAATGTCGGTCCATCCGTTTCCGACCCCTCGATGGATCTGCGCATCAACCCGCATGTCGTCACCGGTCTCAACCAGGCCGAGGCGATCAGTTTCTTCGTCGGTATCGTCATGCGCTGGTTCCGCGACAGTTTTGGCGCAGAAGAAGTGGCAGCGGCCGGGCCGGGTGGCGATGCCTATCGCCTCCTCGAGGAAAAGGCGGCCGGCGTGCCCGTTGGCGCCCACGGCATCATACCGGTGTTTTCCGACGTCATGCACTACGGCAACTGGTATCACGCCGCACCGTCGTTGCTGAACCTTTCCATCGACCCGGAAAAATCCGGCAAGGCCGCGATCTTCCGCGCGCTGCAGGAAAATGCAGCCATCGTCGCGGCTCGTAACCTTTCGGCCATCTTCAAGCTTTCCGGCAAGACACCGGACAAGATCGTATTTGCCGCCGGCGCATCGAAGTCGGCCCACTGGTCGCAGATCCTGTCGAGCGCCACCGGCCTTCCGGTCGTTACGCCCGTCGTCAAGGAAGCAACCGCGCTCGGTTGCGCCGCCGCGGCCGCGATCGGCATCGGCCTTCGCCGTGACTTCGTCGAGGCAGCGGAAGGCTGGGTGCGTTGGGACAAGCGTTTCGAGCCGGATTTCGAACACAAGGCGATTTACGACGAAGCCGGGGAACGCTGGGCGCGGGCCTATGCGCTGCAACGCCAGCTCGTCGATGAGGGCGTCACCACGGCGATGTGGAAAGCGCCGGGCCTCTAACCTTTTCATCCGAGATTTAACACAGCAGGGATCAAGACATGCTCATCCAAATGGTCAGCATCAGCGTCAAGCAGGGCCATGCCGCCGAATTTCTGGAGGCATTCCGCATCAACTATGAAGGTACACGACAGGAGCCGGGCAACCTGCGCTTCGATGTGCTACGCAATCCGGAAGACGACCACAGCTTCACGATCTACGAAGTCTTCAAGTCTTCGGCAGCGCTCGACGAACATCGCAAGACCCCGCACTATCAGGAATGTGTGCGCCGTATCGATCCGATACTTGCCGGCCCGCGTACCAAGACGTTCTACAATGCCGAGATGGCGGATTTTCTGGGGAACTGATTTTTCCCGCTTCAGCGGGTCTGCGACGCCTCTCCAAAAGCTCTTTGCTGAGAAACAAAGAACGATTGTGCATCTCCTGCGCTTTAGTAGTGGACGCAGGAGGTGCTTATGGAACGGAACGCTTCGGAGAATTCAGGATCAGATCAAATCCTGGGCGGGAACCCCATTGACTGGGACCCGCGCAGCCCGGAGGTCTTGGCTGATCAGATCGGCGCATATGACCGGATGCGCAAAGCCTGTCCTGTCGCTCATAGCGACTATCTCGGGTGGTCTCTCTTCCGTCATGGAGATGTTCTGCAGGTTCTGGGTGATCACGAAACCTTCAGCAATATCGTCTCCCGTCACCCCTCGGTGCCCAACGGAATGGACCCGCCGGACCACACGCTCTATCGCAACATGATCGAGCCCTACTTCGCCCCGGAGCGTGTCGCGGCGTTCGAACCGGTCTTTCGGCGAATTGCGAGCGAGCTCGTGAGCGATCTTCGCAGGAACCCATCCTGTGACGTCATCGGGGATTTTGCCGAGCCATATGCCGTACGTATCCAATGCGGTTTTCTCGGCTGGCCCCGGACGCTGCATATCCCCTTGCTGCAATGGGTTTACAGAAACCGCGAGGCAACACTCGCCCGCAATACGCAAGCGATGGCAGCCGTTGCTCTCGAGTTTGACGGCCATATCCGGTCGCAGCTTGAGCTGCGTGAACGGGCAGGCGTCGACGCCAGCGACGATCTCACCACATGTCTGCTTCGCCAGAGGGTCGAGGGGCATCGGCTGGACCATTCGAGGATCGTCAGCATCCTGCGCAACTGGACAGTGGGTGAACTCGGGACCATCGCCGCCTGTGTCGGTATTATCCTGCACTTCCTCGCCGAACACCGTGATGTCCAGGACCGACTTCGACGAGACCGGAGCCTGCGCCCGCAGGCAATCGAAGAAATCTTGCGGCTGGACGGGCCGTTGATCTCCAATCGGCGCGTCGTCACGCGCAAGGTGGCGATGGGCGGGCGGATGTTCGAGGCGGGGGATCGAATAACGGTGATATGGGCCTCGGCAAACCGCGACGATGCGGCTTTCGCCGATGCAAAGCGGTTTAACCTGGAGCGTGACCAATCCCAGAGTCTATTGTATGGCGCGGGCATCCATGTCTGCCCGGGAGCGCAACTGGCAAGGATGCAATTGCGTGTCGTGCTGGACGAACTGCTCGATGGTCTCGAGCCCTTTGCGCTGTTTTCCGGATCCAAGCCTGTCCGTGCGGTTTATCCCGCAAGCGGGTTCTCTTCGCTCTTTCTTGCTCCGGGTTAAATCCGACTGCCGGCTGCGGTCACGCTCATTGGCGGCCATATGCCATGCCAATATAAAGTTTGGGTCGGCGCTCGTTTGCTGCGCCGGTCCTTGTCGACGGAAGCTTGGTCCAACGACAGCAAGGAATCTGGTGATCTCTCAGGAAAATACGGTACGCGTTTCGGCTTTGGCGGAAAGCAAGGCCTCCAGAACGATCTTTTCGGAGAAAACGTGGCGCCTAAGCGCTTCCTGGAAGCCAACGATCATTCGGGTAACCGCTTCATGGGAGAGTGCGCATCGATCATCGGCAACCGCCTTCAACGTCAAGGACAGCTCTTCTGCGGCCAGCCGATCACATCGGTGCTCCGCTTTCAGGCGCTCGATCATCGTAGCGGCAAAACAGGAGCCTGCATGACGGTCGAAATCGGGAAAAAGCAAACGCTCTTCACGGTCGTGCAGCGCAGCCAGAAGAGGGAGAATTGCGTCAGTAATTTCCTGCAGTTCTCCAATCATACCCGGTTCGCCCGCCACTTCTTCCAACTGCAGGCATTGGTCGAGCAGGTCCTGATGGAGTACCTCTAGCTCGCGGATATCTGAGGCGGAAAGTGTGGTAGTGTCCATTTTTTCCTCTTGTCCCAGGAAACGCGAAACGCGCTATGGCAAGGGGGATACCGCGCCACGCCGATATCATCGCGCGATTTGTATGCCTTCTCGTTGTGCCCGCTCAAAGATATCTGCGTGGTTCTTCCACGTCCGCTTCAGAACTTCACGCGCGCACTTATCTCTATGCTTCGCCTTACGCCCGGAAGTTCCCCAAAGGTGGAACGGTATTGCTTGTCAAGGATATTGTTGAGATTGACAGAGAATGTAAGGCGGTCATTTTCCCCGTAACTGCCGCCGAAGGCGAAGTTTAAGGTACCCCAGCCGGGCAATCGTTCCGTCACAAGATCTGTGCCGTTGAGATAGGTCTGCTTGCTGCCGGTTGAACCGCGCAGGGAAAGATCGGCCCAGATCGGTGTGTCCCCTAGTTCTCCTTCATATTTGATACCGATCCGCCCCGACAGGGCAGGCGTATCGCTGTTGAAGGTAGAATAGGTCGCGTGCTGTAATTCGCGGCGAATCCAACTTCCGCCAATGTAGGGCGAAAACCCTGCAGCCAACTCATACTCTGCAAGGAATTCCATCCCGAATGTCGTTGCGCTGTCGGCGTTGAAATACAGCGAGGAGGGTGAACCTGGCGTTCCCGTTGTCTGGCAATAGGCGGTCACAGCCACGCAGCGTGTGGTCGTGATGTAGTCTCTTGCCCTCGTGTAGAAGGCTGCGACATCCAGTGCGAGGCCAGCGTCCTCGTATCGGCCGCCGATCTCGAAATTGCGCGCCAGTTCCGAGGCCAGCTCCGGATTGCCATAGGTGGTGCCCTGGCCGCCGGCGGTAGTAGAGCTGAAAAGCTGGAGCAGGGTAGGGGAAATGTAGCCTTCCGAATAGCTCGCACGCAGCACGAGGCTGTCTGTCGGCTCCCAAGTGAGACCAAGCGAGGAGAGAAGGCGCGTATCGTCCGCTCCCTGGAAGCCTGCGCGCGAAGCGACGGTCGTCTCGTCTAGTGCGGTACGCGTGTGGTTCAATCGAAGACCGGAGATCAGTTTCAGGCCGTCCGTCAGGCTCCATTCGTCCTGCGCATACAGGGAGTAGGTATCGATGTGCGCCTTGTCGCGCGATGAGGAATTCGTCGTGACGGGGAAGGGTGCGAAACCGGTCCTTGTCGTCCTGGAAGTCTTGCCGGTCAACAGGCTGTCCGAAAGGTATTGTGCTCCGACGATTGTCTGATGACCGTCCCACAGGTCAAGGTCTACCTGGGCATTCATGCCATAGTCGGTGATACGGTCGTCCGAGGTGGACGTCACGTCGATCGTCCGACCCGGGCCTGCGGCCGTGCGCACCTGGTTTTCAAAAAGCCGGTCGATGGTCTGGTAGTAGAGATCGACGTGAATTTTCTGCACGATATCGCTGATGTTTTCGCCGTCGTAGTAGACGCCAATCTTGCGGCGGTCCCGCTGCGGTAGGTTGATCTTGAACCGGTCTACGCCGGCAAGCGAACCCGGCGGCCCCGGCCATCCCTCGCTTTCGAGGAAATGCTGCTCGTATTTCAACGCGAGATAATGGTTGTCGCTCTCGCCGAAGCGATAGCCGAGATGCGCATAGAGGTTCTTGTTGTTGAACGAGGTATCGTCCAGCCTGCCTGTCGCGGAATACTGCCCCTTGGATACGCGCCTGTCGCCATGCCGGTCCGTTGTCGCGGAAAGGCGATAGTCGAAACCGTCCTTGCTGCCCGAAACTGCGGCCCAGCTTTGCCAGCCGGCGGAGCCCGAGTGATAGCTGCCACCGGCTTCAAGCTGGATAGGCTTGTCGGCGCCTTTCCGGGTGATGATGTTCACGACACCGCCGATGGCCTTCGCCCCGTAGAGGACGGACGATGGCCCCTTGACGACCTCGATCCGCTCGACCGTTGCGGGATCGACCAGGAGCGGTGTGCCATAGGTGCTGTGATCGGTGATTTCCTGACCATCCACGAGGATAGTCACGCGGCGCGAGCTTTCCCCGCGGATACGCAGGCGTTTCATACCGGCAACCGATTCATCGGCCACATCGACGCCGGGGACATCCCGTAGCAGTTCCGCGATGCTGTCGGCGGAGCGTTTCTCGATATCTTCCCTGGTGATCACGGCGACAGAGCGCGGGTTGTCCCGCACGGCAAGTTCCGTGCGCGTGCCGACGACGGTGACCGTGTCAAGCCAGGTTCCGCCCTTCTCCTGCGCCAGCGCCGGGTGAAGCGCCATCGGCGATGCGGAAAGAAGCATCACCGCCAGCGGATGCCGCCAATCCCTGATCATTGAAATCCCTCTCATGAAACTGTCTCCATCCTGGGCGCTTTGCCGGCGCCTCTTCATGCGGTCAGTTGCCGCCTTCGGTCATGTCCTGGGTCGACGTGGCGCAGTAACTTGTCTGCCTTTCCGCCTCTTCCAGTGCTGCGCGGCATTCACCGGCGGTTTGCAACTTGCGCACCGTTGCCAAGCCATCCTTCAGGTCGACGAGATAGGTGTGGCGTGGCGCGCCTGCCGGCGGGTCGTGATCGAAGTCGTCGAATTCTGCAGTGCTCTGGAAGCAGCCGGCTTGCTTCAGCTCTACCTTGCCGCTCTCGAGGATCGGGCGTATGCGCCCGAGGCGCTGCTCGCATTCCTCAAGCGTGTCCGTGTTGACGAAGCTCGAGGAGAAATCTCCACCCGGTAGCAACATAAGAATGATCATGACTATGCCGGTATTCATGCCGGAAGGCCCTGTTGTGCCAGAGGAAAGGGGGGATGGTGTTGACGCTGTTCATCCGCTGCGCATCCACCACGGCGAAGGCGCGACCGATAGTTGCCGGATCACGCAGTGCGCGGAATGCGAGCTGCGCTACGTCCGCCCGATGGATGAAGCCGTGCATTTCCGGGTCCTGTATGAGGATGCCACGCCGGGTCGCAGGCTCGGAAACGAGGCCGCCGGGCCTCAGGATCGTCCAGTCGAGACCGCTGGATTTCAGCCGCTCTTCTGCCCGGGTCTTGGCGTCCACCGCAGCGCCGAATGCCGCAATCGCACGTGCCGAGCGGAAGGGCGCCATCTCCCCGCAGCCGATGGACGTTACAAGCAGGAAACGCCTTGTTCGTCCCGTTGCCATGGCCGCCTCGATGACGTTGATGTTGCCTTCGTCATCGGCCCGGCGTCCGTCATCGGCTTGACCGCCGAGCGTCGACACAAGATCGAAGTCCCCGATGATCCGCGCCAGGACGCTCGTGACGTCGTCTCGCGAGAGGGCGTCGCCGCGCAGGATGACCGCTCCGGTGTCTTCCAGCGCCGTGGCATCCGATTGTGGGCGGACCGGGGCGATGACATGCCTTCCCGCAGCGCATTCCAGCCGCACGAGTTCCAGTCCGACACCCCGGCTTGCACCGAAAATCAGGAGGGGGCGAATGTCAGGCATCACCGGCGGTTTCCACGAACAGCGTTTCCAGCCGGTTGAAGCGTTCGATCTGGTCGGCCTTCAGATTTCGCGCCTCGTCGCGCCCGACATAGATCCTGAAGATAGTCTCGCCCTCGGCGTTGAAGAACTGCACCGACATCGTTTCCACGCCCATGAAGGGGCGACGGACAAGAAAGATGGACTTGCAGTTTTCCGGGCGCAGATGGCCGGAAAGGCCGATCTTGCCGCCCTGAAGGTTGTACATGCCGTGGCCGATCCTGCCGGTCGGCATCGGCCCGCAGAACTCAACGACGGCATCCTTGGTATGGACGATGAAAGTGATGTCGCCCCACGTGGCGATATCGGTCAGTACATCGACGAAGCGGCTGCCATCGATGCGCGCCACGCGATTGCCGGGTACGCATTCGATCACCGTCTGGACGGGGACCGCAAACTGTGTTGCGAGAGCCTCAAGAATGCCGTCGGGTTTCTCGGCAATGGCCTGCCTGATCTGTTCGATTTTTTTCGCGTGGCTCATGTCCTGCATGACGGAGGCTCCTTCTGGAAATGATTTCACTCAGGCGGCATTCACCGCGGAATGCAGCCGGTTTTCGAGAATGTCGTGGAAGGCGGAGATCAGGTTCGCGTACCAGAACCGGCCTGCGACGGTGAGATCGACAAGGTTGTCGTTGAGGGACAGGAGGCCAGCTCCTTCCCATTGACGGAGAAGCTCTGTGAGAGAGGCGACAGTTTCGCCGCCGGCAAGTGCACCAAGGCGAGCCAGGTCGAAACGGCCGATCTCGAAGCTCGCCGTGACGAGGTTGCGCAAGGGCTGCAAGGCGTCGGACGTCGTGACCATTCCGAGGGGTTTGCGATCGGCGCGCAGGTCTTCCCGATACTGCGCCAGATCGCTGGTGAGCCCGTAGCTGACCTCTCCGATGGAGCCGCCCGCACCGGAGCCAAAGGCGATGCAATCCGCCCCCTCCTTGATGAGGAGATTGTAGAGGTTTCGTTCCCGCGTGGTGCGGCCCCAATGGTTGTTGCTGATCTGCCGCCAGTTCCTGCGCCGGAAGAAATCCGCGCCGGCATCATAGAAGCCGCCTATTTCCGCAAGGGCGGGAGTGGAGGGGAATTTGCCCGCTGCAATGGCCGCCGAAAGCGGGGTGCCGGGAATGAGGTTCAGCCCGTAGAGGTCAATCCCGTCCGGCCCGATACCGGCCGCCGTATGGAGATCCTGCTGCCAGATTTCCGGTGTCTGGCCTGGAAGCCCATAGATAAGATCGATCACTAGGGCGGCGCGGTCGCGGTCCCGCAGGTCTTCGAGAAAGCGAATGGCCTCCTCGCGGCTGGCACGACGGCCCTGCCTGCGGCGAACCGTTGTGTCGAAGCTCTGGACGCCGATTGAAAACCGGTTCGCGCCGGCTTCCAGGCATGCATCGATCTTTTCCGCATCAAAGTGGATGATGCGACCCTCGACGGTGATTTCGCAATCGGCGGCAAGCGGAAGCTCGGCTCTGACCGTCGTGATGATGCGAGAAAGCTCGGTGGCACTCAGTGCAGTCGGTGTTCCGCCGCCGAGATAGACCGCTTGGATGGGATTGCTGCGCAGCGCAGGAGACCGAGCGTCGTGCTGGATCTCCTCCACGACAAGGTCGGTGTAATCCGCCCCTGCGTCGGGAACGTAAGCATTGCGATAGAAGCCGCAGAACAGGCAGTGGTTGGCACAGAAGGGGACGTGGATGTAGGCGAGCCGTTTGCGCGGAGGGCAGGGAGATGACAGGAGCTCTTGCCATGCGGATTGGAAACTGTCGGATGGAAGTCGCTGCTTGCCTCTGAACGGCATCACCGCACTGCGGCGGGAAAATGCATCCCGCAGCGGAATCAAGCCATTGCCGTTGGCAAAATGCTGCGATAGCTCCCCGCCTGTCATCAACCCTCTGGCCCCCGCCCTGCTTTCCTGACGTTTCGATGGCGGACCATACAGAGAATAAAACTTGAGTGCTTTGCTCTAGATCAAATTACTGGAGAAAATTCCTCATGTTTTGGCGATGTCACGTTGTTCAAAGGCCTGATACATGACCGCACCCAATCACACGTTCAAACCGCTCAAAGAAAAACTTGCATAAACAGGGACATACATGCATGAGCCGGCTATGGAGTGCCCCCATCCTAGTCGTCGCCGGTAAAACGCAATCAGGCGTTTTGCAGCGGAAACCTTCAACTATTTGTCCCCGCTGCGCTCAGCTTGAGGCTCCACGCCCTGCTCCTGGCCGCGCATTTTTCCATGCAGCGAAACGCTGCCCGCTTTTGTTTGTGCGAGAGTGCAGTCAGGCTTGAGCGATGTTGATCTGGTCTTGTGGCGCCGGGTGATAAGCCAAGCATACGACTAGAAATACATATAAAAATTGGGCATTTGGCTCCAGCAACGGGATAAAACTCGGTGCAACACATAAGGCAACTGGGAGGACAAGCAATCCATGCAGCTGAAAGGCAAACTCTCCGGCAGCGTCAGTTGCGCCGCCGCCGCGATCATGATGGTTTCGACATTCGGTTTTGCACACAGCTTTGCTGATGCTGCATTCGCCGGCGAGGCCGATAAAAAGCTGGTACTAATCGCGAAGCAGGATCCGGGTTCGTTCGATTATGTCAGCAGCATCCTGACCTCGATGCTGCTCTGGGTGCCGACGAATATCGTCGAGCCGCTGGTTTATTTCGACGAAGCAGGCCAGGCGCAGCCCGGCGTCGCGGAATCCTGGAGCATCAGCGACGACCGGCTGACCTATGAATTCAAGATCCGCAAGGTCAACTTCTCTGACGGCACGCCGGTCAGGGTCGAGGATGTGATCTATTCGCTGAATGCGATGAAGACGTCACCGATCTCGGTCTATGCGGGGACCTATGCCGCCGTCAGCGGTATCGAGAAGGTGGATGAGTCGACCGTCCGCGTGACGCTGTCGCGACCAAGCCAGTCGTTCTGGCGCGGCATGGGCGGTGTGACCGGGTTGATCCAGCCCGAACACGGGGCCGAAACCCGGGCGACCAATCCGATCGGCACCGGCCCCTACGTGATGAAGTCCTACACGTCCAACTCCAGCATTGAGCTGGTTGCGAACCCCGACTACTGGGCCGGCAAGCCCGCAATCGAGGCGGTGACCGTACGTATCGTTTCCGATGCCACCACCATTTTGAACGCGTTGGATGCGGGCGAGGCGTCTGGCATGCCGGCGGCAACCTCCGAACTGCTTGAACAGGTTGGGATGCGTGGGCTGCAGGAAAAATTCACGCTTGCTCCCTATTCCCAGATGGGCGAGCCGACCTATCTGGTCCTGAACCAGAAGCTTGATCCCGAACTGCGCAAGGCCATGGCAAAAACCGTTGACCGCGCAGCCTATAAGGCGGCTTTCGGTGACAGCGCGGGTGTGGAAACCACCTGCACCTTCGCCATGCCCAACCGTCTGTGGTATGAACCCGAAAGCGCCGAGAGCTGCCCCTATGGGCTCGATTTCGACGCGGCAATGGCGGGTGCACAGCATTTCAGCGACCAGAAGCTGGAATTTGCGGTGCTGAACTCGATGTCCTGGTTTGCCGATCTGGCGATTCCCAGCCTGCAGGCTGCCGGTTTCGACATTACCCGCAACACCATGGACCTGGCGCGTTATAGCCAGACGATTTTCCAGGGGCGGCCGCCACAATTCGACATCACCGTGATGCAAGGACCGGATGATCCGGCACAATGGTCCTGTGATGCCGCCGACAAGGCCGGTTGGTCGACCTATTGCAGCCAGCCCTATTCCGAGGCCCTGGTGGCAGCGGATTCCGCCTTGGATGATGCGGAGTATCTGGCCAAGATGAAGGAAGCTACCGCGATCCTGCGCGATGACGCAGTCATTGTGCCGCTTCTTGACCAGCAGGGCTTCGCGCTGCTTGACCCGACGCTGAAGGGCTTTACCCCCCCGCGTGTCCATGTCGCGGTAGAGCTTTCCAAGCTGAGCTGGTAAAGCCGCCGCCGCTTCCCGACCTTTGGGGGCCACCGAGAGGATCGGTGGTCCCCGCTTTGGTGGATGGCCCTAGCGCCGACAATCTGTGGAGTCCCGCGCCCTTATGGCATTCTATGCGCTACGCAAATTTATCTTCTTCGTCCTGGCGGTCCTTCTGGCTTCGATCCTGATCTTCCTGCTGATCCGTGCGGCAGGGGGCAATGTCGCCTCGGTTATCCTGGGCAAGAATGCCACCCTTGAGGCGACGGAGGCCTTGATGGCCGAGTTCGGTTTCGACCGGCCGCTGCGGACTCAGTATTTCGATTGGATCGGCGGTCTGTTCCAAGGCGATTTTGGCAAGTCCTTCCTGACCAAGGAACCGGTGCTGGACATGGTGCTTGACCGGCTGGCGGTTTCGGTTCCGCTGGCCTTGGGCGGACTGCTTCTGGCCTTGCTGATTGCTATTCCGATGGGCACCTATGCGGCGCGGGATGTCGGTACACCGTTTGGCACGCTGTTGACGCTGATTAGTCAGATCGGCATTGCGGTGCCGGTGTTCTGGGCCGGGATGCTGTTGTCGGTTCTGTTCGGGGTCAAGCTGGGCTGGCTGCCGACGGGTGGGTGGGTCGCATGGTCAGATGACTGGATTGGCGCCTTGCGCTCGATGGTGCTGCCGGTTCTGGCACTTGGGCTGATCCTGTCCGCGGGCCTGATCCGCTTTGTGCGCTCGGCCGTACTGGACGTGATGAATCATGACTATGTACGTACTGCCCGCGCTTTCGGAATGACCCGAAGCGAGGCGCTGTTGCAGGTGGGACTGCGCAATGCGGCGCTGCCCATCGTCACTGTCGTTGGCCTGCAGGTCGCCGAGCTGATCGGCGGGGCGGTGGTGATTGAAATGGTCTTCTCGCTGCCCGGCATCGGCCGGCTGATCGTCACCAATGTAGCCGCCCGCGAGGTGATCGTGGTCCAGTCGACGGTGATGATGGTCATCGTTTTCGTGATCTTCGTAAATTTCATCGTCGACATGCTTTATGGCCTGCTCGACCCCCGGGTCCGCCATGCAGTGTAAAGAGGGTCAGATGACCAAAACCGCCCCCGATTCCACTGTTGCGCCCGTCGCAGTGCCCCAGCGCCCCGCAATATTCCGGCGACGCCGGTTGCCGCTGAACATCTCGCTGGTGGTTGGCATCATCCTGACGACCGGGTTTCTGGCTCTGGCGCTCCTTGCCTTCATCTGGTTGCCGCACAATCCCAACATCCCCAATATGACGATGCGGCTGACGCCGCCGTTCTCGACAGGGCATTGGCTTGGAACCGATGCGCTTGGCCGCGATGTGGTCTCGCAGTTGCTGGCTGGTGCCCGCACCTCGATCGTGGTCGGGGCCGGCGGGGCCACGCTTTCGCTGGTTGTCGGTACCCTACTTGGTATCGCCGCGGCGGCCTATGGACGGGTCACCGACGAGATCGTCTCGCGCAGCATGGACATCATGATCGCCATCCCCGGCATGGTGACGGTTCTGGTGCTGGCCGCCACGATGGGTTCGGGGGTTGTAACCACAATCGTCGGTCTGTCGGCCTATTTCATCCCTTCCTTTGCCCGCATCATCCGCGCCGCAGCAATCTCCGTTTTGCAGGAGGATTTCATCACTGCATCAAGACTCTATGGTCGCGGACGCTTCTTCATCTTGGCGCGGCATGTGATCCCCAACATATCCGGCGTGATGATCGTGCAGTTCACCCTATACTTTGCTGCCGGCATTCTGGCCGAGGCCGGACTGTCCTATCTGGGCGTGGGGGTGACCCGTCCGTCCGTTTCCTGGGGGATGATGCTCAATGAGGCGCAGCAAAGCGTTGGCATCTCGTCGCCGCTCGCGCTCTGGCCCGGACTTGTGATCATGCTGGTGGTTTTCGGGCTGAATCTGACCGGAGACGGGCTGCGCGACATCCTTGATCCGAAGCTGAAGCGGAGGAATGCATGATGAGCATTGCACAAAGGACAGAGCCCACCGCAGCCGATCCGGGTGCTATCCCGGTCCGATCGGGCAATGCGATCCAGGTCGAGAACCTGGTCGTCTCCAACGGGTCGATCAGTGCGGTGCGCGACCTCAGTTTCACCATTGCCGCCGGTCAGCGCATGGGACTGGTTGGTGAAAGCGGTTCCGGGAAATCGATGACCGCGATGGCGCTGATGGGCTTGCTGCCGGTCGGCTGGAACGTCAGCGGACGCGTTCTGCATGACGGCGTCGATCTTCTGACCCAAAGCGACCGGGCGCTGTCGAAACGGCGAGGCCGCACCCTTTCGATGGTGTTCCAGGATCCGCTGAGTTCGCTCAATCCGGTGCGTCGGGTCGGCGATCAGATCAGCTGGGTAATCCGCCGCCATACCGGCGCCTCGCGCCGGGAGGTAGAGCGCCAGGCCATCGATTTGATCACGAAGATAAATCTGCCGCGTCCCGACCAGATCGCCCGCGCCTATCCGCACGAGATTTCGGGCGGGCAGCGGCAGCGCATCATGATCGCCATGGCGCTGGCCTGCTATCCGCAATTGATCATCGCCGATGAACCGACCACGGCCTTGGATGTGACGGTGCAAAAGCAGGTCCTGGGCCTGTTGAGCACGGCAGTGCAGGAGCGCGGCTCGGCACTGCTGATGATCACCCACGACCTGCCGATCATCGCGGCCATGTGCGATACTGTAGCGGTGATGTATGCTGGACGCATCGTCGAATGCGGACCGGTGGCTGAGGTGTTCCGCAATCCACGCCATCACTATACCCGCGGTCTGATCGACAGCCAGCCGACGCTGGACAATATTGCGCTGGACGGCTCGTCTCGGCTCAGCTCGATTCCGGGTGTCGTGCCGCCGCTTGGAAGCATGCCGCCGGGCTGTGCCTTCCATCCGCGCTGCGCCGCCGCCACCGAAAAATGCCGCTCTCTGATGCCCGAACTCGGCGGCGGCACGATCCGTGCCGCCTGCTGGAACCCCATTTCCCCCGCGCAGGACCTGACGACGCAATGACCGAGCTTGTTCCCGCCACCGCCGCGGCGTGCGGCATTCTTGAACTGCGCAATGTGAGCCAGACCTATCGGCTTGCGCGGCAGAGCCTTTTTGGACCACGCCCCAAATTACGGGTTCTCGACGGGATCGAATTTTCTGTCCAGCCCGGACAGGCGGTCGGGCTGGTCGGTGAATCGGGATCGGGCAAGACCACCCTGACACGGATGCTCACCGGGGTTGAAGCCCCGGGCGAGGGCGGTGTGTTCTATGACGGGCAGGATGTCCGTCGCGCGGGGCACGCCCATCACCGCCGGTTCCGCCGCTCGGTGCAGATGGTGATGCAAAACCCGCGCTCTTCTTTCGATCCGCGCATGCGGGTGGGCCATTCGCTACTTGAGCCGCTCAGGAGCCTTGGTATCGAGGGTAACCATCTGGCCCGGGTGCATGAAGTGCTGGATCAGGTCGGCCTGCAGAAGGCAGCGCTTGAACGTTACCCACATGAATTCTCGGGCGGGCAGTTGCAGCGCATTGCCATCGCCCGCGCCCTGATGTCCAGTCCGCGGGTCCTGATCGCCGACGAGCCGGTCTCGGCGCTGGACGTGTCGATCCAGGCCCAGGTTCTGAACCTGCTGAAGGATCTGGTGCGCGATCTCGGCCTGTCGCTGGTCTTCATTGCGCATGACCTTTCGGTGGTGGCCTATACCACGAGCAAGGTCTATGTCATGTCGGCTGGGCGTATCGTGGAGGCGGGCAAGCCGATGGATCTGTTCAGAAATCCGCAGGCGGAAGCCACGCGCAACCTGGTGGGGGCGGTGCTGACCGTCGAAGCCGGCCTGGCGGGGGTGGCGCTGACATGAGTGGTCCTGTTGTCGCCATCACCGGATCGACCACCGGTATCGGCTATGCCATTGCCGAAAGCTTTTTGCGCGCCGGTGCGCGGGTCGTGATCAATGCGCACCTAGCCGATGACGGCGGTGCTGCCGCAGGGCTTTCCGAACTGGGCGAATGCGTCTTCATTCAAGCCGACCTTGCGACGGTGGCTGGCGCGCGCGGCTTCATCGAGGCGGCCCATGACCGCTTTGGTCGGCTTGATACCCTGATCAACAATGCCGGCGGCTATTTCGATGTCCCCTTCACCGAGGTGGAGGAAGAGGCGTTCGAGCGCACCATGGCGCTGAATGTGCGCGGCTATCTCTTTGCATCGCAGGCCTTTGCCAGGATGGTGCCGGCCGGTCAGCCGGGGGCCAGCATCGTTTGCATCGGTTCGACCAATTCGAAGGCGGCCGAGCTGAACAGCGTGATCTATGACAGTTCGAAAGGCGCAGTGCTTATGATGATTCGCTCGCTGGCGGTGACGCTGGCCGGGCAGGGTATCCGTGTCAACGGCATCGGTCCGGGCATCATCCACACCCCACTGACTGCCAAAGGTCTGACCCAGCCGGGCGTTGTGAACACCTTGCAGCGCCAGATCCCGCTGGGCCGCATCGGTCAGCCCGAAGATATCGGCGCGGCGGCGGTGTTCCTAGCCTCGGAAGGGGCGCGCTATATCACGGGGCAGATGCTGTACATCGATGGCGGCATCCTTGCCCAGCAGATGAGCTGGGATCCGCAGGCCTGAGCCGGATTCGAAAGCCTGTATCCCAAAGACCGGAGAGTCGATCCATGAAAACCCGTTGGACCAATGTCACGGTGGTAACGCCCCGGGCAGAGGAAACCGCCGATCTATTGATCGACGGCGAGCGCATCGCTGCGATCGTGCCGGCTGGCAGCGGCGCTGACGCTGTCAGTAGCAGTTTCTGGCGGGTGCTGGACGGTGGCGGTGCGATCCTGTTTCCCGGCATGATCGATCTTTTGCAGCACGGCTACGGCGCGCATCTTTACAACGATGCGGAAGCGGGAGCGGTGGCGGACAATGGTCGGCTGCTGCTGCGCAATGGCGTGACTGGTTTTATGCCCTCGATCTCTTGCCTGCCACCGAAGGCCTTGGAGCCGACCCTTTGCCGGCTGGCGGATCAGATTGCCAAAGCCGGTGGCACCGGCGGCGCCCGCGCGCTTGGACTGCATTCCGAAGGCCCTGTCTTCGGCTCGCCCGGGGCCCACAACCCGGAAAATATACAGCTTCCCTCGGTCGGGCTGGCGGACCGGATGATCGCCGCCGCAGAGGGCCGCCTGAAGACAGTGACGGTGGCACCGGAAATGCCTGGTGCCGAGGGTTTCATCCGCCGGCTGAAGGCCGAAGGCATCTCGGTGCATTTGGGGCATTCGCGCGCCCGTCCCAAGGATATTCCGCGTTATGTCGGCTGGGGGATAGATGCCGTCACACATATGTTCAATGTGATGCCGACCTATCCGCCGGGCGATATGGGCGTGCATGTCGTCTCGCTCAGCGATGCCCTTCTGGCTGAGCCGGGCCTTGCACTTGGCCTGATCTGCGATGGCATCCATGTCGATCCGCAACTGGTGCGGTTGCTGGGGCAACTGCCCGAGAACCGCCTTTTCCTCGAAACCGATGCCATGAAATTCACCGGCACTGCCGGCGCGACATTCGAGTTTTTTCCCGGATATCGGGTGACCAGCATGCCCGGCCGGGCCGTGCGAGAGGAGGACAGCGGGGGGCTTTGCGGATCCTGCCTCACCTCGGATGAAGCGGTCCGTAACTATTTGGCCTATTCCGGTCAGCCACTGGTGCGCGCCGCCCATGCGGCAAGTCTGGTGCCCGCCCGTCTTCTGGGCATGGAAACGGATCTGGGCAGTCTGGAGCCTGGAAAGCTGGCCGATTTCACGCTGCTCGACCGGGCCAGCCTGACCCCCAACGCCACATGGGTCGGCGGCCGCGAAGTCTGGAGCATCGAGGCATGACCACGCGACTGCGCTATGCCGAGGAGGGCGAACTTCATCTCGACTTCCATGGCGCCAACAATACCACCATCGACTATGTGCTGAAGACCTATGGCGCCGAGGCTCTGGAAGAGATTTTCCGCAAAGTCGGCCATGATGTCTACCGCGCGATCCGTGAGGATCTTGAGCGTGGAGACAGCGCCCAGCTGGTGGCGCATTGGCGGCATTTCTTCGACCGCGAGCAATGCGATTACGACATCGAGATCGGCCAGGACGAGATTGTGCTGACGGTGCTGCGTTGCACCGCCTGGCACCATGTCGCAAAGCTGGTGGGCTCTCCCTCGCCGCATTTTTGCGACCAGACCATCAGCACCAACCGGGCCATGGCTGCCGGCTCACCCTTCTCCCTTGAAACAGTGATCACCGGGCCGGGCAGTTGCCGCCAGGTGCTGAAGCGGCGGGTGCCATGATCCCTTCGGACCATTTCGGCAGATTTTACAACGAGATCCTCAAATTCCTTGACGCCAAGGGGGATGCCGCGCTGGAGTCCTTTTTCCTGGTGACCTCGAAGAACCATGAAAAACACATCCTGAACCTGATCCAGACTGAGGGTCTGGAGGGAATGGAAGCCTATTGGAACATGATCAAGGTCGAAGAAAATTGCGATATGGATATCGATCGCAACGCGGACCGGATCGAACTGAGGATGAACCTTTGCCCCAGCCTGAGCAAGATTCTGGACAATGATGCAACTCCCGCTCATCGCTACTGCGACCATTGTGCCGGATGGATCGGGCCGATCATGGACAAATCCGGCTATCACATGGTCTATGACGTGATCAGCCGCACCGAGCCGCGCTGCACGCTGCAGATCTACAAGGATGCCGCCAAGGCCCGAGCCGCCGAAGCCGATACGCAATTGCTGATGGGCTGGCCCGGACACAAGCTGGCCGAACGTAACCAAGATTGAGCCGGAGCTCAGCCCCTTACCGCTGAGGGTTCGCGCTGATCGAGACGGGCGGCAATTCTCCAGGCCGCGCCTTTCAGCGCATCGGCGGCATTGTCGGTCAAGAGCGAGGACATCCGCCGCTCGGGCGCCGACAGGCTGATCGCGGCCCGGGGATAGCCCGAGGCGTCAAGGATCGGTACACCGATACACATCAGCCCATCCTCATTTTCGCCGCGCTCGATCGCATAGCCACGACGGCGCACATCCGCAGTCTGGCGATTCAGCTTGCGTATATCGGTCACCGTGTTGATGGTCCGTTGCGGCAATTCATTGTCGCTCGGGAACAGGGCTTCGGATTCCGGAAGATGGGCAAGGATGGCCTTGCCAAGCGAGGTGGAATGCAGCGGATTGCGATGCCCGATCCGTGCCTGAGCCCGCAGCGGGCGGCCCGGCTCGATCATGTCGATATAAACCACCTGCCGGTCGGACAGGACCCCCAGATTGACTGTCTCGTTAAACGTTTCGACCAGAAAGCGCATCTCGGGCAGCGCGCTTTCACGCAGGCAATTCAAGGTCTGGTCGATCTGCGCCAGCTCTCGCAGGCGGGGCCCGGTCCCATAACGGTCACGATAGATGTCATGGGCGACAAAACCTGTGGCCGCCAACGTCTGCAGATAGCGAAATACCGTGGTTTTGGGCAACCGCAGCGCATTAACGATCTCGCTCAACGAAACCATATGGCCATGTCGCACGATGTAGTCCAGCACATCCAGCGCTTTGGCCACGGGCTGCACGATATAGTCGCCGTCGAGTCTTGCCATGAGCCTCTCCATTTTCTTGCATCATGACCCCGCACGGGCCAATGGAAACGTTTCAGAAAAAGGTCTTCAGCGCGCCGGTCACGGCATAGCTTTCATCCACCAGCATCAGGAGCTGCCACTTGTCGAATGTGGTGCAGGGGTGGCCGATGCCGAAGCCGACCATGTCGCCCGGTGCCAGCGGGCTGGTCTCGGGCAGCTCCATATGGGCATGCTGGTCGTTCATCGCCACCAGCCGGTGCTCGGCCGGGATGGAGAGGGGGGCCTCCTGACCGGCGTCCGGCCGGTACCAGTGCAAAGGCACCGGCAATCCGGCATCGAAGCCGGCATCGCGCTTGCCCATGGCAAGGATGGCTCGGCCTGGTTCGGGGCGCGACTGCACATGGGCCCAGACCTCGAGTGCGGGCTTCAACCCTCCCGGCGGCAGGTTAAGCGCGGTTCGGGCAAGGATCGCTTCGAAAGCCTGTGCGTAAACGGTGGAATCATGTGTCAGATAGCAACCCGAGCGCAGCACCTTGATCACGGGGCAGTCAAAGGCGACGGCGTTGAAGCGCTCGCCCACGCGGTCAAAGAAGGCGGTGCCGCCGGCCGTGATCACCACCGGCCGTCTCTGGTTGTAGAGATTTTCGTTCATTGCCGCCTGCGCCAGGGCAGTCACATCGTCGATCAGGCCCTGCGCTGCATCCACGGTCGGCAGCAGGCCCTCAAAACATTCGAAACCGGCCAGTTCCAGGCCTGGGGTTCCGGCGACCGCCCGTGCCAGCGCCAGCGCATCGTCACGGCTTCGGCTGCCGGCGCGGCCACCGGCAAAGCCGACCTCGATCAGAATTCTCAGCGGGTTCCCTGTCGGTGGCGGCAACCGTTTTGCGCCTTCGGCCAGCGCGGCCAGCCCGGCGGCGCTGTCGAGCAGGCAGTAGATCTCAAGCCCGGGATCCTGCAATGCCCGAAGGCAGAAGTCGATTTCAGCCCGCCCGATCAGCTGGTTGGCGAGCAGGACCCTTCGCAGCCCGAAGGTGATGCAAACCTGTAGCTGCTGTACCGTGGCGACCGTAATCGCCCAGGCTCCGTCGGCAATCTGCAGGTCGAAAAGCTGTGGAGACATCGTGGTCTTGCCATGGGGGGCGATGACCAGGCCGTTGAGGCCGGTGAACTGGCTCATCCATGCCGAATTCGCGTGTAAGACCTGTTCGCGGACGACGGCGATGGGCAGGGGCAGGTCACCCGCAAGCAGGTTCCAGCCCTGCGCGCCAATCTCGTCAAGGCGGAGCTCGGGGACGTCGAAGGGCATCCCCTTGGTCAGCGGCGGAACTTTGAGTGCCGCCAGTTTTTCTGCATCAAGTCGCGCGATCATCAAAGCTTCTCCTGCCAGGCGGTCGGGGTGGTTGTCACTGCTGCAACGGAGCCCAAGCCGGCCGACGTCTGGGTTGGGCCGGTGATCCGACCCTTGTTATTCCACTTTATGGAACGGTAGCTTCATTCTTTCTGCATTTCAAGATAGCTTGGGGTTTGGCTGTCAAAGGAATTTCAGAGAAAACCGCATTTTATCCAATAAAATGTTGCAATATCCTGATGCTTCCCTATTTTTGACCGCATCGACTGATCCGTCAATATCGTTCTACATTATGGAATATAGGTCATGCGGCATGTCATCTCCTGCATGTCGGGGCCACTGGCGGACAGATGCAAATGGGACCCATCACGCAATACAGGAACAGGCGGCGCGAAGAGACATGACGACCCCGACAAGCAAGGCCCGCATCCAATCGATTGCCCGCGCCAAGGATCTGCTTGATGCTATGGCGGGCGGCGAATGGGTCAGCCTCAAGCAACTCAGCAGTTGCACCGGCCTAGCGAAGACCAGTGCCTTCAATTTGGTCGGCGCATTGGTCGATGTCGGGCTGGCCGAGCGCAATGTTGCGGGCGGGGAATACCGGCTTGGCTTGCAGCATCTGATCTATGGCAAGGCGGTGGAGCGGCGGATCGACATTGCCGCTATCGCCAGGCCGCATCTACTGCGGCTTTGCGCCACCACACGCGAGACGCTGAACCTTGCCGTGCCGAGGCCGGCCGATACGCTGATCATCGACAGTTTCGAGGGCAGTCAAGCGCTGCGGGTCACCTCATATTCCGGCACCCGCGCGCCTTATCATTCCACAGCATGCGGCCGGGCACTTCTGGCCCATCAATCCGAAGCCTTCCGCCGCATGCTCTATTCCTCTGGCCCGTTGCCGGCCGCCACCCCTGCCACATTGACCAAGCCGGAGGAGCTGGAGCGCCTGCTTGCGCAATGCCGCATGCGTGGCTGGATCGTCGAATTCGAAGAGAACGAGCCCGGCAGCGCCTGTGTCGCCGCACCGATCTTCAACCATGAAGGCGAAGCCATCGCCTCGGTAAGCATCGCCGGCCCCTCAAGCCGCTTCGACACCGAAACCATCGAACGGCTTGGCCAGCTGCTTGTCACGAGTCTGGCCAAATTGACTGAAGATCTTCCGCGTTCCACTCCAACTTCCGGCCAAGCCCAATGACTTCCAAACGCATCCTTCTCGCCGCGCTTTACCATGAAACCCATACTTTCGTGGAGGAAGTCACCCAGCTTGCCGATTTCACCCTGCTGCGCGGGGCCGAGATCCTCGGCCATCGTGGTGACGGATCGAACATCGACGGTTTCCTTTCGGTGGCCGAGCGGGAGAAATGGGAGCTGGTGCCGGTTTGCGATTTCTGCGCCTTACCTTCGGGCACAACCGATCATGCGGTTTTTACTAGCTTCTGCATCGAGTTCGAGGCCGGATTGCGCGCGGCTCTGGCCGATGGAGGACTTGATGGTATCTGGCTGGCGCTTCATGGCGCCATGGTCACCACCCAATGCGAAGATCCCGAAGGCGTGCTGCTGGCACTGATCCGCAGCGTGCCGGGGGCTGAGTATTTGCCGGTATTTGGCGTTTTCGATCTGCACGCCTGTTTCACGCCGCTGATGGCCGCCCATTCCAACTGCTTGGTCGGCTATCGCGAGAACCCGCATACCGACACATTCGAATCCGCCGTCCGCTCGGCGGATCTGCTGGCCCGCGCGCTGAAGGCGCCCGTGCTGCCGCGCTGCTTTGTGCGCAATATTGCGGTGATCTGGCCGCCGACCGGGACAGCCACCGCCGACCGGCCGATGCGCGATCTGGAGGCGATGGCTCGCGCGCTGGAGGCAGAGAACCCCGATTTCTGGTGTGTGAATATCATCGCCGGCTATTCCTTTGCCGATATATTCCATGCCGGGGTCGCTGTGACCGTGGCGACCACCGGCCCCGAGGCGGCGGCACAGCAGGCGCTTGACCGGCTGGAGGCGCTGGCACTTGCATTGCGGGATGCAGGTCTGCCTGATGAATGGCTGCTTGATGAA
Organism: Shinella sp.; assembly: GCF_049651085.1. Taxonomy (GTDB): domain Bacteria; phylum Pseudomonadota; class Alphaproteobacteria; order Rhizobiales; family Rhizobiaceae; genus Shinella. The sequence continues at coordinate 47,998 of NZ_JBASBL010000027.1, forward strand.
GCTTTGGAGCAGGTTAAACAAGACCCGCAGGGCCCGAACCTGATTGTCGAGCCAGCCGATAATATCGGTGGCGGCGCGCCGGGCGATGGCACTTCGGTGCTGCGTGGCTTTCTACGCCATGGGCTGGCCAATGCGGCTGTGGCGATCGCCGATCCGGCTGCGGTGGCCGCCTTGGCCGATGCCGCCCCGGGTGAGATCCGTCACCTTTCAATCGGCGGCAAGGGCAGCCGCCTTGACCCCGGCCCGCTTCAGCTTGAAGTCCGATTTCTCTCGCGCAGCGATGGCCGCTTCACGCTTGAGGATTGCCAGAGCCATCTGGCCGGCATGCAGGGCATCCATATCGACATGGGCCCCTCAGCCGTGGTCGAGCATCAGGGCATCCGCATCCTGCTGAACAGCCGCAAAACACCTCCCTTCGATCTTGGCCAGTTCCGCTCGCAAGGCATCATCCCCGAAGACCTCTCGGTCATCGGCATCAAGGCGGCGGTGGCGCATCGGCGCGCCTATGATCCGATCGCGCGGCGCAGCTTCACGGTGACGACGCCGGGGCCTTGCACCTCGGATCTGGCCAGCCTGCCCTATCGCAGGCTGCGCCGCCCTGTCTATCCGGTCAGCTGATCGCGTGCCGCCGCCCATTCTCACTCCCCGAGACCATCCAACCAGGAGATCCCAATGATCGAATATCCCGATGCTTCGGCCATGCCGCGTTCGCATCTACCCTTCAGCCCCTATACCAAGGTGGGCGATTTGATCTTCGTTTCCGGCCAAGCATCGGTCGATGAGACCGGCAAGATCGTCTCGGATACATTCGAGGGGGAAATGCGCCGCTCGATCGAGAACCTGCGCAGGGTGCTGGAGGCTGCGGGCAGCGATCTGGCGCATGTGGTCCAGACCCGCAACTATGTGCGTGATGCCGAAGAAGTTCAGCTCTTCAACAAGATATACCCGGAATATTTTCCAAACCCCTATCCGGCGCGCACCACAATCACCAACTGCCTGCCAGTGCAATTGCGCTATGAAATCGAATGTATTGCGGTTGCCAAACCGGCTAGGTGACGATGGGCGGCAATTCTTTCGCGACATGGAACAGCGACTGATTTACACAAATGGCGCCTAGGGCAACTGTAACTCCAACAACCAAGGAGTTCACATTGTCCCCTTCTTCCATAACAGCACCGATTGCCGCACCCTCTGACCGCCTGATGGATTTCAGCAAGTCTGCCCAAGCAATTGAGCAGAATTCGCGCTGGATCCCGGGCGGCGTCAACAGCAGCTTCAGGTTGGGCATTGCCCCCACGCCGCTGGTTTTCGACCGCGGTGAGGGCGCCTGCCTTCATGACATCGACGGCAACCGGCTGATCGACTACTACCTCGGCATGGGCCCGATGATCCTGGGGCACCGGCCGCAGGCCGTCGTTGATGCCGTCACAGCCCAGCTGGAGCGCGGCATTCTTTTTGCCGGTCAGACCGATGTCGAAGCCGAGGCGGCGCGGCTGGTCTGCGAAATGGTGCCTTCGGCCGAGCAGGTCCGCTTCGGCTCCTCGGGTTCGGAGGTTGACCAGGCGGCCCTGCGCCTTGCCCGCGCCGCCACTGGCCGCCGCAAGGTGATCAAGTTCGAAGGCCACTACCATGGCTGGTTCGACAATGTGTTGTGGTCCACCGCCCCCGGCGCCGATGTGGTCGGCCCCGCGGACGCGCCGCTGCTCGTTGGCGGATCGAAGGGGCAACTGCCGGAAACTTCGGAAACCCTGACTGTATTGCCCTGGAACAATCTCGAGATCCTCGAGGCATATCTGAAGGCCAATGACGTCGCCGCCGTGATCATGGAAGCTGCGATGTGCAATCAGGGGGCAATCCAGCCGGCTGAAGGCTATCTGGAAGGCGTGCGCGCAGCTTGCGATCGCCATGGCACCATCCTGATCTTCGATGAGGTGATTACCGGCTTCCGGCTTGGGGCAGGTGGCGCGCAGGAGCTGTTCGGGGTCACTCCGGACCTTTCCACCTTCGGCAAGGCGATCGCAAATGGTTTCCCGGTGGCCGCTCTTGCGGGGCGCGCCGATCTGATGGGCCTGTTCAGCTCGGGCGGCGTCTTGCATGGTGGCACCTACAATGCCCAGCCGGTGGCAATGGCTGCCACCGTTGCCACGCTGAAATCCCTGACACCTGCGCTTTATGCCAAGATCGGCCGCGCCGGAGAGATCCTCATGGAAGGATTCCGCGAGATCTTTGCCAGCGAGGGCATCACCGCTCAGGTCAACGGATTTGGTCAGGTCTTCCATGTTGCGCTCGGGCTTGAGGCGCCGGCGCGCAGCTACCGTGACCTGCTGCAGATCGACAAGCCGGCCTATGTCGCGCTGACCACGGCTTTAATCCAGCGCGGCGTGCGCCCGCTTGAGCGCGGGGCCTGGTTCCTCTCCAGTGAGCACAACGATGCCTTGCTGGCCGAAACGCTGGATGTGATGCGCGACGCGGTGCGTGCGCTGAAGGCCAAGGGCCGGCTCTAAGCGCGCAGGCTCTCACCTGGCCGCACAGTGTCGCTCGACACTTGGACGCTGGTTCTGCGGCTCAGGTGGCCAGTCTACCATACCTTCCCTCCGGCGCCTGACAGTCGGCGCCGGTGGTGGCACTTGCCTCGGTTCCGGCCGGGGCCGGAGGCTGAAGTCGGAGGTGCGCGGTCGGTGCCGGGCTGGCGCAGGAAAGCGCCCTCGAAACCATTCTCGCCTCCTCGTCCTCGGCGCGGCTTGGTCGGCCACCTGATGGCAGTGGAACCTTAACCTGGCGGACTTCCGGCTGACTAAAGTATAGAGATGACCAGAACTCCGGCCAATGCGGCAGGGGGGGACGGGACTTCAGCCCCGGGACCCTTTCTGTATGAGCCACGGCCCCCCGCTAACGGACCAACCCGCCAATTGGAGAACCCTATGCGCAAGCAAAGCGCCCTGCCGCCTGTGACGTCTGCTCTTTTCGATGAGGTGATCGACCGCAGCGCTAGCAATTCGGCGAAATGGTCCTGTGTCGCAGCGTCCGCGGCTGCGGGCGCGATGGCGATGCATCCCTTGCCGATGTCGGTGGCGGATTGCGATTTCCGCGCGCCGCAGCCCGTGCTGGACGCACTGAGCGAGGCTGTGCGCCATGGCATCTTTGGCTATCCGACCGGCGCAAGCCAAGGCTATCTGGATGCGGTGACTAACTGGCAGTCACGTCGTTTTGGCTGGGAGGTCGATCCCGACTGGCTGCTGTTGTCCGCCGGGGTCGTTCCGATTCTGAAATCTGCCGTTCAGGCCTTCACCTCGCCGGGTGATACGGTGTTGATTCAGTCGCCGGTCTATCCGCATTTCCGCAATGACGTGCTGGTCAATGGCCGCCATCCGACCCCCGCACCGCTGCAGCGCACCGAAACCGGCTACGGCTTCGATGCGGGGGTGTTTGAGGCGGCTATCCAGCACAACACCAGGCTTTTCATCCTCAGCAACCCGCACAACCCCACAGGCACCGTCTGGTCGCCGGCCGAGTTGCGGTCCATGGGCGAAATCTGCTTGCGCCATGGTATTCTGGTGGTCTCGGACGAGATCCATCAGGATCTGATCATGAACCCGGCGTTGCGGCACACGCCATTTGCCTCTCTTGGTGAGGACTTCGCGGCCAACAGCATCACCTGCACCGCCCCGGGCAAAACCTTCAACCTGCCGGGCCTGCAATGTGCCAATATCATCGTGCCGAACGCCAGATTGCGTGCCGAACTTTCACGGCAATACGAACGCAACACCACGCCACTGGTCAACAGCCTTGGCATGATCGCCTGCGAAGCTGCCTATCGCCATGGCGCGTCATGGGTCGACGAGATGGTCGCCTATGTCCGCGCGAACCACCTGCATCTGGCGAGCGGAATGCAGGCTCTGGGAGAGACGATCCGCGTCATTCCCGCCGATGCGCTTTATCTGGCATGGCTCGACTGTCGCGGCCTCGGCATGGATGCAGCGGAGCTTGAGAAATTCATGCTGACCACGGCCCGGGTCGAAATGATCAACGGCCTGGCCTTTGGCGAGGAAGGCCGAGGCTATATGCGGATGAACCTTGGCTGCCCGCGTTCGACCGTAGACATGGCCATCCAGCGGATAGTCACGGCCATTGGCGGGCTTTAGCCCCGCCAATGGCATTGGTGCAGCTGTCCGGATATCTGGCACTTGGACGAGGTCGTGATTTCCATCAGCGGCTGAAAACACTGGCTTTGGCGTGCCGTTGATCAGCACGGTTGCGTTCTCGACGAGATCATCCAAGCCCGCCGCGATACCAAAGCTGCCAAGCGATGGCTGGTCACATGGCCATTCCATCTGTTCAAATCTTCAAACGTGAACTTCCTGCCCGTCGCCGTCCCGACAACAAAAGGAGCGAGGCAAAGGGGGTGCTCTACCTCTTTCGGCTCAATGCCAACTTCCATCCCACCGTGTAGACTTGGTATTGATGACAAATGTAGGCGGTTTCAAAATGAAGTGCCTGTTTTCCAGAATAGTCACGGCCGCAGTGGCCTCAGCCGTTGTTTTTCGTAGCTGCGCCGGGCCAAAGGCCCAAAGCTCTGGCGGGCAACTGGGCTGTCTTCAATCGCCGCAAAGTACCTAAGCTGCATTTAGCATCCGTTCGGAAGGGCATCCGAACGTCAGGGATTATCTCTGAGACAAGCTACGAGGCTATTCCGGTCGTCTTCTTTGATCTGCATTGGAGCGAGAACATGAAAAATCTCCTTCGAAATGTCGCACGCACCACCGTTGAACAATTGGCAGGCACGCGCATTCTTCGAGATGAAGAGAAAGTGCTCGTAAGGGACGCACAAATCTACTGGCAAGACTCCTACAGCAAAAACCACCGGTCGAATTCTCACTGGTGTGGTGACACGGGTATTGACGACACAATCTGGCGCGAGCTGGGCAAACGGCATCTTGATCTGTTCCGCAACTACCTGGCACTCAAAAGCTTGAATCGACCGACGCATCGGATCGTGGAGTGGGGATGCGGAGGTGGCGCGAATGCCATCCATTTCGCGACCGAAGGCGAGGAGTTCGTTGGCGTCGATGTATCATCCAATTCGCTGACGGAATGTGGCCGCAGACTCCAGGATATGGGTTTCTTCAACTACCTGCCAATACAGATTACCGTTGATAATCCAGACAAAGCAGTAGAGCATCTGATAGGTACATGTGACGTTTTCCTCTGTACCTACGTTTTCGAACTCTTCCCGACGCCTGAATATGGTCAGCGCATTGTGAATTTGGCGTATCGGTTACTTCGGCCATCAGGATTTGCTATAATACAAATAAAATATGGAACGCACGAGCGTCGAACGAGGCCACGTAGATGGAGCTACGAAAGAAATCTTGCAAACATGACGACTTACACGATCGAAGACTTTTGGTTGATAGCAGAGCAAGCTGGTTTCTCCCCATTCTCGGTCACTTTGCGTCCGAAGGATGAATTGGTGGGTGATGAAAGGTACGCGTATTTTCTGCTCGAAAAAAAGTGAGTGCGTAGGGCGATGTCATGTTGCCGGCAGCTTAGCGGTTAAGGGGTAGTCCGGCTGAGATGAACTCACGACTATCTGTGCACAGCGGTGGGAAACGATGGCGTTTTTAGTAGACGATAGCCTAGGGCATGACAGGCAACTACCTGCCGAAAACGTCATCGCCGGCTAACCTGACGACACTGACTTGATGTTGCCATTTCATGCCGACCTTACGTGGCTTCGCCGCCCTTGTAGCCTTACTGTTATCTTCTTTGCCCGTGGCGGCGCGCAGCATCACGGACGCCGCCGGGCGCGTCGTCGAGATACCCGATAGGGTGGAGCGCGTGCTGGCTGCTGGACCGCCGGCCTCGGCTGGTCTATGTCCTCGGTGAGCCTCCTCGCTGCCTTGGCAGATGAACCGCGAGTGCGCCTGATAGAGCGCCCAAGCCAGAGCGCAGTCAAGAAGGCTTGAAACGATCCTTGCAATGACTGGTCACCTTGCCGAGAAGCGTTCGCGCGGCGAGGCGCAGAGGGGAGCGGCTTAGATAGACCGCACCAGAAACGAAAACCCGGCTCATCGGGTCCTCCATGAGCTTCACGATGCCATTTCTTTCAAAAATGCTCCGGAAGGTCTTTGCCGTCGAGATGAGGTAGGTCGATTCACGAACGATCTCCATGGTGTTCAGCATGGTGTTCGTTCGCAGGATGTAGTTCCGGCCGGTCTTCTGCCATTGTGAAGCATCAAAGTCGTACTCGAACTTGTGGTTGATCCAGGGATAGCCGACCAGGTCTTCATGGCGGGCGCTCTTCAATCCCAGGAGGGGATGCCGCGCATCGCAATAGATGTCGTAAGGCGCCTCGACGAGCGGGATGAAGGTATGCGTAGGCGCCGATTCAATCTTGGGAGAGGCGACGCCGAAGACCATTTCATATGTTCCATTGCGCAGGCCCTCCATGCGCGTCTCGTGGTCGACGATATCGACCCTGACCGAGATTTGGGGATTTTCGGCGGTGAAGTCGCGGATGATCGCTGGCAATATGCCATAGCCCCAGCTATCACCCGCCCCGATCGAGACGCTGAGGCGCCCCTGGCGCTGTGCGTGGTTGATCTCCTCCTCCGCACTGGCAATTGCGCTCATGGCGCGGCTCGCATGTTCGTAGAGCACGATACCGGCTTGCGTGAGTTCGACGCCGGCTGCCGTTCGGTGGAAGAGCTCGGTGCCAAAACGCTCCTCCAGAAGCGCGATCGTCCGGGACAAGGCCGGCTGGGAAACGTGAAGACGCTCGGCGGCGCGCGAGATGCTCAAGCTATTCGCCACGGCAAGAAAACGTTTGAAACCTTCCACTACGACTCATCCATTTATTGAATGCCCTATCCAATCTAGGCATTTGCCTTGTGAATTTGCTTTAGTCTATTTGTCCGGCCAATGGGAGTATTTACCGTGAAAAAGCATCGTAGAGACGGGCTCTGGCCGTTGATATTGCCGCCATTCGCCCTTCTGGCGGCGGTGACGGTTTTGCCGATCGTATTCACTTTCGTTATAAGCCTCTACTTTGTCGATCCGACATCGCCAAACCCGGCCCAATTCCAGGGATTTGCGAATTATTTCGCGCTTTTCTCGGATGAGCGCTTCATCAATTCGCTCGTCGTGATGGCGCAGCTGATCGTATTTCCGGTAGTATTGCAGGTTCTGATCGGGCTTGCCCTGGCGATCGTGCTGAAGGAAAAATTGCTCGGAACCCGCTGGATGCGGCTGGTCTTCATTCTGCCGGCGGTTATCCCGCCAGCCGTAAGCGGCCTCCTCTGGAAGCTGTTCATCATTCCTGGCGCGGGTGGCCTGACCTATATGGGAAGCCTTGCCGGAGTGGATCTGCAGCCCGATCTGCTCAATCTGCCACTGCCAGCGCTGATCGTGGTCATCACGGCGTCGGTGTGGGTCGGGACGCCCTTTGTCGCTCTCCTCTTTCTTTCGGCGCTGGAAACGGTCGGAAGCGAGCAGTATGAAGCGGCAACCATCGACGGCGCCAGCTGGCTGCAAAGCCATTGGCATATCTCCATCCCGGCCATTCGGCCCGTCATAACGACGGTTGTCGTCTTCCGGATTCTCGAGGCGCTGGCGATCTTCCCGATCATCTTCATCCTGACCGGCGGCGGACCCGCGGGCGCTACGGAGCCAGTCAATTACTACGCCTATGTCACCGGCTTCGACTATCTGAAGATAGATTACGCGGCGACACTCATCTTCTTCTTCTTCATGATCATGATGAGCTTCTGCGCGCCTTTCCTGGTGCGGATCGCTCGCTCGGCCCGGGGGGCAACCGCATGAGAATGCGCCGATCGGAAAAGATCGCATGCTACGCGATCGCCTACCTCTTCATTCTCTTCCTGCTGGCGCCGGTCGTGTGGATGCTGTCGACCTCCTTCAAGGGCGAGCTTGCCATCTTCCAGAAGCCGCCGGCCCTGCTGACCGCGCCGACGCTCGACAACTACGCCTCGGTACTTGGCGACCGGAAGTTCGTGCAGTCGTTCTGGAACTCCGTGATCGTGTCGTCGGCAACGGTGCTGTTTTCGATGCTCCTTGCGGTGCCGGCTGCCTACGGCCTCTCGCGGCTGCGCTCGCGCGTCAAGGCGGGGCTTCTGTCCTGGGTGCTTCTCGTGCGCGCCGCGCCGGGGATGATCTACGTTATTCCCTATTATGTCGCCTTCCAGCAGACCGGGCTCGTGGACACCAAGATCGGCCTTGTCCTGATCAATACGGTCTTCACGGTGCCGCTCGCCATCTGGATCCTCATTTCCTTCTTCGATTCCATTCCCTACGAGATCGAGGAAGCGGCGGTCATTGATGGCGCCACGCGTCTGCAGATCTTGACCAAGGTCGCCATTCCCATGGCCGCACCGGGCATCGCCTCAACCGCCATCCTGGTCTTCATCTTCGCCTGGAACGAGTTCCTGTTCGCGCTGACGCTGACCCGTTTCGACGCCAAGACGGCGGCCGTCGCGATCCTCAACTACATGGCCTACGAGGGGACGGAGTGGGGCAAGATCGCCGCGGCCGGGATCCTGATCCTGCTGCCCGTCCTGGTCTTCGCGCTCTTCATTCGCAAATACATGATCCAGACGACCGCTGGCGGCGTCAAAGGCTGATGCATCACAATACGGAGGAATGATTGTGAAAAGTACACTGTTTGCAACGACGATATTGGCGGCTAGCGTCGCTGTTCCGGCCTTTGGCGCCGACAAGCCTTTCGATGGCGTGACGCTCCGTGTTCTCAGCACCCAGCAGCCCTGGGACGCGGAAGTCCAGAAGCGGGTCGCGCAATTCGAGGAAAAGACCGGAGCGACCGTCGAGTTCGACCTTTACGCGTTCGGCCAGACGGTTCAGAAGGTCGCCGTCGAGCTGACGTCGAAATCGCCGGCCTATGACGTCGTGTTCCTGGAAGCATCCGACGTGCCGCGCTTTGTGCCCGGCGGCTTCCTGGAGCCGCTTGACGGCTACGTCGAGACGGCGAAGTTCGATATAGACGACTTCATTCCTTCAACGATCGCTGCGGAAACCGTCGATGGCAAACTCTACGGTATCCCGTACTTTGCGGCGACGCAGCTGATGTACTATCGCGGCGACGTCCTCAAGGCCGCGGGTTTCGATGCGCCGCCGAAGACCTTCGAGGAGCTCATCAGCATGTGCGGCAAGCTCCAGACGCAGGACATGCCGTGCACGGCCCTGCGCGGCAAGGCCAACACGAGCGAGAACATCTGGTACTGGACGCAGATCCTCTACGGTTACGGCGGCCACTGGGTGAAGGATTTCCCCAATGACATGACGCCGACGATCAACTCGCCGGAGGCGGTCAAGGCTGCGGAAGCCTATGTGAAGCTGCTGCAGGACTACAGCATTCCGGGGTCGGCTTCGGCCGGATATGACGAGGTCGTCGTCGCCATGCAGCAGGCGAACGTGGCCATCGCGATAGAGGGGGCTCCGCTTGCCGGCCGCATTCTCGATCCGAAGCTCTCCAAGGTCAGCGGCGAACTCGGCTTTGCCGTCACGCCGGGCGGACCGGCAGGCGTCTTCGCGCCATTCAGCGCCCAGGGCTGGAACGTCAACGCTGCGTCGCGCAACAAGGAAGCTGCGGCTGCCTTCATCCTGTGGGCGACCAGCAAGGAGATAGTCAAGGATATCTCCACAAACAGTTCCTTCCTGGCCGTGACGCGCAATTCGATCTGGGCCGACGCTGCGTTCGAGGCCAAGCATGGCTACGACTTCGGCTATGGTTCCTTCACCAAGGCCTACGCGGCGACGCTCGCCGTGGGCGCGAAGGATTACCGCCTGCCCTTCGCCGAATTCCGCCCGATGGCCGATCGCGTCGGTTTGGCGCTGCAGGAGGCAGCGGTCGGAAAGAAGACGGCGCAGCAGGCTCTGGATGACGCCCAGGCCGACGTCACGACCATTATGAAGCGCGCCGGCTACCTCAAGTAAGCCAGCATACCACCAACGAAACTGTCGCAGGATCCGCCGCAAATGCGGCGGATCAACAATGGGACTTTGTTTATGACCAAGCCAAATATCCTATGGATTTGCACCGACCAACAGCGCTGGGACACGCTTTCCTGTCTCGGCTTTCCTGGTGCGCGTACGCCCAATATCGACCGGCTTGCAAAGAAGGGCGTGGCCTTTCGCAATGCCTACACCCAAAGCCCCATCTGCACGCCGAGCCGCACGACCTTCCTCACCGGCATGTATCCGTCGGCACATCAGGTCCAACGCAACGGCAACGACTATTTCCCTTCCCATCTGAAACTGGTGCCAAAGATATTTCAGACTGCCGGCTATCATACGGGTCTGATCGGCAAGCTGCATCTTTCTGCTGCCCAGAACCGCATCGAGCCTCGTGCTGACGACGGATACAACGAGTTTTACTGGAGCCAGCACCCGCAGCCCGACTGGCCTGAGGGGCACGACTATCACCAATGGTTGGTCGAGAAGGGACAGGATCCAAAGGCGCTCTATGCGCCTGCGGAGGGTGCGGTCTATGACGGCGTGCCGACCGAATTCCACCAAACGACATGGGCGAAGGAACGCGCGCTGTCTTTTATCGAGCGTGGCAAAGGCAAACCCTGGTTCCTGTCGATCAACCTGTTCGACCCGCATCCGCCCTTCGATCCGCCGAAGGAATACATGGATCGCTTCGATCCGGCCGCAATGCCCCCGGCAATCTTCGTGCCAGGCGACCTGAAGCACCAGGAGCGCTTCAGCGGCGTCGACCAGCAGGCGCGCAAACCCGTTGATCCAACGATACGCCACGACCCGTCGGCCGCCGCCAACCTTTCGGGCGCCAGCCACGATACACCGCCGGAGCAATATGATGCGCCGCGCATTCGCGCCGCCTATTTCGCGATGATCAGCCTGATCGATGACATGGTCGGTGAGCTGATGGCTTCGCTCGAGGAGACCGGGCAGGCGCGGGACACGCTCGTGCTCTTCATGAGCGATCATGGCGAGATGCTCGCAGACCATGGTCTGCTCTACAAGGGGTGCCGTTTCTACGAAGGCCTCGTGCATGTGCCGATGATCGTCTCCCTGCCGGGAGTGATCACGGAAGATGCGGTGTCGGATGCACTGGTCGAACTTGTCGACCTGCCTTCAACGCTGCTGGAGGCTGCCGGGCTCGAAATTCCGCACCAGAACCAGGGGCGTTCCCTGCTGCGGCTTCTCAAGGGAGAAAGCCCGCTTCACGAGCACAAGCCCTATGTTCTGTCGGAATACTACGATGCCCTGAAATTTCCAGGCAGCCTGGGATCCCGGGGAAGCATGTATTTCGATGGGCGCTACAAGCTGAACGTCTATCACGATGCGGCAGCTGGCGAACTCTTCGACTTGCTTGAGGACCCGAATGAATTCGAGGACCGATGGCTCGACCCGGATTATGCCGCAATCAAGAGCGAGCTGATGCAACGGCATTTTTCGGCAATGATGATGGTCAGTGGCATCGGGCCGGAACGGATCGCAGACTTCTAGGAAAGAAAGACCGGATGCAGCCGTTGTGAGCAATGACGGCGGCCGTTCCAGGAGGACAATATGGCAGAAGTGAAAATATCAAACTTGTCGAAGGTGTTCGGCGGGACGACGGTAATTCCCCAGCTCTCCCTCGATATTCCCGAAGGGTCCTTCACGGTGCTTGTCGGGCCGTCGGGATGCGGCAAGTCGACCCTGTTGCGGATGATCTCGGGACTGGAGGATGTCTCCGGGGGCAAGATCTCCATCGATGGGGAGGATGTCACGCACAGCCATCCAGCCGACCGCAGCATCGCCATGGTGTTCCAGTCCTACGCGCTCTATCCGCATATGACGGTGCGCCGGAACATCAGCTTCGCGCTGGAACTTGCAAAAGCGCCGAAGGACGAGATCGACAGACGGGTACAGCGCGCCGCCGCCATCCTCCAGCTCGAGGACTATCTCGACAGGCGGCCGGCGCACCTTTCCGGCGGTCAGAGACAGCGTGTCGCTATCGGGCGCGCCATTGTCCGCGAACCGAAAGTCTTTCTGTTCGACGAGCCGCTCTCCAACCTTGACGCGGCGCTGCGAGGGCAGATGCGGGTCGAGTTGATGGAGCTGCACCGCCAGCTGGGTGCAACGATGATCTACGTCACGCACGACCAGGTCGAGGCCATGACCATGGCTGATCAGATCGTCGTGCTCAACAAGGGCACGATCGAACAGGTCGGCTCGCCGCTCGAGCTCTTCGATAGGCCGAACACACCTTTCGTCGCCGGCTTCATTGGCACCCCGAAGATGAACTTCGTCGATGGCGCTATCGCGCAGGAATTCGGCGGCGACCTCATCGGTATTCGCCCGGAGGATATCGTCATGAGCCGCGAGAGCGGCGGGTGGAAGGGGCGCGTCAAGCTGATCGAGCAACTCGGCAGCGACACGCTGGCCCACATATCGACCGATCTCGTCGGCGAAATGATCGTGCGTGGGGGGCGGCAGATCTCGGAGCTGATTGGCTCGGACGTCTATCTCTCCGCGCCGCGCGAGAAGCTGCACGTCTTCCGCGATGGCCTGCGGGTGGACCCAAAACACTAGGGTACTTCCAACCGCCCACAATCAGAGATCGCTTTAAAAACAATGCAATCGAGCCGTTCTGGTGAATTGCTCTCGGTCCCAAGGACAGGAATTCAGCTATGTCGAAACAACGAGCACTGGTGCTGGAGCGCATGGGCGAATTGAACATTCGCGACATCGACTTGCCGTCGCAGACCGGTCCGGGCCAGGTGAAGATCAAGATACACACGGTGGGCGTCTGCGGTTCCGACGTGCACTACTACACGCATGGCAAGATCGGCCCCTTTGTCGTCAACGAGCCGATGGTGCTCGGGCACGAGGCCGCCGGCACGGTGATCGAGATCGGTGAAGGCGTCAATCATCTGAAGGTCGGCGACCGGGTTTGCATGGAGCCCGGCATTCCTGATCCCAATTCCAGGGCAAGCCGCCTTGGCATGTACAATGTCGATCCGGCCGTTACCTTCTGGGCGACGCCGCCGGTGCACGGGGTGCTGGCTCCGGAAGTCGTGCATCCGGCCAACTACACCTTCAAGCTGCCGGACAATGTGAGTTTTGCCGAAGGCGCTATGGTCGAGCCCTTCGCTGTAGGCATGCAAGCTGCCTCGAAGGCGCGCATCGCTCCGGGCGATACGGCCGTCGTGCTTGGCGCCGGCCCGATCGGGACCATGGTGGCAATCGCGGCGCTTGCAGGCGGCTGTGCACGTGCCATCGTCGCAGATCTCGCCCAGCCGAAGCTCGATATCGCCGCCCAGTACCAGGGCGTCATCCCCGTCAATATCCGCGAGCAGAACCTAGCAGAAGAGGTTGCCCGGCTGACTGACGGCTGGGGCGCGGACGTGATCTTCGAATGCTCCGGCTCCCCGAAGGCCTGGGAGACGATCATGGAACTGCCACGGCCGGGCGGGGCCATCGTCGCGGTCGGCCTGCCGGTCGATCCGATCGGCTTCGACGTCTCGAGCGCAACGACGAAGGAAATCCGCATCGAGACGGTGTTCCGCTATGCGCATCAATACGAGCGCTCTATCGCGCTGCTTGGCTCCGGCCGCGTCGACCTCAAGCCGCTGATCTCCGAGACCTTCACGTTCGAAGATTCCATCAAGGCCTTTGATCGGGCGGTCGAAGCCCGGCCGACGGACGTCAAGTTGCAGATCGTGATGGCTGAGTGATGAGGTCGACGCCCCAGACCGCCCCGCACGTATCGCACTCGTAGTTCCGTTTCATGCCCCGTCTCATGTCCGTCTTCGGAGGCAACGGCCCGGCCACCATAACCCTGCGCATGGAGATGCGGGCCAGGCTCCGACTCTTCAAAAAGAAGTTCGCTTCGCGCGGAAGCGAGATCCTTCTCATTGTCATCGCGGCGCTCGTGGGCGTTGTGGCAGGCCTTGTCGTGAGCGCGATGAGCTGGATCTCGAAAGGCATGCACAGCGTTGTCTTCGGCATCGGGATGGCCGATTGGCTCAGCGCCACGCCGATACTCGACCCGCTGGTCACGATGGGCGCGCCCGTCGCCGGGGGCGTCGTGCTCGGCGCCCTCTTCTACCTGCTCGCGAAGCGGAAGCCGCGGGCCATCGTGGACCCGATCGAGGCCAATGCCCTCTATGGCGGTCAGATGTCGTTGACGAGCAGTATCGTTGTGGCGGTCCAGAACCTGATCTCGAACGGTTTTGGAGCGTCCGTCGGCCTTGAGGCCGGCTACACGCAGCTCGCTTCCGGCATCGCCTCCAAGTTCGGCATGAAGCTGAAATTGCGCCGGGCCGATTTGCGCATCCTCGTCGGCAGCGGCGCTGCCGGCGCCATCGCGGCGGCATTCAACGCGCCGATAACCGGTGCCTTCTATGCCTTCGAGCTCATCATCGGCGCCTACAGCATCGTCGCGCTGGCACCTGTCATGGTCGCTGCGATCGTTGCCGCGCTCATCGCGCGCCTCGTCTCGAGCGGTGGTCTGACCATAACGGCCGGCGATCTTGCGACGTTCTCCGCCAGCGATTTCATTCCCGCGGTCTTGCTCGGCGCCCTTTGCGCCATCGTTGGCATCCTCATCATGATGACGGTCGCAAAGGTGGAGGAAGTGGCGCGCAAAAGCTCCGTTCCAATTCACATGCGTCCGGCAATTGGCGGCATCGTCGTCGGATTGCTCGCCCTCGTCACGCCGCAGGTACTGTCTGCAGGTCACGGCGCGCTGCACCTCAATCTCGAAGGCGATGTAGCGGTTCAAACCCTGGCCGGGCTTTTCCTGCTCAAGGTGATGGCTTCCGCTGTCTCCATCGGCTCCGGTTTCAGGGGCGGCCTTTTCTTCGCGTCGCTTTTCATGGGCGCATTGCTCGGGAAGGCCTTTGCATTGGGCGTCGATCCGTCACTGACAGGCATGCTGCCGGTATCGGTGCTGGCAATCGTCGGCATGAGCGCGCTGGCTGTGGCGATCATCGGCGGCCCCATGACGATGACCTTTCTGGCCCTGGAAATGACAGGCAATTTTCCGATGACCGTGCTGGTTCTGGCGGCGGTCATCACGTCCTCAGTCGTCGTTCGCTCGACCTTCGGATACTCGTTCGCGACTTGGCGTTTCCATCTTCGCGGCGAAAGCATCCGCAGCGCCCACGACGTCGGGTGGATCCGCAACCTTACGGTCGAGAAGCTGATGCGCGCCGACATCCGCACCGTCCGATCGGATATTTCACTGGATGCGTTCAAGGAGAGCTACCCGATCGGTTCCACTCAGCGCGTGATCGTGGTCGATGACGGCGACAGGTATCAGGGCATTGTCAGCGTCCCGGAAATCCACGCGCCGGAAACAGACGCATCTAACTTCTCGTTTCCGGATTTCCTGAGGCACAAGAACGACTTCCTCCAACCTCAGATGAACGCGAAGCAGGCGGCTGAAATCTTCGACAGGAGCCAGGGCGAAGCGCTTGCCGTCGTGGACGGACTGATCGGGCGTCGCGTCATCGGCCAGCTGAGCGAAAGCCATACGCTCAGGCGTTACAGCGAGGAGCTTGACCGCCGGCGCCGCGACGCGGTCGGGGAGACTTTCTAGACAAGGCTGCGAAATGTGATGACAAAGGAACCAGAAGGCCAGTCGACTGCAATTCGCGGATGTTGTGCGGCATCGTCTCGTGCAAGGTCGCCGTTGCCCCATCAGCCCATCCCTGCCTCTTTGACCAACTCACCGTCACGTTCGTTCGTGTCGAAGGCAATCAGCCTGCCGGGCGGGATTTCGCACGTAGGAACCGATGCTCCGGTGATCGCGGCTGATGGCGAAGGGCCCGCGCGGAAAGTGCGGCTCAAGCCGTTCCTGATCGATCCGCACGCAGTCAGTGGTGCGCGATATCGGGATTTCGTGCGCGAAACCGGTTATGTCACCGAGGCTGAAAGATACGGCTGGAGCTTCGTTTTCCATCTTCTTCTTGAGGATGCCGAACGGTACCAGGCGCCAGTCGATACTTTGTGGTGGAGGAAGGTCGACGGCGCCTGCTGGTTACGGCCCGAGGGACCAGGCACGAACCTGGACGGACGAGAGGAGCATCCGGTCACCCATATTTCATGGGCAGACGCGAACGCCTATGCCGCATGGTGCGGCGGGAGGCTTCCGACCGAGGCTGAGTGGGAATTCGCCGCCCGTGGAGGGCTCGAAGAACCAAGATTTCCCTGGGGGGATGAGGAACCAACGGACAGCGTCATCCGCTGCAATATCTGGCAGGGCAGTTTCCCGCACTCGAATACAGCGGCGGATGGCTATGTCGGCACGGCGCCGGTACAGAGCTTCGAGCCGAACGGCTACGGCCTCTACAATATGGTCGGAAATGTCTGGGAATGGAGTTCCGACGTTTTCCGTGTCCGGTCCGTTTCCAGGGATGCGCGGCTGCGCAATGCGGTAGCAAGGGACGCCTCTGAGTACGTGATGAAAGGCGGCTCATACCTTTGTCATCCAAGTTATTGCTATCGTTACCGGATCGCCGCCCGCTCCGGTCGTCCGGCCGACACTTCGTCCGGCAACACCGGTTTCCGGGTAGCCTATGACGGAGTGTGAACCAGAGTAGTCGCGTTTTAGGGTGTGGGCGTGAGTTTCCGGTGGTGACCGCGGTCACCACCCTACCGCAGGTCACGGGCTACACCGCCAGTGATGAGGTCAATGCGCCAGCAAATCCTTCAGAGAACCGCTGGCGCCAAAACGCATCGACGAGGCGTCGTTCTGGCAGGGGCCGTCCATAGGAAAGCCGATGCTTGCTGTGTGGATGAGGATTCCGCCCCCTGCCATATGATGGGCGATGCCCTATTGGAGTGACGCATTCACCTTCTCTGCGATTTCAGGAGAAAGCCACTCTGTCCAAATCTGAGGGTGGTTTTTCAGAAAATATCTGGCCGCATCCTCACCGGATGCTGCCGAGCAACGATGTTGGCGACCAATAATAGCCTAACCATCCGATTTTGCGCTCATAGTTCTTGGCGATGGAACCATCAAGTCTCGCCACTGAGCCCGGGTCGACCAGCATGAATCCTTTCGTGTCCTCTTCGTAGGCCGTGTACAATTGTTCAGCTGTCGTCGACGCTCCCCAATCCGATGGACCGTTGACAACGGCCTCAACTCAATTCTGCCTTGCAGCGTGGCCGCTGTCGCTGTGACGGTTGGTACCGGTGATGTCCTTTGCTTCGTGCAGCAGAACAACTCTGGCGTTCGAAGTCCGATCAACGAGATCAGGCCTCAAGCGAGGTCGCCCCTCTTGGTCGGCTGCAGCAGGCCAGGATGTATCCCTCCGCCCCTTCGTCGTCAGCCAATCCACCGAGATCGTCCATGTCGATGTTTCCCGGTGCCAGCTTGACCTTGCAGCTTCCGCAAACGCCCCGCTGGCATGAACTCTCGATCCATATACCCGCGTTCAACGCACGTTCGAGGAGCGTCTCGCCGGGAGCGCACTTGCCGCGCTTTCCCGACAATGAGAAACGGCGATCTCTACGTGACGATCTAGTCGTCACGTCATAGCTGGCCGCCGGCCATGCATCCCGACTTTGACCTGCCGTGGGCGATCATTGTCCGCGGCAGGGCTGCATCTTTTCTACCACGCACAAAGCGCGGCCACCTCGTCATATCGACCATCAGGATGGCCTGGTCTTCGGACAAAGCAGCGTTCCGAGTGTGTCGGATATCACCTGCGACGCTATTGCTCTTTCAAGCGGCGAAGTCTTGCTCTAAAAGAGGCATTTGAAATACCTCTTATTGTCGCCTTCGAGGGGCCGGGATTTGCCGATGCGACTGACGTTTCACACGGACTACGCCATGCGCATGCTGATCCATGTCGCAATGCGGCCGGACCACGTGTGCACGGTCAATGATGTCGCGCAGGCCTACAGGTTCTCACGCAACCAACTCGCCAAGGTGGCGAAGATGCTGCGTGACCTCGGTCTCGTCGAGACGGCGCACGGTTGCGGGCGACCGGGGAGGAATTTTCACTGGCCGAATGCATGCAGGCGGGAGGGCGGGCATGAGGCGCTCGCCGCCTTCCTGGCGGTTCTCGACAAATACACGCTCGCCGACATCGTGCAGAACCGAGTTTCGCTCGGCCCGCTGCTCGGTACGGACACCGTGGTAGCATGGAAGCGGAGGGAAGATCGATGGTCTCGGGATTGACTGTGTCGGAGCGCTACGTTGCGCTCTTTGTGCTCAGTGCGCTAGCGCTCGCCGGCCTTGCCATGGCGGTCGCCGGGCAGGGCGATCCGCTCGCCGTGCACGGCTACATCGTGCTCGCCATCAGCGTCGGCCTCGGCTTCACCGTGCTTTCCGCGCTATTTGCACCGGAGCCTTCGGAAAGCTGGTTTTCGGAGTATTACGACGACCCGACACGGGTCGGCATCATTCTGTCGCTCGCCTGGGCGGTCGTCGGCATGTTCATCGGCGTCTGGGTGGCGGCGCTGCTGGCGTGGCCGGAGCTGACATTCGTCGATTCCGCCTGGGCGAGCTTCGGGCGGCTCAGGCCAGTGCATACATCGGGTGTCATCTTCGGCTTCGGCGGGAATGCGCTGATCGCCACATCCTTCCATGTGCTCCAGCGTACCTGTCGCGCCCGGCTGCCGGACCAGTTCAGCCCGTGGTTCGTGCTGATCGGTTACAACCTCTTCTGTCTCGTCGCCGCAACGGGCTACCTGATGGGCCTCACCCAGTCGAAGGAATATGCCGAGCCGGAATGGTATGCCGATATCTGGCTGGTCGTCGTCTGGGTCGTCTATTTCCTGATCTACATCCGCACGCTCCAGCGCCGCAAGGAGCCGCATATCTATGTGGCAAACTGGTACTATATGGCCTTCATCCTGGTCGTGGCGGTGCTGCACATCGTTAATAACCTCGCCGTGCCCGTCTCCTTCGGTCATGCCAAGAGCTATTCGCTGTTCTCGGGCGTGCAGGACGCCATGACGCAATGGTGGTACGGCCATAACGCGGTCGCCTTCTTCCTGACTGCCGGCTTCCTCGGCATGATGTACTACTACCTGCCGAAGCGCGCGGAACGGCCGATCTTCTCCTATCGGCTCTCCATCATCAGCTTCTGGGGTATCACCTTCATGTATATGTGGGCCGGTGCGCACCACCTGCACTACACGGCCCTGCCGCAATGGGTGCAGACGCTCGGCGTGACCTTCTCCATCGTGCTGCTGGTGCCCTCCTGGGCCTCGGCTGGCAACGCGCTCGCCACGCTGAACGGTGCCTGGAACAAGGTGCGCGACGACGCCACGCTACGCTTTATGATGGTGGCCGCGGTCTTTTACGGTCTTTCTACCTTCGAGGGTTCGTTCATGGCCATCCGCGCGGTCAATTCGCTCTCGCACTATACCGATTGGACCGTTGGCCATGTCCATGCCGGCGCGCTCGGCTGGGTGGCGATGATCACCTTCGGCTCGTTCTACGCCCTCGTGCCGTGGATGTGGAAGACGGAGCGCATGTATTCGCCGAAGCTCGTCGAGGTGCATTTCTGGCTCGCGCTTGCCGGTACCGTCGTCTACGTCTTCGCGATGTGGAATTCGGGTATCATCCAGGGCCTGATGTGGCGCACCTACAACGACAGCGGCACACTCGCCTATTCCTTCATAGACAGCCTTATCGCCATGCATCCCTATTATATCGCCCGCGCCTTCGGGGGGCTCCTGTTCCTCGCCGGCGCCGTCGTCTGCTGCATCAATGTCGGCATGACGATCCGCATGGCGCGCCATACCCGCAAGGCCGGGACGGCAGGCGACGTACCGCTCTACGGCCAGCCGCAGGTAGGAGAATGACCATGAAGGAGTTCTTCCATCGCAAGCTCGAGCGCAATGCCATCGGCTTCGTGCTGGCCATCGTCGGCGTCGCTTCCATCGGCGGCATCGTCGAGATTGCCCCGCTCTTCACCATCCACGAGACGGTGGAGGAGGTGCCGGATATGCGGCTCTATACACCGCTGGAGCTTGCCGGCCGCAATCTCTACATCCGCGAGGGCTGCTACGCCTGCCATTCGCAGATGATCCGCACGCTGCGCGACGAGGTGGAGCGCTACGGACCCTACTCGCTGGCCGTTGAATCGAAATACGACCATCCCATGCTTTGGGGCTCCAAGCGCACCGGGCCGGACCTTGCCCGCCTCGGCGGCAAGTATTCCGATGCCTGGCATGTCGCTCACCTGATCAACCCTCGCGATGTCGTGCCGGAATCGGTGATGCCGCGCTACGGCTGGCTGCAACGCAATGCGCTGAGGGTCGACGATCTTGGCGAACATCTTGCCGCTCAGCGCGCCGTCGGTGTGCCCTATACGGATGCGATGATCGAGAACGCCACGGCGGATGCCCGTGGGCAAGCCAACCCTGACGGCGCGGGAGCCTCCGGCGTCAGCGAGCGCTACGGCGAAGCGACGAATGTGCGCGTCTTCGACGGCAATCCGGGCCTCTTGACGGAAATGGACGCGCTGGTCGCTTATCTCCAGATCGTCGGCCAGCTCACGCAGGCCGCGCATCAGGAAACCGTGGCGAAGGAGGAGTAGGCATGGACGTTGACTACGACAGCACCGTCGCCTTCGCCAAGAGCTGGGGCCTCTTTTATCTCATCGCGATGGCCGTGGGCGTTCTGATCTATGCCCTCTGGCCGGGCAACCGCAAGCGCTTCAACCGTGCCAAGACGAGCATTCTCGACAAAGACGATCGGCCGAGGGACTAGGGTATGGCAATCGAAAAAAAAGACCCCGTCACTGGGCGGACGACCACCGGTCATGAATGGAACGGCATCGAGGAACTGGAGACGCCGATCCCGCGCGTCGTTATTTTTTTCCTCGCCGTGACCACGCTTTTCTCCATCGGCTACTGGATCCTGATGCCGGCCTGGCCGCTTGGCGTCACCTATACCAAGGGGCTCCTCGGCATTGACCAGCGCGCCGTCGTGACGAAGCAGGTGGAGGACGCCGCAGCCGCCCGCGCCGCATGGACGGACCGCAT
Source organism: Shinella sp. (assembly GCF_049651085.1). Taxonomy (GTDB): domain Bacteria; phylum Pseudomonadota; class Alphaproteobacteria; order Rhizobiales; family Rhizobiaceae; genus Shinella. The sequence continues at coordinate 68,995 of NZ_JBASBL010000027.1, forward strand.
CGCGACGGCGAGCCTTCAGGAGATTGCCGCCGATCCGGACCTGATGAACCAGGTGCGCGAGACGGGCCGCACGCTCTTCATCGACAATTGCGCCGCCTGCCATGGTATCCGCGGCACAGGCGGCCCCGGTTTCCCCGACCTTGCCGCAAAGGCCTGGCTCTGGGGCGGCGACCCGGACACCATTGCCGAGACAATCCGCATTGGCATCAACTCCACCAACGAGGACACGCGCATCTCGCAGATGATGGCTTTCGGCCGCGACGGCGTGCTGGATGCCGGCCAGGTCCGAGCGGTGGCCGCCTATGTGCGCTCACTTTCCGACCTGCCGATGCGGGCCGACGACAAGGCGCGCATCGCGGCGGGCAAGGAAGTCTTCGACGCCAATTGCGTCGCCTGCCACGGCGATGATGCCCGCGGAAGCACCGACGTCGGCGCGCCTGATCTCACCGACGCCGCCTGGATCTACGGAAGCAGCGCGCAAGCGGTCTTCACTTCGGTCTATTCCGGGCGGCAGGGCCATATGCCCCACTGGGAAGACCGCCTCTCGCCCGTCGATGTCAAACTGCTGGCGCTCTATGTCGGCACGCTTGATGAGGCGGCCCGATGACCGCGCTCACCGGCAAGCCGCGTCTCAACTGGCGGCTTGTCTCCGTGTTGCTCGTCGGGGCCGGTGCGCTTGTGTTCATCGTCGCCAATGCGCATCTGATCCATGTCGCATTCTCCTCGCAGCCCGATTGCGTGGATCACCTCAAGACGGCAGACAAAAATGGTGCGTATCGCGCCGCGCGGCCGTCCTGCTGAACGGAGGAAGGATATTATGGGAACGACGGAAAAGACCGGCAACACGCACCTGCCGCTCGCCGAGCAGCGCCGCCGCAACCTGCCGGCAAGCGCCGCAATCGGCTGGCTTGGAGAAGGCTGGCGCGACCTCTGGCGCAATCCGCTGCCAAGCCTGTTCTACGGCCTTGCCGTCTTCCTGCTGTCGGTTGCGGTGGTCTGGTGTCTCTTCCGCATGGAGCTGGACTACATCCTCTTTCCGGCACTTGCCGGCTTCATGGTGGTCGGCCCGCTGGTGGCGATCGGCCTCTACCGCAAGAGCCAGGACCTGGAGGAAGGCATTGCCCCGAGCCTGTCGCGCATGATCTTCGTCAAGACCGAATCCGGCGCGCAGGTCTGGTACACCGGCGCGATCCTCTGCCTGCTGATGTTGGTCTGGATGCGCGCCGCTGTCATCATCTATGCGCTCTTCGTCGGGCTGCGACCCTTCCCCGGTCTTGATCATGTCGTGGCCATGCTGCTCTCGACGCCCGAAGGGCTGGGCATGATCGTCGTTGGCACCGTGGTCGGCGGGCTCTTCGCCGCCTTCTCCTTCGCCATCAGCACCTTCGCCATTCCAATGCTGCTGGCGGAGCGGACGGACGCCTTCACCGCCATGGGTACGAGCATCTCGCTCGTCTACCGCAACCTGCCGGTCATGCTCGCCTGGGGCGCCATCGTGCTTGCCCTCACCGTGCTCGGTATCGCGACAGGGTTTTTGGGGCTCATCGTCATCTTCCCGCTGCTCGGCCACGGCACCTGGCACAGCTACAAGGCAATCCGATGAGAGGTAGGCCCGCACCAAAACACCCCGTCGTCGTTGACAGCAGGACGCTACTGAAGGTGCTCGTTCGTTTTCTCGCGACGGGTCTATCGGCAGCGGAACCCCGTGGAGCGGTACTTCACCCGGATCAGACAGTTCCGAGGCATCGCAACTCGCTACGACAAGCATCCGGAACGACCTCGCCGCCGTAAAGCTCACCGCAGCAAGAATATGGGGGCAACGTCTATGAGCCGGCGCCCTGGCACTGACCTAAAGTGTATGACGACAAATGCCCCGCGCGCTCGAGCGCGCGGGGCATTTTCTTAGCGGGAGTTCTGCAGCCAGAAGTCCTGCCAGTCCTGAAGCTTGGCAAAGTCGTCCTGGCCGGTTTCCGAGTGGTTCACATACAGCTTGCTGACATGGGCGGCGATACCAGAGGCCTCGCCTTCGGGCATCATCGCCTCGGTGTTGGTCGAGATTTTGCCGTCACCCAGCTGCGGGGCCATGCCTTCCTCGGTCATCATGAAGCGGACGAAGAGCTTGGCAGTATTCGGGCTCTTCGTGCCGGCGGCGATGACCGCGACGCGTGGTGTGAGTTGCCCGACCCACGGCTTCATCTCCTTGCAAATGCCCATGCCGTAGCCGTCTTTCTTGGCGTCGCGGAAGATGGCAGCGCTGAGGAAGCCGATTGGAGGCTTTTCTTCCTTGGCGCCGACGATCGGGCCGACATCAGTGTCGCTGCGCGTGACCTTCGGCTTGTTCTGGGCAAGGCGCTTGACCCATTCGGCCGTTGCACTCGCTTCCTCGGTCTTCAACTCCTCGCCGAACTCGGCCTTGTAGGCCTCGCGCATCGCGGCGTCCTCGTGGGTCGCAAGCTGGTTGAACCAAAACATGGTCTCGTTACGCAGCAGCGGATCGGGAATGGCGACGCGGCCCTTCCATTCTTCCGTCGTCAGCGCCCAGAGGTTGTCGACCGGGCAGGTGTCGCCGTAGACGTCCGTGTTATAGGCGAAGACCCAGGGGTTGTTGCTGGTGATCGCCGGGCTCTGGTATTCGGCCGGGATCTTGTCCTTGAGATCGGGTGCAAGCCACGAGACGCCATGGCCCTGCGGCAGGATCTGGCTCGTCACCGAGGGCAGGTTGCTCATGTTGAAGACGTCGGTGCGCACGTTGCCAGCGGCCGCTTCCCGGGCGATGACCTGCTCCTGGTCCTGCCCGCTCATCTTCACGCCCGTTGCCTTCAGGCCGTATTTCGCCGAGAAATTCTCGGCCATAGAGACGATCTTGCCGGTGGCGTCGATGACCGTGATAGGCTCTTCCTTTTTGGCCGCTTCGATCAGCGCTTCCAGCGAATAGTCGCTGTCGGGAATGCCGATTTCCTTGGCGTCTTGCGCAATGGCACCCGTCAGGCCGAAAGCCAGAACGGATGCGCTCGTAAGCAGGCAGATCAATGTCTTAGGCATCATTTTCCTCCGTTGCCTTGGTGTCGCATGCCGCTCAGAAGGCGATGCGATTCTTGTCCCGGTCGAAAAGGTGCAGATGCTGCCTTTCGACCCAGAAATGAGTAGTGTCGCCCGCGGCCTTCTGCGGGTTCTCTGTCGCGATGGCGAAGAAGCGGCTGCCCTCGATGTCGAGTTCGACGATCCAGCTTCCGCCCGTCGGTACGATGTCGACGATGGTTCCCCGTCCAGCGGCGCGGTCGGCCGCGTCCATATCGCTGAGCGTGCCGAGGCGCACGGCCTCCGGCCGGATGCCTGCGGAAGCGACGGGGTCGTCATCCAGCGCGAAACGGGAAAGCACGCCGTCAAGCCAGCTGTGCAACGGGCGGGTCTGTCCTTCGCCGCGTTCGATAATGTTGATCGGCAGGCTGCCGACGAATTCCGCGACGAAGCGGTTGGCCGGGCGCTCGTAGATGTCGTCGGGCGTACCAACCTGCTGCAATTCGCCTTCGCTCATCACGGCGATGGTCGTCGCAAGCGTCATGGCCTCCCACTGGTCATGGGTGACGAAGACGATGGTGGAGCCGGCTTCCGCGTGGATGCGCTTGAGTTCCGCACGCATCTCCAGCCGGAGCTTGGCGTCGAGATTGGAGAGCGGTTCGTCGAGCAGGATGATGGAGGGGCCGAGCGCCAGCATGCGGGCGAGCGCCACGCGCTGCTGCTGGCCGCCGGAAAGCTGCGCCGGATACCGGTCGGCATAGCGGGCGATGCCGAGCTTGGTCATGACGCGGTCGACAATGGCGTCGCGCTCGGCGGCAGGCGTCTTGCGTAGCTTTAGGCCGAAGGCGACGTTGTCGCGGATCGTCATGTGCGGCCAGAGGGCATAGTTTTGGAAGACGAGGCCCATATTGCGCTTCTCCGGCACGGTGAAGACGCCATCGGCGACAGAGACGATTGGCTTTCCATCGACGAGGATGCGTCCGCCGGTCGGGTGCTCCAGCCCGGCGATCATGCGAAGCGTCGTCGTCTTGCCGCAGCCGGAAGGGCCGAGCAGGCAGAGGAATTCCGACTTGCCGATTTCCATGTTGAGGTTGCCGATGGCGGCGGGGCTGCCGCGGCCATAGGATTTGCGGATGTTTTCCAAGGTGATGCTGGACATTACTTGCTTCCCATGCCGTCTGAGAGGTTGGCCCGACCGATCTTCTGGACGAGCATCGTGCCGGTGAAGGCGACGACGCAGAGCATCAGGACCACTGCATTGGCGGCCTGGCTGTAGCCGTAATCGACGAGACGGATTGCGTAGGTGGTGAGCAGGTCCGTGCCGGGAACGGCAAGGACCACGACGAGGCTGAGACCCTTGATGCCGGAGATGAAGGGCAGGAGGATCGCCGAGACAAGCGCGCCGCGCTGGATCGGCAGAACGATGGAGACCATGCGGCGGAACCAGCCCGCACCGACGATCTGCCCGGCCTCCTCCGGCTCGCGGCCGAGCTGCATCATCGAGGAGATGCCGGCGCGCGATGCGAAGGGCATCTGGTCCGCGAGGATGGCAAGCACAAGGATGATCGGCGTGCCGTAGAGCGCCGGCAGCGGCGGGCGGGCGACGGCGAACATCGACAGATAGGCGGCGGCGAAGGCTATGCCCGGTACCAGATAGGGCAGGAAGGTGATCTGCCGCAGCGCGACGGAAACGAAGCGGACCGGCGAACGCACGACGGCATAGCCGACGAGGAGACCGAGTAGGCCCGCGCCGAGGGCGGCTAAACCCACCATCCAGACGGTGTTCCACAGCGCCAGCCAGAATTCTCCGGTCAGCAGGATGCCCTGGTGCAGTGCCGTCGTGCCGAGATCCGTGCCGATCCAGTAGTCGAGGGTGAAGTTGTCGAGGCTGAAGGAGCCCGGCACCCGCATGACCGTCGTCAGCGCCAGCGCGATGAGCGGAATGCCCGCGCTGAAGATGAAGACGGCGAGCGCCCAGGAGAAGGCCGGCACCTGCCACTTGCCGAGCGGCGCTGGACGGATCATCGCGCCCTTCGAACCGATAGTGACGAAGCGCTTGGCTTCCTTCAGCAGGCGCATGTCGATGAGGATGGAGAAGAGGCCGAGCAACACGATGACGCTGGCGATGACGGCGGAAGCGCCGGCCTGGCTGGTTGAGATCGCGCGGAACAGGGAGGTTGCCAGCACATCGAAGCCCACGGGCACGCCAAGCACATAGGCGACACCGAAATCGCCGAGGCACTTGGCGAAGATCAGCGTGGCGGCGGAGATAAGTGAAGGCATCATCAGCGGCAGGATAATCCGGCGCGCCACATCGACGGGGCTTGCGCCGAGGCTGCGGGCGGAATCTTCCAGCTGCGTGTCGAACTGCTTCAGCGCATTGCCGAACAGTAGGATGACGAAGGGAGCGTAGTGCAGCGCGAGGATGAGCGAGATCGGCAGCGCGCCATAGGCGAACCAGTCCGGCGGCGTGAAGCCGAAGGTCTCCATCCAGCCGGGAAGCCCACCCGTCGTACGGTTCTTGAAGAGCGTGAGCCAGGCAAGGGCGAAGGTCCAGGACGGCAACATGTAGGGCAGGAGCAGCGCAGTGGAGAGCCACTTTTTGCCTATGAGATCCGTTCGGGCAAGCAGCCAGCCGATCGGGCCGCCGACGAGGAAGGCTATCGCGATGGCAAGAGCGGAGACGATCGCCGTGTTGGCGAGCGGCCACCAGAACAGGTCCCGCGCGATGGGCGAGAAGAGGACGCGGTTCAGATAGTAGAACGTGAACGCGCCGAGCTCCTGCTTGCTGCGCGCGATATCGGGAAAATGTACCGTCACGGCGTCGACGAGCAGCAGGGCGACCGGGGCAAGGATGAAGTAGCCGAAGACTGCCAGCAGGGTGAGACCGAGCAGGAGCGTCGGATCGGCGCTGTTGACACGCATCAGATAGGAGAAGCGCGTCCAGGGAGAGGCCGGCTCGGGACGCGAAAGGTCGTCCGGCAAAATGGTTTGCAGGGTCATGGGCTCACTTTGTCGTGCGAAAGAAAGAGGGGCGGTGGTGTATCAGTCCGGCAGGGCGCCGACCGCGGCGGCGACATCACGGACCGCCCGCCAGGCCGTATCGTAGCGCAGCGGCACGAATTGTTCGTCGCCGTTGAAAGCCGCCGTCATGTCAGGCGGGAACCGGAAGGCGAAGAAGCAGGCCGTCAGTTTCTTCGCCAGCTCGGGGTCTAGATCATGGGCGTGAACGAAGGAGGAGGTGGGGAAGAGCGGGCTCTCGTACAGCACCCTCAGAGCATTGCGGTCGACGGCGCCACGCTCCACGAGGCGTTCGAGAACGTCGGAGGCGACGGCTGCCATGTCGTAGTCGCCGGCAAGTACGCCCATCACCGACTTGTCGTGCGCGCCGGAAAGGATTGGCCGGTAGTCCGTATCGGGCACGAGACCTTCGACTGGAAAGAGCGCCCGGGGCGCGAGATTGCCGGAATTCGACGCCGCGGAGACATGGGCGACGCGCTTGCCCTTGAGGTCGGCGAGCGAGTGATAGGGCGAATCCGCCCGCACGATGGCGACGAGATGATAGCCGCGCACCGCGCCGTTCTCGCCCTTGCCGGCGAAGGGCACAGCTCCCGCCTTGTTGACGGCCTCGACCGTCGGGCCGGTGGAAAAGCCGGCAAAATGCAGACGGCCGGTGCGCATCGCGCTGATTTCGGCAGCGCTCGACTGCACGGGATAGTAGACGATCTGGCGATCGAGGCAGCGCGAGAGGTGCTGCGTAAACGGCCGGAACAGCTGGGCGTAGACCGCGGGATCCTCAATGGGCGCGAAGGCCCAGACGAGCGTATCTGGATTGCGCCACTTGGCCGGATCCGACGGCGGGTCCGCCACCAGGTCTCCGTCGGCGTCGCAATAGGCCTCATCGAGGCCTGTCCGTTTCTGGCACGTTTCGGCGCGGGCCACGGCGCCACCGGCTGCCAGAAGGCAGGCCAGGATCGCGCAGGCCGCGATGGCATGGAAGCGGTTCATTTTCTCCTCCCGAGGGATTTACCGTCTCGCGTTCGGCAAAGCCCTTGCTATAGGATGAGGCAATAGCCCAAACTTCCTGTCAGAGTCCTGTCAGCATCATGCGTATTCTTGTCATCGAAGACACCATCGACATCGCCGAGGCGATCGAAGCGAAGCTTTCGCGTGCCGGGCACCATGTGACTTTGGCACAGGATGGCATTTCCGGCGAGGAATTGGCGATCCATGGCGAATTCGACGTGGTGGTCCTCGACATCAATCTTCCCGGTCGCAGCGGGTTCGAGGTCATGGCACATATGCGCTCGCGCAATTTGCCCACCCCCGTGCTCGTCATCACGGCGCGCAACCAGCTCGACGACAAGATCAGTCTGCTCGATCTCGGCGCCGACGACTATATCGTCAAGCCGTTCGACCTCGGTGAGCTTGAGGCGCGGCTGAGGGCAGTCACACGGCGGCACCAGGGGCTCGCGCGTTCACTGCTGCGCATTGGTCCGCTCGAGGTCGACATGTCCGCCCGTGCCGCTCGGCTTGCCGGCCGGCCCCTGGAATTGGGGCGGAGGGAGTTCGAGGTGCTGGAAACGCTGGCGGCACATGCCGGCAGCACGGTGAGCAAGGAGCGGCTCTACATGAAGCTCTTCGGGCACGACGACGTCGGAACGCCCAATGCCGTCGAGCTCCTTGTCTCGCGCGTTCGCAAGAAGCTGGAATCGCAGGATGTGGAGATCGTCACCCATCGCGGTGCCGGCTACGTGTTACGCAGCAAGGTCGATGCGGTAAACTGATGGCAAGACTGTCGATAGAGCGACGTCTTCTGATCACGACGGCCTGTCTCTTCCTCGTCATCGGCAGTGTGCTGGTGCTGACGGTGCGCACCTATGCGCGCCAGGCGGCAGACGAGGCTTTCGACCGGGTATTGACGGCTTCAGCGCTCTCGATTGCCGATACGGTTGCCATCGAGGAGGGCACCGTCGCCGTCGACATACCCTATTCGGCCTTCGCCATTCTCGGCACGTCCCGCCTGAATCGGGTCTTCTATCGCATCACCGCACCGGACGGCAGTCTGGTCACGGGGTCGCCCACGCTCGGCCTCGATATCCCGGCCCTCAGGGACGAGACGCTGCAGCTGCACGATGCGCTCTATCGCGGCGAACCGGTGCGTATCGCCGCCGTGCAGCGCTACCGCGCCGACACGGTGACGGGAACCGGAGGCTGGATCGGTATCCAGGTGGCCGAGACGCGGGAGGCACGCCGGGAACTAGCCGGCGAACTGACACTAAACGGCATGCTGCCGGCAGTGGCGATCGCGCTGCTTGCCGGCGGTCTCATCCTGGCTTCGGTGCGCTCGGCGTTTTCGCCGCTGCGTCTCATTGAAAGCAACCTGCGGGGCCGGCGTCCTTCCGATCTTAGCCGCATCGAGAACGAAGTGCCGGTCGAGGTCTCCGCGCTTGTTTCCGCGCTGAACGATTTCATGGACCGCTTCTGCTCGGTGCTCGATGGCGTCAAGCGCGTTACGGCGGATGCGGCCCACCAACTGCGCACACCGCTTGCCGCTATTCAGGCCCAGGCGGAGGTGGCGTTGGAGGAAGTGGAAAGCGAGCGGGTACGACGGCGGCTTACCCGTATCCATCACAATGCACGAGAGGCGGGCATGCTCGCCAATCGTCTGCTTTCTGAAGCGACAACGCTTCATCGCCTCGAAACACAGGACCGGCAAGTCGTGGATGTCGGGCAGGCCGTCCACGACGCCTTGCAGATGTTGAACGCGGAAAGTGCCTATGCCGGCCCTATGCAGTTGCTCATCCAAGACAGGCAGCAGGGCGCTATCTGCGTCATGGCTGAACCGATCGCACTGCGGGAAATGGTGCGCAACATCGTCGAGAATGCCTTCATCCATGCACCCGGTGAGACCGTGCTGAGCCTCTTCGAGCGAGAGGGGAGCGCCGTGCTGAGGGTCATGGACCGGGGGCCGGGCATACCTGACAGCGCCAAGGGCCTGGTTTTCCAGCGCTTTGCGCGGACTGATCGCAGCACTTCCGGCTCAGGCCTTGGTCTTGCTATCGCAAAAGATGTGGCAGTTGCCTTCGGCGGGACGATCGCTGTGGCCGATCGCGACGGGGGAGGGCTCGTGGTCGAGGTCGTTCTGCCTATCGTGTCGGAAGTAAGGGGGGAAGTATGAGGAATGCCGGTGCCGTTCTATTCTTCCTCCTCCTTGTGATGCCCGGCCTCGGCCTGGCGCAGGAGCGTGTCGTACGACTGGCAGGCGTCATCTCGGAAGCGCGGATGCTGCCGCTGATCGAAGCGCTATCTGTTAACCTGCCGGGGACGCGGCTCGTCTACGAAAGGCTTACCTCTGCACAGGTCGCCGCCGCCGCCGCGCGCGGGAACGATGTCCCCTTCGATCTTGCATTCCTGTCCTCGCCAGATATCGCCGTTTCCATCGCAAACGAAGGCCATGCCGTTATGGATGAGGTGGCCGGTGCCATGGCCGACCGTCAATGGCGGGGCGAGGTCTTCAGCTTCTGGTCCGACCCCGCCGTCATCGTAGTGCGTCGCGCGGCCTTCGAGGGTCGCCTGCCGCAGACGCGCATCGAGCTGGTGCGCCTATTGGAGCAGGACAGTGTGCGGTTTGCCCGCCGCGTCGGGGTCGTCAATGTAGGCATAGACGATATCGGCTACCTGCTGGCCTCGCAGGATTCGATCCGGACATCGCTCTACTGGCGACTGGTCCGGGCGTTTGGCGGGGCGAAGGCGCGTATATACGACACGACGGACGACCTTCTGGAGGCACTGCAGGCCGGTGAGCTTGACGTCGTGTACAATGTGCCGCTTTCGGCGCTCCATGCTGGCGGTGTGCTGCCGAAGGGCATGGAGATCCTTGTTCCGCAAGACTATGTGCTGGCCGTACCGTGGACGGCGCTGATACCGAAGGGCGCCCGAAACCTGCATGAGACGCGTATCCTCCTCCAGATGCTTCTTGCCCCGGATGGTCGGGCGGCTCTCTCCGCTGCGGGCTTCGTTCCGCCCGTGCAGCCGACCCGTTTCGAGGGGCTTCAGAAGATCGAGCTGGGACCGGAACTTCTTGTTTTCCGTGACATGATCAAGCGCAGCAAATTCCTCGATGCCTGGTTCCAGATGATTGTCGGCTAACGGGAGCTTCTCCGACTAGCGACTGCGGTTACTGACGCCGTGGCCCCGAACCGGAAACGGGCATTGACGAGCCCGGACCCTAGTCAACAGGCCTGTTGCAGTGCTCGACGCACGATCCCGCATCCGGAAGAACAATCGGGAATTTTCTTCAGTTGGCTGCGCTCGGCCGAATACACTGCTACCACCGCAGGCAGGGTCAAAAAGGGACGTGAAATCAACCCACTGCTTCTTTAACCCGTTGACGGCGATCGCCATTCACTGCGGAGGCTATGGGAGGAGCAACTGAGAATCAAAAATGCGTGCCTTCACCGCGTTTACGTGACAGCACCGGCGGCATAGTTGGATGCACCTCGCTGATCCAGCCCGAGGGGGCACTCCAAGGCGAACTCAAACTGGATAAAACTTGGGGGCAAGGTCTCTGGGAATTGGGGATCAGAGCAGACCGTGCTCCCGGTCCGCCAAGGCGGCGCCACCGCGCCGGAGAACACGCAAAGATCAGGTGTGTATCCGCATGCCGTTTGCGTCGAACAGATGCATGGCGTCCTCGTCGAACGCCAGCTTGACATAGTCACCTTCGCTGAACCGGGTGCGCGGTGGTACGGACGCGAGTATGCGTTGGCCGTCCACGCTTCCGGTGACGATCAATTCCGGACCTGTGAGCTCGACGACGTCGCAGCGGACTGTGAGGGAAAGGCCGGCGTCGTCATTCAGTCGGAAGGATTCGGGACGAATACCGATGGTAATCTCCTGGCCTTCCGCAGGCGTCTTTTGCAGGCCCTCGGGAAGCGGCAGCGACGTTGTGCTGCCCTCCAATACAAATGCGGCACCCCGTCGTTTCGCACGCAGCAGGTTCATCGGCGGCGCGCCGACGAAAGTCGCCACGTAGAGCGTTGCAGGGTGGTTGTAGATTTCCTCCGGCGTGCCGAGCTGCTCGATGCGGCCGTCGCGCATCACGGCAATGCGGGTCGCAAGCGTCATCGCCTCGATCTGATCGTGGGTCACGTAGACGACCGTGGTCTTCAGCATCTGATGCAGGCGCTTGAGTTCGGTGCGCATCTCCATGCGAAGCTTGGCATCGAGATTGGACAGCGGCTCGTCGAACAGGAATACTTGCGGATTTCGCACCAGTGCCCGGCCGATTGCCACACGCTGGCGCTGGCCGCCGGAAAGCTGGCTTGGCTTGCGGTCGAGCAGGTTTTCGATCTGCAGCAGCTTTGCTGCCTCGCGCACCGATTTTTCGCGGACATCGGCCGCTACCTTGCGCATTTCCAGGCCAAAGCCGATGTTGCGGTGGACCGTCAGGTTCGGATAGAGCGCGTAGGACTGAAATACCATGGCGATGTCGCGGTCCTTGGGGTGGACGCCGACAATGGAACGACCGCCGATGCGGATGTCGCCGCCCGATGCTTCGGCAAGCCCGGCGATGATGTTGAGCAAGGTCGACTTGCCGCAGCCGGAAGAGCCAAGGAGCACAAGGAACTCGCCGCTTTCAAGCGAGATATTGATGCCTTTCAGCGTCTCGAGTTGGCCGTAGGTCTTGTGAATGTCCTGGATTTCGAGCGCGCTCATCGCGTGGTCTCCTCGGAAGATGTCTGTGCGCCATAGCTGCGGGGAAGTGTTGAGATCGCGTGAGACGCCACGATCGTTCCCGCAGAAAGGCACTCGGCAAGCGGTTTTTCACAGGCCAGCGCGGCAAGGAAAGCGGCATTGAACACATCGCCTGCGCCGATCGTGTCGATCACCTTGACGGCTGGTGCCGCAGCCATTGCTATTTCGCCATCCGGCCCGATCGCAATGGCGCCGTCCGGCCCCCGCTTGACGACGACGATTGCGCCTTCCGGCATATGCGAGGCAAGTTCTCTTGCCGCTTCAATCGGGTCGGCCCTGTCGGCGAGCGTCGTGGTCTCGATGTCATTCAAAAGTGCTATTCTGCAACGCGAAAGCCATTGGCGCGCCGAGGCGCAGTTCTGCTCCGTCCAGCCGTCGATCGGCCAGCCGGTGTCGAGTGCAACGCTGATTCCGTGCGTGTCCGCCCAGTCGAAAAGCAGCAAATAGTCTTTGGTCAGGTCGTCGGTCAGGAAAGCGCCGGTCAGAAGCGCATAACCGCCTGCCAGCGCTTCGCCATTCAAGATGCCGAGGACATCGGCGAGGTTGAGCCGCGGCAGGTGTCCGCGCGTGGTGAAGAAGGTGCGCTCGCCATCGGGATGGGTGATGCCGACCGATAGCGTGGTACCTTCGGGACGGACCGGCCACTTCCTGCCGTGATCGCCGAACGCATCCGCCAGCCAACGCCCGAACTGGTCGTCGCCGACGTTTGCAGCGATTTCGTATTCGATGCCCATTCCGTCCCAGGCGAGCGCGCTGTTACCCGCCTGGCCGCCGACACGCAGTTCGTCGTGATCGACCATCACCTCGGTGCCGGCCTTGGGCCAAGGATCCGCAGGCCCCAGGATGAGGTCGACATTGACATTGCCGATGACTGCAAGCGGTCGCATCATTCGCTCCGCGTAATCTTGGTGGAGCGCACCGGCGTGCCGGCATTGTCCACGCGCTCGTTTGCAAATGCGATCATCAGTCGTTGCGCGGCCGGCAGCATGGCAAAGATTGCAGCCAATCCGGTCGCGGGCTTGAAGGATATCGTCACGGCCCCGGCCATGGCCTCCTGGCCGGAGGCATCGAAGAGAACCACCGGCGCGCCGGTCTCGGCAACCGATCGAGCCATCGCCGTCACGAGGTCGGCTGTCGCATGCGCATCGCGAAACAGCACGACGCCGATGTGTTCGCCGAGCATTTCCATCGGCCCATGGCGAAGCTGGCCGCCTTCGAGCGAAAAGCAGGGGAGCCGCGAAAGCTCCGTCAAGCCCAATGCCAGCACCTCTGCCACGCCCTGAAGGCGCCTGCCCGATGTGACGACGGTCGCGACACCGCCGAGCGCGGCGAGCGCGGCGTCTATTTCCGGCTCTTCAGGATTGTTGAGAGCAGCAAGCGCTTCGGAAACGTCGTCGCCGAGGGCGGCAAAGACGGCCAGATGCAGACCAAGCGTTACCATCAGGCTGCGGGTTGCGGCGAATGCAAGCTCCGTTCCCCCTACGCCGATCATCGACGGCGCAGTGCGGGCAAGGAACGATCCGCCCTCGAGCGTCAGGCCGAACGTATCGGCCGTGCCGCCTGTCTCGTCGAACCATCGGATCACCTCGGCGCTCTCGCCGGATTGCGAGGTGACGAAAACCGTCCTGCCTTCCAGCGGCAGCGGCTGACCAAGCTGCTCGGAGAGGGGGATGGCGATGGCATCGATGCCGAGGGCGCGATAGAGCGGCTCGACCGCGCGGTTGACGGCGTGCGAACCACCCATGCCGAGCAACAGCATCCGGCCGGTTTTCCCGAGGGACGCAGCGGCCTTGCCCGCCATCTCCTGCGCCGCTTCGAACGACGCCAGCGCGTCGGCGTGCTGGCGTGCCATCTCACGGTCTATGGCGAGTAGACCCGCCGGGCGATTTTCATTCAAGCTCATTGTCACCCCTTGACGCCGCCGCTGGTCAGGCCCGAAATCAGGGCGCGTTGTGTCAGTAACCCGATCAGCACCGGCGGCAGGGCGGCAAGCACGCCGGCGGTGGCAATCAGCCCGTAGTCGGAAACCCGGCCGCCTGCCAGATCGGCAATGGCGACGGTCAGTGTCTTGGCGCGCAGGTCCGATGTGAACAGCAGCGCATAGAAGAACTCGTCCCAGGCCAGCAGGAAGGCGAACAGGGCCGATGTCGCCATCACCGGGGCCGCCAGCGGCAAGGTAATGATACGCAGCGTCTGGAACAGGTTGGCGCCATCGATCATCGCCGCCGCCTCGATCTCCTTTGGGATGGAATCGAAACCGGATTTCATCAACCAGGTGGTGAACGGGGCGAGGATCGTCAGATAAACCAGCGCCAGCCCGAAGACGTTGTTGAGCATGCCGAGATGAGCGAGACCCATGTAGAGCGGAACGGCAAGCGCGACCGGCGGCAGCATATAGGTGGCAATCACCATCGACAGTGACCAACCGACGGAAGGCGTGCGCGACACGGCCCACCCGGCGGGAATGGCAAGGGCGATGGCCGCGATCGTCGCCATGCCGGCAACGACGATGCTGTTGACCAGCGAGGCCGTGAACGCCGCGCCGGCGCTGTTTTCGATCGTCGACAACAGCAGCTGGTATCGGGAAAAATCCATCTGCTGCGGCCACCAGCGCAGCGGCTTTGCCGCGAGATCGGCAGCCGGCGAAATGCTCATGATGAACAGCCAGGCGACCGGTGCAAGGATGACGGCCGCAAGCAGTAGCGCCGAGAGATAGATGAAGACGGTGAACAGCGGGCTTCGACGTTCCATCAGGTGGCGCTCCCCGCGGTCTTTCGCACTAATATGGAATAGCCGAGGGCCAGCACCGCCACCAGAAGCGTGACGATCAGGGCCAGCGACGCGCCGGACCCGGCCCGCTGGAAGGAAAACGCTTCCTGATAGACGAGGATCGACAGCGTGCGCGTACTGTTGGCAGGTCCACCGCGCGTCATAACCCAGATGATGTCGAAGACTTTGAAAGCCTCGATGGTGCGAAGCACCAGCGCCACCATCAGGGGACCGGCGAGATAGGGCAGGATCACGAAGCGGAAACGGTTGAACGCACCGGCGCCATCCACCAGCGACGCGGCGATGACATCGCGCGGTACAGCCTGGAGGGCGGCCAGCGCGATCAATGCCACGAGGGGGAAATTCTTCCAGCAATCGGCGACGATCAATGCGATCAGCGCACTGCCGGGTTCGCCGAGCCAGGATCGATAGGCGTCGAGCATGCCGATCTGGGTCAGGGCGGCATTCAGTGCGCCATATTCGGGATTGTAGATCAGCCGCCACAATGTTGCATTGACCACGGTGGGCAGCGCCCAGGGAAGGATCATCATGGCGCGCAGCAAAAACCGGCCGCGAAAATTCTGATTGAGCAGGAGCGCCGCCAAGACGCCGATCACCATTTCCGCGGTGACCGACACAACCGCAAACCAGGTGGTGGTGATCAGCGTGCGCTGGAAATTCGAATTGGACAGCATCTTGGCATAGTTGGCCAGACCGACGAAATCGCCTTCGGTGCCGACAAGCTTGGCATCAGTGAAGGAGAGGCGCACGGTATCGAACAAGGGCCATCCGATGACGGCGATCATGACGATCAGGAGCGGCAGCATCAAAAGCCACGCGCGCGTTGTCATTGAGGTGCCGGACATGGGCAGCCCTTCTTCGTTCATCGGCTAGGGAAGCGTCCGGGCGGCGTGACGCCGCCCGGTTGTTAGATCGCGCTCAGAGGCCGCTGTTGTCGGCAGCCGACTTCAGCGCGTCTTCCGGCGTCGATTGGCCCAGAAGCGATTCCTGGATTGCCTGTTGCAGGGCCGTGGAAAGCTCCTGGTACTTTGGCGTGGTGGGGCGGGCGTACATGGCAGCCAGGCCCAGCTTGGCGGCGGCAACCAGTTCTTCCTGACCCTGGGTCACGGCAGGATCGTCGTAGGACGAGGCCCAGATCGGCAGGCTGAGCTTGGCATAGGCATTCTGCGTCGCCTGCGAGGTCATGAAGGTGACGTACTTCCAGGCTTCGTCGGGATGTTTGCTGGCCGTGGTAACGCCAAGGCCCATCGACCCGTTGACGGCGGAGACTTCGCTCTTGCCTTCGACGCCCGGAGCGGCAACGACCCCGACCTTGCCGGCAACCTTGCTGTCCGCAGGGTTGTTGGCCATGTTGTACATATAGGTCCAGTTCAGGGCGAAGGCGGCATCGCCGTTCTGGAAGACCTTGCGAACGTCTTCTTCCAGGAATTCCTTCGAATTCGGGTTGGTCAGGCCGGAAGTGTAGCTGGCAACCATGTATTTCAATGCATCGAGGCCGCCGCCATTCTGGAAGTCGGGCTTGCCATCCTTGAGGAAATCACCCTTGTAGGCGCTGACGAGGGTCGTGTAATCGCAGATCGCGGCTTCGGCCTGCGACCAGCTCCAGGCGATCGGTGTCTTGAGCAGGCCCTTGTCCTGAATGATCTTGGCCTGTGCGTTCAGCTCTTCCCAGGTCTTGGGCGGGTTGGCGATGCCGGCCTTCTCGAGAATTTCCTTGTTGTAGAACAGGTATTTGGTGTCGAGAATCCACGGCATGCCATAATATTTGCCGTCATACTGGACCGTGGTCCACGCGCCGGGCAGCACGCCGCTCTTCATGTCGTCGGTGATCTTTCCGGACACATCGACGAGCACGTTGTTGCTGGCATATTCGGCCGGCCAGATCACGTCGAACAACACGACGTCGTAGCCGCCGCCGGAGCCCTGGGCCAGCACCGTCTTGTCGTGCAGGCCTTCATAGGGAACAAATTCGAGATTGACCGAGACATCGGGATTGGCCTTGGTGAAGGCCTCGGTCATCGCCCGTACATCGGCTTCGCTATAGGCTGCCTGCGCCATGAACAGCGCATTGATCTTGGTTTCCGCCAAAGCGTGCGATACGAAAGCGGCACTGACCAGCGCTGCACCAAGCAGCGACTTCGTTATGGATTTCAACATTGATTCCTCCCGTTTACGTTTGCGCATATCCGCTGGCGGCATCGCCATCGGTTGTCGAACAGGCACACGGACAACGCCATGCGCTGATTGCGTCGAGAGCCGCATGAAAGCGTCTCTCAGGCTCCCCGGAACTCTTCGGTTCCTATTAAGTCAAATGTATTGACTTATTTGTGTTCAATATTCTACTGGAGTCAAGAGGGAATTGCGCATGAGAGAAATCCGGGCCAAGAGCGGCACCAATCACGAAGGCACGAGTGCTCATAACAGGCGGGTGATGATCGATGCTCTGCGGATCAACGGTGCGTTGTCGCGCGCCGATCTGGCGCGGGCGACGCGGCTGACCAAGCAGACGGTATCGAACATTATCGAGGAGCTGGCGCGTGACGGCCTGGTGATATCCGAAGATGTCGTCCGCAAGGGGCGAGGGCAGCCCTCGACTCCCTATCGGCTGGTGCCTGAAGGGGCGTTTGCGATTGGCATGCAGATCGACCGGCACGTAACGCGCGCCATCGCGGTGGATCTGGTCGGCAATATCCTGACGCGCGCGGAGGTCAACCTGCCTCCGGGCGGCCCCGCCACAGGCATAACGGTGATCCTCGATATCATCGCCAAGGTTCGCGGTGATCTTGCCAGGGTTGCCTCGCAATCCGAACAGCGTCTTGTCGGGCTTGGTGCTGCCATGCCCGGACCGTTTGGAATCGAGGGAGCGGGCGACGACCCCTGGATGATGGAAGCCTGGCAGAAATTCCCGTTGCTTGAGATGCTGGCGTCAGGCACCGGCCTTGATGTCGGGCTGCAAAATGACGCGACGGCCTGCGCCACGGCGGAGCGCATGGTCGGTGCGGCGCATGGTCTAGACCACGCTGTCTGCCTGTTCCTCGGCTATGGCATCGGCGCCGGTCTTATCCTTGGCGGCGAACTCTACAACGGCGCCCATGGCAATGCCGGCGAAATAGGCATGGCGTTGCTGCACGGCGTGGGTGGTACGCGAACACCGCTCGAACACCGCGCTTCGCTGGCATCCTTCTACCAGCACATGGAAATTGATCCGGCTGATATGGACGTCTACGCAAAAGTCACCGCTCTTGCATCTTCGGACGATCCCAAGGTCGCAACCTGGATCCAGGCGGCAGCCGAGGATTTGCGATGGGGGGTGCACTTGATCGAGACCATCTTCGACCCGCAAACGGTGATCCTGTGCGGCGGGACCCCGCCGATGCTGGCGAGACGTTTGATCGAGGCCATGCAGCCGCTGTTGCCGTCGATCGCCGAACGGCGGGACAGGCCGCTACCGCGCCTGCAGCTCGGCATGACCGATCCATGGTCGGTGGCTTTGGGGGCTGCGGCCGAGCCGATCAGCCGTGCCTTCGATCCGCGATTTTCCGCCCTCCTCAAAGGATGAGGTGATGTCAAATAAAAACGTCGCCTCCAAACTTTAGGCCGCCGGAAGCTGGAGTTTCCCGGCTCTCGTCACAATGGCCGGCTGGAGTCGCCACCGGGACAGTGCAGCAGGATCGGAGGCTTGCACATCCCGACCTCTTGATCGACCGATCTGAAGATCGAACGTCGAAGTTTTCATCCTCGGTGGCAGCCGAGGTCGGCGTGACTGTGCTCTTCTGACCGGAACGGTAGCGCCGCTTTTACCTCCTTCAACCTCCATGCCCGTATCAATCATCGTCGCGCTACGCACTTGGCTTTGCTATCATGCGAACAATGGCAGGATGTATCGGCTTTCATAAATGGTATCATCTATCCGCGGGCGGAAGCGCAACGGCGGTATACCCCGATGGTTGCCGCGACGTCCTGGTGGTGAGGGCAACTGGAGAAGCGCCCAGAGCCGTCCTTACCCAACTCGATTTTCGATCTCGTACTGTCAGTCTGGCGGCAGGGACAGAAGTAGTCGGCTATCGACTTCGACCCGGCTCTACGGTTGATGGTAATGTATTGCGCGCAATCTCTCTCGCACCAGAGAAGGCGCCATCCATCCTCATCGAAATTACCGCTTTGCCGTGTGAACTACAGGAAATGATTGATGCTTATGCGCTGCCATTGAGTGGCTTTCGTTCGATCTGTGGGAATCTTGGAGTGTCGGCGCGAACAATGCAGCGGCGATTTCGAGCGGCCGGGTTGCCTCCTCCGGATTTTTGGCGTCTGCTCGCCCGGGCAAGGGGGGCAGTTGGCGCCTTGCGATCAAACGTATCTTTGGCGGATGTAGCAAGCGATTGCGGATATAGTGACCAGGCCCATATGACTCGTGAAACCCTCAGGTGGTTCCAGCAGAGTCCGGCGCGAATACGTCGTGATGTCCTCGCCTGCAACCTTCTGTCTCAGCCGGGGCTTGGCAACTGGACCGGTGAGCAGATTTCGACCAAGTAGCCGTTGGGATCGCTTACATAGGAAGTGGTTTGCCCCCAGGGCTCTTCACGCACATCCTGCACAAGGATGGCGCCTGCTGACAATGCTCGCTGAAGTGCGGCAGATACATCCTCAGTCTCAAATGCCAGTTCGAAAACGGGTGATCTTGCGTTCGCCTTGGAGGGGTATTTCCCAAGTTGATGCATGAGCGCGGAGGAAGAGAATGCCAAGCGCGTTTCACCGGTTGCAAGCTCACCATAGTCGCCGGATCCATGAAGGAAGCTGCGGTTGAGAGCAAAGGCACGCTCGTAAAAAACGATCGAAGCCGCGACGTCATCGACATAGAGAATAGTGTACCTGAAAATCATGGAAAGCTCCCTATCCGGTCATTCCAGTGTCGTAGCGAACCGTCCGTTTTCTGTCTTGAAGGATCGCGACAAAATAAACGAGCCGGGGAGGGCTTGTTGTGAGAAGAAGGTATGGGCGCAGCGGTCGTGCCGGGTTGCGTTGGTCGATCATGATGCGCTCGGGCCTGGAGTCTCCACCGGCCAGCACAGTGAAGATGCTTGGAAACACATTAATAGGCCCTGAGCCTGGCGCCTGCAGCCAACTGCTGCAGGGCGCCACAGTTTAGGCGAATTTTTGGCATGGTTCATATCAGTAATATGTGGAGGGTCTGATGATTAGAATTTTTGCTGTATTTGCGCTTTTAAGCATTTCTTCGCCCGGTCTTGCGCAGGATTATCCGTTTCAAGGCTTGGCGGCTGACATCGCCGTGAACACCCTTCACAACACCTTGCTGAACGCTACTTTGCATTCACATGGCGAAACGGAAGCGAACGATGATGCACCTGGCAAGGCAGGTCGCTCTCGATATGATCGCGATCCCCGAGTTACTGAAAGGGCAGAACGTCAATTTCTTGATTTCATTCACAAAACCAGCGGACCTGCAGGCGCCGCGACCGTCAAGGCGGAATTCGCCAAGCGTAGCCCGGTCGAGTTATGGGCCAGTATGGTTTCAAAAGACGGTCTGAAGGCCGGCGATGCCGTAGACGCTGTTGCGGGATATTGGATTCTCAACTGGATTATCGCCAATCAGGCGCATGATCAGGAGTTTTCGACCGGGCCTGTCCTGGATCAGGTGCGCGCAGCGCTGGTTGGCAGTCCTCGGTTCACCAGATTGAGTGAAGCGCAGCGGCAGGAACTTTCGGAGGTGCTGATGATGAACTTCCTCGTTCAACAGGCCGTGTACAGCCAAGCGGTCACCGCCGAGGATAAGGATCTGCTGCGCCAGCTCAGTGCGGCTGCCGTTGCACGCTTTTCGAATGAAGCCGGTGTGAATCTTCGGTCAATCGAACTAACAGCCGCTGGTTTTGCTGCCAGATAAGGTTCGCAGGAATAGTCCTGGGATTTGCAGGTGCCTTCTTCCTGGTTTTGAGACAGGCAGGCCCGTGTGGGCAAAGACAATTTGAGCGACGGTCTCTAGTGTGACGCGATGTGTCGACGCGTCGAGCGCGATTGGCCGGACGTGTAGCTTGAAAATGGAGGCGGACTTGATCCTGCGCGCATTGCTGATCCCTGTGGCCATCGCTGCAGTCTGTACAACACATGTGCCACCGGTTGCTGCCGCCAACACCTCAACAGGCGCTTTTATCGAGGCTGCCGGTGAGATCGATGCGGCCAAGCTCGATGCGCTGGCGCTGATGGTCGAGACCGATCCTCGTGGTGTCGCGAACGAACTGCAAAGCAGTTTGGGTGGTCGCAAGGCCCTGCAACGTTATGCATCGGCCATGTTGGCACACAATCAGGCCAGCCGCCTCGGTCGACAATGGGCAAGTCTTCTTGCCGATCGCGCCGAACTGGCGAGATCAGAAAACAAGGATGGTGGCATCTGGTTTCCGCAGGTAGAAGACGCGGGCTTCTTCACCGGTGGCGTCGCCGTTGCCCTGAAACGTTACCCTGGCGCCATTCCCTCCTTTAGTGCTGGTGCGGGGATGGATGAGCCTGCCCCGGATCAGGAGGTTCAAGAGTGGTTGATGCGGGCTACCACTTTGCTGCCCAGGGGAGCGCGTTCAAGTTTTATCCAGGCATTGCAAGCGGGCGCTGTTCAGTAGCGAGGCTGGCCAGCCGTGAAGCGATCGCGACAAGTGTGCCCGGTTTGAAAACCTGAACAACCTCGCTGGCTGCACCAACGATCTCTTTTCAGGTTAGAGGGCGTGTTTTGGCTGCCTGTCTGTCCATTGAGCTGATGTCGTATTTGGAGGCGAAAATACCGAGTAGGCCGGGTTCGCAAATGCGTGCGTTGCGGACTTGCCTATGTCGGGGCTGAAGAACTCGACAGCACGGATGACAGCACCGTCAGGCGACTTCCAGATTCGACGACGCGGTACCGGGTTCCCCAGCTTCGGATCGTGACCCTGTCTCGCGCTCCGCGTGGGTAGCATTGAGGCGGCGGGCGACGACATCGTGGTTGAGCCACCGCACCGGACCGGTGGGGGAGGAGGATGCGCCGAAAATCAGCTGCCCGGTGGCTTCCACCACCAGCGCGCTCAGAAGGTCGCTGATCATGACTTTGCTGTCACGGTGCATTCCGGTGATTTCGTGGGATGTGCTGATCGTCAAATCGGCCTGTGCCTGGCTGTTGGGCATTGGCCATGCGGAGAAATCGTAAAACGGGATCATCACGTCGCTCGCCTGCAAGTCCCTGATCTTGCCGATCACGTCATCGAGCGTAAAACCGTCCGCCAGAAGCGCCTCGCATGCCCGCCACTGTTCGGCGGCCCATCGTCCGCCGTCTTCCTTCTTCAACGCCAGCAGAAGGGGTATGAGTGGCAATTCAATACCGGTAAACACGTCCGAAGAGTTGGTCCGGATTTCGGGGCAGTTATAGACGGTCGCCATCACGCCCTTCGACCATGCTTCCTCGGCGATGCTCTCGAGCCGCATCTTGGCGTAGCCCTGGGTGTAGTTCGTGTAGGTTTGCCAGCGGTATTCGCCGTCGATCAGGATTCCCGTGCCGTGGTAGCCGTAGGCCGTATACCTGACTTGGCCGCCGGACGCTTCGATGCGCTCGCGGATCGCCGCGCTGAAATCGATGAGGTGACGGAAGGTATTCGCCGAGACCTCGTCGAAATTCCGAAGGATCAACTTGCCCATGTCGCTGTCGAGGAGGGTCTGTGACGACATATGACGGGCGCCCGTCCCCTTGTAGATTCTGTTGGCCAGGACCAGGAAGACCTTTGCTTTGGGAATGCCACCAGCCATCGTATGGGCGAAGAAGACATTACGGCCGTCGGCGATCATGCCGTCCAGGATGGCCATGACCTGCGACAGCGAAGTGGTGAACCGTGCGGTAGCGATGGCCTGGCAACGTTCGATGTAATCCCAGTCGAGCTTGCTATGCTCCCAGCTCTCTAGCGTCATACCGGCCAGCAGGTCGGTAGGGGTGGGGCCGTTCACTGGCGCGTCGGCATCGAAGCCAGCCATCAGGGGAACGTTGATGATCGTTCCGCCCAGGCGAGCTTCTGCTTCTGCAAGTTCGTCGTCGGTAAGGGCCCGCAGCGCGTTGTTCTCGTCACGCCGTCCGACCGTGATGCCCACGATGTGCATTCCGGCTTTCCTGGCCTGGTCGAGCAGGCCGGTCGCGTAGCCACGTCCGAACAGTTCGCCAAACAGAACGAAGACGTCGCCCTTACGGAACACGGTGTTCTCGGAGATACATTCCAGTGCGATCGGGTTTTCCATGTCTTCAGTTCTTCAAAAAAGGGGTGTAGGGCACGCGTCCTGACAGTTGTTGGTGACTAACTGAACACAGTCGCCTCGAATGTGAAGTCATTTAAAATGACCGAATATATCGAACCGTGAGCGCCGGACGGCTTTTCGCCAGGGCACATGCCGATTCTCGGCGCCGGTTGGTGCGTCCGTCGCCGGGATTCAAGCGCGACCTGGCATTGCGCCACACTATAGGAACTTCGGCAACCTGAGGGGTTCGCTGGAGCTATTGGCAGGAGAAAGTGCTCGCTCTGATGTGCCGTGGTTTAAGCTCGGCGGGCGCACGCCTGCTTTACCGTGGCATGACCATCCCGAATGGCATCTGCTTTTTCTCCGGATGGGGCGACGGGGTATTTTTGCGAACAGCAGCGTAAACCATTCATGTGGGACTCGCTCGATCCCTTGAGCGGCGATCATGTGCGTTCGCGCTGATCCCGACGACGACACCGGATTTGCGGTATTACGGCTGCGTTTTGCCGCGAGCCTCGCCGTCGCGGGCTCGCATCCGCGTCTGCTCGAAATCGGGCCGCGGGACATATCGAAGCGTGTCGCCGTCGAGTGGGTCGCCCGGCATCTTGGCGCCGATCAGGCATCCACCGTCGCGGCTGGTGACGCGGAAAACGATCTGGAAATGCTGCAATGGGCCGGTATGCGGCTGACGGTCGCATCCGGCATCGATGAACTGAAGCGCATTGCGGATTTCGTCGCCCCGTCCTGCGACGCTGGCGGACTCGCTGTCGCCGTGGACTGGCTGATGCGCGGGCGCATGACATAATGGGGCGGCGCGAAGCCGGTAAGCTTCAGGCCGGCATCTCCATCAGCTGGCGTGAAAACGCAGTGCGGCTGGAGCGGGAACATGCGAAACATTCGGGCGAGCTGACGATGCCGTGCAACTCCTGATTTTGCGACGCTAGCCGAATTTGTAGCGTTTCCGACGAGATCCAACCCAAAGTCCCGGGTCTGGCATAGATTGTCAGATTGGCTGACGAACTCGGCAAGCGGGTTTCCCACGGTGCGACTAGAGATGAAAATCACCGGACGATTCCGGTTGGTAGATCACCCTCTCGATTCGAATGCGCCGGGTACGATCTGCGATCATCCACTCGATGGCATCACCCTCCTGATAGCCCAGGATCGCGGTGCCGACATCGGACAGGACCGATAGTTTCCCAGAGCGCTCGTCGGCTTCTTCCGGATAGACAAGAGCCAGTTCCCTTTGTTCGTCGTCCAGCTGCAGCACGACCTTCGAATTCATTGTCACGACATCGCGCGCGACCTGCTGAGGATCGACAACAATGGCTCTCTCGATCTCGTGTTCAAGTTCGACCATCGCCGCCCCTTCTTCGAACTCAATCAGGCTCTGAAGACGAGCTTTGTCTATCTCCGTGACGTAAATCTCGGCAGAAACTGCGATGGCGCCTTCGCGTAGGAGCTGGAGATACCGGCCAGAGGTCATGGACAGGGAATTGAGCGTTGGCGTTGCGTGCTTGAGAAGAAAGCCGCAGCGCTCAAAGCCCTTCAGCGAGCGCGTGTTGCTCGGCTTAATCTTGGCGATGACGCTCTCGGCTCGCATGTCGAGGAAGGCGAGCTTCATGCCTTCGCGAATGGTGCTGGCGCCAAGTCCGCGCCCCCAGTTGTCATGGTCTCCGATGACCAGGACTATTTCACACTCGGCGCCTGTCTTGACCAGACGGACGAAGCCGACAGGGGTATCGTTTCGGTCGTAGGCCATAAAGAAGCGGCCGCCTTGATTGAACAGATGTGTCAGGATCGGCATCTGGGCTCGATTGACGGCCTGTTCGATGAACCGAGACACACTGTGCGAATCGCTCAGATAGCGGGTGACGCGTTCATCTTCTAGCCAATCCATCAGGATCAGTGCGTGTGTCCGAGTAATTTCCGGACGCAACGAAACAAAAGGCTTGTTCATCTTCGCCACCTTGGTCGCAAGAATGAAAGCCTGTCACGGTCGCTGCCGTGCTGGTTCTTTCGGGTCAGTGTTGAATATTGGAAAGCACACCCTAGCAAAGATTCAGGCATGAAGGCCAGCGGAGAAGCGCCCTGCATGCGTACCGCATCAGCCGGTATCCTTCCGCGACGGAGATGCCACAGGGCCGATGATGACCGATATGGTTGCGTTTTTCCACGGCGAAGCGTTTTCAGAGCCCCTTCAGGAGCTCCAGCGCCGCAAGCCGGCCCGCGTCAACGCCGGGCGTGGCCACCAGATCGGGCATGCACTGAAACAGAGCACGGTCCAGTGAAATCCCTGCCTCCCGCGCTCCATGCCGTGGGTGGATTTTGCACCGCCGCTCTCACCTAAGTCAGAGCGCGCTACGCACGCGTTCCCAAGCGTTCGAGAGGTGACGGCCGAGCACTTCGGAGAGCGCCTGCCTGTTGCGGGTTTTGAGTGCAACGATCATCTCTTCGTGCTCGGACACGGCTGCGGCCCATTTTTCAGGCCCTCATTTCTATCGGGGCTGAATGCATCGGCAAAGCGGCGCATCAATCGCACCAGGTCGGCAATGTCCCTTTCGTCCCATGTCTCGAAGATCGCCCGGCTCATCCGCTCACGGGCTGCATCGAGCTTGTCCGTCATGAGCTTTCCGTCGGTCGTGATAACCGCTTCGCGAACCCGGCGGTCGGCAGCGCTGCCCTGGCGGGTGACAAGACCCAGACTGTCAAGCTTGGCGACTTGGCGGCTGACGGTTGTATAGTCCAGCCCGATCCGCTCGGCGAGTTCAACGACGCCGATGGGCCCCAGTCGCTCGACAGCGACAAGGAGCCGAAACAGGGCGCGATCCAGCGAAATCCCCGCCTCCCGTACCAGTTCGTCGTCCCGCTGCGGCCGGTTCATCGCGCTGACAATATCGATCAATGCTCCATGCAGATCTCTCATCATTAGGGAGTTGTGTGTATTTTGCACATTATTGTTTGACATCGAGCCCCTCTCCTATTATGTGCATAATACACACACGGAGGCGGAAATGACAAATGATTTCACTGCAGATGCACTCATCTGCGGAGCGGGGGCGGCTGGCCTGACGCTCGCCATCGAGCTTGCGCGGCGCGGTATCTCCTTCCGATTGATTGACCGGTTGGAAACGCCCTTCCACGGGTCACGCGGCAAGGGGATTCAGCCCAGAACACAGGAAATCTTCGAGGACCTCGGTATTTTGGACAAGGCGGTGGCAGCCGGTGGCATCTACCCACGCCAACGGACCTATCGCGATGACGGAAGCCACACTGATGCTGATATGGCGGAGATTATTCAGTCCACGCCGGCGGAGCCATACCATCTGGCGCTCATGGTGCCACAGTTCGTAACCGAACGCATCTTGCGATCGCGCTTGGCCGAACTGGGCGGCCTGGCTGAATTCGGACGTGAATTGAAGGGCTTCGAGCAGGACAGAGATGGGGTGACCGCACGTATTGCTCACAACGAGGGCGAAGAGATCGTGCGGGTACGCTGGCTGATCGGTGCCGACGGCGGGAAAAGCTTTGTTAGACGTTCTCTCGGGGTCGGTTTTCCAGGCACGACGCTTGATGCTCGTGCAATCGTCGCAGATGTCACGCTCTCAGGGCTTTCGGGTGAGGTCGCCCATCGCTTCGCCAGAGGCGGTGACATGAGCCGGCAAGTATGGATCGGTCCGCTCGTCGGCACGGATCTGTTCCAGATCCAGGGGCCGGTCGCAAAAGACGCCTTCGTCAATCTCTCCGCTTTCGGACTGACGAAGTTCCTAGCCGACCGAACGGGCCGGAACGACGTCATTGTCCGCACCGTTAGTTGGGCGTCAGACTACGAGATGAATGCCCGTCTTGCCGAGAGCTATCGGTTGGGGCGCATCTTTCTGGTCGGCGATGCCGCCCATGTCCACCCACCGACGGGAGGACAGGGCCTGAATACCAGCGTGCAGGATGCCTACAATCTCGGATGGAAGCTTGCCGCGGTTGTGCGTGGCGCCTCTGATCGGTTGCTATACAGCTACGAGGAAGAACGGCGCCCTGTTGCCGGCGCCATGCTTGGACTTGCAACCAAGTTGTTGGGTGCCCAGAAGGAAGGGGAAATGCGGCGCGGTCGTGAAGTGCGCCAACTCGACATTGGCTATCCGCTGTCACCGCTCTCTCTAAACTGCACCGGGGCCCGTGGTCGCCTCTCCGCTGGCGACCGCGCTCCCGATGCGCCATTGCGAGGCGCAGGAGGGCAAGCTGTACGTCTTTTCAGTCTGTTCAAGGGCGTCCATTGGACTTTGCTGGTATACGAGGCCGGGCAGCAAGCATTTGAGCTGCGCGAAGGCCTGCATACCCACCGGATTGGGTCTCACGGGGAATTCTCTGACGAGTGGGGGTATTTCAAAGACGCATATGCGCTGAAATCTGGCGACAGCATCCTGATCCGCCCGGATGGGTATGTCGGCGCAATCTTTGACGCCGATCGAACTCACGAGATCGAAGTGTATCTAGCAGAGGTAGGTTTGCTTCCTGTCAACGGAGATTGCAAATGAGAGCAGCAATCGTGTCAGCGATGGGTGTTGCGCCAACCCTAGGCGAGATGGGTCTTCCTGTTCCGCTGGGCGGTGAGCAGCGGATCAAGGTTGCCACCGCAGCAATCAGCCACGTCACCAAGGCTCGCGCTTCCGGGGTCCACTACAGCGCAAATGACGAGTTTCCGTTTGTTGTCGGTGTTGATGGCGTGGGCAGGCTCGATGACGGCAGTCGCGTGTATTTTGCGCTTCCCCGTTCGCCCTTTGGCAGTATGGCGGAGTTTGCGGTTGCAGATGCCCGCCTTTGCATACCCCTCCCGGACGACCTCGATGATTTTACTGCGGCAGCCATCGCTAATCCGGGAATGTCGTCCTGGGCGGCGTTGACAGAACGCGCCCGTCTGCAAAGAGGGGAAACCGTCTTGATCAACGGGGCTACTGGCACCTCCGGCCGCCTCGCGGTGCAGATCGCGAAATGGCTTGGCGCCGGGAAGGTCCTGGCAACGGGCAGAAACCCCATCGCGCTTGAAGAGATAAGACAGAGCGGCGCAGACGAAATCATCTCGCTTGGGGCCGAACCGGAAATTCTCGACAAACGCTTGATGAAGGAGTTTGCCGAAGGCGTCGATATCGTCATCGACTACCTCTGGGGCAGGAGTGCCGAGCGCCTCCTGATTGCCGCTGCCAAAGCTGGCTCCGGCGTATCCCCAATGCGCTTTGTTCAGGTGGGCTCTATCTCTGGTTCGGAAATTTCACTGCCAAGCGCTGTACTACGGGCGTCAACAATCGAATTGATGGGCAGCGGGAACAGTAGCGTGTCTGCAGGCAGGCTCATCGAAATCACAGGCGAAGTGTTGCGAGCTACAATGCCGGCCAATCTGGATATCAGTTTCAGGAAGGTCCGGTTCGCTGACTTTGATGCTGCATGGCCGAAGAACGATAGCACCTCGCGAATTGTTTTCGACCTCAGCCAGGGAGCAATGTGAAGATGGCTGAAGCTGCCTACTCGAAACCGGCTTCCCGTGAGGCCTTGCGTCGGAACTGGCGCATCGTGGTGCCACTCTTCCTGGTCGTTTGCATTTATTCTGCCGGAATGGCTTCGGTGCTGCCTATCCTGCCTTTCTACCTCCGAGACATGGGGGCAACCCCGCTGATCTTCGGCCTCGTTCTGGCTACGGAGGCGTTCACTCATTTTGTTGCCGCACCCACCCTTGGCCAGTTGTCGGATCGCTTCGGCAGGAAGCGGGTTCTGCTTGCAAGCCAGGCGATGGCCGCAGGAAGTCTTTTCCTGCTGGCGGTCGCGCCAAATGTGTTCATGGTGATAGTAGCTCGTGTGCTCTTTGGTCTGACGGGCGGCAATTTCTCAGCGGCAGCAGGTTATGTTGCTGACCACACTGCACCTGAGGATCGCAGGCAGGCAATTGGTTTCCTGACGGGTGGTGTCGGTTTAGGCGGAATTGCCGGCGCTGGCTTGTCCGGATCTCTTTCAGATACTTCGCTAACGTTGCCGATCTTTGCAGCCTTTTTCCTCTCAATCGTTGCGATGGCCCTTACTCTGTTTGCGTTGAAGGCCGACCAGGTTTCAACACCGCATTCCGGATCATACGAACGTGAGAAAATCTCGTTTCGCGCCATCGTTTCATCGCCGCTCATCCGGATCCTTATCATCGTGATGACATGCCATTTCCTGGCATACGGCATCTACAGCTCGCAAATGCCGGTCTTCCTCGCGGAGACATTCATCTGGAACGGACAGGCTTTCGGCCCACAGCACCTCAGCTACATCGTCGCTGCCGATGGCGTAATCAACATTCTGGTGCAGCTCTTCCTCTTGGGCTGGCTTGGCCGGCGATTTTCCGAACGTCAGTTGATTGTCTTGATTTTTGGATTGATCTGCACCGGCTTTCTCATCGCGAGCCTCGCGACAACCATCCCACTTCTCGCATTGGCGGTACTTTGCGTGAGCACAGGCGACGCGATGGCAAAACCGACTTACCTTGCGGCTCTATCCGTCCATGTGCCGGGAAACCGTCAGGGCGTCGTCATGGGATCCGCGCAATCTCTTGGCGCCCTGACAGATATCGTCTCCCCTCTGATTGGCGGATTCATTCTGGGTCATAAACTCTATGGCGTCTGGATCGGTGTGGCGATCGTGGTCGCTACCATAGGCGCGGTATTGGCGATCATGAGACTACCCTCAACTGATCCGGAAACGCAGAAATCCTAAACAAAGCCGCCGTTTGACAGCCGAGACACTCCGGATTGCCAGCGTGATGATGGCTCCGGTTCCCGATATCTCATGGAGTCATATGGATGAAGCTCTCTGCGCGAGCGGAAACTCAGCGAAACTTCGCGAAGACACCTTTTGGAGGCGCGCTCGCCGGCATCCTGATTATGGTTCTGGCCATTTCAAGTGGCTGCGTGGCACCGGAGCGCCCTACATACAATGCAACTGAAGCGCGTCGCGCGCAGATTGCCGGATTTGAGAATATCCGGGCGCACGTGGATGATCCCCGACCTTCCGCATCAATCAATGACCCCTGGAAACCGGTCATTGTGAAAGATAACGCCACAATGCTTGCCATTTCCGGGGGTGGCGCAGGTGGAGCATTTGCAGTGGGCATATTGTCCGCCTGGAGTGAACTTGGAACCCGTCCGCGGTTCGAGGTGGTGACGGGAGTGAGTACGGGAGCCCTGATAGCGCCCTTTGCATTCCTTGGTTCTGATTATGATGACCAACTCCGACGACTCTATTTATCGGGAGAGACAAAGGGCCTCATCGATATCGAATGGAAGGGAGCCGGTATCTTCTCTCCAGGCCTTCTCAAGGGAAATGCTCTGCGCGGCAGCGTGGAGCAGTCCATCACGAGTGAAATACTAGGTCGTATCGCAGCCGAGCATCGCGCCGGTCGCCGGCTCCTGGTGATGACGACAAATCTCGATACCCAGCGGGCCGTCATCTGGAACATCGGAGCGATTGCTGACAGCCGTAGGCCGGATGCTCTTTCGCTGGTTCGGCAAGTATTGATCGCATCGGCAAGTGTGCCCGGTATTCTTCCACCTGTATCGATAAGAGCAGTGGTCGATGGAAAACAGATTGAGGAACTGCATTCAGATGGGGGCAGCTCCGCGCAGTTCTTTACCGTGCCTGAACAATTGCTCGTTGCAAATAATGATCGTGCGAGAGGCCAGAGCCTGCATATCTATGTGATCGTAAACAACGCCCTCATTCCTGAGTTCTCCATGTCACGTGAGCGGGCCTTGCCGATCATGGGTAGGGCCTACGGCATACTTTTGAAATCACAATCGAAACACGGCCTTATCGCGCTGTATAATTTCGCGCAACGAGCGGGCATGGACCTCGATATCGCATCGATCGATGAACAGGTTCCATACTCCATGCTGGATCCGCTAAGCGCTGACTACATGCGCTCGGTGTATCGCCTTGGCTACGAGAAGACCCTGGATCGGCGTCTGTGGGCCAAGCGCCCTGTTTTCAGGGCCTCGGATCGGAGGTTGACGCATTGACCTTGACTTGATGGAGCGGGCTGCCTCGCAGCTCTACGCTGCAAGGTCGGCTGGGTCGAAAAGGCAGAGGCGCCAGCGCCGAGCAGCGTGCCAAGGGGCAAAGGTACCCTGAAACGACCAGAGGAGCGCATCGTGCTGGTCCATTTAAGAAGTTCGATATGCGCTTTCGGGGCAGGAGTGGTGAAGCCAGTTCGATGGTGCAGCGAATCGTTGATCGCGGTAACACCCATTGAGACGCACAGAGTATTTTGTGAATTCACCGCCCAAGTAAAGCCTATTGTTCATTGCTGGCTGGTGGTGCTGTAGATTCCCGGATCACCAGTGCATAGTCAACTTCGTAGTGTGTGGGTACCTTGTGGCCATCGAGGCGGGCGAGAATGTATTCGCCGGCCCCTTTCCAGGTCAGGTCCGTCGGAACATGAAGGGTTGTCAATGCTGGGCGCAGATGACGGCTCCACTCCAGGTCGTCGAACCCGACGACGGAGAGGTCTGACGGAACCTTCAGGCCCTTTCGCTCCGCTTCCAGCATGACGCCATAGGCGAGGACGTCGTTGCCGCATGCGATAGCCGTCGGAACGTTCCGACCGGTCAGGAGCTGCCGCGCGGCTTCCCGGGCGTCATCGAGCGTGTAGCGAACCTCGATGTGCCACGCTTCCGGTAGGTCCAGCCCGTTTTCGGCGAGCGCGCGCCGGAACCCGCGCATTCGTGCGCTGGCGCGGTCATTGTTGCGTTGGAGGGCGCCGACCACGCCGATGCGGCGGTGGCCGATCTCGATGAGATGCATCATGGCGCGGTGTGCGGCCGCCTCGTTGTCGACGCCGATGCTCGCATGCGGCTGGTTCGGATTGTAGATGCCGACATTGATGAACGGTACGTCGCGGGCGGCCAGAAGGTCGCGAAGAGCCTGATGGTGACAGTCGCCGCGCAGGATCAGGCCATCGACGCCGCGACTGAGGAGGTTGCGCGCCTGCTCCAGTTCCACGTCGATATCATAGCCATTCGTCGAGAGGATGAGCATGTAGCCGCGGGAGGAGAGGAACTTTTGCAGCGACTCGATCCCGCGGGCGAACATGGCGTTGTCGATGGTCGGGATGATGGCGCCGATCGTGCGGGTCCTGTTGCTGGACAAGGCTCGTGCCATCCCGTGCGGCACGTAACCGGTCTCGTCGATCACGCGCTGGATGCGTGAGCGAAGATCTTCGCTCACGCTGTGCGGATTGTTGAGGGCGCGCGAGACGGTGGCTGTCGAGACGCCGGATAGTTTTGCAACCGCCCGGATGCCTGTCTTTTCCTTTTCGTTGTTCATTCGATCGCCCGTGTCATGTAACGTTACATGTGTTCTGGGACGATCGCTTGGCTGATGTCAAACGGAAAATGCCTTGCAATGCAGCATTAATTTCCTTCCCGTCAGGTGTTGACAGCATGCTTGAATGCGGAATATGTAACCGGTTACATGAAGGTCGTGCTCAGGGAAGGTGCGCGATCCACCGCCGCCGAGCGGTTTCTGGGAGGAAGACATGCCGAAAAGCCGTTCTATCCATGTCACAGTTCTGTCGTTGCTCCTTGCCGGGGTGGCAACGCAAGCCTCTGCTTTCGATTGGAAGGCGCATGAGGGTGAAACAGTTTCATTCCTGGCGAACAACAATCCTTGGTCTCAGGCGGTGCTGTCTTATAAGGATGAGTTCACGGCGCTGACCGGGATTAACCTGAAGGTCGACTCCTATCAGGAGCAGCAGATGCGCCAGCGCCTCGTGACGGTGCTGAATTCCGGAAGTGACGAGGTCGATGTGTTTATGACCTTGGCCTCGCGCGAGGGGCAGCAATTCGCCGCGTCCGGGTGGTATGCCGATCTGTCAGCCTACACGCAAGGTGCGGTGGCTCCGGAGTACGATTTTGCCGGCATCAGCCCCGCGCTTGTGAAAGCTGCGACGTTTGACGGAAAACTGACCAGTGTTCCGCTAAATCTCGAAGGGCCTCTGCTCTACTACCGGACCGATATTTTCGAAAAATGCGGCCTTGCCAAGCCTGCATCGCTCGATGATGTGCGTGCTGCGGCCGAGAAGATCAAGACGTGCGACGCGGGCGTCACGCCTTTCGCCTCGCGCGGCCTCAAGCCGGCGATCGCCTATACGTTCAGCAACGTGCTGCACAATATGGGCGGTACCTACATTGTCGATGGCAAGTCGGCGCTTTGCTCGCCGGCTGGTCAGAAGGCGATCGCCTACTACGGCGATCTGATGCGCGAATACGGTCCCCCGGGCGCGGCGAACTATAGTTTTTACCAGATCTCGGCGCTCTATCGCAGCGGCCGCGCTGCCATGGCTTTCGAATCCTCCAACGAGTTGCGCACCATCATGGAGGGGGGTGAGCGTTTGAACGACACGTCCGTCGTTCCGCTGCCGGCTGGAGAAGCGGGCACCGTCCCGACGGCGATCGGCTGGGGTCTGGCGATTTCCAGCCGGAGCACCAAGCAGGATGCGGCCTGGTACTTCGTGCAATGGGCTTCCAGCCCCGAAATGCAGAAACGCCTGGCGCTGCAGGGCGTTGCCTCGCCACGCACCTCGGTCGCCTCCGAGGAGGAATACAAGGCCTGGATCGCGGAGGCTCCGGTGCGGGCAAGCTGGCAGGCGGCTCTTGGCGTTCTGGCTTCCGATGGGTCGTCCGAGGTCGGTTACCCGATCATCGCGAACCCGGAATCGCGCGACTATATTGGCCAGGCCGTGCAGGACGTGCTTCTCGGGCAGCGGTCCGTCGAAGAGGCGTGTGCTGCCGCCGATAGCGCGCTCGATGGGCTGATCGCACGCAAGTGACGCATCCGCCGGGCCCTGCTTCGGTCGGGCCCGGTATGCGGCGATATCGTTCAATGGAAAGACCGACAATGACTCCAGGCTCGACCAACAGCCAGAGACGGCAGCTTGCTGCCCTGTCCGCACCGGCGGTCATCTTCACCGTCGCGATGATCGCCTTCCCGGTGGTCTACACGATCTGGCTCGGCTTTCATTCGTTCTCATCGACGGGTGAGGCAAGTTTCTCGGGTGTCGCGAACTACTCGACGCTCGTTGCCGACGGTGAATTCTGGAACGGACTCTACGTCACTTTCGCGCTCTATTTTCTGTCCATGGTCCTGCAGCTTGTCGCCGGCATCTATCTCGCCATGCTGCTGTTTCATTCCAAGCGCCTGTCGGGTCTGCTGCGTTCGCTGCTGATCTCGCCCTTCATGATGCCGCCGGTGGTGGCCGGAATGATGTGGCTCGTCATTCTCGACCCATCCTTGGGTGCCGCAAATTATCTCCTGGAGTGCCTTGGCCTTCCGGCTTCGGAGTGGCTGGCCTCGCCGACCTGGGTGATCCCGACCATCGCCCTGATCGACACTTGGCAGTGGGCGCCCTATGTCGCGCTGATCGTGCTCGGCGGGCTGCAGTCCCTGCCGCCGAGTGTCTACGAAGCCGCCCAGATCGACGGTGCCACGCCGTTCCGCATCTTCCGTCGCATCACGCTGCCCCTGCTTTTGCCGACTATCGTCACGGCCGCCGTGCTGCGGAGCGTCGATCTGCTGCGCTTCTTCGACATCATTTACATCACCACCCAGGGTGGGCCGGGCAATGCCTCGAACACGCTCAATATCTATGGTTTTCGGGTGGGCTTCGAGTTCTTCAACATCGGCTATGCCAGCGCGCTCATGATCACGCTTTCGGCCATCGTGCTGGCCGCCGTACTCGTGCTCAACCGCCTGCGCAATGCGGTCGCCTGGTAAGGAGATGACGATGAACGATCATGCAAATCCGGGCCGCTGGCTCCATTGGCTGAACACGATCCAACTGACAATCGCGGGCATTCTGATCCTGGCGCCGACTGTCTGGATGGTGCTCTCCTCCTTCAAGCCGTCCTTCGAGGTCACGGCCTATCCGCCGACGCTGTTCTTCCAGCCGACCTTCGAGAACTACGTCACGCTTTGGCAGACGACGCCGTTCCTATCCTATGCGGTCAACAGCTTCGTCGTGACCATCGGCTCGACACTGCTCGGACTTGTCTTCGGCATTCCGGCTGCCTTCGCCGTCTCCTGGTCGCGTGTCACCTGGCCGGCTATCCTGACGCTTGCCGCCCGCATGGCGCCCGGCACGCTTTTCCTGCTGCCCTGGTACATCATGTTCCGCGAGGTCGGGTTGATCGGCTCGTACACGGCGCTGATCCTCAGCCACGCGGTCATCACCATGCCGATCGTCACCTGGGTGCTGCTGCCATTCTTCGACAATATCCCGCGCAGTGTCTTCGAGGCAGCGCAAATGGATGGCTGCTCGGTGACCCGTATTCTCTGGCGCATCGCCATGCCGCTCGTCGGCTCCGGCGTCGCGGTCGCGTCGATCCTCGCCTTCGTCTTCTCGTGGAACTTCTTCCTCTTTTCGCTGATCCTGTCGAATTCCGACACGAAGACGCTGATTGCTGCCGCCTTCAACTTCGTCGGTGAAGGCTCGACCCAGTGGGGTTCGCTGATGGCGGCCGCCACGCTCATCGCGCTGCCGCCGCTCGCGCTCGCGATCCTCGTCCAGCGTTGGCTCGTTGCAGGGCTGACCCTCGGTGCCGTCAAGGGATGACCAGGATGACTGACAGAAAAAATGCCCGCATGCGCGCTTCCGTCTTTCACGGCGATCGCAGGATCACCATCGAGACGCAGGACCTGCCGCCTGTCGGGGACGGTGAGGTTCTGGTCAAGGTATTGCGCACCGCACTCTGTGGCTCGGATTTCAAACTCTGGTACAAGGGGGCGGAATTCACTGCCGGCCACGAAATCTTCGGTGTGGTCGAACAACCCGGCCATCCGCGCCACGGCGAGCGCTGCGCGGTCTATATCCCGGTCCATTGCGGTCACTGCGATGCCTGCGCCGCGGGCGACACGCAGATGTGCCTGGAAGTATCGAGCCTGATCGGCTGGAACCGGCCGGG
Organism: Shinella sp.; assembly: GCF_049651085.1. Taxonomy (GTDB): domain Bacteria; phylum Pseudomonadota; class Alphaproteobacteria; order Rhizobiales; family Rhizobiaceae; genus Shinella. Next base: position 104,796 of record NZ_JBASBL010000027.1, read on the forward strand.
AGGCTATGCCGAATATGTGCCGGTTCCGGAAAACTGCCTGCTGCCCGTCCCCGATGACATCGAGGACGATCTTGCGCCGTTGTTGCTCGACACGATCGGCACGTCTGCCCACGCCGTCCGTTTCGCCATGCCGCTGGTTCCTCCCCAAGGGTCTGTGCCGGTCCTCGTGACCGGCGCAGGCCCGGTCGGGCTCGGCGTGGTGCTGGCACTTTCCAGTCTCGGCTACGAGGACATCCATGTCAGCGACCCGAACGAGGAGCGGCTCGCCATTGCCGTCTCCTTCGGCGCGAAACCCCATCCGGTCGGCACGCGCGACAAGCGCTTCAAACTGATCTTTGAATGCTCCGGTGCCCATGCCGCCCGCAATCTCGGCATCGAACTGGTTCTGCCGCGCGGGGCGTTGATGCTGGTTGGCGAGAATGCTGCGCCCTGGACCATCGAGGAAGGCAAGATCTTCCGCCGCAAGGACTTCTACATGATCCGCACATTCTATTTCCCGGTCGGCGACTTTGCGCCGAATGTCGAGTTGCTGCGCGCCAACAAGGAGCGCTATCGCCGGCTCGTCGATGCCGCTTTCGGTCTCGACGACCTGCCGGAGAATTTCGCCCGCTTCGCCGAAGGCAAGCTCATCAAGCCCGTCCTTTCGTTTGGGTGACATCATGGCCTCGATCAGCATCAGGAACATCGCCAAGAAATTCGGCGAATTCACCATCATCCCCGGCCTCGACCTAGAGATTGCCGACGAGGAATTCGTCGTCTTCGTCGGCCCGTCCGGTTGCGGCAAGTCAACGTTGCTGCGCATCATCGCCGGCCTTGAACCGTCCACGTCGGGTGAGCTCTTCATCGGGGACACAAAGGTCAACGACGTCCCGCCGGCAAAGCGCGATATCGCCATGGTCTTCCAGGACTACGCGCTCTATCCGCACATGACCGTCTACGACAACATGGCCTTTGCGCTCGAACTGCGCGGCATGACCAAGGCGGAGATCGACCAGCGCGTGCGCCGGGCCGCCGGTCTCCTGCATATCGAGCCGTTCCTGGAGCGTAAGCCCAAGGCCCTTTCCGGCGGGCAGCGCCAGCGCGTCGCCATGGGCCGCGCGATCGTCCGCGACCCGAAGGTCTTCCTGTTCGACGAACCGCTCTCCAACCTCGACGCCAAGCTGCGCGGCCAGGTCCGTACCGAGATCAAGGCGCTGTCGCAGGAGCTGAAGACCACCATGATTTTCGTCACCCACGACCAGGTGGAGGCGATGACCATGGCAGACCGCATCGTCGTTCTGAAAGGCGGCGAGATCCAGCAGTTCGGCCGGCCGGAAGAGGTCTACGAGACGCCTGCGAACCAGTTCGTCGCCGGGTTCATCGGTTCGCCCGCGATGAATTTCTTCAACATCCGTCGTTCGGGTGATGGCTTTGTCTTCGACGGCGCGCCGCATCTGTCCGCACCCGTGCCGGAGGCGCTGAAATTCGCGCTCGGTGCGAGGACTGGGGCGGTGCTCGGCATCCGGCCGGAGCATTTCATTCCCGTCGATGGTGAAGCTGGTGGGCTGCCTGTCACGATCGACCTTGTCGAGCCGCTTGGCTCCGACACGCTTGCACATTTCGATCTTGCGGGCGTGCGAACCGTTGCCCGCGTCAATCCCGAACTGCGGCCTAAGGTCGGCGACAGACTGGCTCTTGCTGCACAAGCCGGCAAGGCGCATCTCTTCGACAGCGCGGATGGAAAGGCCATCCGATGATCTGCCGATGGAACATACCAGAGGGTGCTGCACCGTCGGTCATCTGCCTTGGGCTTTCCGCGCTCGATCGCATCTGGCGTGTCGAAACACCGTTTTCCGGCGGTAGCGAGAAAATCCGCGCTGGCGAGCACCTGACTGAACCGGGCGGCATGGCGGCAAACGCTGCGGTAGCGATTGCGCGGCTTGGCGGGAGGGTTTCTTTCTGGGGCAGGGCAGGTGAGGACGAGGCAGGCCGCCTCATGGCCGCGGATTTTCGCGCAGAAGGCATCGATATCAGCCAGTTCCGCCTCTTCGAGGACGGGGCGTCCTCCGTCTCGGGCATCATCGTTGATGCGTGCGGCGAGCGGCAGATTGTCAATTTCCGCGGCCACTATCCGGATGATCCCGCCTGGTTGCCCCTTGGTGACCTGTCTGCCGACTGCGTGCTGGCGGATCCGCGCTGGCCGGAAGGTGCGGCTGCGCTTTTCACCGAAGCGCGCCGCCGCGGCATTCCTACGATTCTCGATGGTGACGTCGCCGATAGCGATGTCTTCGAGCGCCTGCTTCCGTTGACCGATCACGCCATCTTCTCCGAACCCGGCCTGCGAGGCTTTGCCGGGGAGAGTATTGACACCGCGCTTGCCCGGGCGGCCCGCTTCGGTTGCCGGATGGTTGCCGTCACCCGCGGCAGCAACGGTCTTGTCTGGCAGGACGGCTCGGGCCGGCACGACATGCCGGCGCCCGCTGTCCGTGCCGTCGATACCACGGCTGCCGGCGACGTCTTCCACGGCGCTTATGCTTTCGCGCTCGGCACAAAGCTCGAGATTGCCGATGCGCTCGGCTTCGCCAGTTCCGTCGCCGCCCTGAAATGCACCCGACCCGGCGGCCGCTCCGCTATCCCCTCCCTCGACGATTTGAAGTCATCCTGAAAGGAAACGTCATGCTTACACTTGGTAAAACCCGTGGTCTCGCCCGCCTGGCCAACAAGAACGGTCATTTCTGCATGGTGGCGCTCGACCAGCGCCCGCCGCTTTTCGAGGCGCTTGCTGCTGCGCGCGGGATCGACAAGTCGCAAGTCTCCTTCTCCGACATGGTCACGGCAAAGCGGCTTCTCGTCGAAAATCTTGCCCCCCATTGCAGTTCGATGCTGTTCGATCCGAACTACGCTATTCCCGCCGCCATCGACGTGTTGCCGCCGGAATGCGGGCTGATCGTCACGCTGGAAGATCACCGCACGGAGGAAACCGAGGGCGGTCGCATGTCCAAGGTGATCGCCGACTGGAGCGTCGAGAAGATCCGTCGCCTCGGCGGGGATGCGGTCAAGGTGCTTGCCTGGTACCGGCCGGACGCATCTGCTGACGTTCTCGAGCACCAGAAGGAGTTCGTGCGCAAGATCGGCGAGGACTGCCGCCGCCACGACATCGCCTATGTGCTTGAACTGCTCGTGTTCCCCTTCCTCGGGACGGCTGGACACACGGCTGATTATGTCGAGTCGCCGACCAAGCTGCCGGAACTCGTCATTGAAAGCGTGCGCGAATTCGCAAAACCTGAATATGGTGTCGATCTGTTGAAGCTCGAGAGCCCGCTTGCTGCCAACAGCCTGCCGGCGCGCGATGGCAGTGAGGCTGCGCTTGCCGCTCAGCGGGAGTTCGATGCGATCGGCAAGATCTGCGCCGATGCGGGCATTCCGTGGGTGCTGCTTTCGGGCGGTGCGGCAACGGAGAAATTTGAGCGCGTGCTTGATTACGCCTATGCGGCCGGTGCGGGTGGCTTCCTGGCAGGCCGCACCATCTGGCTCAGCGCGATCCGCTCGCATTTCCCCGATACGGCGGCCGTCGCCAAGGCACTGGCGGAAGAAGGCGTGGCCGTGGTGGATGCCCTGAGTGCGCTCACTGCAGCCAAGGCGCCGCGCTGGACGGCGCCCGCGCCGGCCTTCCAGGAGATCCAGAACGAAGGCGACTTCGCCAGCAGCTATGCCGCTGCCTGACGCGAACCATTGACGGAAGGAACGACCATGGACGATCGATCGATGCGGCCGGTTGCCGCCCTGAAGGACCGCTCTCTGCTGACTGACAAGGCCTATGTGGGCGGACGCTGGCGGGGCGCCGAGGGGGGCAAGACTATTGCGGTCACGGACCCGTTCGACGGATCGGTCATCGTCCATGTGCCGGATTTCGGTGTGGAGGTGGTTCGCGAAGCAATCGACGCGGCGGCCGTCGCACAGGTCGAATGGGCGCGGCGGTCGGCCAAGGAGCGGGCCGCTGTACTCAGGCGCTGGTATGACCTTATCGTCGAGAACGCCGACGATCTCGCCCAGATCCTGACCGCCGAGCAGGGCAAGCCCCTCGGTGAGGCCAAGGGCGAGATTCTCTCCAATGCGGCATATCTTGAATGGTTCGGGGAGGAAGCAAAGCGCATCGACGGCGACATCATTCCCGGCCCCAACCGGAGCCAGCGCGTCATGGTGCTGAAGCAGCCTGTCGGCGTTTGCGCGGCTATCACGCCGTGGAATTTCCCGAACGGGATGATCACCCGGAAGGCGGGGCCGGCCCTTGCTGCCGGCTGCTCGATGATCCTGAAGCCTGCGGCCCAGACGCCGCTTTCGGCTTTTGCGCTCGCCGTTCTGGCGGAGCGTGCGGGCGTGCCGCCAGGCGTGTTCTCGGTCGTCACCGGCGAGGCGCGGCCGATCGGCATGGAATTCTGCCACAACCCGAAGGTCGCGAAAATCACCTTCACAGGTTCGACCAATGTCGGGCGCTGGCTGATGAAGGAGGCAGCGGATGGCATCAAGCGCCTCTCGCTCGAACTCGGCGGCAATGCGCCCTTCATCGTCTTCGATGATGCGGACATCGATGCGGCGGTCGAAGGTGCGATGATCTCCAAGTTCCGCAATGCCGGCCAGACCTGCGTGTGTGCCAACCGCATCTATGTCCAGGAAGCCGTCGCGGAGGCGTTCACGGTGAAGCTCCTGGAAAAGGTCTCGGGCATCACCCTCGGCCGGGGCACGGAGGCGGGTGTAAGTCAGGGTCCGCTGATCGACGAAAAGGCCGTCGCCAAGATGGAGGAGCATGTCGGCGACGCACTCGCAAAGGGCGGCAGGGTTCTGGCCGGCGGCAAGCGCAGCGCGCTCGGCGGCACCTTCTTCGAGCCGACGGTCATGAGCGGCATAACGCAGGATATGAAAGTGGCGAAGGAGGAGACCTTCGCGCCGCTTGCACCCATTATTACCTTCCGCGACGAGGACGAGGTCATCGCCATGGCGAACGACAGCGAATTCGGCCTCGCATCCTACTTTTACGCGCGTGATCTCGGCCGTGTCTGGCGGGTCGCCGAGGCGCTGGAGGCGGGCATGGTCGGCGTCAATACCGGCATGCTGGCCAACGAAATGGCGCCTTTCGGCGGTGTCAAGCAGTCGGGCATGGGGCGCGAAGGCTCGTCCTACGGCATAGAGGGCTTTCTCGAACTGAAATACGTCGCCGTGGCGGGTATCTGATGACCGAGATGAAGGATCCCTTTTCCTTTCCGCCTGACTTCCATGCCGTCATTGTCGGCGGTGCAGGCGGTATCGGCTCGGCGATTGCCGATCTGTTCCACGCCCGGGGTGTGAAGGTCACGGCAACCGGTCACGATCGCGCCGCGCTCGACCGGTCGCACCTGACGACCCTGCCAGCCATAGACCTCGATGTGCTGGACGTCACCTCCGACGAGGCGGTGGAAGCATTCGCCGCCCGCTTCAACCGGGTCGATGCGCTTGTCAATTGCGCGGGCATCCTCGCCCGCGACGAAGAGTTCCGGATAGAGACCTTCCAGCGCGTGCTCGACGTCAACCTCACCGGCACCTTTCGCACCTCCATGGCCTTTCGTGCGCATCTTGCCGCAAGCCGTGGTTCGATCGTCAATATCGCCTCCATGAACGCCTTTGCCGCACTGCCCCGCCTTCCGGCCTATTGCGCCAGCAAGGGCGGGGTCGTGATGCTGACCAAGGCGCTCGCGCTCGCCTGGGCCGAGGAAGGGATCCGCGTCAACGCGGTCGCGCCCGGTTATATCGAGACGGCGATCAACAGCGAGGGGCGCAAGGACATCGCGCATCGCGACCGGATTGCCGCGCGCACGGCATTGAAGCGCTGGGGTCAGCCGGAAGAGGTTGCGGGAGCCGTGGTCTTTCTCACCATGCCGGCCGCGCGCTATGCCACCGGCACGGTCTATGCCGTCGATGGCGGCTTCCTTGCGGGGTGAGGGCGCAATGAGCAAGGCAAGCTCCGCTGGCTCCTGTGTAATCAGATCTGTCCAGGCGCATGTATTTCGCGTGCCGCTCGAAAAGCCTGTTTCGACATCCTTCGGTACGATGAGAGATCGGCCTGCGGTGTTGGTGCGGCTGGAAGACGATGCCGGCCTCGTCGGCTGGGGCGAGATCTGGTGCAACTGGCCGGCTTGTGGAGCGGAGCATCGCGCCCGGCTGCTTATCTCGGACATCGCACCACGTGTTCTCGGCAGGCCGCTTCCGGAGCCGGCGGACCTCTGGAAGGAACTGACGGCGGCAACCCACATACTCGTTCTGCAAACCGGGGAGGCAGGCCCCTATGCACAAGTGATCGCCGGCTTCGACATGGCCTATTGGGATCTCGTTGCCCGCCGCCGCGGCGTGCCGCTTTCCGCCCCACTTTCGCCTGATGCTGCGGGAGCGGTGCGTGCCTATGCCAGTGGCATTCATATCCGCGATGCCGAAGCGGTCGTGGCGCAGTCGCGCGCGGCAGGCTATCGCGATTTTAAGGTGAAGGTCGGCTTCGATTTCGATCACGATCTGGCAATGATCCGCGCGCTTGCCGGAAGCCTGCAACCGGGTGAAACGCTGCATGCCGACGCCAATCAGGCATTCACGCCAGATGCGGCGCGCGCCTTCCTGCTGGCGACCGCCGATCTCGGGCTTGGCTGGTTGGAGGAACCGGTTCGCGTCGATACCGGTCCCGCCATATGGGGTGAACTTGCACGGCTGACCGCAACGCCGCTGGCTGGCGGGGAAAACATGGCGGGCCTGCGGGCCTTCCGGTCCGTGATCGGCGCCGGTCACCTTTCCGTCATCCAGCCGGATGCGGCAAAATGGGGTGGGCCGACGGGATGTCGTGCGGTCGCGCGGGCGGCAATCGCCGCCGGTCGGCGCTACTGCCCGCATTTTCTCGGCGCCGGTATCGGTCTTGCGGCCTCGGCCCATATCCTTGCGGCTGTCGGCGGGGATGGTCTGCTGGAAATCGACGTTAATCCGAACCCGCTACGCGACGCAGTCGTGCCGGCATGGCCGGTGGTGGACAAGGGCGTCGTCGGGTTGCCGGACGGAACAGGCATCGGTATCGTGCCGGACATGGACCGGCTCGAACCCTTCCGAACTCTCCGCCTGGCTTCTGGCCCCTCGATATGATCGGTGCATCTGACGTCGCCGTCTTTGTCGCGCTCGCCTTCGTCGCTGCCTATGTGCAGACCTTGACAGGCTTTGCTTTCGGTCTGTTGCTGATGGGGGGGCTGGCGCTCACGGGCCTTGTACCGTTGCCCGAGGCGGCCATCGTCGTCAGCCTGCTCACGCTTGCCAACGCCGTGGTGGTGCTGGCGAGGGGCTGGCGGGATATCGCCGCACGACCGTTTCTCCTGTCGCTTGCCGGCGGCCTGCCTATGGTCGTCGCCGGCTATGCCTTGCTGACGCTGCTGGCGTCATCGTCGCTGTCGATGCTGCGTCTCATTCTGGGGCTTGCCATCATCGTGTCGAGCCTCCAACTGATCCGGCGACCGTCGCCGCTGGCACAGCCGTCCGGAGGGCCGGCATTTGTGTTCTTCGGCGGGCTCGGCGGCGTGATGGGCGGACTCTTTTCCACGGCGGGGCCGCCGCTGGTCTTCCAGTTCTACCGCCAGCCCCTGCCGCACCGGGTGATCCGCGAGACGCTCGTGGCGATTTTCTCGCTCAACTCCCTGTTCCGGCTCGGCCTCGTGGCGGTGCACGGTGACTGGCACAATCACGCGCTTCTGTGGGCCGCCGCCGGGTTGCCGGCCGTCCTGGTCTCGACCTATCTGGCCCGTCGCTGGCCCCCGGCATTGTCTGCGCGTACCCTGCGCTTTGCAGCGTTCGGGCTGCTGCTGTTGTCCGGTGTCTCATTGATTGCTCCGGCGCTCTGATTTTCAGCGACCCGAACCCAATTTTCGATGGTGGACCGCCTCCAGGTGGAGTGACTGGTTGATCCTGACCGGTTTCGAGCTAAATAGCCGTTCTGTCAGTACTGCCATGCCGAAAATACCCGTCGAGTGTTCAATTCCTTGATTTGGAGCTCTATCTTGCCACTTCCACGAAGGGGGCGTGTTGGCTGGAGGTTGGATTGATCGCTCCTGATTTGGCCGCGTCGTGGTCCAGCGTATTGCGCATCCGCATCAGGCTGCCCATGAATTCCACGCCGTTGGCCATGGAATCCATGATGACGCGTGCGGTTCTATTCGCGTCGATGCGGTTCCCGTCTAGCGGAACGGTGGAGGGAAGCTCGATCAGGCCGAGGGTGGTCATGGTCTTGTAGGTGTTGCTGAGGTGAAGGCAGGACCACTTCATCGACATGGTCAGCGGGCACTGCATGTAGAGGGTCGGCTGGGTGTGCCAGAGGGAGAGGCCCTGCTCGTCGCGTAGGGAGAAGGACATCTCCACCGCGTTGTTCAGCCGGAACTCGGCGTGGAAGATGCGGTCGGCGGCGGCTTCGCAAGCCTTCATCAGGTCGGGAATATCGACCCCGTCAAGGGACTGGCTGATCGTCGCCGGACCGTGCTGGCCCTCGTAATGCACATTAAGTTGTGCCGGGATGCGCGACGTATCGACGGTGACATCATCGATGGTCAGCTTGTAGGGCGCGCTGAGGGTTTGCATGGGAGTGACTCGCTTTCCGCATCATTTCCAGATCTGTCGAGTTTAGCCCATTCCGCCGCGCGGATACAGCATAGACCGCCGCGCGTCGAAAAAGCCGCGGTGGCGGTCCTGCCGAGACCGCCACTGGGGAGGTTTGGAGGCTTACTCGAATAGGGCGTCGACGTCGAAAGTCGTCAGCTTTTTTTCCAGTGCCCGCATTTCCTCGTAGTCCATCACCTTCATGATGTCCTCGATGCCGACCAAAAGGTCTTCACGGTTTACCGGTACGCCCGTTTCCATGACGTCGCGCATGGCGCGGAGCGCAGCCTGGACGGCGTGGATGGCGGCAGCGGGCAGCATGCGCGGAAGGCTGATGCGCCGCACGCCGATTTCCTTGAGCCGCGGCAGCGGAATGAGCGGGGTCGTAGGGCGATGGCGGATGCCGAAGCCCATGTTGATCGTCACGGGGATGCCGGCGGCATCGACGATGCGCTTGATGTCGTCCTCATTGCGCACCGCATCGGGAAAGATCATGTCGGCGCCGGCCTTGGCATAGGCGCGCACGCGCTTCACGGCGCCCTCGATCCCCTCCATGGCCAGCGAATCGGTACGCGCGATGATGGCAAAGTCGTCGTCGCGGCGGGCCATGCAGGCGGCCTCGATCTTCTTGACCATCTCGGCTGGCGTCACTACGGCCTTGCCGGGCATATGGCCGCAGCGCTTGGGGCTGACCTGGTCCTCGATGTTGATGCCGGCAACGCCGGCCTCCTCGAACATCCTGACAGTGTGATAGACGTTGACGGGATTGCCATAGCCATTGTCGGCATCGGCCGTCAGCGGAATGGAGACGGAGCGGGCGAGGTTGCGGCAATGGTTGACGTTTTCCGTCAGCCCCATCACGCCGATATCGGCAATGCCGAGCAGCGCGTTGGAGATCGCCGCGCCGCTGGTGCAGGCGGTCTTGAAACCGGCGTCCTCGACGAGGCGGATAGTGTAGCCGTCATAAACACCGGGCGAGACGATGAACTCGCCCGACCTCAGGATCTCACGGAATTTCTTGGCACCGGTGGTCATGAAGGCTGCACTCCAGGTCTGGCTATGGGTCAAATGTCGGGTAGGTTTTCGCCGTCGAGATGATCGAACAGATTGCGGGCGGCGCGGCGTACATGCGAGCGCATCAGCGATTCCGCCAGTTGCGGATCGCGCGCCTTGATGGCGCGCAGGATCTGCCAATGTTCATCATAGGCCTCTTCCTTGCGCTCTACGATGGCGCCGGAATGACGGCGGTAAATGCGCAGCAGGTGATAGAGGTCGCCGCACAGAAGGCTTATGATGCGGGCATTGCCGCAGGCGCGCACGATGCGCTCGTGAAAATCGAAGACGGCGCCATCGCCCGGTGCATCCGACACATAGCTGTGGCGGCTGCGCTCCAGCTCGGAAATCAGCGTGTCGATCTCCGTTTCGCTCATGCGCCGCGCATCGATGTGGCACGCCATGCCCTCCAGCGCCATGCGCAATTCGAAAAGCTCGCGGGCGGTTGTCGCGTCGAGCGTGACGACGCGGGACTTGATATAGGGCTCGCGTGTAATGAGCTGGATGCCCTGCAGGCGGCGGATCGCCTCGCGGACGGGGCCGCGGCTTACGCCGAATTCCTGCGCAAGCGCCGCCTCGTTGATGACGCTGCCGGGCGGCATGCGGCCCTGGTAGATCGCATCGAGGATCGCCCGATAGACCACGTCGGAACGTGGCGTTCCGGTCTCGCTTGTTGCCTCGATCGTTTCGAACTGCGCGTCCAACGTCATGTCCTCAGCCTCCCGTCTGACTTTATCCACCATGGGTAGAGGCCGGGAAAGTGTCAACTTTTTAGGCTGTGCCGCGTTTAATGTCAACAGTTTTTGGGATAAATAGGGGTATTCCAAATTTTGCGCCATTAAGTGTTGACATTTTGAGGTGGTGATTGCTTTAGTTGCGCCAACGACGGACAAGAGCCGCAGGGAACGAAGGGCAATGCAGCAGGAACTTCATTGGATGGGTCGCACGATCCGCTACGCAGACGTGGCTGAAGCCGCGCTGGCGGGCGGCCGGTCCATTGATAGCCTGCCCTATGTGCACCGGATTCTTCTCGAAAATCTTTGCCGCAGTCGCCTTGTTGGTCGTCCTGTCGATGAAGGCGATATTGCCGCCCTTCTCCGAAAGGTCGATACTGCCGAGCTTCCGCTCTATGTCAGTCGCGTCATCCTGCCGGACTCCTCCGGTCTGCCGGCGCTCCAGGACCTGGCGGCGCTGCGCAGCGCGGTTGATCGCGTCGGCGGCGATGTGGCTGCCGTCGATGCCCTTGTTCCGGTCGATCTCGTCGTCGACCATTCGCTGCAGGTTGATTTCTGGGGCGATGCAAAGGCCGAGCAGCGCAATCTGGTGCGTGAGCTGGAGCGCAATGCCGAGCGTTACCGCTTCCTGAAGTGGGCCCAGCAGGCGTTCCGCCGGCTGCGCATCCATCCACCGGGCACCGGCATCATCCATCAGGTCAATATAGAGAGCATCGCTCCCGTGGTTGTGCTGGAGACGCTGCAGGGCGAGGACTGGGCCTTTCCGGATTTCGTAATCGGCGGCGATTCCCATACGCCCATGGTCGGTGGCCTCGGCGTTCTCGGCTGGGGCGTCGGCGGCATCGATGCTGAAGCGGCTTTGCTGGGCCAGGCCTATATCTTTCCGCGCCCTCAGGTCGTCGGCGTTCGCCTTTCAGGGCGCATCCGCCCGCCGGCCATGACAACGGACGCCGCACTTCTCGTCACGCAGAAGCTGCGCGACGCGGGCGTCACCGGCTGCATGGTGGAGTATTTTGGCCCGGCCATCCCGCATCTGACGGTGGCCGAGCGCGCGACCATCGCAAACATGGCGCCCGAATACGGCGCGACCTGCGGTTTCTTCCCGGTCGACGACCAGAGCCTTGCCTATCTGCGGCAGACCGGCCGCGACGAAGCGCGGATCGGCTTGGTGGAGGCCTATTGCAAGGCCAACCACCTCTGGCGCGCCGATGCCGGCGAATGCCCGGATTACGACCGCATCGTCGATATCGACCTTGCCGAGGCCGAGCCGAGCCTTGCCGGCCCCCGCCGCCCGCAGGATCGAATGCCGCTCGCCCGCGTGGCCGAGGATTTCCGCGATAAACTCGCCCTGCCGATGTCGGATGGCGGTTTCGGGGTCGAGGCTGCCGAGCCCGATCCGGCGGATGCGCTGCCCGGTCACGGCTTCGTCGCGCTCGCTGCGATCACCTCCTGCACGAACACCTCCAATCCCGCGGTCATGATGGCTGCCGGCCTCGTCGCGCGCCGCGCGGTGGAGCGGGGCCTCACGGTTCCCGCCTGGGTCAAGACCTCGATGGCACCGGGCTCGCGCGTCGTCACGCGCTATCTGGAAAAGGCGGGGCTGCTACCCTTCCTTGAAACGCTCGGCTTCGACATCATCGGCTATGGCTGCACAACGTGCGGCGGCAAGTCCGGTCCGCTCCCCGAAAATGTGGCGCATGCCATCGAGCAGCGCGGGCTGGTGGCGGCGGCGGTGCTGTCGGGCAACCGCAATTTCGAAGGGCGCATCCACAAGCTCATCCGCGCCAACTATATCGGCGCCCCGCCGCTCGTCGTGCTCTATGCGCTTGCCGGACGCATCGACATCGATTTCGATCGCGAGCCGGTCGGTTACGGCACGGCCGGCGCGCCCGTTCATGCGCGCGACCTCTGGCCCACGCAGGAGGAGATCGAGGCACTTCTGCCGCAGGCCCGCGATCCGGACCTGTTCTCGGCGGTCTACGGCCGCGAGGCCGCGGGTGCGGCGGCCTGGGAGGCGCTCGATGCGCCGGACGGGCAGCTTTTCCCGTGGGATCGCCAGTCGCATTATCTCGTGGAGCCGCCCTTCTTCTCTGACGCCGCCGGGCGCGAACCCGTTGCGGACCTCGCGCGCGGGCTGGCCCAGGCGCGGGTGCTTGCCGCCTTTGGGGATTCGCTGACGACCGACCATATTTCGCCGAGTGGCGAGATTCCGATCGATACGCCGGCGGGCCGCTATCTTGCCGATGCCGGGATCGCTCAGAAGGATTTCAACACCTATGTCGGGCGGCGTGGCAATTTCGAGGTGATGACGCGGGCCACCTTCGCCAATATCCGCATCAAGAACGCCCTGCTGCCGGATGTGGAAGGCGGCTTCACCCGCCATTTCCCCGACGGCGGAACCATGACGATCTTCGACGCGGCGCGCCGCTACCGGCAGGAGGGCGTCGCCGCCATCGTTCTCGGCGGCAAGGATTATGGCACAGGCTCCAGCCGCGACTGGGCGGCGAAGGGCACCGCGCTTCTCGGTATCCGCGCCGTGTTGGCCGAAAGCTTCGAGCGCATCCACCGCGCCAATCTCGTCGGCATGGGCGTGTTGCCGCTGGCCTTCCGGCCGGGGGAGGGGTGGCGTCAGCTCGGTTTGACCGGCAGCGAACTGTTCTCCTTTTCCGGCATCGAACAGGCCGTGCGCGACGGTACGCCGGTGCGGGTGGTGGCGGAGCGGGATGGGGAGGTCATCACCTTCGAGGCCATGCCCCAACTGTTGACCGAGGCCGAGCGGGTGCTGATCGCCTCCGGTGGCATCCTGATGCACGTCCTCGACGAATTCGCGCCGGCCGCCGGCGATAGCAATGGGATTGGAAAATGACACTCGATCTGGTTCTCAAGAATGCGCGGATCGCCCTGCCGGGCGGCGGCCTGACGCCGGGCGCGGTCGGCGTGAAGGACGGTCGCATCGCCGTCGTCGCTGAAGCCGCCGCCGATCTCGCCGCGCGCGAGACCGTGGATTGCGGTGGCCTGTGGCTGCTTCCCGGCGTGATTGATCCGCATGTACATTTCGATTTCGGCAATCCGGAAACCGATTTCCAGACGGAATCGCGCGCCGCCGCGCTCGGCGGCACAACCTCCATCCTGTCCTTCCACCGCTCGAAGGATATCCGCGAGTCCTTCCCGGTTGTGAAGGAGCGGGCGGAGATGCAGAGCTGCATAGATTTCGGCCTGCATTTCGGCCTGACGAGCCAGTTGCATGTCGAGACGCTCGAGGAAGTCGCACGCCGCTTCGGCGTCTCCTCCTTCAAGCTCTACATGATGTACAAGGGCGCGGCCGGCGCGGCCAAGGGTTTTACGGAAATCGACGACGCGCTGCTTTTCACCGCGCTGCGCGCAACGGCCGCCATTCCCGGCGCGGTCATGGGCGTCCACTGCGAGAATGTCGAGGTGATCCCGGTCCTGCGCCAGCCGCTGAAGGCAGCGGGGCGCAACGACCTTGCGGCCTGGAACGAGCAGAGCCCCGGTTTTCTCGAAGCCGAGAACGTTTTCCGCGTCTGCTATTTCGCGGCCCAGACCGGCACGCCCGTCAATATCGTGCATATGAGCAGCGGCGATTCGCTGGAGATCGTGCGCTTGCAGCGCAAGATGCGCGGCCGAGGCGGCCCGCCGATCCATGTCGAAACCTGCTCGCATTATCTTTGCATCGACGACGCGTGGCCGGCTGGCGTGCTGGCCAAGGTCAACCCGCCCGTTCGCGGCCGCGCCGATATCGAGGCCCTGTGGGAAGGCGTCTTCGACGGCTCCGTCACGACGATCGGTTCGGATCACGTCGCCCGCAAGCGCGAGACCAAGGACAAGGACATCTGGGGCGCAAGCGCCGGTTTTCCAGGGTCCGGCCTCGTTCTGCCGCTGCTGCTGCACGAGGGGTACCATCGCCGCGGCCTGTCGCTGGACAGGATCGTGGAACTGACCGCCTCGAACGCATCCAAGATCTACAATATGCCGTCGAAGGGGGCGATCGCGGTCGGCAAGGATGCGGACCTGCTCATCGTCGATCCCGATCTGGAGCGGACCGTCGATCACGCCGCGTCGGAGTCTTATTCCGACTATTCGCCCTATCAGGGCATGACGCTCAAGGGCTGGCCGGTGCGCACGCTGGTGCGCGGCCGCACCGTCATGCTCGACGGCCGCATCACCGACGCGGCGCGCGCCGTTCCCTGGGGGCGCTACCTCAACCGCCTTTCGCCAAATCCTGAACAGAAACGAGCTTGAAATGACCGAAAACACGAGAATCTGGGATCGTTTTCTGACTGAGCGTGATCAACAGGTGCTGAAGGCCGCCGGCTACGGCAAGCGTGGCGGATTCGGCACGCGCCCGGCGCTGTTCATCATCGACGTGCAATACAATTTCTGCGGCGACAAGCCCGAGGACATTCTGGAAGGCCTGAAGCAATATCGCACCCATTGCGGCCGTGAGGCCTGGGCGGCGGTCGAGCACATCGTGCCGCTCCTGGAACTGGCGCGTGAGAAGAACCTGCCGGTGTTCTACACCGAAAGCGGCCGCCGTCCCGATCTTCTGGATTCGGGCGTGCAGGTCGGCAAGAACCATCGCGGCGGCGAGAAGACCGTGGTGGCCGGCACACACGACACCCGCACGGTGGAGCCGATTGCGCCGCGCCCGCAGGACATGCTGATCTCCAAGCAGAAGCCGTCCTGCTTCTTCGGCACCACCTTCATGAGCCAACTGAACTTCCTCGACGTCGACACGCTGATCCTCGTCGGCTGCACTACCTCGGGCTGCCTGCGCGCCACCGCCGTCGACGCCTATTCCTTCAATTTCAAGGTGATCATACCGGAGGAAACCGCCTTCGACCGCTTCGAGGCGAGCCATGCGATCAACCTGTTCGACCTAAACTGCAAATATGCCGACGTCATTCCGCAGGCGGATGTCGCCGAATACCTGCAGGCCCAGCCCATCCGCGAGCCGCGCCGCTAAGCCGCGCCTTCAACCGTCCCCCGGCACTGGAAGATACGACCGATGAACACGATCCTCACCACGCCCAAGGCGCCCGAAACCACCCTGTCGCAGACCCCTGTCGACGCCGGGGGCGTGCGTCTCTACGGCATGTATATCGACGGCGAATTCACCGCGACGGACGGACGCGACCTGATCGATTCCGTCGATCCCGTCACGAACGAGGTCTGGGCGCGCATCACCCGCGGTTCGGTGGAAGACGTGGATCGCGCCGCCAACGCCGCCCACCGCGCCTTCACCGAGGGTGAATGGCCGAAGTTCAATCCCAGTCAGCGTGGCGCGCTCCTGCGCCGCATCGGCGATCTCGTTTCGGAGAATGCCGACTGGCTCGCCTATGTCGAGCAGCGTGACAACGGAAAGCTGATCGCCGAACTGTCGATGCAGATGCGCTACATGGCGAACTACTACTATTATTACGGCGGCCTCGCCGACAAGATCGAGGGCTCGGTCATCCCGACCGACAAGCCGGGCGTGCTGAACTATACCAAATACGAGCCGCTCGGCGTCGTCGCCTGCATCACGCCGTGGAATTCGCCGCTGCCGCTCGCCAGCATGAAGATCGCGCCTGCGCTCGCCGCCGGCAATACCGTGGTGCTGAAGCCGTCGGAGTTCACCTCCGCCTCGCTGATCGAGCTGATGAAGATCTTTGACCGCGCCGGGCTTCCCAAGGGCGTCGTCAACGTGATCACCGGCCTTGGCGGCGAGGTCGGCGATGCGTTGGTCAGCCATCGCCATGTCGAGCGCATCGCCTTCACCGGCGGCCCGATCGCCGGCCGGATCATCAACGAGACGGCGGCCAAGCACATGAAGCGGGTGACGCTGGAGCTTGGCGGCAAGTCGCCCAACATCGTCTTCGAAGACGCTGACATGGACAATGCGCTGAAGGGCGCCATCGCGGGCATCTTCGCCGCCTCGGGCCAGACCTGCGTCGCCGGTTCGCGCCTGCTGGTGCAGGAGAGCATCCACGACGTCTTCGTCGAGCGCCTTCTGGAGATGGTGAAACAGGCGAAGTTCGGCCACCCCGCCGATCCCGATTCGCAGATTGCGCCGATCTCCACCCGTCCGCAGTTTGAGAAGGTGAAGTCCTATGTGGACGTCGCCCTTGCCGATGGTGCGAAGCTGGCACTGGGCGGCAAGCCCGCCGAGGTTCCCGGCTGCCCGAACGGCCTGTTCTTCGAGCCGACCGTCTTCGTCGATGTCGACAACGGCATGCGCATCGCGCAGGAGGAGGTGTTCGGCCCGATCCTCTCGATCATCCGCTTCAAGGACGAGGACGATGCCGTGCGCATCGCCAACGATATCGAATTCGGCCTTGCCGCCGGCATCTGGACCCAGTCCATCGGCCGCGCCATCAACATGTCCAACCGCGTCCGCGCCGGTACGATCTGGATCAACAACTACCGCTCCACCAGCGTCACCTCGCCCTTTGGTGGCTTCAAGATGAGCGGCATCGGGCGCGAATGCGGCATCGCCGGCATGAAGGAATACATGGAAGTGAAGAGCGTGTGGATTTCCACCGAGACCAACATTCCCAATCCCTTCGTTCGCCGCTGAACCACTGGAACCCGTGAAGGATCAGATCATGTTGGATCGTGACGTCATCGTCGTAGGGGCCGGGCCGGTCGGTCTGGTGGCCGCGCTGGTTCTGGCCAAGGCCGGATTGAAGATCGCCGTCTTCGAAAAGCGCGACCAATTGAACCAGGTGTCGAAGGCCTCGACCTTCCATGCCCCGACGCTGGATATTCTCGACCGCGTCGGCGTCTACGACGACTTCAGCCGCCAGGCGCTGCATATCGACCGCCTGCAATACCGCACGGTGGAGGGCGGCGTTCTCGGCGAACTCACCTTCAACCTGCTCGAAGACGCAACGCCCTATCCATTCCGCAAGCATCTGGAACAGTCCCTGCTGACGCCGCTCCTCCTGGAACGGCTGAAGACCTATCCGAACGTCGATTTCAGCTTCGACGCCGAATATGTCGGCGTCGAGGACCACGGCGACGGCGTCACCGTGACGCTGGAGCAGGGCGGCCGGCGGCAGAGCCTCTCCGCCCGGCTGCTCTTGGGCGCCGACGGCGCGCACAGCGCGGTTCGCCAGTCGGTCGGCATTGCCTTCGACGGCGCGGCCTATCCTGGCTTCCAGCTGCGCATCCGCACCGACGACAGCATCCGCGATGTCGTGCCGGATCTCGGGCCTGTCACCTATCTGGTGGGAAAAACCCATTCCGTCAGCTTCCTGCACATGCCGGACAACTGGCGCGTCATCCTGCGCGTGCCCGAGGGCATTTCCGAGGAGACCGCACTGACCGACGAATGGGCGGTGGAGCGGCTCGACGCTCTCCTTCCCGGTTTCCGCATGCCGAACGTCGTCGACAAGGATTGCTATGCGGCCCGCAAGTGCCTCGCCTCCGCGCCGCGCAGCGGCAATGTCTACCTCGCCGGCGATGCGCTGCATCTGACCAATACGCGCGGCGGCATGAACATGAATTGCGGCATCCATGACGGTTTCGTCATCGCCAATGCCATGGTGGAGGCGCTGGTGAAGGGCGATGCGGGTGGGCTCGAAACGGCCGCCGCCGAGCGCCACCGGGTCGCCAGGGAAATGCTATTGCCGCGCACCGACACCATGGTTTCGCAGGAAAAAGCCTGGATCGAAAAGGTCAACGGCCTGCTCTGCGACAAGGAAAAGGCCGCCGCCTATCTCGCGCAGACCGCGATGCTGGACATGGTCGCCCTTCCGGCGCGCGCTTAGTTCAAGGGGAACGTATCTATGACTGCTCATCTTCCGCCCTTGCCGGCCCCGAAATTCCGCTTCGGCGCACTCGTGCCGCCGGCCAATCCGACCGTCGAGATCGAATATCCGGTGCTGCTGCCGGGGGATGTCGCGCTCCACACCATGCGCTTGCCGGTGCTGCCGGGCACGCTCGACGACCGCAACCGCGGCTATGTCGAAAGCTTTTCGCAGATGATCAAGGGTTTCGGCTCGCTGAAGCTCGATGCCATCGCCATCGCGCTCACCGGCTCGCAATACCGCCTCTCGCCGACGGGCGACCGCGAGCTTTGCGACCGGCTGTCCGACCAGGCCGGCATTCCGGTGGAAACCGGCACCATTGCCATCGACCGGATGCTGAAGGCGCTCGGCATCGATACTGTAAGCCTGATGTCGCCCTATCCGAACATCCAAACGCAGCTTGCCATCGGCTACTGGAAGGAGGCCGGCTACCGCGTCCACAGCGTCAGCCAGTTCGAGGACGACCTCGTGGCCTACCGCGTGACGCCGGAGGAGATCGGCAACGCCCTCAAGCGTATGGACGTGGCAAAGGACGGCGCGATCATCCTCAGCGGCACCGGCATGCGCACCATCGACATGCTGGCGACGACGGCGGCGAGAATCCCGGCCCCGGTGCTCGCCTCCAACATCTGCAGCGTCTGGAGTCTGACCCGCGATTGGGGACCGGCCTCCGCCTGGATGCGCGCGGTGACGCCAGCCGGCCTCCTGGCCTGACGTGAAAAAACAGGCCCCGCTCGATCGGAGCGGGGTTTGAACAGAAGGGTCTAAAGCCCCGGCCGCATGAGCGGCGAACCGAAACTGACGAAACCTGAAACCATAGGGGATACGAATGAAACGCAAATTTCTGAACGCTCTGGCGCTGTGCGTCGGCCTTGGCTTCGCCGCTTCCGCGCAGGCGGAGGACAACTTCACGCTGGCGCTCGCGCGCAACACGCTGACGGCCGCCGAAGAAACCTTCACCTATGCCATTCCGAAGCAGCTCGGCTACTTCACCGAAGAGGGCCTGAGCCCGGCGATCCTCCAGACCGACGGCTCCACCGCGGCGTTGCAGGCAGTTGCCTCCGGCTCCGCCGACATCGGCTATGCCTCTTCCGCCGCCATCGCCGCCGCCATCGACAAGGGCGTCGGTCTGAAGGCCTTTGCCGGCATCACCGTGAAGTGGCCCTATTTCATCGGCGTTCCCAAGGGCTCGGCCATCAAGACGATCGCCGATCTCAAGGGCAAGCGCATCGGCGTCATCAGCCTCGCTTCCGCCTCCTATGCGGACCTTCGCGCCAATCTTAAGATCGCCGGCCTCACCGAAGCCGACGTGACGATCGTTCCGGTCGGCGCCGGCGCCCGTGCCGCAGCTGCCCTCAGCGCGGACCAGGTGGATGCCGTCGACAGCTATTCGGACAGCTTCACTGTGATGCGCCAGAACGGCGTTGATCTCGATCTCCTGGAGCGTCCCGCGGAGATGGAAAAGCTGTTCAGCGTGACGATGGTTACCAGCCAGAAGACGCTCGAGACCCGCGGCAAGGAACTCGCCGGGTTCGCGCGCGCCGCCTACAAGGGCATCGTCTACACGCAGCTCTATCCCGACAGCGCCCTGAAGCTCGCCTTCGCCGAGTTCCCGCAGCTTGCCGGCGCCGCCGATCCCGCCAGCCAGGACGCGAAGAACACCGCCGAGGCCATGAAGATCGCGCTCGGCGACTCGATGCCCGACGAGCAGGACCCGGCCAAGTGGGGCGAATGGCTCAACCTGCCGGAAGAGCGCTGGGAAGCCCTGCTGACCTTCGCGAATGAAACCGGCCAGACGGAGAAGAAGCTCACCGTTTCCCAGGTTTGGGATGCATCCCTGATGCCTGAAATCTACAAGTTCGACGTGAAGGCGATCGTCGAGAAGAAATGAGCGGGCTGCCCCGACGGAAAGAGATGACGATGGATAGCATTTCCCAACCGCTGATCCGTATCAACGGCCTGTGCAAGACCTACCCCACGCGTAGCGGGGATACGGTGGCACTCGACCGGGTCAACCTGGATATTGCCGATGGCGAGTTCATCGCCCTGGTCGGTCCCTCCGGTTGCGGCAAGACCACCCTCCTGAAAATCCTCGCCGGACTTGAAGGCGGTTTTTCCGGGGAGGCTCGGCTCGGCAATGTCGCCATCACCAAGCCGTCTCTAGATGTCGGGGTCGTCTTTCAGGAACCGACGCTGCTGCCGTGGCGCACGATCCTCGAAAACATCATGCTGCCGGTCGAGCTGGTTCGCATGGACACCAAGGTCTACACCAAGCGGGCCCTGGAGCTGATGGAGATGATCGGCCTCAAGGGCTTCGAGAAAAAGTACCCCCGGGAGCTTTCCGGGGGTATGCGCCAGCGCGCCGGCATCTGCCGGGCGCTGGTGCGCGATCCGAAGGTGCTGCTGATGGACGAACCCTTCGGCGCGCTCGACGCCATGACGCGCGAATTTCTCAATGCGGAGCTGCAGCGGATCTGGCTGCGCTCCGGCAAGACGGTGGTCTTCGTCACCCATTCCATTCCCGAAGCCGTGTTCCTGGCCGACCGGGTGGTGGTGATGAGCCCGCGCCCCGGCCGCATCAGCGAGATCGTGCCGGTCGACCTGCCGCGTGAGCGCAAGCTCGGCGACCTCAGCGAAGCCGGCGACGTGCTCGCCCGCATCCGCGGTCACTTTGCCGACAGCTCGATGATCGACTGATGACCAGCCGCCCCACCGCCCCCAACCTGCCGTTCATTTCCGGGAGACCGTCCCATGCATCGTGATAGTTCCAAGCTGCTTCAGGCCGTCCTGGTCGTCCTGGTCTTCTTCCTCGTAACGGGGGGCTGGGAATTCTATGTCTGGGCCAGCGAAACGCCGGCCTTCGTGCTGCCCGCGCCGAGCGTGGTGGGCAAGCAGCTCATCTCGCTGCTCGGAAATCCGCTGTTCTGGGACAATTTCTGGGTAACGATGTACGAGGTGCTGATGGGCTATATCCTCGGCATCGCCATTGCCGTCGTGCTCGGCGTGCTGATCTCGCAAGTCCGCTTGCTCGATCTCGGCCTGATGCCCTACATCGTCGCCTTCCAGACCATCCCGAGCGTCGCTCTGGCGCCGATCTTCCTGCAATGGTTCGGCTACGGCCTCGCCTCGAAGATCGTGATGGCGGGGCTGATCGCCTTCTTCCCGATGCTGGTCAACGTCATCGCCGGCCTTCAGGCTTCGGGCCGCGAAGAAGTGCAAATGCTCAAGGCCTTCGGCGCCAGCCGGCTCCAGATACTCATGAAGGTACGCGTGCCCAATTCGCTGCCTTATGTCTTCGCAGGTCTTGGGCTCGGCGTCGTCTTCGCGCTCGTAGGTGCCATCGTCGCCGAATTCGTCGGTGCGCAGAAGGGGCTCGGCAAGATGATCCTGCAATTCAACGAGCAGTTCAACATCGCCGGCATGTTCGCGATCCTGATCGTCCTCGCCGCTATCGGCATGACGATGCATTCGATCGTCGGCATCGCCAAGCGCCGCATCGTCTTCTGGGCGGGCGACCACTGAAGATTCTCACGCGGCGGTCCACCCGCCGCGCAATGCCTGGAAAACAGGGGCGGACGACCGTCCATCAAGGAAGATACTCATGCAGACCACGCAGCGCGATATGCCCGCATTCTCCAACTCCAGGCAATATAGGGACTTTGCCGTGCGCCATCTGGCCAACGGCGTTTCCTCCACGCCGCGCACCGCGCAGCTTCCGGTGCCGGTCGCAATGGATCATGCCCGCGGCGTCGTCCTCACCGACGTCGACGGCAACGATTATATCGACTACACGATGGGTTATGGTCCGCTGATCCTCGGCCATAATCCGCCGGAGGTGGTCGCGGCCCTGAAGGCGGAGATCGACAAGGGCTTTCGCACCGCGAGCGTTCATCCGGGCGAGGGGCGTCTGGCCGAACTTATCGCCGAAACGGTGCCTTGCGGTGAAATCTCGTCCTTCGTCAGCACTGGGACCGAGGCTGTGCAGCTTGCCCTGCGCATCGCCCGGGCTGCGACCGGGCGCACGCGCATCATCAAGTTCCGGGC
Organism: Shinella sp.; assembly: GCF_049651085.1. Taxonomy (GTDB): domain Bacteria; phylum Pseudomonadota; class Alphaproteobacteria; order Rhizobiales; family Rhizobiaceae; genus Shinella. Next base: position 127,060 of record NZ_JBASBL010000027.1, read on the forward strand.
CAATTACCACGGCTGGTTCGACAGCGTTCATATCGCCAACGCGCCCGGCAATGACGGTCCGAGTTCCGGTGGACAGGACCCAAAGGCGGTCGAGAACATCACGGTGGTCGATTGGGGCGATGCTGCAGCATTTGCGGCGGCGATCTCGAGCGACTACGCGGCTGTCATTCTCGAGGCGGCGGCGATCAATGCAGGCTGCTTCGCGCCGCCGGAGGGTTTCCTGGAAAGCGTGCGGGACCTGACGAGCCGGCACGGCGTCGTCCTGATCTTCGACGAGGTTATAACCGGTTACCGGCTGGCTCTGGGCGGCGCCCAGGAAATGTTCGGCGTCGTGCCTGACCTGACGGTTCTCGGCAAGGCAATCGGCGCGGGGATGCCGGTCAGTGCCGTGACCGGAAACAGGGCGGTCATGGAGGCGCTGGTGAATGGCAGCGTGATGCATCGCGGCACGTTCAACGGCAACCCGTTGTCGGTCAGCGCGGCCATCGCCTGCGTGGAAAGCCTGCAGCGGGGCGCGGCGGAGATCTACCCTCGCATGAACGCGCATGCGGCAGCGATCCAGGCCCACATCAACGCGGAGGCGGCGGCTCTCGATCTGGATGTCTGCGCCAATCAAGTCGGCTCCGCGATACAGATATTTACCGGTGTCCGTCAGATGGCGCGGATCGGTGATCTTGCCGGCGCAGACAGGGGTAAGATCGTCAAATTGACCGAGAAGCTTCTGCTCAACGGCCTGATGCCGCTGCCGCGCGGCCTCATGTACCTTTCGGCTGCGCATACGGACGCGGACATTGAAAAGACGATGCATGCACTCTCGAAGGGACTGCATGCCTACGCCGCGGTCTGACATCAGCGCAACGGGGCATCGAAAAGATGGTTGACCGCCAAATTATCATCCCGGACGCCATGCGTTCAATCATCGAGCGCAGGGGATATGCACCTGCGGTTCGAGTGGACAGGTTGGTATTCTGCGCAGGCCAAATAGGCAGGACTGCGGACCTGGAGGTTATCGAAGATCCGGAGGAGCAGTTCATCGCGTGTTGGAGGAACCTGGAGGAGGTATTGGCCGCCGCAGGATGCAGCTTCAACGATGTTGTCGAGATGACCTCGTATCACGTTAGGATGAGCGAGCACATGGACCTCTTTCGGACTGTGAAGAACAGGATGTTTCCTCGCGGAACGTGTGCTTGGACAAGGGTTGGCGTATCCGAACTTTCAGATCATCGGCTTCTTGCCGAAGTGAAGGTCGTCGCCGTTGTGCCTGAGGCGGCCGCCTGAACCGAGCGGATACCACTGCGTGACGGCGCATGACATGGCCTTCGGGCAGCGCGCAACGCCGGCACGGCCCGCGCTCACACCCTATATCTTGCCGAGTTCGTCAGGTTTTACGCCGAGGGCGGCGGCCAGCGCTGCCTTGCCGTTGTCTGGCGTCATGGCGAGGCCTGCCACGATCCCTTCCTGCCACGATGGCCCGCGATCCCATGCCTCCCGGTAAGCATCGGCCAGCACGTAGCCCTGCCTTGTCTCCACGAGAGCCTCTGACAGAATGGAGGCTTGCAGAAGGTCCTTGTCGCGCTTCGCCCGTCCCGGGGTATCGTTGAGCCGCCTGGACGACACGATCAGCTTGTGGACGGCATAGCGTTCGGGAGCGGGGACATTGACGCTCACTCCCTCCCGGTGCAGCAGCACTGTCCTGACAGGATCGTAGATCAGGTAATCCAAAAACCGGAGATTTTCCGCCGACGCGCCGCCGAGTGCGGGCATGGGCGAGGGCTTGCCCGTGTATTCGTCTGATCCCCGGTTGCCCGTGGGGAACTCGACGCGGTAGTTGACCGAGTTTGTGAAGACCGCAACCTTTGCCTTGTCGGCTTGGTGCGGAACCGCCCGGAAGGTCTCATCGACCGAATGCAAGACCTCGAGAATGGGAGGCAGACTGTCCTCGACCTCGGCCGGGATCGCGAAGTCCTGCGCGAAATCCGCGTCACCAGTCTGGATGGCAGTGTTGGGGAGACGAACACCGAGCAGACCCGAATAGCAGCCGAACGCCACCGAGCCGATCAGGACCGCCCGGAGGCGGAAGAGGCCGGCGTCGGCAAGGGCCTTTGTGACCTTGCCCGCAAAGCGATCCGGTGAAGCCATGCCACCGCTACGCTGGAGCATGCTGACCAGACGCCGTCGCTCGCGGATGTCATCCTTGATTTCTTTGTGCGCCTTCACTCGGGCCGTGATTTCATCGTCGGATTCCGGCCCGACATAGCGCCGCTTGTCGCCCTTGTCCGTCGGGTATTCGAAATACCAGTAATTGCGAGACTTCACCGGAACCGAGACGAACCGCCCATCCAGAGGGAAATCCGCCTCGAACTGGGCGTCGAAAGTCCGTTGCGCGAGTTCTGCGAACGCCGTGCGATACACCAGGTCGATTGGCTTCATCTGTCTCGGTCTCCCTGCTGCCCGATATCGCGCCGTCGCCTCTTCCATCATATCGATCTCGGACGTCCAATTCGCTGGCCCGTCAAAGAGATATTCGACAGCAATGTCGGTCGTCGGTTTCTTGAAGAATTCGCTTGCCAGCCCTTCGTCTTCATCAAGACTTTCCCTCGTTATAAGGAATGATCTAGCGTCTTATAATGGGCAGTTATAAGGAAACCACAAAACCCTTATAACGCTTCCGCTGTCTCCCCGCAACCGCCTGCCAAACGGGGCGCTATCGCATTCAGTACCCGGTGCCGTTTTCGTGTCTGTGACAGCGACGCGTTGCCCTTGGAGGCAGAAGTAGGTTCAATGCGACCGGTTCAGGGATCTTGCACCACTGCACTATCGCAATTTCGCGCCAGAAGGGCGAAAAGCACGTCGAGCATGACATACATCGGTGCTCGGCCGGTCGGTACGATGAGCGGATGGCTGGAGGCGCGGTAAGCGTTGAGGTTGATGTTTTCGTCGGCGAGCGACGCGACGACCGAGCCGCCGGGCGAGATGGACAGGATGCGCGCGCCGGCCTTCTTGGCGATTTCCAAGTTGGAAATCAGGTAGCTCGTACGTCCAGAAAAAGAGAGCACGAAGAGCACGTCCTGCCCGGTCAGGCGCGGGGCAGAGACCATCTGCAGGGTCGGGTCGGAATAGGCGACGCTGGCCATGCCGAGCGAGGCGAGGCGATGCTGGGCTTCGCCCGCCAGAAACCCGGAGCCGCCATAGCCGTAGACGTCGATGCGACGGGCGCCCGCGAGCAGATCAACGGCACGGCGGAGTGACGCCAGGTCGAGGTCGTGCCGCGCCTCGCGCAGCGATTCCGCAGCGCGGTTGAAGACGTCGTCGACGAGGCCGGTGAACGGATCGGCGCCACTTTCCACCGGGCTCGCCGGCGCCTGGCGCACGGCCAGTTGCTGGGCGAGCTTCAGGCGGAAATCCGGAAAGCCGTCGCAGTCGAGCCGCCGGCAGAAGCGGATGACCGATGGTTCACTGACCTTGGCAATGCGGGCCGCATCGGTGATCGACCATGTGATCGCGGTGCTCGGCGTGTCGAGGATCGCCTCGGCGATCCTGCGCTCGGCGGGTGTGAACTGCGACAGCGATTGCCTGATCAGGTCGAGCATGAAGTTGGTTTCGCGTGTGAGGGCTAAAACGTGCCGTCGGCCATCAACCGCGACAAGCAGGACGATTGATAGTCAAAACCGGCCTGGGCCACAACGAGCCTTTTCACCGATGCCAGCGCATCCTCGTATGGTTCGATGCGCCGTCCGCCGGCATCCTGGGCGATGACCTGCCCGCCCGCGGCCTCGACGAGCAGAATGCCGGCCGCGATGTCCCAGGCGTTGAACTTCGATTCGTAGGCGACCGCCACGCGTCCAGCGGCGACATAGGCAAGATGCAGGGCGCAGGAGCCGAGCCGGCGCACGGCGCGGAAGGCGTTGACGAGGTCGGCATGGGCCTCCTGCGCGGCGCGCGAGGGGCGTTCGCCCTCGTAGGGCGCGTTGGTCAGCACCTCGACCTCGCGGTCGGTGCGTCCACGCAGGAACGGTGTTACCGGCTTGCCGTTCAATGTCAGCCGGCCGCCGCTCGCCATGAACAGTTCCTCGCGAACCGGGTCGTAGATCACGCCGCAGACCGCCTTGTCGGCATGGTAGGCGGCGATCGAGACGCAGAAGAAAGGCAGGCCCGAGGCAAAATTGCTGGTGCCGTCGATCGGGTCGATGATCCACGTCGTCTCGCCTTCGCCCTGCCAGCCGCCTTCCTCGCCCAGAATGCGCGAGGCCGGCAGGCGCGACCAGATCGTATTGCAGGCAGCCTTTTCCGCCGCCTTGTCCGATGCCGTCACGATATCGAAGAAACCGGCCTTCTGTTCAGTCTGAAGGGTTTGCGGGCTGGCATCGACAAAACCCTTGAGCGCCACCGCGCCGGCGGCCAGCGCCGCCTCGCGGGCGACGGCTGCGATAAGGTCGTAGATGATAGGCTTGTCGAGGGTCATGCGGCTTTTTCCATGGTGGTAGCTTCAGTCTCCGGCAGGATCCAGACTGGCCGGCTGTCGATGGAAAGGCGCAGCGTCTGGCCGACTTCGGCAACGCCCGTCCGGTAATAGGTGCTGTCAAGGAAGACGCATTCCTGGCCGTCGATCTCCGTGAGATACTCGACATAGGCGCCCTGGAAGACGACGCGGCGCACCGTCGCCTGCATCGTGCCCTCGGGATCGACACGGATATGCTCCGGCCGCACGACGCAGCGCACCGCCTCGCCCGGCCGGAAGGCCCGGACGCCGCGCGCCAGCGTGAGGCTGACCGTCGTGCTGATGCGCACGCTCACCGTCGTCTCGTCCACGGTTTCCACCCTGCCGCGAAGAATGTTCGCCTTGCCCATGAACTCGGCGACGAAGCCGGTGCCGGGGCGCGCATAGACGTTCAGCGGCGTGTCGTTCTGCTCGATGACACCGCCCCGCATCACCACTACCCGGTCGGAGATCGCCATAGCCTCGCTCTGGTCGTGGGTGACGTAGAGGCTGGTAATGCCGAGGCGCAACTGGATGGCGCGCAGCTCGTCGCGCATGCGCTCGCGCAACTGCGCGTCGAGGTTGGAGAGCGGTTCGTCGAAGAGCAGCACCTTCGGCTGGGTGACGACGGCGCGGGCGAGCGCCACGCGCTGCTGCTGGCCGCCCGAGAGGCGGGCCGGCGAGCGGTCGGCATATTGGGTAAGCGCCATCGTGTCGAGGATGGAGCCGACGCGGTCCTTCATCTCGGCCTTCGGCAGGTTGAGGAGGCGCACGCCGTATTCGATGTTTTCGCGCACGTTCATATGCGGGAAGAGCGCGTAGCTCTGGAACACCATGCCGACATTGCGGGCATTGACGGGCACGTTGGTAATGTCGCGTCCGCCGATGGTGATGGTGCCTTCGCTCGGCGTTTCGAAGCCGGCGAGCATGCGCAGCGTCGTCGTCTTACCGCAGCCCGAGGGACCGAGCAGGGTGACGAGCGTGCCTTCCTCGATGGTCAGGTTCAGCCCATCGACGGCGGTGGCGCCGGCGACGCCGGCAAAGCGCTTGGTGATGTTGGAGAAGACGACTTTCGACATGGGACTTACCTCTTCGATGTCGAATTGAGAACGAGCTGCATGAGAGCCAGGATGGCGAGCACGACGAAGACGAGGATGCTGCAATAGGCGGCGGCGACGCCGAGCTTCAGCGTTTCCACCTGCGACAGGATGGTGACGGTGATCAGCGTCCAGTTGGCCGAGACGAGGAAAATCACAGCCGAAAGTGTCGTCAGCGAGCGCGTCAAGGCATAGGAGAGCGAGGTGAACAGTGCGGGTTTCAGCAGCGGCAGGGTGATCTGGAAGAAGGTCCGGGTGTTGGAGGCGCCGAGAATGGCCGATGCCTCCTCGATCGACCTGTCGATCTGGCGCAACTGGTTGGAGCCGGCCTCGATGCCCACCTGCAGGTTCTTCACCACCATGGCGGCGACGACGATGAACGCCGTGCCGGTCAATAGCAGCGGCGGCGTGTTGAAGGTGCTGACATAGCCGATGCCGAGAATGGTGCCGGGGGCGGCGAAGGAGAGAAGCGTGCCCCAGCGCAAGAGGAAGCTGCCCGGGAAGGCCTTGCGGATCAGGAGATAGGCGATCAGCATGCCGGCAATCGCGGTGACCGGGGTGGCGATGCCCGCCAGCAGCAGCGAGTTGCTGAGCGTTTCGAAGCCTGCGGTGAAGACGGTCGTGTAGTGGGCCGTGGTCAGTGTGTTGTCGACGCCCGGCAGCTTGGTGAAGGAGACGTAGATCACCGTCAGGTAGAACAGCAGGATGGCGAAGACGATGGCGTAGCAGGCAATCGTCAGCGGCGCGACGACCGCGCCGGAAATGCGGATCGTCTGGGCGGAGGGTTTTCCCGTGACGGTGACGTAGCTGCGCTTGCTCACCCAATAGCGGTGGATGAGGAATGCGGTCATTGACGGCACCAGCATGAGGCTGGCAAGCAGCGCGCCGGCCTGCAGGTTGAAGTAGCCGACCATCTGCGAATAGGCTTCGACGGCAAGCGTGTTGTAATTGCCGCCGATCAGCATCGGATTGCCGAAATCCTCCACCGACTTGACGAAAACGAGCAGCGTGGACGACAGGATCGCCGGCGTCACCAAAGGCAAGGTCACGCGTGAAAAGGTCGTCCAGCGCGAGGCACCGAGCGAGGCGGAGGCATCCTCCAGCGCGCTGTCGATGGATTGCAGCATGCCGCGGATGTTGAGATAGGCAATCGGCGTGAAGGCGAGCGACTGGATCAGCACCAGGCTATGGAAACCGTAGACATTGGCGTTGCGGATGCCGAGCAGTTCGCGGGTGATGAGGCCGGAACGGCCGAACAGGATGACCACCGCCAGCGCCATGACGAAGGGCGGCGAGATGATCGGCAGCAGCGCCACGCCATGTACGAGGGTCTTGCCCGGCATGGTGGTGCGCGTTGCGGAGAAGGCAAGCAGGAAGCCGGCGGCGGTGGCGATGATCGCCGAGGTTGCGCCGAGCAGCAGCGTGTTGAGCAGCGATTCCCAGACGAAGGCCTGGGAGAGCGTGTCGAGGAGGACGGCAAAGTCGAAACCGTGCTCAGTGACGATTGCCTGCTTCATGACGATGAAGATCGGCAGGGCGGCGAAGACAAGCACTGACAGTGTGGTGACGGCGAAGAGGCCGAACAGCCACGGATCGACGACGATGTTGCGCAGGAAGGCCGGCGCTGCGCCCATCCGGCCGGACGGAGCCGCTTGCGAGGCGAGGGTCATGATGGGGCTCCTTGAGCAATTCCGCGTGGAACCGCAGGGGGACAAAGAAGGCGAGCCTTTCGCGTGTTGACAAGCCCCTTGTCCGCCGCGCGGCGCCTCTTAATGTGGGAAGAGGGCAGGAGCAGGGGCCGCCGCAGCTGGTGGCAGCGGCGGCCGGTCAACGGTCGAGGGCGTTACTTGGCGTCGGCCTTGCGGCGCACGTCGTTTTCGTAACGCTCCAGCAGGCGCGCGCGGTTCTCCCCGGCCCAGGTGAAGTTGTAGTCGATCATCTTGACGTTGGAGAGGTCGATCTTGGCATCCGGATTCTTGTAGCCCGGAACGATCGGACCGCGGAAGGTGGCGCCGATAGCGGCCTGGCCCTTGTCCGTCAACACCCAGTCCAGAAAGGCGCTGGCGCCCTTTGCCTGGTCTTCTGGAGCATTGGCGATGGCTGCTGCGGCATTCACCTCGAAGCCCGTGCCTTCCTCCGGGAAGGAATAGCCGACCGGATAGCCCTGGGCGAGTGCCGCCTCGATATCCTGCGAGTAGGCCATTGCAAGCGCTATCTCGTTGTTGGCGACCATGCGGGAGGGGGCGATACCGGAGCGGGTATACTGCACGACGTTCTTGTCGATGTCCTTCATCGTCTCGAAGGCCGGCTCCTCGCCGAGGAGCTGGACCATTGAGGCGAGCGCGACATAGGCCGTGCCGGACGAAGCCGGATGGGCGAGCGCCACGCTTTCCTTGAAGACCGGATCGGCGAAGGACTTCCAACTCGTCGGGGCCTTGGCGCCAGTTTCGTCCAGCACCTGCTGGCTGTAGGCGAAGACGATCGGTGACAGCGAGATCGGCGTCCAGCGGGCTTCCTTGTCGGTATAGCGCGGGTCGACCTTGTCGATGCCGGCGGCTTTGTGCGTGGCAAGCAGTCCTTCGCCGGCGGCCTGGATGAAGTTGTCGGCAGCGCCCGCCAGCCAGAGGCCGGCCTGCGGGTTGTTCTTTTCCGCCCGGATACGGGCGAGAATCTCACCGGCGCCGATGCGCACGAACTGCGCTTCGATGCCGGTATCGTCCTTGAAGGCTCTCAGCACGGCGCCGCAATCGTCTTCCGACATCGGGCAATAGACGGTCATTCCCGCAGCATCGGCGCTACCGGCCGAAAAGACGTGCGAGCATAGGACTGCGAACGCTGAAGCCAGCGTGAAACGGCGTGACATATCGATTTTCCCTCCAGGTGTCGCCACGGCCCCCTGTGAAAGCCTTCCTTTGGGCTCTCAGGTCTCACTCACCGTGGGTAGTATTCCTCGTAGCGAGAGAATCTACATTTGTCAAAATGTTTGTAGGAAAGCTACATTCGCGATGGGCAGCCCACGCGAAGGACTGGCCGCGGAATGTTCCTTATTCGCCCGCGACCACGAGCCCTGGCACGGCGGCTGCAAGCGCCTCGAACCCCGGCTTCTGGCGGGCTTTTGCATCGGTGATCAGGTGGGCCATCTCGCCGGTTTCGCAGAAGACCGATCGGCTGACGACACCCATCTTGGAGTGATCGGCGAGAATGATCGTCTTTGCGGAATTGCGGACCATGGCGCGGGCGATCTCGGCTCCGTGCAAAAAATAGTTCATCGCGCCCATCGTGGCGTCGACGCCCCAGGGGGCGAGCAATGCAAGGTCTGCCCGGTAGCGCTGGATATCGTTGATCGTCGCCTCGCCATAGGTCTCCATCGGATCCTGCTTCACATTTCCAGCAAGCATGATGATGCGCGTGCCACGGGAAAGCTCGCCGGGTTTTTCCGCCAGCTGGCTCGCGACATCAATGGAATTGGTGATGATGGTGAGGTTGGTAAGACCGGTCGGGCCGGCCAGCGCCTCTGCCATGGCCGAGCTGGTCGAACCGGCATCCATGAAGATCGTCTGGCCGCTTTCGAGAAAGCCTAGTGCGGTGGCGCAGATCGTGCGCTTTTCCTGCAGGCGCAGCGTAATGCGCACGCCGAAGGTCGTGTCCTCGCGAGCAACAGGCACGGCGCCGCCACGCACGCGGCGCAGTTCGCCGGCAAGCTCCATCTCCATCAGGTCGCGGCGGATGGTCTCCCGCGAAACGCCGAAGTCATCGACGACGCGGTCGATCGACACCTGGCCATAAGCTGCAAGCAGCGATCGGATTTTCTGCTGACGCTCTTCTTGCCACATCGCGGTGCCTCCATTGCCCATGCCTTGATACGTGACGCCTCGTATCGCCACAAGCGGCATGTGGCTTGCCGCATAAAAACTCATATCGCCACGAAAAACACATATTGCCACAAATGCCAAAAGGCTGTACCAAGATCACAAGAGCCGGTGATGGCTCGATCCGTTCCTTCAATCGGCCGCAAGCACGGCCGTCACGTCAACCTGCACGGCCTGCGGGAGCGATGGCGGCCGCTCTGGGCCGGGAAAGCGTCGAAGAGAGAATGACCAGTGCCGCCATCATCCTAGACGAGCATGTGGCATTTGCCGTGGAACTGGCAGACATCGCCCGGGCCGTGCTGCGGGAAAACGACGTGGCGCGCATCAATGTCAGCGTGAAGCCGGACCGCAGCCTCGTCACGGCCATGGATATCCTCATCGAGGACCGGCTGCGCGCGATGATCGCCGCACGCTATTCCTTGCACGGCATCATCGGCGAGGAGCGTGACTGGGTGCGTCCGGGCAGCGAGCATGTCTGGGTGCTGGACCCCATCGACGGTACCACGGCGTTCATTGCCGGCATGCCGGTCTACGGCACGCTGATTGCGCTGGCCGTCGGCGGGGTGCCGCGCCTCGGTATCATCGACATTCCCGCCATCGATTCCCGCTGGATCGGCGCCGAGGGGCGGCAGACGACACGCAACGGTACTCCGGTACGCGTCCGCTCCTGCCCCTCGCTCGCCCAGGCGATTATGACCAACAGCAACCAGGATTACCTCGCCCCTTCGGAGCGCCCGGCGCTCGACCGGCTGCGCGCCGCCACCAGCGCGCGCGTCTATGGCGGGGTAAGCCTCAACTACGGCCTGCTTTCAGACGGACGTACCGACCTTGCGCTCGACGGTGGGCAGAAGGTCTTCGATTTCGCGCCGTTCCGACCCATCGTGGAGGGAGCCGGCGGCATTGTTACTGACTGGGCTGGCGCGCCGCTGACGCTGGAAAGCTCCGGCCAACTGCTCGGCGCGGGCGATGTCAAGGTGCACCGTCAGGCGCTCGATCTCATCACAGACCTGAGGATCGCGCCGACCGTCACGGCCAGCGCATAGTCGCAAGAACGAAGAAGGGGAGGGAACCCATGGGCATAGCGATTTCCAATCTCTCGGTGAGATACGGGGCCGAGACCGTCATATCCGGCCTCTCCCTCGATATTCCGGAAGGCTGTTTCTTCACACTGCTCGGACCTTCGGGTTGCGGCAAAACCACGCTCCTGCGCACAATCGCTGGTTTTGCGCCGGCAAGCGGCGGCCAGATCCGCTTCGGCGGCCGCGACGTCACCGAGCTTCCGCCGCACAAGCGCGCCATCGGTATGGTCTTCCAGGACTACGCGCTCTTCCCCGACAAGACGGTGGCTGACAACGTTGCCTACGGCTTGCGTGCGCGGGGCGAGAGGGGAGAGGGCGTCGACCACAAGGTCAAGGCCGCGCTCGATCGTGTCGGTCTCGGTCATTTGCTCTTGCGCCATCCGGCCGCCCTGTCCGGCGGCCAGCGCCAGCGCGTGGCACTTGCCCGTGCGCTGGTGATCAAGCCGCAGGTGCTGTTGATGGATGAGCCGCTTTCCAACCTCGATGCGAAACTGCGTGTGCAGATCCGTGAGACGATCATCGAATTGCAGCGCGAGGCGAACATCACAACGGTCTTCGTGACGCACGACCAGGAAGAGGCCCTGTCCATGTCCGACCTGATCGGTGTGATGAACAAGGGCAAGGTCGAGCAACTCGGTTCGCCGCAGCAGATCTACGCGACACCGCGTACCGGCTACGTCGCCGATTTCGTCGGCGCAGCCAACCGCATCGAGGTTTCCGTACGGCCGGCCTCCACCAGCCGTGTCGAGGTCGAGGTTGCCGGCAATTGGCTCATCGCTACCGATGCGTTGGACGGCCCGGCCGACCGCGGCCTGCTGGTGCTGCGGCCAGAAGACCTGAAGATTTCCGCCGAACCGGTCGCCGGCCGGCAGTCGCTGCCGGCGACCGTCCGCGGCCGGCAATATCTCGGCGCGCGCACCAGCTACAGCGTCGAATGCGCTGGCGGCCTCGTGCTCAATGCCGAAATGCACGGCGCGGGGCATGATGCCTTTCTGCCGGGCGCCCATGTCCACCTCGGGTTCGACCCCGCAGCGGCACGGGTGATCCAGTCATGAATGGCTCTGCTCTCCGATCCCCCTGGCCCTGGCTGTCCGCCCTGGCCCTCGCTCTTCTTGGGGCATTCGTCCTCTATCCACTGCTCTATATCTTCACCGCGAGCTTTCTCGGCGAAGGTCGCTCGGGCTGGCTCCAACTCATGGAAGACGGACGCAGCCTCGCGGCCATCGGCAACACGCTGGTGCTCGCCTCAGTCGTGACGCTGGTTTCCACGCTGATCGGCGTGCCGCTCGCCTATGTTTCGGCGCGCTTCCGCTTTCGTGGCAAGCTGTTCATTACGCTATTGCCGCTCGTGACGCTGGTAATTCCAGAAGTCGTGACGGCGCAAACCTGGCTGATGATCCTCGGCAACAACGGTGTCATCACCCGCTTCCTGAAGGGCTATGGCATTCTCCTGCCGAGCTTCTATGGCTGGTTCGGCCTCATCACCTCGATGAGCTTCATCTATTACACCTATGTCTATATCGGCACCGTGGCGGCGATCGGCAAATTCGATGCGCAACTGGAAGAAGCCGCCCAGAGTCTCGGCACGGCGCCGGTTCGTTCGCGCCTCAACGTCATGCTGCCCGTCATCCGCCCGGCGATCCTCGCCTCCGCGCTGCTTGTCTTCACCATGGTCATCGGCAATTTCGCCATCTCGACCATTCTTGGCCACAACGTGCCGCTGCTGTCGGTGGCGATCTACCAGGCGGCCGTGGCGGAGGGCGCAAGCAACCTCACCATGCAGAGTACGCTTGCCAGTGTCTCGGTGCTGATCGTCATGACCGTACTCTTCCTCAACCGCCGCATCATCGCCAAGGGCCGCTACGAGACCGTGCAGGGCAGGGGCGCAAAGCCGAAGCCTTTGAGCGGCGCGCAGGGGGTGCTCGTCAGCGGAGCGGCCGGTATCGTTGTCGCCATCTCGCTACTGCCGCTCGTCACGATCGCGATCGGCGCCTTCACGGTCTCGCGCGGTCCGGTCATGCGCTGGGGCGAATGGACGCTCGACAACCTGGCGCGCGTCTTCATCACCGCGCCCGGCCCGCTCGTCAATTCGATCCTCTACGCAGGCATCGCCACTGTCATCTCGGTCGCCTTCAGTACGCTGGTCAGCTACCTCGTCGTCAAGAAGCCGAACCTTGTCACGCCGTTGATCGACTACGTCTCGGCTATCCCGCTCGCCCTTTCGGGCACCGTTCTCGGCGTCGGATTGCTCGCCTCGTTCAACGGCGGCTGGCTGTCGCTGACCGGCACCTCGACCATCATCGTGCTCGCCTACGTCATCCGCCGAATGCCCTTCGGCATGCGCAACGGCCAGGCGATCCTGCACAACATCCCAAACTCGATCGAAGAAGCCTCGATCAGCCTCGGCTCGCCACCATTCAGAACCTTCCTGCGTGTCGTGCTGCCGATGATGTTGCCGGCTGTCACCTCCGCCGCGATCCTGACCTGGACGACCACCGTTTCCGAACTCTCGGCCTCGTTGCTCGTCTATTCCGGCGGCCGCGAAACCTTGCCGATCCAGATCTTCCGGCTCATCGACTCCGGTTTGATGGCCTATGCATCGGCCTATGGCCTTGTGCTCGTCGCCGTGATCCTGCTGCCGGTCATCATCGCCACGACCGTGTTCAAGGTGGACCTGTTTGCGTCCAAATGAAGAGAAAGTCGGTCGTGTGGGGGACGCGACCGAGCAGAATACCAACAGAGAGGAACTGCCATGAAGAAACTTGCTGCAACCACCCTGCTGCTCACCGGCCTTGCCGCTGGCACGCACGCTGCCGATCCCGTCGTTTACACCACCAATCCGGTTCCGGCCGTCGAAGCCGTGCAGGCCGTCATCAAGGAAAAGACGGGCCTCGCGACCGGCATTATCACTGGCGGCAGCGGTGTGCTGCTCCGCCGCATCGAGGCGGAGAAGGTCGCTCCGCAAGGTGATGTCTTCTGGTCTTCCTCGGCCAACACGATGGGCGCCTTTAAGGAAGTGCTGGAACCTTATGCTTCGCCGGAGCTGGCCGCGATGCCTGCGGATCTGCGCGTTCCTGACGACTACTTCCAGCCGGCCAACGTCCATGTCGTCACCGTCATGGTCAACACCGACCAGTTGAACGGCTCTGCCGCGCCCACCGACTGGAAGGACCTTGCCGATCCGGCCTGGAAGGGCCGCATCATCCTGCCTGATCCGGCGAACAGTTCGACCGGCTATACGATCGTCTGGGGCCTTTCGAAACTGCTCGACGAGGCGACCTACAAGGCGCTCGTCGGCAATCTCGTCGCTTCCTCGTCGTCCTCGGCCGTGCCGAAAGGGGTTGCGATGGGTGAATATGCCGTCGGCCTCACCTTCGAGACGAACAGCTACAGTTATGTCGATGGCGGCCAGAGCGAGATCAGCATCGTCTATCCCACTTCCGGCACGTTCACGACGCCGGAATTTGCAGCTCTCGTCAAGGGTGCGCCGGCCGGGGAAGACGCCAAGAAAGTGATCGACGCACTCCTCTCAAAGGAAGCGCAGATCGAGCTGCTGAAAGTAGCCTTCCGCCGCCCGAGCCGCACCGACGTCAAGGTCTCCGACTACGTGAAGCTGCCCGAACTGTCTACGATCAAGGTCTTCAAGATCGACGAGGAAGAGGCTGCCCGCAGCCGCGATGCCTTCCTCGCCGAATGGGAGGCCTTGCCGAAGGCGGGCGCGAGCAAGTAAGCAGGGCGCGGACTTGGCGCCAGCACCATCCGCGAAGGATTGAAGCTCGCCTTCCTCGACATGCGAGCCGAGAGCGTCATCGCCAAGATTCAGCCGAGCAACACGCGCTCGCTGAAGGGTTTTGAGCGCTGCGGTTTTCTTCTCAAGCACGCAACGCCAACGCTCAATTCCCTGCCGATGACCGCTGGCCGGTATCTCCAGCTCCTGCGCGAAGGCGCCATCGCGGTTTCTGCCGAGATTTACGTCACGGAGATAGACAAAGCTCGTCTTCAGAGCCTGATTGAGTTCGAGGAGGGGGCGGCGATGGTCGAGCTTGAACACGAGATCGAGAGGGCCATTGTTGTCGATCCTCAGCACGTCGCGCGCGATGTCGTGACAATGAACTCCAAGGTCGTGCTGCAACTGGACGACGAACAAACGGAACTGGCCCTTGTCTATCCGGAAGAAGCCGACGAACGCTCCGGGAAACTATCGGTCCTGTCCGACGTCGGCACTGCGATCCTGGGCTATCAGGAGGGCGATGCCATCGAGTGGATGGTTGCAGATCGTACTCGACGCATTCTGATCGAGAGGGTGATCTACCAACCGGAATCGGCCGGTGATTTTCATCTCTAGTCGCACAGTGGGAAACCTGCTTGCCGAGTTCGTCAGCCAATCTGACAAGTGGATAGGAGGGCCGGACTTGATACCGGCTGTACGCTATCAGGTTGCCGGCGCCTGCCCTCACTCCTCGCGGAAGGCGCGGGTGATCTGGTCGGTGAGGGGTTTGACGAGGTAGGAGAGGGCGGTTCGATCGCTGGTCTGGATCATCGCTTCGGCCGGCATGCCGGGAACG
The DNA here is from genome assembly GCF_049651085.1 of Shinella sp. Taxonomy (GTDB): domain Bacteria; phylum Pseudomonadota; class Alphaproteobacteria; order Rhizobiales; family Rhizobiaceae; genus Shinella. The sequence continues at coordinate 142,147 of NZ_JBASBL010000027.1, forward strand.
AGGGAGAGGCCGCCGAGCTTTTCGAGCTCCGTGCGCGGCACGGTTATGCGCACCAGGTAGAAGGAAAAGCCGGTCCTCTCTTCGGTGGTGAGGTCCGCGGCGATGCGCGCGACATTGCCGGACAGTTCCGGCGTCGTGCGCTGGTTGAAGGCCGAAAGGCGCAGCACCGCGCGGTGGCCGGGCAGGATCTGGTCGATATCCTTGGGGGCGATGCGCACTTCCAGCGCAAGGTCGTCGCCCTCCGGTATGACCAGCATGATCGTTTCGGCGGGATTGACGACGCCGCCGACCGTGTGCACCGAAAGCTGGTGCACGGTGCCTGCCTGCGGGGCTAGGATATCGATCCGCTTGAGATCGTCCTTCGCTGCCACCTCTCGCTCGACATATTCGCCGAGCTGTCCCTGGATTTCGCGCAGTTCACGCCCGACTTCGGTTTTCATGTCCTGATCGATGGAGAGGATCTGGAGCCGTGTCTCGGTGATCTTGCCGCGCGTCTGCGCCTGATAGGCGACCTTCTCCCCACGCTCGCCCTCATAGGTCGCAGCCTGGGTCTTGAGGCTGTTGAGGCGCTGGACCGAGACGACGCCCTTGTCGTGCAGCGCCTCCTGCGAGGCGATTTCCGAGCGCAGCACCGCCAGCCCGCCGGCATAGGCCGTCTCCTGCGCCTTCAGCCCCTCGATCTCGTGCTCGTACTGGGCGATGCGCTCCGTCAACTGCGCCTTGCGGGCATTGCGCGCCTCCCTGCGGAATTCGAACAGCCGCGTCTCGCTGCGCACCGCCGAGGCGATGTCGGCGTCGGTGCTGCCGTCGTCGAGCCCTGGCGGGAAGTCGATGGTATCGCGGTCGTCGCGCTCGGCTTCAAGGCGCGCGAGGCGGGCGTGCAGCTCGTTGAGCCGCTTCGTGACGATGGCGAGGCCCGCGCGCGTCTGCGTGGAATCGAGCCGCAGGACGACGTCGCCGGCTTTTACAGTATCGCCTTCCTGCACGAGAATGGCCCCGACGATGCCGCCCTTGGAATGCTGCACCTTCTTGGCATAGGAATCGACGACGAAATGGCCGGAGGCCACCACGGCGCCGGCAAGCTGCGTGGTCGCCGCCCATCCCCCGACGCCGCCGGCCAGCAGCACGGCGAGCGCGAGGCCCGCCGCAAGGTGGCGGCGGATGGAACGGGTCACGGGCGTCACGTCAGTGCTTGGCATCTTTTTCTTCCGGTTCGCCGTCGCTTTCGGTCTTCGCGGGATTGGCGACCACGCGCAGCGGCATGACGCCCTGGCCGGTCACCGCAAAACCGTTGCCGCTTCTTGCGGCGGGCGAGGGCTTGAGCACCTGTCCGAGAACCGCGTCGCGCGGACCGAACGCCTTCTGGCGTCCGCCCTCCATCATCAGCACCTGATCGACCGCGCCAATGGCGCTCGGCCGGTGCGCGACCACCACGGCGATGCCGCCGCGTTCGCGCACCGAGGCGATGGCGCGCACCACCGCCGCCTCGCCCTCGGCATCGAGATTGGCATTGGGTTCGTCCAGCACCACGAAGAAGGGGTCGCGATAGAGCGCCCGCGCCAGCCCGATGCGCTGGCGCTGCCCGGCCGAGAGCGAAGAGCCGCCTTCGCCGATGCGCGATCTGTATCCATCCTCGAAGCGCAGGATCAGTTCGTGCGCGCCGGCGGCCTGCGCGGCCGCGACGACGGCGTCGGGATCGGCGTCCTCCTCGAAGCGGGCGATGTTGTCGGCAATGCTGCCGTCGAACAACTCGACGCCCTGCGGCAGGTAGCCGATATGGCGGCCGAGGGCTTCGCGGTCCCACTGGTCGAGGCTGGCGCCGTCGAGCCGCACCTTGCCGCCGGCGGCTGGCCATGCGCCGACGAGGGCGCGGGAAAGCGTCGATTTACCGGAGCCGGACGGCCCGATGACGCCGAGCGCGCTGCCGGCCCCGATCACAAAGCCGATGCCGCTCACGGTGGGCCACTTCTCGCCGGGCGGCAGGATGGTGACGTTTTCGACGCGCAGTTCCTTGCAGGGCGCAGGCAGGGGCATCGTTTCCGGCAGGGGCGGTATCCTGCCGAGCAGGTCCTGCAGGCGCTTCCAGCTATGCCGTGCCATAAGGAAGGGTTTCCAGCTCGCGATCGCCAGATCGACCGGGGCGAGTGCCCGCCCCACCATGATGGAACTTGCGATCATCACGCCGCCGGTCGCCTGCTGCTCGATCACCAGCCAGGCGCCGACGCCGAGCACCGCCGATTGCAGCATCACGCGAAGCGTCTTCGACAGGCCGCCGAGGCCGCCGGCTATGTCGCCGGCCCGGCGGTTGGCGTGAAGGTAGTCCGCATTCGCCCGTCGCCAGCGCGCTTCGAGCCGCGCCCCGAAACCGAGGGCCTGCACGACTTCGGCATTGCGGCGCGAAGCTTCCAGGAGGCCGTTGCGGGCCATGTTGTGGGCGATGCTGTCGCGGACAGGCCGTTGGGACAGCGCGTTGGCAAGCAGGGTCAGGAGGACGAGGACGGCCGCGCCGACGAGCGCCGTCATGCCGATCCAGAAATGGAAGAGGAAGCAGATGCCGAGATAGAGCGGCATCCAGGGCAGGTCGAAGAGGGCGGTCGGCCCCTGGCCCGAAAGGAAACCGCGGACATTGTCGAGGTCGCGAAGCGGCTGGAGACCGTCGCCAGGCATGCGCGAGAGAAGCGGCAGGCGCACGACAGCATCGTGTACCCGGCCGCTGAGCGCGCCATCGAAATGCTCGCCGACACGCAGAAGGACACGGGCGCGGATGATGTCGAGCCCGGCCTGGAAGAGATAGAGCCCGGCCGCCAGCACGCAGAGGCCGACGAGGGTCGGCACGCTGCCGCTCGCCAGTACGCGGTCATAGACCTGCAGCATGAAGAGCGGGGAGGTCAGCGCCAGAACGTTGACCACACCGCTGATGAGAGCTATTCCAAGGAATGCTCGTCTGAGGGGTGAAGCGACCGCCGCAGTCAGAGACTGCGACGGTGCCTGCTGTGGGGCTACCAACACTACAGCAAATTTCTCAGGCGAGCAGGTTGACGCCCGAGACGAGCGAATTGTTCGCAATGTCCTGGACGGAGATGCTGCCGTTGACGCCGTCGGTGACGGTGGCGTCGTAGAGGCCGCTGACGGCGTCGTAGGCGTAGCTTACGGAAACGGTTCCCCATGCCGTGACGTCGATGAGGTCCAGCGCGGCGTCGAAGTCCGTGATGACGTCGTTGCCGTCAGTGCCCTGGAAGACGAAGACGTCGGACCCGCCATTGCCGGTCAGGATGTCGTTCCCGTTGAAGCTGTAGAGCGTATCGGCGCCCGAGCTGCCGTTAAACGTGTTGTTCTGGCTGTTCAGCACGCTCAGCAGGTTGGCCGGATTGCCCTGCATGATGCCGTAGACGAAGTTGTGCACGGGGTTTGCCGCGCCCGTGCCCGTAAGGCCGAGGCCGTTGATGTCGATGTCCCAGGCGGACTGGGAGAACGTGTCCGTGCCCGCATTGTAGGCGAGGCCCTGGCCGAAGGTCGCACCGTCGACAGCGCCGGCAAGAACGTGGGACGTCATGTCGTAGTAGAGATCGCCGGCGGCGCCGGAATCGATCACCACCGTATCGGCGCTGCCCACGCCGCCCACGGTCGCGCTGCTGCTGTCGGCGACGGCGAACTGGTTGCCGACGAAATCGGCCGGGTTGTTGGAAAAGAACCCATAATAGCCGGGCGCGAAGCTGGCATCCCAGGCCGTCAGATAGTCGAGGAAGTCGACGCCCACGCCATCGTTGTTGGCGTCGTTAAGGTCGATCGTTGCCATTTGCTTTCCTTTCTGGGGTTGGCTGCATCCGGTATCCGGACACAGTTGTTCTCACGCTTCGGACCTGGAAGGACCCTGGCGCGATGGATGCTCAGAACCGGACCTTGAGCGACAGGGTCGCCGTGCGGCCGGGAGCGGGGAAATCCGAGCTGTTCATGGGATCGATGTAGGCCACGTCCGTCAGGTTGTTGACGGCAAAGCGCAGCGATGCGTTCTCGTTGAAGTCCCAGGAACCGTAGATGTCGAAGGTCGTATAGGGCTTCGCGCGGTAGACGGTCGAAAACAGACCGAGTTGCTCGGAAGGAACGATGCGGTTCGCCCGCGCGCCGATGTTCAGCCGGTCGTCGAAGAACCGCACGCCGACATCGGCCGTGAAGCGGTATTTCGGCGCGACGGAGACATAGAGGATCGCGCCGCTGCCCGTGGATGTCGCGTTGCCCCAGGGGTCGTCGCTGTAGGTGTTCGCGAAGTCGCCCTTGGTGTAGGTGAAGGAACCGCCGGCATAGTAGGGACCGGCATCGTAGTTCGCTTCGACCTCGACGCCGCGAAGCCGGGAATCGCCGAGAAGGTTCGTATAGGCATAGTAGCCGCCGACCTGTCCGCCGGTCGCGGGCGTGCCGCTTACGGTGCCGAGCGCGATGTAGTTGTCGACCGTCTTGTCGAAATAGGCCGCTTTCACGCGCAGGCTGTCGCCGCCCGTCAATAGGTCGTCGGCCGTGAGGTTGAGGCCGATTTCCCAGGTCTGCGAGGTCTCGGGCTTGAGGTAGGCATTCGGCGCATAGTCCATGAGGTTGCCGATATGCGAGCCGCCGAGCAGCATTTCGCCGAGCGTGCCGGGGCGGAAGCCCTCGGAATATTTGCCGAAGATCTGTACGCCGTCCAACGGCTTCACCGCAATCAGGACCTCCGGGGAGAACCGTCCGCCGGACTGGTCGAGGTCGATCTCATGGATGATGTCGCGTTGTCCGAAGACGGGCCGCGTGGTCCAGATGCGGCACGTTCCGATGTTCGGGCCTGTCGTCCAGTAGATCCGGCAAACGCCCGGCGTGACGAGATAGCTCTCCGAGCCGCCGTCGATCGTGGAAGAGCCCTTGATCTTGTAGTAGTCGTAGCGTCCGCCGATCGACGCCTCGAGCCATTCCTGATGCTCGTATTTCACCGAGGCGAAGGTGCTGGAAAGCCAGCGGTCGCCCGTCGGGTTGGGGCCGGTGAACCACCAGGTATTGTCCGTGTCGCCCGCTTCGCGATTGAGCGCCTCCGTCCCGGCCCGGTCGAGGAAGAGTTCCGTTCCGTAGTGCAAGGAGAGAACGCCGGCGGGAAGGTCGACCTTGCTGGTGTTCTCGAGGTTGAAGCCATAGGTGTTCAGGCCGTAGCTGACGTCGAACTCGCCATAGTCGTTGCGGCCGGAACGCCACTGCCGGTTCTGGGTCTCGTTCCACCAGAGCTGCCCCTTCAGGTCGAAGAGCGGATCGTCCGGCTTATAGGTATAGGTCAGCGTGCCCGTGAGGTTGCGCACATGGTTGGTGTTCTGCAGCGTCGCGAGCGCCGTGCTGGTCGTGAAACTCGCGTCGTAGCGGATGAAGCCGAATTCCACGCGCTGGTCGTTTTCGAGGTCGAGGCCGGCCTTGAACAGGCCCGACGTGATGTCCGAGCCGGTGAAGACCGGCTTGTCGCCGCCGGGATTGCCCACCAGCGTACCGTTTCCGCCGATGGCGTATTCGCCGAGATTTTTGCGGCTGATGGCGGCGACGATGTCGATATTGTCGGACGTGCGGGCGGCAAGCGCGGCCGAGCCGTAGAAGTCGTAGGCGTTCGTGCCCCGGGTTGCGTCGATCCAGCCGCCGCCATTCCTGCCCGGAAGAAGGATGTCGTCGGCGGTCAGCGTGCGGAAGCCGACCACGCTGCCATGCGAGCCGCCGCTGCCGACGCCGGCCGCGGTATTCTTCTCCACCTCGATGGTCCTGACGAGCAACGGGTCGATATAGACGTTCGAGGTATAGCCGTGCCCCGCCTGCTGGAAGTTCTGGCGCGCGCCGTCGATCGTCGTCGTCACGCGGGTCTGGTCCTGCAAACCGCGCACATTGATCGCGACGCCGGGATTCTGCGCGGCGCCGGCGACGGAGACGCCCGAGACGCCGGAGAACAGGTCATAGGCGTTGCGGGCCTGCTTCTTCTCGATGGCCTGGCGCGAGACCACGCTCACGCTAGCTGGCGTCTCGTAGACCCAATCCGGCGTGCCCTGGAAACCAGCACCTGTCGCGGCATTGCGCGCGCCCCTTTCCACGGTGATCGTCTCCAGCGCCGTCGATCCGTCGGCGATCGACAGATCCGAGGCATTTGCGGCGCCGAGGCGGATGACGGCGGAGCTGCCATTGACGCCGCCGCGCATGCCCGTGCCGGTCAGCATGCGGGCGAGGGCTTCCGACGGCGTGAAGCTGCCGACGACCGCACTGGTGTGGATGTCGCCCGCCTGCGCCGCCGAGAGCGTGACCTGAAGGCCCGACTGCCGGCCGAAGGCGCTGATGGCGCTCGCAAGCGCCTGCGCCGGAATGTTGAACGGAATACGGGCCGCTTCCGTCAGGGAATTGCCGGTGGCGTTTTCCTGTGCCAGGGCGGCCTGCGGCAGGACCTGCGTGCCTGCGCACAGTAGGGCAAGGGCCGTCGTGGCGAGAAATACTGTCCGGCTGGCCGGATATCTGGAATGCATGATCTTCGTCTCTTCTGTGCAGCGATGTGCCATGCGGCGCTCAAACGAAAAGACGGACAGCTCCGGATTTTTTCCCAGGATTCCAGCGGCTATGCGCTAAATCTTGATTATTTCAATCATATTTTTACGTCACAGGCGGCTGATGAGGCGCGCCACCGGCGAGACGCGCCGCACCTTGCCGCCAAAAGGCGCCACGAGCGTTTCCAGGGCCTGGTCGGGATGGCGAAGGTCGTAGAAGCCCGTCACCCGCTGGCCCGCCAATGTGCCATCCGGTAGGGAGAGCCAGGCTGGGTGATAGCGGCGGATCTGCTCCACCACCGAGCCGATCGTGGCGTTGACCACGAAGATCTGCCCGTTGCGCCAGGTGGCGATATCGTCGATCGGGATGGTCGTGCGGGAGATTTCGCCCGTAGCCCGGTTGGCTGCCAGGAGGTCGCCGGGCGCAAGGACTTCCGTTCCGTCTTCGACCAGCGCTTTCACGGAGCCTTCCGCCAGCGCGACGACGGTGACGTCACCATCCGTCTGGACATCGAACCTGGTGCCGAGGACCACAACCTCGACGCCGTTCGCGTCGACCGTGAAGGGACGGCTCTTGTCTGGCGTCACCTCGAAAAAGGCCTCGCCCGCGAGCAGGCGCACAGCCCGGCGGCCCTTTTCGAAATCCGTCGCGATAGCGCTGGCACCGGCGAGATGAACGAGACTGCCGTCTTCGAGCGTCACCGTCCGGCTTTCGGCCGTGCCGGTCCTGTGGTCGGCCTCCATGCGCAGGATCAGCGAAGGGCCGATGATGACTGCGAGACAGAGCATCGTCGCTGCCGCTGCCCCGAACATGCCGGCGCGGCGCAGCAAGCCCGCGCGGCGGGGACGATACGAGCGCACCTGTGCAAGATCGTGCGGCGCGTCCTTCCACGTCTCCTCGAAGGCCGGGGCCGACGCACCGAAGGCCTGCCAGACCGTCTGCAGGCGCTCCCAGGCGTGGCGGTGCTGGGGGGATTGTTCCAGCCAATGCTCGAAGCGTTCATGACACCGGGGGTCGCCCGGCTCCTCCTGAAGCGCAATCATCCAGCCGGCCGCCTCGTCGGCAATCTTCTGGGAAATGTTCGTTCCGTTGTCGCGCATGCTGGTGATAGCTTTCGTTCTGCCGGTGCCCGGAGAAGCCGCCCGCCCGAATGTGTTCGTCACATACAAGACGAATAGCTCTCCCGATTTTCTCAGGATTCGATGAGGGTTCCTGTTTCAAGGCATCCTTGCAAGTAGTTCCGCCAGTCCGGACTGTATCAGCCGGTGGGCGCCTGACGTCGAAACACCGAGATGCCGGGCGATTTCCTCGATGCGATAGCCGCCGAAGCGGTGCATTTCGAGGGCAATGCGCTTTTGCGCGGGCATCGTCGCGAGGATGGCCTCGACCTGCCGGATGTGATCGCAGAGCAAGGCCTGCTGCTCCGGTGTCTCATGGTCTTGCGGAAGGCCCCACCAGGGCGTGTCGTCGGGATGTCCCCGCGCTTCGAGCCGGCGCCGGCGCCGCGTATCGAAGGCGAGATTGCGCACGATGCGGTAGAGATAGGACTTCAGGCGCGAGGGCGATTGCGCCGCCTCCGGCACGAAGCGCACGAACGCCTCCTGCACGATATCCTCTGCATCCTCGCGCGAACCGATGATCGGCGTGGCATACCGCACCAGGTCGGCGCGATAGGCCACATAGGTTTCGTAGCGCGTGTCGTTTCCCTGAATGCCCATCTGCCCGCCAAGCGCTTTCCGTCACGGTCTAAGGTTCCGTTTCGCGCACTAGACCCCGGAAGGGTGATAGCCATAAAACATGAATTTTACAATCATGTTATTTGGGCCCGTCGTGACAGGCGCGATATCTTTCCATTGCCGTCACGACAATATCGGGCGCTCTCCCTGGCCGGTGCCGGTCGTGTCGGCGGCAGGTGCCGGGTTTCGCGCCCAGATGGCATGTTCGATCTTGCCCCTGAGCTCGGGATAGGCATCGGGGTCGAAACGTGGCTCTCCCGTCTTCTTCTGGTCGAAATAATCCCTGGTCAGCTTCGCGACGGTGCCGGAGAGCAGCACGATAGCGACGAGATTGACTGAAGCCATCAGGCCCATTGCCGCGTCGGCCATGTTGAAGACGACCGCGACCGTCGTATAGGCGCCCCAGATGACCATCAGCAGCACGGCGACGCGCAGGGCGGCGATGAAGCCTTTGTTGTCAAGCTTCAGGAAGACCATTGCGTTTTCCGAATAGGCATAGTTGCCGATGATCGAGGTGAAGGCGAAGAAGAAGATGGCGATGGCGATGAAGTAGCGGCCTGCCTCGCCGATATGGGCCACCATGGCCTCCTGTGTCAGCGGCGTTCCCGTAAGCTCCGAGCCGGGTGCCATGACGCCCGAGAGCAGGATCATGATGCCGGTTGCCGTGCAGATCAGAATCGTGTCGATGAACACGCCGAGCGCCTGTACGAAGCCCTGGCTGGCCGGATGATGCGGCGAAGGCGTGGCGACGGCCGCGATGTTCGGCGCGGAGCCCATGCCCGCCTCGTTGGAGAACAGGCCGCGCTTGACGCCGTTCAGCATAGCGCCCGCCACCCCGCCTGCCGCCTGCTCGATGCCGAAGGCGCTCTTGACGATGAGGGCAAGAACCGCAGGCACTTCGCTGATGTTGGCCAGCACGACATAGACGGCCATGCCGAGATAGGCGACGGCCATGAAGGGCACGACATATTCGGCCACCTGCGCGATCTGCCGGATGCCGCCGAAGATCACCACCGCCGTCAGCACCGCAAGCCCGACGCCGACCCAGATCTTGTTGATGCCGAAGGCGCCCTGCATCGCATCGGCGATCGAGTTCGCCTGGACGGCGTTGAAGACGAGACCGAAGGCGATGATGAGGCAGACCGAGAAGATGACGCCCGCCCAGGGCGCGTTCAGCCCCCGGGAAATGTAGAAGGCCGGTCCTCCGCGATATTGCCCGTCATGATCGGTGATCTTGTAGAGCTGGGCGAGCGCACTTTCTGAGTAGGCTGTCGCCATGCCGACGGCGGCGACTACCCACATCCAGAACAGCGCGCCGGGGCCGCCGAGGAAGAGGGCGACGGCGACGCCGGCGAGATTGCCCGTGCCGACGCGCGAGGCGAGGCTGGTGCACAGCGCCTGGAACGGCGTGATGCCACTGGTATCATTGGCGGGCGCGGTCATTACCGAGCGGAACAGTTCCGGGAAATGCAGGATCTGGATGAAGCGGAGGCGCAAGGTAAAATAGATGCCGACCGCGATCAGGCCATAGATGAGGATATAACCCCAGAAGATGGTGTTGAGGAAATCGATGATGGCGTTGAGAACTGTCACGGCCGTCTCCTTGCTGCGCGCACGGCGTGACTGCTCCGCGGCAAACACAGCTTGTTCGCCACAGCGTTCGATGCGCCGTGATTTAGGATGAACTGACGAGTGAATAGTTGCATGGGATGACGGGCAGCGCAATCTTGAAAACGACTGCCCGGCGTTCGGACTGGCGAGGCGGCGGATCGCCATCAGCGCCACCATGCCGCCCGCCACGACCGCCTTTGGTTTCGAACGCGGGCGGGCCGTCACATCGGCCCCGCCGGCGAACCAGAGGCCGACGAAGGCGAGCGTGACGACAGCCATCTCGATGGCGATGCCGGCGATGAAAAAACCACCGCCGAACGAAGGCTTCGCGTTGGGCTATTCGTTATCTTCAGAATTTTCCAACGATATTGAAAAAAGCCCCCCTGTCGTCCAGCGTCAGGTCGCGCAAATCGTCGGAGAAGACGCCGAAATTGAAGCCGACGCCAACTTTGAAGTTGTCGCCAACGTGTCGGTAGACCGCTGCAAGCGCGCCGAAGTCGGTTGTCTCGGCAGACGGCATGTAGAGAGCCCGGCCTTCGAGCAACAGGTCCCACTCCTTCACGATGTGCAGGTCGGCGCGCAGAATGCCGAGATGGGCAGAGGAGCGATCCCAGCTGCCGAAAGTCTCCGAGCCGTCGCTGGTGCGCTGTTGCACCTCGCCAATACGGAAGCCGTATTTGCCGCCCACCGTCAACCACGGAAACAGGTCGTAACTCAGGTCCGCCGACAGAATATGGCTACGCTGCTTGGGGCTGGCCACGCTGCCACTGACGCCGATCTGATCGACACCCGGCAGGTCATAAAGCCAGGTGTATTTGAAAAGCATATTGAGCCTGTCATTGTCGACGGGCCGGTAGGCATAGCCGAGCGAAGCCTCGACATAGTCCCCGTCGTGGAATGCGCCAGCGGTTGAATCGGAGAGCACCGCATCGACGTTGGCGAGTAGGCGCCAGTCATTGCTGGTCTTCCACGACACGCCGGTGGCGAACATATAGGAGCGTGCATCGCGGCTGCCATCTTCGGAATCGTCGAAGCGCGCTTCGCCGCGGCTGCGGGCGCTGATCCCTGCCTCCTCGTCGTTGTATCCGACCGACAGCGAGACGCCCGTGCGGTCGAAGTCCGAGCGCTGCAGGCCTGTCGCCGGGTCGATGGTGTCGTCGCCGACGGAACCGGCTTCGAAGCCGGTATCGACAGTCCAAACGGCGTCGGGCGTATAGACAACGCCGTAGGTCTGGGTCAGCGATTGGCGCCGCCCGAACATGTCGTAGCTGTTCTCGGCATAGGCGGAAGTGGACTCGCCGAGTTTGCGCCGCGTGCCGCTGACGATTGCGCCACGATCCGTGCCGACGAGATCGTAGCTGCGGTCGAGATCGAAGGCGCGATCGGGATCCAGGCGGTAGCCGAGGTAGTAGTGGTCGTCGGCGTTGGGATCGTAGGTGACGGCGGCGAGTGCGCCGACGCCACCGATGCCGTAGGAGACCTCGCCGCTCACGCCAACCTTGTCGGTGAGCCTTGTCTCGCCGCCGACACCGACGCGATCGTTTCTGCGGATATCGCCCGAGCGACTGAGCGTGCCTTGCCCGAAGAGATAGGCTTTCCAGTCGTCGTTCGGCTCGTATTCCAGTCTAACGCCGGAATCGAGCCGCGAGCCGTCATAGCCGTGCTTGCTCGCGGCGATGGCGCGGGGGGACATTACCTCGGTGTAGCTGATGCCGAAGGAGGCCTTCCAATATTCGTCGAGCTGGTAGCTCAGGCTGGCCTTGCCCTTGCTTTCCTTCCTGCCGTCGTCGTCGGAGATGCCTTCGTAGACAAGGGACAGCCCCGTGCGATCGCTGAGTTCGAGGTCGGCATGGGCGTTCCAGATGCGCTGATCGATGTTTGTCTGGTCAGATAGTGTCGCGAAGCCTCTCTGCTTCTCCTCGTAGGAGCCGCCGATCGTGCCCTTCACACCGCCCTTCGCGATGTCCTCCAAATCGAGCTGGCCGCGCACGCGCCAGGCGTTGGCCGAGCGATCGGGGTCGCCGATACTGTCTACATCACTGAGGGTCAGGCCACCGTCATACGAACGCGAGGCGCCGAATCCGGGTCCCCGTGAGCGCGAGACCTCGGCCTCTAGGAAGGTCTTCTCGGAATGCCGCAATTGGATATCGGCGCCATAGGCTTGCTGGTCCGCCTCGCCGGTGGTCTCGCTCATGCCGGTAACGCCGACGCGCACCTTGTCATTCAGCCATTGCTGGCCACGGCCGCCAAAGACATAGCCGTCGACATCGGTGACAAGAGGCGTGTATTCGTACTGGGCGAGAACGTAGACCTTGTTGCCGCCGAGCGCGCCGTCGCGCACCGGGCCGTTGGTGCCCGTCGAGGACGACAACGGCCGCTTGAGGATCATCACGCCCTGCATGTAGTCGAAGCTGTAGTCCTCGCCATAGACGAGGGTGCGGCGCTCGACGATGCGGCCGGAAACGGCATCGCGGATCTCGACGGTCACCGTTTCGGAGCCGACGGTTATGTCCTGCCGCTTCAGGAAGTAGGCCGAGCCGCCGGTGCCGAGGAACTCGTCGCGCTGCGGCAGCGTATCGGGCTGGGCCGCATACAGAGTGACTTCGCCCTTGCGCTCGCCAAAGGAGGTCGTCTCCTCGGAGCGGTAGACAGCGCTCGCGCCATAGAGCGCGCGCTCGGAGCGCATGAACTCAGTGCCCGTGATGCGGGTCTTGTAATTGCCCCACATGACATGACTGTCGCCGCGTTCGAGACGGACGAAGAACTTGCCATTGGTCGGCGCGTCCTCGACCATGGTCGAGTCGTCGCCATAGACCGGATAGTAGTCGTCAGGATCGAGACGCCTCAGCAATTGCCGTGGGTCCTTGCTATCAAGGCCGCGGAACATGTTCTCGATCTTGTCTTCGCCGGTGTCACCGGCAGCGGTCAGCAGGTATTTTCCCTTGACCTTGCCCTTCACATAGAAGGCAAGCCGGCCGTTGGTGTAGATGTCGTCATATTCTCCGGGGCGGACGCTCTCGATGTCGGCGTCGCCAATGCGCTTGCCGACGGTGAGATCGGCGAGCGCGACATAGAACCAGTCGTTGTCGGGGATCTTGATGCGGCGATTGAAGTCGAGCGCACTTGGCTTGGATAGACTCTGGACCGCAACATCGACCTGATGGTCGCCGGGGGGCAGGATGCGTTGCATCACAAAGTCGCGTTCGCCGTCGAGCGGCACATTCTCGCCCAACGCAACGACCCGGTGGCCTTCAGGCAAGTTGCGTCCAAATACGGTGACGGCGCCGCCGCTGATCGGGATGTTTCGCGATCCGGTGCGGTCCTCACCCATGCCGGGCGCGACAGCCGCCTGCCTGGCATCCACTGCCAGATCGCGTGTAGCGCGTGCCATGGTCAGCGGCACCGTCTCGTCATAGCGGCCTTTGGCGTCATAGACGCGCAGTACATAGACGAAGTCGCTCTCGTCCTCGCCAGCATTCCTGGCCGGCATCCTCCAGGAAGCCTCGCCGTTGATCGTTACCGGCACCACCGCAAGCGGCGCGGCCACATCCTTCCCGTCCTCGGGATAGATGCGAATTTCGGCCCGATCGATGAAAGCGGGATAGTTGGAGGTTGCAAGGAAATCGACTGCCTCGCCGGCTTTGTATGTTCGGCGGATCGGCACGGTCGAGACATTGAGCAGGGGCTTGGCCTCCAACCCGTCGAACTTGACCTGGATGTCGACCTTGGACAGATCGACATCCGCCTTGCGGGCGACGTCATCTTCCGTCCGCTTGGCCCCCTCGGCGACGGGTTCCCCGTCGACGCTGATTGCAAACGGGATGTCGCCATTCTCGGCAGACCAGGCAATGCTGGCCGAGCCGACCAGCGCAATCGCACTGCCGGCGAGGAGAGCTGCACGCAAGGCCGAGTTCGCGTTGAGGAGGCGGACTTTCACATCGAATCTCACTTGCTTGCCTCCACGCGCGTTTCGACATCGAGCGACTTGCTGTGGCCTGCCGCCCGCCAGCGCCTGGCGATTTCAGTTTTCAAGGCCTGCATTCGCGCGTCGGCAAGCGGCTTGCCGTCGGCAGTCGCGAGGTAGTGGATACGCAGGATCGACGGCTCCTTGCCGAGCAGCTCCACGAGTTGATCGAGGCCCTTGATCCATTCCGCGCGCAGGGCCGGCGTGCCTGCAACGAATGCCTCGTCCTTGAGGTCGAGTTTGACGACACGGCCAATCGCGGCGCCAAAGTTGAGCTTGGTCATCTTGCCGGCGGTGAGCCGTACGACGCGCGGGTTCTCGGTGGTCAGGCTGTAGCCGGACGGCAGCGTGCGCGTGTCGAGTTTCATGATGAAGTTCGAGCCGATACGCTGGTCAGGCAGGTCGGCACAGGCGACGTGGAAGCGGCCATGCGCGTCCGTGGTCACCAGCACGCCCTTGACCGTAGCAAGCCTCACACCGGGCAGACCCAGTTCGCCCTTGTCCTGATACCCGTTGCCGTTCTCGTCATCGAAGACCTTGCCTATGATCTCGCCGCAGTCGAAGACCGGCTCGGCCAGGATTTCGATGGATGCCTTGGCATCCGGCGCGACCTTGCCGCCATCCTTGTTCGTAGCGATGGCTGTGTTGACGTGCTTGCCCGGACCGGCAGAGCTCAGCGCGGTCAGCTGAAGTCGAATGACTGCCTTGCCACCAGCGGGTAGCGTCAGGTTTTCGAACACGATGTTGCGTCCGTTGACGTTGGGCGTCACCGCCACATCGTCAATCGCTGCCGAACCCTCGACGAAGCGGAAGCCGGCGGGCATCACGTCCTTTATGATGAGGCCGCTGACCTTTGATACGGCATTGTTGGTCACCGTGATCGTGTAGGGCGCCTTCTCGCCAATGCGGATGTAGCGCAACCCGGCCTGCTTGGTGAGGCTGATATCCGCAGGCGCAACCGCCGGCAGCTGAATCAGGGCGTTGCTGCTATTCGATACCACCAGGTTCGACGAAATCACCTTGCCGTCGCGGTATCCTTGCGCCCGGGCAGTGTTGTCTGTGCCATCGACAATGCCGGCGGCATTGTTGATGTCTCCCTGGGTCAGGGAGTACGTCGCCTCGAAGGTCGCGTCCTGGCCGGGGGCAAGCGTCAGCGCCGCCGGCGTCATCGCCGACAGGCTGGCACCGGCCGGCAGGCCGTTGAAGGTAGGACCGGCATCGACCGGGGTTACCTGATCGAGCACAATATTGCCGGTATTCGTCACCTTGAAGGTGTAGACCAGCCGGTCGCCCACCGTGGGCGCACCGCTGCCATCGGTATCCTCGAAGGAGCCCGACTTGACGATTTCCAGAGCCGGAGCCGGCGGCACGATCGGAACGACAACCGGGTCGTCCGTCTCCTTCGTCGAGCCCGACAAATCTTGCACCGGCTTTGTAACCGTGCCGTCGAGATAGTTGGCGGTTACCAACGCCTGGTTTTCGACCTTCCCGGCGTCGATATCTGCGGCGACGATGGCATAAGTCGCTGTGACGCTCTGCGATGCTCCCGGGGCGAGATTTCCAACATTGAACGACGATGGCACAATCCCCGGCAACGGATCGACGATCTTGACATCGGTGAGGCCCAGGTTGCCGGTGTTGGTCACCACGAAGGTGTAGGTGATGGTCTCGCCCGCCGTTGCGGGCTCGTTGAGGCCCGACACCGCCGACTTCACCAGCGCGATCGAAGGCGCCTGTGCAATCGGAATCACGACTTCATCGGAACTGACCGGCGGTACCGGGGTTGCAATGCCCGTGACCGGATCCGTGTAGATACCCTCGACCGTGGCTGTGTTGCGCACCTCGCCCGCATGGATATCCGATAGCTTGAGCTCATAGGTCGCCGTCAGTGTCACGGCATTTTCCGGACCCGGCAGAAGCGTTGGTATCGTCGTCACAGGCATGGCCAGATCGGCCAGCGGATCGCTGACTTCGACGTCTGTCAAAGTCACGTTGCCCGTGTTGGTGACGACGAAGCTGTAGGTCACCACGTCGCCAGGCTTGGGCGGTGTGCTCAGAGTGGCAGTGTAGGACTTTTCGATGTCGAGTGCCGATATCTTGGTCAGCAGCAGCTCGACGGGCGTGTCGTTTGTCGTGTCGGTACCCGAGGTATCCGTCACGGTCATCGGGACACCACCGGTCCCGGGAGCCGTTCCGGAAACCAGCGCCGTATTGGCAAAGCTGCCCCGATCGATGTCGGCCTGCTTGAGGGCGTAGGTGGCGGTGAAGGCATCCGTATTGATCTCACCCGCCGCCAACGGCCCGGCCCAACCCGACGGATTGTGAACGGCGACATCAGCGACCAGCTCTGCCAGCGCGATACCTTGCATCGTCACGTTGCCAGTGTTGTGGATGGCAAAGCCGTAGGTGATCACATCGCCAGCCTTGGGCGGCGTGCTTAGCGCCGCGGTGGTGATCGACTTCACCAACCGGATCTCCGGCGCCTGCGGTATGATTGTCGTTGTCGGATCGTCCGTTTCAAAGGTCGTGCCGCCACGATCGGTAACGGTCTGGCTGGAATCAACGGTCGACTTGCCCGTGGTGACAGCCGTGTTGATCACCGAACCTGCATCGATGTCCTTCTTCATGAGCGGGTAGATCGCGTTGACTTCGATCTCCGTACCAGAGGCATTGCCTGCCGCGTTCTGGGGCTGCAGGACGACGCTCGACAGGGCCAGCGCGTCAGCGGGGTCGATCACCACGCCGGGCAGCAGATCGACCAGCGTGATGTTGTCGAGTGGGACGTTGCCGGTATTTCGGACAACAATCTTGTAGGTGATCTCCTCGCCCGGTTGCGGCGGGTTGGAAAGACCGGAGACGTCGCCAATCTTGGTCAGGGCTATCGACGGCGAATGCGTCGGCAACGGCGTCGTGACGACGTTCGAATCCGTGGAGGTCTGCGGACCTGTCTGACTATCGAATTCGATCTTTGCCTTGTTCGTTACCTGGCCGGCATTGATGTCGGCCTGTGTCAGTGGTGCCTTGACGGTGAAGTCGACTGTGGCGCCCGGCGCCAGGCTGGTAACGCTGGCGGGCGTCACCGTCGCATCGGGGAACGGGTCGCTCGCCACCAGATTGGTCAGCGTGACGTTGCCGGTGTTTTGGGCGGTCACCGTCCAGGTCAGCACGTCTCCTGCGCGCGGCACAGTTGGAATGGTGCTGCTCAGCACCTTGGTCAAGCTCAGGCCGGGCTTCTGGTGGAGCAGCACAGAGGTGGTGCTCGGCGGTGTCGTGATCGGCGTATCGGTCGGGCCGTGTACCCCGCTGGCGGTGGCGCTGTTGTCAACCTTGCCGGCGTTGATGTCCTTCAACTGCACGGCATAGTCGGCATAGACGACCGTCGAGGCCTGCGGCACCAACGTGCCGATTGTGAACGCGCCAGCAGGATCGGTCACGATGCCGGCCAAGGCGTCGATCACCTTGACTTTGCGCAGGGTGGTGTTGCCAGTGTTGGTGACCGTGAACTTGTAGCGGATTGTGTTCCCGACCACCGTGGGGTTGGCAACGGCGCTCGCATCATGAACTTCCTTGACGATGGTGAGACCAGGCATGCTGAGCGCCGGTACGGTTGCACTGCCGGTGTTGGTGACGTTGACAGGCGCACCGCCGTCGACACCCCATTGGCCGGTCGCCGTTGCCGTGTTGGGAAGTGTACCGCGATCGATGTCAGCCTGGGTCAGTGCATAGGTGGCCTTGAATGCCGTATTGTTCGACTCGCCCGGGTTGAGACGTGCAATCGGCGTATTCGAGGCCCAGTTCAGACCGCTCAGGGGGTCGGTCACAGTAACGTTGAGCAGTGGCGTTTTGCCGGTGTTCGTGACCTTGAAGGTGTAGGTCACCAACTCTCCGGGCACCGCTGTGCTGCCGGCCGGGCTGAAGGCCGCCGTCTTGTCGAGCGTGATGGCCGCCGAGGCCGCAGGCGTCACCGTGGTCGGGGTGTTGTTCCCGTTTTCGTTGGGGATGCCGTTGCCGTCCGGATCCGGGTCGGCATTGTTGTGCGACAGGTCCGTGGGATTCTGGCCCGAATGCTGGCCGTGGCCGGTGGCCCCTGCCTGATTGGTATGGACAAGTGCAGGTACGACGCGCGGAACCACAGGATTGACTTGAACGGCGTAGGTCACCGTGCCGGTCGCGCCGGCAGCCAGTGTTCCTCCCGTCACAATGTTGGTGTTGGTTGCCCCGTTGAAACCCGCATTGAGCGATCCGAAGTTCCCGGAAACCGAATTTATCCGATATTGCCCCTCGGCCGGCGTTGCGCTGCCGCTATTGGTGCCGAAATTCTGCGATGCCCCATTGAGAACGTCCGAAAGGGCGATGCCCGTCATGGGTTCGAGGCTGAAGTTCTTGATCGTCAGCGAGTAGTTGATGATGTAGCTGCCATCGGCCAGGATAACCGGGGCTCTCGCCACCTTGCCGACGCCAATGCGCGCGAGCGGCACGCGGGTGAAGTTTTGGTTGATGCCGCTGATGGCATTGGTGATGACGATGTTGTTGATCCGGCCGACGCCACTTGCGGTCGCCGTCCCGGCGCTGGGGCCAGGCAACGCCTTGCCGTCAACCAGATGCTTTTCGGAAATGGTGCCGTAGTAGACGCTGTAGGTGCCGGGCGGCAGGTCATCGAAGCTGTAGTTGCCGTGCTCGTCAGTCGTCACAGTTTGCAAAATCGCGGCATTGTCGTGGACGGCCGTGCCTTCCACATGGATGATGACACCGGGAATTCCGGTATCGACCGCATCCTTGGCATTGTCGGCGTTGAAGTCGCGATAGAGCGTACCTTTGATGCTGCTGCCCTCGACGGTGGTCACCTTGCCGGTGCCGGTGTTGTCGGACAGGTCCTGATCGTGGGACTGCGTGGTGGCCGTCGCCGAATTCTCGGCGGCCTGCGCCGACATCTTGGTGATCTTCGTCTTCAGGGTGATCGTCACCGTACCGCCCGGAGCGATATCGCCCAATGCGCAGCTGATGTTGCGTTGCCCGATGGCGCCCGTGCAGGTGCCGGCCGATGGGGCGGGCAGGGCCGTCAACTCCATGCCATCCGGCAGGTTGTCGACGAGGGTGACCTCTTCGGCGAAGTCGAGGCCCGAGCCCGTCTTATTCGTAACGGTTATGGTCCAGGAAAATTCCTTGCGAAGGTCAACGGTTCCGACACTTGGCACCTTCGTCACCGCGAGGTCGGCCTTCACCCGAACCGTGGTGTCCTCATAAGACTTGTTGTTGTCGGTCGGTGCTTCATAGCCAAGCGCCGTCTCGTCTGAGGTGACGGAGACATTGTTGGTATGCCGGCCCCGGGCGATTGCCTTCATGTTGATCACAAAGGTCTCGGAGCTGTTGCTGGCCAGATAAGGGATGTCGCAGGTGACGCTGCCGCCCGGTGTCATGGCGCTGGCGCCGGCCAATGTGCAGGTTCCGCCGATCGGCGCTATCGCGATTTTCGGGTCGGCCAGACCGGAAACAGGAAGCGTGTCGACGACCCTGACATTTGTCGCATCAGACGGCCCGCTGTTGCGGACTTTGACTGTGTAGCTCGTGTTTTCCGTGATGAGGACCGGGTCCGGGCCGTCGGTCTTGGTGATGATGAGGTCCAGCTGGGGGGGCAGAATCGCGATCGTCAGGTCGGCTTCGTTGTTGTTTGGAACCACCTCGGGGGTGGTGGTCGAGACAACCACCTTGTTGGTTATCGATGTGTTGGTAAGCGGCGTCGTGGGAACGGCGCGGACCGTTACCGTCTGCTGCGATCCGTTCGCGATCGTGCCCAGATTGCAGATCAGCATCTGCGAGCTCGGAACTGTGACAGTCCCGGCAGCAGGAGACGTCGTGCATGCGCCGGAGCTCGGCACGGCGCTGAGAAAACGCAGGCCGAGCGGCAGCGTATCGGTGAGCACAACGTTGTCCGCTCCGCTCAGCCCATTGCGCGGGACGCTTGCGGTCAGCACATAGACCAGCTCCTGGCCCGCCGCCGCGCCGGCCGCCGACGAGGGGCTGACCTTGGTTACGGTCACGTCCGTGCGCGGGTCGACGGTGTAGTTGACGCTGTGGCTGTTGTTGCCGGTGTCGTTGTCGGGAACGGTCGTCGAGAAGGCGACGGCCGTGTTCTGTTTGGCACCCTGGCTGCCTGGCCGGACCGTGACTGAAACGACCGGGCAATCGCCGCTTCCCGCGACGCAGACCGGCAGTGACGGCAAGATGCACTGCAGGTCGCGCGAATAGCCGCTGCTGGTCGGCGTCTGGCAACTCATTCCCGCCGCCAGGCCCGGTACGATGCTGATCCCGACATCGCCGGGTCCCGGCTCGCCGCCGCCGGCTGCTGCGACGATATCGTTCAGCCTGTCGTCGAGCACCACATTGTTTGCGATTGCCGGTCCGGCGTTCACCACCTCGATGTTGAACGTGATCGGCTCGCCGGCGAAAATCTGGGCGGGCACGGGATTGCGCGTCTTGATGACGCTGATATCGGCCCAATTGAGACCGTCGGCACTCTCCACACCCGCTGACGTCGTGTTGTTGCCGGGGTGCTCATCGCCGTTCGGATAGTCGTCGAACGATACCGTCATGCTGTTGGTGATCGAGCCGGCTGCCGTGACCTTCGTCGTCAACACGATGGTCTCGGTTTGCTGTGTCGGGCCGAGAGGCGAGGCCTGCGTGTACATGTTGGTCGTGCAGACGACGTCCATGGCGCCTGTGATCGGGACGGCCGGGCAAGTCCAGCCGGCCGGCGCAGCGATCGCAGTCACGGTCAAGCCAGCCGGCAGATGGTCGGTGATCGTCAGCGGCCCCTGAAATCCGGCGTTGCCGTCGTTGCGTGTGCTCAGGCGGAAATCATAGGAATTGCCGACCGTGACGAGCCCGCGGGGCGGGCCGGACTTCTGCGCGACGAGGTCGATAACAGGTTCGGCAATGAAGGCTGCGCCGTCATTGCCGGAGTTGTTGGCGCCAGCATCGGTGTTCTCGTTGGGAGAACTGATCGTCGCGACGTTGGTGACGCCAACGCCCGCGGCCGTCGCGGCAGTCGCGCGCGCAGTGATGGTGATCGGCTTGCTGTAGTCTGTCCCCGCGGCCGCTGTGTAGCCACAGTCGATGCTCTGGCCGCTTGCCGAACATGACCAGCCGCTGCCGGCAACAGCGTTGACGCTGACAAACTGGTAGTTGGCCGGCAGGACATCCGCAATCGTCGCCTGCGTCGGCTTCACCCCGGCATGGCGGGGCTGGAGGGTAAAGCTGACTTCATCGCCCACGAGGATCAGCCCCTGCGGGCTGCGCGTTTTGCCTATGCTGACATCGGTTCCCGGAAGGACGGCTATGTCGGCCGTCACGTCATTGTTCGTCGGGATCGGATCGCGCGGCCCCTTGCTCGATATCCCGGCCGCTACTGTGATCGTCGAGGCGTTTTCAGTCGTCACTTGGCTCTCGAAATCGAGGGCGACCGATGCACCGGAGGCGATCGGGCCGGGGATTTCGCACTTGATGTCGGGAGCGGCATAGGAACAGCCAGGCGGAAGGGTGACGTTGGATGACAGGCCCGTCGGCAGTGGGATAGTCAGCGTCGCACCACTTGCCGGATACGGACCTTCATTGGTCACCGTAGCCTTGAACTTGGCATTCGACCCCGCCTGCACCGTCGCCGGATCGAGTTGAAGAGCCACCGAAAGGTCGGCGCCTAGCTCGACGGTGGTCATGCGGGTGAAGCTCGGCCCGGGATCGGCTATCTTGGCCGCGAGAGAGATGTTGCCCATCGCCATTGGGCGCAGATTGACTGTGGCGTTGAGGCCGCTCCCCGGCGACAGCGTGGGAACATCGCAGGTCACCTGCAGTGGTGCTGTCAGCTGGCTCGCGTCCGGCAACGGGGTGCAGTTTTGCAGGCCGTCGACACCGACAAACACCGTCGTCGCCGGGATCGTGAACTCGACCGTCGTCGATGGTGTCGACGCATTGTCGTTGTTGTCGATCCTCACCGCATAGGGCAGCAGGCCACCAGCCGGAATCGGGTTGTATCCCGAATTGTCGATATTCAGCGTCCAGCCGCCATTGACCTGGGCATAGGCCGTCGAGACGGCGAACAGACAGACGAATCCGATGGTACCCACTGCCTTGAAAAGGCAGGCGGCGGCGACCCTAGTAATGTGAGGCACTTACAAAACCTGGAAAATTTGCGGCGAAATCTGCAAACGCAAATCCCGACGATCAGAAATGAAATTAATTTTTGTCTAATGTAGAGAGGCGTCAGTTACTACAAGTAGTCATCAATCACGGATACAGCCAGTGCGGAAAATAATCTTTATTTCAACTTATAGTCACATGCCCTGTACTGCGATTCATATCAAATCACCCGTAGAGGAAGGCTCCCAAAAAATAAAGACATTCCGTTCACGATTATGCACTGGAGTGAAGCTCGGTGACTGGACCCCCAATCCCGCGATCGACACGCCCGGATCAAGGCATGCTTCGATCAGCGGAGCCTTCGCGGTCGAGCATAGCGCCGCTTCCCGTCGCTAAGAACCCGCACCACACGCAGCGGTTCCGTATTCTCTCTTTCATCAATTGTCATTGCGTCCGCAGTCTCCATTGGGATGCTGGCTCCATCACCGGCAAACCAATGAAAAGGTGCGCCGAAATCCGCGTTTACGGCCAAACGATCGATGGCACTCAAGTGCGCCGCACTTATAGCGATGCATCCTAAATACCCATATTGACAATTGTTGACAATTAACAATGATACACCCCGAAGGAGAAGGGCGATGGAACTTGAGAAACTCAGTCTGGTGGATCGCGCCGCTCAACAACTGCGCGAAATGATCATCGGCGCCACGCTGCCCCCCGGCTTGCGGCTCACCGAGCAGGACCTGTCAGACAAGATGCAGGTTGCGCGCGGTACGATCAGGGCGGCCCTGTCCGCCATGGCGACCGAGAATCTGGTCGTGCGGTGGCCTTACTCGGGTTGGGCGGTGCAAACCGTCGACGAAGAAATCCTTCGTGAGAACTATCAGGTCCGCGGTGCCCTCGAGGAGCTATCGGTGCGCCTTCTTTCGGAGCGCCTGGATGACGACGAGCGGATGAAGCTGGTCGCTTCCTACGAGCGGCTTGTCGTTGCCGAGGCCTCACGGGGCGCTGAAGAGCGCCTCCAGGCGGACCTGGGCTTCCATGCGAATATCGTCCGGGCCAGCGGCAACAAGCTGCTTCTCCGTCAATATGACGGCATCTCCGGGCTGACCGAGTGGCTTTACAGGTGGTCGGAAAAAAACTGGCCGCGACGCATCAACCTGCTGGAATGGCACAAGCCGATCTTCGAGGCGATCCTCGCCCGGGACGGAGATGCTGCGGCGAGTGCCATGCGCATCCATACACAGCGCAGCCTGCACGACGACATGCAGGATCTGCAGAACAATCTATCCGGACAACACGAGCAATAGAAGGCGATCCAACCATGTCGAATTGCATATCGTCGCTTACCAGACGCGGTTTTCTGGCGGGAAGCACCGCTGCGGGACTGCTGTTACCCCTCGGTGTGAGCTGGGCTGCAGAACCGCGAAAGGGTGGTGAACTGCGCATCGCGATGGCAGGCGGCAGTTCGGACAATTCCCTCGACCCGCGCGCCTTCACCCAGCAGATGCAGCGGGTCGTCGGCGTGGCGGTTTGCAACCAGCTTGTCGAAATCCTTCCGGATGGAACGCTCGTCCCCGAGCTTGCCGAAAGCTGGGAAAGCACCGATGCGATCAACTGGATCCTCCGTATCCGCAAGGATGTCTTGTTCCACAACGGCAAATCGCTGGATGCCGAGGACGTCGTATATTCGGTGAACCTTCATCGCAGCGAGGACTCGACCTCCGGGGCCAAGTCGCTTTTCGGGGTGATCGCCGAGTTGACCGCCACGGGCAGTCATGAGGTCACCCTCAAGCTAGACAGCGCCAATGCAGAGTTCATGCGGACCTTCGCCGACTACCACGCCATGATCGTTCCGAAGGGCTTTGAGGACTGGGCAAATCTCACCGGCACCGGCGGCTACATTCTCGAGAGCTTCGAGCCCGGAATCCGGGCGACGCTGAAGCGCAATCCAGATTACTGGAAGACGGATCGCGCCCATGTCGAGCGCGTCGAAATCACGGTCGTCAATGATCCGACCGCACGCGTGGCGGCGCTTCAGAGTGGCAAGGCGGATATCATAAACCAGCTGGATCGCAAGGTTGCCGCCTTCATAAACCGGAACGACGCGCTGGAACTGGTGCGCTCCCCCGGAGCGGTGCACTGGACATTCATTTGCGCCTTCAATGCAAAGCCGACCGATGACAACCATATCCGCGAGGCGTTGAAATATGGCTGCGACCGCAAGCTCATGCTGGATGTCGTCATGGGCGGGCTCGGATCGCTCGGCAATGACCACCCAATCTCGCCGGACAACCCCTATTACAATGGCGCGCTGGAACAGCGCGGTTTCGACCCGGACCGCGCCAGGTTCCATCTCAAGGAGGCCGGGATCGAGACGTTGTCGCTTGAACTTTACACTTCGGATGCCGCCTTGCCCGAGGCGGTCAGCCTGTCGGAGGTCTATCAGAGCAAGGCCGGCGCTGCCGGCATCAATCTCAATGTCATCCGGCGCCCGGCGGACGGCTATTGGTCCGATACCTGGATGAAGAAGCCATTCGCGGTTTCGAGCTGGCTGAACCGACCGATCGACCAGACCTTTTCCCTGATCTACGGCACGGGTTCTGCCTGGAATGAAAGCTACTGGTCCAACGAGCGCTTCGACAAGCTTCTTGCCGAGGGCAAGGCGACGCTCGATTTCGACAAGCGCAAGGAAATCTATGGCGAGCTGCAGAAAATCCTGCACGAGGAAGGCCCGAGCGTGATTCCGATCTTCGCGGATTTCCTCGATGCCAAATCCATCCGGGTCAAGGGTTTCGAGCCGAGCGGCGTATCCGACCTGTCTGGCGACAGGGTCATCGAACGCGTCTGGATTGAAGAGTAAGCGCGCGGCCACCAACCCGTTTTCCAGCGGAGATATTGCATGTCACTGTCAGCAGCCTGGACCGATGTCGACCTGGAGGCCCCGGGTCGACAAATAGGCTTCATTCGGGTCGAGCACTCGGTGCATCGTTCGGCATATGGAACGATTCCGATCCCCCTGGCAGTCTTTGCCAATGGAGTAGGACCGACCCTTCTCCTGATGGCGGGATCCCACGGTGATGAATATGAAGGACAGCTTGCCCTGACCCGCCTGATCCGCGAGCTTGATGTGGATCGGATCCGCGGCCGGATCCTCGTGTTGCCGGCCGCAAACCGTCCAGCGGTAACGGCTGGGCAGCGCACCTCGCCACTGGATGAAGGGAACCTGAACCGCTCCTTCGGCGAGAGCTACACCGATACTCCGACTGGCTGTATTGCCGCCTTCATCGCCGAGGAACTGTTCACCCATTGCGATGCCGTTCTCGATCTGCATTCCGGGGGGAGCTCCCTGAACCATTTGTCGTGCTCCTATGCCGACCTCGGCACGGATAAGGCGACGGCGCAAAGAACATTCGCGGCCCTTGAAGCCATGAACGCCCCGCTTTCCTGGGCACAGTCCGGTTGCCCGAGAGGGCCCGTGGCCGGGCGGGCGGCACTTCGCAAGGGTGTGATCCACCTTTCGGGCGAGTTCGGTGGTGGCGGGCGGCTCGATCACGGTGCCCTCGAAGTGGCCGAGCGCTGCATCTACCGGCTGCTGGACCATCTCGGCATCCTGCCGATGGAAGAGAAATGGCGGGCCGACATCCCGACACGTTTCGTGTTCAACATCCAGGATCATTTCATCTACGCGCCCCAGGACGGGGTGCTTGAACCACTTGTCGTGCTGGGTGAAATGGTAGAGGCAGGCCAGCTTGCCGGCTACATGCACCTGCCGGAAAGCCCATTGGAGGCCCCCGTGGAACTGCGCTTCAAGGTTGGCGGCATCGTTTCCGTCATCCGCGCGATGGGGCGTAGCCGGGAAGGCGATTGCCTGTTCCATCTCCTGGATGAGATGGGCCGCGATGAAATTTTGAAATCCATGGAAAAACTGACGTGAATGACTTTCGTTCCGACAATACATGCCCACCGGCTCCTGCCGTTCTCGCAAGATTGCAGGACGCATTGGCAGCCGGCGGTTCGGCCTATGCGGATGACGAAATCACTGCGCAGACCCGCGACAGTCTCAGCCGGATCTTTCAGCACGAGGTCGATTTCTTCCCGATTTTCACGGGAACGGCTGCCAATGCCCTCGCCATTGCCCAGCTGTCAGGCCGCTTCGGCGAAGTGATCTGCAGCGACAATTCGCATATTTTTCTCGATGAATGCGGCGCGGTCGAGTTCCACTCTCAAGCCCGGCTTTGCCCGGTTGTCGGCCGCCACGGCAAAATATTGCCGGAGGGCCTGCCGCTCCTCGTGGACAGCCAGGATGTGCACCGCAGCAAACCGACCGTCCTTTCCTTGAGCCAGAGCACAGAGACCGGATTGGTCTATCACCCCGACGAGATCTCCCATCTTGCGGGCAAGGCCAAGGCAGCTGGCATGCGCGTGCATATGGACGGCACCCGGTTTGCCAATGCGGTGGCGTTCACCGGTGCCTCTCCCTCAGATCTGACCTGGCGGGCCGGAGTCGACGTGCTGTGTCTTGGGGCGACCAAGGGGGGAGCGATCGGGGCAGAGGCCGTCATCTTCTTCTCTCCTGACGATGCACGTGATTTTCGACGCATGATGAAGCGGGCCGGCCATCTCGGGGCTCGAATGTGGTTTCTTTCGGCGCAAATCCACGCCTGGCTGGATGGCGGGTTCTGGTTGCGTGCGGCACAGCACTGTAACGCCATGGCCGCCATGCTCGGCCAGCTGTTGCAAGCGCGCGGAATTCGGCCGCTCTACTCCGTCGAGAGCAACATGGTCTTCGTCGAGATGACCTCCGGGCAAAGCCGGATCCTGACGGACAAGGGCTTCCGCCACTATCTGATCAAACAGCCGGATGGAAGCCAGGCCGCTCGCCTGGTGACATCGCACAGCACCCAGCCGGCGGAGATCACGGCCCTTGCCTTCGCTATCGAAGAGTGTCTTGCAGTTTCATGGGCTACGATTGAACCTGCCGAGAGTCGTTTGCTCTGAATGACGCGTAGCGCGTCGGTGAGGCCGGCTTTTGCCGGTCGCTCCGCCTTGCAAAGGTTCTGCTGCAAACTTCCTGGTTACGAGTGCCGCTCTATCCATAGAATCCGGAAAGACCGTCCCAGAGCAGCTTGATCGCGGTGACGACGAGCAGGCCGTAGCATGCGCGGTAGATCTGGCGCTGACAGAATTTCGAGTTTTGCCCGGATTTGAAAGGCCTCGCACACGCCGCGCAGGATGGTTTGAAGAAGCGGAGGGCCTGTTTGTTCTCTACCACACGCTACCGTGATGGCTAGCGTGCGTGGCGGCGTGCAAGATTTAGCTATTGCAGCTTTGTGGAAGTGAAGGCACGATTTCGATAACGCGCCATGGGGAGTTGATGATGCGCAGACACCAGGAGCAAATTCGATTTGCGCTGCTTATCGTCCGCGAGCTTGCGGTCCGCGACGACAGACATCACCTCGTGCGTCTCGCTGAAGATGCGATGCGGGAGAACGAACAGGGGGGTGGTGAAACAAGTTCGATGGCGCTGCGAACCGTTGATCGCGGTAGCACACATTGAGGTGCTGCTCTGAGCCCAAACCTCGGGACGCCGGAAGCTGGAGTTTCCTGCTTTTGGGCTGATCCCAGTCGGCACGCTACCTGCTCTGTATGTCTTCATTGAAACATCTATGCGCTTAGGTCGTGCGCCTTTGGTTCGATTCCATTCGACGCCAAACAAGGCACATCATCTTCGCCTGTGCCGGAATTCGCTTGGTGAGCTCTGGTATTTCTTACGGAAGGCCGTTGCGAGGTGGGCGGAGTCGGAGAAACCCGTTTCGTGGGCGATCGCAGTGACGGCGAGCACGCTGTTGTCGAGCAGGAAGCGCACGTAGCGCAGCCGCGTTTCCAGGATGAAATGTTTCGGCGTCATGCCGATATGCGCTTGAAACAGGCGGGTGAACTGGCGCGGCGAGAGGCCGATGGTGGCGGCGATCTGTTCCGGCGAGATGTCCCGGCCCTTGCGGCTCTCGATCAGCACAATGGCCCGCTGCACGCGGGCGTCCCCGACATGCCGGAACGTTGAGGCCCGCTCGTGGTCGAAGCTGCTCATGTTCTTCTGGTCCGGCAGGGAGAGCTGGTAGACGGCCTTTGCCGCGCGGTCGGGGCCGCAATGGTTGCGGATGAGTTCGGTCATCAGCGACAGGACCGACACGCCACCCGGCACGGTGATGCGCCCATCCTCTATGAGGAAGTCGTCGCGCGTGGAGAACGGGTGCCGCGGGAACGCCATTCGGAAATCCTCGGCATGGAAGGGATGAATGGCGGCCTTGCGCCCCATCAGCAGCCCTTCCTGGGCAAGGACGAAAGATCCCGTGCAGGCGCCGATGACGGGAATGCCCGCCGATGCGGCGACCCTGATGTAGTCCCGGTGGGCTGCCGGCGCGGCCTGGAGGTGCGGGAGAAGGCCGCCGATCACGACGATATAGTCGAAATCGGTGGGGTTGATGTAGGGCGCGTCCGCCTGCACGCGGATGCCGCAGCTCGCCACGGCTTCGTAGCCGGGCTTGCCCATGATCGACCAGCGGCAATGGATCGGCCGGGAATTGTCGGCGAAATCCGCCGCATGGCGAAGGGGCTCCACGACGCCGGTCAGCGACATCATCGGAAAGGTCGGCCATAGCAGAATGCCGACGGAGACGTCCGGCTTGCGGTCGCGCGCCGCAAGCAGCCGCTCGGCCCAGAGGCTGTCCAGCCAGTGGATATAGTCGGCATCGTTTTGCGCGGTCATCGGGTCCTCCATCGCCTGCACTGTGGCAGGGTGATGTCATTTTTTCAAAGAAAAAGTCCGTTTCTTGAAATCCATGAGCGATCTTCGATGTCACCATGCTCCCCGTTGAATGCAACATCCGGTCGGCGAGACCACCGGATCCGGGGAACAAACAACTCTAGGGATCGAACAGATGACACTTTCTCTTTCGAGAAGGCTGGTGGTGTGCGCGCTGCTGGCAGGCGGGAGCTTTTCTCTATTTTCCTCTGCGGCGCAGGCTTTCGAGCTTGCCGAGGAGGGCAAGCTGACGGTCGCCTTCACCGGCGACATGCCCGGCTCCGGCTGGCAGGACGGCAAGCTGATCGGCTATGATGGCGAGATCATGCAGAAGGTCGCCGAAAAGCTCGGTCTTCAGGTGCAGCCGGCGCTGATGGAATGGTCGGGCACCATCGCCTCGGTTGAGGCGGGCCGCGTCGACGTGATGCTCGGCACAATGGGCTGGACGGAAAAGCGCACCCAGATCATGAGCCTTTCCGAGCCGATCCACTATTTCAAGAACGGCGTCATGCAGTCCTCGAAGACGAACTGGGACAAGCTCTCCGACCTCGAAGGCAAGAAGGTCGGCACCATCACCGGCTTCTCCTTCGTGCCCGAGTTGAAGAAGATCGCGGGTCTGGAACTTTCCCTCTACGACACGTCGGATGCTGCTGTGCGCGACCTCATGGCAGGCCGCATTGATGCTGTGATCGGCGACCCACCGGTCGTTTCCTACGCGATCAAGCAGAATCCTGACTGGAACATGCACTTCCTCGCCTTCACCGACGCGAACCCCGATTTCCCGCTGCTGACGGGTCTCGGGCAGGTGGTCTACGGCTTCAACAAGAAGAACGACGACCTGCGCCAGAAGGTGGACGCGATCCTCGCGGAGATGTGGAAGAGCTGCGAGATGAAGGCGATCGGTGAGCGATACGGCCTTTCCGCCGACGTCTGGTATACGCCGGCGGGCGAGAATTTCCGCGCCGGCGTCGATCGTCCGGCGGATTACGAGCTGCCGTCCTGCGCGACCGGCGGCTGATGCGGCGGCCGGGCGGCCTTGTTTTCGGTCGCCCGGCATCGTCTCGATGAAACAACAAAATCAAGGGGAATGCCATGAGCCCGCTTCTCAGCGTGACGGGCCTCACCAAGAGCTATGGCGCGGTGGAGGTTCTCAAGGGCATCGATTTCGAGGTGGCGGCAGGCGAAAAGATCGCGCTGATCGGCCCTTCGGGATCGGGCAAGTCGACATGCCTGCGCTGCCTGAACTTTCTGGAAAAGCCGAGCGGCGGCGAGATCCATCTCGATGGCGAGCGGATCGGTGTGCGCCTCGACCGGCCGATGAGCGACCGGCAGCTTGCGCCGCAGCGGGCCGAGATGGGCATGGTCTTCCAGCTCTTCAATCTTTGGCCGCATCTCTCCGTCACCGAAAACGTGGCCATCGCCGCACGCAAGGTGCGGGGTCTTTCAGCAAGGGAGGCGCGGGAGCTGGCGCTCGACATGCTGGCCAAGGTGCATATGACGCACCGCGCCGATGCCTCGCCGCTGGAGCTTTCCGGCGGTCAGCAACAGCGGGTCGCCATCGCCCGTGCACTTGCCCAGAAGCCCAAGCTCATGCTGTTCGACGAGCCGACGTCCGCGCTCGATCCGGAGCTGGTGCATGAGGTGCTGAAGGTGATGGAGGAGCTTGCCGCCGAAGGGCGCACCATGCTGATCGTGACGCATGAGATCGCCTTTGCCCGCGATATCGCCGATCGCGTGCTGTTTCTCGATGGCGGCCGCATCGTCGAGCAGGGGGCCGCCCGCGAGCTGATTCTTTCTCCGCGCGA
Organism: Shinella sp.; assembly: GCF_049651085.1. Lineage (GTDB taxonomy): Bacteria > Pseudomonadota > Alphaproteobacteria > Rhizobiales > Rhizobiaceae > Shinella. Next base: position 172,723 of record NZ_JBASBL010000027.1, read on the forward strand.
GCCAAGGACCCAGGCCTTCCTCCGGCAGATCAGGCACTAGGGGCGCGCCGTGATTGGATTTTCGACTTTCCTCATGATCCTTGAAGGGTTGCTCGCCGGTGTCGGTGTCACCATCGTCGTCACGTTGGCTTCGCTTCTCCTCAGCGTTTCCCTCGGTTTTCTCCTTGCCCTTACACGGCAGTTCGGAAGGAACCGCGTGCTGCATGCGCTGATCGATGCCTATTGCGAGATCATGCGCAACATTCCGGCGCTGACGCATCTCTTCATTCTCTATTTCGGCCTGGCCAGCATCGGTTTCCGGCTCTCGTCCATCCCGGCGGCGATCCTCGGCCTCGGGCTGATCGGCGGTGCCGTCACATGCGATCTGTTCCGTGCGGGCTTTTCAGCCTTGCCGAAGGGGCAGGCGGAGGCAGCATTTGCGGTCGGTTTCACACCCTACCGGACGATCATCGACATCCTCACGCCGCAAGCGCTGCGCATCGCCCTGCCTTCATTGGGGAACTATGCGGTGCAGCTTCTGAAGGACACGTCCATCGTCTCGGCCATCGCCGCGCCGGAGATCATGTTCTACGCGCGCTCCCTGGTCACGTCCTCGTTCCAGACCACGCTGATCTATACCACGGTCGCCGTGCTCTATCTCGCGCTCGCCCTGCCGTTGATGTGGGCGGTCCGCATGCTCGAAACCCGCTATGGAAGACTGAAGGCATGATCGATTTTCTCCAGCCTTATGCGGACTATGCCGGCGATTGGCTGCCGCCGCTTCTCGAAGCGATGGGAAAGACGGCGATGCTGTCGGTCGCGGCCTTTGCCCTGTCGCTGGTGCTCGGCCTTCTGCTCGTGCTTTGCCGCAGTTCGCGATGGCGGGTGGTGGAGCGTGGCGTGGCGCTCTATGTCGCCACCGTCCGCGGCGTGCCGCTTCTCGCCATCCTCTTCCTGCTCTACTTCGGGCTGCCGGGCATCGGCATCACATTTGATGCCTTCACCGCCGCCATCATCGGATTGGCGCTCGCCTTTGCCGCCCAGGTGGCGGAACTGTTCCGGGCCGGCCTGATGGCTATCCCGCCCGGCCAGCGTGAAGCCGCGCTCGCCGTCGGCTTCACGCCCTACCAGAGTTTCACCCTGATCGTATTGCCGCAGGTGGTGCGCATCAGCATTGCACCGCTCATCGTCACCTTCGTCTCTCTGCTCAAGGATTCCTCCCTTGCATCGCTGATCACGGTGGATGAACTGGTGCTGACCGGCCGCGCCATGGCGACGGAATATTTCCTGCCGCTGCAGATCTATCTCGCGGTAGGCGTCTGTTACTTCCTGATCGCCTGGCCGTTCTCGCTCCTTTCCAAGCGGCTCGCGCCTTCCGCTGCCCGCTAGGTGTTCCACACAGCTCCGGCCGCCCACGTTTGCGCCGGAACCGCCCTTGAACCAACCGGAAGACAAGACCATGACGACTGCAAGACAGGAAGGCGGCCGGGGCCGCCGGCCGGTGATTCTCATGACCCCCGACATGGAGGCGCAGACCGACGCGCCGACCGAGGCGATCTATACGGTGCGGGCGAACTATGCAGAGGCAATCAGTGAAGCAGGTGGCCTGCCGCTGATCCTGCCCTATGAAACACAGGCGCTCGCCAATGCCCTGGAGCTTGCCGATGGCGTGCTGATCACCGGCACACTTCCCGGCGCGGAGGCGGGGCCCGAAAGGCGTGCGTTCGAACTCGCGCTGATCGAGTATGCCGTCCACGCCGGAAAGCCGCTGCTCGGCATCTGCCACGGCATGCAGCTCATCGGCGAATGGCTCGGCGGCACTTTCGTCAGGAGCCTGCCCGCTTCACCGGCGGTCGAACACCTGCCGAGTGCCGTGCCGGACCGGGTTGCGCATACCGTTCTCGTGGAGCCGGGAAGCGTTCTCGCCGGCATTCTCGATGGATCCGAGGCCCGGGTGAACAGCCTGCATCGCCACGCCTTGACGGGCGCGGGCCGCTTTCGGGTCGCGGCCCGTGCACCGGATGGGGTCGTCGAAGCGTTTGAGGGCGAGACACCCGGTTTCTGCCTCGGCATTCAATGGCACCCGGAATATCGGCTGAGCGATTTCGACCGGGCGATCTTCCGGACCTTCGTGGAGCGGAGCGGCGAGGGTGCATTGCGGAAAGACCGGACCTGTTCCGCACGCGCCCGGCTTGCCGCATGCGGGCTTGACCTGCCAGAGGCCTCCGTGTCGCCCGGCGCTTTCGTCGGTGCGGTCAGGGCCGGCAACATCGTGACCATATCCGGTCAGGTTCCGCTGAAGGACGGCGCCGTTCTCAAGACAGGTCATCTCGGAGCGGGTGTTTCCCTCGAAGATGGCCGCGACTGCGCGCGATGGGCGCTGCTCAATGCGCTTGCGCAGCTCGAGTGCATTGCGGGCGGGCTGGACCGGGTCGAGGGGTTCGTGCGGCTTGCGGGCTATGTCGCCGCCACACCCGAATTCACCCAGCATGGTGCTGTCATCGACGGCGCGTCGGAATTGCTGCGCGAGATCTTCCCGGATTGCTGGCCGCATGCGCGGATCGCGGTCGGCGTCGGATCGCTGCCGCGCGGCGTGCCGGTGGAAATCGAACTGACGGCGCTGCTCGGCGAAGCGGAGGGTTGAACCATGCATGTCGCCGTTATCGGGGCAGGGGTTGTCGGAGTGTCCTCTGCCTATATGCTGGCGCGGGCCGGCCATCGCGTTACGCTGATCGATGCGGAGGCCGAACCGGGAAGGGGGGCTAGCGCCGGCAATGCGGCACAGCTTTCCTGGGCCTACGGCGATGCCATGGCCTCGCCCGCCCTGCTGAAACATCTGCCGTCGATCCTTCTCAAGCGCGATCCCGCATTCCGCGTCCACATGCGGCTCGATCCGGACTTCCTGCTCTGGGGGCTGCGCTTCCTCGCCAATGCATCCGCCCGGCGCTGGTGGAGCAACACCAGGGATATCCTGATGCTTGCCGAGGAATCCCGGCAGGAAATGGCGTCGCTTCTGGCCGAAACGGATATCGCGTTCCACTATCGCGTTGCCGGCAAGCTGCACCTTTATCCGGACGCGCGAAGCTTTGCGGCCGCGCGGTCAACCGTCGAGGGCAAACGAGAGATGGCCATCGACCAGCGTATGCTGTCGCGGCCGGAGGCCGAGGCGGTGGAACCGGCGCTGAAGGCCTATCAGGGGGAAATCGCCGGTGCCGTATATACGCCCCATGATGCGCTTGGCGATGCATCGGCGTTCTGCCGGCAGCTGGGGGATTTCGTTGTGCGGAGATATGCAGTGACGGCGGCCTTTGGAGCGCGCGTCGTCGGCTTCGAACATCGCGGCGGCCGTCTTGCGGCTGTCCGCTTTGCAGATCGCGATCCGCTTGCGGTCAATGCCGCGGTCGTCACGGCCGGGCCTTTGATCCGTACCCTTGCCGCCTCCCTGCCGGAAGCGCGGGAGGTTCAACCCGTTGCGGGCTATTCCCTCACGGTGCCGTGGCAGGAGGGCGCGCCGTGCGTCAGCCTGACGGATGTGAAGCGCAAGCTCGCCTTCGCGGCCATCGGCGACCGGTTCCGGGTAGCGGGCCTTGCCGATATCGCGGTGCCCGGCTCCGGGTTCCTGCAGGATCGTTTCTCGGTGCTGCGGGAGGCGGCAAGCGCCGTGCTGCCCGGGTGTTTTGACCAGCCCGAATGGGAGCAGCGCTGGTCAGGCGAACGCCCCATGACCCCGTCCTCTCGACCGATCATCGCGCGATCCCGGCAAATCCGCGGCGTCTATGTCAATGCCGGGCATGGCATGCTCGGCTGGACACTCGCGCTTGGCTCGGCGCGGCGTCTTGCGCAGATGCTGGCTTGAACGCTCCCAGGGGCTCGGTCAAGCGGTCCTGAAGGGTAGCGCATTCCGGGTGAGCCCTTGCCCCGGCTCAACAAATCTTGTTCCGGCCCCAAGAAGGATAGCGGTTCGCGGCGAAGGTCCATGTCCAAGCCGTGCCTCACGGCTGGAGGCCCTGTCCGAAACAGGCTGCTGAAAGGAAACGGCCCGCATCGAAGGCGGGCCGTTCGGTCTTTCACGCTGCGCGCAACGACATTACTCGGTCGCAGCACCGATGGCCTTCAGGCCGGCAACGGCGCAGCCGGCGTCGATGTCACCCGAAGGCGCGCCACCCACGCCGATACCGCCAACCAGCGCCTTGTCGAACTTGATCGGCAGGCCGCCACCCTGAATGACCATGCGGGCATCCATGTCGCGCAGACCTTCATTGGCGGGCTTGGAAGCGATGAATTCGGCAAGGCCAGCGGTGTCGCGACCCATGGCAGCCGATGTGAAGGCCTTTCCGGTGGCGCTGGCGGCGGTGTGCGGGCCGGAATTGTCGGCCTTCAGCAGCACCTTGGTCGCGCCGTCACGAGCCACGATGGCAACGCTGACATTGTGACCTTCGGCGGCGCATGCCTTCAGAGCGGCGTCGGCCGCCTGGGTAGCCAGCTCAAGCGGAAGGTAGGGGGTCGTCGGCAGATCCTGAGCGAAGGCGGCCATCGGAGCAAGAAGCGTGGAGGCGAAAACGAGGGTGCGGATCATTTTGGGTTCCTTTCCTGTTGATGCTCGTCATTTAAGCGCTCCCCCCTTTTCCCGCTATTCGTACACCTTGCGGCCTACACCCGTAGTTCTACGGAGTTTCGCGCCCCTCAAGCCACAGCCGCGTCATCTCGGCCTGCGAAGTGGTGCCGAGCTTGGCGCCGATGGCGGCGCGGTGGCTCTCCACCGTGCGGGGCGACAGGCCAAGCCCCTCCGCGATCTGGCGAGTGGTGAACCCGTTGGCAATACGGTCCAATACCTCGCGCTCGCGCGGCGTGAGCGCGGCAAGCAGGGCCAGCGTTTCCGCCAGCTCGGCGCGCCGGTCAAGCATCCGCGCCAGTGCTTCCTGCGCTCGTTGAATGGCGTCGATCAGGTCCTGCTCATCAACCGGCTTGGACAGGAAGTCGACCGCGCCATTGCGGAAGGCGCGCCGACAGGCTTCGATATCGCCATGGCCGGAAATGACGATGGTGGGCCAGTCGATCCCCTGCGCTTTCAGCCGCTCCTGCAATTTCAGGCCGGAAATGGAGGGCATTCTGATGTCGAGGATCAGGCAGCCAGGGGCAAGTTTCGACGCTTCACCTAAAAAGACCTGCGGATCGGCGAAGCCTGTCGCCTTGATGCCGACCGTGGATAGCAGCAGGGCAAGGGCCTTGCGTACCGCCTCGTCATCATCCACGAGATAGACGGGATGGATCATCGTTTGACCTCCAGCGGTTCGGGCTGGCGCGGCAACGATACCCGGAAGGTTGCTCCCGCATCGCTGTCGACCAGCGTGATTTCTCCGCTGGCGCGCTCCACGAGCCGCTGACTGAGCGCAAGACCGAGCCCGGTGCCGTCGGGGCGGGTCGTGGTGAACGGCGTGAACAGGCGTGGCCGCAAGTCTTCCGGCACGCCGGGGCCGTTGTCGGCCACCTCGAGCATGGGATGGGACGCATCCTGCCGCAGGTGGATGGAAACCCGCCCCCCGCTGCCGGCGCTGCCTGTGGCTTCAATGGCGTTGCGCACGAGATTGAAGACGACCTGTTCCATCTCTATGGGATCTGCGGCCACCGGCACTGGTGTTGTCGGCACGTCGAAGACAAGCTGTACGCCCCGCTGAACCGCCTGCGGCTCCAGCAATGCCTGCACATTGGCGACCGCCTCGCGCAGATCGAAAGTCGATACCGACCCATGCTGCGGCCGCGACCAGTTGCGGAAGCGCTCAAGCATGGCGGAAGCCCGGCGCGCTTGTGTCACTGTGTCGTCGATTGTGGGCGCGAGCGCGGCCATGTCGCCGCGCATCAGCAATCGCCGGCCGGCTTGGGCCTGCGCCAGAATCGCGGTTAGAGGCTGCGTCAGTTCATGGGCAAGGCCGCTCGCCATCTCCCCCAGTGTATTGACGCGCGACGCATGGGCAAGGCGCGAATCCAGCGCGCTGAGCCGCGCCTGCTCCAGTGCCCTGCGGGTGCGGACCCGCTGACGTAGCATGACAAGCGTCGTGACATAGGCCAGCGTGACAGCCAGCAGCGCCAGCCCGGTCTTGACGGGCGGAAATAGGTCCGCCAGCCCGATCTCCATCCCGGTCTGGAGGATGAGAGGCTGCGACGCACTGCCGAGCGGCTCTGAAAAGCGGATCGTCTGTGGTGTTTCGCCATAGATCGTCAGCTTCTGGCGGCCGGGCAGAGAAAGGCCAAGCGCGATGCCGGGCTGCAGCCAGAACGATCCCTCCTCGTCGAGCAGCCTTTTTGCGTCTATGCCCAGCATCAGCCCGTAGCGCGCCGTCGCTGAATTGGGGCTGCGCTTGACCATGATATAGTGATGCGGCTTACCGGGATGCGGCAACAGGGCTATGCTGCCATCAGACGTCATCGCTGCCGCACGGATCGTTTCGGCCAGTGCCGGATCAAGTCTCTCGGTGCCGACGCTTTCGCCCTCATGAAACAGCGGAACGAGCTGCACTTCGTCGATGCGCGGATAAAAGCGCGAGATGGTCGCCGCGACGTCAAGAAAAAGCTCGTGGCGTGCGCTATCCGCCGCCACCGCGATCGCCGACAAGGCGGTCATATGCGCGTCATGCTGGTCGGCTCGCTGGGATGCAAGGCGGTGCAGGATCGCGCTTTGCTGTTCCAGTTCGGCAACCAGGGACTGGCGCTCCACTATCGCCAGAATGCCTCCTGCGCAAACGAGCAGCAGAACGCCTATGACAATCAGCCGAAGCGGATTTTCAAGGATCGGCCTGCTGCCTTTCATGAGTTCATTCTCGCAGTTTCCATGCGTGACAGGTATAGCGCGGTTGAGGTGGCAAGGCTTTCAGAAAGTCTCGTCTGAACACATCCGCTCCCGATTTGCAAAGGATGGGTGATGTCATTTTGTTTCGTGGGCGACCGGATAAAACGTTGCCGGTAAATTCAGGTAGTTGCACCGGCCACGGCTTTCCACTACGCCATTGCGCGACATGGCGTCGGCCTTGATCGTGTTGCTAAGAGCGCTGCCGCGTGCCGCGAACCAGTCGCCGGTGCGGTCGTCGACCCAGCCGTGCAGCCGCCAGAACTGCGGTTTACGTGTGAGGAATAGAACTCGCCAAGCTACATTTCAATGGCCTTCCGAGGTTCATACGCCATACTTCGAAACGATCACGTTTCAGGGGCTACCCACCTCCAGCCAACACTCCACGACGGTGAGAACCACCTCCTCGCCAACGCTTCTTACAGTTCCTCCAGCGTATCGCCAAAGCGCTCGATGCCGCGAAGGCGGGCCCGGCCCCCTGTGCCGGCGCGCTCGATCGCCCGTGTGGTGAGGAGGTGGCAGACGGCCATAACGGAGAGATGGTTGAAGAGAGGACCGGGCGCCAGCGTCTGGCAGCGGAAATGCCAGGTCGCACTTGCCCGGTGGGCGACGCCCTCGTCGGTCAGGTAGAGCAATTTCGCACCGCTCTTCTCGATGGCCGACAGTATGGTTTCCATCTGTGCGATGCGTCGGCGCAGTCCGAAGACGATGGCGACGTCGCGCTCTGTGACACTCACGAGATGTTCTCCAAGTGTCTGGCCAGCGCCAGGAATCGCGACGATGTTCTCGACGACCTGCGTCATCTGCCATTGCAGGTAGTCGGCAAAGGGGTGGCTGCTGCGAAAACCGACGACCCAGGTCTTGCGCGCTTCCAGCACCGCGTCGGCCACCGCATTCACCTGCGTGTCGGTAATGGTGGCGAAGGTGCCTTCAAGATTGGCGATACCCTGGGCGACGTGGGCCGCGACCGACTGGACACCTGCGGCATCCGTCGAGGTGGCGAGAAACAGCCGCGAGCCCGTCTGCCGCTCGTCGCGCGCGTGGCGGCGGGCCTCCTCGTAGTTTTCGTAGCCGAGCCGACGCACGAAGCGGGTAACGGTGGCATTGGAGACCTGCGCGAGCGTGGCGAGTTCGGAGGCAGAATAGCTCGCAAGCTCGCCCGGAAAGTCGCAGACGAACTCGCCGAGCCGGCGCTCGGCCGGGTGCAGTTCATCGAGCGCATCTCTCACCCGAAACAGAAACGAACGATCCGTAGAACCCATCTGACCCACCATCATGCATGCCGTGAAATGTTTGTAACGAACTGGTCGGATTTCGGGAAGAACGCGCCGCTCACAAGTTTCTCTTGATAATTAAATTTCTTATGAACATACTAGGAAAATAAATTTTCATGCTGATGCCAGAAGGAGGAGACTATGGCAGCAGAAGGTATGGTGCAGTCCGGCAAATCATCGCCGGTCATTCGGCAATTGGAAGGCGCGCTCACGCGGATTGGAGTGACCAAGGCGCACAAACAGATCATCGCATTGGTGCTGATCGGCTGCCTGTTCGACAGCTTCGAGCAGAACACGATCGGCGTGTCGGGGCCGCTCCTCAAGGAGCATTGGGGGCTGACGGGCACGGATATCGGCTTCCTGAACACGATTACTTTCGGCAGCGCGGCAATCGGCCGGTTGCTCTCGGGCATTCTGGGTGATCGCTACGGCCGTCGCGTCATGCTCACCTTCAACCTGTTGCTGTTCTCTTTGGGCTCGGCAGCGTGCGCCTTGGCACCGGACTTCATGTTCCTGTGCATTGCGCGTGCCGTTGTCGGCTTCGGTGTCGGTGGCGAGATTTCCACGGCAGTCACCATGCTGTCTGAATTCTGCTCGCCGAAGTTCCGCGGAACCGCAGCCGGCCTCGTCAATGTCGGCGCGGGTGGCTTCGGAAACTTTCTGGCACCTGTCTACGGGCTGATGATCTTCAGCATCTTTCCCGGTGAGGACAGCTGGCGCTGGCTCTTCGCATCACTGGCACTTCCGGCGCTTCTCGTCGTATTCTACCGGCGCTACGTGCCGGAGACGCCACGGTTCCTCGCCTCGCAAGGTCGTATCGACGAGGCAAACAAGGTGCTCTCTGTGCTGGAATCCGGTTCGCTACGGCCGCGCAACCTTGTGGTGCGCGAGCATCTGACGAAGGACCACATGGCGGAGGCACCTGTCACCAAGGGGGCCTGGAAGGAGCTGTTCCGCGCACCGTTCCTCGGCCGCACCATCCCGGTAGCGATCGCCATTCTGATGAGCTACGGCGCACAGCTTTCCGTTTTGACGCTGATGCCGATCATCTTTGTCTCGATGGGTTATACGCTCCAAGGCAGCTTGCTATATAGCATGATCATTCAGAGCGGCAGCGTACTCGGCGCTATCGCGGCCTCGATGTTCGGCTACTATTTCCCGCGTAAGCGCGTGCTGACGGTGGGCGCCATCTGCGCTTGCCTGGCCGCCCTCGCCATCATGTATCTTGGCACCACCATCTACTTGGTGCTGTTCTTCGGCGCGCTTTTCCAGTTCTTCGTGCTGTTGCTCAACACGTCGATCTGGATCTATGCGCCGGAACTCTACCCTACGCGCATCCGCGCCTTCGGCGTGGCCTTCATCCTGGCCTCGGGCTCTGCGGCCGGCTCATTTGTACCCACCATTTCCGGCGCGCTGTTCGACAACTATGGCATGGGGGGCGTGTTTGGTCTGGCGGCGGCCATGTATGCGATCTTTGCCGTCTGCATTCGCCTCGGGCCGGAAACCTACGGTATGTCGATGGAGGATATTACCCAACCTGCCGAAATCACTACCGAAAGCCCGGACGTGGCCGTGGCCCCTCTAAAAGCAGGAGCTTGAACTAAGCATGAATCCACACGTTCTGTTGATCAATCCCAACAGTTCCAAGTCGACCAGCGACATGATGCACGCCATCGCGCTGAAAGCCTTGGACCGAAAGCTGGCCGTCGAGACCGTGACCGCCAGCCGCGCACCAGGCATGATCGTCACGCCCGAGCAGCTCGCGGCATCTGCCGCCGAGGTGGTTGAGCTTGGCACCGCGCATGGGCGGGATTGTGCAGGGATCATTGTCAGCGCCTTCGGTGATCCCGGCCTGGCAGAACTTCGCCGCAAGGTGACAGTTCCGGTGGTCGGCATCTGTGAGGCCTCGATGATCGAGGCCTCACAGGGCGGCCGCCGGTTCGGTATCGCGACCTCAACGCCAGATCTCGCCGAGGCGATTGGCCAGCGGGCGCACGATCTAGGCCTTGCCCATCTCTACACGGGTATCCGCTGTACCGAAGGCGACCCGGTAGCGCTGGCCGCCGATCCCGCACTGCTCATCCAGACACTCGCCGGTGCGGTCGCCGACTGTATCGAACGGGACGGAGCCGAGGCGGTGATCATCGGTGGCGGCCCGCTCGGAGAAGCTGCCAAGGCCCTCCGGCCACGGTTTGACCGGCCCATTCTGGGGCCGATCCCTTCGGCCGCCAAGCGTATTCTCGACCTGATCAGCGAAGCCGCTCACGTGCCGCGGGCGATGTAGACTTATCAGTCGAAGATTCCATCTTCCGCTCGGCCTCACGGCCGAGCGTCGTTGCCCGCTCGGTGACATGAACCGGCTCTTGATCGGAGGGCCGTTGTCGTACGCATGGCAGACGGCGATATATTGCGTCTCGTTTCGTTCTTGCCTGCGGATCATCCGGCGATCTAGCGACGATCTCTGCCTCAGCAATTGCCCGCATAACGGGGCAGCTCTGCTCTCTTGCCGGGCGATCCATTGATTTGACGACCGCCCGGCGCGTTGAAAAATGGGCCGGGCGGTCATTCACATGGCTTGGCGCTAGGCAGCGTGCAGCTTCGCCTCGCAACGCAGCAGCATACCGTAGAGATCACGCGGCTCGTCGGGATCGGCGAGGAGGTCGAGCTCGGTGAACATGCCGTGTTCTGAAATCTTCTCCCGTACGTAACGCAAGGCAGAGAAGTCCTCGATGGCGAAGCCCACGCTGTCGAAGAGCGTGATCTGGTCCGCGCTCTTGCGACCTTCGGTCTCGCCGGTCATGACCTGCCACAGTTCGATGACGGGATGCTCGGCTGGAAGCTGCTGGATTTCGCCTTCAATGCGCGTCTGCGGCGGATATTCGACGAAGATGTCCGAGCGCAGCAGGATGTCCTTGCTGAGTTCGGTCTTGCCGGGGCAGTCGCCGCCGACGGCGTTGATGTGAATGCCGGGGCCGACATGGTTGTCGGACAGGATCGTCGCATACTGCTTGTCGGCGGTGACGGTGGTGACGATGTCGGCACCTTCGACAGCTTCCTCGACGGAAGAGCATTCAACGATGGTGAAGCCGAGGCCGGCGAGGTTGCGGGCGCACTTCTTCGTCGCCGATGCGTCGATGTCGTAGAGGCGAAGCTTGTCGACGCCCAGAAGCGACTTGAAAGCGCGGGCCTGGAACTCGCTTTGCGCGCCATTGCCGATGATCGCCATGGTGCGGGCGTTCGGCCGGGCGAGGTACTTGGCCGCGACGGCCGAGGTGGCCGCGGTGCGTAGCGCCGTCAGGATCGTCATCTCGGTGAGCAGCATCGGGTAGCCGTTTCCGACATCCGACAGGACGCCGAAGGCTGTCACGGTCTGGCGGCCATCACGCGTGTTCTTCGGATGGCCGTTGACATATTTGAAGCCGTAGAGCGTGCCGTCGCTGGTCGGCATCAGCTCGATGACGCCTTCTTCGGAATGGGAGGCCACGCGCGGGGTCTTGTCGAAGACCGGCCAGCGGCGGAAGTCCTCCTCGATGACGGCAGCCAGTTCCGTGAGGAACCGGTCGATGCCGACCTTCAGGACCAGCTTCATCATGTGGTCCACGCTGACGAAGGGCACCACGTTCAGTTTCGCATCAGTGTTCATTTTGCCTCCAACCAAAGAACAACGGAAATCAGCCAGAAACGGTCGGGCGATCCATCACCCGCTTGCCCATCAGGCTGGCAACGAGATCGACAAGCAGCCTTGCGGTCTTGCCGCGCTCGTCGAGAAACGGATTGAGCTCGACGATGTCGAGGCTGGTCACCAGGTCGCTGTCATGAAGCATTTCCATGATCAGGTGCGCCTCGCGGAATGTCGCGCCGCCCGGGACCGTGGTGCCGACTGCCGGTGCAATGTCAGGCTCCAGAAAGTCGACGTCGAAGCTCACATGCAGGAGGCCGTTTGCAGCGCGCACCCGCTCGATGAAGTTGCGCACGAGGACGGCGACGCCATGCTCGTCGATTACGCGCATATCGTGCACTGTGATGCCGGTCTTGCGAATGGCGGCCTGTTCAGCCGGGTCGACGCTGCGAATGCCGATCATGCAGATATTTTCGGCGGGGACCGGATGATCGAGCGTCGGGAAATAGCCGGTGAAGCCGGGCTGGCCGGTATAGTAGGAGACCGGCGTACCGTGCAGGTTGCCGCTGACGGTCGTTTCGAGGTTATGGAAATCCGTGTGCGCGTCCAGCCAGAGCACGAAGAGCGGCCGGCCGAGTTCGGCGGCGCGGCGTGCCAGGCCCGGAACCGTGCCGGCGGATATCGCGTGGTCGCCGCCGAGGAAGATCGGCATGCCGGTCTTGCTGTGCTCGTAGGCGGCAGCCGAAAGCGCCTCGACCCAGGCGACGGTTTCGCCGAGGTGATGAACGGCCTTGTTCGGATGCGGCATCTCGTCAAAGGCGCGCGGGGTGATATTGCCGGTGTCCTTGACCGTATGGCCCAGTTCTTCCAGCGCCGCGCGAAGACCGGCGATGCGAAGAGCGCTCGGCCCCATCTCGCAGCCAAGCTGTCCTGCACCGATTTGCAGAGGGGCGCCGATCAGCGTGCACTCCATGACGTACTCCCGTTTGGTTTTTCAAACTGTAGAAGCCCCTAGCGGCAGATTGAATATTGAATTTTGGCAACTCGAGATGCCATATTGATCAAAATGGAAAACCTTGGAGCCAAATTGGCATGGACGACCTCGACCGGAAGATCGTAACGCTCCTGCGCGGAAACGGGCGCCGCAGCGTTTCGGACCTCGCACTTGAAACCGGCGCATCGCGGGCCACCGTGCGGGCGCGCATCGAGCGGATGGAGCAGGATGGCACCATCGTCGGCTATACGGTGATGCTGCGCGCCGATGCATTCGAAGATGTCGTCCGCGGCGTCATGACGATCGAGATCGAAGGCCATGTGACCGACCGCGTAATCCGCACGCTGGGCGGTTTTCCGGAGATCTCGCAGATCCACACGACGAACGGCCGATGGGATCTTCTGGTGGAACTCGGTGCGTCGAGCCTTGCCGACTTCGACGCCGTCTTGCGCAAGATCCGCCTCGTGCCCGGTATTACCGGAAGCGAAACGAGCCTGCTTCTTTCCACGCCTCGATCAACAAGAGCAAAACTTTAGGATCTGGCGCTGGGCGTCAGGAGCTTCTCCGCCGCTTCTTTTCAATAGTCCGAAGTATCAACCTTGTTTGCCATAGCGGATCGTCCCTACGACTAAGGTCGCGGCTGGGAGCCGGAGATGGATATCCGCTCATGCCTGGTCCGTGCTAGCCTGCGGGATACTCCGGATTTGCGAGGGAGCGCAGGATGTTGGAGGAGGCACTGCTGGTCGACGCCACGGGCGCGCCGATAAACCATGATGCGCGGACGCGTTCGCGCGACTGGGAGGAAGTCCAGGATTTCTGCAGGCGGGTCTATATGCCCTACCGCGTGCGGCCGCTGGAGCGCTTGTCGCGACCGGATGCGACGATGATACCGGCCAAGGTGGGCCGGATCACCATGACGCGGTTTTCCTACGGTACCGGTATTCACCTCGACCGGTTCGATCCCGCGGCAGGCAATATTCTTGTGCTGAACACGCTGCGCGGCGCGTTGCAGCATCAAACCGGCGGAACGCCCGCAACGACAGGTGTGGGGGAGAGCTTTGTCGTCGACTGCTCACGCACGGACTACTGGCTGGATGGCGATCCCGACCACATGCAGCTGAACCTGACCCTGCCGCATCTCCTGATGGAGGAAACTGCACAGCGCTGGTTCAGTTTTGTTCCCGACAATGCGCTGTGGACCCGGAGAGTGAAGATCGGAGGGCCTGATTCAGCCTGGCTGCGTCTGCTCGATTATGCGGCCCGTACAAATGTCCTCCGTGGCACAGAGAGCGCATTGGCGCGCCACCTGGAAGAGACTATCTGCGTGGAGCTCTTGAGCGAATGGGCGAGGGAGGCAGGCGTTGTCCTGCAGGAAGGTGCCCGTACTGCCGCACCGGGATATGTTCGCCGCGCCGAGGAAATCCTGTCGGCGGAAGCCCGCGAGCCGCCCACGATCGGAGAGGTGGCGCAACGGCTGGGCATTTCGGCGCGGACCCTTTCAGAGGGGTTCAGGCGGTTCCGCGGCATAACCCCGCGCGAGTTCCTTGCCACCCGCCGGCTCGAAGGGTTGCGCGCCGAGCTGGAGACCGCGCCCAGCGACCGAACGGTCAGCGACATTGCCGGTGAATGGGGCTTTGTCAATTTCGGCGCGCTGGCCGGGTACTATCGCAAGCGGTTTGGCGAGCTGCCCTCGCAGACACGGGCGCGAACTCGGCTTTAGCAAGGGCGGTGCGCATGCATTTGGCTTCCGAAGTCGAATGACCCATTCCGAAACCGGACAGACGGGTTTGCGGAAACGTGGCACGCTTGCTCAAGCGAAAGCGATGGGAGGAATATCATGAACAACCTGAAACAGGCCTGCGACGCTGTTCTGCGGGACGTATGTGCGGGCGATCCTCGCGTGCCGGGTGTGGTGGCGATGATCACCGATCACAGAGGCGATATCTATTCCGGTGCGGCCGGTGAGCGCCGACTGGGCGGCGCGCCCATGACTGAGGATACGGTCTTCGCGATCTTCTCGACGACCAAGGCGATTGCTGGCACTGCTGCCCTGCAGTGCGTTGAGGACGGATTGCTCGACCTTGATGCACCCGCCAAGACCTACGCTCCGGCAATCGGCAAGCTGCAGGTGATCGACGGTTTCGACGCAGATGGAGCGCCCCGCCTGCGCGCGCCCAGATCCGACGTCACTACACGCCAGTTGATGCTGCATACTGGCGGCTTTGGATACGATTTCTTCTCCGAGAACTACAAGCGGCTCGCCGAAGAGCATGGTCAGCCCTCGGTTGTCACGGCCTCACGGGCTGCCATCGAAACGCCGCTGCTTTTCGATCCGGGAACGCGCTGGGAATATGGCAGCAATATCGACTGGGTCGGCCAGGTGGTGGAGGGCATCCGGGGGAAACGGCTGGGCGAAGTGATGCGCGAACGCATTTTCGACCCACTCGGCATGGGTGAGGTCGCCTTTACCCGTACCCAAGCGATGAAGGCCCGAACGGCCATCATCCATGCGCGCAGCGCAGACGGGATGCTTGCACCGATGGATGACTTCTTCCTGCCTGACAATCCCGAAATCGATATGGGGGGACACGGGCTTTATGCGACCGTGCCCGAATACATGAAGTTCATCCGCATGTGGCTCAATGACGGCGCAGGACCGAACGGTCGCGTGCTGCAGCCGGAAACGGTCGCCTGGGCCGTGAAGAACGGGCTGGAGGCGCACCAGACGGTGGGCATGCTGCCCGGGGTGATCCCATCGCTCTCGAACGACGCCGAATTCTTCCCCGGCCAGAAAAAGGGCTGGTCCTATACCTTCATGACCAATGAGGAGGTAGCCCCCACCGGCCGTCCGGCAGGCTCGATCGGCTGGGCGGGACTGGCCAACTGCTTCTACTGGATCGACCGGCAGTCCAATCTCGGAGGCTACTGGGCAACCCAGATCCTGCCTTTCGGCGATCCGGCGTCCTTCTCGGGATATCTTGCTTTCGAGAGTGCGGTTTACAAGGCGATGGCGGGATGAGGGTCGCCTCATAAGCTTGCGGAGGAAGATGGCGAGGGGCTGAGCTCCTCGCCCGTTCACCGTTTGGGAGGAGGGGATGAACCGGCTGATACCATTCGAAGAGCTACCCGATTGGGTGCCGGGCCGGCTTCTGCTTGCAAGCGACGGTCTGGGTTGGCGCCATGTCCAGTTGCGCTCCTATCACTATGAGGGACAGGACGTGATCGTTCCGGCCATGCGCGACTTCATGCTGGTTGGATATCGTGCCGGTACCACGCCCATGCGGCGTCGCTTTGAGGGGCGCTGGACCAACGAAACGCTTGGCCCCGGCGCCACTTCCCTTCTAACGCGCGCGCAGCGGGCCAACTGGACATGGCATCAGCCGATAGACGTCACCCATCTGTATCTTGATGGTGGCTTCGCTTCGGAAGTGGCGAGCGAGGTAATGGACTGCCACGTCAAGGACGTTACGCTTGCCGATGTACTGCGCACGGAGGACCCCGTGGTGACCTATGCGATGGAGATGATCTCCGCTGAGGCGCGTGATCGCGGGCTGGGCGGGGCGCTCTATGTGGAATCGCTCGCCCGTGCGCTAGTCGTTCATCTTCTGCGCCGCTATGCCTCGGTGCACTCGCGCGATCCCGTCTTGCCCGGAACGCTCTCGCCACGTCAACAGCGCCTGATTGCCGATTATATCGAGGCGCATCTGGCGGAGCCGCTGGATCTGAAGGGGATGGGAGCTGTGCTCGGCCTTTCACCCTGTCTGTTTGCCCGTCAGTTCCGGAGCAGTTTCGGGAAGCCTCCTTATGCGTGGGTGATCGCGGCCCGGATCAAGCGTGCGCAATTCCTTCTGGCGCGCAGCCAGATGCCGATCAAGGCGATTGCCGCCGAGTGCGGATTTTCCGATCAGGCCCATCTGACGCGAGTGTTTTCCCTGGCCTGCAAGCAAACGCCCGCCGCCTTCCGGCGACGGGCAAGCTGAAGGAACGAATGCTCCAGGGCAGCGCCGCATTGTCGCATCGCCGCCCTTGGCCGGTCAGCTCGTGGCGAAGCCTTCATAACCGGCTTCAGCGGCTTCCAGACATCTTTTCCGATAGGCGCCGACGCCGCCGGTATAGGAAAGCACCCGGCGTGGTTTGCCGGGTACGTTGGAACCCGTATACCAGGAGTTGGTGCGGGCGATCAGCGTGGCATTGGCGGTTTCGTCGTGATGGCGCACCCAGGCCTCTTCGCCCTCGGCTGTCGGCTCGATCACCGTCTTGTTCGACCCGCGCAGAGCCTTGATGCAATCGGTGATCCACTCGGTCTGCTGCTGCAGGCACGTGGTCATGTTGCACAGGGCCGCCGAAGGTGCGAGAGGCGCGCCGGTCATGAACAGGTTCGGGAAGCCGTGCTTTTGCATTCCGAGGGTGGTGCGGATCTCCCGGCGCCATTCTTCCGCCAGTTTCATGCCGTCGCGGCCGGTAATGTCGATGCGTGAAAGTGCGCCGGAGCCTGCATCGAAGCCCACCGCCATGATGATCACGTCGAGCGGATATACCGTGCCGTCTTCTAGCTTCACGCCCTCGGGCACGATTTCGGCGATCGCATTGTCTTTCACGGACACCGCCTGGACATTTTCGCGCAGATATACCTCAAGGTAGTTCATCTCGAGGGGCACGCGATGGGTGCCGAAACCGTAGTCGCCCTTCTTGGGAACGAGGATGTCAATCAACTCTGGGTCCTTCAGCCGTGCCGCCATTTTCCCGCGCACGAACGCCGAGATTTCCTCGCTGACATCTTCGTCGAAGAACATCTCGGCGAAGGACGCCAGCCAGAGCTTGAGCGATCCGTCGGAGTGAATCTCCTCGAGCACGTCGAGGCGTTGTGCGGGCGTTAGACTGGCCCACTGGTGCTCGAAATCATACTCGAACCCGGTAAAGCTGTGTGGCAGATTCAGCTTCAGTTCATCGAAGCGGCTCTTGTACCATTGCTCCTCATCGGGGCCGTATTTCGGATTTTTCATCGGCAGCACGTATTGCGGCGTGCGCACGAAGACCTTCAATTCGCCGACTTCGCTTGCGATGGTCTGGATGACCTGTATGCCGGTCGCGCCGATGCCTATGACGCCGACCCGCTTGCCTGTCAGGTTGAGGCCGCCTCTCGGATAGCGGGCCGTGTGCACGATTTTCCCGTTGAACGACGCCTGCCCCTTGAAACGATCCTCCAGCGGCGCCGAAAGCATGCCGGTGCAGCCGATCAGGAACTGCGTGTCATAGGTTTCACCCTTGTCGGTCTCGACCAGCCAGCGCCCGGTCACGTCATCGAAGCGTGCCGTTGTCACGCGGGCGTTGAAGGTGAAATCCTTTCGCAGGTCGAGCCGGTCCGCGATGTAGTTCATCCAGCGTTCGATTTCAGGCTGGGCGGGGAAGCGCTCGCTCCAGGTCCAGTCCTTGTACAGCTCCTCATCGAAAAGATATTGGTAGATGTAGCTTTCGGAATCGAATTTTGCGCCGGGATAGCGGTTCCAGTACCACGTGCCGCCAACATTCGATCCCGCCTCCACCCCATGGACTTCCATTCCTTCCTGTCGCAGCTGGTGGAGCTGATAGAGCCCGGCAACGCCAGCTCCGATGACAAGCGCATCGATCTTACGTGTCATGTTGATCCTCCCTTGAACCACGTGCGATGTCGCACGTTTCGACCGGGCCGCTTTCGTTGCGGCAAGGCCGTCAGGCAAGCTAGGGGAGCATCTGGGCTCGAGTATTGAACATTCAGACGTGTGCTTTGAATGAAAATGGCGGGCTGCTCGGCGATCGCGTGTTGCAGGCGAAGGAACTAGGCCCGGCCGTGACAGCTCCGGTTGTAGAGCGTCCCGATGTGAAGCCGCTCATCGGGGGGCGTCATGTTGTTTTCAGTGGGGCATGCTCTCAGAGGATGTTGACCGGAACCTTCAGGAAGGTGCCGCCGCTCTCGTCTGCGGGCGGGAGCTGTCCGGCCCGCATGTTGACCTGGAGCGAGGGAATTATGAGCCTTGGAACGGCGAGCATCGCGTCGCGTGCTTCACGCATTTTCACGAACTCATCCTCGCTTATGCCCTTGCCGATATGGATATTGTGTTCACGCTCTTCGGCGACCGTGGTTTCCCACTGGATGTCACGTCCGTTCGGACCGTAGTCATGGCACATGAACAGCCGTGTTTCGCCGGGTAAGCTCAGGATCCGCTGTATGGAGCGATAGAGGGTGCGAGCGTCGCCTCCCGGGAAATCGGCACGGGCGGAGCCGCCGTCCGGCATGAACAGCGTGTCTCCGACAAAGGCCGCATCGCCCACGACGTGGGTCATGCAGGCCGGGGTATGGCCCGGCGTATGGAGCACGCGGACGCCCATCGTGCCGATCCTGTAGCTGTCTCCATCATTGAACAGCCGGTCGAACTGCGATCCGTCGCGCTGGAACCCGGTGCCTTCGTTGAATATCTTGCCGAAGGTCTCTTGGACGACGGTGATATTCTCGCCGATGGCAAGCTTGCCGCCCAGCTCCTTCTGAATATATGGTCCTGCGGACAGATGATCGGCATGGACGTGCGTCTCGATCAGCCATTCGAGTTCCCAGCCCTTGTCCCGAATATGGGCAATTATCCTGTCGGCGCCACCAAATGTGATGCGGCCGGCCGCATAGTCGATATCCATGACAGAATCGATCACCGCGCATGCGTTGGACGCGGGGTCCTTGACGATGTAGCTGATCGTGTTGGTCGGCTCGTCGAAAAACGCAACGATCTCCGGCTTGACGGCAAGGTGGGACGGGGAGAGGGACGGTTCGTGCATTGGAAGCTCCTGCTCGGGGAGGGACGGTGCGACCATGCGCATGTCGCTGCGCGGTGAGATGCGAGCACCGCTTGCGCTGTGACAGGTCGCACGAAGATGAACGGACGGTGCGGGTAACCCGTCCGCCCATTCACGACAACAAGCGATTTAAACGCCTAGAGTTCGCATATTGCTCTCATAGAATTCCATGGCGTCCGGCATTGCGCCCTCATGTCTTTCGATCCTGACCAGGCAGGTATAGGCAGCGCATCCCTGGCCAAAGGCTGATGTTGGAATATCCGGTGTGAGAACATTGGGATTGCCTGCAATATCCATGCCCGTCGACGGCGTAAACCATGAGCCGGTCGGCAGGACGATGACGCCTTCCATGACGGCGTCGTCCAGGCATATGGACGCCAGGCATGAACCGCGATCATTCCACAGCCTCACCATGTCGCCCGCCACGATGCCCCGGCGTTCTGCGTCTGCCGGATTGAGACGCGCCGTTTCCCTGCCTTGAACCTTCTGCTCAAGGCTGGAAGCACCCTTCGGGATCTGGCTGTGCAGACGACCGACTGGCTGGTTTGAAATCAGGTGCAGTTCTTCCGGCGCGTCCGCATTTCCAAGCCATTCCAGCGGTTCGAACCAACTGGGGTGGCTTGCGCAGTCCGCATGATCGAGCTGTGCGAGCGTTTCGCTGCCCAGCACGATGCGCCCGCTCTCGGTCATTAGCGGGTGAAGGTCAGGGGTTGCACGATATTCCGCAAGATAGGTGTAGCTGCTCTTCATGGGAACTTCAGCCCGGCCGACCTGCCAGAAGGTTTCAAAATCCGGCATTTCGAAGTCCAGTTTAGTGGACGCATGTTCCCGGCTGAGATCGTAAAGGTGTCGTACCCACCCCATTTCGTCCCGTCCTTCGTCGAATTTGTCGGCAACGCCAAGGCGCTTCGAGATCGCCCGGAATATATCGAAATCCGAACGGGATTCTCCCAGTGGCTCGATGGCCTTGCGCATCGCCATGATGTAGTTGGTCCGCTTGTTGCCCCCCAGGTCGTTGCGCTCGATGGAGGTACAGGCCGGCAGCACAATGTCAGCCCGCAGCGCGGTGGCGGTCCATACGGGATCTTGCACGATGATCGTTTCCGGTCGGGCCCAGGCCTCGGAAAGCCGGTTCAGGTCCTGATGGTGATGGAATGGATTGCCGCCTGCCCAGTAGACCAGGCGCGTATCCGGAAATTGCCTCGTCTCGCCCTGATAAGTGAAGGTCTTACCCGGATTGAGAAGCATCTCCGCGATACGGGAAACCGGAATGAAACTGTCTATGGGGTTTTGCAGCTGGGACATGCCCGGAGAGCGACCAATACCGATCGGAGCGCCATTGCCGGCAGTCGAGCCATAACCGTAGCTGACCCCACCACCGGGAAGGCCAACCTGCCCGGTGGTTGCCGCGAGCGCCAATGCCGCCCAGTACGGCTGCTCGCCGTGTTGAGCCCTTTGAAGGCTCCAGGACACGCTCAGCATGCTGCGCGTGTCCACCAGCCGCGGCGCCAGCGACCGGATTTGCGCCGCACTTAGCCCGCAAATCCCGGCAGCCCATTCCGCATCCTTGCAGCGGCCGTCGAGGTCGCCGCGAAGATAGCCGAGAAGGCGCTCAGAACCGCTGCAATAGCGTTCGAGAAATGGCCGGTCGTGTTTGCCTGCCTTCAGTATTTCACCCGACAGGCCCAGCATGAGCGCCGCGTCGGTATTCGGGCGAATGGGCCACCACTCGGCATTCACCCACTCGGGAAGGTCATCGCGGACTGGCGAGACGAGGACGACCTTGACGCCGCGCTGCGCGATGTCACGCAGATATCCTTCGATCAGGTGCCGTGCGACGCTGCCGGCTTCGCTCTGGGCTGTTCGCGGCGCGATCGATCCAAAGACGACCAGCGTCTCCGTGTGTTCGGCCACCGTATCGAGCGTGCTGCCCTGGCCATAGCAAGCCTCGTCGCTACCAAGAACATGCCGCAATATGACCGGGCCTGCGGCAATGCTGTAGGTGTCCACGTGATTGGTGAAGCCACCCACCAGATTGAGCATGCGCTTCAAGAGCGTTGCGGCATGCTGGAACCGTCCCGCGCTGGTCCAGCCGTAAGAGCCGGCGAAAATCGAAGCATTCCCGAAATCCGTCCGGACACGATCGATCTCTCCCGCCACGAGATCGGTTGCCTCTTCCCAGCTCACGGCTACGAAAGGTTCTTCACCTCGCAGGGAGCGGTTGCTGTTTTCCTTTTTCTCCAGCCACCCCCGCCGCACCATGGGCTTGAGCACGCGCAATTCGGGATCGGCCCACTGCTTTACCGATTGGATGATCGGCGAGGGGGCCGGGTCGTCGGGGGCCGCTTCGATCCCGATGAGCTTTCCGTCCCGAACGAGGATTGTGTAGGCACCCCAATGGCTGCAATGCGGAATCCGCGTGATATTCTCGCTCATTGGACCTTCTCTTTCTCGGCACGACAAACTACGGCTTTACAGCATCGCCAGGGCAAGCGTCAGGTTACGCCGCTTCCTGTCTTTTTCGTGTGATCAACGGTGCTGCGATCGACCAGATGACAATTGCGGCCGTTATGGTGGCAAGGATTGCCGCGATAGGCCGGTTGACGAAGCCGATGAGGCTACCGTCCGACTTGACCATGGAGGCTATGAAGTTGGCCTCCAGCATCGGTCCGAGCACGATGCCGAGGATGATGGGGGCGACGGGGAATTCATTTTCTTCCAGCACGAAGCCGAGGAAACCGAAGCCGAGCATGATCAGCACGTCGAACAAGGAGTTGTTTACCGCATAGGCGCCAACGATGGAGAACAGCAGGATCACCGGCATCAGCACCTTGCGCGGCACTTTCAGAACATGGCGCGAGATTTTGATGATGGCCCAGCCGAGCGGTAGCATGAGCAGGTTCGCCACCAGGAAAACGATGAAGATCGCATAGGCGTTCTGCGGCGCGTGAATGAAGATGGTCGGGCCCGGATTGAGGTTCTTCATGTAGAGAACACCGATCGCGATAGCGGTGATGGAGTCGCCGGGGATGCCGAATACCAGCGCAGGGATCCAGGTGCCCCCCAGCGCGCTGTTGTTGGAAGCGCCGGCCTCGACCAGTCCCTCGGGGTGCCCGGTGCCGAATTTTTCGGGTGTCTTCGAGAATTTTTTGGAGATTGCGTAGGACATCCAGGCAGCGATATCCGCGCCGGCTCCAGGCAGTGCGCCAATGATTGTGCCGAGCGTGCTGCCGCGCAGCGTTGCCATGGGGTAGCAGCGCATCAAGCCACCCATACCCCGGAAGATGCCGTCGATTTCTCCCGATGTTTCAGGAATCTTCTGGCCCTGGGGGCGAATGATCGAGCGCAGCACTTCAGATACCGCGAACATGCCGACCATGACCGGGATCAGGGAAAAGCCGCTCATCAACTCGACATTGCCGAAGGTGAAACGCGGCATGCCCGCCGGATTCTGCATGCCGACAAGGGCGATTGCGAGACCGAAGAACAGCATCAGGACGGCCTTGATCGGCCGCCGCGCACCAATGAAGACCGCCCCTCCCAGCCCCAGCAGGACAAGCCAGAAGAACTCCACGGTGGAGAAATTGAGAGCGAACTCGGCGAGGGCGGGAGCGGCGAACATCAGCACCAGCGCGCCGAAAATACCGCCAATGGTCGAGAACACCAGTCCTATCCCGAGCGCGCGTTCCGGATGGCCGTTGAGGTTCATCCGGTAGGCCTCATCGACATAGGCGGCGGAGGCCGGAGTGCCCGGAATGCGGAGCAGGCAGCCAGGAATGTCGCCCGAAAAAATCGCCATCGCGCTGGTCGTCACGATTGCTGCAATAGCCGGGATAGGGGGCATGAAGAAGGTGACAGGCACCAGAAGGGCGATCGCCATCGTGGCTGAAAGTCCCGGGATACAGCCGATGACCAGGCCATAGATGCCCGACAGCACCATTACACCCAGAACATAGGGCGTGAACACCATCTCAAGTGCGAGTAGATAGGCGTCGCTCATTCTTGCAGTTCCTCATGGCAAGTGCGGTTGCGTGAAAATACCGACGCCCGCGATTGCATAGTTGACTTTCAGCCCTTTGCGTCCGCTGGGGCGCGAGAAGCCTCTCAGGTGTAGAACAATTCACCACGCGGCAGCGGTACGCCCAGAAGCATGTCGAAGATGGCGTAGATGAACGCAACCATGACGACGGCCACCACCAGCGACAGTACCGGCTTGACGCCCAGGGCCAGTTGAAGGACCAGCAGCACCGCACAGGCGCAGAGCAGGAAACCGATTTCCTCGACCGAGTAGACGTAGAAGATCACCATGGCCGGCACGAGCAGGAACTGGAGCACCCGGCGGGGATCTCGGATCCAGTCATCGAAGGCAAAGAACGCAACTGTACCGGACTGTCGCATCGATGTGGCGATCAGCACCATCGCCGACAGGCCGAGGCAGGCTGCAATCACCTTCGGAAAGAAGGCAGGGCCGTATTCCTGGGCCGCGGGATTAGGCAGGGCCGCAGCGAAAAACCAAAGAGTAATAGAAAATCCGAGCAGCACGACGCCGCTGACAATGTCATTGAGCCGCATTGCGGTCTCCCCCCATTCGCAAATCTGGCGACGTGCGCCGGCAACTTTTCCCACTCCTCAGGAAAAGCGGAAACCATCCGGTCCGGCCGGACCGGATGGTCGTCAGTCTTACTGCGCCAGGCCGATTTCTTTCAACAATTGCCCGTTGACGCTGTCGGCTTGGCTCATGAAGGCTGCGAAGTCGGCGCCGTTACGCCACTGCAGGCCAAAGCCCCGGTTCTTCATGAATTCCTGGAATTCTTCGCTGTGGTATGCCTTCTCGAGAGCGGCGCCCAGCTTGTCCACCGCCTCCTGCGGCATATCCTTCGGCCCTGCGAAGCCGCGCCAGGTTCCGTAAGACCAGTCGACGCCTTCTTCCTTGACGGTGGGAACATTGTCGAAGCCGTACAGCCGCTCATCAGCCATCACGGCCAGTGACTTCACCTTTCCGGCTTCCGCCAGGGCGCGGGTTTCGCCCAGCGACGAACCTACGACTGCAATGCCGCTTGCCATCAGTTCCTGCTGCGCTGCGGCGGCCGAATCCATCGTCACCCACGGCGTGGCGTCAGGCGCAGCGCCGTAGGTCTTGAGAAGACCAGCCAGCGCGATATGGCCGAAGGAGCCGGCGCCGCCGCCGGAAGACTTCATCTTGCCCGGTTCGGCCTTTGCGGCCTCCAGGAAGTCCTTCAGCGAGTTGAACGGCGAATCTGCGGCTACGGTGACGGCCGCCGGGTCGAAGTTAACCTGCCCGAATGCGGTGAAATCGGCCGAGGTAAGCTGGCTGAAGCCAACCCAGTGCATCGTGGTGATTTCAAGCGTCACCATGCCGATCGTGTAGCCATCCGGCTTGGCGGAGGCGATGGCCTGGTGGCCGACGGCACCGCTGCCGCCGGTCTTGTTGATGACGGCGATCGGTTTGCCGAGTTCCTTTTCCATAAGATTGGCGATCATGCGGGCGACCGCATCCGATCCGCCGCCTGCACCCCACGGAACGACCATCTGGATCGGGCGCTCCGGGTATTCGGCATGGGCGCCGGTGATGCCGAGCAGAGTACCGGCGAGCGCCGTGGCGAAAAGCAGCTTGATGTTCATAAAATCCTCCATTGAACAACATGACTGGAAAGGTGTCGGGTGGTGCAAACGGTGCCGTTGGCGTCAATCCTGTCTTCGGGCTGCGTCAGCAAGCACCATTGCCGCTGCGCGCTCGGCGATCATCAGCGTCGGCGCATTGATGTTGCCGCTGACGATGGTTGGGATGGCCGAGGCATCGGCCACGCGAAGACCGTCGACGCCGCGCAGGCTGAGGTCGGGATAAAGGGGGGCGTCCTCATCGGCGCCCATGCGAACGGTGCCGCAGGGGTGGAAGATCGTGCTGGCCATGCCGCGTACATAGTCCAGCATCTCGTCGCGGGTGCTGACCTGCGGCCCGGGCCAGTATTCGCTGTGCAGTTCGGACGCCATCGGCTCCTTGGCGAAGATGGAACGCGCAACGCCCAGGGCATCGACATAGAAATCACGGTCGGTCTGAGTAGACAGATAGTTGGCGGCGATCTTCGGCGCCTGGCGCATGTCGGCGGAAGCGAGGGTGATCTCCCCTCGGCTTTCCGGGCGCAATTGGCTGACTGTTGTGGTGAAGCCTGAGAACGGGTGCAGGGGCTCTCCGGTCTTCGGAGCGGAGAACGAGAATTGCAGCAGTTGGCCGTCGACGCGCTCCAGTTCCGGGCGCGAGCGGAAGAAGGCGCCGACCTGCCCGGCAGCGAAGGTCATCAATCCTCGCCGGCGCACGATATAGTCGAGGCCGATGCCGAGCTTACCCCACAAGCTGCGCAGCACGTCGTTCTGCGTGATCTTGCGGTTGGCACGCAGCACCATGCGGCACTGCAGGTGATCCTGCAGGTTCTGGCCAATGCCGGCGCTATCGAGGCGCACGTCGATGCCTTGATGCCTGAGCGCTGGCGCGGGGCCGATCCCGGAAACCATAAGCAGCTGAGGCGTGTTGATCGCGCCCAGAGTGAGGATGGTCTCCCGACGAGCGTTGCACCGAACCACATCGCCGCCGCGCATCGCCTCAACCCCGATCACCCGGCGTCCATCCGCTGCAAACAGCAGACGGGTTGCCTGGGTATGCGTCAGGATCCGCAGGTTGGGGCGTGACTTGGCACGCCGCAGCATTTCGGAGCCGCTGCTCGAGCGGAACCCGTTGCGCGTGGTCAGATCATAGTAACCGACACCATCTTGATCCGGGCCGTTGAAATCGTCGTTGCGCTTGAGCCCCGCAGCTTCCGCGCTGGCGATGATCATTTCGCAAAGTTCTGGCCGGTCCACCGGCTTTGCCACGGAAATCTCGCCGCCGGCACCATGCCATGCGCTGGCGCCACCGTGATAGTCCTCGTGCTGCTTGAAGAAGGGGAGCAACTCGTCGAAGGACCAGCCGGGAACTTGCCAGTCGTCGTAGTCCCGCCTGTCTCCGCGAATGTATACCAGCCCGTTGATTGCGCCCGAGCCGCCCAGAACCTTGCCGCGCGGCCAATAGATGCTGCGGTTCTTCAGTTCCGGCTCCGGCTCGGTCTGGTACATCCAGTTGTAGCGCGGATTCACGAAGGTTTTCGCATAGCCGATCGGAATTCTCAGCCACGGATAGCTGTCTGGACCGCCGGCCTCCAGCAGGAGCACGGTATGGCGTCCATCGGCGCTCAGCCGGTCGGCGAGCAGCGAGCCTGCGCTTCCTGCCCCTACGATGATGAAGTCCGCGTCGAAATGCACATCATTTTGCATGGAAAAGAGATCCGAAATTCAAAAACGTTCTCTATTTAAGAACATGAGTATCACTATACATAACAAAAAAGATGATGTAAACACATCTCCTACGCAGAAGAGCGGCCATGCGGGCCGTGTCGCTGTGCAGAAATGAGGATGGAGAGGGACGCGAGGTGGCTATGACTTCTCAGGAAACCAACGGGGGCAGCCTGTGTTCGGCGGTTAGCCTGCATGACGGTGATGACGTGGCCGTGATGGTCAGTGAAGGGCGCAAGGGGATCGTTTGCTCCGTCGCCTTGGCTGATGGCAGCGCGCTGGAGCTGGCGCTGGCGACCGACGTGCCGTTCGGGCACAAGCTGGCACTGCGATCGCTGGCCAATGCCGAGGCCGTCAAGAAATACGGCGTCCCGATCGGCCGCGCGACAGAGGCAATCCCTGCCGGCGCGCATGTGCATATCCACAATCTTGCCGGTCTGAAGACCGATCTTTCGGGAGTGAGCCAGTGACCCGTACGTTCAAAGGATATCGCCGTGCGGTCGGTCGTTCAGGCGTTCGCAACAAGGTTCTGATCCTGCCGCTCGATCGCTATTCAAACCAGGTCGCCTGGGCGGTGGCCAACACGGTCGCCGGCGTCACGGTATTCCAGAATCCCGGCGACATGGGCCGTCATGGCAAGGACCGCGAGCGCCTGTTTCGCGTCATGCTCGGGCTTGCCCGCAATCCCAATGTGCATTCGGTGGTGATGATCGGCGTGCGCATGGACTTCAACTATCCCGAAACACGCGCGACACGCATGATCGAGCACCTCGAGGGCGTGGGCAAGCCGATCGAGTTCGTCGAGGTGGCGAGCGACGGCGGCATGGGCCTGACCACGCTCAAGGCGCAGAAGATCGCTCGCCAGTTGGTGCGCGATGCCGCTCTTCAGCAGCGCGAGGACATCCCGCTGTCGGACCTTCTCGTCGGCATCAAATGCGGTATCTCCGACGGGACTTCCGGGATTTCGGGCAATCCGGCGCTCGGCCAGGCAATGGATCGTCTGGTGGAGGCCGGTGGGTCGGTCATCATCTCGGAAACCACCGAGGTGATTGGAGCAGAGCATATTCTGGCCGAGCGTGCCGTCGATGAAGAGACGCGCCAGCGGCTGCTTGCGATGGTTGCCAAGACCGAGGCACAGGCGCGGTCGGTTGGCGAGGACATTCGATCGATCAACCCGATCCCCTCGAACATCAAGGCCGGCATCACCACGCTTGAAGAGAAGTCGCTCGGCGCCATCGCAAAGGGCGGCACGTCTCCGCTTCAGGGCGCGCTCGACTACGGCCATCAGCCTCAAGGCAACGGTCTCTACTTCATGGATAGCTGGATGGCCGGCAATGCCCTGATGCCTGGACTGGCCGCAGCGGGATCGCAGATCACCATCTTCCAGTCCGGCGGCGGCGACATGCCGGATGATCCGCCAGTCCCGGCGATCGATCCTGGCATCGTGGCTCCACTTTTCTTCATGACCGGCAACCCCAATCTCGCCGCTAAGCTCGATATCGGGGTCGATTTTGACAGCTCGTCCGTTCTCGCCAACCCGAAGGGCCTCGTCGAGATTGGGCACAAGATCCTGGACGAGCTGGTGCGCACCGCGGATGGCCAGCTCACATGGGGCGAGACGACCAATTACAAGGAAGGCATCGAAGTCTGGTTCGACGGGCCGTTCTTCTGAGGGTGAATAAAATGGAACTTCAAGATCACGGTCATCTGATAGGTGGCGAACGGCGCGCACTCGGCGCGCAAGTCATCACGGTGGAAAATCCGGCTACAGGCTTGCCGGTCGGACGCGTGACGGCGGGCACGGCCGCTGACGCGGCCGAGGCGCTCGACGTGGCAAGAGCGGCGCAGAAGGCATGGGCGCGCAAGACGCCGGTCGAGCGCGGTGGCGTATTGCAGAAGGCGGCGGCATTGCTCGTCGAGCGAGCCGCGGAGATCGGGCGCATCATCACGCTCGAGCAAGGCAAGCCGCTCGACCATGCCACAATGGAGGTGAAGGGCGGTGCCGGACACCTGCAATATCATTCGGAGTGGGCGCGCCGGATGACCGGCTCGGTCATGCCCAGCGACCGGCCCAACAACCGCATCCTCACGACCAAGCATCCCTATGGCGTGGTGGTCGCGATCGTGCCGTGGAACTTCCCGGTCGCGGTCCTGTGCCGCAAGATCGCGCCTGCGCTGATGGCGGGCAACGCCGTCGTCGTCAAGCCATCAGAAATGACGCCATTTTCAGCCTTCCGCGTGGCCGAGGTCCTGAAGGATGCCGGTTTGCCGGACGGTGTCCTCAATATCGTGAACGGCACGGGGCCGGAAGTCGGTGGGGCGCTGGTCGCTCACCCGATCACCCAGCTCGTCACGCTGACCGGATCGGTCGGCGCCGGCCAGTCGGTGATGCGGGCTGCGGCGGAAAACCTGACCGTGGTATCGCTCGAACTAGGCGGCAAGGCGCCCTTCATCGTCATGGAGGATGCCGATGTGGAGCAGGCGGCACGCGATGTCATCTTCGCGCGGTTCAAGAATGCCGGGCAGATTTGCACCTGCGCCGAGCGCGTCTATGTGCATGAGGCCGTTCACGGCGCTTTCGTGAAGAAGGTGGCCGAACTGGCTGCAGCGCTGAAGCTCGGCGATCCGTTGACATCGCCGGACATGGGGCCGGTCATTTCCTCCGCGCAGGTGGAAAAGTTGCGCGCCGTCGTCGCGGCGGCCAGAAAGGATGGCGCTTCCGTGGTCTGCGGCGGCGACCGGCCGGCAGGTGACGCCTTTGCCCAAGGCCACTGGTTCAGCCCGACCGTGCTTTCCGGCGTGTCACATGGCGGATCGCTGACGCAGGAGGAAATCTTCGGACCTGTCTTGCCAGTGGTCAAGGTTGCTTCCTTCGACGAGGCGGTCGCTTTTGCCAATGACAGCGATTTCGGGCTGTCCGCCTATCTCTACACGCAAGACTTCGACCGGATCATGCGGGCAATGGACGAGATCGATTTCGGCGAGATCTTCGTCAACCGGACCGGGCCGGAATCCGTGCATGGTTATCACGGCGGATACCGCAAGAGCGGCATCGGCGGCGACGACGGCCCCTATGGCTTCGAGGCCTATCTGAAGAAGCGGACGGTCTATCTGGGCTATCGCGGCGGGGAGGCATGAAGATGGCGGAAACGGCGTCGAAAGCCACCGGGCTTCGAAACACGCTTGTGGATGTGGAATTTGTGCGTGAGCGGCTCGGCGATCTGATCGTGCTCGATGTCCGCCACCAGCTTTCCGACCCGGCCTGGGGAGAGGCGGCCTATCGTGAAGGGCATCTTCCAGGCGCTTTGTTCGTGCATCTCGACCGCGACCTTTCGGGGCCGGTGACGGGGAGCAACGGTCGCCATCCGCTTCCTGGGCGCGAGGCGTTCCGGCAGTTCATCGCAGGGCTTGGCATCGACGGCAGCCGGCAAGTGGTCGTCTACGATCAGGATGTCGGAGGCTTTGCCGCGCGACTGTGGTGGATGCTCAACAAATGGCTCGGCCTCGACTGCGCAGCCCTGCTAGATGGTGGCATGGCTGCCTGGAAGCAGGCCTGCCTGCAGTTGGAAAGCGCAGAAATACCGGAGCAGGCAAGGCTGGCGGCGAGCGCAATGGCGGCGGCTGGAGAGCCGTTGTCCCCGGTCATAACCATGGCGCAGGTGCGGGCCAATATCGAGACGCCAGGCTTCCTGGTCGTCGATGCGCGCGGCGCCGAACGCTACAGAGGCGAGGTCGAACCTATGGATGCGGTGGCCGGTCATATCCCCGGTGCGCTCAACCGGCCGTTCCCGGCCAACATGGCCCCGGACGGTCGTTTCAAGTCACCGGATGCGCTGCGGCGGGAATGGTTGGAGCTTCTGAACGGGCGTGAGCCCCATGACGTCGTCCATCATTGTGGTTCGGGCGTTACCGGCTGCCACAATGTCCTTGCCATGGAACATGCAGGACTTTCAGGATCGCGCATTTACTCCGGCTCATGGAGTGAATGGTGCACGCATCCGGAAAATCCGATGGTGGTCGGCCCCGCGTCGACAGCCCGCTAAAGGGCTCTGCCCGGAGGAAATGAAACCCGGCTTCGGCCGGGCCCCTTGCCTCCGCCAGCAAGACAGGGCTTGCCCTTTTCGGGCTGGCCCACCACCATTTATATGCGTCAACGTGCAGGGATACGTCCCGCAACAGGCTGTCCGGCAGGCAACCTTTGCGTTTTCGTTCTCCGGCCAGACTATATGGCATGCAAACATCCCGCCTCCGCGAAGGGCCCTTCCTCAGGGACGTTTTGCGGGTTACCACAGGAGCGGTCCTAGTAGCCGAGTGGCGGTCAATACGAGATTTTGAAATGGCAAAGGTTTCGACAAGCGTCACCAAGGCTTTCGCCTTGCTGGAAACTATGGCGCGGCGTCCGCGGCCATGGGGCATAAGCGAGCTGGCGCGTGAGCTCGATCTCACCAAGAGCAACGTGCACTCGCATCTGCAGACCCTGGTCGAGCTCGGTTTCGTTCGTCTTGATTCCGGTTCGACCAAGTATGTGCCGACGCTGAAGATCTGGGAGATCGGCATGCATGTGACCGAGGGCTTTCCTGTCCGCGTCGCCGCGCAGCCCCATCTGGCGGCGCTGGCCGAGGTCGTCAAGAAGACAGTGCATCTCGCCGTGCTGGAGGGCATGGAGGCGGTCTATATCGATCGTATCGAAGCGCCCACCATATTGGAGCCGAGGGTCGACATAGGCGGGCGGGCGCCAGCCCAGTGCGTCGCCACAGGTGTCGCCATGATGAGCACGCTGGACGATGAGAGCCTGCAACGCTGGAACCGCCCCCTCGACCGCCCGACCGAGCGCAGCCCGGCGACTTTTGCCGAGGTGATGGAACTGGTGGAAAAGGCACGCGAGCGCGGTTACGCCAAGACCAACGGCTCCTGGCGTCGCGGTGTGCTTGGTATTGCGGCCCCCATCCGCGTAGCAGCGAATGGTCCGCATCGTGAGACGGTCGCGGGAATAGGCATATCCTGTCTCGACATCGGCGTCGGCGAGGAGGACATACAGTCTCTGGCCAAATATGTAGCCTATTGCGCCGAGCGGGTGAGTGAGGCGCTCGAGCGCCGGGGAGCCTAAGGACCTAGGTCGGGTCCTGGAAAATTGGCACCGGAAGGAGCCGTGATACGACAAAGCCGCTCCCAAGGCTTGAGTTCCATCCAGAGAGGGCGGGCAATTCTCCCGTCCTAGCCCCCACACCATGTGAACAGCGTATGTGTCCCGTTCACCCGGAGGCGATCTGGCCGCCGGCTACCGACAAATACGCATTCAGCATTCGCCTTCCCGCCTTCGTAGGCTACAAGGTGTTCGAGGTCGATTGAGACCACAACGGTCACGTCTATGTCGCGCGCCTCAGCGGCCCGGTTGTGGGAATGACCTGTCGGTTTTGATGCGCATCTGTTTCTTGCAGTCTTCTTTTGGATTGGTGTTCAATATGTCTCGATTCACACGCTTCCTCGTCACCTTGACTGCCGCCGCGGCGCTGCTGGCCGCCGAAGCCCAAGCCTGCACAAGGGTCGTCTATCAAGGGCCTGACGGGCGGAACATCACGGGCCGCAACATGGATTTCAAGGATCCGATGGTCAGCAATTTCTGGGTCTTTCCTCGCGGCATGAAGCGCAATGGAGCCGCCGGTTCGCGTTCGCTGGAATGGACATCGAAATATGGCAGCCTGGCTGTCTCCGGTTATGACATCTCTACGGTCGATGGCATGAACGAAGTCGGCCTCAACGCCAGCCTGCTTTGGCTCAACGCCACAACGTTCCCGGAGGACGACGGTGTGACACCTCGCATGTCGCTCTCGATCTGGGCGCAGTTCTACCTCGATCAATTCGCATCGGTCGCAGAGGCAGTCGAGTATACGCGCAGTCATCCCGTGGACGTGGTAAGCGGTGAAGTGCCCGGCCGCCCAGGCAGTCTCGCACCGCTGCATCTGACACTTTCCGATGCCACCGGCGACAGTGCCGTTCTCGAGTGGATCGGCGGACAGCTGAGCATTCATCATGATCGCACATACCAGGTGGTGACGAACGACCCGCCCTATGGCGACCAGCTCGCCAACCAGAGATACTGGAGCGCGGTCGACTCCCTCAAATTTCTGCCCGGCAGTGGCCGCTCCGAAGACCGCTTCGTGCGGGCTGGCTTCTACATCAACGCGGTGACCCAAAGCGACGACCCCCGGATTGCAGCCGCCGCTGTGTTCAGTGTTATCCGCAACGCTTCGGCACCCTATGGCGTGAGCATTCCGGAAGCGCCGAACCTTTCCACGACCCGCTGGCGTGTGGTGGCGGATCAGAAGGGCATGCTTTTCTATGGCGAATCGGCGACGTCACCCAACGTTTTCTGGGTGGATTTGAAGAAGCTCGACTTCTCTGAAGGCGCGCGTGTGCGCAAACTGGATCTCGGGGTGGACATGAGCCGCGTCCTTACCGGTGAGGCATCGAGCCAGTTCGTCTCTGAGAAACCGTTCGACTTCATGGTCGCCGAATGAGGCCGGGCATGGCAAGCCGAAGAACAAAAAGGCCATAAGAAACAGGCTATCGGTCTGCCGGTATCATGCCGCGCAATCCGAGCAGGTCGAGGGTCAGTTCGCCCTTGGCGATCCGCGCGCGCATATCGGCTTCAGCGGCCAGACGGTCGAGGGCGGCGGCGTGGATTTCGGTCAACCGCTCGGGCGGCAGGACGACGACGCCGTCAGCGTCGCCGATCACCACGTCGCCGGGGTGAACGGTGACGTCTCCAATCTGGATCGGCATTCCGACCGTGCCGGGATTGCACTTGACCGTGCCCTGGATCGAGCAACCGCGTGCGAAGACAGGGAAGTCCATTGCGATGAGGCTATCGCTGTCGCGAACGGCGCCGTCCATGACAAGGCCCGCGATGCCGCGCATTCGTGCCGCGAGGGCGAGAATGTCGCCAAAGGGCCCATGCGATAGCGTGCCGCCGCCGCTGACCACCAGCACGTCCCCGTGCCGGGCCAGAGCGATTGCACGATGCACTGCAAGATTGTCGCCGGCCGGCGAAAAGACCGGCAACACCCTTCCTCGTAGCCTCATTGCGCGATCAAGGGGGGCGATGGCGCCGGGCAAGGCGCCGATCCTGCCCGCCGCCTCGTGGAGGGTTGCGGTGCCGAAGCCGGCTACTTCCTCCAGGAGGTCCGGTGAAATCTGAACTGGATCGGCGGCCTCCCTCATCGGTTCAGGCCGCGGGGCCGACGGTGACATGGAGCGGTGCGAGGCCCGCAAATGTCGCTGCCAGCGTATCGCCCTGCACAACTGGGCCGACGCCATGCGGCGTGCCGGTCAGGATGACATCGCCGGGCTGAAGTTCGAAAAACTCCGACAGGCGGGAGATGATCTCAGGGATGCGCCAGATCAGCAGCGAGATGTCGGATTCCTGCGTGACTTTCCCGTTTACCTTCAGTTCGATGCGGCCTTTGTCGATCCTGCCGGTCTCGGAGATCGGCGTGATTGCACCGACCGGAAAGGAATGGTCAAAGGATTTTGCAATTTCCCACGGGAGTCCACCGCCCTGGATATCGCGGCGCGTCATGTCGAGACCGACGGCGTAGCCCCAGATGTGCGATTCAGCCTCGGCCTCGGGAATGTTGCGGCCACCCTTGCCGATTGCCAGGACCAGTTCGACTTCGTGATGATAGTTCGAGGTCTTCGTGGGGTAGGGGATCGTCGCGCCGCTGGTGACGACGGCATCCGTAGGCTTCTGGAAAAACAAGGGCGGATCACGGTCCGCGTCTCCGCCCATCTCCTCGACATGGGCGACGTAATTGCGGCCGATGCAATAGATGCGGCGCACCGGGAACGTCTTGTCGCTGCCGACGACCGGGATCGCGGCGGCTTTCGGTAGATCGATGACGTGATTGCTCATGCGGTGTGGTCTCCTCCTGCGTGCCTGTTCAGGCGTTCTTGCTCCCGGGCTTCCTCCCTCGGGCGCCGGGTTCGAAGCGTAGCATGTATGATTTCGCAATCAATCGTAATCATACATTATTTGTCGATTGACAGCAAATAAGGTATGCGCCAGATTTCACGCGTCAGCCGGAAGAGGAGCCGGTCTGATGATCGACCGGCGGTCGAAATCTGCGCGGGTTTGGAGAATTGTTACGGGTGTGCAGCCCTTCAGGGAGGAAGATATGATTGGAATAAAGCGCATGGGCGCGGCACTGCTGGTGGCGATGAGCGCATTCGCGCCGGCGTCCGCCGAGGTCAAGGATCTGACCATCGTCGTGCCCAACCCTTCGGCTATCAACGTCTATCCATTGCATGTTGCAATCGGGGAGGGGTATTTCGCCGAGGAAGGTCTGAACGTGAAGGTGGAGGCCGTCAACGGCTCAGCTTCCGTGCTGCAGTTGCTCGCCTCTGGCCAGGGACATGTCGGCCAGCCGGGCCCGGCGCCGCTTCTGGCCGCACGTGCTCGCGGCGAGGATATCGTCTTCATCTACAATCATTTCAGCCGCTCGGTCTTCGGCCTTGTCGTGCCGGAAGACTCGCCTGCCAAGGTCCCGGCCGATCTCAAGGGAGCGACGATCGGCGTCGGTACGGCAGATGGCGCCGAAGTGGGCTTCACGCGCGGTATCATGAACGATCTGGGGCTGAAGGACGGTACAGACTATCAGTTTCTGGCTATCGGTGACGGCGGCACGGCCGTAGCGGCATTCCTCAACAAGGAAGTCGGCGGCTATGCGGCTGCGGTGGCGGACGCCGCCATCATCTCGTCGCGCGGCATTCCGTTGCGCGAGATCACGCCGGAACCCTATCTGGACTACTTCGGCAACGGCTGGGCGGTCACGCGGGCATTCCTCGACGCCAACCCCGAAACGGTCACCGGGTTCGGTCGCGCCCTGGTCAAGGGTACGAAATTCGGCCTCGATCCGGCCAACCGGGAAGCGACGCTGAAGCATGTCGCCACCGGCAATCCGCAGGAAAGCGAGGACCCTGCCTTCGCCGATGCGCTGCTCAGCGCAATCCAGGGCCGGACCCTTCCGGTCGATGCCAAGGATCCGTTCGGCTACATGCCGCCGGGCGCCTGGGTGAAGTGGCAGGACAGCCTTGTCGCGAGCGGTGATCTTGAAAAGCCGCTGGACAATATCGAGGCTGCCTACACCAACCAGTTCGTCGAAGCTTGGAACGGGACCAAGTAAATGATGCAGAGCGCCATTCCCGTGGCGGAGCAAACGGCCGGGCGATCTCTCGCCCGGCCTGTCTATCAACTCCGCAACGTTTCCAAATCCTACGGTTTCGGCAAGATACAAGCGCTTGATCCCGTCGATCTCGATCTGCGGGAAGGCTCCTTTTCCTCGGTGATCGGCCCTTCGGGCTGTGGCAAGTCCACGCTCTTGAAGATCATGGCCGGGGTGACGCCGCCCAGCACGGGCAGCGTCATTCTGGATGGAAAACCCGTTCTCGGCGCGCGGCGCGAGATCGGCATGATGTATCAGCAGGCGACGCTGTTTCCCTGGTTGACCGCGATCGACAACGTGCTGCTGCCGATCAGCATCCGTGACGGCAAGGCGGCGGCGAAAGCCCGTCGCAGGGAAGCGCAAGACCTGCTCGAGCTGGTCGGCCTCAAGGGTTTCGACAAGGTCTATCCGCGACAGCTGTCCGGAGGCATGGCGCAGCGCACGTCGATCTGCCGGATGCTGATCACCGAACCGCAGGTCTTGCTGCTGGACGAGCCTTTCTCGGCCCTCGACGAGCTTGCGCGCGATTTCATGAATATCGAGCTGCAGCGGATCTGCCTGTCGCGCAATGCCACTGCGTTCCTGATCACGCATTCGATTTCGGAAGCCGTGCTGCTTTCGGACGTGGTCTACATCATGTCGGCGCGACCTGGCAGGTTCCTCGAGGCGGTGCCCATCGAATTGCCGCGTCCGCGGACGCTTGAAATGATGACGACACCGGAATTCGGCAAATATGTCCGCTATATCCGCAGCCGCCTGGACGAAGGGGCCGTTACCGCATGAGACCTACAGCCGTTGATACCACCGTCCCGGCGCTGGGGCGGGCGATAACAGTCGAGCCCGGTACCTTCCCCGAAACGGTCTGGAGCGAGCAGGTCGCCTGGATCGATCGCGTCCCCCGTGTCATTGCCATGGCGGCGCTTTTGCTCGCCGTCCTTTCCCTGTGGTGGGCCGTTCACTATTTCGAGGTGGTCTCGCGCATCATCCTGCCTTCCCCGGCGGAAGTGGCTGGCGACATCATCGTCGTGGGGAAGAACATGCTCTCTGGCGGCTACATGTTGTCGGCACTCTGGATGACCACGAAGGAAGTGCTCTGGGGGTTCTTTTTTGCCATTGCGATCGGCTTTTCCCTCGGCGTCCTGGTCGGGGAAACATCGTTCGGCGAACGTGCGGTCCTGCCTTACCTGGTGGCAATCGACACCATGCCCAAGGTGGCCTTCGCGCCGCTCTTTCTTGCCTGGCTCGGTTTCGGCATTGCGTCCAAGGTGGCGCTGGCTGCCTTCATCGCAACATTCCCGATCGTGGTCGGTACCGCAGCGGGCCTGCATGTCGCGGACGAGAACGCCCGGATGCTCTTTCGCACGCTCGGCGCCAGCCGTTGGCAGACCCTGATCCGCATGAAGATTCCCACAGGCCTGCCGCAGATCTTCACGGGCCTCAAGATCGCTGCGGTCGGCGTCATGGCGGGCGCAATAACCGCCGAATTTCTGGGCGGCGGCAAGGGTTTCGGCGAATTGATCCGCGTTGCGGCGAGCCAGCTCCAGACGCCCCGCGTGTTCTCCCTGATCCTCTATCTCAGCGTGCTCGGTTTTCTGGTGTTCTGGACTGTAGTTCTGATCGAGCGCAGACTGGTCTTCTGGCATCGCAGCTCGGTCACCGGTATCGATGATCGGCGCTAGCCTTGAGGGATCTGTTTTGAGAAGAAGTCGAAGCCAATGACGACCCGCCCGATTGCACCCCGTCGCGCTAATCCGCGACGGACCGAGAAAGAGACCGCGGCAACAACAGTCTACCACGCCCTGAAACGGGATATTGTTCGCGGTGTTCTCGAACCTGGTCACAAGCTCCTGATCGACCAGATCGCTGAACGCTATTCGGCCGGCACAAATCCGGTGCGGGAAGCGCTCAATCGGCTCTCTTCCGAGCGTCTGGTGGACCGTGAGGACCTGCGTGGCTTCTTCGTGCCGCCGATCTCGCTCGAGGACTTCCGTGACATAGTGCGTACACGTTGCTGGGTCGAGGGGAAGGCGCTGGAAGAATCCATCCGCGCGCGAACCGAAGACTGGGAGGATGCTATCATCCTCGCCACGCATCATCTGCGCAATACGCCGATCCACTATTACGAACACACCGAACCCGGCATGCCGCCGCCGGACAACACGCATTGGGAGGAGCGTCATCGCACCTTCCACCGCGCCCTCATTGCCAATTGCGGGTCTCGGCACCTCTTGCGCTTCGCCGACGAGCTCATGCTGCTCGGCGAGCGGTATCGTTTCATCTCCATGGCCAACAGCTATCCTCGCCGCCGCAGCGTCGATGAACACCAGGCGATCGTCGACGCCGCCCTGGCCGGTGACACGAAACGAGCGGTGGAAGCCCTTCAAGGCCAATACCTCATGACGCTGACGATCTACGAAGAAACAATGTCAAGCGACTGACCCCTCCATTTCAAGAAGATCCCCTATATGCCGTTCGATATGGAAACTGTTTTGGCCCTTGCCGGCCTGCTTCTCGTCGCTGGCGCCGCGGTCGGCTTCCTGGCCGGGCTTTTCGGTGTGGGCGGGGGAGCGGTGTCCGTGCCGGTGCTCTACGAGGCATTCGGCCTTCTGGGTATCGACGATTCCGTGCGGATGCCGCTTGCGGTGGGCACCTCGCTTGCCTTGATCGTGCCGACGTCCCTGCAATCGGCACGCGGCCACTATCTGCGCGGTGCGATCGACATGCCGACGCTTCGGCTATGGGCGTTCCCGATCCTGTTCGGGGTGATCGCCGGTTCCGTGATAGCGCGCTATTCCGATCCCTGGGTTTTCAAGCTCGTCTTCATCGGTGTTGCCGGCGTGGTTTCGGTGCGCATGCTGCGTGGCTCGGGCTGGACCGTTGCCAGCGCCCTTCCCGGCGCCGGTATCATGCGCCTTTTCGGGGCGGCGATCGGCTTTCTCTCCTCGCTCATGGGCATTGGCGGCGGGGCGATCTCGAACCTGATCCTTTCGCTCTTCGGCACGCCGATCCACCGTGCCGTCGCCACGTCCGCCGGTGTCGGTGTGCTGATATCGATACCCGGGGCCATCGGATATGTCTTTGCAGGTTGGGGCAAGGCAGGGTTGCCGCCGGATGCTTTCGGCTATGTATCGCTTCTCGGTTTCCTGCTCATGCTGCCCACGTCCTTCCTCACCACACGTTTCGGTGTCCGGGCGGCCCATGGACTGGGGAAGCGGCAGCTGGAACTGCTGTTCGGTCTCTTTCTCATGACCGTATGCCTGCGCTTTCTGTACGACATCCTGGCTTGAGGCGGTCATTGCGGGGCAGGGGCGAAGCTGGCTCGACCTATATCGAGCGGTTGGCCAGCGTCGAGAGCACATTTGTCACCACACATTCAATCGACTGTTCGATGTCGATGGTAACGACGTCTGGCTCGCACGTCGGTGGTTCAAGCGTCGCGAGCTGGCTATCGAGGAGCTGCGCCGGCATATAGTGGCCGCGTCGTTGCTCCAGTCGCGCCTGCAACGCACTTCGGGATCCTTGCAGAAACACGAATATGACGGGGCCTTTTGCGGAGCGGCGAAGACGGTCGCGGTAGGCGCGGCGCAGCGCCGAACACGAGAGCACGACGAAACCGCCTGCATGAGAGGAAATTCGCTCCCCCAGCGCGTCGAGCCACGGCCAGCGATCCGCATCCTCCAGCGCCACGCCACGCGACATCTTCTCAACATTGCACTGCGGATGCAGATCATCGCCTTCAATGAAGGAGCAATCCAATCGATGGGCCAGCGCCGCCCCGAGGGAAGATTTTCCGCACCCCGAGACGCCCATCACGATGATGGTTCCGAAGGCCATTGCGGGCTTAGAGACAGGTGGTGATGCCGCCATCGACATAGAGCGTGTGTCCGTTCACGAAAGAGGAGGCCTTGCTTGACAGGAAGACGGCGGCGCCGATCAGTTCCTCGACGTTGCCCCAGCGGGTGGCCGGTGTGCGCTTCTCCAGCCAGCCGGAGAATTCCGGATCGTCGACCAGCGCCTGGTTTAGCGGGGTCTTGAAGTAACCGGGGGCGATGGCGTTGACTTGCAGCCCGTGCCGCGCCCAGTCGGCGCACATGCCGCGGGTGAGGTTTTTGACTGCGCCCTTGGTTGCGGTGTAGGGCGCGATGCCCGGACGGGCGAGCTCGCTCTGCACGGAGGCGATGTTGATGATCTTGCCCTCGCCACGGCCGATCATATGGCGGGCGACCGCCTGGCCGACGTAGAAAACGCTCGAAATGTTGGTCTTGAGGAGCTGCTCCCAGCGGTCCGCTGGGAAGTCTTCCAGCGGCGTGCGAAACTGCATGCCGGCATTGTTGACGAGAATATCGATCGCCCCGATCTCGTCCTCGATGCGCCGCACTTCCGATTGCGCCGCACCCGAAACGGTGACGTCGAAGATCGAGGCATGGGCCGTGTGCCCTTCGCTCTGAAGGGCTGCTACCGCCGTGTCGACTGTGGCGCGGTTGCGGCCGTTCAGGATGACGTCAGCGCCGTGCTCCGCCAGACCGCGCGCCAGCGCAAGCCCGATGCCCTGGCTCGATCCGGTGACAAGGGCGCGCCGGCCCGAAAGGGTGAATAACGAATGTGTGCTCATGGCTCACTCCACAGGATTGAAGCGTCTGTCCCCGCCGGCCGGACGAGGCGGGCGGAGACAGGCGCGGCATTTGCTCAGTGCCCGAGAAGGCGCGGCAACGAGGTGCTGATCTGCGGCACGAAGGCGAGGATCAGCAGGTAGACGATCAGGATGCCGATGAAGGGCAGGGCATGCTTGACCACATCGACGAAGCGCGCCTCGGCAATGGCGCTGGTGATGAACAGCAGCACGGCAACCGGCGGAGTGACGGCGCCAAGCTGCGTCGTCACGATCATCAGGATGCCGAGATGCAGCGGGTCGAAGCCGAACGCCTGTCCGACATATGCCGCGACCGGGACGAAGACGATCAGGACGGCGAGGCTCTCGAGGAACATCGTCAGCACGAGGATGATCGCGAGCAGGGTCAGAAGCACGACATGCCGGTCGTCCGATACGGATTGCAGCAGGCCGAGGACGCTCTGGTTGAAGTTGACGAAGGAGAGCAGCCATCCGAGCGCGCCTGCCACCGCGATGATCCCCACCACCATCGCCGTGGTGACGGCGGCGTCGAGGAAGATCGCCGGCAGATCCTTCGGACGGATTTCGCGGTAGACCAGCATGCTGACGACGATCGAATAAAGGCATGCCGCAACGCCCGCCTCGGTGGCGGTGAACACGCCGGCAAAGATGCCGCCGAGGATGATGAAGGGGGCCAGAAGTGCCACCCATGCGCCGCGGATGGCGGAGAGGATCTGCCGCAGGCTCGCCCGCTTGGTATGGTGGCGCAAGGCGGGATATTGTGGAAGCATCGCGAGGACGCGGATGAAACTCGACAGCAGCAGGGCCAGAAGCAGGCCCGGCACGACGCCGGCGACGAACAGGCCGCCGATCGATACGCCGGTCATGGCACCATAGACGATCATCGTCATCGAAGGTGGGATGATCGGGCCGATGATGGAGGCGACGGCGACGATGCTTGCCGCCAGGCCCGGCTGGTATCCCTGCCGTTTCATCGACGGGATCATGATCGAGCCGATCGACGCGGCCTCGGCGGCCGACGAACCGGATACGTTTGCCATCGCCGTGCAGGCCACCACGCTGGTGTGGCCGAGGCTGCCGCGCAGGTGCCCGACCAGCGTCTGGGCGAATGTGACGAGAGCGCGGGAAAGCCCGCCCTTGGACATCAGCGCGCCCGCCAGGATGAAATAGGGCAGGGCGAGCAGGCTGAACGAATCCAGCATGGCGAAGGTG
Organism: Shinella sp.; assembly: GCF_049651085.1. Classification (GTDB taxonomy): domain Bacteria; phylum Pseudomonadota; class Alphaproteobacteria; order Rhizobiales; family Rhizobiaceae; genus Shinella. The sequence continues at coordinate 214,659 of NZ_JBASBL010000027.1, forward strand.
CGCTGGGCAAAGAGCGCGAAGTTCACGCCCGGCATCAGGAAGATGCCGGCAGCACTGGTGAGGCCGATGGCGAGCAGAACCGGAAACCCGAAGCCGACCAGCGCGAGAAGCGCACCGAAGAGAAGGAAGATTGTCATGCTGCCGATGCTCCCAGTGTTTTCTGCAGGAGCCGGTCGAGGGCGGTGAATATCAGGTATATCCCCCCGACAACGAGCCCGAAATAGACCTTGTCCATCGTGATGCCGATCCCGGCGCTCGTCTGCCGCCAGGCAACCGACATCAGCGCCCAGGTCGAGACGACGATTGCGGCCCCGAGGAGCAGCCAGGCGAGATCGATGATCCAGTCGAGGAAGAGCGCCTTGCGGGGACCGAGCGCGTTCTGAAGGATATCGACGCCGATATGGGCGCCGCGACGATAGCCGATGGGCACTGCGAAGAAGATCAGCCAGATATGGGCGTAGCGCTGGAATTCTTCCGACCAGCTGAGCGAACTGCCCAACAGGAAGCGGTTGACTACCTGCCACAGCGCAACGAAAACCATTGCGGCAAACAGCGCGATCACGGCGATTTCAAACAGCCGGTGTATCGATGAGAATACCGTGCCGAGCGGCCCGCGCAGGACCGTCATCGGTTTCCTGGCGACCTCCTCTCCAATTGCGTCGAATTCTGACGACGTTTGCATCGCGGCCCTCCCGTGCCACGGATACGGCGGGAATGCCGGGCGTACCCGCGCATCAGGCGCCGTTCCGATATGTTGAATTGAAGCCATTCTCCTTCGGACGAAACGGCCGAAGGCAGTGCAGTCAGCGGATCAGCGGAACTTCGCCTGCATGTCCTTGATGCCGGGGATCTCGTCCTTGAGGTGGGCGTGACGTTCTTCGAAGTGCTGGAGAAGCCCGCGCGTCGTTCTGCCGGCAAGAATAGTAAAGATGTACTCGGCGTGCCCCGGCGAAGTGACGGTCGGGTGGTAGCCCTCGGCAACCAGCACCGTGTCTCCATGCTCGGTCATGACGACTTTCCGCGCCTCGCCCTCGCGGTACAGGAACTGTCCGCCGAAACCCGTCTCGGGCTGGAACCGGTAGTGATACAGTTCCTCGTGGTCGGTCTCGCCGTCGCGGTCGGTGTCGTGCTTGTGGGGCGGGTAGCCGGACCAGCAGCCTGGCTCGCAGTAGAGCTCGCTGACGAGCAGACGACCGCTGCGTCCTTCGCCGTTCTGGCCGAGCAGATGGAATATCTCGCGCTTCGAATGCGTGTCGCTCGAACCGACGACGACGGGATCGACCTCGTCGGGCGTGACGCGGAACGGCAGGTATGTCTCCTCGCAGACCGCACCGGCGATAGCCACTTCGCAGGCGCTGATCGCCTCGATGACGACTTCGCCGCCGCTGCCCGCATAGACGCTGTCCGCGCGCCCGGCCCACACGCTGTCGCGGCCGCCGACGCGATGGAAGGAATGGTCGCCCGCGTGGATATCGATCATGCCGTGCATCGGCACGATGTGCGTTTCGAGGCCGGTTTGATCAAGCAGATAGCGCGCGCCCGGTTCCAGTCGGATCAGATTGAAGTAGATAAGGGAAAGATGCTTCCCCGGTACGGCGATGGCGCGGTTCTGGTTGTCGTGCGCGCTGATATGAAAGGACATTGTAGGCTCCGGAATGGAGCGGCGCCCGGAGGGCGCCGCGGTAGGGGTCAGTTTGCAGCCGCGGCGCGGATCTTCTCCAGGGTCGCCGTCGCATCAAAGGATTTGGCGAGTTCATCCTGCACGCCGTTTGCCGCTGCCTGGAACGGTGCGGTGTCGACCGTCGTCACGTTGACGCCGGCAGCGGCAAGCGCCGCCAGTGCTTCGCCTTCACGCAGCGGCGCCAGTGCGCGCTGGGCGTCGCGCGCAAACCGTGCCGCCTTGTCGAGCGTCGCCCGGTCGGCCTCCGACAGGGAGCTGACGAAGGTGCTCGAGCAGACGAAGGCCAGCGGGCCGAACAGGTGGCGGGTCAGCGCGTAGTTGTGCGCGACTTCGTTGAACTTGTTGGCCAGGATGATGGACGCATTGTGCTCCAGCCCGTCCAGAACGCCGGTTTCCATCGCCGTGTAGATCTCGCCGAATGCCATCGGCGTTGCGTTGGCGCCCATGGCGTTGAGCGCCTTGACGTAGGTGTCGGTGGGGATCGTGCGGATTTTCAGGCCGTGCAGGTCTTCGGCGGTGTTCACCGCCTTGCTGGTCGTGGCGACGTTTCGGTAGCCCCAGCTGTCCAGCCAGGCGATGACCTCGAAGCCGCCCTCGCGCAATTCCGTCGCCAGTTCCGTGCCGACCTCGCCATCGAGGACGCGATGGACATGGTCGTAGTCCTTCCAGAGGAACGGCAGATCGAGAACGCCGATCTTCTTCTCGAAATTGCCGAGGATGGCCGTTCCGGAGATGATGCAGTCCGCGCCGGAGCCGAGCTGCATGGCCTCGTAGACTTCGCGCTCCTGGCCGAGCTGGTTGTTCGGATGGATCGTGACCGAGAAATTGGTGCCGAAATCCTGCGCATATTTCTGGAAAAGCCAGGACGCTACGTGGATTTCGGATTCCATCGAATCCTGATGCGAATGTGCAAGCTTGAGTTCAACGGCGCTGGCCGGCAGACTCAAAAGCAACGCGATGCCCGCGCCGCCAACGAAAGTGGCAGTCCTCATTTTATCCTCCCAGTGTGGTAGATCGCCTCCCCGCGGAATGCGGTGAGTTAGCTTTCGGTATCGAGCTCGCTGTAGCGCGTGCCCGTCATGACAAGATGGCGGTGCATTGCGTGCCCCGCCGCCTCCGGGTCGCCCCGTTCAATCGCCCGCAGGATGGCTGCATGTTCCTCCACCGCCCGGCCTGCGCGGCCGTCCTCGCAGGTGCGGCTTTCCTTGGCGCTGGAAATGATGCGCGGCGCGAATACGCTGACCATGGAATGCAGCACGTCGTTGCCGGCCGCCTCGGCGATCTGCAGGTGGAAAAGCACGTCGGACTCGATCGACACTTCGCCGTTGGCGACCGAGGCGACATGGCTTTCATGCGCAGCGCGGATCGCGGCGATTGCCGCGCGGTCGGCGCGTTCGGCGGCCAGGCGGGCGGTCTCTACCTCCAGAACCCGACGCGCCTCGACCATGTCCGCGGGCTTGGGGTCGGCAAGCGAAAGCATATTGGAAATGAGTGCCGAAAGGCCAGTGGAGGTCATGTCCTCGACGGTCGTTCCGCTCTGCGGCCGGGTCTTGAGGATGCCGAAGAACTCCAGCTTGAGGAGGGCTTCCCGCACGACGCTGCGTCCGACGCCGAATTGTTCCGCAAGCGCCCGCTCGGAAGGCAGGCGGTCGCCGGGGTTTATCGCTCCCTGGGCGATGAGGGCGCGCAATTGCTGGATGATCTGGTCGGACGGGCTGGTGACCTCAATCTTGTTGAGCCCCTTCAAGCGTTGCATTTGCGTCCCTCCGAACCCAGGCAGGGTATGAAACACCCCTTCGATGGTGCGTTCTAACACTCAGCTGAAAATTGGTCAACCAATAATTGGTTGACCAGTTTTCGCTCTTGGGCGGTGCGATGGAAATGTCCGGCTTACAAGGCCCGGGAGATTTTTCCATGCCATTCCGCGACCCAGCGCATGCCGCCTTTCATGACCGCATCGTAGACCGCTCGTCCCAGTGAAACGCCGACGTCAGTATGAAGTCCGGCGAAGGGCAATTCCGGGCAAAGCCGGGGTGATGCAACAACGATGCAATCCGTTCCCGTGCCGGTCACGACACGGCCATTGCGGGTGAGGCCAAGATCCATGATGGCGGCGGTGCGGGCTTCGGTGGCAATCGAAAGCGCTTCCAGGCGCGCGGCCTCTGACAACGAAGCCCCGACATGGACCAGAAGGTTGATCGTGCCGAGACGAGCGGTTCCGTCGAAGGGCTCGCCGACCCGGCCGGCGTTGGAGAGGCCGACGGTGGCAAGGCAAGAGGAAGTAATGGCACCGGCGGTGGCGCTCGCTAGATCGTAATGGGCGAGGCTGCGCGATGTCATGAGATGCACTGCCTCGCTGTGGCCAGCGATGTCCATGCGCGTATGCAAGAGTTCGACGGGATCGACCTCCAAAGGCAAGTCCCCGTCGCGGACTTCGAGCCAGACGACGGAACGGGCCACCACGAAGCCGGGCCGGGTCAGCGACCAGCTCAGCATGTTCTGCGGTTCGGCAAATTCCGCAATGAGGAAGGGGCAAGCTTGGCGGGTCGAAAAGGCGTGCATGTGGTCTGTGGTCCGGATTGCTCAATGGCCGGGTGCGTCGTCATCGGTCGCCGCAGTGTCGGAAGCCTTGTCGAATGCTTCGCGCCAGCGCGCTACCAGATCGCCATAGGTGCCGCTGGGGAATTTCTCGGCGAGACGATGTTGCTGGCGGAGGGTGAGACGCAGCGCCGCACGGCCGAATCGATCCGTCGGCGCGCAGAACCCGCCCGGCTCGATCTTCCTGCCCAGTGCCTCCAGCACAGCCCTGCGCAGAAGAAGCAGGTCTGGGCGAGCAAATTGCTCGTAGAGCCCCTGGAAACGGGCATGATCGTCGAGGTCGAACTCCGTATCCGCGCCCATGCCGTCGGTGACCGGATTGGCCGGGTGGAGATAGCCGAGCGGCACCAGATGGTCGGGGATCGGCGTATTGGCCGAATGGGTGCGGCCCGACTTCAGGAGCTGCGGCAGGAGGTGGGAGTGCGGGCCGGGCGGGGAGACGCCGCCGGTATCAGGCCCACCGATCTTCTGGAAGACTTCAACGCGGCCGATGCGCGTCAGTGCGATGCGGTGCGGATGGGCCTTGAGGATAGCGCCGCCAGCCGGATTGGCGGGATCGAACAGGCTGCGCCCGACATTTTCACGCAGGAGCGCGATAAGGTCGGCATCCTGTGTGCGGATGCAAAAATCGCATTGGGCAAGGGTAAGGCCCATGTCGAAGAGGATCGAACCGCGGTCGGCAGGACGAACGGCTTCTTCGTCCGGGCCGAGTTCGGTGAGGGCGTCGCGCCTGTTTCCGGCGGCATCCTGGACCGGCAGGCAGAGCGCCACGGCATGGCTCCAGCGGTGCGGCCTGGGGCTTAGCGTCTCGTAGGCGACGGGCTCGATGCTGTCCACCGTCGCGGCATTGAGCCTGATCGCGCCGCGGCGGGTCGCCCGCACGTAGAGGGCCGGCGCGTCGGCCTCGAGATATTCGCCCCGGTCCTGATGAAATTCCACGACGGCGCCGAAGGAGCCCATGCTCCAGCTGGCTTTCTCGTCGGTGAGGTGGCTTTGCAGAATATCCCGCAGATCAGCCATGGTCTTCTTCCTTCCTCTTCTGCGACAGGTCGACCGGCTGAACGACGAGGCCGCCGGTGGCGGTGCCGATGAACGCTTCGACCTTGTAGACGTCTTCAATGGTTTGGGCTGTCAGCACGGCCTCCGGCCGGCCCTCGGCATGCGGGCGGCCGCCATTCAGCAGCAGCAGGCGGTCACACCAGCGAGCGGCCAGTGTCAGGTCATGCATCGAAGCGACAACGATCCTGCCTTCCTCCGCCAACTCCCTGAACAGGCGCATGAGTGCGATCTGGTGTTGCGGGTCGAGGCCTGCCAGCGGCTCGTCTGCAAGCAGCACCGGCGTTTCCTGCGCAAGCGCCCGGGCGATGAGGACGCGTGCCCGTTCACCGCCGGAAAGGCTGGTAACGGCACGCTTGCGGAAAGCTGAAAGATCCATGCGTGCGAGCGCCGCTTCGACCGCGGCCCGGTCGCGGTCCGATGGGGCGGCGAAGCGCGCATGATGCGGCAACCGGCCGAGTGCCACCACGGCCTCCACGCTCATCGCCCAGGCAGTCTCGCGCTCCTGCGGCAGGTAGGCGATGTGGCGGGCGCGATCGGCGGCGCGCAGCCCGGCAAGATCAACGCCGTCGAGGTGAATCCTGCCGCTTGCAGGAACCAGGCCGAGGCAGGCACGCAGGAAAGTCGACTTGCCAGCGCCATTCGGGCCGATGAGGCCGGTGAAACTGCCCTTGCCGACGGTTAGCGATACACCGTCCACGACCCTCCTGCCGGAAAGCGAGGCCGACAGATTTTCGATGGCGAGCACACTCATAGCCCTGTCCTCCTGTGCGACCAGACGAGCCAGAAGAAGAAGGGGGCGCCGACGATCGCCGTCAGGACGCCGAGCTTGATGTCGCGATCCGGGGCGATGACGCGCACGAGAATATCCGCGCCAAGCAGCAGCGCCGAGCCGCCGAGGGCGCTGGCCGGAAGCAGCCGCGAGGGCTGCGCGCCGACGAAGGGGCGCAGCACATGCGGCACGACGAGGCCGACAAAGCCGATGGCACCGGTGACGGCGGTGGCCGCACCGACCGAGAGCGCCGTGCCGAGCACCGCAAGCCACTGCACCCGCCTGAGGTCGATGCCCATACTGGCGGCCGCATCGGGGCCGAGGCTCAATGCATCCAGCGCCCTTCCGAGCCGTAGCAGCAGGAACCAGCCGGCCACCGTGAACGGCAGGATCAGCCAGACATGCGGCATGGAGCGGTCGGTGAGCGAGCCGAGCATCCAGAACATGATTTCCATCGCCGCAAAGGGGTTGGGCGACAGATTCAGAACCAGCGAGGTCATCGCGCCGGCGAGGCTGGAAATTGCAACGCCGGCGAGAATGACGGTAAGCGGTCGTCCGTCCACGCTTGCCATCGCTTTGAGGATAAGCACGGCCAGCATGGCGCCAGCCAGCGCCATGAGCGGCAGGGCGAGCATGAAGAGTGCCGAAAGGCCGGTATAGATGGCGATGACCGCGCCGAGCGAGGCCGAGGCGCTGACGCCAATCAGCCCCGGCTCGGCCAGCGGATTGCGCAGATATCCCTGCAGCGCCGCCCCCGAAAGGCCGAGCGTCGCGCCGACCAGAAGACCGAGCAGGGCGCGGGGCAGGCGGATTTCCTGCATCACCAGGACCAGCAGATCCTCGCCGCCGCCAAACAATGCCTGAAGGGTGTCGAAAAAGCCGACATCGGCCGGGCCGATGGTGAGCGAGAGGAGAAAGAGCACGAGCGTCACCGCCGCAAGGACGGTGAGGGTGGCGTGATAGTGGTCGCGGATCGTCATGGTGCAGCCCCGTCTTTCCGGCGCGCTGCGTCCTGCAGGACGCGGGCTCCTTCCAGCGTGAATGGACCGCCGCAGACGGTCAGCCGGTTTTCGAGCGACACTTCGGCGGAGGCAGCTGCAAGGGCGCGATAGGCGGGATGAGCGAAATTTTGCTCGGCGAGGGCCGGTCCTTCGACCTGCGAACGGCCGCCCACCAGCAGATCGGGATTGGAAAGGACGAGCAGTTCAAGCGGCAGGCGGACAATTCCCGCCATACCAAGCGTTTCGGCGATATTTTCGAGCCCGGCGCGTTTCACCACTTCAGCGACAAGCGTTCCGGAACCGGACGTATAGCTGTTTGCGAAATAGAGCGCGGTGCGCAGCCGCGGCGTCCTTGCGCTTTCGAGCATGGCGATTTCCGCGTCCATGCCGGCTATCAGCTCTCTTGCCCGTTCCGGATTGCCGAGCAGGTCGCCCATGCGCCGAAGGTTCGAGCGCACTTCGTTGAAGGAAGCCTCGGAATGGAATTCTTCGACGCGGAAACCGAGCCGGCGCAGCAGCGAGACGGTGGTGCGCGTCGTATAGGTTCCGGCGAGAACGAGGTCCGGCTGCATGAGGAAGATTTCTTCCGCCAGCCCGTGATTGACGACAAAGGCGCGCGCCTCCCGCGCCATCGCCGACGTGCCGGCGTCACGGGCCAGATAGGAAACCGAATGCAGTTGGCCAGGCCGTGCGACGAGCATGGCCAGCTGGTCCGTGCAAACATTCATGGAGACGACCCGTTGTGGAAAGGTATCGGCGCCCGCAGCCGCTGCCGGCCAGAGCAGGCCGGTGAGGATCATCGCGCGCCAATACCTGCCGCGCATCAGAAGGTCGCCTTCATGCCGGCAAAGGCCGTCAGGCCCGGCGTGTTGAAGCCGTAGACTTCCTGGTAATCGCGGTCGAACAGGTTGTCGATGCGGCCGAAGATCTCGACTGTCTCGTTCATCTTGTAGCTGCCGCCGACATTGACCACCGTGTAACCGCCGAGCGTCACCCGCGGGGGAACGAGTGTGGCGAATACGTTGTCCACCATGCTGCCGTTGAACACCGCCTCGGCGAAGATTCGCGCCCGGTCGTCGTGAAACACATAGGCGGTGTTCAGCGAGCCGGTGTGGCGCGGCCGGCGCACTTCCGCAAGGCGCGGTCCGCCAGCCACCATCTGCTCGCTTGCATTGGTGTATGTGTAGGTGCCGGTCATGGTTAGGCCGTTGAAGAAATCGACGGTCGCGGAAACCTCGACGCCGTGCCTGCGGCTTTCGCCGCTGCGATTGATCGGCGACGAGGTGAAATCCGCATTGTAGACGGTGGCGATCTCGTTCTCGAGGTTCTGGTTGAAATAGGTAACGTCGACAACGAGGCTGCCGTCGAAGAAGCTCTTCTCCACGCCGATATCCCAGCCGATGCTTTCCTCCGGCTTCAGGTTCGGGCTGCCCCTGAACGTGCCGGGAATATAGCCGAACTGCTCGTAGAATGTCGGATTGGTCACGGCGGTGCCGATGGAGGCGTGCAGCCGCGTTTCCGCATCCGGGATTTGCCAGGCGGCGCTCAGCGTCCAGGTCCCGGCATCGGCGAAGGCATCGTTCCAATCCTGCCGCACGCCGCCGGTCAGGTACAACTGGTCGAAGAATTCGCCGCGATATTCACCGATCAGCGAATGGGTGCTCCGGCTGAAAGTCTCCGTGAGGTGGGATGGCGAAAAGGCCTCACGCTGCCATTCGTAGCCGGCGGTGAACTGATGAACCTGGTTGTCCAGATCATCGTAGCGGTAGGAGGCCTGGTAGGTGGCGTTGTAGCGGTTGCCGTCACTCCAGCTGTCGCCGAAGGCGCCGGAATGATTGAAGCGGTAGATGTCGTTGCCGGAAATGCGGGCCTTCTGGGTCAGTGCGCCATCGAGTGCGGTATTGGTGAGACCGATCGAGCCGAAGAACTCGCGGCTCTTCGTGTAGTCGTCCGCGTCATAGGTCATCGCGGTGTTGTAGTCCTGCGGGTCGAGGTCGCTGCGGCGATTGACGTATCGCAGCGTGCCGTCGATGACCGTCTCAGGCGACAAGTCCACCGTGAACCTGCCGTTCAGCGTGCCGTTGCGGTCGCCGTCATCCTCCTTGCCGATACTGGAAATGTTGTACCCTTCCGAACGGCGGAGCGTGCCGTTCAGCGAATAATCGAAATTCTCGCCGCCGCCGCGGGTGGAAAGCGCGCCCATCACCGTGCCGTCCGTCCCAAACTCGGTGCGGGCCGTCGAGCTGGACGAATTCCGCTCACCTTTCCTGGTGACGATATTGATGACGCCGGACATGGCGTTCGATCCCCAGAAAGTGCTCTGCGGACCGCGCAGGATTTCGATGCGCTCGATATCGTCCGCGATCAGGCTGCCGAAATCGAACTCGCCCTGGCCGTTGTCGTTGACCTCGATGCCGTCGATGACCACAAGCACATGGTTGCCTTCCGCGCCGCGCACACGCACCTGCGTCAAGCCGCCTGCCGACCCCGTTCGGGAAACGGCAAAGCCTGGCACGAGCCGCAATGCGTCCGCTACATACCGGACCTGGTTCTTCTCGATGTCTTCGCCCGTGATGACGGTGACGGCGCGGCCGGATTTTTTCAATTCCACCGCGGTCAGGCCGTCGGTGATGACGATCTCGTCGAGGTCGGTTGGCGCTGGGTCCTGTGCGAAAGCAGGTTGGCACAACACGATGGCAAGCAGGGAAGCCCCTGCCAGTTGGTTTTTCATGTTTCCCCCACGGCAGGACGCGCCTGCACGGTTTTCCACCGCGGGCTTGCAAGGTTTTCCGGGAACGCAGGTTTCCATCAACCGTCCAGCGACGCGGCGACATCTTCGACAATGTCACCGCTACGGACGGCCGCGCCCGGACACTCCCCGTATCCTGGCATGGGTGACCGAAACAGGCAGGTCTCCTGACTTCCGCGTCATCGCTCTCCCCGCCTTCCCACGCTTTCGCGCAGTGGCATATGAGGCAAGCTCGGCGGTTACAGTTGCGGGGGCAGTCGCGGTCTCGGCCCCTGATGGGTAATCCTCACCGCGTTCCCTTTTCATCCGTCGTACTGACGGAACCTGTTACGTGAACAAAGCTTATCGAGGGTTGAGAGGCGTGGTCAAGGGCGAAGTGTCGTTGCACACGGAACTATCGTTGCAAGAGGCTATCGCGTTTCTCCAGGCTTGTGCGGGGCACTGCTTATGCGGCCTGCAGCCACTTCTCATCTGCCATATCCACCCCCAAGAGCATCCCTAACGTGCGGTTCCTTCAACAGGTCGATGAAGGCGCGCAGCGGCGATGGCACATGGCGGTGGCCGGGATAGTACAGCATCAGGCCCGGATAGGACGGGCACCAATCCTCAAGCACCGTGACCAGGCGGCCGGAGACGAGCAGGTCGCTTGCCGCATTTTCCGACACATAGGCGATGCCGAGACCATCGACCGCCGCTTCCACCATCAGGTCGTTGTCATCGAGGGTCAGTGCGCCCGGCACATCTACGGCGATTTCCTGCCCGTGTTTCTGGAACTCCCAGCGATAGCGTGTGCCGCTCGGCAGGCGCTGGCGAATACAGCGATGACGGTGCAGGTCATCGGGAACGGCAGGTCTACCGAAACGGTCCAGATAGCCCGGTGCGGCGACGGCGAGGAAGCGGTGATCGTTGCCAATCCGCGCCGCAATCATATCCTGTGGCACAGCCTCGCCGAGCCGAACGCCCGCGTCAAAGCCGCTCTCCACGATATCGACAAACCGCCCGTCGCTGACGAGATCGAGTTCCACCTCGGGATATTTTTGCGTGTAGGCGGGCACGACGTGGCGAAGCAGAAGCCGGGCAGCCCCCTTGCTGGCGGTGATCCGCAACGAACCGTTCGGGACGCCCCGATCGTCCGCCAGAGCATCAAGCGCGATGTCGAGGTCCCGCAAGGTCGGTGTAATCCTCGCAAGCAACCTGCTGCCGGCCTCCGTGGGTGAAACGCTACGCGTCGTGCGATGGAGCAGCCGCAGGCCCAGCTGCTCCTCAAGCTTTCGCATGCGATGGCTGAGCGCGGAGCGGGACACGCCGAGAAGATCGGCGGCGCGCCGGAAACTGCGCTCGGCGGAAACCACGGTGAAAGCTTCGAGGTCGGCAAGGGTCGGTTTCATGACTGGTGAATCTTTCTCACCAAGTCATACTACAATGGCGCACTTCTCTTTCCAATAGAAACCCTCGATACCGGGGTCTCAGGAAAGGAGAACCCTCATGAGCAAGACATGGTTCATCACCGGCGCATCGTCGGGCCTCGGGCGGCTGTTGACGGAACGACTGCTGGAATGCGGCGACCGCGTCATCGCAACGCTGCGACGCGATGGCGCCCTCCAGGACCTGCAGAAAACGCACGCTGAGCGCCTAACAGTGCTGAAGCTGGATTTGACGGATATTCCGGCGATCCGCAGGGCTGTGGACGACGCGTTCTCCGGCGCGGGCCGGATCGACATTGTTGTGTCCAATGCGGGGTATGGGCTGTTCGGCGCAGCCGAAGAGGTCAGCGATGCGCAGATCGACCATCAGATCGCGACCAATCTCACCGGCTCCATCCAGGTCATCCGCGCAGTGTTGCCACATCTGCGCCGTCAGGGTGGCGGGCGTATCCTCCAGGTCTCTTCGGAAGGTGGGCAAATCGCCTATCCGGGCTTTTCGCTCTATCACGCCACCAAATGGGGGATCGAAGGCTTTATCGAGAGCGTCGCACAGGAAGTAGCCCCCTTCGGCATCGACTTCATCCTTGCCGAACCCGGCCCGACAGCGACAGGCTTTGCCGCAGGGCTTGTGCAAGGCGAAGAGATGCAGGCCTATGCCGATACGCCCGCCGGCGCGGTGCGCCGGGCGTTCCGCGAAGGCACGTTCGCGGTAAAGGGCGACGCCGGCAGGACGGTCGAGGCGGTGATTGCCGCAGCAATTGCCGATACTCCGCCGTTCCGCCTGACCCTCGGCAGCACGGCCTATGCGTCCATACGCGTTGCGCTCACCGGGCGGCTCCAGGCGCTCGAGGCCCAGCGAGACGTAGCCTTCTCGGCGGATGTCGATTGATTTCGGTCCTCGTCGGCCGGCGCGTCTCCACCCCGCCATTCCTGATGATGAGCCACTCGGCGAAGCAAGGGCACCATGGGCAGATCAGCTCGGGAAGGCTTTGCGGATGTAGAGGTTGGTATGGCCAGGGTCCTCGCTCCACCCCTCTTCGCCGATCAGCGGCACGAACAGGACGCCGCCGAGATCCTCTTCTTCATAGCGGTTCGCGGCGACCCGCGTAACGCGGATCAGCCGTTGTGATCGCTCTTCATGCTCGACCGGAATGACGAGGCGCCCGCCAACTTTCAGCTGGTCTTTCAGTGACGTCGGGACCGCCGGCACCCCGGCGGAAACGATGATGGCGTCGAACGGAGCCTTTTCCGGCCATCCCTTTGTGCCATCACCCGTGAGGATTTCGACATTGCGCCGGCCGAGCGCGGAGAGCCGCTCCGTGGCTCTGGCGGCAAGCGCGGCATGACGCTCGATGCCAGAGACCTGCCCTGCGAGATGGCTCAGCACCGCGCAGGCATAACCCGAACCGGCGCCCACTTCCAGGACGCTGTCCGTCCCTTCGATCTCGACGGCTTCCGCCATCCGGGCGACGATATAGGGCTGGGAGATGGTTTGCCCTTCGGCGATGGGCAGGGCCGAGTCCTCGTAGGCAAACGCCTCGAAGCCGTGCTCGACGAAGGCTTCCCGCGGCACCAGCCACATCGCCTTCAGCACCCGCGTGTCCTTGATGCCACGGCGTGCAAGGTGGAGCTCGATCATCTCGTATCGAGCATAGTCGTAGTCGAACATGACGACCTCCCGATTTCATCCTCCGATGATGCGATCTGGGAATGAATGCCGCCCGGCTGGGCCCCCCGTTCAGTGCAGGCCCGCCGGTGCTGCTTCAACCTGGTCGCGCCGTGTTTGTTCCCTGCCGGACTTTAAGTGTCGGTCGGCAACACTAGCCGGGGAAGCGCGCAGTGGTTTGATGGGCTAGGGAGTTGGCTCACCGATGGCTGGAGGGATCAACGATCCGTCGTCGGACGGTGTACTCGGTTGCTCGACCTCGAACAGAGCCACGCTGAGCACGAGGGCAATCAGCGCGCCGAGCAGAGCTACAAAGATGAGGCCCGACTTGTCCATAGGGGCAATCTAGCAGTGAATGCGTGGATTTCGAGGCGTGCTCGGCCGAAGAGAGCCATCCTTCCCGATCCCGTACGGCATAGCCGTGGCAGGAGTGGCGTCAGGCAGCTTTCCAATCGGCTGGCTACATTGCAGCCCTTGCCTGAAGGCGTTCGCCGCCGATACAGGGGTCATTGAGCCTCGCGCTTCAGAAGACTCTCCAGCCAGTCGGCGAGGACATGAACCCGGCGAGAAAGATGGTGGCGATGCGGGTAGAGCAGCGTCATCGGCATCGGCTCCGCGCGGTATGACGGCATCACCTCGACGAGTTCGCCGGCTTTGAGATGGCGTCTGACGTCATAGGCTGGAATCTGGATCAGGCCGATGCCAGCCAGACAGCAGGCAATATAGGCTTCAGCGCTGTTGACCGCGACGCGGCCGCGCATCGGCATCGATCGCAACACCCCGTTCTCGACCCATTCCCAGGCCTCAACGCGCCCGCTCGACGGTGAGGCGTAGTTGACCGCCAGGTGGTTTTGCAGATCGTCAGGCGACTGGGGCAGGCCATGGCGCTCCAGATAGGCAGGGCTTGCGACATTGATCAGCCGAAGCTCACCGATTGAACGCGCGATCATGCCGGAATCGGCCAGTGGCCCGACCCGCAGGACGCAGTCCACGCTTTCCTCGACGAGGTTCACGGCGCGGTCGGTGACGCCGAGATCGATGTCGATCTCTGGGTAGGCGTCGAGAAAGGCCGGCAAAGCCGGTGCGACAATCAGGCGCCCGATGCGGCCCGGAACATCCATCCGCAGCCTGCCCGAGGGCATCGCGGATTGGTGGAAGATGTTCTCGGCTTCCTCGACATCCGCGATCAGCCGCAGGCAGCGCTCATAGAAAGCCGTGCCGTCGTGTGTCGGCGATACCACCCTCGTGGTCCGGTGCAGGAGCCTTGCTCTGACACGGCCCTCCAGTTCCTGCACTGCCGCGGATACCGACGAGCGCGGCATGCCGAGCGTATCCGCCGCGCGGGTGAAACTCGCGCATTCGACGACGCGGACAAAGATGCGGAAGAGATCAATACGGTCCAAGCGGGTGGATGCCTTCATTGTCCAGAATTTGCGACAGGTGATGTCAGAATGATCGCCTTTATAGGTTAATCATAGACGATATCCTCCATTCTCGAAAGCGGTTGCATAGCGTGGCCGTGGAAGAACAAGGAGGCTGACGCCATGACCGCTCACAGCATCAAGGGAAAAACCGTCATCATCGCCGGCGGTGCGAAGAACCTCGGCGGATTGATCGCACGCGATCTCGCCGAGCACGGCGCCAAGGCGATCGCAATCCACTACAACAGCGCCTCCACGAAGGCGGATGCGGACGCGACTGCCGCTGCCGTCAGGGCTAGCGGGGCGGAAGCAGCCGTCTTCCAGGCCGACCTCACCACGGCTGGCGCGATGGAGAAACTTTTCGCGGACGCGGTGGCGGCGGTCGGCAGGCCTGATATCGCCATCAACACCGTTGGCAAGGTGCTGAAGAAGCCGATCGCCGAGATCAGCGAAGCTGAATACGACGAGATGACGGATGTGAACGCGAAGTCCGCCTTCTTCTTCCTCAAGGAAGCCGGCAAGCATCTCAACGACAACGGCAAGATCTGCACGCTTGTCACCTCGCTGCTCGGTGCCTACACGCCCTTCTATGCGGCCTATGCCGGCACCAAGGCACCGGTGGAGCATTTCACGCGGGCGGCCTCGAAAGAGTTCGGGCAGCGTGGCATCTCGGTGACGGCCATCGGTCCCGGGCCGATGGATACCTCCTTCTTCTATCCGGCGGAAGGCGAGGACGCGGTTGCCTATCACAAGACGGCTGCCGCGCTGTCGAAGTTCTCCAAGACCGGCCTAACCGATATCGAAGACATCGTTCCCTATATCCGCTTCCTCGTCACGGACGGCTGGTGGATGACGGGCCAGACGATCCTCGTAAATGGCGGGTACACAACCAAGTAGTTGCGGCACGCTGGATTGTGCTCCCGGCCCGCCGTCGACACCCGGCGGCGGGCCCAATGGAATGCGAGCGAGATTGGAAAGGTGCTTCATGCCCATGCTGTTCGTCAAAGCGCCTCGTCCGGAGCCGTCGCCATGATGCAGCCTCTGCTCGGGATGGATGCCGTGGCTGCCGGTACGGAGCGGATCGATGCCGTCATCGGCTTCTGGAAGGACGCGGGGAGGAAAGGTCGATGGTTCGCCAAGGACAAGGATTTCGACAGGCGCTTTCGCAACCGGTTTCTCGATCTGCATCTGGAGGTCGCGGCGCGACTGCATGACGGCTGGACTGAAACGCCGGATGGTGCACTGGCGCTCCTGATCCTGACGGACCAGTTCCCGCGCAACGCCTTTCGCGGCACTGGCCACATGTACGCGACGGATCCGCTTGCCCGGCACTATGCCAGGCTGGCGCAGGCGGCCGGACATATGGAGCGCGTCGAACACGACCTTCGGCTGTTCTTCTGCCTGCCCTACGCCCATTCGGAAGAGATTGCCGATCAGGACATATCGGTAATGCTGAATGGGAAGCTTGGCGAACGGTGGCTCTCCCATGCCGAGGGACATCGCGACATCATCCGCCGCTTCGGTCGCTTCCCGCACCGCAACCCGATGCTGGGGCGCGAGACGACGCGCGAGGAAGCCGCGTTTCTACGCGATGGGGGATTTCGTGGATAGCGGCTTGGTAGGCGGAACGACCGGACCGGGACAACAGCGAGAGGAAGCCGCACACGGATTAGGATTGGGGATTGATTGACGACATGACGGGTTTTCTGGTCCTGCTGGCGCAGGCGGTCATTTATTTTGCCGCGATGGCAGTCATTTTCCATTTCAGAACGGTGATCGGGATCGGGGTCTTCTACTGCGTTCTCGGCGCGATGCATTTCCTTGAGACCTATCTCGCAGCGGTCTTTTTCATCCAGTTGCCTTTCGGGCTGATCTCGCCTGGCTCGACGGTGATGTTTGCGGGCAAGCTGGCCTTCTTTCTGCTGCTCTACATCAAGGAAGATGCCGAGAGCATGCGTCAGCCCGTTTACGGGCTGCTGGTCGGCAACATTCTTATGGTGGTGCTGGCGATGATCCTGCGCGTCTACAGTGATCCCGCAAGTCTGCCGGGCTACAATCCAGACCTTCGCTTCCTCGACCAGATCGGCTTCCTCATGGTCTGGGGCACGGTCCTGCTCTTCGTCGACCTGATAGCCTTGGTCGTCGTCTACGAGCGGCTTGGTACGCTGATAAGCAACACGATTCCGGGCCGAATATTCATGAGCCTGGCAATCGTGCTGAGTTTCGATCAGGTCTTCTTCTATGCGGGGCTATATCTCCTGTCAGGCGTCCCGCTCACGGCTTTCTACGGTGGCTGGATCGCCAAGATCGTGGCTGCCAGCTTCTTCGGCCTCATGCTGGCGCTCTATTTGCGCTTCGTCGAGACAAGCGCCATTCGTGCTCGCCCGCACGGAGCCGTCGATGTGTTCGATCGCCTGACCTATCGTCACCGCTACGAAAAGCTGGTCGAACGGATCGGAAGGGACGCACTGACTGGCCTGCAAGACCGGGGATGGTTCGATACGAGAGGGCCGGCCATGTTGCAGACAGCCCTGCAATCGGAGCTGTCGGTCAGTCTGATGATGATCGACATCGACCACTTCAAGGCGATCAACGATCAGCATGGGCATCCCCAGGGAGACGATGTCATCCGGGAAGTGGCCGACACGATCATGCGCACCAAGCGCGAGACGGACAAGTTGTTTCGCTATGGCGGCGAGGAGTTCGCGCTGCTTTGCCCGGAAGCGCAGCCGGGAGCGATGGCGCTGGCCGAGCGCATCCGTGCGGCAGTGGCGGCCGTTTCGCATCCAGGCCTCGACCGGCGCGTCACCATCAGCATCGGTATTGCCACCTATCCGGCGGATGCAAAGGATTTTCGCGAGCTGCTGATGCGTGCTGACGCTGCACTCTATGAAGCGAAGGCGCTCGGCCGGAACAGGGCGTTCAACGCGGCCGCAGCAGGACAACGACCCAAGCCGTGATCATGCGGCGTGAGGCCGATGTGGCGCGGGAACCGGATCAGAAGATTGCCGAACGTGCGTTGGGTGCGTGACGGTAGACATTGAGTTGGACAGGGGGTCCGCTTTGCTGATGACTACGGCTCGTTCCATAGAAACTCGTTCACTAAGTCGATAAAAGCATGCCATGCCGGATGGGTGTCTGGCCGGCGATAAAGAACAGTTCGGCCCCTGACCGGACGATGCGGGTCTGTTCGCGGGCATAGAGCAATCCGTCCGTGCTGGCGCGCAGGACATGCAGTTCTCCGTCCGGCAGGCATCGTAGTTGACCAAGAACCGTGCCAGCTATGACCTGTGTGCCCGGCAGGGCCGTGGCAAGGAACAGGCCTGACCTTGGCGCGGTCACGACCTCGACGCCGGCCAGCGGGGCAACAGCCACGGACCGTTCGCAGGCCGTTGCTGCCTTGGCAGACAGCACGTCCTGCGCGGCAAGCCAGGCGACAACCGCCTCGGCATCGTTCTCGGCCGTTGCGGGATCGGTATCCAGCATTCCGCGCCACTCCAGCGTGACGGCAAAGCAGGCGAGGGGAATTGCCGTGCCGGGCCAGCGATCCCGAAAGGCCGACCATGGCAGGGCGCACGCCTCGTCAAAGGAGGCGCCGCCCTGTAGGCGCGCATGCAACACAACCCCGGCATTCACCGCATGGCCGAACCCTGCAGCGCGATCGACCTGCTCGCTGTGGCAGTAGAGATGTGTCGTCGCCTCGGAATCGCAATGCATGTCGATGACGATATCGGCAGAGATCGCCAACCGGAGCAAAGCACGCTGTAGCGCGGCTAGCTGGGTCATCGGCGCAAGCGCGTCCAACCCTGCGAGCATGCGTTTGCGCAGGGTGGAAACACAGTCACCCTGTGGCGGACTGTCGTCCTGCAAAAGGGCAAGCTGCGCGGCATCGGGAAAGTCGCGATTGAAGTTCTGGCCGGTCGTCGCCTCGAAACGGCCTGCGCTGCCACCGGCCACGCCCTGGTCCAGTCCGATCGGATTGGCGACCGGCACAAGGAGGATCTCGCCATGGATCGCGCCTTCGGCTTCCAGCCGGGCCAGATGGTCGCGCAGCGCGAAGCCGACGAGCATTCCCGGCGCCTCGTCGGCATGCAGCCCTCCTTGAATATAGACCCGCGGCCGTGCGCCTGGCTGGCCGAAGCGGTAGACCGTGAGGTCACGGGTGCCGCCCATCGGGCCGGGTGTGAGGGAAATGGTTTCGACGTTCATCGGCTGCTCCTGTGCGAGCCTTCACGCTAGTCGCTTGACGTGCGTCGAGAAAATGAGTTTCTCTCGTTTCAGATGAGTGGGGATCATGCATGGTCAAGCGTCGCCTGATATTGAACCTGCGTGGCTTTCAAGTCTTCGAGGCCGTTGCCCGCCATCTGTCGGCGACGCAGGCTGCGGCGGAGCTCGGCATCACCCAAAGCGCCGTCAGCCATCAGCTGCGGCATCTCGTGGAATATCTCGGTGAGGAACTGATCGAGCGTCAGGGGCGCCGGATCAGCCTGACAGAGGCCGGCGCACGGCTCGCCGAGGCGCTGGACGATGCGCTCGACCTGATCGAGCGTTCGGCGGCAACCACCATCGGGCTGAACCGGCGCATGGTGCGGCTGGCAATGTATCCATCCTTCTCGGCGGGGTGGCTGATTGCCGCCTTGCCTGCCTTCACGGCGGCCAATCCCGATATCGATCTGCGCCTTGTCATGATGTCGGATCCGCCGGAAATTAGTGATCGTCTCGCAGATGTCTTCATTACCTCCGAAACGCCCCGGCGTGGCTACTGGTCGGTGCGGCTCTTCGCGGAGCTGCTGCTGCCGGTGGCCAACCCGGCATTCGCGGCGGGCTATGGCGACGGCCTTCCACTGATTACGTCGGAAACCGACCCTGTGGCCACCGGCATCGACTGGGAGAGCTTCGCTGCGCTGAACGGCATGTCCCTGCCCGGCATTCGCCGCGGGCCGTGGCAATGCTGTTCGCACTATCTGCTCGCCCTGGAAATGGCGCGGGCGGGGATGGGTGTGGCACTGGTTCCCGATTTCCTGGCAGCGCCCTCTCTGGCGCGGGGCGAGCTATGCCGACTTGCCGGGGAACCCATGCCGACGGGCCTTCACTACGATGTCCATGTGAAATACGAGCGCCGGCGGGAACCCGACATTCTCCAGCTTGTCACATGGCTGCGCCGGATGGCGCGTGAAAAAACACATGATTCGTACTCATAGTTTGCCGGCATTTCTCATGCCCGCAAATCCATGCCCGATGCTAGGCTTGCCCCGATTGCTGGCGATGAGCCGGCTGGTGGGGGGAACATGCATGGCGACCCGGATCGCACCGTCTGAACCGCGCCTTTCTGTGCGTGACTTGCACAAGCGCTACGGAGCTACCGAAGTGCTGCGCGGCGTTTCACTGGAGGCAGGCAAGGGGGATGTGATCTCGCTGATCGGTGCTTCCGGCTCGGGCAAGTCGACCTTCCTGCGCTGCATAAACCAACTCGAGGCAAGCGATTCGGGTGACATTTTTGTTGGCGGGGAGCAGTTGGAGCTGGTGATGCGCAAAGGGTGCCGGGTGGCGCGCGATCCCGAGCAACTGCGAAGGATTCGTGCCAGGCTCGGCTTCGTGTCCCAGGGGTTCAATCTCTGGCCGCATATGACGGTGCTCCAGAACGTCATCGAAGGCCCGATCCTCGTTCGCAAGCTGTCTCGCGAAAAAATCGTCCCGCTGGCGCTTCGCCTGCTGGAGCGCGTGGGGCTGAAGGGCAAGCATAGCTCCTATCCCGCCCACCTGTCGGGTGGGCAGCAACAGCGGGTTGCCATTGCCCGAGCGCTGGCGATGGAGCCGGATGTGCTGTTGTTCGACGAGCCGACCAGCGCACTCGACCCCGAGCTGGTGGTTGAGGTGTTGGCGGTGATCCGCGACCTGGCAAGGGAGGGGCGCACCATGCTGCTGGTGACGCATGAAATGGCTTTCGCACGGGATGTTTCGACGCGGGTGATGTTCCTGCATCAGGGGCGGGTCGAGGAAGCCGGGCCGCCTGCGCAGATATTCGGTGCGCCGCAAACGGACCGGCTTCGACAATTCATCGCCTGCGCCAGTCTGGCGAGTTGAGCGAGCGACGATCAATGGGGAGGACGAGAATGAAATTGACAGTGGCCGCCGCCTTTCTTGTGGGCACCGTGACATTGGCCCATGCGGCGGAAATGAAAGTCTGCGTGGAGGGTGCCTACCCGCCCATGTCGATGATGAACGAGAAGGGTGAGATTGTCGGCATGGACATCGACATGACCAACGCGCTCTGCGCGGTCGCCGGCATGGCGTGCCCCCTCGTGAAGACTGATTGGGACGCCATGATCCCGTCGCTGCTGGAGGGCAAGTGCGATGCTATCATTGCCTCGATGTCGATCACGCCGGAAAGGGCGCAGGTGGTGGCCTTCACCGACAAGTACATGCAGACGCCCAACATGTTCATCGGCCGCGTGGTTGCCGGACTGGTGGAGAACGTCGAGGGTCTGGCCGGCAAGCGTGTCGGCGTGCAGCGCGGTACGGTGGCGCACGATTTCCTGGCGGGCGAGTATCCCGACGTCGAACTGGGGCTCTATGGTTCGGAGGAGGAAATCTACCTCGACCTTGAAGCGGGGCGGGTGGATGCAGCCTTCGTGGACGCTGGAACCGGGGAAACCGCCTTCCTGAAGACGCCACAGGGCGAAGGCTTTGCCTTCTTCGGCAGGCCTCACATAGAAGAGAAATATTTCGGCAAGGGCGTCGGCATTGCGCTGCGCCCCGGTGACGATGCATTGCGCCAGACGCTGAACGCAGCCATCAAGACCATTCGCGGCAACGGAAAATACCGGGAAATCAACGATAGGTACTTTTCGACCGATCAGTACGGCGAATGATCGGCGTGGCCATGGAGAAGATAGTTGCCTTCGGGCCGATCCTGCTCGGCGGCATGGGCGTGACGCTCGCCGTCGCGCTTCTTTCGATGGCGTTGGCAACGGCCGTGGGCATCGTCCTTGCCGTTCTCGCCGTGCAGGGCGGTCCGGTCGCGCGCGGGTTCGTGACCGTCTATACGACGGTGGCGCGCGGCGTGCCCGATCTGGTGCTCATGCTGTTGTTCTTCTTCGGCGGCGAAAGGGCGATCAACGGAGCGCTTTTTTTGCTCGGCTATGAACGCATTACCGTCAGCCCCTTCGTGATCGGGGTGGCGACGCTTGGCTTCATCTTTGGCGCCTTTCTGACGGAAACGTTCCGTGGGGCGTTCTTTTCCGTCCCGCGCGGTCAGATCGAGGCTGCCCAGGCGCTCGGCCTCCCGCCACACCGGATTCTAAGCCTGGTCGTTTTTCCGCAGATGTTGCCGCTTGCCCTGCCCGGATTTTCCAACACCTGGCTGGTGCTTTTGAAGTCCACCGCGATCATCTCCATCGTCGGGCTGCAGGACATGGTGGGGATTGCGGATAAGGCGGGCAAAGCCACGCGCGAGCCGTTCCTCTTCATGCTGGCCGTGATCCTGTTTTTCCTGGCGCTGACCGCAGTATCGGGCGCGTTGCTGCAGCGTCTCGAGCACCGCTATCCGTCGAGGGCCTGACCGTTGCGCTTCGATCTCGTCGCCGCCCACGCCGACCTGTTTTGGGCCGGTATCTTCATGACGCTGAAACTGACCGTGGCGTCGCTCGCAATCGGCATGGTGATCGCGTTGCCGGTGGCGGTGCTGCGCATGCGGCGCATTCCCTATCTCGATGGTTTTCTGCGCGGATATGTCTTCGTCTTCCGAGGCACGCCCATGCTCGTGCAGACCTACCTCGTCTACTACGGGGTGGCGCAATTCGAGGCTGTCCGCCAGAGTATCCTGTGGCCACTGCTGCGCGATCCGTTCATCTGCGCGCTCATCGCGTTTTCGCTGAACACGGCGGCCTATACCGCGGAAATCCTGCGCGGCGCGCTGGAGGCGACGCCGAAGGGGGAGGTCGAGGCGGCAGAGGCCATCGGCATGACGCGCCTGCAGGTGCTGCGCCGCATCGTCATCCCGGGGCCTTTCGCCGTGCCCTGCCGCAATATGGCAACGAGGTGATCCTGATGTTGCATGGTTCCACCGTCGCAAGCGTCATCACGATCCAGGATATCCTCGGTGTCGGTCGCCTGCTGAACGGCAAATACTATCTCGCCTATGAAGGGCTGATCACCGCCGCTGCCCTTTATCTCGCGCTGACCTTCCTGATCGCTGCGGTCTTCAAGGCGATTGGCCGAAGGTGGTTCGTTCATTCTTCGAGGTAGCGCGCCGTGGCGAACCCGTATCGATATTCAGGACTCCCAAATCGATGATCGCCGCTTCATAGGCCGCCGTGTTGGCCACGAGGATGCCGGGTGGCGGCGAAGCGTTGCGAGTTGAGCGACGGGCAGTGGGCGAGAACCGCGTGCCGGAGAAAAGCGGCGATGTTTTCAGGATGGAAGGTTTGCTTTGTCTGCGTCCTGTACTGCCTGGAGCGAACGAAGGAAGTGGTCGTTTTCCTCCCGAGACCCCATGCTGACGCGGATGAACATGTCGAAGCCGGGTTGTTTCCACGGTTTGACTATGACGCCGTGCCTGAGCAGCGCCACGGCCAGGTCCGCTGCGTTTTGCCTGACATCGACGAACAGGAAGTTGCCCTTCGACGGTGCTGTCCGGTAACCGGCGGCAGCGAGGGCTGCCTTCAGCCGTTTCCGTTCCTCAAGGGCGGCGTTGACCGATTGCGCGAGGTGGCCGAGGTCGTCGAGAGCCGCGATCGCGGAGGCCTGGGCGATGGCGTTGGTGTTGAACGGGGTACGGGCGCGGTTGAAAAAATCGCAAAGGCCGCTGTCGCTGACAATGCCGTAGCCAATGCGCAGGCCCGCGAGACCGTAGGCCTTGGAGAAGGTGCGCAGCACCACCCACGGAATGTTCTTGCCCTTGAGCATCTCGATTGCCGACGGATAGTCGTCGCCGGCGGCATATTCGGCATAGGCCTCGTCGATAACCAGCAGCGTCTGCCCGTCGATCGCGGCAATGACCGCCGCCAGCTCGTCGGGCGTCAGCCAGCAGCCGACGGGGTTCATCGGATTGGAGAACATCAGCATGCGCGGCTTGCGGGCTGCCGCCGCAAGGAGCGCCGCCATGTCTACGGTAAGGTCCTCCGTCACCGACACGCGCTCGATCCGGCCGCCCATCAGCGCCGTATAGTCTTCATGCAGTGGGAAGGACGGATATAGCGTCGCGACCGTGTCGCCGGGGCGCACGACCGAGCGGCAGATGACGCCGATCAGGTCTTCCGAGCCGTTGCCGAGGATAACCTGCCGGCTGTCGACGCCGAAGCTGTCGGCAAGCCGTGTGCACAGGGCGCGGCCCTGCGGATCGGGATAGAGCCGGGCGAGTTCGCCGATATCGGAAAACAGCCGCCGCAGGCTCGGGGAGGGGCCCAGGGGGTTCTCGTTGGAGCCGAGCTTGGCGATCGTCTCCACCTGATATGTGGCCCGTACCTCTTCGAGCGTCAGTCCGGCATTGTAGGGCGGGATAGAGCGGATTTCTGCGCGAATCAGGCTTGAAGGGTCTGCCATTTTGCGGCTCCATGCGATCAGTTTGCCATGCCGCACTAATACGCCGGGAATTTTGATCTGTATATATGTATAGACATTTTCTTGCGGAAGTGCTGTCTTTTGGCGGGAAGTCAATCGAGGTGCCGCCATGAACCGTCCGATCTTCGATCTCTCCGGCCGCCGCGCGCTCGTTACCGGGGCAAGCCGCGGGATCGGCCAGGCCATTGCGGTGGCGCTTGCCGAGGCCGGTGCGGATGTCGCCGTTACTGCGCGCTCGCTTGAGGGCCTGGCGGAGACCCGGGCACTGGTGGAAAAAACCGGGCGACGCTGTGTGACGCTTGTGCAGGATGTGCGCGACGTAGAGGCTTGTGCGACCGTGACGAAGGCGGCGGCCGATGCGCTGGGTGGTCTTGGCATTCTCATCAACAATGCCGGCTACGAAAATGTCCGCCCATCCTTCGACGTCGATGAGGCGCTCTGGGAATCCATCCTCTCGACGAACCTGAAGGGCGCCTTCTTCTGTGCGCAGGCGGCTGGCCGCATCATGGCCGGGTCCGGCGGCGGTGCGATCGTCAATCTCTGCTCGCTGACCTCCTACGTCGGCATCCCGACGGCGGCGCCCTACGGCGCGTCGAAGTCGGGCCTTCTTGGCGTCACGAGAGCGCTCGCCACGGAGTGGGCCCCGCACGATATCCGTGTCAACGCCATTGCCCCCGGCTACTTCCGTACGGCCATGACGGAGACGTTCTACGAGAACCCGGATTGGCAGGCGCGAATGCTGGAAAAGATTCCGCAGCGCCGCTTCGGTGGCGAGGCCGATATCGGCGGCGTGGCGGTTTTCCTGTGCAGCGATGCCGCTGCCTATGTGACCGGCCATTGCGTTCCGGTCGATGGCGGCTACCTTGCCTCCATCTGAGCATTGGCCGCGCCTTCTTAAGGTCGGCGACAGAGAAGATTTTTCGCAATTGCACAATATTTAAGCGAATCTTCTTGCGGTGCAAAATATATGCATGTATTGTTGACTGAGCTTGTATGTATATGTATAGACAACCGCGTGAAATGCTCGCCCGCCCGCCCGCCCGCGGCCGCAGTAGCAAGAGGAAGCCTTCCAGCGGCCCTGCGTCGCCGGTAGAGCAGCACGGGGGAATATCATGGGCGTTGTTGATACCGAGCAGCTCGACCGGATTGCGGTTTCCGTCAAGGATGTCAGCATGGTCTTCGGCAATGTCCATGCTGTGAAGAGCGTATACTTCGATCTGCCGAAAGGTCGGTTCCTGACCATCCTCGGGCCGTCGGGATCCGGCAAGACGACCTTGTTGCGCATGATCGCCGGCTTCGATCGCCCGACCGGCGGCGAGATCTTCATCAATGGCCAGCCCGTCAGCGCAGTGCCGCCGCATGGCAGGGCCATCGGCATGGTGTTCCAGAAGCTGGCGCTTTTCCCGCACATGACGGCGGCGGAGAATGTCGCCTTCCCGCTGAAGATGCGCCGCCACGATGCCCGTAGCATTCCGGAAAAAGTGGAGCGATATCTCGAACTCGTCCGTCTCGGCGGCTACGGCAATCGGCGCATCGGCGAGCTTTCCGGCGGCCAGCAGCAGCGCGTCGCGATTGCCCGCGCGCTGGTGTTCGAGCCGGACCTCCTGCTGCTCGACGAGCCGCTCGCCGCGCTCGACCGCAAGCTGCGCGAGGAAATGCAGCTGGAGTTCCGCCGCATCCAGAAGGAGCTCGGCGTCACGACGATCAATGTCACGCACGACCAGCGCGAGGCGCTTGTCGTTTCCGACGAGGTCATCGTCATGGACGGCGGGTCGATCCAGCAGAAGGCGCGCCCGGTGGATGCCTATCGCGCGCCGTCGAATGCCTTCGTTGCCAATTTCATCGGCGTCACCAATTTCATCGAGGGCAGGGTGCTCGATCTTGCCGGATCGCGCGCAACGATCGAAGCCAGTGGCCTTCGCCTTGCCGGCCTGGCGGCGGACGCAACGCTTGCGACGGGCAGGGTCTGCGCCGGCGCGGTCCGCGCCGAGCAGATCCGCGTCGCGCCGAAGGACGGCCACCTCGACGGCCTCGAAACGGTGGTCGACGGCCTCGTGGTCGACTGCATCTTCGAAGGCGAGCGCCTCGTCTATGAAGTCCAGGTGCCGCAGCTCGGCGACGTGCTGATGCGCGTCTTCGACCACGATCCCGAATCCCATTTGCAGTTCGGTCCGGGCGATGCGGTTCGCCTCGGCTGGAACGCAAGGGACATGCATGTCTTTGCAAAATAACCAACGAAGGCTGAGCCAGAGGAGAACGCGTAATGTCGCATGATAAATTTTCATCCATGCAGATCCGCCGCCGCACGCTGTTGGCGTCGATGGCCGCGGCCGGAGCGTCCGCAGGTCTTTCGACGCTCGGTGTCAGCCGTGCCTTTGCCCAGGAGCCCGAAAAGCCGGCCGAGATCATCGTCCGTGCCTGGGGCGGCAGTTGGGTCGAAGCGCTGAAGGCCGGCGTTTCCGACAGCTTCACCAAGGCGACCGGGATCGCGGTACGCCATGACCTCACCGAGGACAACGAGATCCAGCCGAAGGTCTGGGCTGCCGTCGCGCAGAAGCGGGTGCCGCCGATCCATATCAACTGGGACACGACCACGAACGCCACCAAATCGGCGCTGCGCGGCGTGACGGAGGATCTGTCGGATCTGCCGAACCTCAAGAACACCACCGACCTTGCCAAGCCCGTCGGGCTCGATGGCTATCCGATCGTCAACACCTACGGCTATGTCTACGTGCTGGCCTATCGCCCGTCGGCCTTCCCGAACGGTGCGCCGAAGTCCTGGAAGGACCTGCTCGATCCGAAGCTGAAGGGCCGCATTGCGCTTTACAATGACGGTATCGGCTTCCATTTCCCGGCGCAGGTCGCCGGCGGTGGCAAGCTGGAGGATATTCCGGGCAACATGCAGCCGGCCTGGGACTTCATCTCGAAGATCAAGGAACAGCAGCCGCTGCTCGGCGAGGATCCGGATTTCACCACCTGGTTCCAGAAGGGCGAAATCGACGCCGCCTGCACCATTTCGACCAATGTGCGCGAAGCCAAGAAGAACGGTATCGAGCTTGCCTGGGTGGTGCCGGAAGAAGGCGCGAAGTTCGATACGGACGGCCTGTGGATACCGAAGGGCCTGCCGGAAAACGAACTCTACTGGGCCAAGCAGTACATCAACCATGCGCTGACCAAGGAAGCCCAGCAGGTCTGGCTCGACGGCCTCGGGCTGCCCGGCGTCGTGCCCGGCCTCACCCCGCCGGCCGATCTCGCCAACGACCCGTCCTACCCCACCACGGAAGAGGCCTTCAAGCACCTCATCCGCATCTCGTCCAAGGTACAGGTCGAGAACGAGAGCCAGTGGTTCGCCAAGTTCAAGGAAATCATGCAGGGCTGAGGCTCTGCCTGCCCGCCGCACAGCATAGGCGGCGGGCCATCTCCTTTCGTTAAGAGGATCGGTTCATGCGCACTCCCCGTGCCGCATATCCCGTGACATGGCGTGTCATGGATATGCTCGAACGCCTTGCGGCCGCCGTCTGGCCATCGAGTTTCCAGCGAGGCCTGCCCTATCTCATGCTGCTGCCTGCCATCGTACTGGTGGGGCTGCTGGTGCTCGGTCTTGTGCAGATCGGCGACGTGAGCCTGAGGACGCTCGATACAAGCACGTTTCTGATGTCGGAGAACTACACGCTCGCCAATTACCAGCGTGTGCTGACGGAGAGTTTCTTCGCGACGGTGGCCGGCCGCAGCCTGATGGGCTCGCTGATCGTCACCGCGGTCACGTTGCTCTTTGCCTTCCCCTATGCCTACCTGATGGTGCGCACGCCCTCCTCGGTGCTGCGCAAGTTCCTGCTGGTCGCTCTCTTCCTGCCGTTCTTCATCGGCCAGGTCGTGCGCGCCTATGGCTGGCTCGTTATCCTCGGCAACCAGGGCATGGTCAACGAGGCGCTGGGGCTCGTCGGCGTGCCGCCCATGCGGCTGCTCTACAATTATCCGGCCGTGCTGTTCGGCCTCGTGCAATACATGCTGCCTTTTGCGGTGCTGATGCTGGCCCCCGCGCTGACGGCGATTCCGAACGAGCTGGAGGCTGCGGCCGCCTCGCTTGGCGCTGGTTGGGTGCGCACCTTCCGCTATGTCGTGCTGCCCCTGTCACGCCCTGGTCTGGTCGGCGCGGGGCTCGTGGTTGTTACGCTTTCGCTGACGGATTTCGCCATCCCCGCCATCCTCGGCGGCGGCACCCAGGATTTCATTGCCAACGCGATCTACGACCAGTTCTTCCGCACGTCCGACCAGGGGCTCGGCGCGACGCTGTCGCTGATGCTCGTCGCCGTCGGTTCCATCCTCGTCGGCGTCGTCTTCATGCTCTTCGGTGCGGGCACGCTTGCCATGGGGGAGACGCGCAAATGACCGGCAGCCGCAGCAAATCCGTCGTACTGTGGACCTTCGTCGCCGCCGCGCTCCTCATGCTCTCCGCGCCGACTATCGTGGTGCTCGGCGCCTCGTTCACGGCCGGCAACATCATCACCTTCCCACCGGACGGTCTGTCGCTGAAATGGTACGGCGCGATTGTGCAGGCCAGCGATCTCCGGCAGGCTTTCCTGCGCTCGCTGATCGTCGCCACCATCTGCACGATCGTCGCCATTCCCGTTGGCACGCTTGCCGGCATCGCGCTTGCCAAGTACCGCGTGCGCTTCGCCCGTTCCATCCAGCTCTATCTGCTGCTGCCGTTCACCATTCCGTTGATCGGCTCCGGTATCGGCCTGATGCTGGTATTCGGCAATGCTGGCGTGCTCGGCAAGCTGTGGCCCGTCGCCATTGCCTGCTGCGTCATCAACCTGCCCTTCATGATCTGGGCCGTGACCGCGAGCGCCAGCAATCTCTCGCCCGATCTGGAGCTGGCCGCGGCCAATTGCGGGGCACCGCCCGTGCAGCGCTTCCTCTACATCACGCTTCCGGCGGTGCTGCCGGGCGTCATCACCGGCTCGCTTCTGATGTTCATTCTCGCGCTCAACGAGTTCTTGGTCAGCCTGCTGCTGGTGGATGCCCGAAGCGTCACGCTTCCGGTCCAGATCTACAATTCCATCCGGTCGATCATCACGCCGGATCTTGCCGCCATATCGGTGGTGTTCATCGCCTGCGCCGCCGTCGCGATCGCCCTGCTCGATCGCCTGGTCGGCCTCGACATCTTCCTCAAATCGAAATGACCCTTCGGCCCTTGAGGGGCCAGATCTAAGGACAAGACGATGACATCAGTGTCTTTCTACGAGTATTCCAAGCTCAACGCCGAGGAGAAGGCGGCCCTTCTGCGCCGGTCGGAGACCGATATTTCAAGCTTCATCGAGAAGGTCGCACCGATCCTGGAGGCAGTGCGTACCGAAGGTGACAAGGCGCTGGCGCGTTTCGGCCGCGAGCTCGACAAGGCCGCCGTGACGGAAGCCAACCTCAAGGTCACCGAAGCGGAATTCGACGCGGCCTTCAAGCTGGTCGATGCGAGCGTCGTGGAATCGATCCAGTTCGGCATCGACAATATCCGCACCTTCCACGAGGAACAGAAGCCGGAGGCCATGTGGCTGAAGGAAATCCGGCCCGGCGCCTTTGCCGGCGACCGCTTCACGCCCATCCAGTCGGTGGCCCTCTACGTGCCGCGCGGCAAGGGTTCCTTCCCGTCGGTGACGATGATGACCTCCGTTCCCGCCGTCGTTGCGGGCGTGCCGAACCTTGCCATCGTCACGCCACCGGCGCCGGATGGCTCCGTCGATGCCGCGACGCTGGTCGCCGCGCGCCTTGCCGGCGTGGAGACGGTCTACAAGGTCGGCGGCGCCCAGGCAGTGGCGGCGGTCGCCTATGGCACCGAGACCGTCAAACCGGCGCTGAAAATCGTCGGGCCGGGCAGCCCCTGGGTGGTCGCCGCCAAGCGCTCGCTGTCCGGTGTCATCGATACCGGCCTTCCGGCCGGCCCTTCGGAGGTGATGATCCTCGCCGATGAAACGGTGCATGGCGGGCTTGCCGGGCTCGACCTGCTGATCGAGGCCGAACACGGCCCGGATTCGTCGGCCTATCTCGTCACCCACAGCCGCCGCGTTGTGGAAGAAGCGCTCGCCGCCCTGCCGGAGCACTGGGCGCGCATGTCGGAGCAGCGCGTCGCCTTCTCCAAGGCTGTGCTTACCGGCAAGACGGGCGGCATCGTGCTTACGAGCTCGATCGAGGAAAGCTATGCCTTCGTCAACGCCTATGCGCCGGAGCATCTCGAACTCCTCTCGGAAGACCCCTTCATCCATCTCGGCCGCATCACCGAGGCATCGGAGATCCTGATGGGGACGCATACCCCGGTGAGCATCGCCAACTTCTCGCTCGGGCCGAATGCCGTTCTGCCGACGAGCCGCTGGGCCCGCACCTTCGGCCCGCTCTCCGTCACCGATTTCGTCAAGCGCAGCTCGATCGGTTATGTCACCGCGCCGGCTTATCCGGAATTCGCGCGGCATTCGCACAATCTCGCGGTCTATGAGGGCTTCTCCTCCCATGCGCTGGCCGTGTCGCCGCTACGCCAGACCTATCTGAAGAAGGGCGGCTGAGAGCGATGAAGGCGGTGCGGCTCCACGATGCGAAGGACCTGCGGGTGGAGGCGGTGGCCCCGCTTTCCGCGCCGCCTGCCGGCTTCGTCAATCTTTCGGTCCGGGCCGCCGGCATCTGCGGCTCCGACCTTCACAACTACCGCACCGGCCAGTGGATCACCCGCCGGCCTTCGACGGCAGGGCACGAATTCTGCGGCCGCGTGACGGCGGTCGGCGAAGGCGTCAGCCATGTCGCCGTCGGGGACGTGGTCTGTGCGGATTCCCGCGTCGGGTGCGGCACATGTCCGGCCTGCCGCAGCGGGCGCGTCAATGTCTGCGAAAGCCTCGGCTTTGTCGGCGAAGTCTGCGACGGGGGCTTTGCCGAAGCGGTGCAACTGCCTGCGCGGCTTGTCCTGCGCCACGAGCCGACGCTGCCCGCGCGTGTCGCCGCAATGGCCGAACCGCTGGCCGTGGCGCTCCATGCCGTGCGCCGGCTGGCCGCCCCGGCGGGTGAACCGGTGCTCGTCGTCGGCTGCGGCACGATCGGCGGGCTGAGCGCACTGCTGCTCTCCCGCCTGCATGAAGGCCCGCTTCTTCTCGCCGACCTCAATCCTGAAAAGGCGGCGCTGGTGAAGGCGGTGGCGGGTGGTGCGGTGGTTACGCTGGCGCGGGATGCCGTCGACGCGGCTCTTTCCGGCAGGCGACTGCGCTACGCACTCGATGCGACGGGCAGCATCCGGGCCATTGCCGGGGTGCTGGACCTTATTTCGGGCGGCGGCGCGCTCGCCCTCGTCGGCATCGGACACGGCAGGCTCGATTTCGACCCGAACATTCTTGTGGAGCGGGAAATCGCACTGGTCGGCTGCCATGCCTTTGCGGACGAACTGGCCGAGGCGGTCCGCCTGCTTGCCGAACTCGCCCCGGCGCTCGAACAGCTGATCGAGGTTCTGCCGGGGCTCGATGCGGTGCCGGCGGCCTATGAGCGGCTTTTGCAGGGGGAAAGCCGGGCGCTGAAGACGATCGTCGCGGTGGCCGACTAGCCGCCGCGTCATTCCGGTTGCCGGCCCTTCATGCCGGGGGAGACAGTGAACCATGAATACGCTTTCGGATTCGGCATCGCCGCTTTACGAGAAGGTCAAGGATTTTGTCCTCGGCAATATCGGCAGCGGCAAGTGGAGCCGCAACAGCCGGCTTCCCTCGGAAAACGAGCTTGTTACCGCGCTCGGCGTCTCGCGCATGACCGTGCACCGGGCGCTGCGGGAGCTGACTTCCGAAGGGCACCTGCGTCGCATCCAGGGCGTCGGCACCTTCGTCGCACCGCCGAAGCCGCAATCGACGCTGATCGAGATCAGCAACATCACCACCGAGATCAAGGCGCGGGGCAGTCGCCATCGGGCCGAGGTCGTCGTGCTGGAACGCATCAAGCGGCCGGAGCCGGAGCTTCTGCTTGCTTTCGAGTTCGAATCCGTCCGGCCTGTCGACCATTCGGTGGTGATCCATTTCGAGAACGACCTCCCCGTCCAGCTCGAGGAGCGCTACGTCAACCCGGATCTTGTTTCCGGCTATGTCGAGCAGGACTTCAGCATCGCTGCGACCTACGACTATCTGCAGACCGCAACGCCGCTGACCGAGGTCGAGCACCTGATCAGCGCCCTGCCGGCCGGCGAGGAGAATGCGCGGCTCCTGCAAATCCGCCCCGGCGATAGCTGCCTCGTCCTGCATCGCAAGACTTGGACGGGGCCGGTCGTCGCCACCGTCAACACGCTGATCTATGTCGGCAGCCGCTATTCGCTCGGCAGCCGGTACCTGCACGGCAGCAAGTAAACCTCGTCCATCCGGAAAGAATGCCATGATCCAGCCCATCAGCCGCACGGCGGAAATCAGGAAACTCGCCAAGACCGGAAGCGGGGAGGCGGAGCGGCTGCTGGCCGACCTCTTGCGCGACCTGTTCGCGATCGACGCGCGCAACGTGACGATCAATCACGACCAGTACAGTCTCAATTCGCTGAACGGCTTTTTCGAGACGGACGAGGGCGCCTTCTTCTTCAAATTCCACCAGGAAGAGGGGGAGGAGGCGATGAGCGGCGAATACTATCGCGCCGATATCCTGGCAAAGGCCGGCCTGCCGGTGGATCAGCCGCTTTTGATGTCGGTGCTGCCAGGCGAGCAGATCCTCGTCTATCGTCGCCGCACAGATCCTCGCTTCTCCGACGTCCTGCGGACGCTGGATATGAAGGATGACGCTGCGGCGCGCGAAAAGGCCGTCGAGGCAGAACGTGCTTTGAGCGAGGCCGTGTTGAAGGTCTATCTCGACACGCTGCACCCGGTGAGCGTCGCCGAGGTTGCCGCCGAGCCGATCCACCGCCTGTTCTACGAGCGCCTGATCGATGCGCCGGCTGGCTCCTATCCCGGTGGGCGGTTGGCGCGCTTCTATGTGGGGCAGGACTTTGCCCTGCCTGGCCTCACGCTCGGCTGGGACCGGCTTTCAAGCTGCCGCTTCGTCGTCAATGGCATCGAATACGAGGACGGTATCGGCGCGCTTTTCGATGCCGCGCACGAACGGCTTGCCCCGGCGCGGCTTGCGGATGCTGGCGGCGTCGTCGCCCATGGCGATGCCCACAACGCCAATGTCTGGTACGAGCAGCACGGCGGTTCCGCGCGCCTTTCCTTCTTCGACCCTGCCTTTGCCGGCGAGAATATCCCGACGCTTCTCGCCGAGGTGAAGACGACCTTCCACAACATCCTCGCCCATCCTTTCTGGCTGTACGACCCTGCCGAAGCGGCCGAACGGTACAAGGCAAGCGTGGTTCTCGAAGGTGACCGGCTGCACGTCACCATGGACTTTGCGCCGAGCCCAGTCCGGCAGGCACTGCTGGAGATCAAGGCCGAAGCCCTGTGGCGCCCTTTGCTGGCGAACCTGAAGGCGCGCGGCCTGCTGCCCGCCGACTGGCGCCGGGTCGTCAGGCTCGGCCTCTTCCTCTGCCCGACGCTGGTGATGAATCTTCGTGCCGACGCTACGAGCCACAACCCCGTTTCGTCGCTCATCGGCCTTTCCATCGCGGTGATGGCGGGCAGCGAGCCGGTGGCGGGGGAGGATGTGGTCAGCCGCTTCCTCGACGCAATCGACCCAGGCAGAGGCTGACATGGTTCCGGTCAATATCCACGATTTTCGCGAGCTTGCCCGCCGGCGCCTGCCGAAGATCTTCTTCGACTACATCGACGGCGGATCGTTCGAAGAGGAGACCATGCGGGCGAACCGGTCGGATTTTGCCCGGTTCGGCCTGCGCCAGACGGTGCTGGTGGAGCCGCGTCCGCAGGATCTTTCGACCAGCTATCTGGGGCGGCGCCATCCCCTGCCGTTCATGCTGGGGCCAGTCGGTTTCCTCGGTCTCTATTCCGGCGGCGGCGAAGAAAAGGCAGCGCGCGCCGCGCATGCCGCAGGCATCGCCTTCTGCCTGTCGACCTTCTCGATCGCGTCGCTTGCCGATCTTCGCGCGGTGACGGATGGGCCGCTCGATTTTCAGCTCTACGTTCTGGAGGATCGTTCGCTCTGCGAGGAGTTCCTGGCGGCGGCCGAACAGGCCGGGGTCGATACCCTGTTCGTCACCGTCGACACAGCCATTACCGGCATTCGAGAAAGGGATGTGCGCAACGGTTTCCGGTCGCTGACGCGGGTGACGCCGGGGCTTCTGGCGCGGCTGGCGCTGAAGCCGCGATGGCTTGCCGACGTGGCGCTACGCGGCATGCCTTCGGTGCGTGCAATCGAGCACCGGCCGGAGTTCGGTCGCGGCGCACTCGAACAAGCGGCGAACCTGTCGCGTCGCATCGACAACACATTGTCCTGGAAGGATATCGCATGGCTGCGGGAGCGCTGGACGGGAAAACTCGTCGTCAAAGGCGTTCTGGCGCCGAAGGACGCCGTGAAGGCGCGTGACCTCGGCTGCGACGGCGTAGTGATCTCCAATCATGGCGGTCGTCAGCTCGACGGTGCATCAAGCACCATCGGAGCGCTTCCGGCGATCCGGGCTGCTGTCGGTCCTGATTTCTGCCTCCTGTTGGACGGCGGTATCCGCCGCGGCACCGACATCCTCAAGGCAGTTGGCCTTGGCGCGGACGGCGTGTTGCTTGGCCGGGCCTATGCCTACGGCCTTGCAGCGGCAGGGCAAGGCGGCGTCGCCGAGGTGATCGCGATCCTGACCAAGGAAATCTCGATCAGTCTGGCCCTGATGGGCATTTCCTCTGTTGACGAACTCAAGGCTCTGCGTGGCTCCGCCATTCAAGCGTCTCATCCTTCCGGCTGAGGCCAACGGCCGTCAACCGGCACCGGCGAACCCATGGCCCTTCGGTGCTGCAGCGGCCGGAGCAGGAAACAAGCTCTACGTGTAGTAATTGGCAATTCTTTTGCCGGTCGTGACGGTCACCTCGAAAGCTGTCCCGTACAGTTCCTCCAGCACGTCGGAACGAATGATCTCCTCGGGTGTGCCTTGCCGGAAGATTTTGCCGTCACGCATGGCGACGATGCGGTCGGCGTGGCAGGACGCGAAATTTATGTCGTGCAACACGACGATGACGGTTTTGCCGAGATCGTCCGCTGCGCGGCGGATCATGTGCATCATCGAGACGGCATGGCGTATATCGAGATTGTTGAGCGGCTCGTCGAAGAGCACGTAGTCGGTGTCCTGGCAGAGCACCATGGCGACGAACGCGCGCTGCCGCTGGCCACCGGACAGTTCGTCGAGAAAGCGGTCGCGAAATCCGCCCATATCCATGTAGCCGAGCGAGTTTTCGATATGCCG
This sequence comes from Shinella sp., assembly GCF_049651085.1. GTDB lineage: Bacteria > Pseudomonadota > Alphaproteobacteria > Rhizobiales > Rhizobiaceae > Shinella. The sequence continues at coordinate 249,917 of NZ_JBASBL010000027.1, forward strand.
CGCGTCCTCGCGGGTCAGGCGTCCGCGCGAATGGGGATAGCGGCCGAAGGCGACGAGATCGCCGACCGTCAGCCGCGCCGTCATCTGGTTATCCTGGCGAAGGATCGACAGGCGCCGCGCGAGGACGTCGCTCTGCGTCTTCGTGACGTCAAGCCCATCGATACTCACCGTGCCGGCGTCCAGGCCGATGAGGCGGCTGATCATCGAGAGCAGTGTCGATTTTCCGGCGCCGTTAGGACCGATGATGGCGGTCACGCCACCTGTGGCAAGTTCCAGGCTTACGCCATCGACCACGACGGTTTCTTCATAGCGCTTGACGGCGTTTTCGACGCGGATCATCGGGTTTTTCCCCTTACGAGCAGGATGAGGAAGACGAGGCCGCCAACAAATTCGATGACGATGCCAACGGCAGTGTCGAAGGCGAAGATACGCTCCAGCACAAGCTGCCCGCCGACCAGGCTTATGACGGCGGCCAGGACTGCCGCCGGCAGCGTGAAGCGATGCAGGCCAAGCGGCATGAACTGGTAGGCAAGGCTTGCCACCAGGAGGCCGAAGAACGTGACGGGGCCGACAAGCGCGGTGGAGACCGAGACGAACACGGCGATGAGCACGAGGATCTGCGTCGTTGCCCGGCGATGGGCAACGCCCAGAGTGATGGCGCTTTCCCGGCCGAGCGCGAGGATGTCGAAGGTGTGGAACAGGCGCCAGGCTGCAAGGCTCGCCGCGGTGATCAAGACGGCCGAGAGCAGGAGAAGGCGCGTGTCGAAACTGTTGAAGCTGGCGAAAAGGCGGTCCTGCAGGACGATGAATTCGTTGGGATCGATCACCCGTTGGAGAAAGCCCGAGACGCTGCGGAACAGGATGCCGAAGATGATGCCGACCAGCATCAGCACATGCAGGCTGCGCACGGCGCCGGAAAAGAGCCAGCGGTAGAGCAGGCAGGAAAACAGCACCATGGCGCCGCATTCGACGATGAAGAGCAGCCGTGGGTCGATTGCGCTCGTCGCCTGCGCGCCGAGGAAGAAGACCATGACGGTCTGGATCAGCGCATAGAGCGCATCGAAGCCCATGATCGAGGGGGTGAGGATACGGTTGTTGGTGATCGTCTGGAACAGCACGGTCGAGACGGCGATCGCATAGGCGACGAGCAGCATTCCGGCGAGCTTCGCGCCGCGGAAAGGCAGGACGAACGACCAGCTCCCCTTCGCGCCGAGTGTCATGAAGAGAAGACAGACGGCGAACGCCACCACGGCGAGCGCGATCAGCGTGCGGCGGGAGCGGGCGAGGAGGACGGCTCTAGGCTGCACGGGAACGCCTTCTCAGCACGAGATAGAGGAAGAAGGCGCTGCCGAGCATGCCGAGAACCGTGCCGACCGGTACTTCGAACGGGGCGATGACAAGCCGGCCGATCATGTCGCAGATGAGCACCAGCCCGGCGCCGCTGATCGCGATCCAGGGCAGCGAGCGGCGCAGCTGGTCGCCGATGGTCATGGCGACGAGGTTGGGCACGATGAGGCCGATGAACGGCACCATGCCGACCGTCACCACGACGGCAGCCGTCACCATGGAAACGATGACGAGGCCGAAGGCGAGGACACGGCCATAGTTGACGCCGAGATTGGTGGCGAAGGCCTCGCCCATGCCGATGACGGTGAAGCGGTCTGCGGCGGCGTAGGCAAGCGCCGTGAGGCCGAGCGACAGCCAGAGCAGCTCGTAGCGGCCGCGCAGCACGGCGGAGAAATCGCCGGTCGTCCAGGCGCCGAGAGACTGAAGCATGTCGTAGCGATAGGCGAAGAAGGTCGTGATCGCATTGATGATGCCGCCGAGCATGATGCCGACGAGCGGGACCATGAGCGGTGAGCGCAGCGGAATGCGCGTCAGGATGAGAAGGAAGAGGCTGGTGCCGGCCAGCGCAAAGGCCGTCGCGACGAGCATCTTCACGGAAACGGGCAGTTCGGGCGCCAGGAGCAGCACGGCGAGGATACCGAGGCCCGCGGATTCGACGGTGCCGGCCGTCGAAGGCTCGACGAACCGGTTGCGCGCCAGCATCTGCATGATCGTGCCGCAAACGGCCATGCCCGCGCCGGCAAAGACGAGCGCCAGCGTGCGCGGAATGCGCACTTCGAAGAGGACGAGGCGCGCCGTGGCGTTCTCACCGGACAGAAGGCTGGACAGCGAAAGGTCGCTTACGCCGATGAGGACGCTTGCGACCGAAAGCAGGACGAGGGCGGATAGGGTGACGATGTATTTCAAGGCGGGCATTCACCGGGCAGTGGCGTGGCATAGCGGGGCCGGAGGCCGACCCCGCTACCAGGATCAATCCTTGGAAAGCTCGGCTGCGAGCTGGTCCACCGTGCGCTGCATCGAGGATATGCCGCCGCCGACGAGATACCAGCCGGCTGCATCGAGGTAGACGACATGGCCGGCCTGCCAGGCCTTGGTCTGGCGAACCACTTCATTGTCCAGGAACTGTGCGGCTGCGGTACCTTCGCGGCCGATCGCGGCGTCGCGGTCGATCACGAAGAGCCAGTCGGGGTTGGTCTCGAGAATGTACTCGAAGGAAATTGCCTGGCCATGGTTGCCGACATGCTCGGTTTCGGCAGCGGGCGCGATGCCGTAGGTGCTGTGCAGCATGCCGAAGCGCGATCCGGGGCCGAAGGCGCTCATCTTGCCGCCCGTCGTCAGGATCAGCAGGCCTTTGCCCTTGCTGCTGGCGAGCGAGTGGAGATCGGCGACGGAGCTGTCGAGTTTGGCGAGAAGTGCGTCGCCCTCCGCCTTCTTGTCGAAGAGGCCGGCGAGCATCGCCACATTGTCCTTCGCTTCGGCAAGATAGTTCTTTGCATCGACGGTCAGGTCGATGGTCGGCGCGATCTTGGCAAGATCGGGATATTTCGCGGCCGAGCGGCCGGCGACGATGATGAGATCGGGTTCCGCTGCGTTTACCGCCTCGTAGTCGGGCTCGAACAGCGTGCCGATCTTCACGTATTTATCGTCGTTGTAGCCCTTCAGGCTATCGGGTTTGACGCCGCCGGGAACACCGGTCACCTCGACGCCGAGAGCGCCGAGCGTATCGAGCGAGGCAAGATCGAAGACCAGCACCTTCTCGGGCTTGGCGGCAAGCGTCGTTTCGCCCTGCTTGTGTTTGATGACGATGTCGGCCGCAACGGCAGTGCCACTCAACAGAGCCGTGGTGGCGAATGCGAGCGCGGCGAAAAGCGGCGCGGGCTTGAGGAACTTCATGCTTTCAACTCCTGCAGTCTCGAAGGGACCGTGATCCCGTGAAGGGGCGGGGATTGTTTCCCCGCGCATCTATCAGAATTCCGATTTCATGCTCACCCAGAAACGGCGCCCTTCCATCAGCGTGTTGAAATCGGTCGGCTCGACCTTCTTGTCAAACACATTGTAGACGGCGGCGTTCAGCGTGACGTTGTCGTTGACGATATACTGAAGGCCGAGGTCGAGCGTGGCATACGGGTCGTATTTGCGTCCCGGCTGACCATTGATGCTTACCGGCGTGCCATTGGTGCCGATGCGGGCGCCGGCGGCAATTTCCGAGCCGTGATAGCTGGCGCTCGCCCAGGTCGTCAGACCTTCGACGCTGGTCGTCCAGTCGGCGCGGATATTGCCCGTATGCTCCGGCGTGCGGGCGAGCGGGAAGCCGGCGAAGGTGCCCGTCTTCTGCTCGGACTTGGTGTAGGTGTAGCTGGTGCGCAGCGAGAGATCGGGCGTGACATGCCAGGTGGCGGCCAGTTCGACCCCCTGCATGACCGCATCGTCCACGTTGTAGTTGTACCAGAGGCGATAGTTTGGATCCTCGCTCCAGCGGGCAATCGTGCCATCCGGGTTGAGAACCAGGGCGTTGGCGATCTTGTCCTTGAAGTCGGTGTAGAAATAGGTGCCGCTAAGGATCACATCGCCATTGTCCCAGATCGCGCCGAATTCGTAGCTGGTGCTGCTTTCAGCCTTGAGGTCCGGGTCGCCGATGATGACGCCGCAGGTGCCGGCAGGACCATAGGAGCAGCCGCCACCGCCCGTGGTCATCGCATAGCCGGGGGCGATCTGACGGATATCCGGCGCACGGAAACCCGTGGAAATGCCGCCCTTGATCGTCAGGTCACTCGTTGCGTTCCAGACGCCGTAGATGCGCGGGCTGAGGTGATGGCCATATTGTTCATGGTGGTCCATGCGCAGGCCGGTGGTCAGCGCGAAATCGTCCACCATGCGCCATTCGTCTTCCGCAAAGAGCGCCCATTGCGTTGCGGAAAACGTCTCGGTCAGGCCGGTGCGGCGGCCGGGATTCTGGTCGCTGAGGCGGGCTTCGAAATACTGGCCGCCCGTGACCAGCGTGTGCTGGCCGAGAAGGTCGAACGGCGTGGTGAACTTGCCGTCGATCACCGTGTTGCGGATTTCTGGCCGGCGCGGATTGACAACGTAGCGGTCGGAGACGGCGTTGTAGCTATAGCTGTCGCGCTGGCCCCATTCCTGCTGGATCGAGAAATCGGACGTCGTTGGTCCCCAGCGGCCGGTATGCGAGAGCGACCAATGATCGCGGGTGTTGAGGCGGAACGCTTCGGTGTCGCCCGCCTCCAGCGTTTTGCCGATGGTCTCCCCGCGGCGCAGCCGTTGGCGGCCCGCCTCGAGTTTGATGTCATGGTCTTCGGTAGGCGTCCAGGTGAGGCGACCCGTGAGATCGAAGTCCTTGGCGCCGAGCGCGCCGCCGACGATGGCATCTTCCGAGCGGCGATAGCCGCTGCCCCAGATCTGGAGGCCGAGGGTTTCCTCGAACAGCGGCCCGCTGAGATACCAGGATGCCTTGCCGCTATCGCCGAATTTCGAATGCTGCTGGTGCGTGCCTTCCGTGGTGATCGAGCCGGACCACTTGTCGGCGACCTTGCGGGTGATGATATTGATGACGCCGCCCATGGCGTCCGAACCGTAGAGCGAGGACATCGGCCCCTTGACCACTTCGATACGCTCGATGGCCGAAAGCGGCGGAATGAAACTCTGCTCGTAACCTGCGCTGCCGTTCGGGCGCGCATCGCGGGTGCTCTGTCGCTTGCCGTCAACCAGGATGAGCGTGTAGCTGCCGGGCAGGCCGCGGATATAGATGTCCTTTTCGTTGGCGACGCCGGTGACTGCTACACCCTGTACCTCGCGCAGCGCGTCGGTGAGGTCGCGGAACGAGCCTTTCTCCAGCTCCTCGCGCGTGACGACGGTGATGCTGGCGGGCGCGTTCTTGACGCTCTGCTCGAAGCCGGCAGCGGTTACGACCACTTGTTCCAGAACTGTCGCATCGGCCTGCTCTTGCGCGAGTGGCGTCCCGGGCGCTACCAACGCCGTGCCGGCAAGCAGGGCGGCGCACCAGCGCCGCATGGTCAGTCTCTGGCCTTGATCTGTATTCATGCCTGCAACGCGCTTCATGCATGCCCCCTGAAATCACATCTGTGTTATTCCTCTTGCGATTAACTTGAGGAAGTTTGTCCACTTATGTAGTCCAAGGGTGGGTGGTCAATGGCCTTGATTTTGAATGGTTCTAAATTCGAAATATCGCAACTTACTGGGACTGGCACGGTGATGGATAGGCGGAAAATGGCGACGAAGGAGGGCAAGGTTATCGGGGAGGTGGCGTTCGACCGCCCGGGGCAACTGCGCCTTCTGGTCGTCTTCGATGCGCTGCTGCGCGAGAGCAGTGTCACCAAGGCTGCGGCCGGCCTCGGGCTCCAGAGCCCGGCCGTCAGCCGCATGCTCGCCCAGTTGCGCGACCTCTATGGTGACCCGCTGTTCACCCGAACCGCCAAGGGGCTGGTCGCGACGCCTTTTGCCGAGGGCTTGCGACTGCGCCTGCGCGCGCTCGCCGCCGAGACGGAACAGCTTGTCACCGCGCCGTTGGACGGACCGCCGCCCGCGCGCGAAACTGTTAGTGACGATTGGATCCGTGTACCGTTGATCTCGCCGCCGCCGCTCGCGGTCCGACCGAGCGTGCTTCTCCAAGGGCAGCCCACCCCCGATGACTTCGCCCGCAAGCTGGCGCGCATCGGTCACAACGCGGAACCGCAAAAACGCCTGGCGAAATATATAGCCATCTCCGGCAGCGGCGTCGGCCGGTGCCGCCCGCTGGCGCGGGAGGAGGCTGAAGACGCGCTGTCGATCATTCTCGAAGGTGAAGCCGATCCGGTACAGGTCGGCGCACTTCTGGCCACGATGCAGTATCGCGGTGTGACGTCTGCGGAGATGGCGGGTTTCATCCAGGCACTGCGGCGCCATGTCGGCGCATTTGATATCTCCCACGGGCTCGCGGACCTCGACTGGCCGGCCTATTTGTCGCCGAAGCTGAAAAACCCGCCATGGTTCCTGCATGCCGCGCGGCTTGTTTCCATGGCAGGCTACCGTGTCCTGCTGCATGGTCACTACGGGCAGGGGGTAGAAGCCGGCAAGCTGGAGCTCGCAGCGGAAATGGCGGGCATTCCCTTGTGTGCGTCGATCGACGAGGCGAGGGCGGCGCTTGTCGCCAGCTCCATCGCCTACCTGCCGATCGGCGGCGCCTCGGCCCAGATCCAGCGCCTCTTCGGGCTTTATTCCCTTCTCGAGATGCGGCTGCCGCTCAACACGGCCGTCCACCTGCTCAATCCTCTGGGCGCGGCGTCAAGCCTGCTGGGTGTCGCCACGCCGTCGCGGCGAGACATGATGCGCGATACGGCGGGCCTGCTCGGCGTTCAAAACCTCTCGATCCTCGGCAGCAATCGTGATTTTGCCGAGTTTACCCCGTTCCGGACGACGACGCTTTTCCGGCTGGTCGATGGGGAGCCGCGAGACACACGCGTGATTGCACGCCGGTCCGTTGCCGGCATGTCTCCACCAGCGGCTTATACGAGCCGTGAATATTGGCACGCGGTTTGGTCCGGTGCAGCGCGCGATGACGCTGCTGAAGCAATTGTTGTCGATACGGCCGCAGCGGCGCTTCTTACGATTCCGCGTTGCCCGGCAGAGACTTTCGAGGCTGCAAGAGCGCAGGCGGTAGCCTTGTGGCAGAGCCGGAATTCCGAAAATCGAGGCCAAGCCACCAGTCGATCGAAATCCCTGCATCATCCGGTCTCGTTTTCGCAGTGACCCGGCTGTCGAGACCTTGTGAGATCGATGCTCGACATCTGGCATGACTCTCTGTCTTGCGGCTCCATCGCCGATTGGACATCCTCCACAAGCCTCAATCTTGATCCACCACGTTTTCGTGCTTCCAGCTTTGGAACCGCGGCAGCAGGAGCGGGACGAGAAGGACCGCTGCGGCCATGGTCCAGAGGGTGATGGAGATCGTGCTTGACCACAGGATGGTGACGTCGCCTGCCGAGAGCGAGAGGGCCCGTCGAAGGCTCTGTTCGAGAATTTCGCCCAGCACCAGGCCAAGGATCAGCGGCGCCATGGGCACGCCGAAGCGGCGAAGGAAGTAGGCGACGACCCCGAGGCCGACCATCAGCACAAGATCGAACGTCGTCGATTTGCCCGAATAGACCCCGATAGCGCTGACGACGACGATGAACGGCACCAGCATCCATGACGGAACCGACAGCATCCTGGCGAAAATGCCGACCAGCGGGATATTGATGGCGAGGAGGATGACGTTGCCGATGAACAGCGACGCGATCAGGCCCCAGACGAGATCGGGCTGCGAGTTGAACAGAGCCGGTCCCGGGGTCAGATTGTAAAGGGTCAGCACGCCGAGCATGATGGCGGTCGTGCCGGAACTCGGGATGCCAAGTGTGAGCATCGGAATGAAATTGCTGTTCGATGCGCTGTTGTTCGCAGCCTCGACCGAGGCCAGCCCCCGCATGTCGCCCTTTCCGAACCTGCTGCTTTCGGGATCGGCTTTCTCCACGACCCGCTTTTCCGTGGTGTAGGCGAGAGCCGAGGCGACCGTGCCGCCGGCGCCGGGCAGGATGCCGACAAAAAAGCCGATGAATGAGCCACGCAACGTCGCCATGCCGGTGAACCGCATCTCGGCGTGATTGAACAGGGAGCGGCCAAGCTGCTTGATCCTGACGGTGGCGCCGCCATGCATCGTTTCCAGCATGATCAGCAATTCGCTGATGGCGAAGAGGCCGATGACGACCGTGGCGAACTGCACGCCGTCTACGAGGTTCGCCGAGCCGAACGTATATCGATAGACGCCCGAATTCGCGTCGATGCCGATGGTCGAGGCAGCAAGGCCCAGCATGATCGCCAGCAGCGCCTTGACCGGCTGGTCTGTCAGGAGCCCTGTCAGGCAGGCGAAGGCGAAGACCATCAGGGCGACATATTCGACCGGTCCGAACGCCAGGGCCCAGTTCGCCAGTACCGGCGCTGCAAGCACAATACCCGTGGTCGCGATCGCCGATCCTGCGAACGAAGTCCAGGCGGAAAGGGAAAGGGCGATCCCCGCCTTGCCCTGCCGGGCAAGCGGATATCCCTCCAGGGCCGTCATGACGGCCGAGGCCTCGCCGGGAACGTTCAGAAGAATGGCGCTGATGCGCCCGCCATATTCCGAGCCGATATAGATGGCCGCCATCAGGATCAGCGATCCTTCCGGCGGCAGGCCGAGCGCGAAGACGACAGGGACCAGCATGGCGACGGCGTTGATTGGCCCGAGGCCGGGCAGAACGCCGACCATGGTGCCCACGATCGCGCCCAGCGTTGCCAGCAACAGGTTGGTCGGGGCCAGGGCGACACCGAAACCATGAGCGAGGTAACCGAGCGTATCCATCAGATGATACCTCCAAGAAGGCCACTTGGCAGAACGACCTCCAGAACGCGGTCGAACAGAAGATAGGACGAGACGGCGAGCACCACCCCTGTCAGGGCGCCCTGCCACCACTTCGCGCCGAAGATGGTGGCGATCGGGATCATGAAGAGCGTGGTTGCGATCACGAAGCCCAGCGGCTGGAAAAGAAGTGCGTAGCCGAGGAGCGAGCCCGACAGAGCAACAATGGCTCTGCCGGGCATCGGGTTTTGCGATGGATCCGCTTCACCGGGTTTTATCACGAGGATCATGCCGCAGAAGGCGATGATCGCCGCTGCGATGAGCGGAAAGGCCCTTGGGCCAACGGGTTCGTAGGCGAACGGCGCCTGCAAACCCCATCCGAAGACAAGCATGATCGCTGCGACCGCAATTGCGGTCACACCCAGGAAGCGGTCTGTGTTCATTTCGAGTGCCTTACTTGGTCGCAAGTCCGAAGTCGGAGGCGAGCTTCTTGTAAGCCGCCACCTGCTTCTCGACAAAGGCAGTGGTTTCCTCGCCCGTCATGGGCAGCGGAAACAGGTTCTTCTGCTCCAGCGCAGCGGCATAGCCGGGGGACTTTATGGCTGTCGCGAAGGAATCCGCCCACCACTTGTAGTCGGCATCGCTGACGTCAGGGCCGACATAGAACCCGCGTACGATCGGCCACTGGATGTCGAAACCCTGCTCCTTGGCGGTCGGAGACTGCGCCAGCTTGCCGGGCAGCCTTTCTTCCGAGAAGATGGCGAGAAGCTTGAGCGGGGCGCCGCCGTCGATCGCTGCCTGGCTGTCGCCGACGTCGTTCATGCAGACATGCACATGCCCGCCCTGAAGGGCGATGGCGCAGTCTCCGCCCCCCTCGAAAGCAACGAAGCGCATCGTCTTGTAGTCGATGCCCGCGGCGCGGGCCGCCATGGCCGCCTTCATCCAGTCCTGGCTGCCGATTGTTCCGCCCGCCCCGATGATAACCGAGGTGGGATCATTCTTGATGGCGGACATCAGGTCGCCGAGCGTCTTGTATTCACTGTCCGCCCGCGTAACGACGGCACCGTAGTCGGTGCCGATGCTGGCCACCCAGCGAACATCCTTCTCGGTATAGTCTCCGAATTTGCCTTGCGCGAGATTGAGCAGCGAACCGGCCGAGAACGCGACGATGATGTTCGGCTCATCACGGCGATTGCCGACAATCGCGTTGTACGCCACCGCACCGATGCCGCCCGGCATGTAGGAAACGCGTACAGGCGATTTCACCGCGCCCGACTCCTGCAACGTCGCCTGCGCGAGCTTGCATGTGATGTCGAAACCACCGCCCGGCTGAGCCGGCGCGATACATTCAGGATTGTTGGGTTCGGCAAGACTGATGGCGGGCGTTGACCCCAGCGCAGCCGACGATATTGCAGCCGTGAGCACGGCGCGTGCGACGAATGTCATTGATTTCTCCTCCAGATGACGTGTGCAGACCTCCAATCTGCACTCCAGCCCTATACAGCCCCCAAGCTTTCAACCGGCTTTCATCCGAGCTTCGGAAGGCAGATGCAGACGACGAGGCCGGACCGATCCTTACGGTTCGCCACGCTCATCATCCCGCCGCAGGCTCTGGCGACGGTCAGGGTGATTGCAAGTCCGAGGCCGCTGCCGGTGCCATTGCCGGTTCGGGTCCCCCTCCGGAAGCGCGTCCCGGCATGGGCGAGTTCGTCCTCCTCCATGCCCGGTCCTTCATCGATCACCTCGATCACCGCGTAGCCATCCCGATCGTGAAGCGAAACGGCCACCAGGGACCCTTGCGGGGAGTAGGCAACCGCATTGTCGATGACATTCATGATTGCTTCGCGAAGAAGCCCTTCATTTGCCCGCGCATGTATCTCTGTGTCGGGATGATTGAACACGCAGTCCATGCGCCGGCTGCGGATACGGGGCCAGAGCATCCTGACGGTCTCCGCGACCGTCTCGGAGAGAACCAGGGCGTTCTGCGGGTAGATTTCCGTACCTTGCGATGTTCTCGCCATGGCCAGAGCGAGGAGCTGGTTTGTGGTGCGGATCGATCGCTCGAGGACTTGCTGGGACGAGCGAAGCGTTGTGCGGACATCGCCGATGTCGCTCTGGTGAAGGGCGTAGTCGATCTGTGTCCGGAGAATAGTCATGGGGGTGCGCAGCTGGTGAGAAGCATCTTCCAGGAACCTGCGCTGTTGCCTGGCCTGCTCAACCGTCCTTTGCATGAGCCCGTTCATGGCCTCGACCAGGGGGCGTACCTCCACGGGCAAGGACGCGACTTCCACGGGGGTCAGATCGTCGGGCTCGCGGGCGTCGATCGTCTCGCGCAACCGGTTCAGCGGCTTGAGCGCCATGAAAACGCCGATCAGAATGAGCGAAGCAAGAACGGCGACGACGAGAATATCGCGAACAGCGGCGCGCAATATCAGTTCGTTCTGGAAGGCGGAGCGGGACATCTTGGTCTCTGCCACCTGGATCGTGATCTGCGTTCCATATGGCTTGGCTTCGTCGAGAGGCCGTTTCAGTGTGCCGATCCGGATATTTTCGCCGAAGTAGGCGCCGTCATGAAAACGAAGCTCGCCGCTGGCCAGTCCGGGCGTATCGGGCAGCAGGACATCGCCGATCTGGACAAGGCCATCGCTGGTGGCGACATTGAAGTACACCTTGCCCTGAGCCGTGAGCTGAAAGAACTCGAAGAGATTGTACGGCAGTTCAACGCCAACCCCTCCGCTCTCTGTCGAAATGTTCGCGTCGATCGCTCTTATGGCGCCTGCAAGCGAGCGGTCATAGGCGCTATCGGCCAGCTCCTGGATGGTGGTGGTGCTGAACCAGAGCGTCGAGGCCATTGCCGCGGCGATGGCCGGGACGATCCAGAACCCGAGGGTGGTCGCGAGGCGGCGGGCCGTATGGTCGGTTTCCTGCGTCCCGCTCATGCCATGCCTGTTTCAAGGACATAGCCGAGCCCTCGCAAAGTGCTGATCTGCACGGAACCGGATAGCTTCTTGCGCAATCGGTGCGCAATTACCTCGATTGCCTCGAGCTGGATGTCGGCATCGTAGGAGAACATTCTGTCCATGATCTTCTGTTTGGACATGGGCTCCCCTGCATGGTGGATCAGGACCCGCAGCAGCGCATGCTCGCGCGGCGTCAGCTCAAGAGGCGTTCCAGCCAGCGTGAAGCGCTGTTCGGCCGAGAAATAGGAAAGATCGCCACACGAGAATGTCCCGGAGTTGCGGCCATGAGCCCTTCGCACAAGCGCGACCAGCCGTGCTTCCAGCTCCTCGATTGCAAAAGGCTTTGCCAGAAAGTCGTCTGCGCCTTCATGCAGGCTGCCGATCCGCTCCGTCAGCGTATCGCGGGCGGTGAGTACCAGAGCCGGCGTTGCATCTCCTCTCGACCGCATTGATGCCAGCACTGCCCTGCCATCCATTCCTGGCAGGCCAAGGTCCAGAATGACGACGTCGAATTCCTCCCTGGCCAGACGCTGGTCCGCTATCGCGCCGTCATCGGCCCATTCGATCATGAAGTCATAGCGCTGCTTCAGCGCCTTGATGAGCCATTGAGCCAGTTCGCCATCGTCTTCGACCAAAAGGATTTTCAAGCAGACCTCCCCCCGCGTGAGGTCCGGTTTTAACCGGAATGACAATCAAAGGGAAAGAGCGAGGCGGCTTACTGCTCCACCAGGATAGCTCACCATGGTGCTCCTCCTTGGTATGGCTCGGGTTACGAGACGACCATATTCCACAAAGCAATCGCCCAATGGTCACACCGGCTATCGACATTTCGAGGATCGGTGCGACCATGCACCAAGAATCCAACCATCCTGCGGGTTCTGTTAGATTGATCGAAGCCTGCAGCGCGCATGAAAAAGGACCGTCATGATCAAGGGAATTGCCATTCTGCTGTTGTTTCAATTGCTGGGCGAAAGCCTCGTCTTCACCACGCAGTTGCCGCTTCCGGGGCCGGTCGTTGGCCTGGTGTTCTTCTTCGTGGCCATGCAGGCGTGCAAGGTGCTCGGTTTCAGCGTCTTCACCGAAACGGAAACCGCTGCCGATGGATTTCTTGCCAATCTCGGTCTGCTGTTCGTCCCGGCGGGCGTCGGCATCGTAGCGCTGTGGGGGCAGTTGCAAAGCCAGGCGGCGATATTGCTGGTTATTCTAGTGACCTCCGCCATTTTCACGCTCGCGACGACGGTTTGGACCTTCATCGCCGTGCGGCGCCTTGTCTGGCGGGGCCAGCCGGAATGAAGCACCCTCTTGAACTCTGGGTTTATCTCTCGACCTCACCGCTGCTTTGGCTGACCCTTACCCTGCTCGTATGGATCTTCGCGACCGGTGTTTCAGCGCGCCTCAAGCGCCACCCACTGGCCAATCCGGTGCTGATTTCGATTGCCTTGCTTGCTTGTACCCTCTTGATCTTCGGAGTTCCCTACGAGCGGTATTTTGAAGGTGCGCAGTTTATCCACTTCCTTCTCGGTCCCGCGACCGTCGCGATTGCAGTGCCGCTTTATCGTCAGTGGCGGCAGGTGAGGAAAGCTTTGCTGCCCATGATCGCCGCGCTTGTCGTCGGCTCGTTTTCGGCGGTCGCCTCGATCATGCTGATCGGTACGTGGGCGGGGCTATCGCGCGATATGCTGATTGCCTTCCTCCCGAAATCCGCGACTGCCGGTGTTGCAATGGCGATTTCTTCGTCTCTGGGGGGCAACCCATCCCTGACGGCCGTGCTTGTCGTCCTCACCGGCATCACCGGTGCGCTCGTGGTCACGCCCTTCATGAATGCCATGCGTATCAAGGACTATGCTGCGAGAGGGTTCGCCGTTGGCCTGACCTCGCACGGCATCGGCACGGCGCGGGCCTTTGATGTCGACGAAACCGCCGGACTGTTCGCAGGCATCGCTATGGCCCTCAATGCCATTGCCACCTCTCTGGTGGTGCCGCTCCTGGTCAGGCTCATGCTATGAAAGCGCGCGGCACGGTGACCGCGCCGCAGGATTGCTTGACGGCGATCAGCCTCGTTTCGGTGGGTGTCGGACGGCTTGCGGCATATGGTCGATGGACAAAACGGCGTCGCCGTTCTATTTTTCCGCCATGCTTCGGATCTGGATGATCATTTTCTGGGTGATTTCGTTCGTAGCCGTGTCTTTCACGGCCTCGGCGCATGAAACCGGCATGGCCGTTTCGAAGGAATACGGCGTCCAGATGCAGCACATGGCGCATGCCTCGTCTTCGAAGGCATCCTGTTCCGACAATGGCACCTGTTCGGACAAAGCGGGCCTATGCGATCTCGTCTGCACTGGGGTCGGGGTATTCCTGCCGCTGGACCCCACATCCACATACGCGATCTCGCTGGAAGAAAAGTATCTCAGCCGTCCCGAGGCGGACCTCGTGGCGACGGCCCCCCGCCGGCACGATCGACCTCCCATACTGCGCTTCCTCTGAAACTGCGGCGGGCCCGGCCCGTCGTGATCCAGTGGATATTTTAACGGGACGCGCTGTCCCGAGGTAACGCATATGAGAGATTATTCCCGACGCGGCTTTCTGGCCGCCAGCGCAGCGCTGCTTGCTGCAACCCAGTTTCCCCTGAGGGCTTACGGCCAGCAGGCCGCGCCGCTGCGGCTCGCCGCCACCAGCCGCACGCTCGATATCGACGGCCGTGCCGCCACCGTGTTCGGGCTTTCCGGCCCCGGCGGGCAAGGCCTGATCCTCGAGCCCGGCCAGCGTTTCCAGGTCGATCTCACCAATGATCTGGCCGTCCCCACCATCGTCCACTGGCACGGCCAGATCCCGCCGAATGCGCAGGACGGCGTGCCGGACATGCCGCTGCCGCTGCTGGCGCCGGGCGAGACGCGAAGCTTCGACTTTGCCCCGTTGCCGGGGACGCACTGGATGCACAGCCACGTCCCCGTGCAGGAAATGCAGTTGCTTGCCGCCCCCCTGATCGTGCGCAGGCCCGAGGATGCGGCGGCCGACCGGCAGGAAGTGGTGCTTTTCCTGCACGACTTTTCCTTCAAGACCCCGGAGGAGGTGCTGGACGAGATCACCGCCGGGCATGCTTCCGGCGGAATGCAGGGCATGGACCACGGCAGCATGAATCACGGCGGCGCGGGCTCGATGACGATGGACATGGGCGGCATGGCCATGGACCTGAACGATTACGACTGGGATGCCTACCTCGCCAATGACCGGACATTGTCCGACCCCGAGGTCGTTGCGGTCGAGCGGGGCGGGCGGATCCGGCTTCGTGTCATCAATGCAGCCGCCGCCACGGTCTTCTGGGTCGACACGGGCACGGTGGCGGGGCGGCTCGTCGCGGTGGACGGGCACGAGGTTCAGCCCCTCGAAGGCTCTCGCTTCGGGCTCGCCATGGGCCAACGCGTCGATATCGAGATCGACCTGCCGAGCGAGGGCGGCGCGTGGCCTGTCCTGGCGCTGCGCGAGGGCGCCCGGGAGCGGACGGGCCTCATCCTCGCCACGGCGGGCGCACCCGTCTCCAGGATCGAGACCCTGGCCGGGGACAAAGCCCCAGCCTTCGACATCGATCTGGGGCAGGAGGCCCGGCTGGCGGCCATCGATGCGCTGCCGACCCGAGCGGTCCAGCGAAGCCATATGGTCATGCTGGGCGGCTCGATGCAGCCCTATGTCTGGACCATCGACGGTGCGACCTGGGGCAAGCATCGCCCCATCGAGGCGACCAGCGGCGAGCGGGTGGAGCTGTCGTTCCATAATATGTCGATGATGGGACATCCAATGCACCTGCACGGCCATGCGTTCCAGGTTGTTGGGCTCAACCGCCGCCGCATGGAGGGTGCCCGTCGCGATACGGTCTATGTGCCGCCCATGTCCATGGTCACGGTTGCGCTGGATGCGGGAGAGGCCGCAAGCTGGATGCTGCATTGCCACCACATGCCGCATCTGGCGACCGGCATGATGACCGAGTTCCGGGTCGCGTCGTGAGGAGGCCGCTGGTCGCTTTCGCTGCGGCCGGGCTGGCTGTGGCAGGCGTTGGGTTCGTGAGTGCGACGATCGCGTGGCCGTGGACGAGCACGGATATTGCGCTTGGAAAAGCCGTCTATGACGCCAACTGCGCCAGTTGCCACGGTCTCCAGCTGGAGGGGCAACCCGACTGGCGCACGCCTGGGGCCGGCGGACGTCTGCCGGCGCCGCCGCACGACGAGACCGGCCACACCTGGCACCATCCCGACGAGCAGCTTCTGGCGATTATCCGCCAGGGCACGGCGGCCGTCGTCGGGGGCGGCTACGAAAGCGACATGCCCGGCTTTGCCGGGGTTCTGACGGACGCCGAAATCGCGGCCGTGCTGGACTATATCAAGAGCACCTGGCCGAAGCGTGAAGCCGACTACCAGCGCGAGATCTCGGGCGGGTGACACCCAAGGAACCGGCCACGAAGCGGTTTCGTGGCCGGTTCACAAGACAGACGTTTCCGGGCGATTTCATCGCGCGCCTCGAACCCAGTTCAGGAGACAAGCATGACGCAACACCATGACATGCACGGACATGCGGAAATTCCATCTGGTACACCGACCGAGAAGGACCCGGTCTGCGGCATGACCGTCGCTGTCGGCCCCGAGACCCCGCATTCGGATTTCGAAGGGCGGCGCTTCCATTTCTGTTCGCAAAAATGCCGGCTCAATTTCAAAGGAGATCCGTGGTTCTACGCCTCGGGCCGCGCCGCCGAGCGTCCGAAGGCCGTCGCATCGGCCACGCACTATACCTGCCCGATGCATCCGCAGATCGTTCAGGATGCCCCGGGGGCCTGCCCGATCTGCGGCATGGCGCTCGAACCGATGATCCCGAGCGACGAGCCGAGCCATGAGCTGGTGGATTTCACCCGCAGGATGTGGGTCAGCGGCGCTGCGGCGATCCCGCTCGTCATCCTGACGATGGGCGAGATGGTCGCGCTTCCGGTGCGTGACTGGGTCGGACATCGCACCGCCGGCTATCTCGAGTTCCTGCTGGCGACGCCCATCGTGTTGTGGGCGGCCCTGCCGTTCTTCCGGCGCGGCTGGGATTCGATTGTCAATCGTTCACCCAACATGTGGACGCTGATCTCGCTCGGCGTTGGAGCGGCCTATCTGTATTCGATATTCGCCGCCTTCCTGCCTGACCTCTTTCCGGAAGAATATCGGATCGGCCACGGCGTCGGCACCTATTTCGAGGCGGCGGTGGTGATCGTCGCGCTGGTCTTCCTCGGGCAGGTCCTGGAACTGCGGGCGCGCGAGCGCACGGGGGACGCGATCCGCGCGCTGCTGGACCTTGCGCCGAAAACCGCGCGCCGGGTTCTCGACGACGGCTCCGAATATGACGCGCCGCTGGAAAACATCATGGTGGGCGATCGGTTGCGGGTGCGTCCGGGCGATAGCGTGCCGGTGGACGGCGAGGTGATCGAGGGGCGGTCGTCCATCGATGAAAGCATGATCACAGGCGAGCCGGTGCCTGTGGAGAAGACGCCGGGCGATAGTGTGACCGGCGGCACGATCAACAGAAACGGCAGTCTCGTGATCGAGGCGCGTCATATCGGTGCGGATACCGTGCTGTCGCGGATCGTCGAGATGGTCTCGTCCGCACGCCGGTCGCGGGCTCCGATCCAGGGGCTGGCCGACCGGGTTTCGGCGATCTTCGTTCCCGCCGTCGTCGTGATCGCGGTGCTCGCTTTCGCGGCGTGGCTGGTCTGGGGGCCGCAACCGGCGCTGATCTTCGCCGTGGCTTCGGCCGTGTCGGTGCTGATTATCGCCTGCCCCTGCGCGCTGGGGCTTGCGACACCGATTTCGATCACCACCGCCGCCGGCCGCGGCGCCCAGGCCGGCGTCCTCATCAAGAACGCCGAGTCGCTGGAGCGGATGGCCGCCGTCGACACGCTGATCGTCGACAAGACCGGCACCCTGACCGTGGGGCGTCCGAAGCTGACGGATGTCGTTGCCCTGGGCGCTATTTCCGAGGGCGAATTGCTGGCCGTTGCCGCCGCGCTCGAACGCGGGTCGGAGCACCCGCTGGCCGAGGCCATCGTCGAGGGCGCCGTCATGCGCGGCGCCGAACGCCACGAAGTCGGGCATTTCGAAGCGGTCACCGGCAAGGGGGTGCAGGGCGATGTCGCGGGTCGCTCCGTCGCTCTCGGCAATACGGCGATGATGGAAGCCCTCGGGCTTGATGCGACGTCGGCGGAGGCGAGGGCGGACGCCTTGCGCGCGGATGGCAAGACGGCGATGTTCGTCGCGATCGACGGGCAGGTCGCGGGCATCGTCGCGGTAGCGGACCCGATCAAGGAAACCGCCGCCGAAGCGATCCGGCAGTTGCACGCGCTCGGCCTGCGCGTGATCATGGCGACCGGCGACAACAGGCGCACCGCCGAAGCTGTGGCCGGCCGGCTCGGCATCGATGAAGTGCGCGCTGGAGTGCTGCCCGAAGACAAGAAAAACCTGGTCGAGGACCTGCGCGCCAGGGGGGCTGTCGTCGCCATGGCGGGCGACGGCGTCAATGATGCGCCGGCCCTTGCCACCGCCGACGTCGGGATCGCGATGGGCACGGGGGCCGATGTCGCCGTCGAAAGCGCCGGGCTGACGCTGCTTGGCGGCGACCTGCTGGGTGTCGTGCGCGCCAGGCGTCTCGCCGAAGCGACGCTCCGCAACATCAAGCAGAACCTGTTTTTCGCCTTCGTCTACAACGCCGCCGGCGTCCCGGTGGCAGCAGGCCTGCTCTATCCTGTGACTGGTACGCTGCTTTCTCCGATGATCGCTGCGGCGGCGATGAGCCTGTCCTCGGTTTCGGTCATCGTCAACGCGCTGCGTTTGCGGCGGGTTGATCTGTAACGAGCTTTGAACCGAAGAATATCAGATGAACGAAAGATTGCCGATCTGGGCGCCAAGCTCAGATCGGCTGAAAGGACAGGTCGGCGAAGCCTCTAGAGGTGGCCGAGAGGGCTCCGGTTTTCACCGGGCCAGCAATGAAGTATCGGTTGTCGTCAGGCCGCCTGAGAAGAACGAGGATCGATTTGCACGCTTTGCCTCCTGAAACGCCCTCGCACGAGGCCGGCCTGCGCGCGGCCATCAAGGTCGATATCGTGGTGATCGGCGCCGGTCAGGCGGGGCTGTCGTCGGCCTATCACCTCATGAAGCTCGGCCTTCGGCCCGGCCGCAACTTCATCGTGCTCGACAAGAACGAAAAGCCGGGCGGCGCCTGGCAGCATCGCTGGCCGTCGTTGACGCTCAGCACGGTCAACCGGGTTCACGACCTGCCGGGCATGGAGTTTGCCGAGGTGGTGCCGGCAGGCGAGACCGAGGCGCGGGCATCGGTCGCGGTGCCCGACTATTTTGCCGCCTATGAGGAAAAATTCCGGCTGCCGGTCTATCGCCCGGTCGCGGTCAAGGTCGTCTGCAACCGCTTCGAGCGGCTTCGGGTGGAGACTGATCGTGAGGCTTTTTCGGCCGGCGGCATCATCAATGCCACCGGAACCTGGGAGACCCCGCAGGTTCCCGAATATCCCGGCGCGGAGCTGTTCGAAGGGCGGCAACTGCACTCCCGCGACTACCGGACAGCGGCCGAATTCGCTGGCCGGCATGTCGTCATCGTCGGCAGCGGCATTTCCGCGCTCCAGCATCTCGACGAGATTTCGCAGGTGACGACGACGAGCTGGGTCACGCGGCGCGAGCCCCGGTTTCATGACGGGCCTTTCACCCCGGAGGACGGCCGCGCGGCGGTCGCCATTGTCGAGGACAGGGTGCGGAACGGGCTGGTTCCGGGGTCTGTCGTGTCGGTCACAGGCATTCCGTGGACGCCGGCGCTGCGGGCGGCAGCGGCACGCGGCGTGCTCAAGCGCTTGCCGATGTTCAGCGAGATCACCGCGCATGGCGTGCGCTGGCCCGATGGCACCGAGCAGAGGGCCGACGTCATCCTGTGGGCCACGGGTTTTCGCAGTTCGCTCGACCATCTCGCGCCCCTGCAACTGCGCGGGGAAAACGGCGGCATCGTCATGACGGGACGGCTGGCCACGGAGGTCGAGAAGGACCCACGCATCCACCTGGTGGGCTATGGGCCTTCCGCCTCCACTATCGGCGCCAATCGCGCAGGTGCCGCAGCAGCCCGGGAGCTTGCCGCCCGTCTGGGCCTGGCCTGACGTTCGCCCGGCCCGGGGCGCGAGGCTCACGCGTCTTTCTCGAGCCGGTCGAAGGTTTCCTGTGCCCGCGTGATCTCGGTCTCGTTGTCGATCGCCCAGCGCCCCAGCCGCTCGATCGGCTCATACAGCGAACGGCCAAGGGTGGTCAGCTCGTAGTCGACGCGGGGCGGTTTGGTCGGGAACACGGTCCGCCGGACCAGCCCGTCCCGCTCCATACCCCTCAATGTCAGGGTGAGCATGCGCTGCGAAATGGTGCCGATGTCCCGCTTCATCTCGTTGAAGCGTCGCGGACCGTCACGCAGCGCCATGACGATCAGCACGCTCCACTTGTCGCCCACACGTGCCAGGATCTGGCGCACGGGCCGGCAGGTCTCCAGCAGATTGACGGGTTCCGGTAACACCGATGTGCCTCCTTGCGGCAGGGCTTTCAGTCACAATATTAGCCCTGGTTATGAATATATACTAATGGCGAAATGCGGTCACAAGCCGTTTTGCCGGTTTGGAGGATCACAATGGAACTGGGTATCTACAGCTTCGGCGATGTGCAGAAAGACAAGACGACAGGCGCGCTCGGCTCGACGGCCGACGCCATGCGCAACCTGCTCGAAGCGATCCAACTGGCCGATCAGGTCGGGCTCGACTACTTCGGTATCGGCGAACACCACACCCGCGAGATGCCGGCTTCGGCCGCGACGGTCGTTCTGGGTGCGGCTGCTTCCACGACGAAGACCATCAAGCTCGGCAGCGCCGTGACCGTGCTCAGCACCGACGATCCGGTGCGTGTCTATCAGCAGTTCGCAACGCTCGATGCCCTGTCCAATGGCCGGGCGGAGATCACGGCGGGGCGCGGTTCCTCGACGGAATCCTTTCCGCTGTTCGGCCACAGCCTGAACGACTACGACGAACTCTATGCGGAAAAGCTCGAACTGCTCATGCAGATCAACGAGAGCGAATCCGTTACCTGGCAGGGAAAGTTCCGTCCTGCGCTGGACGGCGCGCTTGTGGTGCCGCGTCCTGATGGCGGGTCGCTGCCGATCTGGCTGGCGACCGGCGGCAATCCGCATTCGTCGGTGCGCGCCGGGCTGCTCGGGCTGCCCGTTTCCTATGCGATCATCGGCGGGCAGGCCAATCGCTTCGCGCCGCTGGCCGAACTCTACCGCCGGGCCGCCGACCAGGCCGGCATCGCGCCGGAAAAGGTCAAGGTCTCGGTCGCCAGCCCCGGTTTCGTCGGGGAGGATTCGGCCAAGGCCAAGGATTTCTTCTGGACGCACTGGCATGCGGTGATGGAGCAGATCGGCAGGATCCGCGGTTTCTCGCCGCCGCCGCGCTTCCACTACGACAAGGAAGCGAGCGGAGACGGCGCGCTGTTTGCCGGTGGCCCGGAAGAGATCGCGGAGCGCATCGTGAGGCTGCATGGCAGCATCGGCCATATGCGCCAGTTCTTCCAGATCGACGTCGGCCAGATGCCGCATCGGGAATTCCTGCGCTCGATCGAGCTTCTCGGCACGAAGGTCAAGCCGCTGGTCGATGCGGAACTGGGCGCTAAGGCACCCGCAACGGAGACGAAGAACGATGCCTGAGCCGAAAACCATCGGAATTCTCGGTGCCGGCCGGGTCGGCACGGCGCTGGCGCGGCTGGCGCTTGCCGCCGGCTACGAGGTCCGCGTCGCCACGGCGCGGCCTGGCGCGGAGATCGCGCTGCTGCTGGAGATCATGGCTCCGGGGGCTCGGCCCGATACTGCGGAGGCGCTGGTCGCCGCCAGCGATATCGTGATCCTGGCGTTGCCGCTGTCGAAGTACCGCAGCCTGCGGTCGGAACAGCTTGCCGGCAAGGTCGTCATCGACGTGATGAACTACTGGGCGCCGACCGACGGGACCATCCTCGAATTCGAAGGCGAGGCGTCGAGCAGCGAAGTGGTGCAGCGCCATCTGGCCGGTGCCCGGCTGGTGCGCAGCTTCAACCATCTGGGCTATCACGAGATTGAGCAGCGCAGCCGCCCGTCCGGCGACCCCGAACGGCGCGCGTTGGCGCTCGCGGGCAACGATGCGCAGGCCCGCGCGGTCGTGGCCGGTTTCATCGACCGGCTAGGCTACGATCCTGTCGACGCCGGACCGCTGTCCGCAAGCCGCCGCTTCGGGGTGGGGACGCCACTCTTCGGCGCCGATTTCGGGCATGCGGAAATGGCCGGGTTGTTGTCCGGCGGGCAGGCGCTGGAAGGCGTGGAATGAGCTCAAGGCCCTAGCACCTGCGGAAGGCATGAGTGAAGGCAGCCGAGATAGTGGTGCGCGGAGCTTTTCGCTGCAAGTGCGCACCACTCGAGGCGACCATTGACGGTCAGAATTCCTCTGGATCTATCGAGATAAGAACGCTCGTTTCTGCTCAATATGTTTCTCTTTTTTGGAACAGATGTGAGTGCGCGCCGAGACGTGGAAGGCCTGTGCTGCCTTGATTTTGCTTGATATTGGTGAGTGGCAAAACCAACCTGGTGCGCGATTGCACGCCAATACATGCAATTGAAATGAAGGGCTGCAGAGGTGCGGCCTTGACAGTTTTTCAAGAATGAACATTAAATCTGGAAATTGTAGGCACAGCCTGCATTGGAATGCCCCGCTTAACGCAAGTTGATGACGATCCAGAGCTCGCACCTCTTGGAACAGGGTCCTAGCGAAACTGGCAGAATAGCCGGTTCAACTATGGAGACTTGTAGGGCATGGAGTGCAATATTTACGTTCATAGCCGTTTTTGCTTTGTCTGTGCCAGGGGTGCCCCATCCGCACAGCCGCAGAATCTGCACGCGTATCGCGACTGCGACCGGCAGCGATCCCAGCTTCAGGCATGAGCCCGGCTCCGGCATAGCCAGTGCCCCGATGGCTATGCCGTGCCTGATCGACAGGGGCGCAATCAAGAGCGAAACGCTTGCAAAGGTAGGGAGGAGTTTACCTTGGCATATGCAGAAGAGGAAAGTGTACCCAACACACGCCCGGAGGACGAGAAGCTTGGCATCTTCGCCAATCTCGCATACGGGCTGCAGCACGTCCTGACGATGTATGGAGGCATCGTCGCAGTACCGCTCATTCTCGGGCAGGCAGCCGGACTGAACGCCAGCGATATCGGACTCCTGGTCACGGCATCGCTTTTCGCCGGGGGCCTTGCCACCATCCTGCAGACGATAGGCGTGCCGTTCTTCGGCAGCCGTTTGCCGCTGGTGCAGGGCGTTTCATTCTCGGGCGTGGCGACGATGATCGCGATTTCGGGCAATGGCGGCATTCAGGCCATTCTCGGGGCAGTAATCGTCGCATCCGTGATCGGCCTTCTGATTACCCCGGTCTTTTCGCGGATCACCCGCTTCTTCCCCCCGCTCGTCACGGGTATCGTCATCACCACCATCGGCCTGACTCTGATGCCTGTCGCCGCCTTCTGGGCGATGGGCGGCAACCCAAGCGCGCCTGGCTTCGGCAGTCCGGCCAATATCCAGCTCGCCGGAGTAACGCTCGTTATCGTGCTCCTGCTCAGCAAGCTCGGGAGCGCCTCGATCTCGCGGCTGTCGATCCTGCTGGCGCTGTTCATCGGCACGGGCATCGCCTATGTCGCCGGGATGACTGACTTCTCGCAGGTGGCGAATGGTCCGTTCCTTGCCCTGCCTACGATCTTCCATTTCGGCTACCCCACCTTCGAGATCGCCGCCATCATCTCCATGTTCATCGTGATCATGGTGACGCTGGTCGAGACCTCGGCGGATATTCTGGCCGTTGGCGAGATTGTCGAGACCAAGGTCGATTCCCGCCGCCTGGGCGATGGCCTTCGTGCCGATATGTTGTCGAGCATCATCGCTCCCGTCTTCGGTTCTTTCACGCAGAGCGCTTTCGCCCAGAACGTCGGTCTCGTTGCTGTGACGGGTGTGAAGAGCCGTTATGTCGTGGCAACGGGCGGCCTGTTCCTCGTAGCCCTCGGCCTCATGCCGGTTATGGGCCGGGTGGTTGCGGCAGTGCCCAGCTCCGTCCTCGGTGGCGCCGGGATCGTGCTTTTCGGCACGGTGGCGGCAAGCGGCATCCGCACCCTCTCGAAGGTCGACTACAACAACAACATGAACCTGGTGATCGTGGCGACCTCGATCGGCTTCGGCATGATCCCGATCGCCTCGCCAAATTTCTACGAACACTTCCCGGCCTGGGTTGCCACGATCTTCCAGTCCGGCATCAGCTCCGCTGCGCTGATGGCGATTGCCCTCAACCTGCTGTTCAACCACTTCAAGACGGGCAATTCCGACCAGCAGTCCGTGTTCGTCGCGGGGACCGAGAGGACGATCCGCTATCAGGACGTAGCGCGCCTGCACGATGGCGACTACTTCCTCAACGGCAAGCTCTACGACGCCAAGGGCATCGAGATTCCAATGATCCCGGAAGCCGCCCATTGAGGATTTCCGCTTAACCACACGGGCCGGATCGAGCCTTGCTGCTGATCCGGCCACTTTCCAAGACGTCGAAGGAGACGAAATGTCGGAAGAAACCGAAACCAAACGCCTGCTCGATGCCCTGTTCGGCACGATGGAGAACAGCATCATTCCCGCCACCGAAGCCGGCGTTGCCACGGGCAACAAGATCTTCGGCGCGGCGCTTCTGCGCAAATCGGACCTCTCTGTCGTTCTCGCCGAGACCAACAACGAGACGGAGAACCCGTTATGGCACGGCGAGGTCCATACCTTGAAGAGGTTCTACGAGATGCCGCAATGCGACCGGCCGGACACGAAGGATCTCATCTTCCTGTCGACCCATGAACCCTGCTCGATGTGCCTTTCGGCGATCACCTGGGCAGGCTTTGACAACTTCTTCTACTTCTTCAGCCACGAGGATTCCCGCGACGCCTTCGCCATCCCGCACGATTTGAAGATCCTGAAGGAGGTCTTCACACTGGAGCCCGGCGGTTACAATCGCACAAACGCCTTCTGGAAGGGGCAATCGATCCATAGTCTGGTTGAAAACGCGCCGGAACCATATCGTTCGCGACTGAAGGAAAGGGCTGCCGCCATCAGCCGCAAATACGACGATCTGTCTGGTGTGTACCAGTCGAGCAAGGATGGCAACGTAATCCCGCTCAACTGATCTTTCGCGCCAACGCTCCTCCCCCGACGCGCTGCTGGTGACTCCCCCTCACTGGCGGCGTGGCGGGCAACTTTGGAAGACCGGTGAGCGGCAGGGCAAGTGACCTGTAGGTAGGCAAGCTTGGCGCCTAACGTTGCCCGACGCATTTACAAACCGGAACGCGTGAATCGCATGATAGGCCGTCTTGGCGAAGCTGACTGGCGCCGGAATCTTTTTCCGAAGTGCCAGAGCGCTCGTCATCGTCGGGATCGAGGAGATGTAGGCCATCGCCTTGGCGTCGTCTTTTTCCCCGGTCTCCGGGTCCGGCTCTGTGGCATCGACGAAGCCGACCACCTGACCGACATTCTGGGCGACGAAGGTATCCGCATTCAGGGAAATCAGACCGGTCACACGACCGGTCGGGAAATAGAATTTGCACGCCATGTCGGCGGTGGTCGACGGGGGTGCATCCGGATTGCCTCCGCCACCGGAGAAGCGGACGGTCATCGGCACTGCCTGCTGAAAATGCATCGCCCTGGTGAACTGCTTCGCCTCAGGGATGGGGGTAAATGTTCCTCTATAAATGTCGCCAACCGCATGAAACGCGCGATATGTCGGGTGGAAGCCAGAAACTCCGTGGACCAGCTCGACCATTTTCTCTGCACGATCGTATTGCCCGGGTACCATGATGAATACTCCAGTTCTTGATTGTGAGGTTCTGGTGCGTGGTTTGGCTCAGCTTCGAGCGGCATCCAGAAGATCGTTGAAGATCTTCAGCACATTGGCCGCCTTGGACCTTGGACGATGGTTGTACGCGGTGGGTGCATTGGCCCCCGAAAGGATACTGCCATGTAAACCCGCTTTCAGTGGGCGGGGTGTCGGATGGCGGTATGAAGAACTCGTCTATCAGCGGCAGGACCCTGGACCCAGCGGTATGGTGAACCGACCGGACTGAATGTTTCAAAAACATTGGGCCGTCTGGAGTCCCAAATTGGGAAACCCAATCGTCAAGCCAGTGAGCGGGTGTGATCCGCTTCATTGGTGGACTGCGGCGCCTTGAACGCCGCATGGATTGGGGGTTTCATGAATACGAGTTTTTCCGTCAGGGCGATGCTTCTGGCCGGAACTGCCGCTCTTGTGTTCGGTGCGCCAGCGCCGGCAGGTGCTCAAGCATCGGAGCAATCGCAATCTGCAACCCGGTCCATCATCGTGCCGGCCGGCCCGCTCACGCCGGCGCTGAACAGCCTTGCCGCTCAGACGGGCCTCCAAATTCTCTATGACGCATCCCTGGCAACAGGAAAATCGACGGGCGGGGTGCGCGGGAACCTGACACCGGGGCAGGCCCTGAACGCCGTGCTTGCCGGCAGTGGCGTGGATGCGCGGTTTGCCGGAAGCAACCAGGTGACACTGAGCCTGGACCCTACGGGAACCGGCGCCACGACGGGTGCGGTCGACGAGGGTGCGACCCTGCTGGAGGCAATCACGCTCTACGGCGCGCGCGAGGCAACGACGCTCAACGACACGACCGCAAGCGTCGGCATCGTCAACGCCAAGGCGATCCAGGACGGCCAGATCCGGCATACGCAGGACGCCTATCGCCGCCTTGCCAACGTGCTGGACAGCGCGACGGTCAATTCCGGCTTCGTCATCCGCGGCATGAGTTCGGAAGGGTTCGTTCCGGGCGGCGCGCCGGTCGGCTCGCTCTACGTGGATGGCATTCTCCAGACCCGCTACAATGCGCGTTTCGGCGCAAGAAATCTCTGGGATGTCGAGCAGGTCGAGGTCTATCGCGGCCCGCAATCGACGCTCTCCGGCCGCGCTGCCATGTCCGGTGCGGTCTACATCAAGTCGAAGGATCCGACCTTCGACAAGGAAGTGGAGCTTTCCAGCACCATTGGCAGCAACCATCTCGTGGGCGCGGCATTTGCCGTCAACACGCCGCTGGTCGAGGAGCAGATTGCGCTGCGCATCGCCGGTGCGTTCGAGCGGTCCCGTTCCGATGTCAGCTACTCGAACTTCAATCACTATGCCGGCTATGACGACCTGACCACCGATATCAGCGGCACCATCAGGGCCAAGGTGCTGATCACGCCGTCCGAAATGCCGGAGACCCGCGCAGTTGCGACCTATTCCTACTCCAAGGATCGCCCGAACGATCGTCTGGTAGGCCTTTATGACGGGCGTGGCGACTTCAACAACAACCCCGACACCTATACGGAGTATCGCTGGACCGAAGTCCACAATCTCGGTCTGGAAGTCACGCATGACATCTCCGACGCGCTACGCTTCACGTCGCAATCGGGCTTCCAGTACGGCATCAACAATCGCCGTTCTGTCGATGGCGACACGCCCGGTTACGTGACCGGCGTATGGGGCACGGATGACGATTCGATCGTCACCCAGGAACTTCGCCTCAACTACGAGGCTGAGCGCTGGAAGTGGGTCGCCGGTGTTTTCGGCAGCCACCAGGTCTTCGACGGCGCATCGCGTTTCATCGCCGAGCCCTATCCCGATTTCATGCCGGGCGTGATCTATCAGCTCGATGACGACCAAAAGCGCACGACCACGAATCTCGCGGTGTTCGGCGAAGCGACCTATGAATTTGCGCCGACGTGGTTTGCGACTGTCGGCGGGCGACTGGACTACCTGAAGGAAAAGAACACCGAGCTGAACTCCATGGTGCTCTATGGAATGGATCCGGTGTGGTCGCCGCCGAATGGCACCTCGTCCTTCAACGAAGTGAATTTCGTGCCGAAAGTCGGCCTGGTGAAGGAGTTCGGTGACGACCACAAGGTCGGCGTCACCTATTCGCAGGGCTTCCGCTCGGGCGGTTCCTACGTCAACCGAAGCCAAGCCCCGATCTACACCATCGATACGTATGATCCCGAATATTCGCAGAGCTACGAGCTTTCCTACAAGGGAATGCTGCTGGACGACCGGCTCACGCTGAATGCCAATCTTTTCTACACGAAGTATACGGACCAGCAGGTCGAAATCCGCCCGCGGTCAGACGTCCCCGGCTACCGCGTGACGAAAAATGCTGCTTCCTCGCGCGCCTGGGGTTTTGAGATCGAACCGACCTATCAGGTCACGGACCAGTTCTTGGCCTTCGCGTCGATCGGCTATCTCAATACAAGGTTCCTCGAATGGAACCATGTCGGCCTTGGCGATCAGGCCGGAAGATCCTTCCCCGAGGCGCCGGAATGGTCCGTCGGTTTCGGTGGGCGATATGAGTTTGAGAACGGTGTCTATCTCGGTGCGGATGCCAAATACACCGCGGACTACAATTCGCGGTTTGGCACGAAGGGCATGTACAAGATCGACTCTCGTTTCCTCTTGAACGCGCAGGCCGGCTTCAAGAAGGACAACTGGGAGATTACCGCCTTTGCGGAAAATCTCACCGACGAGAAATATTTCACCATCGTCGACCCGGATGCCGCCTTGCCCTTCGGCCAGGCCGGCGCACGGCGGTCGTTCGGGCTGAATCTCCGCGCCAAGTTCTGAAACTGGATCGCGGGGCGAAAGCCCCGCGATCTCACCGCCCGTGTTCCTCTGAAATGGTGTTCGTCTTGCGTTTCTGTCTGACTGTCATGTTCCTTCTCTCCTCTCTCTCGCTGGCGAGTGCGGCCTGCCAGGGACGGGAAATAACGGAAGGCGTCTATAATCCCCCGCTCTGCGTTCCGGCGGAGGCTAGGCGGATCGTCACGCTAGATCCTCTGCTGACGCTCGGCCTTCTCATCGAACTCGAGGCGCCCGTCGTCGCCACACCTTACATGGCCATCCAGGACGAGCAGGTTCTGGATGTCGTCAGGCAGGCGAAAATGGTGGATCTCGGCAATCCGCGCGAACCCAGCCTGGAGCGCGTCGCTGCCCTGAAGCCTGATCTCATCATCGGCAGCACGGAGGGGCATGCCGCGATTTATGAGACGGTGTCGAGGATCGCGCCGACGGTGCTGCTCGATCACACGGACTGGAAGAAATATCGCCAGCGCGTCGCGCAGATCACTGGCCGCGAAGGCAAGGCCGACGACGCGCTGGCGGCCTATGAAACGCGCGTTGCCGCGATCCGCGAGCGCATGAAGGACAAGGACCTCACCGTGTCCACCGTCCGCTTCGCACCGGGCCGGTTTGTCGTCTTTCTTGATGGCCCCAGCGCCTATGCACCGTTTTCGGTCCTGCACGAAGCCGGCGTGAAGCGCACGGCCTATGAGACGGTGACGGACGGGACGATCGTCAAGCGGCCGGACTGGGAGGAACTTGCCAATCTCGACGGCGATGTTCTTCTCTATGTTTCCGCCAGCGGCTTCGAGAGCGGTCCGGACGATGCACTGGAGAAGGAAGTTACCGGCAATCCGCTCTGGCAGCTTCTGCCCGCCGTGCAGAACGGCCGCGCCCATCGCGTCGATCGGACGACCTGGCAGAGTTTTCACGGCATCGCCTCCGCGCACCGCATCCTTGACGATATCGAACGCTATATCCTGGCGGATCGATGAACCGTCGTGACAGCATGGACATCGCACGGCGTCGTCACCACGCGGCGAGCGACGGGAGCAGGTTTCTGGGCCTGCTCCTTCTTTTCTGTCTGCTCCTTGCCGCTGCGATGTGGTCAGTTTCGACGGGCGCAACGCGTATCCCGCTTCCGGTGGTGTGGAGTGCGGTTGGTGGCTTCGATGGGTCGCGGGAGCACCTGCTGGTCATGACGATCCGCCTGCCACGGGTACTTGCAGCCGTGCTCGCGGGCAGCGCGCTCGCCGTTTCCGGCGCTATCACACAGGCGGTGACGAACAACCCTCTCGCCTCGCCGGGGCTGCTCGGCATCAATGCCGGCGCGGCGTTTGCCGTCGTGCTGGTCATGACGCTTTTTGGAGCGGGCACCGGCGACATCTACATGTGGTTCGCCTTCGGCGGGGCTGCTGCCGCCGCTGTGCTCGTCCATGCCCTGGGGTCTTTCGGCCCGGCGGGACAGTCGACATTCGGGATTGTCATCGCCGGCGCCGTCGTCGCCACCTTCCTGACGGCGCTCACAAGCGCCGTGCTCATCTTCGACCAGAACACGCTGGACGCCGTCCGCCTCTGGACGGCGGGCTCTGTCTCTGGTCGGACGATGGCGCAAAACGCGAGGGTGGCGCCCTATATCCTGGCGGGACTTGCGACGGGTCTTCTCCTCGGACGACATCTCGTCACCCTGAGCCTGGGGGCTGAAGCGGCACGCTCGCTGGGGCAGAACCAGGCGACCTGGCGGACAATTTCCATTGTCGTCGTCATCCTGCTTGCAGGTAGTGCCGTGTCGCTTGCAGGCCCCATCGGATTTGTCGGGCTGGTCGTTCCCCATATCGTTCGGCTGACGATCGGTGTCGATTATCGCTGGATTCTGCCCTTCAGTGCGGTCGGGGGCGCGCTGCTTGTCGTTGTCGCCGATCTTGTCGGGCGCATGATCTTCGGCAGCCAGGATTTCCCCGTGGGCGTGACGACCGCGCTGATCGGCGCGCCGTTCTTCCTCTGGCTGGCGCGCAGCCGGGCAGGGAGCCAGGCATGACGCGCTGGCTTGTTCTCCTCGTGATCGTCCTCGTCGGTCTTGTCGTCGCCAGCCTAGCGCTCGGGGACATCGCCTTGTCATGGCGGGATCTCTGGAAAACGCTTGTCGGATCTCAGGATGCGAGCCCGCAGAACGCCATGATCGTCTACGATTTGCGTCTGCCCCGCGTCCTGCTCGCCGTTCTCGTCGGCGCGGCGCTTGCAAGCGCCGGTACGATCATGCTGGCGATCATGCGCAACCCTCTCGCCGAGCCCGGCGTTTTGGGAATCAACAGCGGTGCTGCGGCCGCCGTGATGGCCGTCATCGTGCTCCTGCAGGACCCGCCGGTCCTGCTGTTGCCTGCCGCCGGCTTCCTGGGCGCGGCGGCGATGGCGGCAGCCGTCTACCTCCTGTCGTGGCGCGCCGGCACGTCGTCGTTGCGGATCATCCTGATCGGCATCGGCCTTGGTTCGCTCGCCAGCGCCGCCACGACCTTCCTTTCGGCGTTCGGCGAGATCGGCGATGTCCAGCGTGCGATGATCTGGCTGGCGGGCAGCGTCTATGACGCCGACATGGCGAAGGTGCGCTTCCTGCTTCTCTGGTTGATCGTTCCGCTGGTGCTGGCATGGACGGCGGCGCGCGAGCTGGATTTGATCCGTTTGGGGGATGATGCGGCGAAAAGCTTCGGTCAGCCGGTGGATCGGATTCGTGGCCTGATGATCGTGCTCTGCACGCTCATTTCCGGTGCCGCGGTTGCCGCGGCAGGGCTGATCGGCTTCGTCGGACTGGTCGCGCCCCATGTCGCAAGCCGCCTGGTTGGCCCCTCCCATGCGAAGATCTTCCCCGTCGCCGCCTTGTGCGGGGCGATTCTCCTGGTGGCCGCCGATCTCCTCGGACGTCTGGTCATCGCGCCGATCCAGCTTCCGGCTGGGATCGTGACGGGATTGATCGGCGCACCCTTCTTCGCCTCTCTCTTATGGAAGCGCCGCCATGCCCGGGGATGAATGCACCATGTCGGCAAAGCTCGCCGGGCAGCGCGTATCAATCGCCTACGGCGATCGCCGGATCGTCGAGGACCTCGATCTCCCGGTGCCGGAGCGCCGCTTCACGGCGCTTGTCGGGCCGAATGGCAGCGGTAAATCCACTGTCCTGCGCACCTTTGCCGGGCTCATGACGCCCTCACGCGGCTCCATTCTTCTGGATGGTAGGAGCATCGAAACGCTCGGCACGCGGGAGATGGCGAGGCGCGTCGGCGTGCTCCTTCAAGGGCCCGTGGCGCCGGAAGGATTGACGGTGCGGGATCTCGTCCGGCAGGGACGCTATCCGCATCGCTCTCTTTTCGGCCGCTGGTCCGAAAGCGATCAGATGGCCTGTGACGAGGCCCTGATGCTGACGGGCATGACGACATTGGCCGACGTTCCCCTCGACACGCTTTCCGGCGGTCAGCGGCAGCGGGCATGGATTGCAATGACACTGGCGCAGCAAGGCGAAGTGCTGCTGCTCGATGAGCCGACGACCTACCTCGACCTCGCACACCAGATCGAATTGATGAACCTGATCACCGTTCTCGTGCGCGATCACGGCAAGACCGTCGTTGCCGTGCTGCACGATCTCAATCAGGCCGCCCGTTATGCGGATCACGTCGTCCTGTTGAAAGACGGAAGGATCAGTGCGGCGGGCCATCCATCGGACGTGATCTCGCAAGAGGCGATTGCCGATGTGTTCGGCGTGCGGTCGCTTGTTATTCGCGATCCCGTCGCAGGCACGCCTCTTTGCATTCCGTTGTAAGGGCGAAGCGTTGCGGAAATATCACGCCGTCCGGTTTTTCAGGCAAAGGTAGCGAGCCCGGAATTCGACCGGCAAAAGGATTCTGACAACGAAATCAGATGTAAAGGTGAGTTTTTTAGTCTTGATTTAGCGGGGTGGCCTTTCGGAATTCTAACCTGTTGCACTTGCAGGCATTTTGCAGAATCGATAGCCCTTTCCTCGAAGGCTCGAAATGTCTTTTGCTCGTGTGAGCGCAGGCATGCCGTCATGCGATTGGGAACAGAGTGCCGATGTCCAACTCCTCCTCTCCGCTTAGCTGGGATGCCCTCGATGGCAATGATCTGCTCAACCGCGCCATGGAGGCCCACTACGCTGACATGACGAGGGCCGTGCGGCGCAAGGGGCACCCGCTTTCCACCGCCAGGGATGTGGTTCACGACCTCTATATCAAGCTGGCGGCTCAGCCCGACGTCCTGCGCAAAAAACGTTCCATCAAGGCCTTCCTCTGCCGCTCCGCCATCAATCTGGGTATCGACCGGTTGCGGCGCGAAAACAGGGAGGCGGGGCTTTTCTCGGGCACGGAAAAGGAAGCGCTCGCCGTTGCCTGCGTTGGCCCGGCGCCCGACCGGGCGCTTGAAATCGAGGCGCGCGTCGCCATTCTCCGGGAGGCCATCGCGGAGCTGCCGGAGCGTCGCCGGGTTGTCTTCATTCTGCATAGGCTGCACCACCTTTCGCCGGATGAAATTTCGATAAAACTCAAGATTTCCCGCAACATGGTCGACCGGCATCTGCGCAGGGCGTTCGCGCATTGCCTCGACCGTCTTCTTTGGATCGAGTAAGAGTCCCGAACAGGCGGTGCCAATCGTCTACAAGGCAGGACCGAGGCTCCGGGAGAAGTCGATGCGGGGCAACCGTGCCAATCAGATTCAGCGAAAGCGCAACAGGGAAGCGACGGACTGGCTTCTGCGCAACCGCGATTCCGGGCAACCGGCGGAGGAGAAGGCGCATTTCGAGGATTGGCTGAACGATCCGGAAAACTGTCGCACGTACCGGGTCGCCGAGGGGCTGATGGGCGACGTCCGCACGGCCATCGAATCCGATCCGGCGTTGCGCAACATCAGGACCGAGCCACGCAGCCGTGCCAAGCCGGTCCTCTCGTCCATTCTGGTCCTGGCCTGCGCCGCGACGGCGTTTCTCGCTCTCGACGGTCCGATGCGCCTGCAGGCCGATGCCCTGTCGGGCGTGGACGACATGCCGGTTTTCACGCTTGAGGACGGTTCGATCGTGCAGATGAATGCGTCCTCTGCGATCGCTGTCGACTTCGATGAGAAGCGTCGCACGATCCGCCTGCTGCGCGGACAGGCATTCTTCCAGGTCGCGTCTGCGCCCGAGCGGCCGTTTACGGTCGAAGCCGGGGATACGCGCGTGACGGCCCTCGGCACTGCATTCGATGTCC
The DNA here is from genome assembly GCF_049651085.1 of Shinella sp. Taxonomy (GTDB): domain Bacteria; phylum Pseudomonadota; class Alphaproteobacteria; order Rhizobiales; family Rhizobiaceae; genus Shinella. The sequence continues at coordinate 283,595 of NZ_JBASBL010000027.1, forward strand.
GCTATGGCGCGCTCGACACGGGGGTGACGGTCACCGAACACACCGTTCTACTCGAGACGAGCGGTGCAGGTTCGCCGTCCATCCGTGTCTCCGAGGGCGAGCAGGCCACCTATGACCGTGCCAGCGGAAAGACGGATATCCGGCAAGTGGACGGCCTCGTGGACCTCGCCTGGAAGCGCGGCCAGCTCGCCGTGGAAAACGCGCCGCTTTCCTATGTCCTTGAAGAGATCGGGCGCCATTTCTCCGGTCGGATCGTCCTTGCCGGCAGCGGGCTCGCCAATCGGCGGGTGAGCGGCACGATCACCGTTTCAGATACGGCTGCCGCCCTGTCTTTCATCCGGCAGGCACTCGGCGTGAGCGTGACACGGATCGGCCCGCTGATCGTGATCCGCTAGCGCCGATCACGGCATCCGGCCTTCTCGAGAGACAGCAACCGGTAACAGGAGCAATGGTATGATCGAAACGACCTCAGTGGTGAAGACCGAATTTGCGGCCAAGTATCTGGTGCAGATGTGCAAGCACTTCGCTCACAAGATAGACGTCGAATACACCGATACCCACGGCGAATGCCGCTTTGACGGTGGCATCGCGACCCTCGACGCAGACGCGGAGGGCCTGCATCTGGTCGTGAGGGCGCCGACGGAGGAGACCGTCGCCTGGGCCCAGTCGGCCATCGAATCCCATCTGGTGCGCTTTGCCTTTCGAGAAAATCTCGAAAGCCTCGCCTGGCACCGCTCAAATGGTGCCTAGGTCCTTCCGGCGATCGGCCTGTCGGTCGTACTCGAGGGTTACTCGTCCCAAGACATTCCCAACAGTGCGCCGATAAGGCCCATGACGGGTGGTATGAAGGTTGCCGCGACAGCTTCGCCGGTTCCCACAGCCATGTCGGAATCCACCATGGCTATGACGATCAAGTATCCGATCAGGCAACCAAGAAGGGTAGTCAGACGGGGAATCATGCCCATACAGCCTCGCAAGCGTCTACGAGGGCCGTCCCTCTGGCTTGGAGATACGCAAGCAGGTCGTCCTGCGCGGCAGCGCCTGTATGAGGCGGCAGTAATCATTCTTAGCATCCGCCCCCAATCGTGTCTATCGAGCAGGTCGGAACGGCATGCCTCAAGTTTTCGACGGACGGCCATCGCAGGAGTGCGATGTGGCGGTGAAGCGACCTGCCTGCTACATGGAACGGGCAACAGCACCGGGGCGCGGCCGAACCGACAGGTCCTCGCCATCCTGATCTGTCCCGAGCCGCTGGAGGATCGGGCAATGGGGGCGGTGATCGCCCTGGCAGGCGTTGACCAGCATCGTGAGCGTGTGCGCCATGTCTTGCAGATCCGAGATCTTCTTTTCCAGTCCGTCGATGTGGCCCTGCGCCATGCGCTTCACCTCCGCACTTTGCCGCGTGTCGTCGCGCCATAGACCGAGAAGATCGCCGATCTCGGCCACGGAAAAACCGAGATCGCGTGAGCGACGGATAAAGCGCAGCATATGCACGTCCGTACCCGAATAGTCCCGGTAGCCGGAAGCCCTACGGTCGGCGGCCGGAATGAGGCCGGTTTGCTCATAGTAGCGGATCATTTTGGCAGACACGCCGGATGCTTTGGAAGCTTGTCCGATATTCATGCGTTCTCTCCTGTGCGTAGGGACGGCCAATCCTGAACCAAGGATCGGCCGTCAGGTTTCGTCAGCGCGGGACCTTGAAGGTCTTGAGGCGCAGTGCATTGCCGAGCACGAAGACACTCGACAGGGCCATGGCGCCCGCGGCGAAGACGGGCGACAGCAGGATGCCGTAGGCCGGATAGAGCAGACCTGCGGCAACCGGGATCAGGGCCGTGTTGTAGGCGAAGGCCCAGAACAGGTTCTGCCGGATGTTTCCGATCGTCGCCTTGGACAAGGCAATCGCATTCGGCACGCCTTGCAGGCTGCCCGACATAAGGACGACGTCGGCCGCCTCGACGGCAATGTCCGTACCCGTGCCGACGGCAAGACCCACATCCGCCTCGGCAAGTGCCGGGGCGTCGTTGATGCCGTCTCCGACGAAGGCGACCTTGCCGTGCTCGGCCTTGAGGCGACGAACCGCGCTGACCTTGCCGTCCGGCAGCACTTCCGCCACCACCTCGTCGATCCCGAGGCGCGCCGCGATGGCCTTGGCCGTGCGCTTGTTGTCGCCGGTGATCATCGCGACCTTGAGGCCGAGGTCGTGCAGCGCCCTGATGGCAGCAGGCGTCGTCTCCTTGATCGGATCGGCCACAGCGATGATCGCCGCAAGCCTGCCGTCGATCGCGGCATAGAGAGGCGACTTGCCCTCATTGCCGAGACGCTCGGCAACGCCGGAAAAGGCAGCGACGTCGAGGCCGAGTTCGGTCATATACCGATCCGCGCCGACCTCGACACGCTTGCCGTCGACCTCGGCCTTGACGCCGAAACCCGTCACCGATTCGAAGCCCGACACGGCAGGCAACAAGATGTTTTCTGCGACGGCTGCGTCCACGATCGCCCGGGCGATCGGGTGCTCCGACTTGGCTTCCACGGCGGCGACAAGCGCGAGGACGTCCGCCCGTTCAAAGCCCGCGGTCAGTTCCAGATCGGTGAGGGCCGGTTTTCCTTCGGTCAGCGTGCCCGTCTTGTCGACCGCGACGACCTTCGCATCCTTCAGCAACTGGAGCGCTTCGCCCTTGCGGAAGAGCACGCCAAGTTCAGCCCCGCGGCCGGTTCCCACCATGATGGAGGTCGGCGTCGCCAGCCCCATGGCGCATGGGCAAGCGATGATCAGCACGGCGACGGCATTGACCAGTGCGAAGGTGAGCGCAGGCGACGGCCCGAAATAGAACCATGAGGCGAAGGTGAGCGTGGCCAGCGCGAAAACCGCCGGCACGAACCACATGGTCACCTTGTCCACGATCGCCTGAATCGGCAGCTTGGAGCCCTGTGCTTCCTCGACCATGCGGATGATCTGCGAAAGCACAGTGTTGCCGCCGACCGCCGTGGCGCGGATTGCGAATGCGCCCGTCTGGTTCACCGTTCCGGCCACGACCTCGCTGCCGTTCTTCTTGGAAACGGGGATCGGCTCGCCGGTGATCATCGATTCATCGACATAGCTCTCGCCTTCCACGACTTCACCGTCCACCGGGATGCGCTCGCCTGGGCGAACCTCGACGATGTCCCCGAACAGCACGGAATCGATCGGAAGTTCGATCGTCTTGGCGTCCCTGCGCACGCGCGCCATCTTGGCCTGAAGGCCGACCAGGCGCTTGATCGCTTCGGATGTGCGCCCCTTGGCACGGGCCTCAAGCAACCGGCCGAGCAGGATCAGCGTCACGATGACCGCCGCTGCTTCATAATAGACGTTGATCGTTCCGGGGGGCAGGAAGCCGGGCGCGAAGGTTGCGACCAGCGAGTATCCATAGGCGGCAAGCGTGCCGACGGCCACGAGCGAATTCATGTCGGGGGCAAGACGCCAGAGTGCCGGAAGTCCCTTGTCGTAAAAACGGATGCCCGGAATGAAGAGCAGAAGGGTGGTCAGCGCGAACTGTATGTACCAGTTGGCCTGCATGCCAATGGTCGATTCGATGAGGCCGTGTACGCCCGGAATGAGGTGTGATCCCATCTCCAGAAGAAAGACCGGCCCGGTAAGCACTGCCGCGAGAGTAAAGTCGCGGGTCAGTTCACGGCGCTCTGCTTCCTTCTTCTCGGCGCGGTCGTCCCCCTGGGTCTGGTAGCCTCCGGTTGGAGCCGCGACCACCTTGGCGTCGTAGCCCGCGTGCTCGATGGCGGCTAGAACCGCGGCCGCATCGGCGGTGCCGTGGACGGTAGCTTTTTCGGTCGCGAGGTTGACGACGGCATTGGTGACGCCGGGAACGGCCTTGAGAGCCTTCTCGACCCGTCCGACGCAGGACGCGCAGGTCATGCCCTCGATCATCACCTCAAGCGAGGCGGCCGTCGGCGCAAGGAAGCCTGCCGCAACCGTATAGCCCGCATTCTCGACCACGCCGACCAGTCTGGCAGGGTCTACCGGGGCGCTCGTGGTGATGCTTGCCTTTTCGGTCGCCAGATTGACGACCGCATCGACGACGCCCGGGACGGACTTGAGGGCTCTTTCGACGCGCCCCACGCAGGATGCGCAAGTCATGCCCTCGATGGGTAGCGATATCGTACCATTTAAGTCTGTTGCTCGAACGGGGGCATTCATGGCCACCTCCTTCTATCGTTCCGAAATTCAAATCCAGATGGAGGATGCGGCTTCCAACCATGGTAAGGTCAATGCCATTTTTTTGATTTTTCGCCCTTGACCTTGCCATGGTTGGAAACCCGACCTTGAGCGTCATGAGACCCAAACCAAGGAGAATTCTCATGGAACTCAGAATCGAAAACATGACGTGCGGTGGCTGCGCCAAATCCGTGACCCGGGCAATCCAGTCCGTCGATCCCAACGCCAGGATAGAGACGGATACCGCCGACCGCACAGTGAAGGTCGAGACAACCGCCGACGCGGAGATCCTTCAGCGCGTTCTTGAGGACGCGGGCTATCCCGCAACCGCGGCCTGAACCGGAGCGAAACCATGAACAAGCTCACACCGGTCTTCATCGCGGCCGCACTCGCCACCAGCGTGGCCCTCGCGTTTGCACAAAGCCAAATGGAAAAGGACGATTCGATGCAGGGTCACGACATGTCGGACCATTCCACGCCGGTTTCCGGCACCTCCTCTACCAAGGCCTTGCTTGCCACCAGCGATGGCATGCAGAGGGCTTGATGGTCGAAGTCCCGGCCGAGGCCGGCATCGTTTTTATGCGCGACACGATCCCCCGGCCACCAGGGCGCGGGCGACGTGGCGAACGTGGTGCGTGAATACGGTAGGGACCCGGAAGTCCGCAAACTCGCCGAAGAAGTAAGGCAGCGCGACGACATCATTGTCGTCGCGCCTAATGCACTGCGGCCGGATCGGCAGCCGTGGGGACAAGGCGCGCCGGTGGCAAGAGCCGCTTCAAGGATGCGATGCCCTTCCTTGACCTGCAAACTGGTCCGCGCCTACCGGATCATGTCCGCTTCATCACATGCCATCCGTCAATCCGAGTGCCTGGATCAGGCCGGGCTTCTGGCTCGGAAATGTTCCGTAGAAGACTTCGCTCCCGACGATGGTGATGGGAGCCACCCGCACGCCGGTGCGTGCCTTTGCCTCCTCGGCGATTTCGGGCGAGGTGAGGTCACGCTCCTCATAAGTGAGCCCATGCCGGGAGAGCCAGCGCTTGAGCGCGTGACAGTCCGGGCAGGTCGGGGTCGTGTAGATGAGTATGGGGCGTGTGCCGGTTTCCGCCATGTCCTTGCCTTTCCTGAACTGGACGTGATTTTGCTCCCGAATGGCCGTCGAACGGTTTTCAGATGAGCAAGACTGTCATCAGGGTGCAGCTTCCTGCGGTTGTAAGGTCAAGGCTGTTTAGGCGGTATGGGCAGTTCGCGTTGCGATGCCCCGCAGCAACCACTTCCGCGGTCGGCGTCAACGTTTTCAGCGCGTTCTGACGGCAATACCGCTTGAGGATGCGGCGGCGCAGCAGGCCCGCACGAATAAAAATCTCAGGGCCTTGACCTTTCCAGCGTTGGAAACCGCACCTTCCTCAAAATTGACCATCGCCATCTTCCAGCGCTTGGAGTGCGCGCCCTGACAAAGGTATATGAGAATGAGTAACAAAGCCGCCGCCCTGTTCCTTGCGGGTGCCGTCATCGCCGGAGGTACGCTTGCCATAGGAGGATCCGGCGTCGGTAGCCTTCTGGCGCTTGCCGCCTCGACAGTCATGTCGGAAGCCGCTGCGCAATCGACGGAAATGCCCGCCCCCCGGGTTCCTGTCGCCGAAGTCATTACGCGCGAGGTTGCGCCTTCGGTGGAGTTCACCGGCCACCTCGAAGCGGTAGAGGCCGTTGACCTGCGCCCGCGTGTCGGCGGTGCCATCGACGTCGTGAATGTTCCCGAAGGCGGTATCGTGCGCCCGGGCCAGCTCTTGTTCGAGATAGACCCGAGGCCGTTCCAGGTCGCTCTGGATGCCGCCAGAGCTCAGTTGCAGCAGGCCAAGGTCCTGCTCGATCAGGCCGAGGTCGATTTCAGGCGCGCCGAAACGCTGGCTCCGAATGGAACCGTGCCGCGCAAGACCCTGGACGACGCACAGGCCGCGCGTCATCAGCGCCACGCCCAGCTTGAAATCGCCAAGGCAGCTGTCGCCGCCGCGGAACTCGACCTGTCGTTCACACACGTCACCGCTCCGATTGCAGGGCGCGTCGACCAGGTTCTCGTCACGGAGGGTAATCTCGTCGCCGGGGGTCAGGTGGGAGCCGCGACGCTTCTCACCACGATTGTCTCGACGGATCCCATCCACGTCTATTTTGATATCGACGAGGCGACCTTTCTAGGCTTCGCTGCCCGAGCACGATCCGACAAGGGCGAAAATGCAACCGAGAAGCTACCCGTGCAGGTCGGACTTATGACCGATGCCGGCTTCTCGCATCGGGGTGTCCTGGACTTTCTTGGAAACCGGGTCGATCGCGGCACTGGCACGATCCGAGCCCGTGCCATCGTCCCGAATACCGATGGTCGGCTGTCGCCCGGCCTCTTCGCGCGGGTGAATCTCGTTGCGGCCGAACCGGCCCGGACCGTGCTCATCGATGACCAGGCGATCGGTATCGATCAAGGACGCCGCTATGTGCTGGCGCTCGGGGACGAGAACAAGGCCGAGTACCGCCCGGTTGAACTCGGGCCGATGATCGATGGATTGCGCGTTGTCTCGAGCGGCCTCGAGCCGGGCGACAAGATCATTGTCAAAGGGCTCGTTCGCCCAGGCATGCAAGTGGATCCGCAGATGATCTCGATGCTGCCGGATCAACCTGCCGATGGCGAGCAGGCCGCGGTGGAAACGCAGGAGGCGCGCCAGTGAACATTCCGCGCTTTTTCGTCGACCGCCCGATTTTTGCGGTCGTTATCTCGGTCCTGATGCTGATCGCCGGTGGCCTGACGCTACTGAAGCTGCCGTTGAGCGAGTATCCGCAGGTAACGCCGCCGACGGTGCAGGTCACCGCAAGCTATCCGGGCGCCAATCCCGAGGTGATCGCCGAAACGGTGGCCGCGCCGCTGGAACAGGCGATCAACGGCGTCGAAAACATGCTCTACATGAGTTCGCAAGCCGCGACCGACGGGCGTATGACGCTGACGGTGACCTTTCAGCAGGGCACCGATCCCGACATGGCGCAGATCCAGGTGCAGAACCGCGTCTCGAGGGTGCTTCCGCGCCTGCCGCAGGAAGTTCAGCGCATTGGCGTCGTCACGCAGAAGACTTCGCCCGACATCCTGATGGTCGTGCATCTCGTCTCGCCCGATGATCGCTACGATCCTCTTTACCTGTCCAACTATGCCCTCCTGCAGGTGCGTGACCAGCTTGCACGCCTGCCAGGCGTGGGAGATGTGCTGGTCTGGGGCGCTGGCGAATACTCGATGCGGATCTGGCTGGATCCGGCCAAGGTAGCCGCGCGCGGTCTGACGGCCTCCGACGTGGTGGCGGCAATTCAGGAACAGAACGTCCAGGTGGCCGCCGGCTCGGTTGGCCAGCAACCGGACGCCTCGGCTGCGTTCCAGGTCACGGTGAACACCCTTGGCAGGCTTTCGAACGAGGAGCAGTTCGGTGACATCGTCGTCAAGACGGGCGCCAACGGCCAGATCACCCGCCTGCGGGACATTGCCCGTATCGAACTCGGTGCGGACTCCTATGCGCTGCGCAGTCTTCTTGATGGCAAGCCGGCTCCGGCGTTGCAGATCATCCAGAGCCCCGGCGCCAATGCGCTCGACGTATCAAGCGCTATTCGTGGCACCATGGAGGAGCTTCAGAGAGGTTTTCCAGAGGGCATCGAGTATCGCATCGCCTACGATCCGACGGTCTTCGTCAAGGCTTCTCTGGAAGCCGTGGTGATCACATTGCTCGAAGCCATCGCGCTGGTCGTGATCGTGGTCGTGATCTTTCTTCAGACCTGGCGTGCTTCGATCATCCCGCTGGTTGCGGTGCCGATATCATTGGTCGGCACATTCGCCCTCATGTACCTGTTCGGCTTCTCGCTGAACACGCTGTCGCTGTTCGGCCTCGTGCTTTCAATTGGTATCGTGGTCGATGACGCCATTGTTGTCGTGGAGAATGTGGAGCGCCACATCGCGCTTGGCGAAACGCCGAAGGAGGCTGCCCGCAAGGCCATGGATGAAGTGACCGGGCCCATCCTTGCCATTACTTCGGTCCTGTCGGCAGTGTTCATTCCCTCGGCGTTCCTGTCCGGCCTGCAAGGGGAGTTCTACAGGCAGTTCGCTCTCACGATCGCGATCTCGACTATCCTGTCGGCGGTCAACTCTCTCACGCTTTCTCCTGCCCTTGCAGCCGTGCTCCTGAAGCCACATCATGGCAAAGTGAAGCGCGATCTGCTGACCCGCGCGATCGACGGCCTGTTCGGCTGGTTCTTCCGGCGGTTCAACCGCTTCTTCGACAGCGCCTCGAATGCCTATGTCTGGTCGGTGCGCCGTGCGGTGAGGTTCAGCGGGCTGGTCTTGCTCCTCTATGCCGGGCTGGTCGGCATGACATGGATGGGTTTCCAGACCGTGCCCAACGGGTTTGTCCCGGCTCAGGACAAGTATTACCTCGTGGGTATCGCCCAGCTCCCGCCCGGCGCCTCGCTCGATCGCACCGAGGCGATGGTCAAGAAAATGTCGGAGATCGCGCTTGCCGAACCGGGCGTGGAAAGTGTCGTCGCCTTTCCGGGACTTTCGGTCAACGGCATGGTCAATATTCCCAACGCCGCCGTGATGTTCACGATGCTCAAGCCCTTTGATGAACGCAGGGAACCGTCCTTGTCCGCTTTTGCCATCGCGGATCGCCTGATGGGCAAGTTCAGCCAGATACAAGATGGATTCGCTGGTATTTTCCCGCCCCCTCCCGTTCCGGGTCTCGGTTCCACCGGTGGGTTCAAGATCCAGATCGAGGATCGGGCGGGTCTTGGCTTCGAGGCGCTTGCTCAGGCGCAGGGCGCGATCATGGGCAAGGCGATGCAAACGCCCGAACTGGCTGGCATGCTCGCGAGCTTCCAGGTGAATGCCCCTCAGATCCAGGTGGATCTCGATAGGGTGAAGGCCAAATCGCATGGGGTGCCGCTCAACACGATCTTCGAGACGTTGCAGGTCAACCTTGGTTCGCTCTACGCGAACGACTTCAATCGGTTCGGCCGCACCTATCGGGTTATGGTCCAGGCGGACGCATCTTTCCGAATGCAGCCTGAGGACATCGGTCGCCTGAAAGTGCGCACCGCGGCCGGTGAAATGATTCCATTGTCCGCCGTGCTGACCATCAGGAACAGTGCGGGGCCAGATCGCGTCATGCATTACAACGGCTTCCCCTCGGCAGATATCAGCGGCAGCCCGGGCGCCGGATATTCGTTCGGGCAGGCCACCGCGGCCATGGAGCGCATCGCATCGGAAGCGTTGCCAGCCAGCATGGCCTTCGAGTGGACGGAGCTCGCCTATCAGGAGAAGCAGGCTGGGAACGCGGCCGTCTATGTCTTTCCGTTGTCTGTCCTGCTCGCGTTCCTGATACTCGCGGCACAGTACAACAGCTGGTCGTTGCCGTTCGCCGTGTTGCTGATCGCTCCGATGGCGCTGCTGTCCGCGATAGCAGGTGTCTGGTTTACCGGAGGGGACAACAACATTTTCACGCAGATCGGTTTCGTCGTTCTAGTTGGCCTTGCCGCCAAGAATGCGATCCTGATCGTGGAATTCGCGCGTGCAAAGGAGCAGGAAGGCGCCGATCCGTTGAATGCAGTGCTGGAGGCGGCGCGTCTGCGCTTGCGGCCAATCCTGATGACCTCGCTCGCCTTCATCGCCGGTGTCGTTCCGCTTGTGTTTGCAACGGGGGCCGGTGCCGAAATGCGGCAGGTAATGGGCATTGCCGTGTTCGCCGGCATGCTTGGCGTCACGCTGTTCGGCCTCGTGCTGACGCCGGTGTTCTATGTGGTCGTGCGCCGGCTGGCAATCAGGCGACAAAGCCCGTCACCTCACGAAACAGAAGAGGTTCACCATTGAACTGGGAGCATCAAGCCCTGACCCTTTCGGCTGCTGGCGCGAGGATCGCTCAACTGGAGGCGCTTGAGGAGGTCATCACGCTTATGGCAAAGGGGGAGGCAATGGAGGCACGGTCCGCTCCCATCTTCGCTTTCACATGGCGTGACTGGGAGCGGCTGTGCCGCGAGCCGATGAGGCAATAGCAGGAGCGCGCTGCGTCATCGCTGTGTGACGCAGATTTATAACCTGTCGGTGGGCTCCCCCCGCCTCGGCTCAACAGGCGTGACGCGCTTTCGCCCTCGACTGTTCAATGGCGGACCAGCCCAGATCGTCGCCGACGGCGCTGATCGCACTGACGAGCGAACGCATATGCGCTTCCGTATGGAACGGGGACGGCGTGATGCGCAGCCGCTCCTGTCCTCGCGCCACGGTTGGGTAGTTGATCGGTTGGACGTAGATGGCGTGGTCGGCCAGCAGGCGCTCGCTGATATGACGGCACAGATGCGCATCGCCGACGATGATCGGGAGGATATGGCTCGGCGTGTCGAGGACAGGCAGCCCGGCATTGATCAGCATCGACTTGAGGCACGCCACGTTGTGCGCCAGACGCTTGCGCTCATCCGGATGCATCTTAACGTGCTGGATGGCGGTGAGCGCGCCGGCCGCCAGATGAGGGCAAAGCGAAGTGGTGAAGATGAAACTGTCGGCCATGCTCCGGATGACGTCGATCAGGACGGCGGGGCCGCTGATATATCCGCCCATGACGCCAAATGCCTTGGCCAGCGTGCCTTCGATGATGGTTATGCGGTCTGCAAGGCCGTCACGCTCGGCAATGCCGCCGCCCCGCGGACCATAGAGGCCGACCGCATGCACCTCGTCGAGATAGGTTATGGCGCCGTGCTTGTCGGCGACGTCGCAGATTGCGGCGATCGGTGCGATATCGCCATCCATTGAATAGACGCTCTCGAAAGCGACGATCTTGGGGCGGTCTGGATCGACAGCGCTCATCAGTTCATCGAGGTGGGCGGGATCATTGTGACGGAAGATGTGTTTTTCCGCGCCTGACCGGCGGATGCCTTCGATCATCGAGTTGTGGTTTTGTGCATCGGAGAAGATGACGCAGTCGGGCAGGACGCGGCCGAGTGTTCCGAGCGCCGCCAGATTGGAAATCCAGCCGGAAGTGAAGATCAGCGCACCTTCCTTGCCGTGCAGGTCGGCGAGTTCGGTTTCCAACGCCACATGCTGACGGTTGGTTCCGGAAATGTTGCGCGTGCCGCCGGTGCCAGCGCCGGAAAGGTCGATGGACCTGTGCATGGCCGCGAGAACGTCGGGATGTTGCCCCATGCCGAGATAGTCATTGCTGCACCAGACAGTGACCTGTTGCGTCTCGCCATCAGGTCTGTGCCAGCGGGCGGTCGGAAACGCACCTGCTATGCGCTCAAGCTCGGCAAACGTCCGGTAGCGGCCGTCCAGCTTCATCTCCGTGAGCAGCTTTTGAAACCATGCGGTGTAGTCCATATCGGCAGCCTTCTCGATGTCAGCTGGGCACTGCGCCTTGATCTTGGCGACAGCCATGCGGATTTTCAGAAAATGTATGCTTATTAGCCATACAATTCAAGTTTCATGTGCTCCCGAGTGCCTGGCTGCGCTGTTATGGCCCATGAGCGGGGCGTGGTTGCATCAATACGCGCACGAGGAGGGCGGAAAGCGCTGCGACCACGGCGGCGACAAGCAGCGCCGCAGCAAATCCGATGGCGTGGATCCCGGACACTGAAATGGGCATGTTGGCCGCGTCACCTGAACCGCCCGCCGCTGCGACGATTGACTGGGCTACCGCAACAGCCGCATTGAGCGCGGCGAAGCCGATCAGGATGCCGGAGAAGCGCGATGTCGTGCTGATGCCGGATGCAATGCCGCTCTGGTCGCGCGGCAGGGTGATCATCATGGCCTTCTGGGTTTCGCCGTTGAGCAGGCCAGCGCCGCTGCCGATGATGAACAGGCCGGGCAGGAGGATGAACCAGCTTCCGGTCATCACGCCTGTGGCTGCGATGGCGTTGCCCAGGGCGACGATCGAAAGGCCGAGGGGCAGGATTGCTGGCGACGTCAGGCTGCGACCGAGCCTTGCGCCAAGATAGGGGAAGATCAGCATGGCGGCGGCAAAGGGCAGCATCGCAAGCCCCGTCGAAATAGCGGACAATCCGCCGCCTTGTTGCAGGAAGATCGGGAACAGGGAGGCCATGACCTGTGCGGTGGCGGCATAGGCGAACATCGCCCAGACCGCCCCGACGAAGGGGGCGCTCTTGAAGAGTGCAAGATTGAGCATGGGCTGTGTCTGAACGCGCTCGACGATGACGAAAGCAGTCATGCAAAGGACGCCCATTGCAAGGCCCGCAAGGGCTGTCGGGCTGATCCAGCCCTGCGTCTGACCGCTGATCAGCCACCAGGTCAGGCCGAACATCGCGGCGGCGAAAAGGAGGATGCCGGCTGGATCGAGGCGGCCTCTGCTGTCGTCGCGAGACTCCTCGGCAAAAGCCCGTGCGGCCAGCGCAAGCGCCGCGCAGATCGGGATGTTGACGAAAAAGGCCCAGCGCCAGCCAAGGACTTCGACGATCAGGCCGCCCGCGACTGGCGCGACCACCATCGTGACCCCCATGACGCCGCCCCAGATCGCCCAGGCCCGGTTCCGCTCTTCGGGCTGGTGGAACCTGTGCCCGATGATGGCGAGCGCCGGCGCCAGCACGAAGGCCGTCATCACGCCTTGAAGGCCACGGGACAGATGCAGCCAAAGAGTCGTGGTGGCGAGGCCGCATAGCAAGGAAGCGAGCGCCAGCCCGGCAAGGCCGAGGAGAAAAATCAGGCGGCGGCCCGCCCGGTCGGCAATCGCCCCGGCAGGCAGGAGCGTTGCGGCGAAGCTGAGGAAGAATGCGCTGATGATCCACTGACCGGCGATCGCGTCAGCCTCGAGCTGGCGGGTCATGGCCGGCACCGCTACGGCGATGACGTTGGTGTCGACCAGCGTCATCGCGCAACCGACCGAAGCGGTCAACAAGAGCGGCAGTGGCGATCCTTGCGCATCGTGATGTGCCATGGTGATCCTGTCAGAAGCGGCGTTGTGCCTGTTGGAGTTTGTGGACTGGGGAGTGTCGGCCCCTGTGGCCCGGTGCGATCAGAGGCCGACGTCATAGAGGGGCTGGCCGTCATCGAAGAGTTGATCCATCGTTCGGGCGGGTGCCATCGAGCGATTCTGGTGAAGCGAACGGGCTGGAACACCGGCAACAGTTGTTTCGGGAGCAACCGGCCTCAGCACAACGGAGCCGGCGCCGATACGAGCATTGGCGCCGATTTCAATGTTGCCGAGAATGGCTGCGCCCGCGCCGACCAGGACGCCGCTCCTGATCTTGGGATGGCGCTCGCCGGCCTCTTTGCCAGTGCCGCCGAGGGTGACGTTCTGCAGAATGGAGACGTTGTCCTCGACGATGCTGGTTTCCCCGATGACGATCCCGGTCGCATGATCGAAGAAAATTCCGATGCCGAGTTGAGCGGCAGGATGGATATCGACCTGCAGGGATCGGGATGCGCAGCTCTGGAGATGGAGGGCGAAATCCTGCTGTCCGGCGTTCCAGAGTGCGTGGGCAAACCGATGGGTTTGCAGCGCCAGAAAGCCCTTGGCATGAAGCAGGACATGCAGTGCCTTGGTTGTCGCCGGATCGCGATCCAGCACCGCCGCCATGTCGAAGGCGGCGGCGGCGAGGATTCGCGAATCCTGATCGAGAAGAGATCGCAGGGCCATATGCAGCGACATGGAGGACGCGGGCGGCGACAAAAGACCGGCAATGCGGCTGATGATCGCGCCGGCCAGGTCGCGGCACTCGGCAATGGTATCGACGACGACGGGCTTGAAAAAGACGTCCTGTGTGCTGGCTTCGTCTGCCTCCGCCAGGATGCGTGACCACAGCGCTCGATCCGTGAACTCGCAGTTGACCAGCGCGATTGCGTTCATTGCGCTATCTTTGCTGCATTGCCCTCATCCTCGAACCGGGCGTTGCGCCATGCGCCTATGAAAGCCGTGGCGCTTGCCTTGATGTCTTCGAGCGAGCGTCCGGGCCGGTAGAGGTTGCCTCCGATCCCGAACCCGCTGGCGCCTGCTTCGATCCAGGCGGCCATTGTCTCGGGGGTAATGCCACCGGTCGGCATGAGCGGAATATGGGAGGCGTAAACCGCGCGCCAGGCCTTGAGCACTGCGGGCGATATGGATTCGGCGGGGAAAATCTTCAATCCGTCGGCGCCAGCCTGCAGCGCTGCAAAACCTTCGGTTGGCGTGGCGACGCCCGGAATGCAGCTCATCTCATGGGCATGCGCCGCGCTGATGACGGCGGTATCGGCGTGAGGCATCACGATCAGCCGCCCGCCGGCGTCTCGAACGCGGACGACGTCATGGGGGGACATGACGGTTCCAGCGCCGATGATGGCCTGCGAGCCGAACCGTGCGGTGATGCGCTCGATGCTGTTGAACGCATCCGGCGAATTGAGGGGAACCTCGATCATCCGGAAGCCGGCGTCGATGAGCAGGCCGGTAACGTCCTCGACCTCCTGCGGGGTGATCCAACGCAGGATGGCAACCAGCGGACATGCGCCGAGTGCTGCGTCCAGGCTAAGGGGCGGGCAGGTGGCCTTGTGCTCCGGGGATTTCGACATTGTATGCTTCCTTTCTGCTTGGGCATGCGACTCTTCCGGCTTCGCGCCGCAGGTTGCGTCTTGCCGCATCATCGAGCTGGTGAAGTGATTTCGCTGGATTCAATTTACCGCTCAATGTATGGCTATGAACCATACAAATGTCTTTGTCTAGTTGGAACGGGGAGTGGTTGATGTGGCGGAAGACGATGAGCGGTGTGGTGCCGGCCTCGCGCGTGAATATTCGGGTGAGCAAAGAACGCCGGTGATGCAGGAGAAACGGTGCCGCGCACCGGCGTCTGCACCACCATTGGAGTGCAGCGCCTACACGCTTGAAGTCACCGGCAAGGGCATCGCGGAGATCGAAGATGCCAGGAGCCGGATTTTGTCGGGTACGCCGATCAACATTGCGTTTCTGGGCAATGAGAGCCACGATCAGCGCATAAATGCCGCGCGGGTGATCCGCACCTGCGGCTTTGAGCCGGTGCCGATCCTGTCGGCCCGGCGCTTGAGGTCTATGGAGGATCTCGACACGCTTCTTCATGCTCTGATCGAAGTGGCGGCGCCGTCTCGCTTCATTCTGGTCGGTGGCGATCCGGCGCAACCCGCAGGGCCGTTTGCCGATTCGCTTGGCTTGCTGTCCGCCGGCATTCTGCAGCGGCATGCCATTCGCCGCGTCGGGATCGTCGCCTATCCCGAGGGGCATCCGAAGATTGATGCCGATGCGCTCTGGCGGTCGTTGAAATGGAAAGTCGCCTTCCTTCGCGAAGAAGGCTGCGCGGTCGAGATCACGACGCAATTCGGGTTCGATGCCGACGCTGTCTCGCGCTGGATTGTGCGGCTGCGGGACGAAGGGATCGATTGCCCTGTAAGGGTGGGTGTTCCGGGGGCAGCCGGTGCGGGCCGGCTTCTAGGGTTCGCCCGCCAGTTCGGCGTGTTGTCGTCTGCCCGTATCGTCCGTCGATACGGCATTGCCCTTGCCGATCCTGTGCAGCATGTGGGGCCGGAACGATTTCTCGATCGTCTTGCCGCCGGCCTGATCGGCCGCGATCCCGGCAATGTGCTTTTTCATCTTTATCCCTTTGGCGGCATCGCCGAAGCGACCGGCTGGATGGACGAATACCTGGCGAAGCACGGTGTTCCCGGCGTGGTGTCTTTGCGTTCTGCGCGGCCGGACTGCGGAAACCCGCGATAGCGAACCGGACCTGCCCGCCTCTTTTCTGGATGGCCGTGCATGGTGGCTGTGTGTATGCTGTCAAGCCATACATACTGAGAGGGTGACATGTGGAAGCCGCGATTGATCGAGAACGCCCGGATGAAGTATCTCGGGATCGTCGAGGCGCTTGAGGCCGATATCCGGTCCGGTCGCGTGCTGCGGGGCGACAGATTGCCTGCCCAGCGCGCCATCGCTGAAGCGCTTGGCGTCGATCTGACAACGGTGACGCGGGCCTTCAACGAGGCCCGGCGGCGAGGCCTGGTCTCCGCCCAGGCGGGCCGGGGCACCTTCATCAGCGAAGGCATCGACGGCGAGTCCGGCGAAGCGACGCAATCGCTGATCGATCTGAGCATGAACATTCCCCCGCAACCTTCTGGCGTGGACTTCCGCAAGGTCCTTCCGAGCGGAATAGCCAGTGTTCTGGGCAGTCCGCGCGGGCTTCTTCATCTCCACTACCAGGAAAGTACGGGCGCTGAGTCGGACCGGCGAGCCGCCGCTGGCTGGCTTGCTCCCCGGATCGAGGGGGTCGCGCCGGACCGCATCGTGGTGACCGGTGGGGCGCAAAGTGCCCTGTTCGCCGTGAGCGAGCTCCTGTTCGACCGGGGCGATGCGGTGGCTACCGGGGCGATGACCTATCCAGGGCTGAAAGCGGTTGCAATCCAGAAGGGGTTGGTTCTGCACCCCCTGGACATGGACGGGCAGGGCATTCTTCCCGAATCCTTCGAAAAGCTCTGCCGGGAACAGGCGCCCAAGGCGCTCTACGTCGTTCCCAGCATCGACAATCCGACGACGGCGACGCTACCCGAGGGTCGCCGGTGGAAACTGGTGTCGATTGCACGCACGCATGGTGTCTCCATCATCGAGGATGATCCCTACGCGCCGCTTTTGCCGGATCGCACGGTCGCGATGGCGGAGCTTGCCCCTGACATCACCTGGCACATCGCTACCCTGTCGAAATGCGTGACGCCGGCGCTGCGTGTCGCCTATGTGGTCGCACCGAGCGCATCCAGGGCATTGCGTCTGGCGGGTGTCCTGCGCGCCACCATCCTGATGACGTCGCCCCTGATGTCGGCTCTGGCCAGCCGCTGGTTTCTGGAGGGCGCGCTCGATGAACTCACGCGATCAATTCGTGCGGAGAATGTGGAGCGGCAGAAGCTTGCTGCTTCAATCCTCGGCGATGTCGGCTATGCCGCTGACCCGCATGGCCACCATCTGTGGCTTCGCCTTCCCGAGCATTGGCGTGCAGGTGATTTTGCCGAACATGCCGATCGCGCCGGTGTCTCGATTGTTCCCGCCTCTGCCTTCGCGACGGTGGCTCACCCCATCGAGGCGGTACGGATTTCGCTCGGTGTCGCGCCCGATCGCGGCGATCTCGAGGACGGCCTGACCCAGCTTGCAAATCTCATCTCACAGCCGTCGCTCGGCGCCAGGGGCGTGGTGTAATCCCTACCGCAAGCTGATGCCGTCTGCGCTGAGGCGACTTCACTGAGGCTTTGGCGACGAGTCGACCATCGGCGTGGTCGACACGCCGAACGGGCGTACCGGCAGCGTGATCTGCCGGGAGAACTGCATGCCGCTCCTGCGCGCGGCCATGTTTGCGCAAGGTGTCGAACTCCAGCCTGAAGTTCCAGAATACCTATCGGTCGCCCTGGCCTGATCGAGCGCAGCCTGTCGAGGCCCGGCATCCATGCATTCAAGGGGTTAGTGTCTGGCTATTGTAATTTTACAGCCATACAATTTGTCGCATTGTATGCCGACATTAATGTCGATAGTAGGGAGGACGCGTAGCGAGTTCTCCCAACCGCGCCAGGGCACCCGCCCGGCGTGAAGCCGCGGTGGTGCGACGACAGGACAATGTCCCTTTCGCCGTCGCCGGTATGCCGGGCGAATTCGGGAAATCGCCGATGGTTGTTGTCCGTTCTTTGCGACAGGCGGGCATGTCGAGTTGTTTTGGGGACTGCTTCATGAAGTATGGTGTGGGGATCGCCCTGTCAGCATTGCTGACTTTTCTCGCTCTTCTCGGGGCCGGATTCGCGGTCGACGACCCGTTCCGGCGCCATATGCTGGTTGCGGTCGTGGTGCTTGGCGCATTCACGGTCCTTCTCCTGCGCAACACGCGCTTCGAGAGAGAGGTGCCGGCGGACGGGGCGACCTATATGGATGGCCCGATCCGCTACGGGGTCATCGCGACGGTGGTCTGGAGTGTCGTCGGCTTTCTCGCCGGCGTGTTCATCGCCGCCCAGCTCGCCTTTCCCGATCTCAACCTCACGCCATGGCTGAATTTCGGCCGGATCCGGCCGCTGCATACATCCGCCGTGATCTTCGCATTCGGCGGCAATATTCTTATCGCCAGCTCCCTCTATGTCGTGCAGCGGACCTGTCGCACACGGCTCTTTGGCGGCAATCTCGCCTGGTTCGTTTTCTGGGGTTACCAGTTCTTCATCGTCATGGCCGCCACGGGCTATCTGCTCGGCATCACCCAGAGCCGTGAATATGCCGAGCCCGAATGGTATGTGGATGTCTGGCTGACGATCGTCTGGCTGGCCTATCTCGTCGTCTTCCTGGGAACGGTGCTGCGGCGCAAGGAGCCGCATATCTACGTCGCCAACTGGTTCTACATGTCCTTCATCGTCACCATCGCGATGCTGCACGTGATCAACAACCTGGCATTCCCGGTCTCGATCGTCGGTTCGAAAAGCTACTCCGCCTTTGCCGGCGTGCAGGATGCGGTCACGCAATGGTGGTACGGGCACAACGCGGTGGCGTTCTTCCTCACCGTGCCCTTCCTTGCCATGATGTATTACTTCGTGCCGAAGCAGGTGAACCGCCCGGTTTATTCCTACCGCCTGTCCATCGTGCACTTCTGGTCGATCATCTTTCTCTATATCTGGGCGGGGCCCCATCACCTGCACTACACTGCGGTGCCGGACTGGGCGCAGACGCTCGGCATGGTGTTCTCGATCATTCTGTGGATGCCCTCCTGGGGCGGCATGATCAACGGCCTGATGACGCTTTCGGGCGCCTGGGACAAGATCCGAACGGACCCCATCGTGCGCCTGATGGTGACGGCGATCGCCTTCTACGGCATGGCGACCTTCGAGGGCCCGATGCTGTCGATCAAGGCGGTCAACTCGCTCTCGCACTATACGGACTGGACGATCGCCCATGTCCATGCCGGGGCGCTTGGCTGGAACGGCATGATCTCGTTCGCCGCAGTCTACTTCCTGGTGCCGAAGCTCTGGGGCCGGGAACGACTCTATTCGATCCGCATGGTCAACTGGCACTTCTGGCTGGCAACCCTCGGGATCGTGCTCTACGCGGCCGCCATGTGGGTCTCCGGCATCATGCAGGGCCTGATGTGGCGCGAATACGACGACCAGGGCTTCCTCGTCTATTCCTTCGCCGAAACCGTCGCCGCCATGCATCCCTACTACGTGATGCGCGTCGCGGGCGGTCTGTTCTATCTCACCGGTGGCTTGCTGATGGTCTGGAACGTCTATCAGACCATCCGTGGCAGGCTGCGCGAGGAACGGCCTATGGGCACCACATTGCCGGCCGGCACAGCTGTTCAGGCCGGCGAATAAGGAGTGCGACCGATGTCTATTCTGAAGAAACATGCGGCGATCGAAAAGAATGCGACGCTGCTGCTCGTCGGCTCGCTACTTGTCGTCACCATCGGCGGCATCGTCGAGATCGCGCCGCTCTTCTATCTCGAAAACACTGTTGAGAAGGTCGAGGGCATGCGTCCCTATACGCCGCTCGAACTCGCGGGGCGCGACATCTACATTCGCGAAGGCTGCTATGCCTGTCATTCGCAGATGATAAGGCCGTTCCGCGACGAGGTGGAGCGCTATGGCCACTACAGCCTCGCCGCGGAATCGATGTACGATCGATCCTTCCAGTGGGGTTCGAAGCGAACCGGCCCTGATCTTGCGCGCGTCGGCCAGCGCTATTCGAACGAATGGCACGTTCAGCACCTGATCGAGCCGCGCTCGGTCGTGCCGGAATCGGTAATGCCACCCTACGGGTTCCTCAAGGACAAGCCACTCGACGTGAAGGGTATCTCGATCCACCTGGCGGCCAACCAGCGGGCGGGCGTCCCTTACACGGATGAGATGATCCGGAATGCCGGAGCGGACATGCGGGCGCAGGCCGATCCGAATGCCGATTCCGGCGCGCTGGAAGTGCGTTATCCGAAGGTGAGGATCGATGATTTCGACGGCGATCCCGCCCGGCTCACCGAAATGGACGCGCTAGTGGCCTATCTCCAGATGCTCGGAACACTGGTCGATTTTTCTACCTATGACGAAGCTACCGGCTATCGCTGAGGAGAATTGAACATGGAAACCTATACCGCCATGCGGCACTTCGCGGACAGCTGGGGATTGCTGGGCATGGTCATCTTCTTCCTTGGCGCCGTCCTCTTCGCGTTCCGTCCCGGTAGCCGGGCGGTGTCCGAAGAACTCGCGCGCATTCCTCTTGAGGATGAATGACATGACCGAAAAGCACATCGACGAGGTTACCGGCGTTTCAACGACCGGTCACGAATGGGACGGTATCCGCGAACTCGACAATCCGATGCCGCGCTGGTGGGTCATCTCCTTCTATGCGACCATCGTCTGGGCCGTGGGCTACATGGTCGCCTATCCCGCCTGGCCGCTGCTGAGTACGGCGACGACGGGCCTTCTCGGCTATTCCAGCCGCGCCGAGATAAAGTCGGAAATGGCGGCGGCCGAGATGGCAAGAGCCGAGTATACCGCAGCGGTCGCCTCCCGTTCGGTGGAGGAAATTCTCGCCGACGATGCGCTGCGCACTTTTGCGGTTTCGGCGGGCGCGGCGGCCTTCAAGGTCAATTGCGTGCAATGTCATGGCTCAGGCGCGCAAGGCTCGCCAGGCTACCCTAATCTCAATGATGACGAATGGCTGTGGGGCGGCAGCGGCGAGGAGATCCGGCAGACGATTGCCCATGGTATCCGCTTTGCCCAGAACGACGATACGCGAATTTCGGAAATGCCCGCCTTTGGCGATATCCTGCAACCGAATGAGATCACGCAGGTGTCGCTCTTCGTGGCGTCGCTTTCAGGCGCGGCGACCGGCGTCGGGGCGGGCGATCCTGCCTCCGGCAGGGAAATCTATGCGCAGAATTGCGCTTCCTGTCACGGCGACGCCGGAAAGGGCTCGCGTGAATTCGGCGCACCGGATCTCTCCGACGCCATCTGGCTCTATGGGGCGACGCCGGCCCAGATCGCCGCACAGGTACATACGCCGAAGCACGGCGTCATGCCGGCTTGGTCCGCGCGTCTCGGCGACACGACCGTCAAGGAACTTGCGGTCTACGTCCACTCGTTGGGCGGTGGTGAATAGGCCGCGTTTCACCTGAATGGCGGCCCTTCGTGAAACAGCGCGGCGGCCTGATCGGCTCAGGGCCGCCTCCACCCGGAACATTGGAAATGTCGAAGCTCCATCGGAGCACGGCAGGAGAGAATGCTTTGCTCGAAACGTCGGAAATCGAGGCCTTTGATGCAACGGCGGTAAACTCCGCCAAGGTGCGCCAGCCGCTCTACGCTCCGCGCAAGAAGGTTTTTCCCAAGAGAGCCTCCGGCAGTTTCCGGCGTTTCAAGTGGATTGTGATGTTCATCACGCTCGGCATCTACTACCTGACGCCATGGATCCGGTGGGATCGTGGTCCCTATGCGCCCGATCAGGCCGTGCTGGTCGATCTTGCCGGCCGCCGGTTCTACTTCTTCTTCATCGAGATATGGCCGCAAGAGTTCTTCTTCGTGGCGGGCCTGCTCGTCATGGCAGGTTTCGGCCTCTTCCTCGTCACCTCCGCTGTCGGACGGGCATGGTGCGGCTATGCCTGCCCACAGACCGTATGGGTTGATCTCTTCCTCGTTGTCGAGCGGGCCGTGGAGGGTGACCGGAACGCCCGCATCAAGCTCGACTCCGCGCCCTGGACCATCGACAAGCTCTGGAAGCGGGTGAGCAAGCACGCGATCTGGCTGGCCATCGCGGTCGCAACGGGCGGGGCGTGGATCTTCTATTTCGCGGATGCGCCAAGCTTGTTGGGCCAGTTGCTTGTCGGCGAGGCGGCTCCCGTCGCCTATATCACGGTCGCCGTCCTGACGGCCACGACCTATGTGTTTGGCGGCCTGATGCGCGAGCAGGTCTGCACCTATATGTGTCCCTGGCCGCGCATCCAGGCCGCGATGCTCGATGAGAACTCGCTGACCGTCACGTATAACGACTGGCGCGGCGAGCCCCGTTCGCGCCATGCCAAGAAGACAGCCGCGACCGGCCAGAATGTCGGTGACTGTGTCGATTGCAACGCATGCGTGGCGGTCTGCCCCATGGGCATCGACATCCGCGACGGTCAACAGCTCGAATGCATCACCTGCGCCTTGTGCATCGATGCCTGCGATGGCGTGATGGACCGGCTTGGCAAGGCGCGCGGACTGATCTCCTATGCGACGCTGGCCGAATACGAATCCAACATGATGCTGGCGACGGCCGGAGGCTCCACCGCCATAGATCCGGCAAAGGTATATGCTACCGATGGAAAGCTGTCGGACAAGGTCGCCACCTTCCATGTCAGGAGGTTGCTGCGGCCGCGCACGATGATTTATCTGGCGGCATGGATCATCGTGGGGCTTGCGCTTGCCTATGCTCTCCTCACGCGCGACCGGCTGCAGGTGAACGTTCTTGCGGATCGCAATCCGCAATTTGTCGTCCTGTCGGACGGGGCGATCCGCAACGGATATACGGTCAAGCTACTCAACATGATCCCGGAACCGCGCACTATCGTCGTCTCGCTGGACGGTTTGCCGGGGGCGGAGATGAGCATCACCGGCCTTGATAGGAAGTCGGACCGGTCCTTTGCTATCGAGGCCGAGCCGGACAAGCTGACGACACTCAAGATCTTCGTCCGTCAGCCGCGCGGAAGCGTTGCCGCCCAGACCCAGCCGTTCCGCTTCGTGGTCGAGGACAAATCGAACGGGGAGAGCGACCGCTATGAAGCGACCTTCGAGGCGCCGGAGGTTCGAAGATGATCGTGCCGGGCACTGCGTGGCAGCGATAACCATCGCTTTACCGTCGGTCTGCTGGGCAAGCCCGCGCAACGATCCGGCGATCTTCGCCGGATCGGCTACGGGAATGTCAGAAAGCGCGCTGCGCCAGTGATGGGGGAAATATCGCTGGCGCAACTCGGTCCATCACGAGCTAGGCTACCGCGGCTTCAATGATCAGGGCCGTGACTTCCTTGGGTCGCGATGCCAGAGAGGCGTGGCTCGCGTCGAGCTCGATCTTCTTCACCGGCTTCATGCGGGCGGCCATCATTTGCTGGTTATCGGGGTGGATCATCCGATCCTGCAGCGATACCTGATAATAGCAGGATTTCCTTTTCCAAGCCGGTTCGGTGACGTTGTCACCGAACGTCGTGGCCAGGGGAGCCTTTTGCGTGACCGCCATGACGAGGGCTTCGTCAGCTGTCAGGTCCTGACAGAAACTCTCATGAAACTTGTCGGGCCTGGCCCAAAGGTAGCCATCGCTGTCGGGGGCCAGATTGGCAATTGCTGCCGGGGGCTTGGCTTGGGATATGCTACCCGCACTTTCACCTGTGTCCGGCGCGAAGGCGGCGATGTAGACCAGAGCCTTGACGTTCGGCAGGTCGCCCATTTCCGTGATGACCTTGCCGCCATAGGAATGGCCGACCAGTACCACCGGCCCACTGATCTGCTTCACCATTTTGCGCGTTCGCTCCGCGTCGTCAGCAAGCGAGGTTAGAGGGTTCTCGACTGCGCGCAGGTCTGTATACCCCTGCGCGTGAAGCATCGAGATGACCTTGGCCCAATGTGCTGCGCCGCCCCAAAAGCCATGGACGAGAACTATTGCTGGATTTGCCACTAGAAGACCTCCCTTGTTGATGCCACGCCCGCTATTTGTCGAAGGAAGTGGCCCGATGGGTAATCGTTGCTATAATTGGGCCAATCTTAGTTCAAAAAAGGGCCGGATCGGAGGTGCATGCTGTTGGCGGAGGACAGCCACGTCGTCATGCCATCGCAGCGTATGACGCTGTCAGGTCTTTCCAGCTTTCGGTGCCGTGTGCGGTTTTTGGCGAGGCTTGTTGCGATGGATCCGGAAGACGTTCTTCGCGCGGCCCACTCCAAGGATGGCCTGTTCGAGATATCCACCTATGCCGGAATGCGCCGGCGGAAGCAGGCGCCATCCAAAGAACGTCAGCGGAGCTGGGCCAGTCAGGTTTCTACCGGAGTAGCTCCACGAGTCCCTCGAAGGGGCGAAGCGATGCATTGCCGATGGCGGCCGAATAGGCTTCCAGCTGCTGCGCGACGATTTTAGGGCCGACCTGTTTGGCGTAAAACATCGGTCCACCCCGTCCCCGCGGCCAGTTGTAGCCGTGCAGCCAGATGACATCGATGTCCGAACTGCGGGCAGCTATACCCTCGTGCAGGATGCGTGCGCCTTCGTCGATCATCGGGTAGATCAAGCGTTCCAGCACCTCGCGGTCGTCGAGCGCACGGCGCGTGACACCTTCGCGGGCCGAGACCTGCTCCATCAGTTCTATGACACCCGCGTCTGTGACGCCCGTGCGCGAACCTTCCGGATAAGCGTAGTAGCCGCCGGCGGTCTTCTGACCAAAGCGGCCAGCCTCGCAGAGCGCGTCGGCGATGGGGGCCTTGCGCCCTGTCGCCTTGCGCATCCGCCAGCTGATGTCGAGGCCGGCGAGATCGCTCATGGCGCACGGCCCCATGCGGAAGCCGAACGCGGTGAGTACGGCATCGATCTGCACCGGTGTCGCCCCTTCCAGCAGCATGCGATCGACCTGCTCGGAACGGCGGGCCATCATCCGGTTGCCGACGAAGCCGTGGCACACGCCGACGACGACGGGTATCTTGCCCAGTCTCTTCACCACATCGACGATGCGCGCTAAAGCCTGTGGATCGGTGTCTCGCGCGCGAACGATCTCGACCAGTTTCATCACATTCGCCGGACTGAAGAAGTGCATGCCCAGCACGTCCTTGCTCCGGCCGGAAAAAGCGGCGATCTGGTCGACGTCGAGATAGGAGGTGTTGGTGGCAAGCGTAACGCCATCCCTGGTCGTTTCGCCCAGTTTGGAGAAAATCGCACGCTTCACCTCCATGTCCTCGAAGGCGGCTTCGACGATCAGATCCGCCTCGCTCGCCCGATCGAGGCCGACTTGCGCGACGATACACGACAGCCGCGTCGCCTTGCCCTCGACGCTCAGTGAACCGCGGCGCACGGACATGTCGTAGATGCCGCCGATCCGCTCGATCGCGCGGGCGGCTGCGGCTTCATCCGTCTCGATGATCGTCGCCGGTATTGCCGCATTCGCGAAGGCCATGGCGATGCCGGCGCCCATCGTGCCGCCACCGATCACGGTGACCCTCTCAACGGGGCTTTCCGGTCTGGAGGGAACGCCCTCGACACGAGCGCTCTGGCGTTCGGCGAAAAACGCATAGCGCAGCGCCTCGGAACGCTCGCCCTGGCGCAGTTCTTGGAACAGTGCCTGCTCGGCACGGCAACCGGCCGCAAAATCGAGGTTGAAACTGTTTCGGATGCTCTCAACGATCGCTGTCATCTCGGTCGCATCCGGCTGTTTGCCCAATATCGCCTTTGCCGCCTCCTCGAAGGCTGGCCATTGCGCGGCATCCATGCGTCCGGTGCTGACGCGCCTGCGTCCTGTTTTCACCAGCGAGATCGCCATGGCTGTCGCGGCGGCCAGCAGATCCTCATCAGGAACGATCTGGTCGATAAAACCCATTTCCAGCGCGGTCTGTGCCGGGCGTAAATCCCCATCGGTGATCATCTCCAGCGCTGCCACGGCACCCGCAAGGCGTGGAAGCCTTTGCGTGCCCCCCGCCCCGGGAAGCAGGCCGAGTTTGACTTCGGGAAGCCCGAAGCTCGCCTTTGGCGTGGCTATGCGCGCGTCGCAGGCAAGCACCAGTTCCAGCCCGCCACCGAGAGCCGCGCCGCCAATGGCGGCGACGACCGGCTTGGTAAACTCGTCCATGGACGCAAGCAACTCCGACAGGACAGGCGCAAGTGGTGGCTTGTTGAATTCCGTTATGTCGGCACCGGCGCAAAATACCTTGCCTTCGGCGCCGAGAACGATCGCGATTGTCTCCTTGTCGGCCTCCGCCTCCTGGAAAATGTCGCGCAAGCTGGTGCGCACGGCGTGGCCGAGTGCGTTGACCGGCGGGTCGTCGAGCATGACCACAACGAGGCCACCGCTCTTGCTGACTTTCAGCGCAACCATGTTCATCTCCATTTTTCGACCACCCGGTCGCTCATCTCAATCACGGCGTGTCTCACGCCCTTTCGAGCGCAATCGCGATTCCCTGGCCGACACCGATGCACATGGTAGCCAGCGCCAGCCTGCCGCCATGCAGGGCAAGCTCCAGCGCCGCCGTACCCGCAATCCGTGCACCCGACATACCAAGCGGATGGCCAAGCGCGATTGCCCCGCCATTCGGGTTCACATGCTGCGCATCCTCGGCAATGCCCAGATCGCGGAGCACGGCGATGCCTTGGGCGGCGAAGGCCTCGTTGAGTTCGATGACGTCGAAATCGGAAGGCCGGATGCCAAGGCGGGCGCACAATTTTTGTGTCGCCGGTGACGGCCCCATGCCCATGATGCGCGGCGCAACGCCGGCGGCAGCGCCACCCAGAACGCGTGCGATTGGTGTCAGGCCGTATTTTTTGATCGCCCCCTCCGAGGCGATGATCAGGGCCGCCGCCCCGTCATTGACACCGGAGGCGTTGCCAGCAGTCACCGTGCCGCCCTGACGGAAGGGCGTCGGCAGTTTGCCCAATGCCTCGACGGTGGTGCCAGCGCGCGGATGCTCGTCTTTTGACACGACGATGGCATCGCCCTTGCGCTGTGGAATAGTCACCGGCGTGATTTCTTTCGCCAGTCGACCATTGGCCTGCGCTGCCACGGCTTTTTCCTGGCTGCGGACCGCGAATGCATCCTGATCGGCGCGGGAGATGGCAAAGTCCGCTGCCACGTTCTCGCCGGTTTCAGGCATAGAATCGACGCCATACTGCTGTTTCATCAGCGGATTGACGAAGCGCCAGCCGATGGTGGTATCGAAAATCTCGGCATTGCGCGAAAAGGCAGTCTCGGCCTTGGGCATCACGAAGGGCGCGCGGCTCATGCTCTCGACGCCACCGGCGATCATCAGCTCGGCTTCGCCAGATTTGATGGCGCGTGCGGCTGTTACGACGGCATCCATGCCGGAACCGCAGAGACGGTTCATCGTCGTGCCGGGCACTGCGACGGGTAATCCGGCCAAAAGCAGCGCCATGCGGGCGACGTTGCGATTGTCCTCTCCGGCCTGATTGGCGCAGCCATAGATCAGGTCGTCGACGGCCTCCCAATCCACGCCGGCGTTGCGTTCCATCAACGCGCGCAGTGGAATTGCGCCCAGATTGTCGGCACGCACTCCGGCAAGCGCCCCACCAAAGCGCCCGATCGGCGTGCGGATATAGTCGCAAATGAATGCTTCAGCCATGTCGTGAAACCTTGAATGTTATTGATTTTGCTTATTCACAAATCGGAAATGCAGGATACAGCTTCCGAAATATTCAGCTTCAGGTGAAATAACGCCTGGGCATCTGCGTGTTATTCTCCTTTGAAGCTGGGCTTGCGCTTTTCCCTGAAGGCGCTGCTGCCCTCGGCGAAATCATCTGTTCCAAATACGATGGCCTGGGCCGCCTCTTCACGCAGCAGGAACGTCTCCAAAGTGTCGTTGTGTGACAGATCGAGCAGCGACTTGGTAAGTCCGATTGCCACGCCGGGTCCGTTCGCAAGGTCCGTCGCGATCGCGATCGCCCCGGCAAGAAGTTCGTCATGCGCGAACACGCGGCTTATCATGCCCATCGACAACGCCGTCTGCGCATCGACCCGGCGATTGGTCATCAGGAAGTCTTTTGCTTGCGGGACGCCAACGGCACGGGGGAGATTGTAGAGGATGGCAAGATCCGGCAGAACGCCTACCTTGGGAAACCCGGCCATGAAATAGGCTCTCTCGGAGGCAACTATGATGTCTCCGGTCAGCGCGAGAGACACGCCTGCGCCGACCGCAGCGCCGTTCACGGCCATGATCACAGGCTTGTCGCTGTGGGCGAGCAGCTTCATCCAGCTGTGCGTCATTCTCATGCGCTGCCGCACAGCGACCGTTCGCCTGTCCAGATCCAGACTTCGCAGATCGCCGCCAGCGCAAAAGCACTCATCGGAACCGGTGACAACCAGCGCCTTTAGACTGCTGTCGGCAACGAAACTTTGCGCCTGTTCCGCAAGGGCTGCTTTGAGTTCGGCCGAGAGCGGGTTGCGGATCTCTGGATTGTTGAGCCGCCAGACAGCGACGGGGCCGAGTCTTTCGGCGATCAGGGGATGACGGCTCATTCGGATCTCCGGTCACAGGTGAGATGCTTCATGCGCCTTTGCCTGCGAGGGCGATTAATTGCGCATGGGACGTGGCGGACACCGGAATTCCGGCGCTGTTTTCCGCGCGCGCCCTGTGTCTCGATTCCGAAGGAAATCGCGTGACCCCTCCGGACTGGAGGTGGGAAAGCAGCGTTGAGACGCGCTGAGCCAGGTTCGAGGAGCCGAATGTCACAGGGTCGATCACCAGGATGAGTTCGCCGGCATTCTGGGTCGCAGAGCCGTGCAATTCGGACTCTGTATCCTCGAAGCCAAAATTTGCGCCGGTAAGGGCAGCGGCAAGAATTTCCACCATCAGCGCAATGGAACTGCCCTTGTGCGTCCCGAAAGAGCGTAGCGCACCTCCGGCCTGCAAGGCATTTGCGTCGGTGGTCGGCTGGCCTTCCGCGTCGAGCAGTACTCCCTCGTCCAGTTCGCGCCCTTCGCGGGCGGCAATCAGCACGGCGCCCTGCGCCATCACGCTCGATGCCTGGTCCCAGACCAGAGGCGGTCCATCCGCGCGAGGGCAGGCGAATGCCATCGGATTGGTTCCGATCAGTTTGCGCGGCGCATCCCACGGTGCGATGCGCATGCGCGAGTTGACGAAGGCCAGCGCGATCATGCCCTCCTCGGCAAAAGTCTCCACATCCGGCCACAGTGCCGCGAAGTGATGCGAGTTGTGGATCGCCATGGAGGCGAGGCCAGTTTTCCTGGCCTTTTGCAGCAGCAAGTGTCGGCCGGCTTCGATGGCCGGCTGGGCAAATCCGTTGCTCGCATCGACCTTGACTACGGAAGGCGCCGCATCGACCACGATGGGAACGGCCGCGCCATCGACATGGCCGCTTTGAAGCGTGGTCACATAGGCCGGAATACGAAACAGGCCGTGGCTGAAGCTGCCGTCGCGCTCCGCTTCCATCACCACCTTGGCAACCGCTGCGGCATTGCTCGGCGACATCCCGTTGGTGACAAATATCGCGCTCACCAGTTGCACCAACTCGTCGGGCGTCAATCGCTTCACGTTTTGCTCCATCTCGATAAAACGACTTTTCGACGCGTTCACCTGAACCGTCCAAGGCCGAATGGCTGCATGTCGATCTCAGACGGCCGGCGCTCATGCAATGCCGTCACCATCTTGCCAGTCGTTGCAGCCCAGCCAACACCCATATGTCCGTGTCCGAACGCATAGATGACATTGTCGAACGCGCTCGCCCGGTCGACCAGGGGGAGGGAGTCCGGAAATGACGGGCGATTCCCCATCCATTGCTTGATCCCGCCGCTGTCCAGTTCAGGAAACAGTTTCCGTGCATGGACCAGCAGATTGCGTGCGCGCGCAAAATTGGGCGGCGCGTCAGAGCGCGCCAGTTCCACGGTTCCGGCGAGGCGAAGGCCCTCTTCCATTGGAACGATGCCCATACCGGCCCAACCCAGCGTGTAGGAGCGCTGCACCTTCACACCGGGGTTCGGCAGCATCAGGTGATAGCCGCGCTCGCTGATCAGCGGAACGTCGTCGCCGAGTTGTCGGCTGAGCCTGCGAGAACCTATGCCGGCCGCTACGACTACAGTCTCCAGTTCGAGGCTGCCGCCGTCCTTGAGCTTGACTGCGTGGACGTTTCGCCCGCTCTTGTCGAAGCCGGTTACCTCGCCCGAAACAACCTTCCCGCCGATGGCTTCGAAGGCCCTCGTCAGCCTCTGCAACATTCTCAGCGGGTTGCGGATGTAGGTTCGTCCCTTGAGAACGACGCCAAACTGGCTGTACTCCGTCATTTCGGGCTCGAGGCGCTCGAGCGCGGCGCGGTCAAGCAATTCAAAGCGCAGCCCTGCGCGCTCGCGCATGCGCCAGGTCTTGCTTTCCGCCTCCCAGTCAGCCCGGGATTTGTAGAGCTTTATGCAGTCGGTATCGGATATGAGCGAGTGTGCATCGGCGGCCTCCAGCAACGGCGCGTAGTCTTCGTGCATGCGGTCGCACAGCGATGCCATCGCGCGCGATGCGGCAGCCACGCGCGGAGCGCGCGAAGCAAGCACGAATCTAGCAAGCCAGGGCGTCAATGCCGGCAGATCGCGCCAGCGTATGGTCAGGGGGCCGAGCGGGTCGAGCAGCCATCCAGGTACAGAGAAGAGAACACCTGGCACTGCGAGCGGAACGACTTCGCCCACCGCGAACTGCCCGGAATTGCCGTAGGACGCGGCCTTCTCTGGGTCGCCAATGTCGATCAAGACGACATTATGGCCGGCGCGGGCAAGCTGCAGCGCGCAGCAGACACCGACATAGCCGCCGCCGACTACTCCGATCAACCCGGTCTTCTTCAGGGAGGCCGCCATCCTACTACTCTCCAGTCTACAGCTTGCCGCTACCGGTCTTATTTCCGCCTTGGGCTTTGCGCGAGCATGGTCTCGATATCCAGCCGCACTTCGATCAGGGTCGGAAGCTCCGCCTCAAGGGCACGCTGGAAAGCGGGTGCGAAGCCAGCCGTCGTTTCGACCAGTTCGCCATGGGCGCCGAACGACCGGGCAAACGCCACGAAGTCGGGATTGACGAGATCCGTGGCGAAATCCCGGCCGGGATACCGTCTGTCCTGATGCATGCGAATGGAGCCGTAGCTCTCATTGTTGATGACAACGATCACGATCGGCAGCTTATAGCGGACTGCGGTCGCGAGCTCCGGCCCGCTCATGAGGAAACAGCCGTCCCCGGCAAAGCAGACCACTGGCCTGTCGGGATAGGCAAACTGGGCGGCGATTGCGGCAGGAAGCCCGTAGCCCATCGTTCCGCAAGCCGGGGCGAGTTGGGTCGGGTAGGCGCGGTACTGGTAGTAACGGTGCACGAAGGCCGCATAGGCACCGGCGCCGTTGGTGAGAATGGCGTTGTCCGGCAAGATGTCGTTGAGGCCGGCGACGATGGCGCTGACGTCGACCTTGCCGTCATAGGCGGGCAGGGCCGTCAGTTTCTCGTAGTCGGCACGCAGGCTCGCCGCCCATTCGCTCCGCCCGGAAGTGGGGGCGGGCGCGCTCAGACGCGCTGCCGCGTCGGCGAAGCTGGCGACCCCGGAACTGATCGGTAGCGACGCCTGATAGACTCGGCCGAGTTCGTTGGGGTCGGGGTGGACGTGGATGAGCTTGCGGGCCGGTGCCAGAAGCTCGATGAGGCTGTAGGCGTTGGTGGCGGCCTCGGAGAGGCGGTCGCCGACCACCAACAACAGATCGCTGGCCTTGACTCGCTCGGTAAGCGCGGGCGAGGTGCCAAGCCCCAGCACGCCCGCATAGAGGCGGTGCCGGTTGTCGAATATGTCCTGGCGCCGGAAAGTCACCGCCGTCGGCAATTCGAATGCCTCGGCAAAAGCGCAGATATCGGCGCAGGCCTGCGCGTTCCAGCCGCTGCCGCCAATGACCAGAAGCGGACGCTCGGCGCGCCCGATCAGGTCCTTCAGCGTTTCCAGGTTCTGCGATGTCGGCCCGGCCTGCGCCTGTACATAGGCCGCAGGCGTTGCGGCTTCGCAACTATCGGAAAGCGTATCTTCCGGAATGGCGAGCACGACCGGGCCGGGGCGGCCGTTGACCGCCGTATGAAAGGCACGGCTTACATATTCGGGGATGCGGGCCGGATCGTCGATCTGTGCCGCCCATTTGGCCAGCGGCGCAAACATGGCGCGAAAATCGACTTCCTGGAACCCTTCGCGGTCCACGATCTCGCGGTCGACCTGTCCGACGAACAGGATCAGCGGCGTTGAATCCTGACGGGCGGTGTGAACGCCGACCGACGCATGCGTGGCGCCCGGTCCCCGTGTCACGAAGCAGATGCCCGGCTTGCCGGTCAGCTTTCCATGGGCCTCGGCCATATGGCATGCGGACGCTTCGTGCCTGCAAACCACGACGCGTATCTTGTCTTGAACGTCCCGCAGCGCGTCGAGCGCGGCGAGATAGCTTTCGCCAGGAACGCAAAACACGGTGTCGACCCCATGGATGACGAGGCTGTCGACCAGCAACTGCCCTCCTGTCCTCATCGATGAATTCTGCACGGGGATACTCCTCGGTTCATTGGTATGACAGCGACAGCCGGTTTTCCGGATCGCCATGTATCAAAACATTTGCTTCTACGGGGTGTCGACGATGACAAGACCATCGACGGCGACGACGCCCTGTCCCTTGGGAAGCACCATAAGCGGGTTGACTTCCGCGCTTTCGATGGACGGAAACAGGGCCAGGCGCGAGAGAGCGGAGATGGCCTGCGCAAGCGCCTCGCAATCGCCGAGCGGAAGATTGCGATAGCCGCGTATCACGGCCAGGCTCTTGACCGCATCGATCATTTCCATCGCCGCCACAGTATCAACGGGCGCCATGCGGCAGGCGAAGTCCTGGTGGATGTCGACCATGATTCCCCCAGCGGCCACGGTCACAACCGGACCGATGTTTGGAACGCGCTGGAATCCGATCAGCACCTCGGTCAGACCCTTGACCATCGGCTGCACGAGGATGCCCTCGATTGCGGCGTTCGGGCTGGCCGACTTGAAGCGCGCGAGCATTGTCTCGGCGGCCTGCTTCAGATGGTCCGCGTCGGTGATGCCCAGGACCACGCCGCCGGCTTCTGTCTTGTGCTGGATGTCCTTCGACAGGACCTTGGCAACGACCGGAAACCGGATGTCATGCGCCCCCTCGTTCAGGTCGGCCAGAGTGGCGAAGACGCGGCAGTCGACCGTGGGAACGCCGACATCGCGCAGGATCTCGATCGAGCGCAGCTCGTTGAGGCCGCCGGCCTGGAGCGCTTTGGCGATGGCTGCTTGCGTCTGCGCCGGCAGGAGATCGTCCGCCGGAAGCGCGCGCGGCTGGCGCCAGTCGAGATAGGCACGAACCGCGTCGGCGCAGGCTTCGGGCGTACGGAAGGCGGCGACATTGCCATTGGCCAGCAGGCGCAGGCTTTCTGCGGCTTCGGGCGCAAGGAACGTGGCCATCGGCTTGGCGTTGGCGCGCGGGCTGAGAATAGGCGCCACCGCGTTTTCAGGATGGAACTGCGCCGACGAACCAGCGACGGGGATGATCAGGTCGCATGCGTCCGAGGCCGTGAGCTCGTCGAGTACCGCTCCGAATATTTCGGGGCGGGTTCCCGCCAGCGTCAGGTCGATCAGCGGGCCGCTCTTGATGTTGACGCCGCGCGCGGCAAGTCGGTCGACCGTCGCGTCGTCGGGGGCAACGACATCTATGCCGGACTGACCCAGCCGGTCGGCCACCATGGCACCACCACCGCCGGTGGTCGTGACGATGGTGACGCGCCGACCTTTGGGAGGTTTGCGACCCGCGACCAGAGGCGGCAATTCGAACAGGGACTCAAGGAAGTCGACGCGCATGATGCCGCTGTCGCGAAGGAAGGTTTCCATGGCGACGAAGTCGGTCGTCAATGCACCGGTGTGCGAATTGGATATCTGTTGGGCGATGCGCGACCGACCGAGCAGATAGGCGATCACCGGCTTGCCGCGCTCGAAGGCGTAGCGGGCCATCTCCGCCAGTGCCGTGCCGTTACGGATCGTCTCCAGGAACAGAAGAACACAGTCCGTCTCGTCCTGCTCAACAAGCATCCGGCCGATCTCGCCGATGCCGATATCCGCCTCGTTGCCGACCGAAACCAGCGTGGAAAATCCGATGTCACGGGCATGGGCACGCGACAGCAGCGCACCGATGGCGCTGCCGCTCTGGGAAATCAGGCCGAGCCTGCCTGGCAGCAGTTTGGATGCCGAGAGCGCCGCGTTGGCGCTGAGGGCAACGTTCCGATGCACGTTAATGAGGCCGATGCTGTTGGGGCCCAGCACCCGGACGCCGACTTCGGAAGCGCATTTCATCAGGTCGTCCTGATGTTTGCGGCCTGCCTCGCCTGCTTCGGCAAAGCCGTCGGACAAGATGGTGACGCAGGTGACACCGGCCTCGCCGCATTCCTTTACCGCACCGATCACATCCTTGGCCGGGACCATCAGGAGCGCATGATCTATCGGCTGGCCGACCGATTTCACATCCGGGTAGGCGCGCTCCCCGAACAGGGTGGTGCGGCTGCGATTGACGAGGTGAATGTCACCCTCGAAGCCATGCTGCCTTAGATAGCGCTGCGGCCTCGAATTGGCCTTTGATTCGTCGCCGGAGGCGCCGACCAGCACGATGGAGCGCGGACGCAACAGGGCGTCAGCCAGATCGGATGCGCCCGGGACGCCGCGCGCGACAGTCACATTCGACATTATGAATTCACTTTACGCTGCGAGAAATGACGCTCGAATACGGATTCGGAGATTCTGTTCTTGAGGATTTCCACCGACCCACCGGCGATCATCCAGCCCTTGGTCCGGCGATAGCAATATTCCACCAGACTTTCGCTGCTGTAGCCCATTCCGCCCATGACCTGCATCGCTTCGCCGGCGACCTCGTGTCCGATCGTGTTGCAATAGGCCTTGGCGATAGCCGTTTCGTCAGCGTTCGGAAAGCCGTCGCCGGCATTGCTTGCCGCGCGATAGAGCAGCAGCTGGGCGGCGTCCAGCTTCATCCTCATATCGGCAAACTTCCACTGCACGCCCTGGAATTCGCAAAGCAGCCGGCCGAACTGGCGGCGGGACATCGCCCACTGCCTTGCTTCTTCGAACGCGTAGCGGCCAAGCGCCAGCGAGCGGGCGCTATTGCCCAGCCGCTCGACGTTGAAGCCGGCGATCTGCTTCTTGAAGCCACCTTCCTTGAGCACGACGTTTTCTTCGGGCACGTAGACATTGTCGAAGAGCAGCGTTGCCCACTCTTCTCCGGACATGAACTTGCTGCCATTGCCGATGTTGAAACCGGGCGTGCCGCGCTCGATAAGAACGGATCCGATACCGTGCGTTCCGGGGCCGAAGCGAACATAGGCGAGAATGATGTCGGCGAACGGTCCATGGGTGGTGAATATCTTGGAGCCGTTGATGCGGTAGCCGCTGCCGTCTGGGGTGGCGGTCGTTCTCAGTTCGGTGACGGCCGAGCCGGCGTCGGGCTCGGTCATACCGACGGAGATGACGGCGTCGCCGCTCAGCAACTTGGCCAGAAAGCGCTCG
This sequence comes from Shinella sp., assembly GCF_049651085.1. Classification (GTDB taxonomy): domain Bacteria; phylum Pseudomonadota; class Alphaproteobacteria; order Rhizobiales; family Rhizobiaceae; genus Shinella. The sequence goes on from NZ_JBASBL010000027.1 coordinate 319,058, forward strand.
CGCTGCTCGGCGGTGCCATATTCAGCAAGGACGCGGATCGCGCCGAAATTGCCGGATTGCACTACGTCGGCGCTGCGTGGGCAGACCGAAGCAACAGTCTCGATGGCGATGATGGCATCCATCAGAGAGCCGCCCATACCGCCACGGTCGGCGGGAATGGTCAGACCCATCAAGCCGTTGTCGGCCATCAGTCGTGCGATTTCGGTGGGATAGCCATGCGAATGCGCACGCTGAAGCGCGCCGTCGCGAAGGTGCTGCTTGCTGAATTTCAGCACGCTGTCTTTGAAAATCGACTGTTCGTTCGATAGTGCAAAATACATGGAGAATAAGCCACTCGTGATGTCAGGGTGGCTTGATGTAAGGCGTTCCAGTTCAACTTGTAAAACGGCATTAGGTGCTGAAAGCTATAGCATGAAGTGCCGAACATGAGCTGTTGGCATGCCGATAGCCCAGGGTGAATGCGTCGTCGTATCTGTTGAATCTGGTTCGTAGGTGCGGAAACGACGATCGGCCGACGCACAAAACCGGAAAGGTTTCGCGCGTCGGCCGAAGCAGCGGTTTCAAGGTACAGGGACGTTGTTCGGCCCTCGGGAGCGACGCGCGAAAATGCGCCGGACGGGTATTGTTCAGCTTTGCCGGAACCGGTCGCCTTCAGCCATGGCCTTGGCCAGCAGCGCAGCGCCCAATGCCAGATCGGCAACGCCGGTGCCCATGCCCTTGTAGAGGGTCAGGTCGTCGTCCGCGCGCCGGAACGTCTTCGATCCGACGATGTCCGCCAGCCGGTCCACGGCATCCCAGTCCCGTTCGCTCGTATAGCGCTGCCGGAACTCGTCGGACAGGGAGCGAACCGTGGCGATCGAATCCACACAGACTGTTGAGAGCCGCGAAAAAATATCCTGCGGCAGTTCCGATTTACCGGAAACCGTCGTGCCGATCGAGTTGATATGGGTGCCATGCGCTATCATGTCGGAACGGATGACCGGCGCCGGAACGCGGGCCGCGAGGCCGACGATGGCGGCCTCTGCGAGCGTTGCCTCGATGGTGGCTGCTGCAAGTGTCTGGATACCCAGTTCCAGTTGAAGCTTTTCGGCCAGAGCCTCCCGGTTCGCCTGGTTTGGGCTCCAGATGCGCACCTGCTTCAGTGTGCGGATCTTCGAGATGGCGCGGATCATCGTCGTTGCCTGTTTGCCCGATCCGATGACACCGAGAACATCGGCATCCGTCGCCCCAAGGTGTTTGGTGGCGACGCCGGCCAGCGCGCCGGTCCTCAGATTGCTCAGTACATTTGCTTCAATCATCGCAAGCGGGCGGGCCGTCGTACTATCGAAAATGATGAGCATGGGTTGCGCGGTCGCGCCGGCCTGAACCCACGTCTTGACCCCACTGATGCCGAGACCCGGTGCGACGGCACTCAGCACATGCAGCGCGCGAGCGCCGTTGTCATAGGGAAGGACATTCTTCTGCAGGGTTTCGGCCTGCCATGCCGCTTCCACCGTCAGGCCGCGTTCGATCGCATCGAGCGCACCCTTCATGTCGATAAGTTCCGCGACGTCGGCTTCGGACAATCTGATCAAGCAATCCTCGCTGGTCTTTATGCGCCGCGCGTCTCTTCAGACAAACAAGGCTGCCTACTGTACGTTTCGTGTCGTATCTCCCGATCCTGTCTTCCAGCGTTCGATGGAGGACAGGATCGGGAAGGCGATCAGATGCCGATCGCTTCGCGGCGATCCGCCGGGTTTCCGTAACCGCCACCGCCCGCCGTCTTGATCGTCACCTCGTCGCCGGGATTGACGATAACGTGTTCGGTGAGATCACGCTTCTGGCCGTTGATGGAAACCTCGCCTGGCTGACCCGACTGGCCGCCACGGATGCCGGGAGGACCAATTCTCTGGCGCGTCATGATGAAGGAGACGACTGCAGGAGAATCGCCGATGAACTGGAACGCAAGGTCGAGCCCATCGCCCCCCCGGTGCATGCCTGCCCCGCCGCTGCCACGGCGTATGCGGCGATGCCTGATGCGCACCGGCACCGACGATTCCATGAGCTCGATCGGCGAATTGGACAGGTTGGACGGGAAGCTGATGAGCGACAGCCCGTCGCGACTGGCCGACGCGCCCTGTCCGGCATTCCAGAAATAGACGCTTGCATAGCGCTGTCCGCGATGTTCGCCGGCAATCGTGAGCGCCGAGTTTCCGGAACCGGGCGCCCATACCCTGTTAGGTGTGGCCTCCGCCAGCGCCCCCATGACGGCGACCGGCAACAGGTGTCCGATCATTCCGCGCGCGCCGCCGGGTGCCGGATAACGCGGATTGAGGATGCAGCCTTCCGGCGCGAAGATATCAACCGGAGCGGAGCTGCCTTCGTTGTTGGGAATGTCCGGGCACAGCAGCGCCTTCACCCCGTAGATGGTGTAGGCGGAAGTGTAGTTCGGCACCACGTTCACCGAGCGCGGTAATTGCGGCGTCGTGCCCGTGAAGTCGATCTTCATTGCGCCGGCGTTGACGGTGATGCCGCAGCGGATCAGGATCTTGTCCTCGAACCCGTCATGCTCGATGTCATAGGCATATTTGCCGTCGGGGACGCCGGCGATAGCCTCACGCATCGCTGCTTCCGAACGGTCACGAATATCCTGGCTCAGGGCCATGAAATCGACCTGCGTTTCGTCGAGCAAGTCGTGGAGGCGTTCGGTCACCCGGTGGCAGGCCGATACTTCACCCCAGATGTCGCCCATGGTCGCGTCGGGTACCCGCACGTTGGTGCGGATGAAATCGACGATGACGTCGTTGGTCTTGCCGCGATCCACCAGCTTCAGCATCGGGATCTGCAGACCTTCCTCGTAGATTTCGCGAATGCCGGAACTGCGCAGCCGCCCGCCGATGTCAGGCATATGGCTGGTAATGCCGGCAAAGGCGACCAGTTGTCCCTTCCAGAAGACGGGCGCTGCGATGGTCACGTCGTGAACATGGCCGGTTCCCATCCACGGATCATTGGTGATCAGAATGTCGCCCTCGGCAAGCGTCTCTGCCGGGAAGCGCTTCAGAAAGTATTTTATCGTGGCCGGCACCGTCCCGGTGAAGGACGGAATGCTAACGGAGGACTGTGCGACGGCTTGGCCACGGGCGTCTGTGATTACCACCGCGAAATCGTTTGCCTCGCGGGCCAGGCTGGAGAAGGCTGTCCGCACGAAGGTCGCGGCCGCCTCGTCAACGATGCTGATCAGTCTGGTCCAAAGGATTTCGAGCAGGAATTGGTCGATTTTTTCGCTCATTTTTCGGCCCTCGGCGCAAGATCTATCTGAACAGTGAGATTGGAAAGGATGGTGACCTTCGCGGGGAACGGCACAACGATGGTCGATTCGCGCTCTTCAAGAACGAGGGGGCCTTCCACGACCGCGCCGGCGGCAAGGGAATAGCGATCCAGGACCGGCACTTTTTCGTAGCGGCCGGTGAGCGGAAGGTAGATTTCACGCTCTTCACCAACGTTGGCACCCTGATGGCCCCGTGTTTCGCCCCAGACGAAGCTGCGCTTTTCACGGGGGACGCGACCGATCAGACGCCAGGTGACGATTTCGATCACGGCATTGGGTACGGCCATCCCGTAGACGTGGCGGTAGCGCTCGCCGAATTCGGCCTCGATGCGCGCCGCGCAGCCGTCGCCGAGTTGTGCATAGGGAATATGGATCTCAATCTCATGCCCCTGGCCGAAGTAACGCGTGTTGATCCCGACCGTCCATTCGACCTTGTCTTGCGCGGCGCCGGTGGAGGTGAGTTCGGCTAGCGCGTCCTCGCGCAATGCCGCGAGCGATTGACGGACGACGTCCCAGTCCGTGCTGTCGAGCAGCGACTTGTGAGCCCAGGTCCGGTCGGTTCGGGCGGCGGCTGCCAGCAGGCCGAGGCACGAGCCGGCACCGGCCGCGATCGGGGAGAGAATACGGCTGATGCCGAGGCGACGCGCGACGTCGACCACATGAACCGGCCCGGCACCGCCGGTTGCAACCATGGTGAAGCTGCGCGGATCATGGCCGTGTTCCGCGATATGCACGCGGGCCGCGGCGGCCATCGCCTCGTTGACGACGCTGCAAACGCCCCAGGCCATTTCCTTGCCGCTCTTGCCCATATCTGCGCCGAGGCGCGCAAAGGCCTGCTCGGCAAGTTCCGGCTTGAGCGTCATTTCTCCGCCCAGGAACCGGTTCGGGTTCAGGTAGCCAAGCAGCAGGTCTGCATCCGTGACGGTAGGCTGGTCGCCGCCGAGCCCGTAGCAGACAGGCCCAGGGACCGACGACGCACTTTCGGGGCCGACGGAAATGGTGCCGACGCGGTTGATCGAGGCGATGCTGCCGCCACCTGCGCCGATCTCGATGAGATCGATGCTCGGTATAAGGATCGGCAGGCCGCTTCCCTTCCGGAACCGGCGGACGCGGGCTGTCTCGAAGCCATACTTGATCAGCGCTTCGCCATTGTGGACCACGCATGCCTTGGCTGTGGTGCCGCCCATGTCGAAGGCGAGGATGCTGCTTTCGCCCGCCGCTTCACCGGCGTTGATGGCGCTGAGAACGCCTGCCGCCGGCCCGGATTCCAGCAGCTGGATAGGGCTGCGCGCAGCTGCCTCGACACTGGTGAAACCACCGTTTGAAAGCATGATGCGCAAGGTCGCGTCGATATTGGCCTTCTCCAGGCGCTCGGCCAGCATGCCCAGATAACGCGTCATCAGCGGCTGCACATAGGCATTTGCCGTGACGGTCGACATGCGTTCGTATTCACCGGGTTCGGCCGCCGTGCGTGACGAGATGCTGACGCTGATACCGGGAATGGCCTTCTGGAGCGCCTGCTCCATGGCCAGTTCGTGTGCGGGATTGGCGTATGCGTTCAGGAAGCAGATCGCGACCGCCTCGACATCGCCCTTGCTGGCAATGGCCTGCGCTAGGTCGGCCATACCCTTGTCTTCGACTGGCTGGACAATCTCACCTTCGTGAGAAATCCGCTCGGCCAACTCGTAGCGTTGCTCGAACGGGACGAGAGGTTCCGGCAGCTCCAGGTCGAGATCGTAGAGATCATAGCGCAGTTCGCGCGCAATGTTCGGCAGGTCCTTGGTCCCATCGGTCAAGACCAGGGCGGTGTGCGCACCACGCCGCTCGATGAGCGTGTTGGTGACCAGCGTCGTGGCGTGAACCACGCCGACTACGTCCTCAGAGGAGGACCCTTCGGCGTTCCGGTCGATATGTGAAAGCATCTGCGCGATCACCGTAGATACACCTTCACCGGGGTCGTGCGGTGTTGTCAGGCACTTGCCCACCCATATCCCGCCGGTCCTGGTATCCTCGATGATCCCGTCCGTGAACGTTCCGCCGATATCGACAGCGATTCGCAACTGGCGATCCATTCATGCACTCCCAATTCTGTAAGCCTCTTGTCGGAGTCATAACGGGGCACCTGAATCGGTCAACGCGAAATAAACCGATACCGCGATTACATATGGTAACGATCTAGGACAGCTTGCTACCGCCGAATACGATGTCTGGCACGATGCCAGTTCCATATCGAGGGCTTAATCGAACGCACAAATACGCAATAGTAAAATCCACTGCCGCGACCGATAGTGCGGCCGTCGATCCGCCGGATTCGAGTTCTGGCGGCGTGCCTGTTGTGGAGTTTTCGTTCAGCCGATGGATAACCGAACCTGCCCTTATCCCACACTTGGTCTTTATATCGCCGGGGATTGGATCGACGATACCGGGAATGGTGTCATTCCGGTTCTCGATCCTGCGACCGAAACCCGGATAGGCCTGTTGCCCAAGGCGACCGCGCGACACCTGGACATGTTGCTCGACGCTGCGGCGAACGCCAGCGCGGCTTGGGGCCGCATGCCGGTTCAAGAGCGCGCCGCCTTTCTGTGCGCGGCCGCAGATCTGCTACGTGCGCGTTCCGACGCAATCGCGGCCGTAGTCACGCTGGAGCAAGGCAAGCCGCTGGCGGAGGCGCGCAGCGAGGTGCTCCGCTCGGCCGACCTCATCGAATGGAACGCCGATGCTGCTGTCGCACTGTTCGAAAGCGAGGGCACGCGCATCGATGGCGGCAACGCCATATCGCTGGTTCCGGTGGGGCCGGTCGCAGCGTTTACGCCATGGAACGTTCCGGTTCTTTCGCCAGCCCGCAAGATCAGCATGGCGCTGGCCGCCGGATGCACCTGTATCCTGAAGCCGGCCGAAGAGACGCCGGGGAGTGCCGTCGAACTCATTCGCGCATTTGCGGATGCCGGATTGCCGGCCGGTGTACTCGGGCTGGCGCTGGGTGACCCGGCCTTCATCTCGGATCATCTGATCCGCTCTTCCGTCATCCGCAAGGTCACGTTCACCGGCTCCGTGCCTGTAGGCAAGCACTTGGCCGCGCTGGCCGGTTCGGTCATGAAGCCGGTGACGATGGAGCTTGGAGGACACAATCCCGTCCTCGTCCTTCAGGATGCGGATATCGAAAAGGTGGCGAAAGCCTCTGCCCTGGGGAAATTCCGAAACGCCGGGCAGATCTGCACCTCGCCGACACGGTTTTATGTTCATACCTCGAAGTTCGATGATTTCGTCGAGGCTTTTGCGGCTGAGACGGCGCGATTGCAGGTGGGCAACGGATTCGATCCAGAAAACCATGTGGGGCCGGTGGCCAGCGAAAGACGCCTGCACGCCATAGAGACGCTCGTTTCGGACACGCTCGGCAAGGGCGCGACCCTCGTTACCGGTGGGGCCAGACTCGGATCGACGGGATACTTCTATGCCCCGACGATCCTGACAGGCGTCGATGGCGAAAGCGCCTTCATGCGCGACGAGCCGTTCGGGCCGGTAGCAGGCGTGTTTTCGTTCGAGACCGTGGCCGAGGGGCTTGCGCTCTGCAACCAATCGTCGTTGGGGCTGGCGGCCTATGTGTTCGCTGCCTCCGACATAGACGCCAACAAAGCGGCTGCCGGCATGGACAGCGGGATCGTGGGTATCAATTCCTTTTCGGTGTCTCGTCCCGATCTGCCGTTTGGCGGGGTCAAGGACAGCGGATATGGCCGCGAGGGCGGTGTGGAAGGCCTCAAGGCGTTCCTCGTGACCAAGGTGGTGGCGCGGTAGTGGCACACGACGCTTACCGCACGCATTTGCACATTCAACGCATGGGTTTCTGATGGCTTCGACAAAGCACTTCACGGATGACTTCAAGGCGGCGCCCTATTGGTGGGACGCCTTGGCACCTCGCACGCTCGAACAGATCGATGTTCCGCCAACCGCCGATGTCGTGGTGGTGGGGGCAGGTCTGACCGGTACGTCAGCCGCAACGACACTGGCGCGGGCCGGACGTGATGTTGTCGTGGTCGAGCGCGAATATCCGGGCTACGGCGCCTCGACCAGAAATGCCGGATTCGTTGGACGGCATTTCAAACATTCCCTGACCGATCTCCTGAAGAAGTTCGACCAGACCACCGCGCTCTCCTATTTTCATGAGCTTCAACGTATCTTCGATTTCGCCATCGACATGATCAAGAGCGAAGGTCTCGATTGCGGGCTCCAGGAAAACGGCCGTTTCATCGCCGCAATGAACCAGCCCGATTTCGACACGCTCAAGGCCGAATATGCCCTGCGCGGCAAACTCCTCAATGAGGAATTCAGCATCGTGGAGGATGGCGGTGCGACGGAGTATCGTTCGCCCAAGGTAATAGGCGGCGTTCTGCTGCGGGAGCAGGCGGCAATCCATCCCGGCCTTTACGCCAACGCGATGGCGCAACGGGCGGTCGTGGCTGGCGCAAGGATCATATCGGGTACGGCCATGCTCGGGCTGCGTCGCTCCGGCGAGAAATTCATCGTTTCGACCGAGCGCGGCGACATAGTCTGCAACGACGTGCTGATTGCCACCAACGGCTATTCCGGCGATGCCGTGAAATGGGTGAGGCGGCGGCTGATCCCCATTCGCAGCTATATCGTGGCGACAGAACCTCTGCCGCAGGCGATGCTGGACGACTTGCTGCCGCACAACCGTACCTATACGGACCGCCGCAAAGCCTCGAACTATTTGCGCCTGTCGACCGACGGCACCCGCATCGTGTTCGGCGGGCAGACAGGGGCCGAGCTGGAAGACCAGCCGGAGCAGTCGGGCCTGAAAGTGCGCGACGAAATGATCGGCATTTTTCCGCAGCTGGCCGACGTCAGGCTTTCACATTCCTGGTCCGGACGCTGTGCCGGTACTATCGACCTGATCCCGAAGCTGGGCGTCAAGAACGGCGTGCACTTTGCGCTCGCCTATTGTTTTTCCGGCAATGCGCTTGCCCCTTATCTCGGGCACCATGCCGCCTTGCGCATCCTCGGGCAGGGTTCACAGGACATCGCCTTCGAGGCCCGCAGCTTTCACGCCATCCCCTTCTACAATGGCAATCCATGGTTCATGCCGCTGGTGAAGAAATATTACGAGTGGGCCGATCGCCTCCGCTGACAGGTGTTTTAAAAATGAAACTTTTCTATTCTTCCCGCTCGCCCTTCGTTCGCAAGGTTCTGATAACGGCCCATGAAGTCGGTCTGGCGGACAAGATAGAGCTTCTCTCCTCTAGCGCGCATTCGGTGGAGCGGGACCGCACCATCATCGCCCACAACCCCCTGGGGCAGGTTCCGACCATGATCCTTGATGACGGCACCATGCTGGCGGACAGCGGAGTCATCTGTGCCTATCTCGACAATATCGGGTCTGGCGCGATGTTTCCGGAAGTGGGGAAAATGCGCTGGCAGGCGCTTGTCGATCAAGCCATGAGCGACGGGCTGATGACCGCCTCGCTCATCGTCCGCTACGAAGTCGCCATGCGTCCGGAGGCCTGTTTCTGGCAGGCCTGGCTCGATGCGCATCTCGACAAGATCGGTACGACGCTCAAGGCGTTCGAACGGCATGCGGGCGCCTATGGGGACCGCTTCGATATCGGCCTGGCGTCGCTTGCCTCGGCGCTGTCCTATCTCGATCTGCGCTTCGAGAACCTGGCATGGAGGAACCGCTACCCCGCGTTGGCGGCTTGGTATGCCCGTCTGCAAGACAGGCCCAGCATCAGAGCGACTGCTCTTTCCTGACGCCGCCCAGCTCCTTCGGCGCGCTGAAGATACTAACTTTACAGTGACCGCCGCCCGCCTCGAATGACGGGCGGCGGTACAGCGTTTTCCGGTCAGGTATTATACGTTTTGGCGATCTGGCCTGCCCAGGTCAGGAAACTCTTGGCTGCGGGATGCAGCTTCACGTTCTTTGCGTGGAGCAGGTAATAGGCAAAAGCGCGCTTCAACGGCGCGTCATAGAGCGTAACCAGCCTCCCGGCTTTCAAGTCGTCTGCGATAAGGTGGAGTTGCCCCATCGCGACACCGAGCCCAGCCTCGGCAGCCTTGAAGGCGAGGCCCGTGCTTCGGAAATATATCGCGTTCTGGGTGTCGATCTCGTCGAGCCCAACACTTTCAAGCCAATCCACCCAGTCGCTGCGCCTGTAGTTGGAAAAGAGAAGCGGCAAATCCGCAAGCTCTTTCGGATCGCTCCCGATGCCGTGCCGTGCCTTGAATTCCGGCGAACACACCGGCGCTATCTGGTCCGGCAGGAGTTTCGTAGCCGTGTAGCCGGGCCAGTTCTTGTCGCCGAACTGGATGAAAACATCCGTATTGGCTTCTTCGTTGCCGGCCGGCTGCACCTGTGTCGAGATATGCAGCTCCACTTTCGGATGAAGGCTTCGAAACTCGGGCAAGCGGGGGATAAGCCAATGCAGGGCAAAGGTCTGATAGGTGATGACGCGCACGACGTTGTGATCCCTGTTCTTCAGGAGATCGTCGGTGGCCTGGGCGATTTTCTTCAACGACGGACTGATCGCTTCGTAGTAAGCGCGCCCTTCGTCGGTGAGCGTTATTTTTCCTCTGCGGTGGATGAAGAGCTGCACCTGAAGATAGTCTTCCAGGACGTAAACCTGCCGGCTGACCGCTGCCTGGGTGACAAACAGCTCTTTGCTGGCATTGGTGATGCTGTTCACGCGGGCCACAGCTTCGAAAACCTTCAAAGGGTTCAGGGGAGGTAGCTTTTTTATCATTTCTCTTCTTGGTTTCCTTCGGCTTGCTTCCTGCAAAAAAAATCAACGCGGCGGCCAGAAATTAGGAGGAAGGGATGGCTGCGACCTGTGACGATGCGGTTTGCAATTCCAGCACCGGCAGGCAGACACTCATGTGAAAACGACTAAATGGCAAGGGCTGGATATCGCCCGGCTGCAATCCGGCTGAGGAGGGGTGACAAGTTCGGCACCAAACAACATGACATAACAAGCAAATCGCAATTTACGGGGGCGCAGGATTCGATATGGTGCCTCCATAGCGCAAACAATAAAGGTGCAAACATCACCGAGCTAGCTGCCTGCAGCTAGGTCTCTCAGCGCTAGCAATTTGGCTAAGGGGAACTTATCCATATGAAAAAAATGTTTGTTCAGAACGAAATACGCCTGCATGCGGCCCGCGCCCGCCACGCGGCTCTTCTTTCCGCGGTTGCGGGAAGCATCCTGATGGTTGCCATGGCCGGTGGGGCCCAGGCCCAAGACAGCATCACCGTAAACGCTTATTCGGGGCCATGGGAACTTGCGATGCGCAAGTGCTTCTTCGAGCCCTTTAGTGCGGAAACCGGAATTCAGGTGGTGGTCGAGACTGGCACTGCGTCGGTTACTTTCGCCAAGCTGCGCCAGCAGAAAGACAGCCCCACGATCGACGTCGCATGGCTGGACGCCGGGTATTCAGAACAGGCATGGGACGAAGGTCTGACACAGGAAGTGTCGGCCACCGAAGTTCCCAATCTGAGCAATTTGTCCAAGCAGGCCGTGTATGCGACCGCCGATGGCAAGGTCTACGGTGTGGGCACCGGCTACTTCGCCTACACACTTGTCTACGACCCCAAGAAGGTCGACCCTGCGCCGACGTCCTATTTCGACCTGTGGGATCCGAAATACGAGCAGCGTGTCTACTCGCCTGCGCCCGCGCAGTCCCTTTTCACGCCTCTCATGATGCACCTGAACAAGATGCTGGGCGGCACCGACGACAATTTCGAGCCTTTCATCGAAAAATTCAGCCAGCTGAAGCCGTCCTCCTATTACGAGGCGTCCGGTGTCATGAACGTTACTATCCAGAGCGGCGAAGTGGTGATGGGCATCTATTACCCGAACACTGCCTGGCAACTGTTCGATCAGGGCGTATCGATCACGACAGGATCGCCCAAGGAAGGTGTCGTCGCCAGCGACATCCGCATGCACCTGGTGGCCGGCACAACGAAAAAGGCGCTTGCCGAGCGTCTGATGAACTTCGTGAGCCAACCGAAGCCGCTTGAATGCATCGGCGAAGAAATCTACCTCGGGCCGCCGCTGGACAATCCCACTTTGTCGGAAAAGGCCAGCCAGCGCATGCCGTGGGGTGCAGGCGGCAAGGTCTCCGACCTGATCATGCCGGATTGGCACGTCGTCAATGCGAAGCGGCAGCAACTCCGGGATCTCTGGAATCGCCGCGTCGTCAGCCAATAATCCTGCAGTTCGGAATGAAATAGTGACAGCTAGTACTGGACATAACATTGTCGAAACTCAGCGCGCGTCCGGGCAAACCCCGGGCGCGGCGAGCGAAAACCTCATCCAGATCAATGGGATCACAAAGGCGTTCGGCCAGTTCACCGCCCTGCATGAGGTGAACCTATCTATTCGCAAGGGGGAGTTTCTCTCGCTGCTTGGCCCCAGTGGCTGCGGCAAGACCACCTTGCTGCGCATTATTGCCGGCTTTCAGGAGCCGAGCACCGGTGACATCAAGATCGACGGGGTCTCGATGCGCAACGTGCCGCCGAACAAGCGGCCGGTGAATACCGTGTTTCAGAACTATGCGCTGTTTCCGCACATGACGATCGCGGACAACATCGCCTTCGGTCCGCGTCGCCAGGGACGCGAGCGGGGCGAGATTGCCCATGAGGTTCACAATGCGCTGGTCATGGTCGGCATGGAAAACTTTGCCGCCCGCTATCCGCGCTCGCTGTCCGGCGGCCAGCAGCAGCGCATCGCGCTGGCACGTGCGATTATCAACCGTCCGCGCGTGCTGCTTCTGGACGAACCCCTGGGTGCGCTCGACCTCAAACTCCGCAAGCGCATGCAGTTCGAGCTGAAACGTCTTCACGATCAGCTCGGTATCACGTTCATCTATGTAACGCACGACCAGGAAGAAGCGTTGGCGATGTCGGACCGCATCGCGGTCATGCATCAGGGCAAGGTCATTCAGCTTGGCACGGGCGAGGATATCTATCGTCGGCCGAACTCGGCCTATGTCGCCGATTTCATCGGCGAGGCGAACCTCATCGATTGCGCGCGCGACGCGGAAGGACGGCTTAGCCTTTCGAAGGGCGCTCCGGTCCTGCCCTATCCGCCGACCAAGAGCGATGTCGCCAAGCTGATGATCCGTCCGGAAGAGATAAGCTTCGGTGCCCCGCGCGGGAATGAAATCGCCACGCGGGTGACTATTCTCCACAAGGTTTTCCTCGGCCATTGGTGGCGCGTTTCCGCCAGAATGCCGGATGGGCAGGAGATCGTCATCTGCACGACCGAGCAGCCATCAGAAACCCTGCCTGAAGTGTCTAGCGAAGTGACCATCCACTGGTCGCCTTCCGCATCGCGGGTGCTAGACAAATGAGTGCCGGTTCGGGTGCCAGCACGATGGGCGGAATGAAGATTACAAGTTCCCAGGCGACCTTGTTCCTGGGGGCGGCGGTCTTGTTCATGACGCTGTTCTTCGTTGCTCCGCTGTTGATGGTTTTCTTCAGCAGCTTCCAGCCGCTGCAAGGCGGCGCGTTGAGCAACTACAAGGAGGTCGCAACCGACGCCTATTTCTGGCGCGTCCTCTTTAATACGTTCCGGATTTCCCTTTGGGTGACGCTGATAACGTTCGTCATGGGGTACATCCTCTCCTACTCCCTCAATTTCCACGTCAAGCGTCCGGTCTATCGCCGACTGATCTATATCGCGGCGGTCTTGCCGCTGTTCGTCAGCAACATTGTGCGCTCCTTCGGCTGGATCGTGCTTCTTGGGCGCGAGGGCGTGATCAACGAGATGTTCGTCTGGCTGGGCATATTCTCCGCTCCGGTCCAGCTGCTCTACACCAGCGGCAGTGTAATCGTGACCTTGAGCTACGTCATGCTGCCCTTCATGATCCTGACGCTCAACAGCGTTTTCCAGAACATCAATCCATCGTTGATGGAGGCAGCGCGTGATCTTGGCGCAGGGCCGGTTGTTACCTTCCTGAAGGTTACTTTCCCGCTCAGCCTGCCGGGGGTGGTGGCGGGCTCGCTGATCGTGTTCACGTTGAGCGTGAGCGCCTATGTGACGCCAAGCGTGATGAGTGGCGGCCGGCTGATGGTCATGCCGATTCTCATCTACGACTACTACATGGTCCAGCTCGACTTCAGCATGGGGGCAACCCTGGCGATGATGCTGCTGATGGCTTCGATTTCGATCATCAGCGTCTACATGTTCATTCTCAAGCGTTATTCGCGCTAAGATAGGGAGAGGCGCCGTGTACACGTCACGCCCCGGCATCGGCTCGCGCATCCTAATGGCTGCGAGCGGCTTCGTACTATTCTTCTTGCTCGCACCGCTGCTCGTCGTGATCGGGGTTTCGTTCACGTCGTCGAATTTTCTGAGGTTCCCCCCGGAGGGGTTTTCCCTGCAATGGTACGATGCGGTCATCAACAACACGCTTTACGTCGATGCGTTCTGGCTCAGCATCCAGATCGCCGGCTTCGGCACGATCCTCGCCATGGTGCTGGGGGTGCCAGCTAGCCTGGTTCTGGTGCGCAAGCGCTTCCTGGGTGCGGGGGTGATCAGCGCCATCTTCCTGTCGCCACTGATCCTGCCCACCGTGGTACTCGGCGTTGCCATCCTGCAATATGCCTCCGCGCTTGGCTTTGCCAGAAGCTTCACCGCATTGCTGGTCGGGCACGTCGTCCTCATCATTCCGTACGTGATCCGCGCCACGCTGGTCTCGTTGGCCGACTTCGATCTGGCCAGCGAGGAGGCCGCGCAGGACCTTGGTGCTACGACGATGCAGACACTGTTCCTCGTCACCTTGCCGCAGATAAAGCCCGGCGTGATCGCGGGGGGGCTGCTCGGCTTCGTCATTTCGTGGATCAATGTCGAGGTCAGCATTTTCAACTCCACCTCCGCGATGGTGACCCTACCGGTGAGGATATTCAACCAGGTACAGGCGACGGTCGACCCTTCGATGGCCGCCGTTTCCGCCGTCACGATCTACTTCGCGGTCATTGCCGTGTTCGCGCTCGACTACTTCATCGGAATTGAAAAAGCCGGAATGAAGTAAGCGTTTCCAGCCAGATTTTTGCAGATACTAGAGGAGACAGCCGTAATGTTAGCCAACCCCAATTTCGCATGGATGGACGGCGAGATCGTCGAGTGGAAGAATGCCACGGTGCATGTCTCGACAGACCTCGTGCTGCGCGGCGCCAATGTTTTCGAAGGCATGCGCGGCTACTGGAACAGTGAAAAGAAGGAGATGTTCATCTTTCGCAACGCCGAGCATCTGAAGCGTTTGCGCCAGTCGGCCAAGATCATGCGCATGTCGATCCCCTACGACGACGAGCAGTTGACGGATGCGTTCCTCCAGCTGATCCGGAAGAACGGGTTCGAAGAAGGGGTGCATTTCCGACCCGTCGTCTATTTTGACCAGGGCGAACCGAATTACTACAAGCCTGAGGAAATCAGGACGGGAATGTTCATCCTCGCCTTCGCACGTCCGCATTCGAAGGCCGTCTTCAACGGCGTGGAAAGTTGCACCAGCACCTGGCGCCGCAATTCTGACCTGTCCATGCCTTCCCGCGTCAAGGCCGGCGCCAACTATCACAATTCACGCCTTGCGCATGTCGAAGCGCGCATCAACGGTTTCTCCTCGCCGATCATGCTCAACGAGCGCGGCAAGGTTTCGGAGGGACCCGCTTCGTGCTTCATGATGGTGCGTGACGGCGTCGTCATCACACCGCCGGTTACCGGTGACATTCTGGAAAGCATCACGCGCGCCACCCTCATCCAGTTGTTCCGTGAGGAACTTGGGATCGAGGTCGTGGAGCGGGAAGTGGACCGGTCCGAGCTGTACATCGCGGACGAAGGCTTCTTCTGCGGCAGCGGCGCTGAAGTGACGCCGATGATCTCGCTGGATCGATATCCGCTCGGTACGGGTGAAGTCGGTCCGATCACCAAGAAGATCCAGAAACTCTATTTCGACGTAGCCGAAGGCAAGGTTGAAAAGTACCGCGATTGGCTGCTGCCGGTCTACGGACGCGGTTGATATCGTACGAGCCTGCGCATGTGACGCAACCGTGCCGACTCAAGCCGGCGCGGTTTGTGTCGCGCTGAGAGGCAGCGGCCTAGACAAGGAAAGCAAGATGGCAAACAGGATACTCATAACCGGAGCGGCCGGACGCATCGGCGTCGCGCTGAGGGCTGGCCTCAAAGGCCGCTACGATTCGATCAGGCTGGTGGACTTGCAGCCCATAGAGGATCTCGCCCCAGGCGAGGAAGCCGTGCAGGCCGACATCTCCGACCTTCAGGCGGTTGAAGACATGATGAAAGGGGTGGATGCCGTCGTCCACATGGCGGCGTCGGTGTCGCCACGCGGCTGGGAGACGATGTTCGAGCCGAATTTCATCGGGACCTACAATATCTTCGAGGCGGCACGGCGACAGGGTGTGCGACGCGTTGTCTATGCGAGTTCGATTCACGCGCATGGGTTCTATCGCCGCGAGCAGAAGGTTGGGCCGGATAGCCCGCCGAGGCCCGATTCCGTGTACGGTGTCTCCAAGGTGTTCGGCGAAGCGTTCGGTCGCTTCTACGCGGACAAGCATGGCATGGAAGTCGTCAGCCTGCGTATCGCCTCGTTCCAGCCCAAGCCGACGACGGTGCGTCATCTCGGTACGTGGCTTAGCCCGCGTGATTGCATCGAACTCGTGCATCGCTCGCTGCAGGCGCCGGATATCCACTTCGAGGTCGTGTACGGCGTTTCCGACAATTCGCGTCAGCTGTACGATGACCCCAACCGCACACGGATCGGCTACACGCCACTCGACAATGCAGAGGACTATGCTGCGGAAATTCTAGCCAGGATGTCTCCAGAGGACGAACCTGAGATGGAACGCGCCTTTCATGGGGCGCTCTACACGCCTGTCGATTTCACAGGTGAACTCGACAAAATTTCATGAAAGGCTACCGCGTCCTGTAGAATTGCCTGATGGTTGCTTTTGGCGACCCCTGTATCCGAGAGGGTGATCGCGTTGGCCCGAGATGGAATGACGACGATGGCGCTGTGCCGACTGACAGCGTCACCGGCATCCTGGTCCGTCAGGCGGGAGCGGCAATTTTTCCGCTGTGTGCGCCAACCCCTAGGCTTCATGACCCAGGGGCTGGCGCACATCACTGGCGGTTATGCGGACGGCTGCCACTTCCATTTGCGCTCGCAACCAGCCTTACGCGCAGCCATGGTAGCGAATGCCTCGGCCATCAACCGCGCGGCCAACGCCGAGGTGATTTGCGAAGCGCTGTCATGTTCTGGCGCGACTTCAACGACGTCGAACCCAAGCAGTCCGTTTTCGCAGACCAGTCGCACGGCATCGATGGCTTCCCTCGCTGTCAGTCCACCGGGCTCGATGCTGTTCGTGGCTGGCGCGAAAGCCGGATCGATTCCGTCAATATCAAAGCTGACATAGGGGGCGCGCCCATCGGGCGAGGCCACCTGCAATGCCTCGATGGCGACCGCCGTAATTCCGCGTGCCTCGATTTCCGACATTCCGTAGATACGAATGCCGAGTTCGCGGGCGATCGGTGTCCATTCCTGGACGTTTCGCGGACCGCGTGCGCCGATGATGGCGACGCGGCGCGGATCAATATTGGGAAGCTCGCAGATTCGCTTGAGTGGCGAGGCACGGGTCAGGCGATCCTCGCGGTAGCTTTCAGCGAGATCGAGATGGGTGTCGAAGATCACCATCCCGGCTTTGTAGTCGATGTCACGGACGGCCTCTTTCACCGCCGGATAGGTGACGCCATGATCGCCGCCGATCATGAAAGGGACCGCTGACGCCTTCTTGACAGCGGCGATGCGCGCCTCGAGACGCTCGTAGCTTCGAGCATTGTCGCCAGGCACGATGTCGACGTCGCCGGCATCAAGCACCTTGATATGCTTGAATACTTCGAGATCCCAATCGAAATTGTACGAACCGTACAGGAGGGACAACTTGCGAACCCATGAGGGCGCCAGACGTGTCGCGCCGCCGCGCAGTGTGGCGATTCCATCATAGGGCATGCCGACGACAATCGCATCGGCCCTCACGTCCGAAAGATCAGGACAATAGGGCGTGGCCATAAAGCTGGGTGTGTCGCCATAGATCAGCTTGACCAGGCGGGGGTTTTCGAAGGCACTATCAGTCATTATCGCTTCCACTTTTGCAGTTAATATAAGTTCCCGCAGGCACGCGCAGGCCATTCGGCATGGATCGATAGAATCCCATGCCGCTGCGAATCTGCTGATTGGAGAAAAACTGGCGGCCAACCGCGTCTGTTGTCTGCCCTCTAGTCGAGCGCGCGCGATCTCCATGTGTCGAGAAATTGCTTGAGCCGGTCGTTCCGGGGAGTCTTGAAGATCTCGTCCGGGCTGCCCTTCTCCAGAATGACACCCTTGTCCATGAACACGACGGTGTCAGCCATCTGCGCGGCGAACCCCATCTCATGCGTCACGATGGCCATGGTCATGCCTTCCTCGGCAAGCTGGCGCATGACGCCAAGCACCTCACCCACCAGTTCGGGATCGAGCGCAGAGGTCGGTTCATCGAACAGGATGACGTGCGGTTTCATTGCGAGCGCCCGGGCAATTGCTACCCGCTGCTGCTGTCCGCCGGACAGTTGGGACGGATAGTTATCGGCCTTGTCACCCAATCCGACCTTGGCAAGAGCTTCGCGGGCTTCCTTATCTGCCTGCTGTGACTTCAGCTTGCGGGTGACGCGCAGGGCTAACGCGACATTTTCCAGCGCCGTCATGTGGGGCCAGAGGTTGAAATGCTGAAATACCATGCCGACGTTGCGGCGCACTTTTGCAAGCTCGCGATGGCTTTGTGGAATTTGGTGCCCGCCCGTTTGCCTGTACCCGAGCAACTGCCCTTCGATGCTGACCCGGCCGCCGGTGTAGGGATCAAGGAAAGCCATGCATCTGAGAAACGTGCTCTTGCCCGAGCCCGACGGGCCGATGATGCAGACCACCTCCGATCTTCGAACCTTCAGGTCGATCCCATTGAGGACACTCAAGGCGCCAAATGTTTTGGTCAGCTGCTCCACTTCGATGACAATTTCTCGATCAGACGCGGCCAGGCCGATTTCGGGTTGACCATCAAGCTCCATGACTAAATCTCCTCTCAAGCGACCGGCCGCATAGGGCAACCGCTTCAATGATGACCCAATAGATGATCGTGACTGCGATGTAGGGCTCGGCCAGCGATGACGTCTCGTTGACAATCTGGGTGGCGACTTTCGTCAGCTCGTTCACGGTGATGATGGAAAGCAGGGCTGACTCCTTGAACATCATCACGATCTGCCCAAACAGTGCGGGGATGATGAGCCGTAGCATCTGCGGAAGCTTGATGCGCAGGACGATGGTGGCGCGCGAAAGGCAGAGCATTTGCGCCGCCTCGATCTGACCGCGCGGTATCGACTGGAAGCCGGCGCGGAATATCTCGGCGAAATAGGCTGCGCCGTAGAATCCTAGCCCCACGACTCCAGCGAATGTGGGGTCCAACAAGAGGCCGATGGAGGGGCCGCCATAGTAGAGCATAAACAGCACGATCAGCACCGGTGTACCGCGCATGATCTCGATATATGTCCTGCACAGCCACCTGACCGGGGCCAGGGACACACCATTGAGCAGCGAGAGCACGAGGCCGAGGCCGAGGGCCAGGATTGTCGCAAGCGAGGTGACATAGAGTGTGGCGTAGGCCCCTGACAGGAACAGGGGCTGGTATTGGCTGATTGTCTCGAAAAACGTCACACCCGGGCTCCACGTGCAAGGCGCTTCTCGGCGCGGTGCCCGAACTGGGCTATGACGAGGTTCATGAGAATGTAGACCATGGCGATCAGTCCATAGACCTCGAGCGGCCGATAGGTGGCGGACACGATCTGTTGCCCGGTGCGCAGGAGTTCAGTCACCGAGATAACCGAAATGATCGACGAGTTTTTCAGGATACTGATGAATTCGTTGACGATGGCAGGCGTTACCAGTCGCATCAACTGCGGAATGACAATGCGCCGGCGGATGTCTGTCGGGGATATGCCGAGCATCTGTGCGGCCTCAATCTGACCCTTGGGGAGGGCGGTCAGGCCCCCTCGGAAAATCTCCGCCTGGAAGGCTGAGGTGTTTAGGGTCAATGCCAGCACCGCTGCGGCGACTGGTGACAGGTCAAGCCCGACTGACGGCAGCAGATAGAAGATGAGTAGTATCTGCACCAGCAAAGGCGTGCCACGCCAGAAGCTCCGGTAGACGGCGCAGAACCGGCGTACCAGGCCGTTTTGCGAGACAAGTCCGAAAGCAAAGACCAAACCCAACGGCATGCCGAGCAGAATGGAGATACCGGAAATAAGCGCCGTCGTTACGGCACCCAGCAGCAGCATCTCCTTGTAGCCCCATGCGATCTGCAGAAATTCCATCTGCTATTCCTCCTGCTCTAGCCCGCGTCGGATCGCTCGGCACTGCCGCCCTTGGGCAGCGCCGAGCGCGAAAGCCGTGATTTTTGGTGATCCGGATCTTACTGTGGAGCCGGGAGAGTCAGCGGCAGATCGACGGAGTTGCCGATCCATTTTTTCTGGAGTTCGGCCAGGACGCCATTCTTGTTCAGTTCCTGCAGACGCTCGTTTATCTTGCGGACCAGGCCCGCGCTGTCCTCGTCATTGCGCCCTGCCCAGGTAATGTACCGGCTGGGGCCGAAGGGAGGCTGGACGATCTCGAAATCGGCGGCGCGCTTCTGTTTGAGCATGAACAGGGCCGGCAGCGTATTGGCCACGGCGTCGATGCGGCCAGCCATCAGGTCGGCGTAGGCTTCCTCGAAACCTACATAGGTTTTGACTTCCTTGACCGGCGTTCCTTGCGCTCTCAGCTTCTCGGCAAAAGCGTTGACGTCGCCGAGCGGCACGGAACCGGCCTGCGTGCCTATGATCTTGCCGGCAACGTCCTCTGATGTATTGATCGAAGCGTCGGACTTGCGCTTGATGAGAGCGACGGTGGCATCGGCGATAGGCGCGCTCAGGGCGAACTTTTCATAACGCACCTTGTCGGCAACAATCGAGGTGACGACATAGTCGAACTTCTTTGCCTGAAGGCCGGGAAGAATTCCCTGGAAAGGCAAGTCAAGCCGGTTAAGCTTGATATCGGGGAACACTTCCATGACGCGCGCGATGACATCGGCCGAATAGCCGACGATCTCACCGTTTTCGACAAACTCAAACGGTGCATAGCGTGCCTCCGTTCCGACCACGAATTCACTCCGCGCCTTGATCGACGCAAGCAGATCCTGCTCTTCGGCCAGCGCCGGAGCCACCGCAAGCGCAGATACGGAGCAACCCAGCGTCAACGCCAAAAGACGCGGCAACAATGCCGCCTTGAATTCACCACCCACAAGTCACCTCCCTGACAGTCCCCGTTTCAAACACGGCCTCATGGCCAAGCACCGGGGCGAGGTGACTGATAGACGGCTTTTAACATTACATGCATCCAAAAATTGTGATGCTCATATTTGATTTCAAAATGTATGAAGTAGAATACTTTCGCGAGAGCCAGCCAAAGCCGGCAGAGAGTCAGCTTGCCAAAGCGCCAGAGGAGGGAAAATGCGATTTTCCGATATGGACTTGAAATCGATCCGTGTTTTCCGCTCCGTAGTGGAGAACCATGGCTTTGCGGGCGCCCAGATTGCTCTCAACGTTAGTCAGCCCTCCGTCAGTGCGCACATCAAGGCGCTGGAAGAACGACTCGGCTTCACCCTGTGTCAGAGAGGAAAGGCGGGCTTCCAGCTCACGGAGAAGGGCGAGCGCGTTTATGAAAACATCAAAACGCTTCTGCATGCGGTCGAACATTGCGAGACCGCGATAGGTGAACTGCGCCACCGCCTGACCGGCGTGCTTCGCCTCGGGCTCGCGGCCAATACTATTACCGACCGCAATTTTTCCATCCGGGAGGCCATGGAGAGGTTCAACAGGCGAAACCACGATGTCTCACCCAATATTTTGATTGGAACGCCGGACCTGCTGGAAAAGGAACTGCTGAACGGATCGCTTCATCTCGCGGTGGGAAACTTCACGAGCAGTTTTGATGCCTTGCACTATCGAAAACTCTACGATGAGAAGAATACCGTATATTGCAGCGCTTACAGCCCGTTATTCACGGTGGACGAGGCAGAAATCTCACCGCAAAAAATCCAGAACGCCAATTTCGTCACCCGTGCCTACATGAACCAGATCGAACTATCGCATCTTCCGGGCATGCGGCCATGCGCCGTGGTCTCCAACATGGAGGCACAGGCCATTCTGATCCTCAGTGGCAACTATATCGGCTATCTGGCGGATCACTACGCCGCGCCGTGGGTGGAGAAAGGTGAATTGCGGCCGCTTTCCCATCCCGGACTCGACAGGTCTATTCCGTTTCAGCTCGTGACGCGAAAAGGAATGCTGCGGTCTCAGGTGGTGGAGGTTTTTATCGAAGATCTGTGCGCGGTCATGGACGTCTGAGTGTCCTGGCAGCGTGGTCGAGCGTATGATCCAAGACGTCTCGAAAGTGGACGTTCAGGACATGTCCGATCTCTTCCCAGGCCCGTTTGATGTGAGTAGCGCTGAGCATGACGCTTCGTAGCCCATTTCGCAGTCGCTGAAGATTGTGACGTCGCGGCTAGGCGGCCATCGTTGCGCTCGCATCGCCGCAAGAACGAGCGAGCCGCACCACATATGCGGCAGAGCCAATTCTCGGTAAGAGCCGTCGGGACGGCTCTCAGTGGAAACCAGCATTGCTGCCGGTTCCACACCCCTGTTCATTGGCGGCGAATTCGAGCGGCCCCACCCACGCGCTTCTGATCAGGGCTGTGAACCGTCCTGCCTCTTCAGGCGGCACAGAATCTCTGTTGACGCCTCCCTTCTGCTTGTGTATCCAATTAGACAAACGTTTGACTAAGTAAATTTGACCTGTCTATTCGGATTTGGGGGTGGTTTCGTGTTTTTGGGGATCGATCTCGGGCTTGGGAGCCTGAAGGTGTCGCTCATAGATGGAGCGGGTGTACTCGTGGCTGATGCGTCGTCCGGCGTCCGGACCGTGAACCCGGCGCCGGGGCGAGCTGAGCAGCATCCTGCTGATTGGGCGCGCGCGATGGCTGACGCATTGAAGACGCTCGGTGGGCAGGCCGATCTTTCGAAGGTGGAGGCTGTCAGCTTTACGGCCGGGACCCATTCCAGCGTCCTTTTGGGCGAGGGGGGAGAGGTCTTGCGGCCCGTGATCATGTGGTCGGACCAGCGGGCGGGCGCGGAGGCTGAAGAGTTGAATCATCGCCTGCAGGGCCGGCTGATGCAGATCGCTCACAACCGGGCGGCGCCGACCTGGTCGATTGCACCGCTCTACTGGCTTTGCCGCAATGAGCCGCACGTGACCGATCAGGTGCGTACGGTCCTCTTTGCCAAGGACTGGCTGCGCTCGCAGCTGACGGGCGACCGGATGACGGACCGGATCGACGCGCAAGGCACGCTCATGCTCGACGTCGATAGCCTGCAATGGTCGGAAGAGCTTTGCAACGCGATCGGCTGGGATCGGCAGACGCTGCCCGAAATTTGCAACCCGACCGATCTTGCCGGCCATGTTCTGCCGGAAGCAGCGGCACGCTATGGATTGCGCGCCGGTACGCCTGTTTATGTCGGAACCTGCGATACGGCGGCTGAAGTCTGGAGTGCCGGAGCGGTCCGACCCGGTGATACGGTGGTCAAGCTTGCGTCGGCGGGCGTCGTCAACGTCGTTTGCGACAGGCCGACGAAGGTGGCCGATGTGCCGTCGAAGGGCTTCGTCATACCGGGCCTCTTCTATGCGCTTGGTGCAATCAATTCCTGCGCAACGGCGCACAAATGGGTTGCAGAGCTGCTGCTTGGTCAGGCGGCGGACGGTGCTGCCTTCAACGAGCTCGACACACTTGCCGGCAGCATACCCGCCGGCAGCGAGGGGCTTATGTTCCATCCCTACTTGCTCGGCGAGCGGGCCCCCTATTGGGATCCGGGCCTGCGGGCGAGCTTTGTCGGTATGAGCATCATGCATGGCCGTGGCCATGCGGTGCGGGCCTTCTATGAAGGGATTGCCTTTGCGCTGCGCGATGCGGCGAGGCCCATGCGCGCGGCTGGCCTGACGATCGGCCCTGCCGCGTTGATCGGCGGCGGTTCCAAGAGCGACGTGTGGGCGCAGGTGATTGCCGATGTACTCGGCATTTCCCTGCGGCGTCCCGTCCATGGCGATGCGTCGTATGGCGCCGCACTGATCGCGGCGGTGGGGGCGGGTGCCTTTGCTGACGAGCGGACGGCGATCGACCGCTGCGTGACGTTCGGGCCGGATATCACGCCCGATCCGGAGCGCGCTGCCGCCTATGACGGTCTGTTCGATCGCTACCGCCGGGTGAAGGATCTGCTGACGGAGATCAATCACGAAATCTCCGGCCGCTAGCGCCGCCGGAATCTAGCCGCGCGAAAGCGCAATTTTTGGGAGGAAGCAATGAAACTGTTCAAAACCGTGGCGCTGGCGACGGGCATTCTGTCTCTGGCCGGCGGCGCGTTTGCCGAGGAAGATACGTTCAAGGTCGGCATGGTGACCTATCTCACCGGTGATTGGGGCTATCCGGGTACGTCAACGAAGCGCTCGCTCGAAATCGCCGCGGAAACCTACGGCACGGTGCTTGGCAAGAAGATCGAGCTGGTGATCGTCGATGCACAGAACCCGAACAACCAGATTCCGGAAGCGCAGCGCCTGATGGCGCAGGACATCAAGTATTTCATCCAAGGCTACAATCTGGTGCCGGTCCCGCTTGCCCGCTATGTCGTCGACAATGGCGGTCTGATGGCCGACGGCACCAGCTGGTTTCCGGATCTGACCGAGGAAGGCGGCTACGACAACTACTTCATGTTCATGCCCTCCTGGAAGGTCTTCTCCCAGACACTTGTCGATTATTCGCTGAAGTTTGGCGAAGAAACACTGGGCAAGAAGCCGGAAGAGCTGAAGATCGCGCTGATCGGCAATCCGATCATGAGCTATGTCGGCGACGAAGCTGCCCGTATCCTGACGGAAAAGGGTCTGCCGCCGGCGATCCACGAGACCTACGGCAACGATATCGCCGACTTCACTCCCATCATTACCAAGATGAAGGAAGCCGGCATCGACGTGGTCATCCCTTACCAGCTCGGTTCCGATGCCGAACTCTACCGTCGCCAGGCCGCCGGTCTCGGCCATACGCCGCCGATCCTGCTTGCAGCGGGCGTCGGCTACGACCAGCCGGAATTCGCCAATATGGGTGATGCAGCCCTCGGCTCCATGTCGCTCTCCTATACGGTTCCCGAAATGCGTGAGGAATCCGCGCCAGGTCTCACGGAATTCAAGGAGACCTACCAGGCGAAATACGGCGAGCAGCCTGTCACGCACGGCCTTCAGACCTTCGCGACGGCCATGGCATTCTTCCAGATGGTCGAAAAGGCCGGCAGCCTCGACATCGAGACGGTCAGCAAGACCATGGCAGAGACGGAGATCGAGCGCGGCAAGCTGCCGAACTACTGGGGCGTCAAGTTCGACGCGAACCACAACAACCTCAATGCCAATCCGCTCATCATCGGCCAGTGGGTCCCGGGCGAGAACGGCAAGCCGGTCTACAAGGTGGTCTACCCGGAAGAGCTGGCCGTCGAAAAGCCGCTCATCCCCTACTTCAAGAATTAATTCCTGTCAGGGCGATGGCCGGGTTTTCCGGCCTGGCCATCGCTGGCGTGTCCATTGAAACGGGTTCCACCATGTCCTTCGACGTCTTTGCGACGCTGCTTCTTAGCGGCATCTTTACAGGCGCACTCTACGGCCTCTTCGCGAGCGGGCTCACCTTCCAGCTCGGCTCCTTGTCCATTGCGAATTTCGGTTATGGCAGCTGGCTTATCCTCGCCATGTACACTACGTATTTCGCGCTGCAGGTCTGGGGCGTGCCACTCGCCGTGGTCATATTCGTGCTGCCACTCGCCTATTTTGCCGTCGGCTACGTGATCCGCAATGTGTTGCTGCGGCAGCAGACGCTCGCGGTGCAGATTCTCACGACCCTCGGCATCGCCATGATCGTCGACGGCATCATCATTATGGTCTATTCCCCGGCACCGCGCACCCTCGGCATCGTCGAGCCACTGTTCTACATCACGCCCGGAATCCATGTCGGCCAATTGCGCTTCCTTGCGTTCGTTGTTGCTGCTGTTGCACTGATCGCTTTCCAGCTCTTCCTGCGCCGTTCCTATCTCGGCAAAATGATCCGCGCCGTTGTAGAGGAACGCGAGACTGCGCAGCTCATGGGTATCAACTCCGACCGTGTGCTGGGCATCGCTTTCGGCCTCAGTTTCGTGCTGATCGCCATCGCGGCCATGCTGATGATCCATCTTTTCCCGGTCACCACGTCGGCCGGTGCGGTCTACCAGCTCATGAGCTTCCTCATCGCCACCATAGCAGGGCTCGGCAACATGCGCGGCGCCTTCTTCGCCGGCATTGCTATCGGCGTACTCAACGCCTTCCTGCTCTACTTCGCATCGTCCTATGCGACGGTGGTCCTGTTCACGGTCTTCGTCGTCGTGCTGGTTCTGTTTTCGAACCGCACGGCCGGCATAAAGCACATTTGAGGGGCCGGACATGTCTCTTCGCATCCTTTCGCCCGCCGCTCTGCGCATGACGGGTTATGCGGCTGTGGCCGCACTGGTCGCGGCCATCGCGATCCTGCCCTTCTTTCCCTCGCCCTCCGTCACCTATGCGATGGGCCTGATCCTTCAGATCATGCTCTTCGTTTATCTGGCGCAGGCCTGGAACATCGCCGGTGGTTTTGCCGGGCTGTTCAGCCTCGGTCACAGCGCCTTCTTCGGTCTGGGCGCCTATTCCTACGCCATCGGCGTTGCAAAATACGGGCTCGACCCGACGGTTTGTTTCCTGATCGGCGGCCTGCTGGCCGCTGGGCTCGGTGTCGTCACCGCGATCATCAGCACGCGTCTGTCTGGCATGTTCTTCGCCATGGTGACGCTTGGCCTCAATGAGATTCTGCTGAACCTTGCCTCGCAACTTACCTGGCTGACGAACGGCGACGCTGGAACCTATCTGCGCAAGCAGTTCACCGTCAGCGCCGGAACGGCCTATTACCTTTTCCTCGTGCTCTGCATCGTGATCTTCGTTCTGGCGGCGCTGGTGCGCCATTCCAAGCTCGGTACGATGTGCGTGGCGGTCAAGGAGAACGAGGCCTTCGCCCGAGCGCTTGGCGTCAATCCCGCACCGTGGAAGATTGCGGCAGTCGTGATCAGCGCGATCATGACCGCCATCGGCGGCGGATTCTTCGCCATGTACCAGGGCATCGTTTCGCCGACGATGGTCTTCACCTTCTCCATCTCCATCAAAATGCTCATTGTCACCATGATCGGTGGGGTGGGCACGCTCTGGGGCCCGCTCGCTGGCGCCTTCCTCGTGCTCTTCGACGAGCTGGTGCGCGCCTCGCTCGGCGCAACCTTCGGCGGCGTCTCGCTGATTGCCTATGGTGCGATCCTCGTCTTCTCAGCGCTCTTCCTGCCCAAGGGCATCATGGAAGCGGTGCGCAAGCATCTTCTCGACAGGAGTGCGCGTCATGGGTGAAGCTGTATCCAACCTACTTGAGGTCGAAGGATTGACCAAAGTCTTCGCCGGTCTCACCGCCAACGAGGACATCACGTTCACGGTGCCGCGCGGCATGATCTGCGGGCTGATAGGCCCGAACGGTGCCGGTAAATCCACACTGTTCAAGACGCTGTTGGGCGTGCACAAGCCGACCCGCGGCCGCATTATACTCGATGGCCGCGATATTACCGACGACAGCCAGCAGCAGCGCTGCCGGCAGGGCCTGTGCTGCACCTTCCAGATCGCCGAGAGCTTCCACGACCTCTCGATTCTGGAGGCGGTGATGGTCGGGGCCTATTCCCGTCTGTCACGCCGGGCTGAGGCGCGCGCGGCGGCACGCGAGGCGATCGCCCTCGTGGGACTGTCTGATTGGGAGCACCTGCGCTATTCGGAGCTGAATGCCTTCCTGCGCAAGAAGGCGGAGCTGGCAACCGCGCTTGCGACCAAACCGGAACTCCTGTTGCTCGACGAACTGTTCGCCGGCTGCTCGCTTCAGGAGATAGCCGAGCTGATCGGCATGATAGACGGGTTGAACCGCGACAAGGGCATAACCTTCATCATCGTTGAACATGTGCTGCACGTCATCATGAGCCTGTGCGCCAAGGTGATCGTGCTGGAAAGCGGCCGCATCCTGGAAGTGGGCAGCCCGCGTGACATTTCCACGTCGCCCGCCGTTCTGACGGCTTATCTCGGGGAGGATTACGATGCTGATGAGCATCAGAAATTTGGACGTTAGGCTCGGTCGCCTCGATGTCATCCGCAATGTCAGCCTGGATGTGGAGGAGGGGCGGATCACCGTCATCGTCGGCGCAAACGGCGCGGGCAAGTCGACGCTCCTGCGCACGGTCGCGGGACTGAACAAGGCGACGCGCGGCTCCATCCTTTTCAAGGGCACGGAGATTGCGGGCCAGCCCGCCCATCGCATCGCGGCCCTTGGAGTTTCCATGGTGCCGGAGGGCCGCCATCTCTTCCGCGAGATGACGGTCACGGAAAACCTGGAAATGGGCGGCTACCTCTGCCGTGGCAGGCCCGGCGCTCTGGCGGCGAACATGGAGCGGGTCTTCGACCTCTTTCCCGTGCTGAAAGAGCACCGCCACCGCAAGGCCAAGACCTTTTCCGGTGGCCAGCAGCAGATGATCACCATCGGCCGGGGTCTGATGAGTGATCCGAAACTGCTCATTATCGACGAACTGTCTCTCGGCCTCGCGCCGAAAATCATCAGCGAGATCCTCGAGAAGATCGTCCTGCTCAATCAACAGGGCATGAGCATCTACCTCGTGGAGCAGAATGTGAAACAGGCGCTGAAGATCGCGCATCAGGGCTATGTGCTGGACAACGGATCGATCGCGATCCGCGGCAGCGCGCAAACTCTGCTTGCCGATCCGGAAGTCCAGCGCACCTATCTGGGACTTTGACCATGTACAGGACCGTAGAAAATCCATCGCACCGGGTGCTCGGCGCACCGCGTGAATATGTGCAGGGGCCGGGTGCGCTCGATGAACTGCCGCATTTGGCGGCCCGTCACGGCAAGGGCCACCTGCTTGCGGTCATCGACGGCTTTCTTTTTGACACGCTGTCGAAGCGACTGGAAACCCTGTTTTCCGCGCGCGGCCAGGCGGTGACATGCCTGCGTTTTGCGGGTGAGGCGACCCGGAGCGAGGGCGAGCGCATTGTCGCGGCAATGGGCGAGGCTGACGTGGTCGCCGGTATTGGTGGAGGAAAATGCATCGACATCGGCAAATTTGCCGGTCTGCATGGGAAGAAGCCGGTCTTTTCCGTGCCAACGGTCGCCTCCAACGACGCGCCGACGAGCCGCCTCATCGTGCTCTACACCGAGGATCATGCCGTCGCCGGAACGGAATTCCTCGTCTACAATCCGGATCTGGTGCTGGTCGATACGGACATCATCGCCGCCGCGCCGCCCCGCCTGCTGAGGGCAGGTATTGGCGATGCGCTCACCAAGCTCTACGAAGCGCGGGCGACCGCACTCTCGGATGGAGTGAATAGTTTTTCCGCCCGCGCCCCCTTCCTCGGCCGCAAGCTTGGCGCGATATGCCAGGAGGTTATCATGCGTTCCGGCCCGCCTGTGCTGGAAGCGCTGTCGCGCGGCGAGCGACATGCAGATTTTGAGGAACTGGTCGAGACGTTGATCCTTATCAGCGGCCTCACCTTCGAGAGCGGCGGTCTGTCCGTCGCGCATTCGATGATCCGCGGCCTCACGCGTGTTCCGCAGCTTGCTGGCTATCTGCACGGAGAACATGTCGCCTATAGCACACTGGTCCAGATCGTCCTCGAAGGCGATGCAGGCGACTTGCAGGATGCCATGGCGTTCAACCGCAGCATCGGCCTTCCCGTGAGCCTGCGTGAACTGGGCGTTTCTTCCGATGCCTTGGCCATTGCGGCGGAAGACATCGCTGCCGGTACGATGACCGCTCCCTACATCACCAACTTTCCCCGAAAGCTCGAGGCGCGCGACATTGTCGATGCGGTCCTGAAGCTCGAAGCCCTTACAGAGAAATCGGAGCGCTAAGCACATGCCGGTCATTGATCTTGTCGAACTCTACTATGCGAGCGCCGATCTGCCCGCGCCTTTCGAGCCGGCCTGGGTGCCTGGCAGCCGACGCATGAAGACCGGTTTCTATCTTATTCGTATCGCCACCGAGGATGGGGTCGAGGGCTGGAGCGGCTTCTCCGCCTCCGGCAAGGAGCGTGCGGGCATAGGCGATGGCATCGCAGACGCCTTCCTCGGTACGGACCCCACCGATATCGACCTCGTGCACGAACGGATCAAGATTCTCGCCAATGGAGGATTGCGTCACTGGTGGATCGAGCCGGCCTTCTGGGATGTCAAGGCGAAGCTCGCGGGCCTGCCCGTCTACAAGTTGCTCGGTGGCACGGATGACCGGATCTGGCTATACGCCTCATCGGGTGAGGTGCGCAGTATCGAGGCGCGCCGCGAGGAGGCGGAAGCCCGTTTCGCCGAGGGCTTCGATACGATGAAGATACGCGTGCATGACTGGGATGAGGCGGTCGATATCGCCCAGATCCAGGATCTGGCGGACCATATGAAGGGCCGCATGCGCATTGCAGTCGACTGCAACCAGGCTTTCCGCATGACGCTACACGGCAACGCTCCGGTCTGGGACCTCGCACGTGCCAAGCGTTTTGCGGATGCGGCCGCGGAAGCGGGCCTCTTCTGGGTGGAGGAGCCGCTCTACATGGAGTGGTACGACGACATGGCGGAGCTCGCGGCCTATTCCCGCGTGCCGATTGCCGGCGGCGAACTGCATACGTCCGGCTATCCGGAACTGCGCTATATGGCGGAGAAGCGCTGCTACAATATCTTCCAGCCGGATGCGATGTGGAGCGGCGGCATCAAGCAGGTCATCCAGGTTGGCGAATTCTGCCGCAGCCAAGGCCTTGGCTTTAGCCCGCATAGCTGGGGCAATGGCCTCGGCTTCCTGATCAATGCCCACATCATGGCGGCATGCGGCTTTGCGAAGGAATATCCCTTCGAATATCCCTATTGCCCGCCGGGCTGGACGCTGGAGGCACGCGACGCGATCCTCGCCCGCCCGTCTATGCACGAGAACGGCTGGTTCCACATGCCGCAGGAGCCCGGGCTCGGTATCGAGATAGATCGCAACGCGCTGGACAGGCAGGGCGTCTGCTTCTTCCGTGCGACGCGCAAGGAGCGGCACTGGATGCCGGAAACCCTCAACGGCGCCGCCATGCGCCGCGAAATCAGCCGGGAGACGGCGCAATGACCTATTCTTTCGACCAACGCGAAGGCCTCTTCTGGATGGGTGGCGATATCTTCGAAACGGTGAATCCTGCGCAACCAGATACGGTTGCTGGCCGATATGGTGAAACACGCACCGAAGATCTTGATACCGTCTTCGCCTTGGCTCGCAAGGCGGCAAACGAATGGGCGGCGACGCCCGGTCTGCAGCGGCAGGCGCTGACCGAAGCCTGGCTGAACCTGATCGAGGATGCGGTTGAAGGCATCGCGCATGCGATCACGCTTGAAATGGGCAAGACGCTCGGCGACGCGCGAGGTGAAATCCTCCATTCCCTGAAGGAAGCCCGCTTTGCCGTTGCCGAGGCGAGCCGACCAATCGGCGAGGTCATGCCGTCGGCGCGCGCGGGCCTGCGCAACATGACGATGCGGCGTCCGCGCGGTGTGATCGTTGCCTCGACCCCCTGGAACTACCCGGTGCTCACGCCGCTGCGCAAACTCGCGCCGGCCTTCGCTCATGGCAATGCCGTCATCCTGAAGCCCTCCGAAGTCTCGCCGGCCGCAGCCTGCCTGATGGCGGAACTGGCGGTCGGTTTCTTCCCGCACGGTCTGTTCCAGATCGTCTTCGGCGCCGGCCGGGTCGGCGCGGCCATCACCGGCCATCCGGGGGCCGATGGCGTCACCTTCACCGGCTCGGTCGCAACAGGCAAGGCGGTCTATGCCGCCGCAGCCAGGAACCTTGCGGAAGTGCAGCTCGAACTCGGCGGCAAGAACGGCATCATCGTCCACGATGCCGACGACCTCGACGCTTGTATCGATGAGGTGGTTGCCGGTGCACTGGAAAACGGTGGGCAGCGTTGCACAGGTATCAGCCGCGTGCTCGTCCAGCGCAAGCTCGCTGGTGCGGTAGAGGAGGGGATTGCCGCCCGCATGAATCGCGTCTGTGTCGGCAATGGCATGGAAGCGGGCGTGGAAATGGGGCCGATGGCCTCCCAGGCGCATTTCCGTCGCGTTGAGGCTGCGATCGCCGCTGGCGGCACGGAGGGCGCGCGGCGCGTGACGGGCCACAGCAACAAGGCCGGGCCGGGCTATTTCATTCGCCCGACGCTCTTTGCCGACGTGACACCCGGCATGTCGCTGGCGCGTGAAGAGGTTTTCGGCCCCGTCCTCTCCATGCTCACATATGACAGCATCGACGAGGCGCTTTCGATCCTCAACAGCGTCGACTACGGCCTGTCGGCGGCGCTCTATTCAAACCGCAACGACGTCGTTCAGCGCTTCGTGACCGAGGCAGGGGCCGGCATGCTGCATGTCAATCACCAATCCTCAATCGATGCCAACATGCCCTTCGTCGGCATCAAGTATTCCGGGGTGGGAGCCCCCTCCATCGGCCGCTCGGCCATCAACTTCCACACGACCGAACATGCGGTCTACATCAAGTCGTAAGGGAAGACGCTCGTGATTGGAAAGGTGTATGATTTCGTGATCGTCGGCGCCGGCTCGGCGGGCTGCGTGCTCGCCAACCGGCTGAGCGAAAACGGCCGCCATTCAGTGCTGGTGCTGGAGGCGGGCGGTAGCGATCGCCGACCATGGATCCAGATCCCCATCGGTTATGCGAAGACTTTCTTCGATGCGTCGGTAAACTGGAAATATTCCGCGATGGCCGATCCCGGCCTTGCCGGCCGCGCACTCTACTGGCCGCGCGGCAAGGTGCTCGGCGGCTCCAGTTCGATCAATGCCATGGTCTATATCCGCGGCCAGCGGGAGGACTATGACGCCTGGGCAGCTTCGGGGCTCGAAGGCTGGTCCTATGACGACGTACTGCCTTATTTCCGCAAGTCGGAGGACAACAGTCGCGGGGCGGACGCCTTCCACGGGGCCGGCGGCGGCCTTGCGGTTTCCGACATTGGCGGCGACTGCCATCCGATTATCGAGCATTTTTCCGAGGCGGCGCGCGACATGGGCCTGCCCCTCAACAACGATTTTAACGGCGCTGTTCAGGAAGGTGTCGGACGCTACCAGTTCAACATTCGCGAGGGTGTGCGCTCAAGTGCGTCGAATGCCTTCCTGCGCCCAGCGATGGCGCGCAGGAACCTTACCGTGCTGACGGGTGCGCACGCGACATCCCTCACGCTGGCGGATGGCCGCGTGTCCGGCGTATCGTTCCGCAAGGACGGCGCAATCCACAAGGTCTCGGCCCGGCGGGAGGTGATCCTTGCTGCCGGTGCGATCAACACGCCGCAGCTTCTCATGCTGTCCGGCCTCGGCCCGGCGGCGGACCTGCAGGCGGCCGGCATTGCCGTAACAGCCGATCTTCCGCAGGTTGGCCGGAACCTGCGGGATCATCTCTATTGCCCCTATCTGTTCCGCGTGCGTCCGAAGACGCTGAACGACAGTCTGACGTCCTGGCCGTGGCTGATGCGGGCGGCACTGCGCTATGCGCTGTCGCGACGCGGCGCGTTGGCAACGAGTGTCAATCATGCCGGCGCATTCCTCAGGACACGCCCCGGCCTTACCCGGCCCAACATGCAATTCTATTTCATGCCGATGAGCCTGGAGCCGAAGAAGGGGGGCACGAAGATCGGCTTTCACGATTTCTCCGGCATCACCATTTCAGCAAGCCCCTGTCGGCCCACGAGTACCGGTCACCTTGTCCTGAAAAGCCCTGAACCGGATACTGCGCCGGTCATAACGCCAAACTATCTTTCCACGAACGAGGATGTGGAGGACATGCTGTCCGGTGTACGCTTCATCCGGGAGCTTGCCGCCAGCAAGGCGCTATCCTCAATCATCGAGAAGGAAATCGAGCCTGGGCTTTCCGTTCGGGAGGAGGCGGATCTGGTGGCGGATTTCCGTGCTCGCTCGAATACGACCTTCCACCCTGTCGGTACCTGCAGGATGGGGCAGGGGCAAAAGGATTCGGTGGTTGACCGCAGGTTGAAGGTGCACGGGGTTGACGGATTGCGTGTTGCGGACGCATCGGTGTTCCCGGACATGATCTCTGGCAATACGAATGCGACCTGCATTATGATTGGTGAAAAAGCATCTGCCGAAATTCTCGCTTCGCTCGCATAGGGGCAGGCGGATTCATAGGCTCGAAGGGGAAGGAAATGATGGTGTGGTCGCGGAAGGGCGCATGGCGAAGCGCGTAACCCTTAAGTTCCTCGCAGAGCGGACGGGCTTTGACATCTCGACCATTTCACGGGTGTTGCGCGATGACGCCACGCTGTCTATCCGCCCGGAGAACATCGAGATCATCAAGCGCACGGCGCGCGAACTGAACTACGTTCCCGATACGGCTGCGCGCAGCCTACGCTCGGCACGCAGCTATTCCATCGGCGCGATTTTGCCCTCGCTGCAGAACCAGATCCATGCGCAGATCGTGGAGGGAGCCTCGCGCGTCTGTCGCGACCGCGGCTATTCGCTGATCATCGCCCATCTCGCCGACCCTGCGGATGAGCAGGAGATTGTTGCCGACCTGATTGCACGCAACCGGGTGGAAGGCCTGATGTCGTTGACCTTTCGCGAAGAGTTGCGGCGCTTTAAGGAGGGACCGGGCGCAGGCGTGCCTGTCATGGCGGTGAACTGGTGGGCACCCGGTTTCGACAGCGCGGTGACGCTGGACGAGCGGCCCGGCGCGCGCCTTGCGACCGAGCATCTCATCGATCTCGGGCATACGCGCATTGCGCATCTCTCGGGCAATCTCAGCCGTTTCAACGCCGCCGAGCGTTTCGCCGGCTACCGGGAGGCGCTGGTCCTGCGCGACGTGGCGTTCAGGGAAGATCTGACGCAGACGGCTGGCTATGGCTACGAGGACGGCGTGCGAGCGATGGATGCGCTGCTCGATCGCCAGTCGGGTGGCTTCACCGCGGTTTTTGCCGTGAGCATGTTGACGGCCGCCGGCGCTATCAGGGCGCTCAATCGACGCGGCATTCGGGTGCCGGAGGATGTTTCGGTCATCGGTTTCAATGACGGCATGCTGGCAGAGATCATGAGCCCGAGTCTCAGCACAGTCGCCTATCCGCTCGCGGATCTTGGCTGTGCAGCGGCCGAGGGAATGATTGCTCTCGTGGAGAAAAGCGTGCCGGATTTTCGCCGGGTCATCGGTGGACCGCGTCTTATCCAGCGGGGAAGCACTTCGCGCTGTCCGTAACAGAGGGTGGGTAAGCGCCACCCTGTCAACCCAAGGCTGCTAACGGATTGATGGTGGTGCCACCCTCCTGGTTCCGGCGCATTTGGCGCCGGTCCTGGGGGGACGTCAGGCCAAGCCGGTGAGGCGCTTGGTCCAGTCCTCGACCCGATTGCTTTCCAGCCGGCGGGCGGCGTGGGCGCGCCAGCCATCGGCAAGGTGCTCAAGCGCGGCGATGCCGGTCAGTTCCGAGCGATTGAGCGGGTCGATGTAGAAGGCGCGCCAGATGCGCGTCAGCGTCCATTGCGGGGCGTTGCGTTCGCGCAGGACGAGGCGGTCGTCCGGTGAAACGGTGCCGGGCTTGAGCACCCGATAATACCACCCGGTTCGCCCGGTCGATTGTACCATGCGCGACATCTCCGTCCGGCCGAAGCGCTCGTTCAGTTTCCAGCAGGGCTGCCGCCCCTGGCTGACCTGCAGGATCGCGGAGCCAAGCTCGAACACATCGCCGATCGCCACCATGCTCTCCGTCAGCCCAATCGTCGAGAGGTTCTCGCCGAAGGCGCCGGGCCCGGCAAGAAGCGGATGGGGCCCGAGATCGCCCGTCCAGTCGGCATAGTGCTCGAAGGGATAGTGGTGCACGGCTTTTTCCGGCCCGCCATGCCGCACAGTATCGCCCTGCATGTCGCCGATAAAGCCGGTTTCGGAGAGGGTAAGCGCCCTGTCGACAGGCGATTTCGCAATACCGCTCGGCGCGCCGCGGACACCAAGTGGTGCGACGCTGCCGATGCGCAGGCTGAGCAATGCGAATTCCTTCATGGCGTCACGACCGAAGGCATCGGCGACGCACAGACGCTGTCGGCACAGGCGTCGTCCCCGGCAGCGGCCGATTGCGCCGGGGATGCGGATAGCGCCATGGCGATCCGCGCCCCGACCGCGATATCGTCCTCCACCCCGAAGGCCTGATGCAGGATGGTGCCGTCCCGCCCGATCAGCACGGAGGACGGCGTTCCACGCAGCCTGAACCGCTGCATCGTTACCGGCACGTCCGAGCCTTCTTCCGCCCTGTCGACGCCGACGGGGGATTTCAGCCGGTATTCGTGAAGGAACGCCTTCAGGGTCACCGGCGACATGGCGGCATGGTGCTCGAAGACTGTGTGGATGCCGATGATCTGGAGGTCCGTATGGGCGAAGACGCGCTCGATACGCTGGACCTGCGGAATGGCCTGCGCCATGCAACCGGGGCAGAGCAGCTGGAAGCTGTGCAGGAAGACCGGCCGCCCGCGCAGGCCGGAAAGGGTCAGCGGGACCGGCGTGTTGAACCATTCGCTGATGGCAAGTTCCGGGGCAAGCGACGCCTCAGACGCGATCATTGGCGCCTCCCGCTATGCTGGCCTTTGTCTGGCCGGGCCACTGCGTCGCAGGAATCTGTGAGGGGAAATCTCGGCATGATCTTTCTTTCGTCTCCTCGGGAGTTTGAACTACCCCGCTTGAAATGCATCCCAAGCGGCAGCCCGGATCGCGGGATTGGCTTCAACATGGTCGCGGCAATCGATGCGCAATTCGCTTTGGCCGAAGGCAGCATCGACGAAATGACAGTGATGGGGGCGAACGGCATCGGCGTGCGCAAAAGGAGAGAAGTGGCGGCAGGTCACGCACATGCGCTGGACGGGGATTTTCTCTGTCACCTGCAGATGCCTGATCATCGTGACGAGGGTGAGAAGCAGGTCTTCCTGTGCGCGTTCATCGAGCGCGGCAAGCGCCTCGGCGACAAGGCTGTCGCCGGTATCCGAGGCCGCGAGGACTGCAAGGCCCGCCGCGGTTGGAACCACGCGCGTCGCGCGCCGGTCGCTCGCTACCTGCTGCTTCTCCACATAGGTCTTGCGCTCCAGCGCATTGATCGAATCCGTCGCGGTCGGCTGCGAGACGCCGAGGTGGGCGGCGACCTCGTGAACGCTGAGACCGGCTTCACCGCGCTTTTCCAACAGTGTCAGGATGGCAAGTTGTGTTGGGTTGAGCCCGCTCGCCTTCGAACGGTTCCACTCGTCGATACGCATGACCATGCCGACGCGGGCCAAGCCTTCGCGAAGCCGCTCGGTGATCGAATTGGGGGTTTCTTGCAATACCATGCGTAATGTATATAGGATTCCTATATATATTCAAGGCCGCGAGAATTCACCATGCGCTACAGGCTCTATCCCAGAGCGGGACAGGCGACCTTGAGGTCCGTCTATTTCCCTTACATGCCCTGAGGCGACGACTTTGGCGGGCTTCCGCCAACGGAATGCGGCGAACAAGGTGTTCGCCGCATTCCTCTGGAGCATTTCGATTGGTTCTGATGACCGGATGATCAGGCAGCCGACTGTACGGTGCCCCGGCCGACCAGGCTGATGTCGTCCGGATTGATCAGGTCGGAGCCCGTCCAGCCGGAGAGATCGTATTCGCTCATGCAGTCCTTTACCATGGATTGCATGGATGCGAGGTCGCCGTTCGCCGTTGCGGCCATCAGGGCCTCGATCCGCAGGTTCTCATAGTTGCCTGCATAGTTGCGCTCGTAGAGCTCATGGCGACCGCCGAATTCCGTTCCTATGGCATCCCACAAGAGTTTCAGCAGCTTGACCCGATCAATCGCCGCATAGCCGTTCGAACCGCGGACGAACCGGTCGAGATAGGGACGGATAGCTTCGTTCTCGAAATCGGCGGCGCTTGATGGCAGATAGATGAGCCCGCTGGCGACATGCCGTTCGATCAATTCCTTGATCCGTGGGTAGGCCAGTGGCGCCAGCACGCGGTAGGCGAGACCGGCATTGAGGTTGGGCAAGGTGTAACCGTCCGTGCCCTGCCACGGAACAGGTGATTTCACCATGGCATCGCCGAGTGCGTGGAAGGTGTTGCGCCAGGCGATGACCTCGCCGACACCGGTCTGGACGCCGCGGAAATCCTTCGAGCCTGTCGCTTCGACGGCCATGGAGAAGAGGCCGGCAAGGAAGTCGAGCTTGACCGAAAGACGGGTCAGTCCATGCAGGGTGAAACGTGGAACGAAGCCGGAGGCCGGGAAGAACTGGTTGATCTTGTCGACGTCGCCGTAGATGAAGACATTTTCCCACGGAACCAGCACCTTGTCGAAGACGAGGATGGAGTCGTTTTCGTCGAGACGGCTGGAGAGCGGATAGTCGAAGGGCGAGCCGGTTGCTGCGGCGTTGAATTCATAGGACGAGCGCGCGATGAGCTTCACGCCGGGCGAATCCATCGGGGCGGTGAAGATCAGCGCGAAGGACTTGTCCTTGATCGGAATTCCGTAGTGGGCGATGAAGTTGTAGTGGGTCAGTGCCGAACCCGTCGCGACAACCTTGGCGCCGGAGACGATCAATCCCTTGTCCGTCTCCTTCTCGACATGCATGAAGACATCGCGCACCTCCTCGATGGATCGATCACGATCGATCGGCGGATTGACGATGGCATGGTTCCAGTAGTCCAGACGTTGCTGAGTGCGGGCGTACCAGTGCTGCGCATTGCCCGCATATTCGCCGTAGAAGGCGGAATTGGCGCCGAGCGTTCCGAGAAACGATGCCTTGTAGTCGGGAGACCGGCCCATCCAGCCGTAGGAGACCTTCTGCAGTTCGGCGATGGCGTCGCGGGAACGCACCAGATCCTCGGATGTCTTAGACCCCAGGAAGAAGGGATGTGTCAGCTTGCCTGATCCGGTATCGGTCGGCACGCCGATTTCGTTCTTCTTTTCGTGAAAGCGGTCGTACCACCGGGCTACCATGCGCGCCGAGTTGCGGAACGCCGGATGCTCGGTGACATTCTTCACGCGCTCGCCGTAGATGTAGATCTCACGGCCATCCTGAATGCTCTCCAGGAATTCGGAACCGGTATAGGCGTCGGTGGTTGTGGCCTGTGCGTCGGGAACGGGTTTGTTGCCCAGATTATCCATGTCGGTTTACTCCTCCAGTTTGCCGGGCGGCGTCCGCAAGCCGGCGTCTCGATCGGAAAAAAAGGTCCTCTGCCTCTTCCGAGGACCAAAGTTACGCGCCGATGAAGAGCGAATGATAGGTATCATGCGATACCGGCACGGGTATCGCCGGGGCAGGTTTCCAGAGCTAGGTTTGCATCATCGAACGCACGGAGACACCGTGACGCCGATTGTGAACATGGGAGGAGACCATGGAGCATCGCACCTATACCCAACCGCTCGTTCATGATGAGGACACGCTGGCGCTATCCGGTTCCGTCCTGACGGTCGGCGCCTTCGATGGTGTTCACAGCGGTCATCAGGCTCTGATCGGCACAGCCGTGCGCAGTGCGCGAAATCTTGGCATCCCGTCCGTTGTCTATACCTTTGATCCGCCTCCCAAGGCTCTTTTGTGCGGGGCCCGGCCGCTCACCTCCGTCCGCGACAAGGTCGGGAAGATCGGCGCGCTCGGCCCGGACCATATCGTCGTGGCCCGGTTCGATGCGGCCTATCGGGCCCGCACGGCCGATGACTTCATCCGTGAAATAAGCCGGCTTGCCCCTCGGATCATCTGGATCGGTGCGGATTTCCGGTTCGGCTCCTGCAAGGGTGGAAACCCGCAAATGCTGGCGCGCTATTTCGACACGAGAATCTTTCCTGCAGTCTGCTGCGAGGCAGGCGAGGTCGTTTCCAGTTCCCGTATTCGCTCTCTGAGAGAGGCGGGCCGTTTCACAGAGGCCGAGCGGCTGGAAGGTTGGCCTGTCTGTCACACTTTCCTGCGCACCAGCGACAATGGAGGACGACATGTCGGCGCTTGACCCTCGCACGTTCCGCAACACCTGCGGTGTGTTCGCCACCGGGGTCAATGTCATCACGACCCATTGTGACGGTCACGATCATGGCATGACGGCGAACGCATTCATGTCGATCTCGCTCGACCCGCCCCTGATAGCCATCTCGATTGCCGAGAAAGCGCGGATGCTGGAAAAGATACAGAAATCCGGCCGTTTCGCCGTCAGCATTCTGGCTTCAGGCATGGATGCCATCGCCTGGCATTTCGCTGGCAAGCCGAATGGCGAGCTACGCGACCTGTTCGACGAACTGGGCGGCCTGCCCGTGATCCGTGGCGCGGTCGCAACCTTTTCGGCAATCGTCCACGAAGAGATCATTGCCGGCGATCACACGATCTTCGTCGGCCG
Organism: Shinella sp.; assembly: GCF_049651085.1. GTDB lineage: Bacteria > Pseudomonadota > Alphaproteobacteria > Rhizobiales > Rhizobiaceae > Shinella. The sequence goes on from NZ_JBASBL010000027.1 coordinate 359,030, forward strand.
CGTCGAGGCGCTCGCCGCGGATGAGACGGCTGAGCCCCTGATGTTCTTCAAGGGCAAATTTGGCGCCCTCGAAAATACCCGCAAGGCCCCGGCCAGCATGCTTCAGATCGAAACCGAACTCATGTGGTGAAGCCGAAGGCTCGACCGCAGACGCATTAAAGGAGGAGTTATAATGCGAAACGTAAGCCAGCAGAACATTTCGGATGTAGTGATCGCCGCGCTTTCATCGGATATTCCCGCGCGCAATCGCGAGATCCTGGAAAGCCTCATCCGCCATATCCATGCCTTCTGCATCGAGGCGAAGGTGACCCATGCCGAACTGATGTCGGCCTGTCAGTTCCTCGTGCGTGCCGGGCATATATCGGACGATGCTCGCAACGAGTTCATTCTTCTTTCCGATATTCTCGGGGTCGAGGTTCTGGTCGACATGCTCGATCACACGGTGACCGATGGTGAAAGCGAATCCACCGTGCTCGGGCCGTTCTATCGCGAGAACCCGCCGGTGCTGCCGAAGGGCGCCTCGATCGTCCAGAAGAGCTTCGATGGATGCGAGAGCGTGCGCGTTCGCGGAACGATCCGGGATACGGCGGGTCAGCCCATTCCGGGTGTTACAGTCGACGTGTGGGAGGATGCGCCGAACGGTCTTTACGAACAGCAGGACCCGGACCAGCCGGACTACAATCTTCGCGGTCGTTTCCTGACCGACGAGAAGGGCGAATATGAATTCGTCGGCATCCGGCCCGCTCCCTATCCGATCCCCTATGACGGCGCGGCCGGCGAGCTACTGAACTACATGGGCCATCATCCGTGGCGGCCGGGCCATATCCACTTCATGATCCAGAAGGATGGCTATCAGGGCCTCGTCTCGCAGATCTACGACGCTGATACCGAATACCTCGACAATGACGCGGTCTTCGCCGTCAAGGAAAGCCTTATCGGCAAGATGAACAAGGCCGCCGAAGGGGCTGATACCGACCTCGTCATGGAATTCAACTTCAAGCTCAAGTCGAAGTCCGGTGTTCTGGCCGTCGCGGCCGAATAATCCGCAAAGCATCCAAACAATCGATCCGCCTGGGCTTGCCCAAGGCGGATCCCTTCGAAAGGCAACGCAGCATGTCGCTCGCTATCGCAGAAACAGTACCTGGCCATGACCGGCCTGCGGAGCCCGCAAGGGACACGCGAATAAGGTCGATCGCGGCGACCATCATCGAAGCGCCGACCGTTCGTCGCCACAAGCTTTCGAACACGGAGATTTCCTATCAGGGGTTCGTCCTCATTCAGGTGCAGCTCGAGAACGGCGTCGTGGGGATTGGCGAAGCCTCCACACTCGGAGGGCCCCGCTGGGCGGAAGAGAGTGTGGAATCCATCCATGCCGCAATAGAGGCCTACCTGGCTCCTGCGCTGATCGGCCAGAACGCCATGCTGTTCGAAGCCAACGCGGTGCGCATGTCCAAGGCCGCAACGCGCAATTTTGCCGCCAAGGCAGCCGTGGAAACCGCACTTTTCGATGCGGTTGGCCAGACATTGGGACTTCCTGTCAGCGCCCTGCTCGGCGGGCAGGTCCGTGACCGGATTGGCGTTATCTGGGCGCTCGCATCGGGTGATGCGGCACAGGAACTGGAAGAAGCGCGCGAGAAGTTGCGCCTGCGCCAGCACCGCGACTTCAAGATCAAACTGGGTTTCAATACGCCGGACGTCGATATCAAGCGCCTGCAGCACTTGCGCGCGGGCCTCGGCGACGAGGTCAAGCTGATTGTCGACGTCAATCAGGCCTGGAGCGAAGCGCTCTGCATCCGGCTGTTTCCGGCGCTCGAAGAACTCGGCATCGACCTCATCGAGCAGCCGGTGCCGGCAAGCCAGCGCGAAGCGATGGCGCGGGTCGCGGCGCGCACGCGCATCCCGATCCTGATTGACGAAGCAGCTTTCACGAATACGGAACTGGCAAGTACGGCGGCGCTGGCCTGTGGCAGCGTCTATTCGCTGAAGCTGGTCAAGAGTGGCGGACTGCTGGAGCTCAAGCGAGCCGCAGGTATCGCCCAGGCGTTCGGGATCGAACTCTATGGCGGCTGCCTGCTGGAAAGCAGCATCGGCGCGGCCGCCCACATGGCTGTCTTCTCCACCTTGCCCCGGCTCGAATGGGGCAGTGAGCACTTCGGTCCGCGCATCCTCGTTGAAGACCTCGTCGCAACGCCGCTGATCTTCAACGAGTTCGAGATACAGGTGCCGTCGGGGCCGGGGCTGGGCGTCACGCTGGACGAGGACAAGGTGCGCTTCATGGCGCGGAAGATGTGAGTTTAAAAAATGCACCAGGAGCAAAGCAAAACGCGACGGCGGCTCGACCACATGGTGGCTGCACTCGGGCAGACGCCACACCTTTTGCGGATGGGAAGCCTGTTTAACGAGACGGTTCTCATCGAGATCGACAGCGACGAATTCTACCTGACCTTCGAGAAGGGGCGCGTCGTCGACATCAAGGAGGGCCCGAGCAAGAAGCTTCCCTGGCGGTTTGCATTGAGAGCGGACGGCGAAGCGCTTGAAAAATTCTGGCAGCCTGTTCCGCAACCCGGTTTTCACGACATCTTCGGTCTCGTCAAATACGGCCACGGCCGCATTGATGGCGACATCCTGACGCTCGTCAAAAACCTCCGTTACTTCAAGGAATTCATGGCGCTGGGCCGCCAGGAGGGCCTGTCATGACATCGTCGATCGAATCCATCACCGGCCGGTACGTCAATCTTGCGATCGGTGGGACGCCACAGAGAATCTACTTCGAGGAAGCGGGGCAGGGCCGGCCGGTCGTCTGCCTGCACACGGCCGGTGCCGACACGCGTCAGTGGCGCTTCATCCTCAACGACGAGGCTTTCACCCGCTCAAACCGCTTCTTCGCCTTCGATATGCCCTGGCACGGCAAGTCGCTCCCGCCAGAAGGCTTCGAGACCGCTGAATATCTGCTGACGACCGAGGCCTATATCGAGACCGTTCTGGCTTTTTGCAGCGCGCTCGACCTAGAAAAGCCGTTGCTTGCGGGGTGCTCCATGGGCGGGCGCATCGCTCTTCAGCTGGCGGCACTGCACCCGGATCGCTTCTCGGGTTTCATCGCCATCGAAGCCTCCGATTTTCAGCCGGCATGGTACGATATCGACTGGTTCCATCGGCCGGACGCTCACGGCGGTGAAATGGGGGCGGCCCTCGTATCGGCCAATATCGCGCCCCAGGCGCCGCAGGCGGAGCGCTGGAACACCCAGTGGATGTTCATGCAGTCCGGGCCCGGTGTGTTCCGGGGCGATCTGAGCTTTTACACGCGCGACGATAGCCTTGTCGGCAGGCTGGGCACTATCGATACCCGGAGCACTCCGGTGCATATCATGTGTGGTGAATACGACATGACCTGCACTCCGGAGGATGCCCGCCGGACCGCGGATGCTATTGCCGGAGCGACTCTTGTCGTCATGAAGGAACTCGGGCATTTTCCCATGAGCGAGAATCCGGTGGCCTTCCGCCCCTATTTCCAGGAGGCGCTGGAGCTTATGGACCTCTCGCAGGCGAGGCTCGTGCATGTCTGACGGACAGTGATGGATTTCAAGCGACTGAGTTATTTCCTGGCGGTGGCGGAGGAGCTACATTTCGGCCGGGCATCGGCGCGGCTCGGCATCGCCCAACCGCCGCTCAGTCGGCAGATCGCCCAGTTCGAAAGGGAAATCGGCGCGGTCCTGTTCGATCGCAGCCGCAGCCAGATCAGGCTTACCCAGGCAGGCGAGCTTCTGCTCGAGAGGGCGCGGGAAATTCTGGAGCGGGTCGACCAGACAGAACGCGAGGTCATGCGGATAGGGCAGGGCGTTGCCGGGCGCCTGCGGATCGCCTTTGTCGGCACGGCGACGTTTGGCGTCCTGCCGAACATCATCAGGGCTTTTCGCGCCGCCCATCCCGATATCGAGCTGGCGCTGTCGGCCATGAACAACGCCGAACTGAAGCGTGCCCTGATCCAGCGGGAAATCGACATCGCCGTTGCCCGCCCTTCGATTGACGATGCGGAGCTCAAATCCGAAACGCTGTTGAAGGAACCGCTCATCCTGGCGCTTCCCGACACCTATGCCGATCAGGAGGGCGATTTCGCCCTGAGCGACTTCAAGTCCGCCACCTTCGTCCTCTTTCCAAGGCGGCCACGCCCGAGCTATGCGGACTACGTTCTCGACGTCTGCCGGACGAATGGCTTCATCCCTGCCTCGCAGGTCATGGCACAGGACTATCTGACGGCGATCAGCCTGGTTTCGGTCGGGGTCGGGATCTGTGTCGTTCCGGCATCGGCCGCACAGAACGAGCGGCCGGGTGTGATCTACCGCAACTATCGCGGACACAATCCGGGAACTGAGCTTTCCCTGAACTATCGCCGCGACAATCGCTCACCCCATCTCTTCGGATTCCTGTCACTCGCGCGCAATCTGCATCGAGCGTAGTTGGTCTGCCCCCTGAAAAGGGGGCAGCCTCTAGAAATTAACCGTGGCATGTGCACCGGCGACGGCATTTCGAAGATCGCCGATGGCGTCGTTCGAGACGGCGGGCAGTGGCTCGCCTTCCAGTTCCCTCGGCATCTTCCAGCCGGGATCGATGCCCTTCATGTTCGGTAGCTCGTGCGCAATGCCCTTGTGGCAGTCGATGCAGGTCGCTTTGCCGGTCAGCAGGTATTTCGAGTGGATATCGGCGGCGCGCTGGGTCTGCTTGGTGAAGTCCATCGCCACGGACGAGTGGCAATTGCGGCATTCCAGGCTGTCATTCGCCTTCAGGCGCGCCCATTCGTGCTGGGCAAGTTCCAGCCGCTTTTCGAGGAATTTCTCGCGCGTGCTGATCGTGCCGAAGATCTTGCCCCAGACCTCCTTCGAGGCCTGCATCTTGCGGGCGATCTTGTCCGTCCATTCATGCGGGACGTGGCAATCCGGACAGGAAGCACGCACGCCGGAGCGGTTGGTGAAATGCACTGTGTTGGTCAGTTCCTGATAGACGTTGTCCTTCATCTCATGACACGAGGTGCAGAACTTTTCGGTGTTGGTGACTTCCAGCGCCGTGTTGAAGGCGCCCCAGAACATCACGCCGCCAACGAAGCCGCCGAGCGTCAGGAAGGCGAGGCTGAGCGTTGCCGCCGGCATGGTCAGCATGGTCCAGACCCAGGCGAGGAGTGCCTTGATGCGCGCCATCATCATTCGCTTCCCGCCTTGGTGACGCCCAGTTCGCTCATATCCTTGAAGGTGTTGCCGACGAGCGGTTTGTGGTCGGCTTGCGGCACGTGGCAGGCGGTGCAGAAATAGCGGCGTGGCGAGACGTCGGCGAGCATCTGGCCCTCACGGGTCATGTAGTGGGTGATGCTGATCATCGGCGCGCCCGCATCCTGGGAGAATTCACGCTTGTGACAGGAAAGACAGCGATTGGCATTGACCGAAAGCTGGTAGCCGTCGATCGAGTGCGGGATGACCGGCGGCTGCTCGGGATAGGCACGCATGCGCCTTATGTCGTCGATGATCCATTTCGGCAGCGGATCGGCCGGCAGGGTCTGCATTGCGTCGCCCTGCGGGCCGGAGAGTTCAGGGACCATCTGCGCCATCGCGCCGGTGGCGATCACAGCCGCACCGATGGCAGCGAGAATCCACCTTGGAGAAGGGGTCAGGCGACGGGTTCGATCTTGACTGCGCATTTTTTGAAATCCGTCTGTTTCGAGATGGGATCTGTGGCGTCCAGCGTGACCTTGTTGATGAGTTGGCTGGCATCGAACCAGGGCACGAAGATCACGCCGGGCGGCATGCGGTTGCGGCCGCGCGTTTCGACGCGCGAGCGGATTTCGCCGCGCCGTGAGACGATGCGGATTTCCGATCCCTGGTTGAGGCCGCGCTTGCGCGCATCGTCGGCGTTCATGAAGCAGCGGGCGCCCGGAAACGCCTTGTAAAGTTCGGGAACGCGCATGGTCATCGAGCCGGAATGCCAGTGCTCCAGCACGCGGCCGGTGACGAGCCAGACATCGAATTCGTCATCCGGCGATTCCGCCGGCGGTTCGTAGGGCACCGCGATGATCGCCGCCCTGCCATCCTTGTTGCCGTAGAATTTCACTCCCTCGCCGGGCTTTACGTAGGGATCGTAGCCTTCGCGGTAGCGCCAGAGCGTTTCCTTCCCGTCGACGACGGGCCAGCGCAGGCCCCGCACCTCGTGATAGGTGTCGTAGGGCGCAAGGTCGTGGCCGTGGCCACGACCGAAGGCGGCGTATTCCTCGAACAGGCCCTTCTGCAGGTAGAAGCCGAAATGCTGGGCCTCGTTGTTGGCGTGATCGGGATTGACCTCGCTGATCGGGAACTTGCCCACGTCGCTTTCCGCAAACAGCACCTGATAGAGCGTCTTGCCCTTGTATTGGGGATTGGCTGCCAGAAGCTCCGCCGGCCAGACCTCTTCCGTGGTGAAGCGCTTGGAAAACTCGACAAGCTGCCAGAGGTCGGAGCGCGCCTCACCCGGCGCCTGCACCAGCTGATGCCAGACATGGGTGCGCCGCTCGGCATTGCCATAGGCCCCTTCCTTCTCCACCCACATGGCGGCGGGCAGGATGAGGTCGGCGCTCATAGCGGTGATCGTCGGATAGGCATCCGAGACGACGATGAAGTTTTCCGGGTTGCGATACCCCTGATAGGTCTCGTTGGCGGTGTTCGGACCGGCCTGGACGTTGTTGTTGACCTGCACCCAGTAGAAGCTGAGCTTGCCGTCCTTCAGCATGCGGTCCTGCTGTACGGCGTGATATCCCGGCTTTTCCGGGATGATGCCATGCGGCACGCGCCAGATTTCCTCGGCATGCTTGCGGTGTTCCGGGTTCGTCACCGTCATATCGGCGGGCAGGCGATGGGCGAAGGTGCCGACCTCGCGCGCCGTGCCGCAGGCGGACGGCTGGCCGGTCAGCGAGAAAGGGCTGTTGCCGGGTTCGGAAATCTTTCCCGTCAACAGATGCAGGTTATAGACCATCTGGTTCGCCCAGACGCCGCGCACATGCTGGTTGAAGCCCATGGTCCACAGAGACATGACCTTGCGGTTGGGGTCGGCGTAGAGTTCTGCAAGCTGTTTGAGGAAGCCGGCCTCGACGCCGGTCATCTCGACCGCCTTTTCCAGCGTGTATTCGGCAACGAGGGCCTTGAATGCCTCGAAGTCGATCGCCTCGGTCTTGGCCGGGTCGGCAGCGTTCGCCGCCTTCATTTCCAAAGGATCGTCGGGGCGCAGCCCGTAGCCGATATCGGTGACGCCGCGCACGAACTTCGTGTGGTTGCGCACGAAATCCTCGTTCACCCGGCCGGTCTGGATGATGTGGTTGGCGATATAGTTGAGGATGACGAGGTCCGTGCCCGGCTTGAAGACCATCGGGATATCCGCGAGGTCCATGCTGCGGTGTGTGAAGGTGGAGAGCACCGCCACGCGCACATGCTCGTGGCCGAGCCGCCGGTCGGCGATGCGCGTCCAGAGGATCGGGTGCATCTCCGCCATGTTCGAGCCCCACAGCACGAAGGCATCGGCATGCTCGAAGTCGTCGTAGCACCCCATCGGCTCGTCCATGCCGAAGGTGCGCATGAAGGCGTAGGCGGCGGACGCCATACAGTGGCGGGCGTTCGGGTCGAGATTGTTCGAGCGGAAACCGGCGCGCATCAGCTTGGTCGCGGCATAGCCCTCGAAGATCGTCCACTGGCCGGAGCCGAACATGCCGAGCGCCGTCGGGCCCTTCTCCTTCAGCACCTTCTTGGCCTGCTCGGCCATGACGTCGAAGGCCTCTTCCCAGGTGACCGGCTCGAACTCGCCGTCCTTGGCATAGGCGCCGCCGCGCTTGCGCAGGAGCGGCGTTGTCAGGCGGTCGGCGCCATACATGATCTTCGAAAGGAAGTAGCCCTTGATGCAATTGAGGCCACGATTGACCTCCGCCTGCATGTCGCCGTGGGTGGCGACGACCTTGCCTTCCTTGACGCCCACCATGACGCCGCAGCCCGTGCCGCAGAAGCGGCAGGGCGCCTTGTCCCATTTGATCTCGAGCGCGCTCACCCCGCCCGGCACCGGCTGGGCGGCAGCAGGCAATGCAATACCCGCCGCTGCCGCCGCAACGCCCGCCGCCTGGGCCTTCAGGATGTCACGCCGCGTCAGTTCGCTGCCCATCAACCTCGTCCTCTTCCATTTCGACATGTTCGAAAACCATGTTTGCGGCGATCACCCCGTCAAGGACGGAGATGCGCATCAGCGTATCCCCCAGCACGCCGGTGGACGGCCCCTCGATGACGATGACGATCTTGCCCTTGTCGGCGCCGTGCACCTCGACATTGTCGAAAGTGGCAAGCGCCGCGATCACGCCGTCGATGCCGCCGGGTCTGGTGGCGATCACCGCGCTTGAAATGTGATGCCGCCGCGCCTCAGACATAGGTGGCCTCCGCGATGAGCGGCGCGGTCGCGACCGCGCCGACGGGGCAGACGGAAATACAGGCGCCGCAGCCCGTGCAGGCCTCCGGCACCAGCTCCGGCACGAATGGGCCTCCGCGCACCGGCCGAAAGCGGATCGCGCTGACGGGACAGGCGTCCCGGCAGGCCTGACAATCGACGCGCTGGAACGGCAGGCAGGAGGACGCAATGGTGACGATATGGTCGAAGCGGGTTGCCACGTCTCTGGTGAAGACCGGTTCGGGACAGTGTTCCGCACAGGCGCCGCAGAAAGTGCATTCGCCGGCGGCAAAGTCGAGCGTGGGCAGGCGATCAACAAGGCTGATGATATCGGTCGGACAGTGCTCGACGCACATTCCGCAGCCGGTGCAGGATGCCAACGCTTCATCCGCAATGCCGGGCGGCCGGATGCGGGCGGCGTCGCTCGGTCGGCTGCCTCTCAGAAAATCCCGCCTGGACAATGCCTCCTGCCGCATCGCCCCGCCCTCAATGACCGGGCGGGCCGGGCGGCCCGTAGAGGATCTGGAGCATCCAGACAAGGAAGCCATAACCACCGACCACGGCTACGGCGACGATCGGCCAGATACCGAAGGCGAGCACGAGAAAGGTGAGGAGCTCCTTACGACGGCGACCGGAACGCACAACGGGTGGCTGTGTAACTTGTTCTGCCACTTAACGTCTCCAACAAACGCTACGTGACCGCAGGCTAGCATCTCAAGGCAGAAAGAAAAATGGAATTAAAATTATACTATTTTACTCATGTATTTGTGGTGAAGGAAAAGCCGTAGTTCCCAAAGTGTTATTTATTAAATCTGGCAATTTTCAAGTTTATCGGGTTGGGCTGAACGCCGCCTGGATGGAGTGTGACTGGAAACCCTGTTTTTAGCAGGGCGCTCCGGTGGAGTTCATGCAGTCTGCGCCAACCAGCGCGGGGAAGTTGACCGGGCGTGAAATCGGACGAAGCCGCCTTGCCGGCTACGTTCATGTGCGCTATTCCTATAATTCAATAGTTCAGGAATTATTGAATTATGGACGAGCGTCAAGCCCTCACCTCATTCGCGGCCCTATCCCAGGAAACCCGCCTTGCCATCGTCCGCACCCTGGTCGTCGCAGGCCCGGAAGGGCTTGCCGCGGGCCTGATCGCTGAGCGCATGGGCGTCTCGCCCTCGAACGTATCCTTCCACCTGAAGGAGTTGGCGCGCTCGGGCCTCATCGCGCAGCGGCGCGAATCCCGGTCGATCGTCTATAGCGCCAGCTTTGATGCCTTGGCTGATCTCGTGAGGTTCCTGATGGAGGACTGCTGCGCGGGGCATCCTGCTATCCGCGAAGGCTTGGAGCGGTCGGATACCTGCTACGTGCGCGGAAATGCGAAGAACGAAGGTGGCACCCTTGCGTGATCGGAACGTACCCGTCGGCATCGTCTCCGCGCTCGGCGTGACGCAGATCATCGGCTATGGCAGCCTCTACTACAGTTTCAGTATCCTCGCGCCCGGAATGGCGGCGGATCTCGGGACGACCGTCGCGCAGGTCTTCGCGGTCTTCTCGGCGTCGCTCCTCGTTGGCGGCCTGTCGGCGCCGTATATTGGCCGGCAGATGGATCGTATCGGCGCGGCGACCGTGATGGCGATCGGCTCGGCGCTTTCCGCGCTGACCTTGATCCTCTGCGCCTGGTCGCCGTCGATAGCGGTCTTCGCCCTTGCCATCGTCCTCCTGGAAATATCGTCGGGAATGGTCCAGTATCAGGCTGCCTTCGCCGCGCTGGTGGAGGCCGATCCCCGCTCTGCATCGAGGAGCATCACCTACCTCACGCTGATCGCCGGCTTTGCCTCCACGATCTTCTGGCCGGTTGCCACGGCGCTGCTCGGCTATCTCTCCTGGCGCGAGATCTATCTCGTCTATGCCGGGCTCAATCTTGTCGTCTGCATGCCGCTGCACGTCTGGATCATGCGGAAGACAAAGGTTGGTGCTGCGGACGGACAAAGGCCGGTGCGCGAACCCGTCGTCGGGGCCATTCCTCGCGAACATCGTCGCCGCGCGGTGCTCGCCGTGTCGGCTGCCTTCGCGCTGCTCGGCTTCACCCTTGGAGCCATGCTCGCCCATATGGTGCCGATGCTCGGTGCGCTCGGGTTTGGAAGCGCGGCCGTCGCCATCGGCTCGCTGTTCGGCCCAGCTCAGGTTCTCAGCCGCCTGATCAATATGCTCTGCGGCACGCGCCTTGCACCACCGGGCCTTGCGGTTGTCTCCGCGACCTTCCTGGTCCTCAGTGTCGTCATTCTGGCTTTATCCGGCAACTGGCTCCCCGGCGCGGTCGCCTTCTCGATTTGCCTCGGCCTCGGATCGGGCATCAACAGCATCGCGCAGGGCAGCTTGCCCCTCTACCTGTTTGGCTCCGACGGGTATGGCGCGCTCACCGGCAAGATGGCTGCGGCAAGATTGGCTGCCGGCGCTGCCGCCCCATTCGCTTTCGCAGCGACGATGGAGCAATTCGGTATCGGCGCCTCGCTCGTCTTGAGCGCTGCCCTGGGCAGTATGGGCATCGCCGCGTTTGTCGCGGTCGCCATGGCGACGAAGCGAACCCTCGTCGCCACGCCGCGCCCGTCAAATTGACCGCAACGACACGCGCTTTTCAAGTTCGCCCGCCTGTTCCTTGCGCTCGCTGTAGCGGTCGGTGAGGTGGGCCGAGGCGTCGCGCGTCAGCAGGGTGAACTTAACCAGCTCCTCGCAGACGTCCACCACCCGGTCGTAATAGGGCGAAGGCTTCATCCGGCCGTCGCCATCGAACTCCTGATAGGCTTTAGCGACTGAGGATTGGTTCGGGATGGTGATCATGCGCATCCAGCGACCGAGGATTCGCATCTGGTTCACGGCATTGAAGGATTGGCTGCCGCCCGAGACTTCCATGACGGCGAGCGTCTTGCCCTGCGTCGGGCGGACCGATCCGACCGAGAGCGGAATCCAATCGATCTGCGACTTCATGATGCCGGTCATCGCGCCATGGCGTTCCGGACTCACCCAGACTTGCCCCTCCGACCATTGGGAAAGCTCGCGTAGCTCATGCACCTTCGGATGGCTCGCTGGCGCTTCGTCGGGAAGCGGCAGGCCTTTCGGATCGAAGATGCGGACCTCGCATCCGAGCCGTTCGAGGAGCCGCCGGACCTCGAAGGAGAGCAGGCGGCTATAGGAAGCTTCGCGAAGCGAGCCGTAGAGGATCAGGATGCGCGGCTTGTGCGTCGAGAATGCCGGGCGCAGGGCATCTGGATCGGTCGCGTGCAGGTGCTGGGCATGCAATGCGGGGAACGTGTCAGGCAATGCGTTTTCCTTCCTGGTCGAGGACCTGCTCGCCATCCTCCTTGAAGAACGGTCCCGTGAAGGTGTCGGGCAGGATGTCGAGCACGGCCTCGGAAGGGCGGGCGAGCCTGGTGCCGAGTGGCGTCACGACGAAAGGACGGTTGATGAGGATCGGCGTTTCGATCATTGCGTCGAGCAACTCGTCGTCGGTCAGGTCCGGGTTGTCGAGGCTGAGTTCGGTATAGGGAGTGCCTTTCTCGCGAATAGCCTCCCGAACCGACAGGCCGGCATCCGCGATCATCGTCGCAAGCTGCTCGCGCGTCGGTGGGTCCTGAAGATACTCGATGACAACCGGTTCGATGCCGGCCGCGCGGATCAGCGCCAGCGTATTGCGGGACGTTCCGCAAGCCGGATTGTGGTAAATCGTGACATCCATGGTCAGTGCCTTTCGGTAGCGGTGGTTCGGGAGACAGCGGGGGCGGCCTCATACCAATCCTTCGAGCGGTTCACGATCCACACGACCGAGAGCATCACCGGGACCTCGACAAGCACACCGACAACGGTGGCGAGCGCCGCGCCGGACTGGAAGCCGAACAGGCTGATGGCGGCCGCGACCGCGAGTTCGAAGAAATTGCTGGCGCCGATCAGCGCCGAGGGGCCGGCGACGCAATGCCGCTCGCCGGTCATCCGGTTCAAGACATAGGCGAGCCCGGAGTTCAGGTAGACCTGGATCAGGATCGGCACCGCGAGCAGGCCGATGACGGCGGGCTGGGCAATGATCTGCTCGCCCTGGAAAGCGAAGAGAAGAACCAGAGTCGCAAGAAGCGCGACCAGCGAGACCGGCTGCAGCTTCGCTAGCATGGCGTCCAGCGCCCGCGTCGTTCCATCAGCCGTGAGCCGGCGGCGGATGACCTGCGCGATGATGACGGGAGCGACGATGTAGAGGCCAACCGATAGAACAAGCGTGTCCCAGGGCACAGTGATCGCCGACAGGCCGAGCAACAAGCCGACGATCGGCGCGAAGGCGACGACCATGATCGCGTCGTTCAGCGCGACCTGCGAGAGCGCAAACAGCGGCTCGCCGCGTGTCAGGTTGCTCCAGACGAAGACCATGGCCGTGCAGGGGGCGGCTGCAAGGATGATCAGCCCGGCGATGTAGGATTCGATCTGGTCGGTGGGCAGGTAGGGCCGAAACAGCCAGCCGATGAAGAGCCAGCCGAGCAGCGCCATGGAGAACGGCTTGACGGCCCAGTTGATGAACAGGGTCACGCCGATGCCGCGCCAATAGGTGCCAACCTGGGCGAGCGAGCGGAAATCGATCTTCAGCAGCATCGGGATGATCATCAGCCAGATCAGGATCGCGACGGGGATGTTCACGTTGGCGATCTCGGCTGCACCGATGATCTGGAAGACACCGGGCATGAGATGACCGAGGGCCACGCCGACGATGATGCACAGGAAGACCCAGACGGTGAGATAGCGTTCGAAGGTGGACATCAGGCGGACCTTCCTGGCGGCGCTGTCGCCCCCTCCGTCGCACAGATCTGCTCCGGGCTGCAGCAGGGTGCAAGCTCGGCGATGAGCGGTGCACAAAGTTCGCTCGAGCCGCCACAGCAGTCTTTCAGGAGAAACAGGGTCAGGTCGCGCAGGCCGTTGATATCGGCGCGATAGATGATGGACCGGCTCTGCCGCTCGCTCGTGACCAGTCCGGCCCGCGACAATGTGGCGAGATGGGCCGACATCGTGTTCTGGGGCACATCGACAAGGCGGGCGAGTTCGCCGGCCGGAACGCCATTGGGCTCGTGTCGTACCAGAAGCCGGAAGGTCTCCAGCCGCGTCGTCTGGGCCAGGGCGCCGAGCGCCGATATTGCTGCAATATTATCCATATATCCAGAATAAAGGATACATTGATGCGTTGTCAATTGGCTCGCCCAATCAGGGGAAACCAGGCTTCGGGCCGCCCGGACTGGGCGGGGCCGAAGCCTGGCTGTTCGCTAGCGAATGCCCGATGACATCAGATGGCGTTGCTGCGGAAACGGTGAAGCCAGGTCACATCGTCGCCAGAAAGCGTGTCGATGAGACCGGCGCGAAGCCAGCCTGCAAGTTCGTCTGTCCAGGCGAGACCTGCGCGGGTCGCTTCTTCGATCGAGGCCGGATTGTAGGCATGGCAGCGTATCGCGATCCCGGCCTCGTGCAGACGCCTGGCATCTTGCGGATCAAACACCGATAGGTCGATGCAAAGCTCATCGAGGTCGGCAGCCAGCGCCACCGCCACCGGATCGGCAAAGCGCTCGTGAACGATGCCACCGGTGCGGACATTGGGAATTGCAGCCTTCACGGCCTTCAAATGCGCGTGGTCGAACGAGATCATCATGACACGGCCGCAGTCGCGCGGGTCTGCAAGCACCTGTTTCAATGCTTCGACATAGGCGGCGAGATTGACCTTCTCCTTGATCTCGGCCTCGATGACGAGATCGAGCTCATGGGCCGCAGCAATGACTTCGCGCAGGGTCGGAATGCGTTCACCCGTAAAGTCCGCGCCGAACCACGAACCGGCGTCCAGTCCGGCGATTTCGGCCGCCGTCATGTCCTTGACGGCGCCAGTGCCGTTGGTCGTGCGGTCGACGAGCAAATCGTGAATGACGACAATTTCATTGTCCTTGGTGAGAACCGTGTCGATCTCGATGCTGGTGCCACCGCAATCGCGTGTCGCCTTGAAGGCTGCGATGGTGTTTTCCGGCGCACCGTCGCTGTGGCCGCGATGGCCGCAGAGATGGATGAAGCCGTTTTCACTGGCAAGAAAGCTCTTTTGCATGGAATATTCCTTTTGTGTTGGGAGGGTTAAAGTTTGCCGAGGCCGGAAGCCATCACGTCCTCCTTCAGCATGCGTTCGGCGATGAAAAAGATGACCAGCATGGGAAGAAGCAGGATGAGGGTGACGACCGCAGCGGTGGGCAGCACCAGAACATCGCCGCCAAGATAGCTCCACAGCCGGACAGCGAGTGTCTGGACTTTCGGGGCGCCCACCATGAAGCTCTTCTCGAATTCTTCGAACGAAGCGATGAAATTGAGCAGTCCGGCGGCGAGGAAGCCGGGCCAGGCAAGCGGAAGCGCTATCCGCATCACGGCGGTCCGCTGGGTCGCCCCGAGCGTTCGCGCCGCCAGGATCAGTTCTTTCGGGATGCCTTCCAGGGTCGCGGTCAGAATGCGGATCATCAGCGGCAATGTGCCGATGGTCTGGACGAAGATCACGCCGAGAACCGTGCCCGAAAGACCGAAGGTGAAGAACAACTCGCCCAGGCTGACGGCGACGACAATGCCCGGCACGATAAGCGGTGCGAGAACAAACACTTCCACTGCCCGCTTGAACCGGAATGGAAATTGCGCCAGCGCCCAGGCTGTGGGAAAGGCGAGCAGGCTCGTCAGGAGGGTGACGACTGTTGATACGAACAGGCTCAGCATTGCCGAGGGAAGGATCTGGCGATCCGACAGGACCTCGCGCCAGGCCGAAATGGAAAGCGACCGCGGGAGGATGTCCGGGGGGAACCAGCCGACTTTCGGGTCGTAGAATGCCCAGATGGCAATGACGGTCAGCGGCAGGAAAAGGGTGGTCGCCAGATAGAGGTAGAGCCCGCCGCCAACCCAGAGCTGGGTGCGCTTGTTGTGTGTCGATATGCTCATGGGGTCCTCAGCTATCGCTTCTGGAAAGGGGCCGGGGTCGACCGGTCGAGCCGACGATCGCGTAGTAGACAAGGAGAATGCCGATCGCGACGGCGCTAAGCAGCGTGCCCATGGCATAGACCATCGGCCAGTTCCCGTACTGGAAGCCCTCGGTGTACATGCTCACGCTGATCGGCAGGGGATAGGCGGGCCCCAGCAGGCTGGGGATGACGAAGGACCCGAGCGAGCCGATAAAGCTCAGCAGCACTGCGGCGGTAATCCCGGGCTGCGCGAGCGGCACCTGAACGCGCCGGAAGATCGTTACACGGCCGGCGCCCAACGTTCGCGCCGCCGACAGTATGTCCTTGTTGATGGCGGCCATGGCCCCGGAGATGATCAAGGTCATGAAAGGAATTGCTTTCCACGACGAGGCGATGATGGCGCCAAGGCCCCAGTCGTCGCGCACGAGGCGCGGGATGGTCAGCCCGAGAGGCGTGGCGAGGCGAGAGGCCATTCCGCCCCGGTCAAGGATGACGAGAACCAGAAAGCCCGCGACAATGCCCGGAACGACCAGCGGCACCCGATAAAGTGCGCCGAAAAGCTTGCGGCTCTTCTCGTTGGCCAGCATCAGGGCCGCCAGAGGCAGGCTGACGAGCAGGCTGAGGACGGTTGGCGCGACCCCGAGCCAGATGGAAAACCACAGGCCATCGAGATAGACCGGATTGGCGAACAGTGTTGCCCAGGTGTCGAGCGTCGGAAACTGCTCGCCGGGCTTGTTGCTGGAGAAGCTTCCCGCCAGCACCCGCATCAGGGGCAAGCCAAAGAAAACGGCCAGATATCCCACGCCCGGCAGCAGGCAGAGCAGCAGGACCGTGCGGTCGACCTTGCCGCTCATGAAGCCGCTCCCGCAGATGGCTTGAAGGTTCTGAGAAGATGCAGGCTGGAGGGAGCGGTCAGCTTCACCTTCTGGCCGTTGCCCAACACGGCGGTGCGCCCGCCGGTCGCAATCGAGCGCAGGGTCTTGCCGCCGGCCGCGATCCAGTAGTGGGTGGCCGCGCCCATGAACATCGATTGTTCAACGACCCCGTCGTGTTCGCCGTCGGTAGGCTCGATTGCAAGATCCTCCGGGCGGATGGCGACGCCTTCGGCATCAGGCTCGCCGGGGTTTTCAACCGGTCTCACTGCCCCCCAGGGCAGCCGGCATTCACCTTGCCGGACTTCGGTCTCGACGACATTGGTCATGCCCAGAAACTCGGCGGTGAAGCGGAAGCTCGGGCGGCGATAGAGGTCGACCGGCGTACCACGCTCGACGATCTCGCCGTCCTTCATCACCACGATCTCGTCGGCAAGCGCCATCGCCTCCGTCTGGTCGTGCGTCACATAGATGGAGGTGATGCCAAGCTTCTGTTGCAGCGTGCGCAGGTCGTCGCGCAGGCTGTCGCGCAGTTTCGCGTCGAGGTTGGAGAGCGGCTCGTCAAACAGCAGCACATCCGGTTCGATGACGATGGCCCGTGCCAGCGCGACCCGCTGTTGCTGGCCGCCCGACAACTGCCGGGGCAGCCGCCTTGCATGCGCTCCCAACCCAACGAGATCGAGGGCGGCCGCGACGCGGCGCACAATGTCCGCCTTGGGGGTGCGGCGCATTTCGAGGCCAAACGCCACATTCTTTTCGATGCTCATATGCGGAAACAGCGCATAGGTCTGGAACACCATGCCGAAATTGCGCTTCTCCGGCGCGACCCCGTCGAGACGACGGCCACCGAGCCAGATCTCGCCGGATGTCGGATCCGAGATGCCGGCAATGGACCGCAAAAGAGTGGTCTTTCCGCAACCCGACGGCCCGAGCAACGTGATGAAGCGTCCTGCCGGAATTTCGAGATCAAGCCCCTTGAGCACCCGCGTCGTGCCGAAGTCCTTGATAAGATTGCGAATGGATATGGAGCAGTCCATGTCTGATCCCTTTTCTGATGGGCGGCGGTGCACGTCCGCACCGCCGCTGCTGGCCGCGGTCGATTTACTTGCGCAGCAGGTTTGCGACGAAGAAGGTGCTCAGCGCGTCGACCAGCGTGGCCGGCATGCTTGCCCGGGCGCGGGTGGCGAATTGATCGCTCGGAATCAGGCGAGCCACCTGTTCCGGCGTAAAGCTCGCCGCAGGGTCAAGGTCGGCTCTGGCCGAGCGCGAGCCATTGAGCTGCAGCTTCTTGAGGTGGACGTCCTTGCTCGCCAGGAAGTCGAGCAGCAGCAGGCCGCTTGCGGGGGCCTTGCCGTTGACCGGCAGGAACATGCCGTCGCCTCCGCCGACCTGCCCCTCTTCGAGCAGTTGCTGGCGCACGGTAGGAGGCAGAAGGCCACGACCGGAAAAGTCATAGGTCATGTCCTCCCAGGCCGTGCCGACAACGCCGCCGCCGTTGGCAATGAGGTTGAGCGTATCGGAATTGCCGTTGGTGATTTCGACGAACGGCAGTAGCTCCCTGTAATATTCCCAGGCCGGGGCCATGCAGTCGCTTGCGGCAAACGCAGCGGCCTCGTTCTTGGTGAGTTTGTAGTTGGTGAACGCGGCGCGGCATTCCTGGTCTTCGACCTTGGCAAGGGCGATCGCCTGCATGAAGCCACTGCCCGAGCCGCCGCCGGCGGGCGACGTGACGATGAACTTGCGCGGGTTCGCTTTGGCCCAGGCAAGCAGGGTGTCCAGATCGGCCGGCACCGTCTCTGGGTCGATGGTGCGGGTGTCGTAGATGATGCTGGTCTGGTTGCGGTGGAACGGTAGATAGGTGCCGCCATGCTCTATACCGCCGGTGATCGTCGCGATCGTCCGGTCAAGCGCCTGACCGTTCGGCAGGAGCGTATGGAGGGGCACATTCGCGATGGTGCGGGAGTCGCGCAGCAGCCCCAGCTTGGCTGAGCTTACGAAATAGGCATCGGCCGGTGATTTGGCGCCAGCGTTGCGTGCCGCCACCAGCTGTTGGGCCGAGGCGTCGCCTTCCCCGCGGACATATTCGACCTTGAGCCCGTATTTGGCCTCGAATTCGGGGAGGAGATGTTCGTTGAACAACGGTCCGAAAGAGTCGCTGAAGTCGTAGAAAGTAAGCGTTCCTTCCTCTTTGGCCAACGGGACGATCACATCGTAGAAATTGTCCGCCGTCAGCGCGAACAGGTCGAAGCCCGGATCGGTATTGAATTTTTCGGAACCGACGGGTTCTGCCGCGAATGCGGCGGTGCCGAGAAAGATAGCGACGGATGCCGCAAGGAAGGCTTTCATTGGATCGTCTCCATGTTGGTGGTGAGGGGTACGATTGGTTGCGAACTTCTGGACCGGGCCCGGATCAGTTCCGTTGGTTGAGCCGCGCACCGGAAAACGGCGCCGGCAGCAGGTCGAACAACCGGGCTGAAATGGTCGGGGCAGCGGCGTAGGCCGGCGCGCCGTGAAGGAGCCCGCCGGCCGATACGTAGTCGATCACGACAGCTCCGGCGCAGGACGCGATGTAGAGCCCGCCGACGGCGTCCCAGGCGTTCATGTGCGGCTCGGCATAGGCATCGAGGCGGCCGGCCGCGACATGCGCCAGCGATAGAGCGCCTGCACCGAGCCGCCGGTTTTCTGCCCCTGCCTCGAACAACCGTCCGACGATGATGCCACCGAGTTCACTTTCGTGGCGCGGCGAGAAGCCCAGGCCAACGACTGCGTCCGCAAAAGCGGGTGTCGACGCGCAGCGCATCGGCTCGTCGTTGAGAAATGCGTTCCCTTCGGCGTCTGCCCGGAACAGTTCGTCCAGCACGGGATCGAAAATCCAGGCCGCAATCGGGTTGCCGTCCTGCAAAAGCGCGATGGAGACGCAGAAATAGCTGAGTTTTCGGGTGAAATTCACCGTGCCGTCGATCGGGTCGATTAGCCAGGTGAAGCCGTCCGTAGCGAATGCGCCGCCGAACTCTTCACCCACGACGCCGTCTTGCGGAAAGGCGTCGAGCACGGCCGACCGGATCATGGTTTCGACGGCAAAGTCCGCTTCGCTGACAACATCGCCAGGGCCTTTGCCTTCGACGACGAGATGAGGGTTTCGAAAGGCTGCGAGCGCGAGACTGCCGGCTTCGCGTGCGAGACGGCTGCCCAGCGCAGCGCGCGCCGAGATGGATTTGTTCATTTCGATATTCCGGTTGTTGAGCGCATAACGAGCCGCGGCGGACAGTAGAAAACCCCGTCCGGGCTGGTGTCAGACAAAGCAGCCTGCCCGGACGGCCGGGCGGTCCTGCCCTGCTGATGGGTTTCGACATGGTCGAGGACACGGCCGACCATGTCGTCAAGCGGCTGCTCGAAGGTCGTCAGCTGGTAGGGTGTCCATGAGGAGGCGGGGAGATTGTCAAATCCGACCACGGCGACATCGTCGGGTATGAGCAGGCCCGTGGAGCGCAGCCCGTCCATGAAGCCGAGCGCCATGGCGTCGTTGGTCGAGAACACCCCGTCTGGTCGCTGGCCTGGGGGCATGTCCAGGAAGCGCGCCGCACAGGTCTTGCCGGCCTCGATCGACATGACCGGATTGTCCAATACCAGAGGCGCGATGCCGCGCTCGCGCATGGCATCGAGAAAGCCTCTGGTTCGCAGAGAACTCGCCCAGCCGTCCTGTGGTCCGCCCAGAACAAGGAATCGTCGGCGACCGTCGGCGGCAAGCAGCGAAGCTGCCAGTGCACCGCCCTGCGGATTGTCGGTGGCGACGGAGAAGGCGCCGGGATGATTGGCCGGGCGATTGAGGGCGGCCAGAAACTGGCCACGGGACAGTATCGCCTCGGCCCGATCGCGACCGATCGTGCCGGCGGTGACGATAACACCGCGTGTGCGCCAACTGATGGTTTCGCCAAGCAGCCGATCCACCTGATCGTCGCTCTCGGCATAGAACAGGAGCGGCTTGAGATGCCTTTCCTCGAAACCCTTCAGCAGATGCGACAATACCTGTGCGCGCCAATCGTAGTGCAGCCGCGTGGTGATGACAGCGACAAGGGGAGCGTCTCCGGTCACCATGCCCGCCGCCAGGGCGTTGGGCTGCCAGCCGATTTCAGCGGCAACCGCTAGGATGTGTTCGCGTGTATCGGCGGCTATGCGACCCTTGCCGGAGAAGGCGCGGCTGACCAGCGCCTGCGAGACATTGGCGGCTTTGGCCACATCGCGCGAGGTCACTGTATTGATGGAGTTTTCCTTTTTACGAGCCATCACCGATGCACGCGAGCGTCGGTGGCGGTAGTACGTATTACCAGGAGGGCGATGATGCAGGGGCCAGTCACGTCGGTGTCCGTAGCGTTGAGAATGGCTTCTTCTAGGAGGCCTTCATGACGCTCGCATTTCACCAGGATGACAGTTCAATGATACCTGGCGATGGAGCTGGCCTTCCGACGCGTGATCGGGACGACGCTTCCCGGCACTTAGGCATGTGGTCGACCTTCGAGCCGGCTCGACAGGCGAACTCGCATGGTGTATCAATCAATCAATCAATCGATTGATTGAAATGGTGGTGCCGTGCAGGAAAGTGAACACCCGACCCGGGCCAGCCTCATTCAAGCGGCGCTGCGGCAGTTCGGCCGTGATGGTTTTGCCGCGGCCTCGACCCGTTCCATCGCCGCGGAGGCGGGAACGAACATTTCCTCCATCGCCTATCATTTCGGCGGCAAGGATGGGCTGCGGCTGGCCTGTGCGGATTTCGTCGCCGCACGTGTGGGGCGGGTGGCTCGGGTGCTGCCCGGCGATCCGGCGCTTCTGACCCCCGATGGCGCGCGACATATCCTGCGCCGCCTCGTCCGGCGTATCGTGCTGTTCCTAACCGCTCCGGCGGCCGAGCCCGTCGTGGCCTTCCTGCTGCGGGAGATGGCGCAGCCGAACAGCCCAGTTCCGGAAAGGCTGTACCACGCACTCATTGAAAGCCGGCATCGCGCCCTTTGTCATATCTGGTCGACGGCCACGGGACGGCCGGCAGAATCCGACGACGTGAAGCTCGCGGTCTTCTCCATTGTCGGCCAGGCTGCCTATTTCCGGCTGGCGGCTCCCGTCGTCCAGCGCCGGATGGGCTGGAACGGGTACCCGTCCGCGGCGATACGGGCGATTGCGCGCCGGCTGCTGTTCAACCTCGATGCCATCATGGATGCGGAAAATGGCTGACTTTCTCTGCACGATCCCTTTCGTCGCCAGCCTGTTTGCGGCCTGCGCCGCACCGCCTCCGCTCGCCACCGGCTATGTCGAGGGCGAGTATGTCGCGGTCACGCCGCTCGCCACCGCACGCATCGTCGATATTGCCGTCCACTCCGGGGACCGCGTTGCCAAGGGTGCAGTGCTGGCCAGCGTCGATGACGCAGACGCCAGGATTGCGCTTACTGCCGCCGAGGCCGCGCTGGGCAGGGCCGAGAGCGATCTGGCCAACCTGGAGGAGGGCAGCCGCGCGGCGGAACTCGCCGTCGTGGAGGCGACTGCCGTTTCCGCTCGTGCCAATGCGGGGCGCACCGAGAGAGAGGCCGCGCGGCAGAAAAGGCTCTTGCGCGAGCGCGCCAGCTCGCAAGCACAATACGATGCCGCCGAGGCGGCGGCCGCCATGGCTGCCGCTGCGGTTGCGGAGGCGGAGGCCCGACTGGCCGTCGCCCGCCTGCCGGCTCGCGCTCATCAGATCGAGGCGGCCCGTGCCGCCGTCCGCGAGGCCGCTGCCAACCGGGATACCGCGCGCTGGATGCTGGAGCAGCGCCGGCTTCTGGCTCCTTCGGGTGGAACCGTCACGGATATCGTGCGCCATGCCGGCGAGATCGCGGGACCCGCCATGCCTGTCCTTACCTTCCTGCCGGACGGGGCGATCAAGCTGCGACTCTACGTGGCGGAGGGCGATCTGTCGTCCATCGACGCGGACACGAAGCTTGCCGTCAGTTGCGACGGTTGCCCGCCGCTTTCCGCCGTTGTCACCTATGTCGCCGACGAGGCGGAGTTCACGCCGCCGGTGATCTATTCGCGCGACGCTCGGCAGAAACTCGTCTACCGGGTCGAGGCGCGGCCGGAGGCGGGAGCCCGGCTGAAGCCGGGCCAGATCGTCGAGGTGCGACGGGAGCCATGACGGAACTAGCGCCCCCTGTCGTCGCCGTACGCGGCCTGACAAAATCCTTCGGCGGCCGCAAGGTCGTGGACGATGTGGCGCTGACCATGGCGCAGGGCGAGATTGCCGGCTTCCTCGGGCCAAACGGGTCCGGCAAGACAACCTGTATCCGTATGATCTGCGGCCTCCTGACGCCGGACGCTGGGGAGGGCGAGGTGCTGGGCCTCGACGTGCGCCGCGACCAGCGCGCGATCCGCCGCCAGGTCGGCTACATGACGCAGCGCTTTTCCTTCTACGAGGACCTGACGATCGAGGAAAACCTTGTCTTCGTTGCCGGGCTCTACGGGCTGCCGCGCAACGCCGTCGCCGATACGCTTGCCGATCTCGGGCTGACGTCACGCAAGCGCCAGCTCGCTGCGACCCTTTCCGGTGGCTGGAAGCAGCGCCTGGCGCTCGCCGCCTGCATCATGCACAAGCCGCGCCTGCTGCTGCTCGATGAACCGACCGCCGGGGTCGATCCCAAGGCGCGGCGGCAATTCTGGGACGAAATCCACATCCGCGCGGCCGAGGGCATGACCGTGCTGGTCTCGACGCACTACATGGACGAGGCCGAGCGCTGCCACCGCATCAACTACATCGCCTATGGCCGGCTGGTCGCTTCCGGTACGACCCGCGAGGTGATCGCGAATGCCGGGCTCGTCACGCTGGTCGTCGAAACGGACCGGCCAGGGGCGCTGGCGGCGCGGCTGCGCAAGGCGCCGGGCGTCGAGCAGGTGGAACCCTTCGGCGCGGCACTGCATGTTACGGGAACTGATCGCGATGCCCTGACAGCGGCGCTGGCAGCCGAGAATGTCGTGGCCAGGCCGGCGGAGACGAGCCTTGAGGACGTGTTCATCCGCATGATGGACCAGTCGAAGGACAATATGCGATGACGTTTTCGCTCCATCGGCTGGTCGCGATCTTGCGCAAGGAATTCATCCAGATGCGGCGCGACCGGGTCACCTTCGCGATGATGCTCGTCGTGCCGCTGATGCAGCTTCTGCTGTTCGGCTTCGCCATCAACAATGATCCGCGCCACCTGCCGACGGCACTCGTTGCGCCCGTGCAGGAGAGATTCACCCAGGCCATGTCCGCCGCGCTGGAGGTGACGGACTATTTCGACATCACCCATCCCAATGTAACCGCGCAGGAGGCCGATCGGCTGCTCGCCCGCGGCGACGTCTCCTTCGTCATCCTCATCCCGCCCGATTTCGGCCGGAGAATTCTGCGCAACGACCGGCCGCAGTTGCTGGTCGAGGCCGATGCGGCGGATCCCGCCGCCGCGTCCGGCGCGGTCGGCGCGCTCGGCCGGGTGGCGAACGCCTTCCTCGCAAAGGAAATGGGCGAGGCCACGCCGCGGCAACTCGAGATCGTCGCACACAGCCGCTATAATCCCGAAGGCATCATGCAGTACAACATCGTGCCCGGCCTTCTGGGCGTTATCCTGCAGATGACGCTGGTGATGATGGCGGCCATGGCACTGACACGTGAGATCGAGCGCGGCACCATGGAAAATCTGCTCGCCATGCCCGCCACGCCCGTTGAAATCATGGTGGGCAAGATCACGCCCTTTATGGGTATCGGCGCGGTCCAGGGGCTGGTCGTGCTCGGTGCGGCAAAGCTTATCTTCGGCGTTCCCTTCGTCGGCTCGCCGCTGCTGCTTTTTGCCTGCGTGCTGCTGTTCGTGCTGGCGCTCGTGCTGCTCGGTTACCTCATCTCGACGGTCGCGCGCACGCAGATGCAGGCCATGCAGCTTTCCATTTTCATCTTCCTGCCTTCGGTGCTTCTCTCCGGCTTCATGTTTCCCTTCCGCGGCATGCCCGTCTGGGCGCAGTGGATCGGGGAAGTCCTGCCGATCACGCATCTCCTGCGTATGGTGCGGGCCGTCATGTTGAAGGGAGCCGCGCCGGCCGACATCGCCGCCGATTTCCTGGCCCTGCTGGTGATGGTGGGCGTTTTGAGCGTTCTGGCGCTGATGCGTTTTCGCCGCACCCTCGACTGACAGGATAACGCGGCAGATACGGGCGCGACGCCAGCTGACGAAGCAATCAATTGACGAGGGTGGGCTGCGGCAGTGTACGTTCCGCCACCGGGCAGCCGTCCTGGATCCTGGTCCAGGACGAGACGTTGAGCTTCATCTCGCAGCGCGCGAGATAGGAGCCGCCATCGACCTTCAGGCAGGATGTCTCGCCGAGCTCGAACATGACGCCGCGATTTCGGCATTTGCAATTGTGGGCATCCGCCGAGATGGGAATCAGGGCCATCGCCAGGCCAAGTATGAGCACTCCAAGACGCATGGTGATGCTCCAACGATATGCCGCCAGACTACACCTGTCCGGCGGCATCGTCAAAACGGCGGTGGTGGCCACGATGACGAGATGCGGGACGCTCCCCTTTCGGGGGCGTTCTTTCCAAGCTGTACCCTTTGACGCGGAGTCTAAGCCCAGTCCGAATGCCGCTGTGAGGGATTTCGGCTGCTGCGTTTGCGCTTGAAGTCGGACGGCGAGATGCCGGCCAGTTTTCGGAAAGACTTGCTGAATGCGCTTAGCGATCCGAAGCCGCTATCCATTGCCACGCGCAAGACGTTCGAATTGTCTTCGCTAAGGAGCGCCTGGGCGTAGCTGAGGCGAAGCAGGTTCACGTAGCCGTTCAGGGTCATTCCCGTCGTGCGCCGGAAGAGGTTCATGGCATATTTAGGATGCAGGCCAGCAACGGCTGCTATATCGGCAGAGCTGATCTCCTCGCGAAAATTCTGGGCAATGTAGTCGCACATCGGCGATACGGATCGGCATGACTGATAGTCGAACGGATTGGCTTCCCTTTTGTCGCTCAATTCCATTGGAACTATGCTGAAAGGGTCGAATTTCACGCGTTCCAGGCGGAGCAGCAACTCGTCCACCGCGTGTTCCGATTTAAACTGGTTTGTAGAAGATACATATTCGAACCAGCGTGGAAAATTCTCGAAATCCGCCATGCCGGTTGCGCGCGTTACCAGCGTGGCCCCGCCCATCAGCCGTGCAGACACATCGGTCGGCAGCTGAAGCCGAAAGAAATAGACGAGGGGTAGATGTGCGCCGGCATACAGCGAATCCTCGCTGCTCCAGTCCATCTGGTGTGGCAGCCCACCCCAGAACAGGGCGAGTTCCCCCTCTGACAAGAGCACCTCGTGGTTGGCCATCTTGTAGCGGACCGACCCGCGCATGACGAAATTGACCTCAACCTGCGCATGCCAGTGCGGAGACGTCATTACGAGCGGATGGCGATAGAACATCTGAAGCCTGGTGGGCGTGGCCTCTATCGTGCTTGCGCCGGGTCGCCAGGAAATTTGTTCGAGATTCTTACTTTCGGACAACTCGATCTTCCCATCCCATGAGACTTTGCTTTCGATGGGCATAGGTTATCAGCGTAAGAACGGCGCGCAACGGGAGATGCGCATCGGACTTTGAGAATAGACCCCTTGAAAGTGACACGTCGCAGGAGGACGACTTCGAGATGAGGCTCTCATACACAGCAACATTAGGCACCGCTGCGATCATGCTTGCAACAAGCGCGTCGGCAGGGGAGATCGTATTCAATTCCGACATGTCCTGGCCCCAATCCAAGAAGGCGTTGGAGCACATTGTCGACGGTTTCCAGAAGGCCAATCCCGGTGTGACGGTGAAGGTCAACTACTTTGACAACGAGGGGTACAAGTCCGCGATCCGCAACTTCCTCACCGCGGACCCGCCGGATCTCGTCAACTGGTTTGCGGGCAATCGGATGGCCCCCTTTGTCAAGGCTGGCCTGTTCGAGCCGGTCGATGATGTCTGGGCCGCCAACGGGCTCGACGAATCGTTGAAATCCGCAGCCTCCTCGATGACCATCGACGGCAAGAAGTGGGGCATTCCCTTCACCTACTATCAGTGGGGCATCTACTATCGGAAGGATATCTTTGCCCAGCACGATCTGACGCCGCCGCAGACATGGGACGAGCTGAAGGCCGTAGGTGAGAAGCTGAATGCCGCCGGCATCAAGCCCTTCGCGATCGGTACGAAGGCGCTGTGGCCGACGGCTGGCTGGTTCGACTACCTGAACCTGCGGATCAACGGCTACGAGTTCCACATGGACCTGACCGACGGTCGTGTTGCCTACACCGATCCGAAGGTGAGGGCGGTGTTCGAGAAGTGGGGGGAATTGGTGAAGTCCGGATACTTCGTCGACAACCATGCCGCACTTGATTGGCAGGATGCCATTCCCCTGGTCGTCCAGGGCAAGGCGGGCATGTATCTCATGGGCAATTTCGCCGTCGCCAATCTGAAGGAAGGCGGCCTGAAAGAAGAGCAGCTCGGCTTCGCCGCGTTTCCCGAGATAACGCCCGGTGTCCCGCGTTCGGAAGATGCGCCGACAAACACGATCCACATCCCCTCGGGCGCCAAGAACAAGGAAGACGCCAGGAAGTTCCTGGCCTATCTGGCGCAGCCGGAGGTTCAGGCCGAAGCCAATGTCATCCTCGGTCAGCTTCCGGTGAACAGCAAGGCAGCGCGTCCTGACGACGTATACCTGAATGCCGGGTTCGAACTCCTGTCCACCGCCCATGGGTTGGCGCAGTTCTACGACCGCGATGCACCGGCGGACATGGCCAAGGCAGGCATGGAAGGTTTCCAGGAATTCATGGTCAAGCCCGACCGGCTCGATGCGATCCTGGAGCGTCTCGAAAAGGTGCGCGGGCGCGCCTATGAATAGCAACGCATCCCCGGGAGCGGCAAGGAAGCCGCTCCCGTCTTCACATAGGGCGGTTCGCGGCGCCAGATCGGCTACATCGCCGGCTTCGGCCTGGTGGAAGAGAAATCAGCGCAAGCTGGCCCCGTGGGTCTTTCTGGCCCCCGGCTGCCTCCTGTTCGTCGTCTATGTGATCGCGCCGATCTTCCAGTCCATCTGGATTTCCTTCCATGAGTGGGACGGTATCGGAACCAAGACGTGGATCGGCCTCGGCAATTATGTCGAGCTGTTCGACGACGACGTCTTCTATACGGCGATCGGGAACAATTTTCTTTGGCTGGCGCTGTACTTCCTCGCGTTGCCGGCTGGCCTGTTCCTCGCGCTGTTTCTCAATCAGACGATCCTCGGAATCCGTCTCTACAAATCGTTCTTCTTCTTTCCGTTCGTTATCAGCCAGGTCGTGGTAGGGCTGATGTTCTCGTGGTTTTACGCCCCTGATTTCGGTTTGCTCTACCGTCTCATCCTTACGGTGACGGGGGCGGAGGTGGCGATCCTGGCCGACGAACGCTATGTCACCTACGGCATCATTGCTGCCGGGCTGTGGCCTCAGATTGCGTATTGCATGATCCTCTACCTCGCAGCGCTCAACAACGTGTCGAAGGAACAGATCGAGGCGGGCCGCCTTGATGGCGCCAGGGGCTGGCGCATGCTCTGGCACATCGTGTTGCCGCAACTGGGACCGGCGACCTTCATCGCGGTCGTCGTCACCATCATCGGTGCATTGCGTTCCTTCGACCTGGTTTCCATCATGACCAAGGGCGGTCCCTACGGCGCGAGCACGGTTCTGTCATACTTCATGTACGAGCAGGCGCTGTCCGAATACGGCTTCCGCATGGGCTACGGCGCGGCGATTGCCGTCATCCTGTTCCTCATCATGATGGCGTTCATTTCGGGCTTCGTCTGGCGGATGATGCGCGACGGAAAGGCGGGTGGCTGATATGTTCCCGACACCGATCCAGCACCGCTCCACCTTCGCCCAATGGCGCTACGTCATCGCGGTTCCCATCGTTCTCGTCATCTGGCTGCTGCCGCTGATCGGCGTCGCCGTCACGTCTCTCAAGCCGGCCAGCGACCTGGCTGCCGGAAACTATTTCGGCTGGCCGTCGGATCTCGCCTTCGGGAACTATGCGACGGTCTTCCAGAACTCGCCGATCGGCCAGTACATTCTGAACTCCTTCAAGGTCACGATCCCCACCGTGATCGGCGCGCTGGCGCTATCCTTGCTGGCCGGTTTCTCGCTCGCGGTATACGAATTCAGATCGCGTCTCTTGATCTTCTTCCTGTTCGTTGCCGGCAATTTCGTGCCGTTCCAGATCCTGATGGTGCCGGTCCGCGACCTGACGCTGAAGCTCGGAATGTATGACACGGTCGGCGGTTTGATCGCTTTTCATGTCGCCTTCCAGACCGGCTTCTGCACGCTCTTCATGCGCAACTTCATCAAGGCGCTGCCTTTCGAGCTGATCGAATCGGCGCGTGTCGAGGGGGTCTCGGAGTTCCGCATCTTCTGGCACATCGTGCTGCCGCTGATGCGTCCCGCCATCGCGGCACTCGCCGTGCTCGTCTTCACCTTCGTCTGGAACGATTACTTCTGGGGGCTCGTGCTGGCACAGGGCAGCCACGCATTGCCGGTGACGGTCGGTCTCTATTCGCTCAACGGCCAGTGGGTGGCCGTCTGGAATCTGATCTCGGCAGCCTCGCTGATCGCAGCACTGCCGCCGGTCATTATGTTCTTCTTCATGCAGCGCCATTTCATCGCCGGCCTCACCTTCGGCGCGACGAAAGGCTGAAACGGGATCTCTGGAACCAACATGACAAGCTTGCAGAAAATCCGCTGGGGGATCATCGGCCCCGGCAACATCGCCAAGGCCTTCGCTGCCGGTATCGCGCATTCCCAAACCGGACAGCTGGTTTCGATCGGCGCTCGCAACCCGGCCAAGCCCGGTCTTGCCGAAGCTTTCGCCGGGGCCCGCATCCACGACGGTTATGCCGCGCTGCTGAGCGACGATACGGTCGACGCTGTCTATATTTCGACCCCGCACCCGTCCCATGCCGAATGGGCGATCAAGGCGCTTGAGGCGGGCAAGCATGTTCTGGTCGAAAAACCGATGGGACTGACGGCTTTCGAAGCCGACGCGATCATGCATGTCGCACGTCGGACCGGCAAATTCCTTGGTGAAGCCTATATGTACCGGCTGCATCCGCAGATGCGGCGGCTGGTGGAGCTCGTCGCGGGCGGGGCGATCGGCGACGTGCGGATGATAAAGGCCAGCTTCGGCTTCGCCATGCCCTCGGTCCTGCCGGAACATCGCCTCTATTCCAGTGACCTCGCCGGCGGCGGTATCATGGATGTCGGCGGCTATCCGGTCTCCATGGCCAGGCTCATCGCCGGAGCGGCCGCTGGCAAGCCGTTTCTCGACCCCCAGTCGATCGCCGGCAATGCCCATCTGGGACAGACCGGGGTCGACGAGTGGGCATCCGCCATTCTGCATTTCGATAATGGCATCCTTGCCGAAGTGTCGTGCTCGGTCTCCGTCGCCCAGGATAACGTCCTGCGCATATTCGGCACCGAGGGACGCATCGAGGTGGACGACTTCTGGTTCGCGAGCGGCAAGGAAGGCGGCATCGGCGAGATCAGGATCCTGCGTCGCGATGGCAGCAGCGAAACGGTTGCCGTGGAGGAGAGGGGCTGGCTCTATGCGTTCGAGGTCGATGCAGCCGGTGCGGCCATATTTGAGGGTCGGCAGGAGTTTTCCTGGCCGGGAATGAGCTGGGCGGACAGTCTCGGTAACCTTCGTGTAATGGACAAGTGGCGCGCTGCCGCCGGGCTCGAGTTCAGTGTCGAAAAGCCTGAAAAACGCACCACGACCCTTTCCGGGCAGAAACTCGAAGTGCGTTCGGAGCGCATCGGGAAGAGAACCCTGCCTGGTCTGGAACGTCCGGCATCCGTGGTCGCGCTCGGTTTTGAGGATTTCCGGACCTTTTCCTCCGCAAGCATCCTGCTCGATGCCTTCTTCGAGCAGGGCGGCAACCTGTTCGATACCGCGTTCCATTATGCTCAGGGCATACCCGAGACGCTATTCGGCCAGTGGCAGCGCAATCGCGGGGTGCGCGAGGATATCGTCTTGATCGGTAAGGGGGCTCATACGCCGTTCTGTATCCCCGAAGCCATCGGCAAACAGTTGACCGTATCGCTTGAGCGCCTGCAAACCGACCATGTCGATGTCTACTTCATGCACCGCGACAATCCGGCCGTGCCCGTCGGAGAGTTCGTCGACGCCATGGATGCAGAAGTGCGGGCGGGGCGCATCCGGGGACCGTTCGGCGGGTCGAACTGGACCCGTGGACGCATGGAGGAGGCGATTGCCTATGCGCAAAGGAACGGCAGGCAATTGCCGGGTGTCCTGTCCAACAATTTTTCACTGGCAGAAATGCTGGTGCCGCTCTGGGAGGGCTGCGTTGCTTCCTCCGACGCGGCGTCCAGGGCTTGGCTCACTGCGCGCCAGATGCCGAATTTTGCGTGGTCGAGCCAGGGGCGCGGTTTCTTTACCGATCGCGCCGGCCGCGACAAGCGCGACAATCAGGAGCTTGTGCGCGCCTGGTATTCGAAAGGCAATTTCGAGCGGCGCGATCGCGCCATCGAACTTGCCCGGCGTCTTGGCAAGCGTCCGATCCATGTTGCGCTTGCCTATGTCCTGGCGCAGCCTTTCCCTTCATTCCCGCTGATCGGCCCGCGCACTCTGGGGGAACTCGACGACAGCCTGGAAGCCCTCGATATTGCGCTTTCGCCTGATGATCTGGATTGGCTTGCCTTTGGTGCGGCGGCGCCGGAACACAAGGCCGGATGACGGATCGCGCGTTGGACGGGAGGAGGATTTCTTGAGCGGAATTGAACTTAAATCGGTGCGCAAGTCGTTTGGGAAGCTCGATATCATCCACGGTATCGATCTTTCGATCGAACCCGGGCAGTTTTGCGTGTTCGTAGGACCTTCGGGCTGCGGGAAATCGACGTTGCTTCGCATGATTGCGGGGCTCGAGGAGATCAGCGGCGGCGAAATCCACATCGACGGCAGGATCGTGAACAATGTCGATCCCGGCGATCGCGAGATCGCGATGGTCTTCCAGTCCTATGCGCTCTATCCGCACATGACTGTCGCGCAAAACATGAGCTTCGGGCTTCGCATGGCCGGTACGGCGAAGGAAGAGGTCGCAAGGCGTGTCGACGAGGCTGCCGCCATCCTGCAGCTTCAGCCGTTTCTCGGGCGCAAGCCCGCGCAATTGTCGGGCGGTCAGCGCCAACGCGTCGCAATCGGTCGGGCGATAGTCCGAAATCCGAAGGCGTTCCTGTTCGATGAGCCGCTGTCCAATCTTGATGCCGAGCTTCGCGTCCAGATGCGCATCGAGATCGCGAAGCTTTATCGGACACTCAAGACGACGATGGTCTATGTGACCCACGATCAGGTCGAGGCAATGACCCTCGCTGACAAGATCGTGGTGCTGAGAGCAGGTCGAATCGAGCAGACCGGTTCGCCGCTGGAACTCTACAATAATCCGGACAACGTCTTCGTGGCAGGTTTCATCGGCTCGCCAAGGATCAACCTATTGGAGACAAGGGCCGATGCGCAGGGCCTGTTGACGGTCGGCGACTGCACCTTCAGGCCGGCGCTGGATGACAAGCTTCCCGAGGGAGCCAAGGTGACGGTGGGTTTGCGGTCGGAGCACCTCGAGATAGACGGCGCGGGCAAGGCGAACCTTACCATGATCATCGATGTCGTGGAAAATCTCGGTGGGGCATCGGTCTGGCATGGCTGCCTGTCGACCGGGGAAAGACTGCTGGTCGAGCGAAAGGGCGTCCAGGAAATGCAGCCTGGCGATACGGTGCGGCTCGCTTTCACTCCCGGCGACGCATTGCTGTTCGACAGCAACGGCCGGCGGCTCCGGTAGGGCTCGTTGTCTAAGAAGCTCTTCTATTGCTCTAGGGACGTTGGAAAAGCCGGTACCTGAGCCGGTGTAGCGTTAAAGGGCATCGGTCTGGTCGGGCCGATGCCCCGCCCTGGTGTACGAAAGGCTGCCGCGGCCGCGGGTGACAAAAACCGCGCCGGCGTCCGTATCTGTTCAGACCCGAGCAATCGGGTTGGACGTGCTACCAGCCTGCGAAATCGGCAAGGATGGTCTCGTCCACCCGGCCTTCGGCAACGTCGGCGAGCGCTTCGTCGAGGATGGCCACGCCCTCTCTTGCTTCGGCTTCCGTCAGTGTCAGCGGCGGGGTGAACTCCAGCACGTTGGACCGGACGCCGACATAGTAGAGGACGAGGCCGAGCTGGAAGGCGCGATAGACGGTGAGCGCTGTCTGACGCGTGGCCGGCTCGCGGCTCGAGCGATCGGTGACAAGCTCGACGCCGAGCGCGAGACCTCGGCCCCGCACATCGCCAATCAGGGCATGGCGGGCAGCAAGCCGGCCGAGCCCGTCCCGCAATACCTTGCCGCTTTTCTCCGCATTCTGGACGAGATGATCGCGTTCGATCGTCTGCAAAACGGCAAGCGCCGCTGCGGCGCAGACGGGATTGCCGTGCACGGTCTGTAGCGAGAAGGCGACGGCATGGTTGAGGATCGCTTCCGGCCCCACCACCGCCGAAATCGGCAGGCCGCCGCCGAGACCTTTGCCGAAGACGACGATGTCCGGTTCGATGCCGGAATGCTCGAAGGCGTGGAAGCGTCCGCTACGGCCAAGTCCGACCTTCACCTCGTCCGAGACGAGCAGGATGCCGTGTTTGCGGCAGAGCGTTTCCACAGCCTGGAAGTAGCCGTCCGGCGGCACCAGCATGCCGCCGTCCGACTGGATGGGCTCGATGAAGAAGGCGGCGACCTCTTGCGGCGGGACCTCGGTTGCGAAGAGGTTTTCGAGATGGGAGAGGGCGGCTTCCTTCGCAGCCTCGGGGCTGCCGGCGGCGAAGCTGTCCGGATAGGGAACGAGTGTCAGGCCTGCGGCGCGGATGCCCTGCTGAGCGGGGTGGCCGGACACCGCCATCGATCCGACGGTGCCGCCGTGATAGGCGCCGCTGAAGGCGAGGATGCGGGGCCGGCCGGTGGCGGCGACGACCATGCGGGCGACAGTCTCGTTGGCATCCGAACCGGAATGGCCGAACCAGACGCGGCCCCGGGCGCGCTCCGGCACGAGAGACAGGAGCTTTTCCGCCAGCTGCACGCAGGGTTCGTTCGCACTCGAAAGGTAGCTCGCCCCCGCCTGGTCCGACAGGGCGCGGTTGACCGCCCCGCGGACCGCCGGGTGGGAATGGCCGAGGCTTGCCGCTCCCCAGGAGGCGGCAAAGTCGAGAAGCCGCCGTCCGTCGTCGCCGGTGAGATAGGATCCGCTGCCGCCGACGGCCGCCAGCGGAAAGAACCGCAGATGCGCCATGGTGGAGACGGATCGTCCTTCGCGGGCATACAGACCGGACATGCGGCTTCTCCCGTTGCTATTTGAAGAAGCTCACCACTTCGTCGAGCGTGACGACGTGGCAATAGATCATGTTTATGATCTCGAGCTCACGCTTGTGCAGTTCGTCCGTCGCCGCCGCGCCGCAGTCGTCGACGACCACGACGCCGAAGCTTTCATCGGCAAGGCTACGCACGGTCGACGACACGCACTGGTCCGTAAAAATGCCGCAGCAGATGACGTCCTTGATGCCCATATTGTGCAGCACCAGGCGCAGGTTCGTACCGGTGAGCGCGCTGTCGGTCGTCTTGGTGATGACGATTTCGTCGGCCCGCGGCTCCAGCTCGGGCACGACCTGGCCCTCGGGCAGGTCCTTGGGCAGCAGCAGGTAGTTGAAGCCCGGCTTCTTCTGGCTCAGCGAACGGTCGCGGCCGTCCGGCTTCTGGCAGGCGATGCGGGCGTAGATCACCTCGACCTTGCGCTTGCGGCACTCTTCGATCAGGCGTGCCGTATTGGGGATCACGGTCTTGCGCATGCGCTCATAGAACGGTTGCCAGCGTGCGGTTTCCTCGGGCGTGTCCTTCGGCTCCAGATAGGTGGTCTGGATGTCGATGACGAGCAGCGCCGTCGTTTCCGGATCGAGGCGGATATCGTCCGGTTCGTCGGCATTCGCATAGTAAAAGGAGCGATAGTTGGTTTTCCAGGTCATGCGGACGTCTCCTTTTTACGACGTGTACGGGTAAGGATGTGGCCGATCTCCCGGGTCGGGAAGATGCCGCCGGGCTTCAGGATCATCACGGCGATCATGGCGAGCGCGAGCACGATCTCGGTAAGGCCGATGACCTGGCCGGCGCCGAAGGACGACGCATTGATGGCAGCCTCGGTGCTGCGCAGGCCCTCGTAGGCGACGGTGATCAGAACCGTGCCGGCGACGGCCCCGGTGACGGTGTTGGCGCCGCCGATCACCAGCATGGTGATGATGAGGAAAGTTTCCTTGAGGTAGAAGGCCTTGGGTGCGAAGGAGGTGATGAAATGACCCCACAGCGCACCGCCGATTCCGGCGATGAAGGCGGCAAGGATGAAGGCCTTCCAGCGCAGGCGGGGGATGTTGGCCCCGAGCGCCGCCGCCGCGACCTCGTCCTCGCGCGAGGCGCGCAGCAGTTTGCCGGTTCGCGATTCCTTGAAGAGCAGCGCAACGACCACGACGATGGCCGCGACAATGGCTGCAATCGGCATCCCGGTCGTTTTCGGCAGGCCGAACAGTGTGCGCGGCCCGTTGGTGAGGGCGCTCCAGTTGTTCATGACCGTGTAGAGCACGACGAGCAGCGCGAAGGAGGTGATGACGGCGGCCGCATCAGAAAGCCGCATCAGCGGGTAGGCCACGACGGCGGCAACGGCTGCGGCGACGAAGCCTGCCGCCAGCATGGCCAGCAGCGGCGAGACTTCGACCGCCGTCATGAATTCGTAGAGGTCCGGCAGCGCCATGCCCTTCATCTGCGCCGGAATTGTCAGCACGGCGGAGGTATAGGCGCCCAGCCCCATGAAGCCGATATGGGCAAAGGACAACAGTCCCGAATTGCCCATGAAGATCTGCAATCCGACGACGAGCACAAGCGAGATGAGCAGGTTGGTGGCAATGCGGTCGTAGAGCCGGATGCCCAGCATCTGGCTACCGACGCCGATGACGAGGATGACGCCGATAAGGATGAGCGCGGTGAGATAGGAATGTTTCATGGTCGCTCTCTCCTCAGGTCCGTTGACCGCTTGCCGGGCCCTTGATGAGGCCGTCCGGCCGCCAGAGCAGGATCAGGATGACGAGGCTGAAGGTGAAGGCGTCGCGGAACTTCAGAAGGTCCTGCGACAGGGTGTAGTTGAGGGTCGTGTCGATCAATGCCAGCAGGAAGCCGCCGACAACGGCGCCCGGCAGGCTGCGCATGCCGCCTATGACGGTGGCGATGAAGGCAATGAGCAGCGGCTCCAGGCCGATACCCGGAACGACGGTGCCGCTGCGGCCGATCCACAGGATGCCGACGACCCCGGCCAGGAAGCCGGAAAGCGCGAATGCCGAGGAAATGATCAGGTTTGCCGGAACGCCGAGCATGCGCGCCATGGTGAAGTTCGTTGCGGCCGCGCGCATGGCGATGCCGAGCGTCGTCTTGCGCATCAGGAAGGCGACGGCTGCGAGCAGTACGATCGACGCCGCGATGGTGATCAGGTTGCGGACCGGCGTGATGGCGCCGCCGATGGAGACGGTCTGGGAGAATATCTCCGGCAGCGGCACGTTGCGCGGGCGCGGCGAGATCAGCAGCAGCGCCGCATTCTGCAACAGGTTCGAGAAGGCGAAGGAGGTGATCAGCACCGCCGTCACCGACTTGGCCCGCACGGGGCGGAAGGCGACATAGTCGGTGAGGATGCCGAAAAGGATCGCCATGCCAACGGCCAGCACAGCCATGATGATCCATGGCAGGCCGGAGCCGCTGGAAAGGAACATCGTGTAGCCGACGACCATGATGAGCTCGCCATAGGCGAAGTTCACCAGCCGCAGAATGCCGTAGATGATGACGAGGCCAAGTGCCATGAGGGCATAGGCGCCGCCAAGGCTGAGTACGTCGATGACGAACTGGATCGCGAAAGCCATGATCAGCCTCCCAGATAGTGTGCGCTGAGATCGCTGGTCGCGCGGATCTCGTCGGCAGTGCCGGACGTGACGATGGCGCCGAGCCGCATGACATAGGCGCGGTCGGCGACGGCGAGCGCCTGGTTCACGTTCTGCTCGACGAGCAGGATGGTGAGGCCTGATTTCTTTAGCGTTTCGATCATTTCGAAGATGCGCTCGACGATGGCAGGCGCAAGGCCGAGCGACGGCTCGTCGAGCAGGAGAACGGTCGGGCGGGACATCAGCGCACGGGCAATGACAAGCATCTGCTGCTCGCCGCCGGAAAGGGTTCCTGCGGCTTGCCTGGAGCGTTCGGCAAGACGCGGAAACAGCGTATGGAGGCGCTCAAGATTTTCGCGGTTGCCGGCATGGTCGCGGCGATGGATGTAGGCGCCGAGCATGAGGTTTTCGGTGACGGTGAGGTCCGGGAAAACGTCGCGGGTTTCGGGCACGGTCGCAAGGCCCGCGCGCACCACCTGTTCAGGGCTGGCCGCCGTGATGTCTTTGCCTTCAAGCAGAATCTCGCCGCCGGAGGCCTTCAGCGCGCCGGCGATGCATTTGATGGTCGAGGACTTGCCGGCGCCATTGGCGCCGAGAAGGCTGACCAGTTCGCCCTTGCCGAGCGAGAAGCTGATGCCGCGCACCGCGCGGATCGTGCCGTAGCTGACGGAGAGGTCGCGTATCTCAAGCATGGGTCGCCGCCTTTCCGAGATAAGCCTCGATCACGGCCGGATGACTGCGCACGTGGCTGGCGTCTCCCTCCGCGATGGTGCGGCCCGAGGCGAGCACATGCAGCCGGTGGCACAGGCGCATGATCAGGCCCATGTCGTGGTCGATGATGATGAGACCGAGCCCGCGCTTTTTCGGCAGGTCGGAGAGCGTATGCAGCAATGTCTCGGTCTCGGCGTCGTTCATGCCTGCCGCCGGCTCGTCAAGCAGCAGGAAGCGCGGTTCGGCGGCCAGCGCCCGGGCGATTTCCACACGGCGCTTGTCGCCGTAGCTGAGGCTGTCGCCGAGCTCGTCCGCCTTGGCGGCAAGGCCGAGTTCCGCGAGCAGGGTCCTGGCGCGTTCGGTGGCGACAGCGCGCGATACACCCTTGGCAAGGGCCGCGGCTTCGACATTCTCGAGCACCGTCATCGTGTTGAACAGGCGGACGATCTGGAAGGATCGGCTAATGCCCTCAAGCGCGATCTGGCGTGGCGAAAGGCCTGAAATGGTCGTGCCGCCGGCCGTGATCGTGCCGGTGGCTAGCTTCACCTGTCCGGTGATGGCGTTGATGAGAGTCGTCTTGCCGGAACCGTTCGGCCCGATGAGGCCGACGACCTCCCCGGTGGCGACGGACAGAGACACATGGTCGAGGGCGCGGAGGCCGGTGAATTCCACCGACACGTCGTTTACCGCGAGAATCGCTTCAGGCATGGCTTTTCCGAAAATGATAGATCGGCGACTGCAGCGCCCCGCGTCATTGACGACGCACAAGAGCGCTGCAGTATATCCAGGTTGCGCATATCCGCTGCGAGACAGGCGCAAGACCGTCCCTATGGACGATCTCAGGGCTTCGGCAGGGATTCCGGCTTGCGCCAACCGACGAAGGTCGGCTTGCCGCCCTTGAGCTCGATGAGTGCCGCGGCCTTGTTCGGCACGTGGCCTTCTTCGGCCGTGCCGTAGTCGAGGTCACCCGTCAGAAGCTTGAACTGGCCGTCTTCCAGCGCCTTGGCAAGGGCGGCGCCATCGGTCGAGCCTGCTGCCTTGATCGCTTCGGCGAGCATCATGATCGTATCCCAGCCCGTCGAGACGAAGGACGTGTCCGGTGCCGAGCCGTGCATCTGGGTGTAAAGCTCGATGAACTTCGGCATGTCCGGGTGCGATTCCGGGCCCATCCAGGTATGGGTGACGAAATAGACGTTATTGCCGAACTTTTCGCCGAGTGCCTCATGCATCGCCGGATCGTCATAGGCGTCGCCGCCGAGGATCGGGGCATCGTAACCCACCTCGCGCAGGGCGCGGATGATCACGCCGATATCCGTGCCGTAGGACGACAGGAAGATCACGTCCGGCTTCTTGCCGAGCGCCTGCAGGCGCGCGAGCTGGGCCGAGAAGTTGTTGTCACCGTTCGTGTAGGTGTCTTCGAGAAGGATCTCGCCGCCATCCGCCTTGAACTGTTCAAC
Organism: Shinella sp.; assembly: GCF_049651085.1. Classification (GTDB taxonomy): domain Bacteria; phylum Pseudomonadota; class Alphaproteobacteria; order Rhizobiales; family Rhizobiaceae; genus Shinella. Next base: position 397,511 of record NZ_JBASBL010000027.1, read on the forward strand.
GAAGTACTTGGAAAGCGACTTGGTGTAGGCGATGAACTGGTCGGTGACGACATAGGCCGTCTTCCAGCCGCGCTCCTTGAAGGCGTAGTCGGCAGCGGTCGCGCCCATCGTGGTGTTCCACATGGAAAGCGTGAACTGCTTGTCGCCGAGCGACCAGGAGGAGTAGAGCGGATCGGAAGCGCAGGTCGAGATGCCGACGATGCCGGCCGATTGCGCCTCGCGGCTTGCCGGCGAACCGAAGTCGAAGTCGCACGGCGCGACGATGACCTGGGCACCCTTGTCGATCAGTTCGACCGCGACGTTGCCGACCGTCACGGGATCGGACTTGCCGTCGATGTTGATGAACTCGATCTGTTTGCCGAGCACCCCACCATTGTCGTTGAGATATTTCACGGCGACCTGCGCGCCGTTGTAGCCGGGCGTGTCGAGCGGGGCCTGGATGCCCGTCATCGACAGTGCGCCGCCGATCACGATCTTGTCGTCGGCGGCCACGGCAGCGGTGGAGGCGAGCGCGAAACTCGCTGCCGCCAGAAGCAGTTTGGAAGTCTTCATCATGGTCGTTCCCCTTTTTTTGCCTTTTCGGCAGTGAATTGATCAGCGGTCCGGCTATCTTGTTTTGTTGTGCGGACCGCTTTCGAATGCTCCTCGTTTCCGTTGCCCGGTCGGGGCTTTTTACTGGCCGATTTCCTTCAAGAGATCGTCGGTCGAAATCTGCCGGCAATAGCCCTTGATCGCGCTCAGCGAGGTCTTGTGGCGTTCCTCGGAATAGGTGCCGCAGGCGTCCGGCACAAGCGTCACCAGGTAGTTGAGGTCGCAGGCATCACGGATCGCCGATTCCACGCACTGGTCGGTGAGCAGTCCACAAAGCACAAGTTGCTTCACACCGAGATTGCGCAGCGTGTAGTCGATATGGGTGGACACGAAGACGCTGGATGAGCTTTTCGGGAAGACGATTTCGTCTTCCAGCGGTTCCAGCTCGTCGATCACCTTGCCGTCCCACGAACCTTTCGGCACGTTGAAGCCGGTGATCTTGTAGTCGAGGCTCCGGTCGCGGCCGTCCTTGGTCAGGCTCTCGATCGTCGTGTGCAGCACTTCAATGCCGGCCTTTCGGAAGCCGGCAAGCAGGCGCTGCATGTTCGGAATAGCAACCTCGTGGATGCGCTTGAAATAATAGCCGTATTTGCCCTCGATCTCCGCGTCGGAAACGTCCTTGAACTCGCCGCCCTCCCGGCGCACGGAAAAATTCTGCACGTCGATGAAGAGGATCGCGGAAGCGGCCGGATCGAGCAGTATTTCGCGGGTGGTGAGATGATCAGCAGCCATCAGGCGTTTCCTTCGAGGTTGTCGGCCGCAAGGCGGAGGGCGGGGGCAAGACGGTCGGCCCATTCCTCCTGTCCGCGAGCATTGGTGATGAGGTCGTTGCGCACTTCGATGAGCACATGCGCGATCCCGCGCCGCTCGCCGTGCACCGGGATGGTGAAATCGGAGACGTCGTCGACGTGATACGGCGCGTTGAGCTTGACGGTGACGTCCGGATTGGCGGCGCGGAAAGCCTTCGCCAGTTGTTCGGCGAGGCGGGCGTCGCGATTGTAGAGTAGGCCGAGTTCGAAATCGCGCACGGCGCCGGTTGCCCGCATGACCGGCGTAAAGCTGTGCACGGAGACGAGGAAGAGCGGTTTTCCGCGCGCCTGGCGCTGGTCGAGTGCCGTGGCAATCGCCTCATGCAGCGGCTGGTGGATTTCCACATAGCGACGGGAGCGATCGCGGTCGGCGATGTCGGCATTGGCCGGCACGACCGTGCCGTCGCTTTGCGTGACGATGCAGTCCTTCGCTTCCAGGGGGCGGTTGCAGTCAATGACCAGGCGGCTGTAGCGTTGAAGGATGAGAGCGGCGTCGAGGCGTTCGGCAAGGCCGCGCGCCACGCCCTCGGCGCCGACGTCATAGGCGATGTGGCGGTCCATTTCCCCGGCGGCAATGCCGAGATCGCCGAGGGCAGCCGGAATGGCGCGGCCGGCATGTTCGCAGGTCAGGAAGATCGTCGAACCGCTGGCGGCGTTGATCCATTCCACCGGCTCCGGGTCGCCCGTCTGCAGCAATCTAGTCGTGTCGCGGTCTGCGAACCTGAGCATGAGGTGGGATCCGTTATGTGCCCGATGATGCGGGTTTCCATGGAAGGCAGTCAAAGAAATTTTTCGATCATAGTCAATCGTGTTTTTCCATTTGACTAATTTTTTTCATGGAGCAAGTATTCGTGCCAACCAAGGGAACAAACGCCAATGAGCGAAGGGAAATCGTCGACGACGATCCGCACGCGGATCCGTGACGCCGCAACGCAGCTGACTGCCAGCGAGCGTAAGATCGCGAACGCTATTCTTGCTGATTACCCCTTCACCGGACTGGAGAGTATCCAGGAACTGGCGGCGAAGACCGGTGTCAGTGCGCCATCCATCACCCGCTTTGTCAGCAAGATCGGCTGCAGCGGCTTTCAGGACCTGCAACGCCAGCTGATCGCGGAGCTGAAGGAGGGGCAGCGCTCGCCGCTCGATCTAAAAACCAGCCAGAAGCCGGTCGGCCATTCGGAATTCCTGTCGGAATATGTCGCCCGCGTGTCGGCGGTCATGCAGGAAATGACGGCGACGGTGTCGCAGGCACAGTTCGATATTCTCGCCGACCTGCTTGCCGATCCCTCGCGCAACATCTTCCTGCTCGGCGGCCGGATCAGCAACAATGTCGCGTCCTTCCTGTCGATCCACCTGCGGCAGATTCGCAGCGGCATCTACCATGTGGCTGACAATCCGGAATTCTGGCCGGAGCATGTGCTGCGCATGCGCAAGAAGGATGTCGTGCTGCTCTTCGACTTCCGGCGCTACCAGCTCAGCCTCGCGCGCCTTGCCGAGACGATTGCCGAAAAACGTGGGGCGACGATCGTCGTTGTTACCGACAAGTGGATGTCGCCGGCCGCCCGCAGCGCCGACCATATCGTCGCGCTGCCGATCGATGCAGGCACGGCCTGGGACACGGTGGCGGCCGCGATGGCGCTCGTCGAGGCGCTGATTGTGCGCGTCTCCGAGGCCGATTGGGACGCAACACAGAAACGCATCAAGGATTGGGACGGCATCCGCTTCGAGATGCCGGGATATGACCAGGACAAGCTTAACGGGGACGTCGATGAAACGTGAAGAAATGATGGTCGCCTGCTGCGGCGACCTTTCGGGCAAGGTGCGCGGCAAGGCATTTCCGCTGGTGCAGATGGAAAAGCGCCTGAAGCGCGGCGTGGGCTGGACGCCAACCAATGTGCAGATCACCTGCTTCGACGTGATCGCCGAAAGCCCATTCGGCTCGCTCGGCGACCTCGTGCTCATCCCCGATCCGGTAACCAGCGTCAGCATCGAGAGCGAGGAGGGGGCTCCGAACGAGAACTTCGTCCTCGGCAACATTCGCTATACCGACGGCCGGCCGTGGGAATTCTGCACGCGCTCGATCCTCGAAGCGGCGCTTGAGCGCCTGCAAAGGGTGGCCGGCGTGACGCTCTACGGCGCCTTCGAGCACGAATTCCAGATCAAGCACCTCGTCTCCGATGTCGGAAAGGCGTTCACGCTCGGCGGCTTCCAGGAGGAGCGGCACTTCTGCGAGGCGATCATCGCCGCCATGCGGGCAGCGGGCGTGACGCCGGATACCATTCTCAAGGAGTTCGGTGCCGGCCAGTTCGAGGTCACGATGGGGCCGCAGAAGGGCGTCACCGTTGCCGACCATTCGCTGATCACCCGTGAGCTTGTCGGCCTCGTCGCGCGCGAGCTTGGCTATGATCCGACCTTCACGCCTATCCGCGATCCGGCCGGGGTCGGCAACGGCGTGCATGTGCATATCAGCATGCTGGATGCGGCCGGCAATCCGGTCACCTACGATCCGGACGGCAAGCATGAGCTTTCCGACGTCGCCGGAAAATTCGTAGCGGGCATCCTGAAATATCTCGACTCGATCATCGCGATTACCGCGCCAAGCGTCGTCTCCTACCTGCGGCTGACCCCGCATCGCTGGAGCGCTGCCTTCAACAATCTCGGCTTCCGCGACCGTGAGGCTTCCGTGCGCATCTGCCCGGTCTCTGACATCAGCGACATTGCACGCGCCGCCCAGTTCAACTTCGAATTCCGCGCCGCCGATGGTGCCGCCAATCCGCACCTTGCTCTCGCCGCCATCGTTCATGCAGGCGTGCAGGGCATCGAGGAGGGGCTGGCGGTGCCGGAAGCAACCCAGGAGGACCTATCGCTCCTCAACGTGGAAGCGCTCGCCGCGCGCGGCTATGTCCGCCTGCCGCAGACGCTTGAAGCGGCACTCCAGCGCTTCAAGGGCAATGCGACGGTCTGCGGCTGGTTTCCGGAAGGCTTCGCCGACGTCTACGTCAAACACAAGGAAGGCGAGATCGCCCTCCTTGCCGGCAAGACGCCAGCCGAGATCTGCGCAGCCTACGAGGCCGCCTACTGACGCGATCCAGCGAGCGAAAGGCGGCGTGTCCTTCGGCCTGGCGCCGCGCGCACGCTCAGCGATCGCAACCGTCAGGACGCTTGCGATCGCTTCCGCGTGGATTCACGGGCGATGAGTTCGAACCCCAGGTCCACCTGCGCTTGCACTACCGGATTTCCTTCAATCCGGTCGATCAGCATCCGGACGGCGCGTTCACCCATCTCCTGTCTGTAGGTTCTGATGCTGGTTATGGGAGGATTGGCGACTGCCATCATCTCAAGGTCGTTGAAGCCGCAAATGCCGAATTCATGCGGCACATCTATCCGGCGTCTCTGGCATTCGAAGAGCACACCCAAGGCGAGGTCGTCGTTGTTGCAGAAGACGGCGTCGGCGCCGAGATCCTTGTCCAGAAGCTTTGCCAGGAGTTCGCAGCCGAGTGTCACGGTTGAGGCGCGCGGCGTCGTTACGATCAGGCGCTCATCGAAAAGGCCTGCTGTTCGCAGGGCATCGCTATATCCGTCCAGACGTCGCTGCGTGCGCTGGTCCATTCGGGCGCCCAGAAAGGCGACGCGGCTATATCCCTGGCAGATCAGGTGTTGCGTCGCCTGATAGGCTCCCTGCCGATGGGAGAAGCCAACGATCATCTCGATCGGTTCGTCACCCGTTTCCATGATCTGAACAATCGGACAGTCCGCATTTTTTAAAAGCGCCCGTGAGGCTGGGGACTGATCGATACCTGTAACGATCAGTCCGGCCGGTTTCTGGCTGAGGAAAACGCGCAACAGGTTTTCCTCTTCCAGGGTCGAGTAGCGGGTGTTCGCGAGCTGGACTTCGTAGCGCCGTGTCTCGGCAACGGTGTAGATGCCTCGGAGCACGTCGGCGAAGACGTTGTTTGTCAAGGATGGAACGAGAATGCCGATGACATCCGTTCTCGCCGATGCAAGCGCCCTTGCTGCCGGATTGGCGACATATCCGAACTCTTCGATGACCTGCTGAATCCGTTCGCGAACGGCCGAGGAAACCACCTCCGGTTTTCGCAGCGCCCTTGAAACGGTGGCCGCGCTCACGCCGGCAGCCCTGGCGACATCGGAAAGCTTTGCGCGCTTGCCGTTCATGCGAATCCCTCTTCTCCACCCCATTGGAGACGGATCATAAATGCGAAAGATCAGGTTGACAATGAAAGCGCTTACATTCATCAATGGCGCAAGACGATAGCTCTGAAGGTTAGGGTGGGTAATGGCGGCTCCAATAGAGCGGCGCGAGGCAGACAAGACGGGGTTTATCCTCGTTATGGGTGTCAGCGGTGCTGGTAAATCAACGATTGGCAGGGCCTTGGCCGACAGTCTTGGCGCAGGCTTTGTTGAGGCTGATGACTATCACTCTGCCGGGAATATCGAGAAGATGGCTGCCGGGCAGTCGCTCAGCGACGATGATCGTTGGCCATGGATGAAAGCGGTTTCAGACGTCGCCAAGAGCGAGATGGAAAAGCGTGGCGGGCCTGTCGTGATCGCCTGCTCGGCACTCAAGAAAAGCTACAGGGATTTCCTGCGCGCCCGGCTTGGATCGATCGCCATCGTCCATCTTTCTGGGCCGCAGGAGTTGATCCACGCGCGCTTGCAGGCGCGGCAGGCACATTTCATGCCTGCGGAGCTGCTCGCCAGTCAGCTTGCTACGCTTGAGGCGCTTGCGCCGGAGGAGGGCGGGGTCGCCCTCTCGATCGGGGAAGCCGAGGACGCGATCGTGTCGCGTGCTCTGCGGTCTATCGGTAGTGCGTCAAACTAGATCGTGAGGCGATCAACGCAATTTGGGGGGTGTTATGAGTGAAGAATTTTGGCGGTGGGGCGCCGCCGATATCGCCGAGGCGATCCGGGATAAGCGAACGTCCAGCGTGGATGTGCTCGAGAGCTGTCTGGCGCGGATTGCTTCGGTCAATCCGTCCGTGAATGCGATCGTCGATCTGATGGAAGAGGAAGCGCGGGCTGCGGCACGGGCAGCAGATGCTGCCGTGGCGCGAGGTGAGGCGCTCGGTCCCCTGCATGGCGTTCCCGTTACGATCAAGGTCAATATCGATGTCGCGAACAGGTCGACGACGAATGGTGTTCCAGCTTTCGCCGGTCGCATTGCCGAGCAAGATTCCCCGTTGGTTCGCAAGTGGCGGGAGGCCGGCGCCATCGTTCTCGGACGAACGAATACGCCGGCTTTGTCCTTCGGTCTTTTCACCAACAACAGATTGTATGGCCGCACGCTGAATCCCTGGGCGTCCGAGGTTACTCCGGGCGGATCGAGCGGTGGCGCAGCGGTTTCGGTGGCGACCGGCATGGTGCCGCTTGCGCACGGCAATGATAGTGGCGGTTCTATCCGCTATCCGGCTTATTGCTGCGGCCTTTTCGGAATGCGGCCCACTTTCGGCCGCGTGCCGCACTATAGCGGCACGTCGGCTGTCGATCTGCCGATCATGTCCCAACTCGCCGTCGTCAACGGACCGTTCGCGCGTTCCATCGATGATCTGCGCATTGCTCTGTGGGCAATGTCGGGCCATGACCCTCTCGACCCCTGGTCGGTTCACGCGCCTGTTCCGGGGCCACGCGGATCTGGTCCGTGCAAGGTGGCCGTGCTTGCCGATCTTCCGGGTGTCGAAAGGGATGAGGAAACCGTCGAGGCCGTTCGGCAAACTGCGCAGTGGCTCGCTGAGGCCGGCTACACGGTCGAATACGTCATGCCGCCGCGCTATGTGGAAGCCTCCGCCTTGCGGGACAGGCTGCTGATCCACGAAATTCGCGCGGGCATGCTCGAGATGATCGAGGCGCACGCGCCGCCGGAAGAGATCAACGAAGCGCACGCCCTGCTCGATGCGACGCCGCGCATGAATTTCGATGAGTTTCGCGAGGGTCTCGCCCGCCGGACGTCGATCATCCGTGAGTGGCTCCTGTTCATGCGGGACTACCCTCTCGTCTTGACGCCGACCGCTTGGCGCAAGCCGCAGCCGGCCGATTTCTACGAAAAGCCCGTCGCGCTGACGGAAGAGATGGTTCTGGAGCTGTCCCCGTTGCATGTGCCGCCGTTGCTGGGGCTGCCGTCCATGGCTGTCCCCACCGGGCTGGTGAACGGTGTTCCGATGGGCGTTCAGCTCATGGCGTCGCAATTCGAGGAAGAGCAGCTTCTGGCAGCTGGAAAAGTTATCGAGGCCAAGGTCGCGGGGCTGACGCCCATCGATCCGGCTTTCGGTTCTCATCCGCGCAGCGACTGAGGGCGCGGCCGCAGTTACGGGCTTGTGGCCCGTAGTTACGCCGTCCGAACCTGATGTCGGCGGCATTTTTTGAAGAGAGGACCGGTCACCGTGACCGGCATTTGGAGGGAATGGGAAATGCGTAAACTGATAACCGCGCTGGGCGCTGCCCTTGCTCTTGGCGGCGCCGTTGCGTCCGCTTCGGCCGAAGAAATCGTGATCGCCACCGTCAACAACGGTGACATGATCATCATGCAGAAGCTGTCGAAGGAGTTTGAAGACAAGACCGGCATCAAGCTGCGCTGGGTGGTGCTCGAAGAGAACACGCTGCGCGAGCGTCTGGCGACCGACATTGCCACCAAGGCGGGCCAGTACGACGTGATTTCGGTCAATTCCTACCAGACGCAGCTCTGGGCCAAGATGGGCTGGCTGACGAAGCTGGACGATTTCAGCGCCGACTACGACTATGACGACTTCATCACCGCGACGCGCGAAAGCCTCAGTGTTGACGGCACGATGTACGGTGCGCCTTTCTATGGCGAAAGCCTCATCACCTTCTACCGCAAGGACCTCTTCGAGAAGGCCGGCCTCACGATGCCGGAAAAGCCCACTTTCGATGATATCGCGAACTTTGCGGAAAAGCTCACGGACCGGGACAACGGAATCAACGGTATCTGCCTGCGCGGCAAGCCGGGCTGGGGCGAGAATTCTCCGCTGATCTCGACCTTCGTCGCAGCCTTTGGCGGCGCATGGTTCGACATGGAGTGGAAGCCGCTGTTGACGAGCGAACCCTGGAACCAGGCGCTCAACTGGTACCTGGATGTCATGAAGACAGCCGGCCCGGCCGGTGCGACGACGAACGGTTATAACGAAAACCGCGTTCTCTTCAGCAGCGGCAAGTGCGGCATGTGGATCGACGCCACGGTAACGGCGGGCTACCTGCTCGACCCGAAGGAATCGCAGGTTTCCGAAACCACCGGCTTTGCGCCGTTCCCCGTTACCGACAAGAATCCGGAAGCCGCAGGCTGGAGCGGTGCATGGGCTCTGGCCGTGCCGGTCAGCGTGACGGACAATGCCGCTGCCGCCAAGAAGTTCATCGAATGGGCGACGTCGAAGGAATATGCGCGTCTCGTCGGTGAGCGCGAAGGCTGGCTGCTTGCGCCGTCCGGCACCCGCAAGTCGACCTACGCCTATCCTGAATACCAGGATGTCGCAAAGCCCTTCGCGGACAAGGTGCTTGCCGCCATCTCCGCCGTGAAGCCGACCAAGCCTTCCGTCATGGAAACCCCGTATACGGGCGCCGGCTTCATCGACATCGCGGAATTCCAGGCCCTCGGCACGACCATCGGCCAGACGATTGCCGCAGCTGTCAGCGGCAGCAAGACGGCTGACCAGGTTCTCGAGGAGTCGCAGGCCTATGTCGAGCGCACGATGGAGCGCGCCGGTTACTACAAGAAGTAACGGCTGATATGGACCGGCGCGCCTGCATCCTTAATGCCGCGCGCCGGTCGTCCATGCCGCTCGTTGCGTTGGTCCGCACCTTTGAGGGGACCGACCTGAATGTCATCGGCGGGACGTGACGGCAGGCGCCCGGATCTGCCGGAACCTCGAATTCGAAACAGGACGAGATAGATATGTCTGGCTATCAGATGAAGCGAGCGGCGCGGTTCGCGCTGGCACCTTCCGTGGTGCTGCTTTTTATCGGCATGATTGTTCCATTGGCGATGACGTTGTGGTTGTCGTTCCAGTACTACAATCTGATGAATCCGGCAGAGGCGGGCTTTGCAGGGTTCAGCAACTACACCTATTTTCTGACGGATCCAGCATTCTCGCAGGCGATCATCAATACCTTGCTGCTCGTCGGCGGTGTGTTGGCGATCACGGTGATCGGCGGTATCCTGCTGGCTTTGCTGTTCGATCAGCCGATGTGGGGCCGTGGCGTCGTCCGGCTCCTCGTCATCGCGCCATTTTTCGTCATGCCCACGGTATCCGCGCTGGTGTGGAAGAACATGCTCATGCATCCGGGCTACGGCATATTCGCCTGGATCGCGCACAAGCTGGGCCTGCCCCCCGTGGAATGGCTCAGCAACTATCCGCTCCTGTCTATCGTGATGATCGTCGCGTGGCAGTGGCTGCCCTTCGCGACCCTGATTTTCCTGACCGCGCTTCAATCGCTCGACACGGAGCAGCAGGAGGCCGCGCGCATGGACGGTGCAGGTCCGTTCGACCGGCTGATCCATATCGTGCTGCCGCATCTTGGCCGGGCCGTCACAGTCGTCCTGCTGATGGAGACGATCTTCATCCTGGCGATCTTTGCCGAAATCTTCGTCACCACCAGTGGCGGGCCTGGCCATGCGTCCACCAATCTGCCGTTCCTGATTTATGTGCAGGCCTTGCTCCAGTTCGATGTGGGGGCCGCCTCCGCCGGCGCGATCATCGCCGTGGTCCTTGCCAATGCCGTCGCCATTTTCGCCATTCGACTGGCCGGCAAGAACCTGACAGCCTGAGGAAACGAAAATGAAAAAGCCTCACACCATCCTTCTGAAGACCGGCATCACCGTGCTGGGCTGGACAGTGGCGCTGCTGCTGTTCTTCCCGATCCTCTGGACCGTGCTTACCAGCTTCAAGACGGAAGTCGATGCCATTGCATTTCCCCCAAGCTTCCTGCCGACCCAGTGGACGCTGGAAAACTACTTCGAGGTGCAGGAGCGGTCGGAATATTTCACCCACTTCCTGAACTCGGTGGCTATTTCCGTGGGCTCGACGGTTCTCGGCATGCTGCTGGCGATCCCGGCGGCCTGGTCGATGGCGTTCCAGCCCAACCGCGCCACCCGGCACGTCCTGATGTGGATGCTCTCCACCAAGATGATGCCGGCCGTCGGTGCGCTGGTGCCGATCTTCCTGATCTTCAAGACGGCCGGGCTTCTCGATACGCTTTTCGGCGTCACGCTCATTCTCGTCATCGCCAACCTGCCGATCATGGTGTGGATGCTCTACACCTACTTCAAGGAAATCCCTGCGGATATCCTTGAGGCGGCCCGCATGGACGGGGCCACCACGCTGAAGGAACTGTTCTACGTTCTGCTTCCGATGAGCCTGCCAGGCGTCGCCTCGACCATGCTTCTCAACATTATCCTGGCGTGGAACGAGGCGTTCTGGACGCTGAGTCTCACCGCCATCAAGGCAGCGCCCCTGTCGGCATTCATCGCGTCCTATTCCAGCCCGCAGGGTCTGTTCTGGGCCAAACTGTCGGCGGCATCGACGCTGGCAATCGCTCCCATCCTCGTCCTCGGCTGGATGAGTCAGAAGCAGCTCGTCCGCGGCCTGACGTTCGGCGCCGTTAAGTAGGAGAATTTCCAATGGGTTCCATCACCCTCAAGAACATGCACAAGGCGTTTGGCGACCAGGTGGTCATTCCCGACGCCAATCTCGAGATTGTCGATGGCGAATTCGTCGTCTTCGTCGGACCTTCCGGCTGTGGCAAATCCACTCTGCTGCGGTTGATCGCCGGGTTGGAAGACCCGACCTCCGGCGAGGTTCATATCGATGGCAAGGACGTGACGCAGGCTTCGCCCGGCAAGCGCAAGCTTTCGATGGTGTTCCAGTCCTACGCTCTCTATCCGCATATGACGGTGGCGCAGAACATCGGGTTCCCGCTGAAAATGTCAGGAGAAAAGGCGGAGACGATCCGCGCGCGCGTGCAGGAGGTTGCCCGGAGCCTCGACCTCCTTCCCTATCTGGAGCGTCGTCCCCGCAATCTCTCGGGCGGTCAGCGGCAGCGCGTCGCAATCGGCCGGGCGATTATTCGCCAGCCCGCCGGATTTCTTTTTGATGAACCTCTCTCCAACCTTGACGCGGCACTACGTGTCAGCATGCGGCTGGAGATATCGGAGTTGCACCAGAGGCTCGGCAGCACAATGATCTACGTGACGCACGACCAGGTGGAGGCCATGACAATGGCCGATCGTATCGCCGTGATGAATGCCGGGCGTATCGAGCAATTCGCTACCCCGCTGGAATTGTACCGCCGGCCCGCAAACCGTTTCGTCGCTGGCTTCATAGGTTCGCCGAAGATGAATTTCATCGAGGGTGAAAAGGCTGCACAATACGGTGCCCACGCCATCGGCCTGCGGCCGGAAGCCATTTCCCTTTCCCATAAGGCAGGAACGTGGGGTGGTCATGTGGAGCGGGTGGAACATCTGGGCGCGGAAACCATCGTTCATATCGCGCTTGATCAGGGTCACAAGATCACGGTGCGCACCGGCATAGAAGATACGGTGGCATCCGGCCAAACCATATTCGCAAGTCCAGACGAATCGCAGGTCTACCGGTTCGACGCAAACGGCTTGACGCTCGGTTTTCCGGAAAATATCCCACGCTCCGCCCTCATGTGAGCCGTATTCGCAGGGTTGCCGCTATCGCAACCCTGCCTCGCTTGAGGCATGTATGGTGGCGGGCCGAAGGTGACCACCTGATCCATGCGCGGATGGCCGTGGACAGTTTGTCTAGCCGTGCAGCGAGAGCGGAAGCGTTGCCCGGATCAGCAGGGCGACGAGGTCGGCCTGACGGTGCGTGTGGGTCTTCTGGAACAGGTTCTGCAAGTGATAGGTGATGGTTGTCTGCTTGACGCCGAATTCCTCCCCGATCTCCTCGAGACGCTTGCCCGCGACCAGCGCCGCTGCGAGCCTTGCCTCCGCTGAAGTGCAGCCGAACAGCGAGGCCAGTACCTCCGCTGAAATATCGGCCTGCTTGTCCGGATCCACGACAAGCGCAATCGCATGACGCGAATTGCTGCCTGGCAGGCCGAGCGAGGAAAGCTGCAGGACAAGAGAATGCCCTTCATCCCTCTCGACGGCGATCGTGTAGCTGCTTCCGACATCCCGCAGAACGGCGGCAAGCGCCGATTTCATCGGCTGCGAGGATTTCGCGACGCGGGCAAACAGGCCGGTGGCCGACAGCGACAGGCCGTCGCTCTTTCCGATCAGATGGCGGCCCGCTTCATTGGTCATGCGGACTTCACCGGATTCATCGAGGAGGAAGATGCCGATCGAAAGGCGATCGAGAGCGGCCGCCAGCGCCGCCAGTGTGATGTCACCGTCCCGGACGGCTTGCTCGATCAGCCGTTGCTGTTCGAGTTGCAGATCTGCCAGAAGCGACTGGCGGACCCTGTCCACGAGGCGGAGCCGCGATTTGATCGTCGCGAGAAGGTCATCGAAATCGACGGGCTTTACCAGATAGTCGTCCGCGCCTGCATTCTTGCCGTTCAGCACCTCGACCCGGTCTGCCAAAGCCGTCAGGAAGACGAAAGGCACCTCGGCAAGGTCCGGGCGATCGGCCCTGAGCTTGGCCATCAGTTCGTAGCCGCCAAGCTCCGGCATGGTGATATCGCACAGGATCAGATCGGGGCGCACCGCTTCGAGTTCGGCGAGCGCCTCGCGTCCATTGCCCGCTTCGATCACGCGATAACCCGCCGACACGAGTTCCTCGACGATATCGGAACGAAGCTCGACTTCGTCTTCAACGCAAAGGATGGTTCTCCGGCGACCGGATTCGAGATCCGGCATGGGGAGTTGATCAACGTTCATGCTGCCAGACTTCCTCTTTGGGTATGGACAGAACGAAGGTCGAGCCGCCACCTTCGCGCGCCAGGGCGTCTACATCGCCCCCATGCATGCGGGCGATGGTGCGCGCAAAATGCAAGCCGATGCCGGTCCCTTCGATGCCGACGGCGGTTCTGGCGCGAAAGAAGCGCTCGAAAAGCCTGCCGCGCTCCTCGTCGGGAATGCCGACGCCGCGGTCGCTGATCCGGATCTGAACCCGCTGCTGGTCTACCTGCGCGGCGATATCGATCGGATGCGGCGGAGATGAATATTTGACGGCGTTGGAAAGCAGATTTGCGATCACCTGGTCGATCAACAGCGGATCGCACGGTATCCATACGGGCAGTTGTTCCAGGTCGATGCGGAATATCCGGTTCGGGGACGTGTCCTTCTGACGCTCGCAGGCCTCCGCGATGAGTTGCCCCAGGTCGCAACGGCGAATATCGAAATCGATCTGCCCGGCATCCACCTTGGCGGCATTTAGCGTGCTCGATACGAGACGGGTAAGTCGCAGCACTGCCCCGCGGATCTTGCCTGCACGCTCGTGGATTTCCTTTTCCGTCATCTACTTGCCCCGGCGGGTTATGCGCTGGGCGCTGGCATCGATGATTGATAGAGGGGTTCGGAACTGATGCGACACCATCGATACGAAGCCCTTGTAGAGTTCACGCAGGCCGGTCTCTCGCGCCAGGGATTCCTCAAGATCGCGCGTGCGTTCCGCAACAAGGGATTCGAGCTGGTCGCGATGTTTGACAAGCTCGAGCTTGGCGCCATGCGCGTCCGTAACGTCGCGGAAGAAGAGGATTCCACCGACGACCGCATCCCCCGATTTGATCGGATAGGTGTACTTCTCGATATAGCGATTGCTGTCGGGAATGGCATGCGGCGGTACGTGCAGGCTCATGCCCGCTAAGGTCTGGCGTATCAGCTTCATGATGGCGTGATCGTCGGGAAATGCGTAGATGTTCTGAATGAGCTCGCCGACGGTTGCCTTGCCGTCAGGGACGGGAAACATCGCGCTCATGGCCGAGTTCCAGTGCGTGCAGCGCAGGTCCTGATCGAAAGCCGCGACACCGTCGCCGCTTGATTCAAGCAGGAGGCGCGAGAAATCGCGGTCGCGCCGGAGCGCATTTTCGGCAAGAGCCACCGAGCGCAGGCTTGTCACCAGACGCATGACGATGAAGAGCCCGAAGCCGAAAATCAAAAGCACGGCGACAGACGCCTCGAACAGGACGCCCCGGTATTTGTCGCGCTGCGCGGCGATGCTGTTGCGCTCGGCGATCATGATGTCATTGGCAGCGTTGCTGAACATGATGGCATCGCTCACCAGGTTGTCGATAGCCTGTTGCGGCATGGGTGTTTTCGCGAGGGCGGCGGTCTCCAGGGCCTGCTCGAAAGCCTTCAGGTGAGCTGTTGCCGTCTCGATCGGTCTGCTTCCGATATTTCGGGTGATTACCTCTCCGAAAGCCCCCTCGGAAAGAAGGGCGAGGCGGCTGAACGCCACGTCGAGACGAAGCTTGAGCTGTTCGACCTCACTGTCTGTCCGATCACCGCGGTTCCATACCTCGGCGGTGAGGGCGAGGCGATGGTTCTCGTAGTGAACCTGGGAAATTAGCCACAGGATGTTTTCGCCGACGGAGTTGGAGAGGTCTTTTTCTGCCGCCATCAGCCGGTGCAGGGCAAGGCTCAACAGAACGGCGCAGGCAGCGATGACGGCCGTGGTAAGGAACGCTACCGTGCGCTTTCTGACGAGGATGCTCATCGAACCTCTATTTTCCTGAGCTGCCATACCCATCTGGAATCATATCGTTCATCTCGCACGGCAGGGATCGTATCGCGCGGGTAAACGATCCAGAGCGGTCCTTTGTCGCGACGTGAAAGGGGCTCACCGTCCATCCGCATGGCGAGCAGGACGCCGAATTCCTCGGCATCCGAAAGGGGAAACTCGATCCTGTAGCCGTTGATGGCTTCGGCAAAGAGGGTGTCGCCGCTTGCACCAGTTGCCGCCAGCACGTCTTTCAGGAGAACGCCCTCGAAACGGATGACGCCGACGGTCCAGGGCGTGCGCGTGTCAATTCGGTGCTCGGGAAGCGTCGAAAGCATTTCCTCGTCGAGCAGCGCGGCTCCGTCGTCGTTCGTCTTATTGATCAGTCCCGTCACCGTAAGCAGCACGGTCCCGTTCGCAGGCGCCAGATCTTCCGCGGTTGCCTGCTGCGAAAGGAACAGAACAAACGCCATGATCAACGAAAGGAAGGGTTTTAACCGGGATGTATGGCCATCTGAGCGGTGCATTTTGCGGATCCCTGAGATTTCTATGCATTTGCGCGCCGTTAGAGTGACTGCCCATTTTTTTGTTCGCCCCCTTTGAACATAGGGGGCGCCCGCCATTTTTTGCCTCTACTTCAAGTAGGGTAAATCAAAATCACTCCCCCAGATAGAAGTGAATCTCTTGGGGAAACTGTTCAAGTAACAACAAAGCATCAGGGAAAATCATGAAGCTCGCAATTATCGGGCTGCTTTGCCTCGTCATCGGGGGATGCAGTCAATCCACATCAGGACCGGCAACCACAGCTTCGGTGCGTGGGAAATCCGCGACGGCTTCGGCCGGAACCCAGAAGCAGAAACCTGTGACGAAGAGAGGCGGCTGCGAGGAGGCCATACGGGCCCAATCGAATGCGGCGATGCTGGGCGGTGCGCTCGGCATGGTCGGCAGCTTCGGCGGCTTCGGCGGACGTGGCGGCATGGTCGCCAGTCAGGTGGCGTCGACGGCTGGCAACATGGTTGCAAACAGCCAGTCTGCCAAGGCGCATTCGGGGGGCATGCAAGAATGCTACTAAGGCTCAAGACAGGGCACTTGGCAGCCTCCGGCTCGGGCGTGCGTCGCTTCGCAACCGGGGTGGCGCTGCTTTTGATGGCGGGCGTGGCTCTGCAGGCCGCGCCTGCCGCTGCGCTCGATAGCGAGGTGGCGGGCCGGGTCGTGACCATATTGGAAAAGCTTGTCACGGAGACCGGCGACAATGTGTTCTACGACGAGGCTGCTGCAGAGGAATGGTTCCAGATCGATGACGAAACGTCGGGTTTGATCCCCGCTGCGGGCTTTACGCGTAAAACCTGGAAAGCCGCGTTCGACCAGACGATGACCGGCTTCATCGCTTCCATCCCGCAGGCCGAGATGGAGCAGATGATGGAGGAATTCATGGACAGGATCGGCGAGGTGGCAAAGATGACACCGGAGCAGAAGGAAGAGGCGATGAGCCTGATGCGTTCCGAGATGGGGCAGCTGGAAGCAATCCGTGCGCGCGGAGCCGAATACCAGTACGTCGTCAGCCCCTATGCACCGCGCCTGAAGAAGATCGCCCTTCGTTGACCGGGCGGGCGCGGCCAATTTGCGAGGGAAGCACCATGGCCTGGCGGACCCGGAATTCAAACTGATGCGGCACGCAGATCGCATCCAGGAACATTCCGAAAATCCATGGCGACCCCACGCAAGTGGGAACAAAGCTACGAGTACAAAATGAAATGCAGCTGGGGCGGGAGATGTTTCTTCCGCCCTTTTCTGTTGCAGGTCGGATGATCGGAGCAAAAGAATTTCAGCAGGCCCCCTCCGAGCATAGGGGGCGGCCGGAGTCCGTGCCTGTTACGCCGTTCGAAAATTGAACGGAGATTTGCAGGCGATGACGATCACAGGGGCGCAATCAAGAATACGGCCGCCGGCCAGAAGGGCCGTCGACACGTTCGATCTTCAGTTCGGACAGGCGGCGTCGCGCACGGCTTGCCAACGCGCACGACATTCGATCCTCGCCTATCGCCTTCAAGCAGCCTGAGAGTAGCACAATGGTTTCCAGCCGACCCGCGACGCGTTCCGTCGCTTTCGCCCGTAAAAGCCGCCTTCTCTGTGCAACCGCGCTGATCGGCGTTCTGTTGCCGATTGTGGCCGTCCACGGTCAGGTGGCAAACTATCGCTATGAACAAACCGGCACCTATACTGATGACATTGTGATCAATTCACAAGTTTTTATGTCCAGTGCGGCGGGAGTTGTCGCGACCTATGCCGGCGACCTGAATTTTGCTGCCGCCACGTCGAGACTAGATCTGGGGCGAAGCGGGCCCAGCCATGGCACGATCATTTTCTCACCGGCAAGCATCACGGGAATCCAGACCTCCCCGGGATCCTATAGCGGGACGCTGAATATTTGGAGCGGCAGGGTGCAGATTGGTGAAAACTCGGCTGCTCGTGAATATTTCACGCGCCATGGGACGCAAATCGGGGTGAGCGGACAGGGTATTCTGGACTTGGCGGGCAGGAATCTGCTCCTTAACAAAATCAGTGTCCAAGGAGTTGCCGCTGGGGTTCAAAACGACACGGCGGGCACCACAGCTACCCTCAGCCTGGCAACGGGCACGGTGCACGGGGGGCTTCGCGACGGAGCTGGTGCGTTGCGGCTTCGCAAGACGGGAAACGAATTGCTTAACCTTGGTGGGGTTAGCGACTATTCCGGCGGCACGGAGATTGCTTTTGGCACTGTCTATCTCAATACCGATACAGGCATAGGGTCCGGCTCAATCGAATTCAGCTCCAGCGGAAGTGCAGCTTCCGAACTACGGTTCGGGGCTGACGGGTTGAGCTTGGCCAACGATATTCTTGTCTCGGGCACGGCGGGTGCGATGCTTACCGTCAACACCGGATACACCGTCGCGCTTGGAGGTACGATTGCCGGCTCTGGCCGGTTCGTAAAGTACGGGAACGGCACCCTTGCTCTGACCGGGAGGAATAGCTTCACGGGTGACACCGAGATCCAGTACGGCACGCTGGTACTTGATAGCGGAGATGCCATCGCCGACACAAATTTGGTGCGGATCGGCCGCAATGGCACGCTTCGTCTAGCTCAGAGCGAGACGATCGACCGCCTACAGGCCACCGATGGCGCAGTTGTTCTCGGCGAGGGAACGATCCTCTCCATCGGCGCTTTCAATGGCAATTCGAGTGTCGCGAGCGTGATCAGTGGCGCTGGAGGGCTGCGCAAGCAGGGCAGTGGGAGGCTCGAACTACTCGCCAACAACTCTTATGTTGGCGACACGCAGATCGAAGGCGGCCGGGTTTTGGCCGGTCGGAACCACGCCTTCGGTACGGGTGGACAAGTGATCTTCAGGCGGGCATCGGAAGGCCGAAGCACCCTCGAACTGTCGAACGCTGTCCGCATCGCCCAGAACATGCTGCTCGAAGACAGCATCAATCTCGACAACAATGATTTCAGCACCCTGTCCGGCGTCATTTCCGGTCACAATCATCTCATTCACAAGCTGGGCCAGGGAACGGTGAGCCTTACCGGCGAGAGCCTTGATGCGCCCGGGGCGATCGTAC
The DNA here is from genome assembly GCF_049651085.1 of Shinella sp. Classification (GTDB taxonomy): domain Bacteria; phylum Pseudomonadota; class Alphaproteobacteria; order Rhizobiales; family Rhizobiaceae; genus Shinella. The sequence goes on from NZ_JBASBL010000027.1 coordinate 416,160, forward strand.
GCGCAGGAGCGCTCTCCTTTGATGGCCGATTTAGCGGCAATGTGGAAACCGCCTTTGGCGGTACGGTGACAGGCTCGGGCCGTATCGACGGCGATGTCGTCATTGCCGACGGCGGTCGGCTCTATGGTCAGTTTGACCGCACGCTCACCATGGCGAGCCTGACGCTCAGCGGTAATTCGGACATCGAAATCCTGGTCGACGAGCCGGGCAGTTCGGCCTTTTTCGAAGTCGAGGGCGATCTCGTGCTCGACGGTCGCCTGACCATTGACGACGGCACCGGCATAAGTTTCGGCCAGGGCGTCTATCGCCTGTTCAACTACGGTGGCACGTTGACCGACAATGGACTGGAGGTCGTCGGTGTGCCGGATGACAGCCGGTACGATATCGACGACATCGAGATTCAAACCGCCATCGACAAACAGGTGAATATCGTCGTCGGCGGCGATCCCGGCCCGGGTCCCGATCCGCGTCCCGACATGCAGTTCTGGGACGGCACCAACACCACGGCGGACGGTTCGATTGCCGGAGGAAACGGCGTCTGGCGGAATGGATCCACCAACTGGACGACCACGAACGGCCAGGCCAACCATGACTGGGGCGGCCGCTTCGCGATCTTCCAGGGGGCTCCGGGAACGATCACCGTCAACGACGACGACGGCGCGGTTTCCGTCGCTGGAATGCAGTTCGCCGTCGACGGCTACCGTGTCGAGGGCGATGCCATCACGCTCGCGGAGGCGGAAACTGTCATCCGTGTCGGCGACGGCTCGCAGGCCGGCGCCAACTATGTCGCCACGATCGACTCAGACCTGCGCGGCAACGGCGCCCTGATCAAGGACGATCTGGGCACCCTGGTTCTGACCGGTAACAACAGCTATCGCGGCGATACGATCGTGCGGGCCGGGACGCTTGTGGGCGATACGGACAGCATTCGAAACAATATCGGAAACAACGGCCATGTCGTGTTCAACCAGGCTGATGACGGCGTCTTCGAGGGCAGTATCTATGGACGCGGCACCATGGAAAAGTCCGAGGCAGGTACACTGACGCTTACCGGACGCAGTGATCTCGACTGGGAGATCACGCAAGGCGCGCTGGCCGTCAGAGCCGGTCTGTTTGGCGGTGATGCGCGTGTCGATGACGGCGCTTTTCTTCGGTTCGAGCAGGCCGGCAGCGGTACCTACCAGGGTGAAATCTCAGGGCAGGGGAACCTTCATGTGGCTGTCGGCGAGCGGAATTGGCTTCGCCTTACCGGCGACAGTTCAGCATTCGATGGCGGGACTGCCGTTGCGAGCGGCGGCCTGATGGTCGACGGCAGGCTCGGCGGCGGAGTGGATATGTACAACGGAACGATACTTGCGGGTATCGGGACGATTAGTGGCCTGGTCAACATCAACTCTGGTGCGACGATTGCGCCGGGAAATTCGATCGGCACGCTCACTATCGCCGGCGACATTCATTTCCGGGAGGGGGCGACCTATGAAGTCGAGGTCGATGAGGGTGGCCAGACAGACCTGATCGACGTTTCGGGTACTGCCACCATCGATGGTGGTGCCGTTCGCGTGATGGCCGGAACAGGCAACTACGCCGCCTCGACCCAGTATACGATCCTGACGGCGGACGGCGGCCTCACCGGCACCTATATCGGTGTCACCTCCGATCTCGCCTTCCTCGATCCCTCGCTCAGCTACGATGCCAACAACGTCTATCTGACGATGACCCGCAACAGCGTTACGTTCGATCATGTCGGCGCCACCCGCAACCAGATCGCCACAGGTGGCGGCGTCGAGAGTCTGCCCGGCGGCAATACGGTCCATGATGCAGTCCTGAACCTTTCGGCGGCGCAGGCGCAGCATGCCTTCGATCAGCTTTCGGGTGAAATACATGCTACGGCCCGCACGGTCCTGATCGAAGACAGTCGCTTCGTGCGCAACGCCGTCAACGATCGTCTTCGTGCCGCCTTCGATGGCGACGGTGCTTCCGGTAATGTCGTCAACGATGAAAACGGTGTGCCGCAGCCAGCTGTCGGCAATGCCGATCACTTCGCGATCTGGAGCCAGGGCTTCGGCTCCTGGGGCCATACGAACAGCGACGGCAACGCCGCGCGGGTCAGCCGCGCGACGGGCGGCCTCTTCATCGGTGCCGATGTCCCGGTGTTCGACAACTGGCGCTTCGGTGCGGTCGCCGGCTACAGCCAGACCAGCTTCAATGTGAACGACCGTGGTTCATCGGGGTCGAGCGACAACTATCACGTCGGCCTCTATGGCGGGGCGCAGTTGGGTGACCTCGCGTTGCGAACCGGCGCCGCCTTTGCCTGGCATGACATCTCGATCTCGCGAGACGTCATGTTCCCCGGTTTCAATGACAGTCTGAAGGGAGACTACTACGCTGCGACCACGCAGATATTCGTTGAACTGGCCTACGGGTTCTCGGTGGGCGCTGCCCGGTTCGAGCCCTTCGCCAACCTGGCCTATGTCAACTTGCACACGGGCGGCTTCACCGAGAAGGGCGCAGCTGCCGCACTGACAGGCGCTTCGGCCAACACCGACGCCACGTTCATCACCTTGGGTCTGCGCGCTTCGACCACGCTCGGTCTCAATGACGCCAACCTCACGGTCAGGGGGATGGTCGGCTGGCGTCATGCCTTTGGCGACATGACGCCGGATGCGATCATGCGGTTCGCGGGGGGCGGCAACGCCTTCTCGATCGCCGGCGTGCCGCTGGCGAAGAATGCGGCGCTTTTCGAGGCCGGTCTGGATTACGCGCTTACGCCGGCGGCGACGCTCGGTGTCTCCTATAGTGGCCAGTTCGGCTCCGGCCTTGCCGACCAATCCTTCACCGCCAATCTCAACGTGAAGTTCTGAGGTGGGAATGGACGAGCGCGCCATCTTCCTCATTCACGACAGTCTGGCGCAGCTCATTCCGATCGCCGGGCAGGCGGATGCGATGTTCAACATCCGTCTGCTCGACACCTATCCCGAACTGTACCGGATCTTCGCGATGGATATCGACGAGCGTGACCGGAGTTTCGTGGGGTTGCTGGTCATCGCTGTCGAACGGCTGCGGCTACATGGTGCGATCATGCCGGCCGCAAGTGTTCTGCTGCGAGAGCGCAAGGTCTATCGAGTCGTGCACGACAATTATGTGGCGGTCGGCTTGACGCTCATATGGACGCTCAGGCGCTGCCTTGGTGCCGGGTTTACAGTCGAAGTCGAGCGTGCATGGCAGAAAGCGCTTGTTCTCCAGCCCGATCGTGTCGCCGTCAACGGATGAAAAGCGGGCTCTATCCAAGAGCGTGCGGGCACTGCGTCCGCGACGGTGCGGAGACGAATTCAACATTCCGGCGCGATGCGCCGAAAGCCGAAATTTAGAGGATATCATGCACAAGAACCAACACGCCAAGGCTGATGAGGCGTCACTTCCTCTCTTTTACAAGGATCCGGTGCTTCTCCGATTCGAGGAGCATCGCGATGCGGGCCTTTCCCCGGCCGCAAGTTTTGGCTTTGCCCGAGAGGCGGTCGCCATCCCGCTTTGCATCGGCGAGTTCACCGTGGCCACTCGTCACTACCCCATCGTATTCACGATGGACGATAATGTTTCACCGGTCGGGATCGTCGCGATCAAACGCGGCCACAATCTCCTCATCGAGCGTGATGGCACGTGGAAGCCGGGGTCCTATGTGCCCGCCTATGTACGGCGCTATCCGTTCATCGTGACGCAAACGGCCGACGGCGCGCAGAAGATGCTCGCCATCGATCGCGGATCGGACAGGTTTGTCGGGGCGATCGAAGGGCGCGCCGATGCCGAGCGGCTGTTCGAGGACAGCGGCAAGCCGACCCGGGCCGCCCAGGCGGCCATGACCTTCTGTCATGCCTATCATGCGCTTTATGAGAAGACTGCCGCCTTCGGCCAGGCGCTCATCGCCGCGAAAGTGCTGACGCCATATCATGTGGACTTCCGGTTTCCTGACGGCTCGCAACATCAGGTGAACGGCTTTTACGCCGTGGACGAGAAGGCGTTCCGCACGATGCCGGCGAACACCGTTGCCGACTGGCACATGAAAGGCTGGCTCAGCCTCGTTGCCCTGCATCTGGCATCCCTGCAGAGCTTCCAGGGGCTGCTCGAACTCAATGCGCAACGCGCTGACGAACGAAAGGCACTGGCATGACGCGCAGGCAGGTACGAATTTTCGGTGTCTCGGCGGTTGCCGCCGCAGCGGTCGTCGTTGGCGGGGCAGTGTATATGGCGCCGGGCGTCGCCATCTCCACGCCGAGGCAGGCAGGCTCGATCGCCGAAGGCAACAATGATCCTGCGCCGCAGCACTTCGAGATCGCGCAGGGGCAGGCCGGCAAGAAGAAGGACGGCACGGCAACCCTGCTTCCCGGTGGCGCATCATCGCTGGACGAAACCTATACGGATTGGCGGGTCGCCTGCCGGGTCGTCGACAATGCCAAGCGCTGCGCTCTGACGCATGCGCAGGCACAGCAGGACGGCCAGCGCATTCTGGCGATCGAACTCACGTTGCCGAGCCGCGATGCAGTCTCCGGCACGCTGGTCCTGCCTTTCGGGCTTGCGCTTGATTCCGGCGTGACTTTCCAGATCGACGAGAACCCCACGATACAATCGATGCGTTTTCGCACCTGCATTCCGGCAGGTTGCCTCGTCTCGGTTGCATTCGACGCGGCGACCATCGCTGCCCTGCGTGCCGGAACGGCACTGAAGGTGGCGGCAGTCGCCGATGGCGGGGCTGCCGCAGTTTTCTCGATTTCGTTGCAGGGCTGGGGCACGGCTCTCGATCGCGTGGCGGCGCTTTCGCGTTGAAGCCGGTCGGTCGGGCTGCCGCATGGTCATGCGTGAACGTTGCTCACCTCGAAAGGATGGAAGCGATCACAGGATAGGCCGGATCGCCATCTCGCATCCAAGCAGCAGAAGACCGATCAGAAATCCCCGGCGGAAGGCTGACGGGCTGATCCGGTTGCGAACGAGTTGACCCGCCCACATGCCGCCGAGCGCCGGCACGACGGCCAGGGCGGAGAGAACCAGACGTTCGGACTGGAAGGAGCCGTGCAGTCCTAGCCCGACAGCCAGCGCGATAGTCGACACCGTAAACGACAAGCCAAGCGCCTGAACCAGGTCGTCCCTTGAGAGCCCAAGCGCCTGAAGATAGGGCACGGCCGGAACGACGAAGACGCCGGTTCCGCCCGTCACGACCCCAGTGATCGCCCCGATGACGGGCGACAGCCACGATTCGACATGCTGCGTTATGCTGAACTGACGGGCGAAAAGCGTGTAACCGGAATAGATGACGAGTGCGATGCCGAGCATTGTTGTCGTCAAACCCGTGTCGCCGCTGGCAATCCATGCCGATCCGAGCACCGTTCCCGCCACGATCGCCAGCATCATTGGCCAGAGCCTTCGCAGAAGCGATCCGATATTCGGCCCGGCCAAAAGCTGCCAGACATTGGTGACGAAGGACGGAACGACAAGCAGACCGGCAGCGGCCAGTGGTGACATGAGCGCGCCGAGCACGCCCATCGCCACGGTGGGCAGCCCCATTCCGGTGACGCCCTTGACGAGGCCCGCGGCGAAAAAGGTTGCGGTGACAGCCGCAAGCGAAGGAATTGAAACGTCAAACATGCTTCAGGCATATCCCAGCGTGATGCGCCGGCAATGCGGATGTTCCGATGTTTGGCTTCGGCTGGCCCGAAGGCTGGTTACCGGGTACAATTGCGCCATGCGCTTTGACCTGACAGATCTCCGTTTATTCCTTGCCGTCATCGACGCGGGCAGCATCACCCGTGGAGCCGCGGAGGCAGGGCTGTCCCTGCCATCGGCGAGCGAGCGATTGCGTGACATGGAGGCCGTTGGAGAAGTCCTGCTGCTCCAGCGCGGTCGGCGCGGCGTGACACCCACCGAAGCCGGTGCGACGCTCGCGCACCATGCGCGCGCGATCCTGCATCAAATGGCTAGAATGCGCGATGAATTGGGCCACTACGCAAGCGGGCTGCGCGCAAGTATCCGCGTCTTTGCCAATACCGCGGCGATCACCGAGCTTTTGCCCGCGCGGCTTGCGCCATGGATGGCGGCGCATCCGCAGGCCGATGTGGAACTGAAGGAAAGGCAGAGTATCGAAATCTCCAGAAGTATCGCGGCTGGCTTTGCCGAGATCGGCATACTTTCCAGCGCCGTTGAGACCGATGGCTTGATACTGAGGCCCTTCGCCATCGATCGGCTCGTTGTGGTGACGTCGCGTGAACACCCGCTGGCGGCGGTGGCCGAAGTTCGTTTCGCTGACCTTCTCGACCAGCATTTTATCGGACTCGCAGGCGGCGCCTTGCAGGATCACCTCGATGTTCAGGCGGCAAGGCTCGGCGCGAAGCTCAAGGTCCGGGTGGCCCTGCGCAGTTTCGCCGGCATCTGTCGCATGGCGGGTGAAGGTGCCGGCATCGGTATCGTCCCGGAATCGGCGGCGCGCCGTTTGAAACGATCCGCGCATATTGCCGTCGTTCGCCTCCAGGATAAATGGGCCACGCGCCGGCTTTCAGTCTGTGTTCGCGACGAGGCAGCCCTGACATCGCCCGCGCGAAGCCTGTTCGAGCATCTGACGGCAAGGGCGCGATAGGCCGGGGCCATGCCAATCCCGACTGTTCGAGGGTCGCCTGAAAACGCCGCGCCCGCGATGTTGTCCAGCCCCGCTCCGTAGCCTTCTCGACGGCTTGCATCCATTGTCCTGCGCGGCCAGGACCTGGCGAAATCATCATCGGGGCAAATCAAATATAGGCGAAACTCTTGCCACCGTGAGCGATTAAGCTTTTAATATTACTGTCCGCTCAAATGCGGAGCCGGATGACCAGTGCTGGGCAACCTTGGAAAGGTTGAGGTTTGCCATGGACTACCGTATCATTCCGCTAGTCTCTGCGTGCATTGTTGCTTTCTTCCCGCTTGTCGTGCGGGCAGAGGATGGCGATGCGACGGCCGGCGCCGCCACATTCAAGAAATGTGCAATCTGCCACATCGTCGATTCAGATAAAAACAAGGCTGGTCCGTCGCTAAACGGGCTGTTCGGAAGAAAAGCCGGAACGCATCCGGATTTCGCCTATTCACCTGCGATGAAGGCCGCCGGCGATGGCGGGCTCATCTGGGACGAAACCACGCTGCGTGACTATCTGCACAATCCCAGAACGAAAGTGAAAGGTACAAAAATGGCCTTTCCCGGCCTGAAAGACGATCAGGAAATAACCGATCTCATTGCCTATCTGAAGCAATACTCGAAATGACAGGCTGAGCGCCAGCCCGATGGTGCAGCCGCAAACTGTTAGAATTGCTTGTATTTTCGATTTATGAGATATTCATGACGTTATTTTGTAGATGCGGTTTCATGTCTACGGTCGGGTCGGCCCAAGGAGGGGCGGATGGCTGTCGCGTTGATCCTCGTCTTGCTTGTCGTAGCCTCCGTGTTGTTTCACGCGCTAAGCCCGTGGTGGTGGACGCCGATCGCGTCCAACTGGACCTATATCGATAGCACGCTCGTCATTACCTTCTGGATCACCGGTGTCGTTTTCGTCGCCGTCGTTTGCTTCATGGCCTATTGCGTCTGGCGCTTCCGGCACAGGCCGGGAAACCAGGCGGCCTACGAACCGGAAAACCGGAAGCTGGAATGGTTGCTGGCATCCGGCACCGCCATCGGTGTTGCAGCCATGCTCACGCCCGGGCTTTTCGTTTGGAACCAGTTCATCACCGTGCCTGACGAGGCGACACCCGTCGAGGTTGTCAGCCAGCAGTGGCTATGGAGCTTTCGCCTGCCGGGAGCAGACGGAAAACTTGGCCGCGCGGAGACTAGCGACATCACCCCGGAAAATCCGCTTGGCGTGAGCAGGAACGATGCAGCTGGGCTCGACGATGTCATCATCGAGGGCGGCGAGTTGCATCTGCCGGTCGGCAGGCCGGTACATATGCTTTTGCGTTCCGTCGATGTTCTCCATGATTTTTACGTCCCCGAGTTCCGGTCCAAAATGGACATGATCCCCGGCATGGTCACCTTTTTCTGGTTCACGCCGACGCGGACGGGCACGTTCGACATTCTCTGCGCCGAGCTCTGTGGCGTCGGCCATTCGCAGATGCGGGGGACCGTCATCGTCGAGGAGGCGGCGGATTACCAGGCATGGCTGGAACAGCAGCAGACCTTCACCCAGCTGCTGGCAGCTGGAGAGCCGCAACCGGCGAACTGAGCCTCACGGGAAGGTTTTGGAGCGAAAGGGAGGAAATGTCATGGTGGACAGCCCGGCCGGCAGTGCAGACACCGTCCCACCCGCCGAAGTCGAGGACATGGAACTCTACCATCCGAAAAGCTGGTGGACCAAATATGTCTTCAGCCAGGACGCCAAGATTATTGCCGTGCAGTATTCCGTCACGGCGATATCGATCGGTCTTGTAGCGCTCGTCCTCTCCTGGCTGATGCGCCTGCAGCTCGCATTTCCCGGTTATTTCGCCTTCATCGACGCGGAACACTATTATCAGTTCATCACCATGCACGGCATGATCATGGTGGTCTACCTGCTGACGGCCTTGTTTCTCGGCGGCTTTGGTAACTACCTCATCCCCCTGATGGTCGGTGCCCGCGATATGGTATTCCCTTATGCGAACATGCTGAGCTACTGGATCTATCTGCTCGCGGTACTGATCCTGGTCGCCGGCTTTTTTGCCCCCGGCGGCCCGACCGGCGCCGGCTGGACGCTCTACCCGCCGCAGGCTGTTCTGTCCGGTACGCCGGGTGGTCAGGACTGGGGCATCATCCTCATGCTCTCATCGCTGATCGTCTTCATCATCGGCTTCACCATGGGCGGACTGAACTATGTGGTGACGGTACTGCAGGGCCGTGCTCGCGGCATGACGCTGATGCGCATGCCCTTGACCGTGTGGGGTATATTTACCGCGACGGTGATGGCGCTGCTTGCCTTTCCCGCCCTCTTTGTCGCGTCCGTCATGATGCTCTTCGATCGCCTTCTCGGCACGAGCTTCTTCATGCCAGCGATTATCGAGATGGGCACGCAGTTGCAGCACGGCGGCGGCAGCCCGATCCTGTTCCAGCACCTGTTCTGGTTCTTCGGGCACCCGGAGGTCTATATCGTCGCGCTGCCTGCCTTCGGCATCGTGTCGGACCTCATCAGCACGCATGCGCGCAAGAATATATTCGGCTACCGGATGATGGTCTGGGCGATCCTCATCATCGCTGCCTTGAGTTTCGTCGTCTGGGCGCACCACATGTATGTCAGCGGCATGAACCCCGCCTTCGGATTCTTCTTCGCAACGACGACGCTGATCATCGCCGTTCCAACCGCGATCAAGGTCTACAACTGGGTGCTGACGTTGTGGCGGGGAGACATCCACCTGACGCTGCCCATGCTCTTTGCGCTGGCCTTCATCGTCACCTTCGTCAATGGCGGCCTGACCGGCCTGTTTCTCGGCAATGTCGTCGTCGACGTTCCCTTGTCGGACACCATGTTTGTCGTCGCCCATTTTCACATGGTCATGGGTGTGGCGCCGATCCTCGTCGTCTTCGGGGCGATCTATCACTGGTATCCGAAAGTGACCGGACGCATGCTGAACACCATGCTGGGCCATATCCACTTCTGGATCACTTTCCTCGGCGCCTATGCGATCTTCTTCCCGATGCACTACCTCGGCCTGCTCGGGGTGCCGCGCCGCTACTACGAGATCGGCGAGACAAGCTTCGTTCCTCCGTCGGCCCACACGCTGAACATCTTCATCACCGTGATGGCGCTCATCGTCGGCGCCGCGCAGGTTGTTTTTCTGTTCAATCTGGTTTGGAGCCTCTTCAGAGGAAAACCGGCGGGTGGCAATCCGTGGCGGGCGACGACCCTTGAGTGGCAAACGCCGGAGACACCGCCGGCCCACGGCAATTGGGGCAAGGATCTGCCGGTCGTCTACCGCTGGGCCTACGACTACAGCGTGCCGGGAGCGGCGGAGGATTTCATTCCGCAGACGCAACCGGCAATCGGCGGCGTAACCCGGGAGGTCATGACATGACGGTCACGCTCGTCTTCCTTGCGGCCATCCTTGCCATCGTCACCTGGTGGATGGCGGGACAGCGCCTGGCCTCGAAACCCTGGCTTGAAGCAAGCCCGGCGCAAACGGCAACCGGCCGGGACCGTCCACCTGAACCCGCGATAAACCTTGGTCTTTATGTTTTCCTCGGCGTCGTCGCCGCCCTCTTCAGCCTTTTCATCAGCGCCTATTTCATGCGGATGGCATCCTCGGACTGGTGGGGGATACCGGTTCCTCGCCTGCTCTGGTGGAACACCGCAGTGCTCGCAACCAGCAGCGTTGCGCTGCAATTGGCAACGAAGGAAGCGCGGGATGGCCGGATGGAAAACCTGCGGCCGGCACTTGCCGCCGGCTTCCTTCTCGCTGCCCTCTTTCTTGCTGGACAAATCCAGGCCTGGCGGGACCTGAACGCGGCCGGCTACGTGCTTGCCGATAACCCTGCCAATAGTTTCTTTTATATACTGACCGGCCTGCACGGCCTGCACATTCTGGGCGGGCTCGTCGTGCTTGGCCGCACAACCGCCCGGGCCCTTGCGAAGAACGTTTCGCCGGAGCGGCTGCGTTCCAGCGTCCGTCTCTGCACCGTCTATTCCCACTTCATGCTGGCCGTATGGCTCATACTCCTTGCGGTCTTTGCCGGGTGGGCGAACAGGTTCGCTGATCTCTGCCTTCAATTGCTCAGCTAGGAGGCCTCCAGATGGCACAGTCTATCCAGACCGACAGTGACGCCTCTTCCCGCCTCCCGGGGCTGCAAGGCGTGGCAGCGGATTTCAGCTCCGATCAACGCTCCTTTAAAACTGCCTCCTGGGGCAAGGCGATGATGTGGATATTTCTCCTCAGCGACACCTTCGTCTTCGGCTGTTTCCTCATTGCCTACATGACCGCCCGCATGTCGACACCCGTTGCCTGGCCGAACCCGAGCGAGGTTTTCGCGCTCGAGATCGGCGGGCAACATGTCCCGCTGATCCTCATCGCGATCATGACCTTCGTGCTGATCTCCAGCAGCGGCACCATGGCGATGGCGGTCAATTTCGGCTATCGCCGGGAACGCGGCAAGACGGCGGCCCTGATGCTCGCAACCGCTCTTCTCGGCGCGGCCTTTGTCGGCATGCAGGCCTTCGAATGGACGAAGCTGATATCGGAGGGCGTGCGCCCCTGGGGAAACCCGTGGGGTGCCACGCAGTTCGGCTCCTCATTCTTCATGATCACCGGCTTTCATGGCACCCATGTCACGATCGGCGTCATTTTCCTCCTCATTGTCGCACGCAAGGTATGGCGGGGCGATTTCGATGAGGAACGGCGCGGCTTTTTCACCAGCAGAAGGGGACGCTACGAGGCAGTGGAGATCATGGGGCTCTACTGGCACTTCGTCGATCTGGTCTGGGTCTTCATCTTTGCATTCTTCTATCTGTGGTGAGGAGTAGCGCCATGAGCGAGACAAGGACGCATGTACAAGCACAGAGCGGACAGCATCACCCGGTCCGGCTCTATCTCATCGTCTGGGGCCTGCTCTTCGTCCTCAGCGCCTTTTCCTACCTGGTCGACTATTTTCAGATACAGGGCTATCCACGATGGTCGCTGATCCTTCTGTTCATGATGTTGAAGGCCGGGCTGATTGTTGCCGTCTTCATGCATATGGCATGGGAACGGCTGGCACTCGTCTATGCCATCCTGCTGCCACCACTGCTCGTTCTGGTTTTCGTCGTGCTGATGGTTTCGGAATCGAATTATACGATCTTCACCCGCCACGCTTTTTTCGGCGCGGTTCCGTAACCGCAAGTCCATGGAGAGCGCTATGCGCGCACCATCTTGATTGCAGCCTGCGCCATGTCGAGCATTGCTGGTTGCGGCTGGGTCAGGTCTAGCCCGCGCACCTGCCTGACATGATCGACGGCGGCCTCGATGGTTTGGAAGCGATCGGGATGGCGCAGGTGCATGTAGAGCGCGATGGCGGTTGCCGAGCGGCTGCGTCCTCCCCGGCAATGAACCAGCAGATTGCCGCGCCGATGCGCCGGATAGTGCGGCTTTCCGGGGCTTTCCTGCTCGACGATGCCGCAGATCGCAAAGACCGCCGCCAGCAGATGCTCGGGCGTGTTGCCGGGACCGTCGATCAGTCCGATATGCGTGCGGCGAACATGGGTGCCGTCCGGCAGCGACAATGGCGCGATCTCGATATTGACCGCAAGGTTCATCGTCGAGGTGATATTGTTTTCCTGAAGCAGGACGGGGCTTTGCGCCGCGACCTTGTTGCCGATGAACAGCTTCAGCCCGTGCGAGCCGGTCTCTTCCAGAACGGGAAAGAGGACGGCAAGCTCGTCTTCCTGGGCTTCAGTGAGGTGCGCGGTGGACGGCTGGATGTTCATGCGGCATTTCCATGGGTGAGGGGCTGGTGAGCGTATGTCTCGACGGATGGGTCGAGCACAAGGCGGTTTGCGAGCTTCTCGGCGAGCAGCGGCATGGCTTCCGGCTTGACGAAAACCGGCATGACACGGCGTGCGCCGGTCATGTCCGCCAGATGAAGTACGTCTTCAAGACGCGGATGCACATTCCAGCCGAGCCAGGTTGCCCGTTTGCCGGTGATCAATTGCTCGGCTGGTGTGCCATGGGGGACATGGCTTGAAAAGATGAAACGGAACCCTTCATCGATCCTTGCCACGAGCGCCGCGGAACTGCCCGCCTCTCCATTGGCCTCGGTGACGATCAGAATGTCCGACGGCCGCCAGTCCGTTTCGTCCGTTTCCGGCAGGTCCGCAAGCAGGATCCTCAGCTTGTCCTGCATTTGCGTTCCGATCCCTTCGCCATTTTCCGCAAGGCTGGTGATTTCATCGCGGATCTGTGAGCTGACCTTCAAGGACAGGCCCCGCCCGGCAAGGGCAAGCGCCATTTCGGGGCCCCGCCCGCAGGAGGGAACCGGCAGGACCGCCCCGTTTCGCGCCAGTTCGGCGATGGAATCGATCTGGTCGTGAAGGCTTGTCTGGCGGTCGCCATAGGAAGCATCGGTCACGATGAGTTCCGCCCGGGGAGGCATGTCGAACGGCAGGAGGAGCGACTCAAGGCTCCAGTCGCCAGTATAGAGAACACCGCCATCGGCCGCAAAATGAAACCAGATGCCGCCCGGGGAATGGCCGCAGCGACCGACGGTCACGGGCACCGTCTCGATGCTCGCCTTGCCCTGCTCCGGCAGGAGGCGGCAACGCGGATCGGCATAGGGGTCGATGCCGATCTGCAGGAAGGTGGTCCTTGTCGCGTAAAGCGGCGGATTGCCGATCTTCGCGGCCAGATGCAGCGCGCCCGCGTGGTCGATATGGGCATGCGAGAGGCAGATCGCATCGATCGTGCCGAGGTCGCTCACATCGGGGAAGATGCCCGGTTCCGGACCTTCGCCGAGGTCGAGCAGCAGGCGCTTGCCACCCACTTCCAGCAGGAAGGCGGCGGGAAGCTTGCCGCCCAGCCCGCTGATCGCCGTCAGTCGCGCCATGGCAGGGCTCCTTTCGGCAAGCGGGTGGCGAAGAGCGATGCGATGCCCATCAGCGCCAGTACGATCAGGATCATCAGGCAGCCAACGGCGGCGGCGAGCGTCGAGGAACCGCCTTCTTCAAGGAAGACGATCATCGGTCCGATGGTACGCGCGCTGGAGGAAACCAGCAGGATCGACACCTGGATTTCGTTGAGCGCCGACATGAAGACGATGATGCCCCCGGCGATCACGGCAGGCGCCAGCATCGGCAGGATGATGTCGCGCATTCGCTGGAAGAAGCCGGCACCGGCCACGCGCGCCGCATCCTCGAGCGACCGGTCGATCTGGGCGAAGCCGCCCAGCATCGGGCGCAGGGCCAGTGCGAGGAAGTTGGAGAGATAGGCGGCCAGAATGATCCAGACCGTACCGTAGATGCTGAACCCCAGAAGCGGCAGCGGCCGCAGGAAGAACAGGATCATGGCGACGCCGAGAATAATGCCGGGCAGGACATAGGAAAGCTCGGCCGCCATCTGGATCAGCCGCACGACCGGGCTTTTCTTCCAGCTGATGAAATAGGCCAGCACCAGCGAAATGACGCTGAGCAGCACGACGGCGAGGACTGTCAGAAGGAAGCTCGTCGCGAAGGCGTTCCGGATCGAGGCGTGATGGAACAGTGCATTGGCGTAGTTGGCGAGCGTCAGCGTGTCCCAGCCGAGTTTCTGCCCGAAACCCTTCACCAGCGAGGTTGCGACAAGCGCGGATAGCGGCAGAAGCAGGGTCGCCGCGAGATAGAGCCAGGCGATGGCCTCGACCGGGGTCTTCCAGCGCCCGAGGCTCATTCGGGCCGGTCTGCCACCCTCCTCGACGCGCACGTCGCTGCGTCCGCCAAGCCAGCTGCTGAGGCCGAGCGCAAGCACGGTGATCAGCGACAGGAGCAGCGACAGCGATGCCATGTCGGACAGGCCCGACGGGCCGTAGCTGTTCAGCTGTTGGTAGATCAGGGTGATGAGGGTGGGAAAGCGGGCAGGAATGCCAAGCATTGCCTGAATGCCGAAATTGCCGATCGCTGAGACGAAGGCGATCGCCGCGCCGGCGAAAATGCCGGATCGGGCAAGCGGCAGCAGAACGGTGAAGATGAGCTGGACGTTTCCGGCGCCCGATGCACGGGCGGCTTCGGAAAGGTTCGCCGGCAGGCGGCGAAGCGCAGCGCGTACCGTGAGAAACACCAGCGGCGCATTGTAGATGCCGAGCAGGAAAATGATGCCCCCGGCCGAAAACAGCGGATGCCGTGCGCCGGGCGTCAGGGCCAGGCCGAAAAGGCTGAGAACCGGGCTGGTCGGCGAAAAGGCCTGCACCCATGCCAGCGCCGTCACCTGTGGCGGGATCATCAGCGGCAGTACAAAACCGAAAACCCATGCGGCCTTGAAGCGCATATTGCTATGCACCGTCAGAAGGGCGGCGATACCGCCGAGCATGACGGCAAGCAGCGTCGAAGCCAAAGCCACGTAAAGCGAATTTACCGCCGCCGTGAAGACGCGCGGCCTGGTAAGGACGCGCCATGCACTGGCGAGATCGAGCGAGCCTTCCGGTGCAATGGCGGTGAGCGCCAGACGACCGAGCGGGGCAAGCGAGATCATCGCCACGAAGATGGCGAGAATGCCGAGCACGAGGGTTTCGGGGCCAAGGCGGAACGCCGGCACAGGCCGGCGCTCCCCTGGCATGATTGCCGCGATGTCTGCCATGGATCAGCCGCCGAAGACGGCCGTGAACTGCTCGCGCACGTCCTGGTCGTTCGTGACAGCCTTGTCGGCATCCATCGGCAGCAGCTTGATCTCGGAAAGCTGCGGGAAACCGGCAGGCGGCGTTACCGACGAATCGATCGGCAGGTTACCCTGCCTGGCGACGAGCTCCTGTCCCTCCCTGGAGAGAAGGAAATCGACGAAACGCTTGGCGGCTTCCGGTTCCTTGGCGGTGGACATGATCGCGACCGGCTCGGTGATGAAGGAGACGCCATCCTTCGGGAAGATCAGGTCGACGGGCGAGCCGCTGGCCTTGGCGCGGATCACGTCGGCATCGGCGATGATGCCGTATTTGGCAAGGCCGCTTGCAACAGCCTTGAGAGCCGGGCCGTTGCCGCCTTCCGGTGCGATGTCCAGTCCGGCGAGCTTCTTGTAGAAGTCCCAGCCGATGCTGTCGACGTCGATGACGCTGTGCAGGTGGTTGAGGGCCGCACCCGAATAGAGCGGGCTCGGAACGGCGATCTGGCCCTTGTTGTCTTCGACGAGAAGATCGTTCCAGGTCTCGACCGGCTTTGCGATCTGCGTGTTGTAGGCGATGCCGGTGGAGATGATCTTGGTGCCGAAGAAGGTCTTGTCCTTGTCATAGGTGCCGGCATCGTAGCCGTCGACCTTGGCTTGCGGATAGGCCATCAGGCGGCCTTCCGCCTTGAGTTGGCCGAGATTGATGGTGTCGGCGACCAGCAGCACGTCCGGCTTTACGTCGCCGGCCGTGATCTCGGCGCGCAGGATGTTGAGCAGCTGGCTGGTGCCGTTGCGGGTCCACTCGACCTTGACGTCCGGGTATTTGGCCTGGAAGGCATCGACGGTCTGCTGGGCGATTTCCGGAGACTGCGAGGTGTAGAGCGTGAGCGTTTCAGCGCTTGCCGTACCCGCCATGAGGACGAGTGCAAGGGTGGAGAGAAGACGCATGGAATGTTCCTTGGATTGGATGTTGGGAAGGGAGGGAAGGAAGGAAAAAATCAGGCCGCCTCGGGAATGACCCAGCCATCGCCGACGCAAACTGAAATCGTATCGCCCACTGAAACCGGCCGGTCATGCGAGGCATGCAGGCTGAGAGACAGGTCCGGTGCGTGGCGGGGGCGGAAATGCACCTGCATATGGCTGCCGCGATAGGTGGTTCGCTCGACCTGTGCTGCGAAGCCGCCATCGGGGCTGCCGGCCAGCTTCAGATCGTCCGGATGGACACTGAGGCTGGCACCGGTGACCTTTGCCTGATCCTTGCGGGCACGCACTTCACTGCGGTGGCCAAAAATATCGACATTGACCATTCCGTCGGTGCCGCCGCGCTGAAGATCGGCAATCGGCAGGACAAGCCCATTGCCGATGAAGCGCGCAACCATCTCGTTTTGCGGTTCGCGGTAGAGCTCATGCGGGCGCGCGAACTGCGCGATGCGACCGGCATCCATCACCGCGATCCGGTCCGCCAGCGCCATCGCTTCCGACTGGTCATGGGTGATGTAGATCATCGTCGCACGGGTGCGGCGGTGGAAATCGGAAAACTCGCGCTCCATCGAAGCGCGCAGATGCACGTCGAGATTGGCGAGAGGCTCGTCGAGCAGCATGACGGATGGATTTGCGGCAAGGCAGCGGGCGAGCGCCACGCGCTGGCGCTGGCCGCCGGAAAGATCGGCCGGCGCACGCTCGGCGAGGGTTTCCATGCCGACGGTCGCAAGGGCATCGCGGCTGCGCTTGCGACGTTCGTCGCCGGACACGCCGGCAATTCTCAGGGCATAGCCGACATTCTGCTCGACATTCATATGCGGCCACAGCGCATAGTTCTGGAACACGATGCCGACATTGCGCTTCTCGGGCGGCAGGTTTCTCTCCGGCGAGGCAATGATTTCGTCATCAAAATGGATCGTGCCGTATTTCATCTGCTCGAAACCGGCGATCAGCCGCAGCATGGTGGTCTTACCGCAGCCGGACGGTCCGAGGATGGCGACGAATTCGCCGTTTTCGACCTGCAGGGAAACGTCGTCCAAGACGCGCTTCTTCGCGAAATCCTTGGTAATTCCTTTCAGGGCAATCGAAACCATTGCGATCAGAACCCCACCTCTATTCGCGGCAACCACCTGAGATTTTCACCGGTTGCGCTATCTGCACTCGTGTGCACAATAGGGGTGCCATGCTTCATTTTTATGACGGCGCGGGCGCGGTGTTCGGACCGGATGGGGGCGATGAAGAAGAAATTCGTGACATCGGCGCAAGTGGCGGAACGGGCGGGCGTGTCACGTTCGGCCGTGTCGCGCACGTTCACGCCGGGCGCCTATGTATCGCCTGAAGTGCGTGAAAAGGTCCTGCTGGCAGCAGAAGAGATGGGTTACAGGATCAACCGGTTGGCGAAGTCCCTTTTGACCTCGCAGTCGAGCCTGGTCGCGATCGTCGCGTCCAACCTGTCGGAGCCCTTCATTGCGGCGCAGATCGACGCCCTCAGCGCGATGCTGGCTGATCGGGAGTTGCAGACGCTTCTGCTGAACATCGGCGCAAGGCGCGACATGACCGCGATGATGAACCTCGTTCTCGAATATCGCGTGAAGGCCGTCATCATCTTGTCGGGTGCGCCGCCCGAAAAGCTTGTCGAGCAATGTCTGCAGAGCCAGCAGTGTACCATCCTCATCAACCGGGAGCAGGCAAGCGGGATCGTCGACGTCATCCTTACGGACGACCGTGCCGGGGGCAGGCTTGCAGCCCGTCACATGATCGAGGGAGGCTGTCGCCGCCTTGCTGTCGTGCGGGGGGCATCGGACACGCCAAGCCAGCGCCGCCGTGCCGAAGGTTTTATGGAGGCCGCGGCACAGGAGGGCTTGCCGGTGCGGCATTGGCTGGGCGGGGAGGGCGGTTATGAAAGCGGGCGCACCGCCGCACGCGAACTCCTGGCGAGCAGCGCGTTGGACGGCGTGTTCTGCACGACGGACCGCATCGGCCTCGGCTTTCTCAATACGTGCAGCTTCGACCTGGGCCTGGACGTGCCGAAGGACATCAGCATCGTCGGTTTCGACGACATTGAAGAGGCCGGATGGCCCTCGCACGGACTGACGACCGTTCGCCAGCCGATTGTCGCAATGGTCGATGCCGTTGCGACAATACTCTCATCGGATGCTTTCGGGATATCGGGGCAAACCCATATCGTCCCCGTCGAGCTGGTTGTACGGCAGACAACACGGCCTAGAGTGGTGGTTTCCCAATCTCCTTCAAAGGCCTAAAAGCGTTACTTCGCGCATATATTGAATCCGGCTGGCCCGTTGTTTTCAAGCAGTGGCGGCGAGGGATGCATTTCAGGCCAGCATCGAGCCTGTCTCGATATAGCGCTGATGCCAGGACAGGGCTTCGCTTGGTAGGACCGGCGTTTGCAATCCGTATGAACCCTTGAGCGCGCGCGCATAATAGTCCTGAAGCGCCGGCCGATAGGCCGGATGTGCGCAGTTCTCGATGATCAGGCGGGCGCGCTGTTTGGGGGAAAGCCCGCGCAGATCCGCCAGGCCCTGCTCGGTGACCAGGACCTGGACGTCCTGAGTGATGTGGTCGACATGGCTCGCTTGCGGAACGATTGCGGAGATCTTGCCGCCCTTGGCCGTGGATGGGGTCATGAAAATCGAGACATAGGCGTTGCGGGCGAAGTCGCCCGAACCGCCGATGCCGTTCTGGATGCGCGAGCCCATGATGTGGGTCGAGTTGACGTTGCCATAGATGTCAGCCTCGATCAGCCCGTTCATGGCTAGGCAGCCGAGCCGGCGTATCAATTCGGGGTGATTGCTGATCTCCTGAGGGCGAAGGATCATCCGGTCTCGATAGCGTTTCATGTCTGCGTTCAGGCGAGCGGCGGCTTCAGGGCTCAGCGAGAAGGCGGTGGCCGAAGCCATGCGCAGCTTGCCGGCGTCGAGCAGGTCCAGCATGCCGTCCTGGATGACTTCGGTGAAGGCCGTCATGTCGTTGAAGGGGCTGTCGACCAGCCCGGTCAGCACCGCATTCGCGATATTTCCTACGCCTGACTGAATGGGCAGCAGGGAGGCTGGCAGGCGCCCCCTAGCAACTTCATGGGTGAAAAATTCGAGAAGATGGCCTGCAATCGCGCGGGCGTTGTCGTCGGGCGGCGTGAAGGGCAGGTTACGATCCGGTGCGTCGGTTTCCACGATGGCGACGATCTTGTCCGGATCACAGCGGAACGCCGTTTCGCCGATGCGGTCATCCGCCCGTTCGAGCGGGATCGGAACCCGGTGCGGCGGCAAGGCCGTGCCGTAATATATGTCGTGCATCCCCTCCAGATCGGCGCTTTGCCAATGGTTGAGTTCGAGGATCACCTTGTCGGCACGATCAAGCCAGGTCTTGTTGTTGCCGATCGAGGAAGACGGTATCAGCGACCCGTCGGGGCGGATACCGGATATTTCTACGACTGCGGTGTCGAGGGGGCCAAGGAACCCTTGCCAGGCCATCGGCGCGACCTGGCTCAGATGCATGTCGAAATACTCCATCTCGCCACGATTGATCTTCTCGCGAGCGATGGGGTCGGAATTGTAGGGTAGCCGGAATTCGATTCCATCCGCCTTGGCGAGCGCGCCGTCCAGCTCCGGTCCGGTCGAGGCTCCAGTCCAGACGCGCAGGCGGAAGGGATCACCTGCTGCATGTGCGGCCTCTATGCGGGCAGCCAGCGCGAGCGGTACGCTCTTGGGATAGCCCGATCCGGTAAAACCACTCATTCCAACGGTGGTGCCGCTATCGATTAGCGATGCCGCGTCCGCGGCACTCATTACCTTCGAGCGCAGTCGCTCACAGCCAATTCTCATTCCGTTCACTCTTGCTTCTTTCGGGCGTCGCGTGATGTCACAACAGCCAACGACGAGCACCCCATTCATGGAACAGGCGCAACTATATCCAAACAGGCTCGGGGAGCCAATGCACATGGATGGTGGATGTCATGTGGAACCGGGCTTGCTCCTCACCCGCCGATGGTGTCAGACCGACTTGCTGCGTACCAGCAGCCACAACAGGTAGAACCCGCCGAGAAGGCCGGTGGTCAGCCCGATGGGCATGTGGACGTTAATGGGCAGGTGCTGGCTGGTGAGGTCGGCCGCAAGAAGCAGCGCCATGCCCATCATCGCACCGGACACAACGGGGACGTCCGGTGATGCACTCAGTCGCCGGGCAAGCTGCGGAGCAGCGAGCGCGACGAAGGCGATGGGGCCGGCGGCGGCAGTGGCGATCGATGTCAGCCCGACGGCTGCCATGATCATCACGAGCCGCGTGCGTTCGGCATCGACGCCGAGCTGGCGGGCGGCATCGTCGCCCATTTCAAGCAGATTCAGACGGCGGGTATGGGCGATGGCGACCGGCAGGACGACCGCAAAGCCGATGGCGGCGGGCAAGACATGCGACCAGGTGCGCGTGTTTAGCGAACCGGCAAGCCACAGCTGGGCGGATGCTGCCTGATCGAGATCACCGCTCACCAGCAGGATCGTGTTGACGCCGG
Organism: Shinella sp.; assembly: GCF_049651085.1. Classification (GTDB taxonomy): domain Bacteria; phylum Pseudomonadota; class Alphaproteobacteria; order Rhizobiales; family Rhizobiaceae; genus Shinella. The sequence goes on from NZ_JBASBL010000027.1 coordinate 436,942, forward strand.
ACAACGTTGCGCCGACGCCGATGCCGACCAGAACGAGCCGGTATCCGCCGGTGGAACGGCCCTTGCGGGCAAGCAGGAAAACGGCGACCGCCGTCAGCACGCCGGAAAGTACGGCCGCCAACGACGTTTCAAGTGGTCCGGCATTCAACAGCATGATCTGCACGATCGCACCGGTCGCTGCCCCCGTCGTGAAACCGATCACATCCGGGGAGCCGAGCGCATTGCGCGAAATGGACTGGAAGATCGACCCCGCCATGCCGAGTGCGCCACCGACCAGAATGGCCGTCAGCAGTCGCGGAAGCCGGATGCGCAGGATGACACGCTCGGCTTTCGCATTGTCGCCCTGTCCGGTGAGCGCCGCCAGCACTTCGGCGGGGCTGAAGGAGAGGGTGCCGCTGCTGAGGAGCAGGATCGCGAAAGCGGTGACGATCAGCGCCAGCCCACCGCAAAGCAAGGCGACCCTTGGCCGCCAGCGAAACGACAGCGGGCCGAAGCGGTGGACGGAGACGGACGCGTTTCTCATAGCTGCTTCAGCCGGAATTTTCGCACGATGAGGATGAAGAATGGACCGCCGACCAGTGCGGTGACGATGCCGGCAGCGATTTCCTCCGGTGCGGCGATCACCCGGCCGAGACTGTCTGCGCCAAGCAGAAGGATGGCGGCGAAGAGAGCCGAATAGGGAAGGATCCAGCGGTAGTCCGGCCCTGTTATCGTGCGGGCGAGGTGCGGGGTCACCAGCCCGACGAAGCCGATGGGGCCGGCCGCGGCCGTCGCCGCGCCTGCCAGCAGCATTACCGCCAGGCAGGCCAGAACCAGTGTAAGGCGTGTGTTGAGGCCGAGCGCCTTGCCGAGATCGTCCCCGAGGGCGATCGCATTGAGGTTTCCGGCAATGGAGAAGGCGGTCGCGAGCCCGAGGAGCGTTGCGAGGGCGAGGATGCCGGCAATGTCGAACCCGCGACCGGCAACGGACCCCGCCGCCCAGTTGCGGAAATTGTCGAGCACAGCGAGCGGCGCATTGATCAGCACGATGCCGGTGACAGCGCCCAGCATGACGGACAGCCCGGCACCGGCGAGCACCAGCCGCACCGGATTGGTCCCGGTCTCATGCGCCCGTCCGAGCACGAAGACGGCGACGCCCGCCATGCCCGCGCCGGCGATGCCGAACCAGACATAGCCTGCCATCGTCGTCGTTCCGAAGACGGCGGCACCCAGCACGACGGCAACCGCGGCGCCGGCATTGACGCCGAGCAGGCCGGGCTCGGCCAGCGGATTGCGGGTGACGGCCTGCATCACCGCACCGGCTATGCCGAGTGCGAGACCTGCAAGAAGCGCGACGGCAGTTCTCGGAAGACGCAGGCTCCAGACGATCAGGTGCCGGTCGTCGCGCGCGTCATGGGCGAAGACCGCATCGAGAACGGTATGAAGGGGAATGGGCCGCGAGCCGAAAGCAAGGCTGGCAAGACAGAGCAGCACGAGCACCGCAAGACCGGCGAGGAGACCGGCAAGCCGCCGCCTGCTGCGCAAGTCGCCGGCGGTCCCGCGCGAAATCGTCGTGGTCATTGCGTTTTCAGGGACCGGGCCACCGTATCGATCATCTGCAGGCCGGAATAATAGTCGATGCGGAAGGACGTTGGGCCGAGTGGATAGACCCGCTTGCCGGCGACGGCGGGAAGGTTGGCGAGGACAGGATCGGCAAGGAAGGTCGCGACGTCCTCCTGCGTCGCTCGCAGCAGGAAGACGCTGTCGCCGGTGATTGCCGCCGGTAGGTTCTCCTGCGAGATGAACTCGAAGTCCGAGGCGCGCGTAACCTGGCTGCGAAGGCTTTCGGGCAAGCCGACCACCGTCATGCCGAGCGCAGCGAGAAGCTGGGCCTGCGGGCTCGTGGGCTTGCTGACGGAATAGCTGCCGCCGACATTGTAGCCGACGATGCTGGCAGTGCCCGTTGAGGCCGGCAGCGTTGCGGCGACCTCTGCCGCATGGGCATCGAAACGGCTGATCGCCTCGGCCGCCTGCGCCTCAAGACCGGTGGCCTTGCCGAATTGCAGCGCAATGTCCTGCCAGCTCTGGTTGGAATAGTTGACCACGATGGCCGGGATGCCCTGCGCCTCGAGCTCGGCATAGTGCGGTACCACGCTGTCGGCTCCCGTCGCCGAGATGATCAGCAGGTCCGGTTCCGCGCCGATTACGGCTTCGATGTCGAACTCGAGCTTGCCATAGAGCATCTCGACGCTGCGCTCGTCGGCAACCGCCGCCCATTGCGAGAAGAACCCTTTGTCATCCGTCAGGGCGCTTGGCGTTGTCGCGGCAGTCGCGATGACCGGCGCGCCAATGGCGAGAAGGATTCCGGTCAGGCTCGGCGCAGTCGAGACGATCCTCTTCGGCTGTGCCGGCAGGGTCAATTCGCCGGCGTCATGGCGCACGGTGCGCGGCCACGCATCCTCGGCGCTTGTGGTGCGCAGCGGCAGGAGCGTGGTCGCTGCAAGCCCGAGGGCAGAGGTGAGGAATGTGCGGCGGAGGGTCATGGTCGTATTGCCGTATTTGCGAGGAGGTCAGGCGAGAATGTCGAGATCTTCCGTCTGGGCAAGCCCGCCACCTCCGGCCCGCACGGCCTCATATTGCTGGAGGCGCATCCGGTCGATCTCGGAACTGCTCATGCCCTTCCGCCAATAGCCGAAGACGCGCACACGATCCTTCGGCAGGCCGCGCTCCTCGGTGAAATAGGCGCGGATGGCGCGGATATCCTGCCGCTCTCCCGCCGCCCAGATCATGCAGCCCTCCGGGTTCGGCAGCGCGCGGGCGGCCGCGACCAGCTTGCCGGTCGTGCCGGCCCCCTCGCTTGGGTCACGCAGCAGAAGATGCCGCTCGACGCCCTCGACCTCCGGCAGTTCGTCGAAGGCGGCGCGGTCGGCGGTTTCGACGTAAAGGACGCCATGGCTTCCCTCCTGCCAGGTGCCGAGGATCGCGTGGATGGCCGGAATGGCTGTTTCGTCGGCGAAAAGGGCAATGCCGCCCTCGGCGGTGTGGTCGGGCAGATAATGCGGGCGGGGGCCGACCAGATGGATGGCGCTGCCGACCGTGGCCCGCTCCAGCCAGCGCATGGCCGGGCTGTCATCGGCATGGACCACGAAGTCGATGTCGACAAGGCTCCGGCCTTCATCGAAGGAGCGGATCGTATAGACGCGCGATACCGGCCGCTGGCCTTCCGGGGTTTCGACCTCGAGGCGCACGGCAAGATTGGGCCTGCGCCACGCGGTAGGATCGGTCGGGGCGATGCGGCCGGTTACGCGGACGACCGAGGGAACCGGCCGCGCCAGGGCGACGACTTCCATCGCCAATCGCTCCATGCTGCCCATGTGGTCTTCCTGCGAAAGCAGATTGTTGCGGTCTTCAACGCTCTCGTTGCGCGGTGCAGCCATGGTGCCTTTGTCTCCTGTCATCCCTCATGTCGCGCGCTATCCGGGTCAAAACGGTTGCATAAGGCAGCAACGCGACGCTAAAACATGAGTATTAAAGTCTATATTGTTTGTCCATATTGCAGAATGCATTCTGCAATGCAATACGGATTGCCGCCGCCGCTTGTTAGAAGAACAGCCATGACCCATCGCCTTCATGCCCGCTCCGTGACGCTGCGTTACGACGAGCGAACCGTATCGAGCGACCTGACGATCGCCATACCGGACGGCTCCTTCACCGTTGTGGTCGGGCCGAATGCCTGCGGAAAATCCACCCTGTTGCGGGCGCTGGCGCGCCTGCTCGCGCCGACATCCGGTCAGGTGATCCTCGACGGCAGGAGCATCGGCGAATTTCCGACACGCGAGATCGCGCGCCAGCTCGGCCTGCTGCCGCAGAGCGCGACAGCGCCTTCCGGCATCACGGTCGCCGATCTGGTCGGGCGAGGGCGCTATCCGCATCAATCCTTCTTCCGGCAATGGTCCAAGGCTGACGAGGCCGCCGTGGCGGCAGCCATGCAGGCAACCCGCATCACCGATCTTGCCGACCGGCTGGTCGATGAACTTTCCGGCGGCCAGCGCCAGCGCGTCTGGGTTGCCATGGTGCTGGCGCAGGAAACGCCGATACTGCTGCTCGACGAGCCGACGACCTTCCTCGACATCGCCCACCAGATCGAATTGCTGGAGCTCCTGGCTGACCTCAACGCCGAGGGGCGGACCGTCGTGGCAGTGCTGCACGATCTCAACCATGCCTGCCGCTATGCCTCCCACCTCGTCGCAATGCGCTCCGGCGCGATCCTTGCCGAAGGGCGCCCCTCAGACGTGGTGACGGAACAACTGGTGGAGGCGGTGTTCGGCCTGCCCTGCACGGTCATCGACGATCCGGTATCGCACACGCCGCTCATCGTGCCGCTCGGACGTCATCGTCCCGCGCACCACCGGCAGGAACAGGAAAGGATTGCAGCATCATGACGGACAGGCAGCTTCACATCGGACTTTGCCTCACCGAAACCTGGCTGCAGGGCCGTGAGCCGGATGACGCCGAGCTTGCCGAGCAGCGGCAGGATCCGGCCGGCTTCTACATCAAGCTGGCGCAGGCCGCCGAGCGGGCAAAGCTCGATTTCGTCTTCAAGCCGGATGTCCTGGCCATGCGGCGCGGCAAATCGGCGACGTCGCCGTCCTTTGTCGGGCTGGATCTGACGGTGCTGCTTGCGGCCATTTCCACAGCCACCCGCCGCATCGGTCTCGTCACGACCGCTTCGACCACCTTCAACCCACCCTATGTCGTCGCCCGCCAGATTCAGTCGCTGCACTGGGTCAGCAACGGACGGGCGGCCTGGAATATCGTCACCTCGATCGACGGCGCTGAGAATTTCGGCGATGCGCCGATGCCGCCGCCGCAGGAGCGTTACCGCAAGGCCGCCGAGTTTACCGATCTCGTGCGCGATCTCTGGCAAAGCTATCCGCATGCTGCGCTGGACGGCAAGGCCGATGCGGAGCCGATTGACCATCAAGGCGCGTTCTTCAGCGTCAAGGGGCCGTTGAACGTGCCCGGCCATGCGAGCGGCCCGCCACCGCTGTTTCAGGCCGGTGCGTCGGAGATCGGGCGGGACTTCGCGGCTTGCGTGGCGGACGCGACCTTTGCCTCCACCCCGGACATGGCTGCCGCTCTCGATCTGCGCAACGATTTGGGCGCGCGGGCGCAGAAACACGGAAGGGCGGATGCGCCCCGAGTTCTGCCGGGCCTCTATTTCTTCCTGGCTGAAACGCGGGAGGAGGCGTGGGCGATGCACCGGCGCGCCCATGCGCACCTGACGCATGAGAAGCGCCTCGATGCGGTGAAAACCATCCTCGGCCTCGACATTTCCCACCTGCCGCCGCAAGCACGCGTCACCGCCGACCTCCTACCGCCGGACGACCGGCCGGTGCGCAGCCGCACCCATGCCGATCTGCTGCGTCGTTATATCGAGAACAACCAGCCGTCCGTGGAGGATCTGCTGGCGCGGCCGGAAGTGGTCGGCTCGGCGCACTGGGTGTCCGTCGGCACCGTCGAGGACGTCGCCGACGAGATCGCCGAATGGTTCGAGGCCGGCGCGATCGATGGTTTCATCGCGCTGCCGGGCGGTTCGCTGGAATCGCTGCAGCTGTTTCTCGAAGCCCTCGTGCCGCTTCTCGTGCGGCGGGGCATTTTCCGCAGCGACTACGATGGCGAGACGCTACGCGCGCATCTGCGCATCCGCTCGCAAACGTAGGGGCGGGGCGTTTTACGCCCCTCCGGATTCTGCCGTCACCTGCCGGGCTGCTTCGACGAGTGCCGCGCCGTGTCCTTCGCTTTCGGCGGTCTCGACGAAAGAGACGGTCGTGACCACGCAACAGAGCTCCCCATAGACGTCGAAGACGGGAGCCGCCTTGCCCGTCAGCGCGGAAAACAGCCGTTCATTCAGTTCACCCCCGCCGGCACTGCGGATGTTTTCCAGCACGCCCGCCGCCGGGGGGCGGCCGCGAAAGGCATCCGGCTGCAACCGCCGCACTGCCTCTATGCGCTCTGGTGGCAGATAGGCCTGGAACACCAGCCCGCACGCGGTGTTGTCGAGCGGCAGCACATCGCCCAGCGTCACGGTGCTGATCGCGAAACGTGCGCTGCGATACCATCGCACGATGGTCGGCCCCCGATCGGTCCAGATCGCGACGCCGCAGCTTGCCGCAAGGCGCGAGGCCATGGACTTCATGTGCCGTCCGGCGACCGTCACGGGATCGATGCGTTTCAGGGCGCTGATGCCGATATTGAGTGCCGTTGGCCCGAGATCGTAACAGCCGGTGACCTGATCCTGTGCCACCAGCCCCTCGCGTACCAGGCTTTGCATGTAGCGATGCGCGGTGGATCGGCCGGTTCCGGCACGGCGCGCAAGCTCGACCAGCGGAAGTTCTCCATCGGATGCGGCGAGGATGTTGAGAAACCGGGAGGCGATGGAAACGGACTGGATGATGCCGGCCCGCTTCTCGCCTGTGGCATCCGACAGGTCGTCCGCACGTTCTTCGAATTCGGTCAACGCCATCCTCCCTGCAACCCGATATGCGCATCTGCCCCGACACCGTGTCGATTGGCAAGTGCTTGCACTGTTGCGGATATGCCACGGCTTGCGCCAGACGGCAATCTGTTCAAAATGTGGAAAGCATTCCCTATTGCGGAACATTCTCGCCCTCGTTACGTGAATATGACTGAAATACTCATGTTTGGGGGCTGTTATGGGAATTCACATCAATCGCGCACTGGCGGCCAGCGTCAGCGTCGTCGCACTGTCATTGCTTCCTGCCGTGGCCGCGGTCGCGCAGGACGCCGCCGCTGGAGGCGCGGGAACCACCACCCTTGAAGCCATCACCGTCACGGGCGAGAATGTATCGCGCGACATGAAGAACACGGCCTCGTCCGTGTCGGTCAAGACGAGCCGCGAGATCGACAGGGAGAAGACCGGCAATGCAACCGTCTCGGAAGCCATCGCCGACGTGCCGAACATCGTCTATTCGGACAGCGTCAGTGCGCCGATCATTCGAGGCCAGGACAGCCAGGGCCCGCTGACCGGCCAGGGCTCTTTCTGGGGCGGTACGGTGCCGCGCGCCACCATCAATCTCGATGGCCACTACCTGAACTACAACGAGTTCTATTTCGGCGCGACGTCCGTCTGGGACCTCGACAGCATCGAGGTCTTCCGCGGCCCGCAGACCACCTCGCAGGGCGCCAACGCCATTGCTGGCGCCATCATCGTCAACACCAAGGACCCGACCTTCACACCCGAAGGCGCCTATCTGGCGGAAATCGGCAACTACAACAACAAGCGGGCGGCCATCGCCCTGTCCGGGCCGATCATCGAGGATCAGTTGGCCGCCCGGCTGGCCATCGACTATTCCGGCCGCGACACCTTCATCGACTATATCAGCAAGGGCTTCCAGCACGGCGACACGGACCAGGACTTCAGTTCCCTCAATGCCCGCTTCAAGCTTCTGTGGGAGCCGCCGGAAGTGCCCGGCCTGACGGCGAAGCTGACCTACACCCACAACAGCAGCAACCGCCCGTCGCAGGAAGCCGCCTCTCGGCCCTTCGAGGATCTCAATCATGTCACCACGACGATGCCGACCTGGGATCAGCACACGAATACCGGCATTCTCGACATTTCCTATGACTTCGAGAACGGCATCAAGCTCTTCAACCAGACGCATTATTCCACGTCGGACGTGAAGCGCATTACCGGACTGATCAACGGTGGCGACGCCGATGTCGACCAGACCAATGCCTCGAACGAGATGCGCGTAACCTTCGGCGACGAAAACGACGAGGTCAGCGGCGTCGCCGGCCTGTACTATGCGCATACGCAGACCGACGAGGCTCTCTACCTGTCCGGCGTGTCCCTCTTCGACGACACCAAGCGCAATCTCGGCCTCTTCGGGGAAGTCAGCTACCGTTTCGCCGAGCAATGGACGCTGACGACGGGTCTGCGTTACCAAAACGACCGCATCGAGCGCGTCGGTACGTCGGTCTTCGCGCCGACCCCGGTCGACTTCGATGCTACCTTCTCCGCCCTTCTGCCGAAGGCTTCTCTTGCCTATGCGGTGAATGACGACTGGACCGTGGGGGCGCTGGTCAGCCGCGGCTACAATCCCGGCGGTGTGTCGCTCAACCTGACGGCGCGCAAGTGGCAGCCGTTCGAGGAGGAGAAAATCTGGAACTACGAGCTCTTCACCCGCGCCACTCTTCTCGACGACCGGCTGACATTGAACGGCAACCTGTTCTACATGGACATGAAGAATGCCCAGTATACCATTCCCGTGGTGATCTCACCTGGCGTGACCCAGTCCTATACGATCAATGCCGAGCAGGCCCATTCCTATGGCCTCGAAATCGGCGCGGACTACCAGTTGCTCGACAACCTGACACTCAAGGCCAGCGCCGGCGTGCTGCGTACCAAGATCGACGAGATTGCGAGCAATCTCGCGTATCAAGGTAATGAATTCGCCAAGTCTCCGGGATACATGGTCACCCTCGGCGCGAGCTGGGACGTCACGGAGAAGTTCACTCTCTCGGGCCAGGTTCGCCATCTCGACGGCTACTACTCCGACACCGCCAATACGCCAGCCTACGTGATCGAGTCCTACACGATCGCCGACATCCGGGCGAGCTACAAGGTGCATGACCATATGGAGGTCTACGGCTACGTAAAGAACATCTTCGATGAACGCACGCCGACCTACATGCAGCAGAACCGCGGCATCGGCGGCATCGAGGCAAGCATGACCGCTCCGCGCATGTTCGGCATCGGCGTCAAGGGCACGTTCTGACGGAAGACACGGGGCGTCGCCTGTTGCGATGCCCGTGAATGGACAAGCGGATGGCGGGATTGATGTCCCGCCATCCGCTTTCGCACGGAAAGACCTTCTTCCCGGCGAATGCGATCGACGCCGGCTGCTATCCACCCTGCCGAAGCAGAATGAACAGCTGTCGCTAACCGAAAAGCAGGCGCTCATTGTCCAGGTGACGCAGCTTCCATGCATTCGATGGATGAAATTGCTCCGATCAGAAATCGGGGAGCACGTCAGTCCTCCTGGAAGGCTACTTTGCGACCCCTGCGAATGGATGGAAGCAGCACCAGCGCCAGCAGAATGCCTGCGAGGATGAGCAAGACTGCACTCACCGGGCGGGTAACCAGTACCGTGGGATCTCCCTTGGAGAACAGCAGGGCGCGGCGCAGGAATTCCTCCATCATCGGCCCGAGGATGAAGGCCAGCAGCATTGGAGCAGGTTCGGCGTCAAGACGCCGAAAGATGTAGCCAGCGACGCCGAAGACAGCCATTCCGTAGACGTCGAATATGCTGTTGTTCACACTGAAGACGCCTATCGCACAGAAGACGATGATGATCGGGAACAGGAAGTGGTAAGGGATCGCGATCATCTTCACCCAAAGTCCGATCAGCGGCAGGTTCAGGATGAGCAGCATGAGGTTCCCGATCCACATGGAAGCAATCAGGCCCCAAAACAGCTGAGGCTGGTCCGTGATGACAGACGGTCCGGGCTGGATACCCTGGATGATCATTGCCCCGACCATCAGTGCCATGACGGCGTTTGATGGCAGTCCCAGTGTCAACATCGGAATGAAGGAAGTTTGAGCGCCTGCATTGTTTGCGGCTTCCGGTCCGGCGACGCCTTCGATGGCGCCTTTGCCGAACTGCCCAGGGTTCTTGGAAAGCCGCTTTTCAAGCGCGTAGGATCCGAATGATGCCAGGGCCGCTCCCCCGCCGGGGAGAATTCCGAGAAGCGAGCCGAGGGTTGTTCCGCGCAGGATGGGTGCGAGGATGCGCTTCCAGTCCTCCTTCGTCGGCATGAGACCGGTGACGCGCGTTGTCATCGCGGAGCGATCAGCTTCATCCTCTAGATTGGCAATGATCTCGCCGAGGCCGAACACGCCCATGGCGATGACAACAAAATTGAGGCCATCGGCAAGGTTGGTCATGCCGAATGTGTAGCGCGGCACAGCGGAATTCACATCCGTTCCCACCATGCCCAGGAGCAGCCCCACCAGGATCATGCCAAGTGCGTGCAATAGCTGGCCAGATGCCATTACGATCGAAGCGATGAGGCCAAGCACCATGAGCGAGAAATACTCGGCGGGCCCGAATTGGAGCGCGACTGCTGCAAGGGCGGGAGCGAAAACCGCGATGAGGATGGTCGCAATGGTGCCGGCGATGAACGAGCCGATCGCGGCGGTGGAAAGCGCCCTTCCTGCATGACCTTGCCGGGCCATCTGGTAGCCGTCGAGCGCAGTCACCACCGACGAGGGTTCACCGGGGAGATTGACCAGAATTGCGGTCGTCGAACCACCGTACTGCGCTCCATAGTAGATGCCGGCCAGCATGATGAGGGCGGATTCCGGCGGGAGGCCAAACGTTATCGGCAACAGCATTGCGATCGTGGCAACCGGACCTAGCCCCGGAAGAACGCCGATTGCCGTGCCGAGGAAGACGCCGACCAGACAGTAAAACAGGTTGTAAAGCGTGCCGGCGACGGAAAGGCCGAGCCAGAGATTTGCGAAAATGTCCATGGGGTCGGCCTCTACTTGAACCACTCGCCGAGGATCGGTATCGGAAGGCCAAGGCCCTTGATGAAAACGGTGAGGCAGAAGACAACCAGGGCGACAACGCCAAGGGCTGCCCTGTATTCGAACCGGAAGCGCTCACTCGCGGCGGCGGAAACCAGGATCAGGACGACCAGCGCAACAGCCAGCCCGGCGCGTTCGAGCAGTGCGCCGAACAGGGCAACGGAAAGCGTTACAAGAAGGAGGCCTTTCCAATTGATCTTTCCGAGCGGTGCACCATCACGCAGAAGACCTTTGGCGAGGGCGACGAGACCGAAGATCACCAGCAGCGAGGAGATCATCGTCGGGAAATAGCCGGGCCCCATTCGTCCTGCGGTTCCAAAGCTGTAGTCCCGCGCGACGACGAAGCCGATCAGCCCCAGGGCCAGGTATATCAACCCGATCCCGAAATCCTTTTCTCCCCGTATCCGGACCATCCGTAATCCTCCTTGTATTGTGTGCTAGGTTCGCGCCTTGCGCTCCATGACTGACGAGCCGGCGCGCTCAGTCATGGGGAGAAGTCGAAGGCCGAAGGGCTCTTTTCGGTTTTGCCAGCGCTCCATCAGGCGGTTGTAGACGCCATCCGACTGATCGGCGGCGCTGTATCCGATGACGTCGAAGAACCCGGCGGTTTCCTGGTCAAGATCGGTGCGTCCCAGCAAAATAACCGACATGTCGGACGGGATCGCAATGCCCTCGAGTTCAAGAAGCTTCTTGAAGCGGGCGCCATCGTCGATGCCCCAAATGACCAGTGCCCGGTTCTGCGAGGCGGGGCTGGAGGCAATCGCTCCACGGAGCGCTGCAACGGCCGCTTCCTCATAATCTTGCGGGGGAAGCTTCTCGATTCTGGTTTCGGGTTGCAGCAGGGGCGCCAAGTCCGGTCTTGCGCGCAAGATCCTCCAGCGGTGGAGCCCCATTTCGTTGGCTAAAAAGAAGCTGGTCGTGGTGATGTAGTGAATGCAGTCATGCCCGGTTCCGGCGAGGCGCATGACCGCGGCCTCAACGGACTGCCCCCATTCAAAGCCGACGGCATCGATGTCCGTTCCGACAAGCCAGGCTCCGTCTACAATGACGGTATCGGTTTTTCGCCGGATAGCCGCAATCATGTCGATCGGCATGATATCGAATGAATTCTGCACGATGCATGCGTCAAAGCGGGGCAGCGTCTGGAGCACCTGCTTTGCATGTTCCGGATCGGAATAGCCAACTTCAAGGGTGACGTGCCCATCATCAGCAAGCCGTTGTTGCAATGCCTCCAGGACGACGCTTCCGCGGAGATTTTTGGAAGATCGCCGAAGCATTATCACGCTGCGCTGCGTGTTTTCCGGGCCTTTGGTCGGGTCAGGGGCCTCGTTTGGCGAGGTGGCCTTGCTCTTTATGCCGGTGAAGAAGGTTCCACGGCCGACCTGTGCATCCACAAGCCCTTCCGTCTTGAGCTCCTTGAGCGCCCGCTGAACGCTCTGCTGGCTCAGAGAAAAGTCGCGCATCAACTGCCGCAGCGTCGGCAGTCGGTCGCCTTCCTCGGCCGCCAGCGCGACCGAGCGCAGATACGATTGAAGCTTGCTCATTTCCCTCATGGGCCCCTCCTAATGCAATTCAATGCAATATTGCAATACAAAAAACTGCGTACAATGCTTGTGTTGATGCAATGTGCGCGATATATACCATGGCGAGGAATTCAAGGCAATGCAAATTGCATTGCATCAAAACGGGAGGCGCCTCATGTCCAGACGCAATTTTCTGATCGCGGCGGTCGCTGCGGCCGCAATGGCAATCGTGCCCATGTCCGCATCGGCTCAAAGCAGTGGCCCGATAACCCTGCTGGTGGGTTACTCGGCTGGCGGCAGCGCGGACTATGCCGCGCGCGTCATCGCTGCCGAGCTGACGACGAAACTCGGCCGCTCTGTCATTGTCGAGAACGCGACCGGAGGCAGTGGGATGATTGCCTTGCAGAAGCTGGTCAACGGCAAGGCTGACGGCGACGCGCTTTACTATGGCGGGCACGACACGGTCGCTGTTCCGATGCTCAACAAATCGGTGGGCATCGATTGGAAGGAAGCCACCTTGCCGGTAGGCCGCACGGCATTGACTTCAATGGCCATCGCCGTTCCGGCTGAATCACCCCACAAGTCCCTTGCCGATCTGGTTGCTGCGGCGAAGGAGGCACCCGAGTCCATCACGTATGGTACGCCCGGCATCGGTACGGCTCAGCATATGGTCGGCGAAATGATCAGCCATCGCGCAGGTGTGAAGTTCATTCACGCGCCGTACCGCGGTGGTGCGCAGGTTTCCAACGACATTCTGGCCGGTCTTCTCGATTCCGCCGTTTTCACGACGTCGACGGCCCTTCCTTTCGTCAAGGAAGGCAAAGTGCGCGTTCTGGCCGTGACCGGCGCCGAGCGTTCTTCCGCTTTGCCCGATGTGCCGGCCCTGACGGAAATCGAGGGCTTCAATGGTCTGGCGCTGCCTCTTTGGCAGGGTCTGTTCGTGAAGGCGGGGACTGACGAAGCCGTCGCCAAGCAGCTGAGCGATGCGATTGCCGCCTCGCTCGAAAGCGAGGACGTCAAGAAGCGGCTTGCAGATGGAGGCTTTGTCGCGGCCCCGCTGCCGATTGGTGAATTCACGGATTTCATCTCCAAGCAGGCGGACATCTATAGCCAGATCATCAAGGATTCCGCGATCGCCATCGAATAATGCAACGCGCTCCGGTCAATCCGGAGCGCATCTCCTCCCCAAGAAACGCAAGCTACATCGGATTTGTCATGACCGTGGGAATGTTCGACTCCTTCATCACTCGCTATTGGTTCAGCCCTGAAGCGAAGGAAATTTGGAGCGATACTCAGACACTTCAGGCTTGGCTCGACGTCGAGGCCGCGCTTGCGCAGGCTCAAGCGCGGCTCGGGGTCATACCCGCCGAGGTGGCGCCGGTTATTGCCGATGCCTGCCGGCACGAGCGGTTCGATATCGATCGCTTGAGCCGCGAAATTGCCCACGCTCAGCATCCATTTGTACCTGTTCTGCGCCAGCTGGAGGAGTTCACCGGTGAACCCGCCGCTGGCTATATTCACTGGGGCGCAACGACCCAGAACATTTTCGATACCGGCGCAGCATTGCAAATGGCCAAAACGCAGGCGCTTGTCGATGCCAGCCTGGAGAGCGCCGAGCGGGCTCTTTCCCGCCTCGCGGTCAAGCATCGCGACACGCTCCAGGCCGGGCGTACGCATGGTCAGCACGCCTTGCCCATGACATTCGGGTTCAAGGCTACGGGATGGCTGGAAGAGCTTCGTCGCGGCAGGCAGCGCCTGCAGGATCGCCTGGCTTCGTCATTCGTGGCCTGTCTTGGCGGTGCGATCGGAACCTTCGCTGCAATGGGCGAGAAAGGCCCGGCCGTGGAACAGGAAGTGGCCGACATCCTCGGATTGAAGCCGGCCGTCCTTCCGATGCGCTCCTCCTACGACCGGGTTAGTGACTACGTTTGCGCGCTCGCATTGCTTGCAGGAACAGCTGAAAAAATCGCGCAAGACATTGTGTTCATGCAGCGGACCGAAATCGGAGAGATCGAAGAAGCGTTCCATATGGGGAAAGTCGGCAGCTCGACGATGGCCCAGAAGCGGAACCCCTCGACTGCCCTTATGCTCATCAGCCTTTGCCGGATGATGTCAGCGCGGCTTCCGCTCGTTGTCGGGTCGATGGTGCGGATCGACGAAGGGGACTCGTCCGCTTCGAATGTGAGTGATATCGCGATTCCGGAGGTGGGCATCCTTGGCGCCTCGATTGCTGCAGCCCTGGACCGGCTCGTAAGCGGTCTGGACGTGCACGTCGAAGCGATGCAGCGGAACGCGGAGATCACCAACGGCTTGATCGCTTCAGAAGCCGCCATGATGCAGCTTTCTGACCGCATCGGCCGCCACAAGGCGCATCATCTCCTGTACGAGGCGGCTCAGCGTTCCGTTATGGAAGATGTTCCCTTCACCACGGCAATCGCCGAACATCCTGAAATGTCGGGTCAAGACATGGTCACGCTGGACGTGGCCGGCTACACCGGTGAATCTGGGGCGCTCGTTGATAAACTGGCGGGCGGATCCTAGCGCCGCTCTGGTGCCCTGCTACGCAATCACCAGGAGAACGACGTCCATCGCGTCGCATGACCTGGAACGGCATTCCGCTCCAGGCCATGTCTGGTCGTGAGGTCTGAGCGGAAAAGTCTGTCCCTTTTCCTGCCCTGGCTTTAGCTACGCGTGGAGTCCAGCTGTTCCTGGTTCCGCTGCACTTCCTGAGCCTTCATGTAGCTCTCGATGAGCAGCTGATAGTTCGGGAACACCTGGGTGTAGGCGTCGGCCCATTCCTGGGCATCCGCACGGTTCCAGGTCTGCTGCAGCTCGGAAGCCACCGCGCCGGTGTCGATCGGCACAACGCCGGCCTGGACGACGCGGGCGAGCGTGATCTCCTGTGCCATCTTCGAGTAGGTACCGGAAGCGTCGACTACGGCGAATACCTTGTAGCCGTCCTGGACCGCGCTGATGGCGGGGAAGGCCATGCACACGCTGGTCAACGTGCCCGCGATGATCAGCGTCTTGCGGCCGGTGGCCTTCACTGCCTCGACGAACTCGGGATTGTCCCAGGCGTTGATCTCGCCCTTGCGCGCTACATATCGCGCAAGCGGTGCGTTGGCATGGATTTCCGGGATCAGTGGGCCGTTCGGCCCCTGCGGAACCGAGGCGGTGGTGATGACCGGGATCTTGGCAAGCGATGCCATCTTGGCAAGGGCTGCAGCGTGACGGCGCAGGACCGGCATCGGCATGTCGCCGACCGTCTGGAACAGGCCGCTCTGATGGTCGATCAGCAGCATGACGGCATCATTGGGGTCGATGACGGGACGCTGGCCATTGAAGTTTGCAGGAATGCTCATGTCATTTCTCCTTGGTTGAAGTCACAGCTTGAGGTGGCGGGCCGGACAACGTCCGTCCCGTTTTCGCCAGGTAGCGAAAGGTTGAGGGTGAATTGGTGCGATCAGGCGTTGATCGCGCCGAACTTCCCGGAGCGGAAATCCGCGAATGCCTGGTGCAGTTCGTCCTGTGTGTTCATGACGAACGGACCATGCATGGCGACCGGCTCGCCAAGCGGCTTGCCGCCGAGGACCAGCACCGTGGCATCGCTCTCGGCATCGAGGGTGAAAGCGCTGCCCTCGCGATCGAGCAGAACGAACTGGCCATCGCGGGCGGGCGAAGTGCCATTCACCAGTATGGAGCCGCGCAAGACGACAAGGCCGGCCGTATGACCTTCCGGCAGTTCGAACGATGCCGACTTGCCCTGGTTGAGCTTCACGTCCCACAGGTCAATCGGCGAGAAGGTGTTCGCAGGGCCCTTGCTGCCCTCATACTGCCCGGCGATGACGCGCAGGCTACCGGCGTTGCCCGGCAGTTCGGCCATCGGAATGTCGGCATCGAGCAGGCTTTGGTAGCCGGGCTTGGCATCCTTGTCCTTCGCCGGCAGATTGACCCAGAGCTGAACCATGTCGAGCGTTCCGCCCTGGCGGGTGAAGGCCTGCGAATGAAACTCCTCGTGCATGATGCCTGCGGCAGCCGTCATCCACTGGACGTCGCCGGGGCCGATAATGCCACCTGCGCCGGTGGAGTCGCGATGCTCGACCTCACCGTCATAGACGATGGTTACCGTCTCGAAACCGCGATGCGGATGGGCGCCGACGCCACGCGGCCGGTCGGCCGGCGGGAAGGCCATCGGCCCGGCATGGTCGAGATGCAGGAACGGGCTGACATGCTCGCCGTGTGTGGCATAGGACAGCATCGAGCGAACCGGAAAACCGTCGCCAACCCAGTGCTGGGCAGGGCTGCTGTAAATACCGAGAACCTTTCTCATGAACTTTCTCCTGGCTGTCTGCCTTTGGAGGCAATCTGTTGAAAGCAAGATATGTTCGAGCCAAAGCTGGCGATAGACGATTAAATCAGGCTAATCTGTCCCAAGAACAGGACAGTGAATGGCTGGGACGCGATGCAGGACCTCAACGATTTCCGTTTCTTCGTCGATGTGGTGGAACAGAAGGGCTTTGCCGCCGCCGCCCGCAAGCTCGGCATGCCGCGCTCGCGGCTCAGTCGTCGCATCGGCATGCTGGAGGAGAGCCTGGGCGTTCGCCTCGTCCAGCGCTCGACGAGGCAATTCACGGTTACCGAGATCGGCCAGGAGTTCTATCGCCACTGCCTTGCCATGGTAGTGGAGGCGGAGGCGGCGCAGGAGGTTATCGAGCGCATGCGCGCGGAACCGCAGGGGGTGGTGCGGATCAGTTGTCCGTCGTCATTGATCTATTTCCAGATCGGCGAGATGGCCGCCCGCTTCATGGCTCGATATCCCAAGGTAAGGATTCATCTCGACGGCACGAACCGACCCGTCGACGTCATCCGAGAGGGCTATGACCTTGCGATAAGGGTTCGCTTTCCGCCGCTGGAGGACAGCGATCTGGTCATCCGCAAATTCGGCCGGAGCACGCAAAGGCTGGTCGCCAGTCCGGGCTTGCTCGATCGCTGCTTCACGCGGCCCATGCTGCCTGCCGATCTCGCCGGGATGCCCAGTCTTGCCTGGGGGGCGTCGCGTAGCAACTGTGAATGGTGCATCGACGGTCCTGATGGCGCCATCGCCACCATTCCCCACAAGCCGCGGCTGGTGACCGAGGACATGGCCGCCCTGAGATTTTCTGCTCTGGCCGGCATTGGCGTCTGCCAGTTGCCGACGATCGTTATCCGGGACGATCTCGAAGCCGGGAGGCTGGTCGACATTCTGCCGCAATGGGCCCCGCGCGCCGGCATCGTCCACGCCGCGTTTCCGTCTCGGCGCGGATTGCTGCCTTCGGTGCGCATGCTCCTCGATTTCCTCGCCACCGAATACGCGGCCCTCGAAGCTTCGACGCCGGAAAAACCATAACGCCTCGGGCAGCGGATATCAGCGCCTTCGGTTCACTCGAAAAGGTCTGGGTTCGCGGCTTCGATGAGCGGCAGGTCGGCGAGAATGCCGTTGAGGTGGGTGCGCATGGCGGTCTCGGCGGCCTCGGCATCTCGCGTGTCGATGGCGGCGATGATCGCTTCGTGTTCGGCAATCAGCCTCGTCATGGAATCGGGATGGCGGAGCTGGAGATTGCAGACCCGATCCATATGGGCCTTGATGTCGGAAATGGCATTCCAGGCGAGGCCGCAGCCGGCGCCCTCGGCAATTGCGATGTGAAACTGCTCATCCTCACGGCGGAAGGCATTGTGGTCATGCGCCTCCATCGCCGCTTTCTGGCGGGAGAGGATCGTGTCGATCCTGCGGCGGGTCCAGCTATCGAAGGTCTCGCTCGCCCGGCGGGCGACAGCGGTCTCTATCGCCTCGCGCACGAAGCGCGCCTCCATCATCTGCCGCGCCGAGATGCGCACGACGACGGTGCCCCGGTTGGGGCGGATCTCGACCAGCTTCGACTTGCCGAGCGCGATCAGCGCCTCGCGCACAGGCTGGCGCGATACGCCCATCCGGGTTGCAATTTCCTGTTCGGATAGCCGCATGCCGGGGGCGAGTTCGAGCCGAATGATCGATTCGCGCAGGTCGCGCTCGACCTGGGCCGCCGCGGTTTCACCGGTGTCGATCTTCAGGGTTTCAAGGGTCATCTCATTCGCCGCCATCATGCGTTGACATCCAATTTAAACCACCATACAGTACCATACATATCGAGCGCAACAGAAATCCGGTTGTCTGATGACCGGACAAACAGGGAGGGGCTGGCGCCGTTTGGCCGGCCTGAGAACGATAGTGCTGTCCAATTTCATCAAGCCTGATCCCAGCGATTCCCGCCTTGGCATTAGATCCCGCTACCGGATGCTTGTCGATGGCAAGTCCGTCGAGGCTGCATCGGGCCGGACGATCGACCGGGTGAGCCCCGGCCACGCGGGCGTCGTGGTCGGCACGTGGCCGGAGGCTTCGGCCGATGACGTGCGCAGCGCCGTTGCTGCCGCCCGCCGTGCCTTCGATACGGGCTCATGGCCGCGCATGTCGGGTGCCGAGCGCTCGCGCCTGATGTTCAAGGTGGCGGACCTCATCCTTGCCCATCAGGAAGAGCTGGCGCTCGCCGAGAGCCTGGAGGTCGGCAAACCGATCGCCCAGGCCCGTGGCGAGATTGGATTTTGCGCCGACCTCTGGTCCTATGCGGCCGGCCAGGCCCGTGCGCTGGAAGGTCAGAGCCATAACAATATCGGCGACGACCGCCTCGGCCTCGTGCTGCGTGAACCGGTCGGCGTCGTCGGCATTATCACGCCCTGGAACTTCCCCTTCATCATCGCGTCTGAGCGCGTGCCGTGGGCGATCGGGGCCGGCTGCACCGTCGTGTTGAAACCCTCCGAATTCACCTCCGGCACGTCGATCCGCATGGCGGAGCTGGCGCGCGAGGCGGGCATTCCCGATGGTGTCTTCAACGTCGTTACCGGCTACGGCGATCCGGCGGGGCAGGTGCTGGCGGAAGATCCGGGCGTCGACATGGTCGCCTTTACCGGCTCGGTCCGCGTCGGCACGAAGCTTGGCGAGATCGCGGCGCGCAGCGTCAAGCGCGTCGGGCTGGAGCTTGGCGGCAAGGGGCCGCAGATCGTTTTTGCCGATGCCGATCTCGATGCGGCGGCCGACGGCATTGCCTATGGCGTCTATCACAATGCCGGCCAGTGCTGCATTTCCGGTAGCCGTCTTCTGGTGCAGGAGGGCATTCGCGATGCGCTGATGGAACGCCTGCTCGACATTTCGCGCAAAGTCACCTTCGGCGACCCGCTGAACGAGCGCACGAAGATCGGCGCGATGATCTCGGAGGCCCATGCGCAAAAGGTGCATTCCTACGTGGAGGCAGGCATTGCCTCCGGTGCCAAGCTGCTGCTTGGCGGCGAAAGGGTCGGCAGGGAGGCCGGTCTCTACTACGCGCCGACCGTCTTTGACGGCGTGACGCCCGACATGTCGATTGCCCGGGAGGAGATCTTCGGGCCGGTGCTGTCGACGCTGACCTTCAAGACGGCGGATGAGGCAGTGGACTTGGCAAATGCCAGCGAGTTCGGTCTGTCGGCTTCCGTATGGTCGACCAATCTGGAAAACGCGCTGCAAAGCATCCGCCGCATTCGTGCCGGCCGCTGCTGGATCAATAGCGTGATCGACGGCACGCCGGAACTGCCGATCGGCGGCTACAAGAAGAGCGGCCTCGGTCGTGAGCTCGGCCGCTACGGCTTCGACGAATATTCCCAGTTCAAGGGCGTGCATGTCACGCTCGGGCGCCCGGCGCCCTGGTTCGGATAGCCGGTCACAATCTGTGGCAGGAGGAGGAAAATCTCGGCTGGCGTGATCTTTGGTCGGAGCCCGCCAGCCGAGACGTGGGTCTTTTGGACCCGCATTGCACATCCAAAGGGAGGATACGCAAATGAAATTGACCAAGCTCAGAACCGCAGCACTCGCCACAGGCCTTGTCACCATGCTGGCGTCGACGGCGCTGGCCAATGACGTCAAGGCCACGATGATCATCTACCTTGATCCAAGTGTCCAGTTCTTTAATCCCGTGGTGAAGGGCGCGCAAGACGCGGCCACGCAGTTCGGGGTCGATCTGGACGTGCAATACGCCAACAACGATCCGGTACGCCAGAACGACCTCATCGAAAGCGCGACGGCAAGCGGCGTCGACGGCATCGCCGTTGCAATCTCCTCGTCGGACGCCTTCGACGAAAGCATCTGCGCAGCGGTGAAGGCCGGCATTGTCGTCATCGGCTTCAACAACGACGACCTCGACGGCGCCAAGGGCAATTGCCGTCAGGCCTATGTCGGTATGAACGAGTTTGCTTCGGGCTATGAACTCGGCAACCGCATGATCAAGCAATTCGGCCTGAAGTCCGGCGATGTCGTGTTCAATCCGCGCGAAATTCCGGAGGCCAGCTTCGCGGTCGCTCGTGGCGGCGGCATCGAGAAGTCGATGACCGAGAACGGCATCAAGGTCGAGACGGTGCGCGCCGGCCTCGATCCGGCCGAGGCCCAGAACATCATGGCGCAGTTCCTCATCGCCAATCCGACGGTGAAGGCGCTGTTCGGAACGGGCTCGGTGACCTCTACGGTTGGTGCGGGCGCCATCAAGGATGCCGGCGTGAACATTCCGTTCGGGGGCTTCGACCTTGCCGTCGAGATCGTCAATGCGGTGGAATCCGGCGCGATGTTCGCGACGATGGATCAGCAGCCCTATCTGCAAGGCTACTATCCGATCGCCCAGATCGCGCTCTCCAAGAAGTACGGGCTCACCCCGACCGATATCGACACGGGGCAGGGCGCCTTCCTCGACAAGTCGCGCATCGGTGCGGTCAAGCCGCTGATCGGCAGCTACCGCTAACTGGACGCCGTCGGAAGCTGCCGGCATGCGCCGGCAGTTTCCCGGTTCCCCAACGCTCGAGTACCAGACCGTGACACCTATCCTAGCCGACAATGCCGCGCCCCGGTCGCGGACCCGGAGACAATCCATCCTGAAGCAGATCATGGGCATGCCTGCGGGCGCGATCTTCCTCGTCTTCGTGACGCTGCAAATCGTCTGCATCGCCGGAGCATTGCTCTATCCGAACGAATTCCGCTATCTCTCGCCGCAGAACCTGACAATCCTGATGAAGGCAATCCCGGTACTCGGGTGCCTGGCGCTTGGCGCCGGCGTACTGATGATCGCCGGTGAATTCGATCTTTCCATCGGCTCCGTCTACACATTCACGGCCATCCTGATGGCCACCCTTGTCGAAGCCGGGCTCAGCGCCTTCATCGCCGCGCCTGTGGGTATTCTGGCCGGCGTGATGATCGGGCTGCTCAATGGCCACATCACCCTTCGTTTCGGCCTGCCGTCCTTCATCGTCACGCTCGGTGGCCTGCTGTTCTGGCGCGGCGCCGTGCTGCTTTACAACGGCGCCGTCCAGGTCCGCTTCGACCCGGAGCCGATCTTCACCAGCCTCTTTTCCGGCACGCTGCTCGGCATCAATGCTGCCTTTATCTGGATTATCCTCCTCGTCGTCGGCTTCCATTTCCTCGTCCACCGACACCGTTTCGGCAACCACGTCTTCGCTACGGGCGGCAATCGCGGTGCGGCCGAGGCGATCGGCATCAATACCGGCCGCGTGAAGCTCATTGCCTTCGCGATTGCTGGCGGCATGGCGGCGGTGGCGGGCATTCTGGCAACCGCGCGCGTCGGCAGCGTGCAGCCGGGACAAGGGGCAGGCCTTGAGCTTCAAGCGATTGCCGCATGCGTCATCGGCGGTCTGTCGCTGCGTGGCGGTCGCGGCTCGATCATCGGCATCTTCCTCGGCGTGCTGCTCATACACACGATCACCGACGTGCTGCTGCTGCTGCGCGCGCCCGGCTTCTATCTCGACATGTTCATCGCGACGTTGATCGTGCTGGCCGCCATCTTCAACCACCTGATCGAGCGGCGAGGGCTTGCGTGATGCCGAATTCCCATCTTCTCGAACTGCACAACATCTCGAAAAGTTTTGGCGCGCTCACCGCGCTTAAAAACCTCAGC
The DNA here is from genome assembly GCF_049651085.1 of Shinella sp. Taxonomy (GTDB): domain Bacteria; phylum Pseudomonadota; class Alphaproteobacteria; order Rhizobiales; family Rhizobiaceae; genus Shinella. The sequence goes on from NZ_JBASBL010000027.1 coordinate 459,057, forward strand.
TTCCATATCGGCGAGGGGGAAGTGGTTGGCCTTCTCGGCGACAACGGAGCCGGCAAGTCCACGACTGTCAACCTGATCTCCGGTATTCACAAACCGACCGACGGTTATCTCAGTGTCGATGGCAGGAAGACGGCGTTTACCTGCCGGTCGGATTCAGCCGAGGCCGGCATCGAGACGATCTACCAGCACACTGCGCTGGTCGACAGCCTTTCGATCACCCGCAACATCTTCATGGGACGCGAACTGACGGATCGCTTCGGCTTCCTTCGCCAGCGTGAGATGCGGGACATCGCCATGGACGTTCTGCAGAACGCCGTGCACATTTCCGGCATCGATTCCCCGGATACACTGGTCGGCAATCTCTCTGGCGGCCAGAAGCAAGCCGTCGCCATCGCCCGCGCGGTCCATTTCAAGAAGCGCGTTCTGCTGCTCGACGAGCCGACCTCGGCACTATCCGTCCGTGAGACCGAGGCCCTGTTGAACCAGGTGCTGAAACTGAAGGCGGAGAACGTCTCCAGCGTGCTTGTGACGCACAACATCTACCACGCCTATCAGGTCTGTGACCGGTTCGTCATCATGAGCCACGGCACCAAGGTTTTCGATGTCGCCAAGGCCGATACGTCGATCAACCAGTTGACCGAATATGTCGTGCTCACCTGATCCCCGTTTCTGAAAGCAAGAGGCAGATGCCGTGACTATTTCCGTATCAGTTCGTCAGGTCGTTGGACCGGAAGACGCCGCAAGGCGCGACACGCAGGGCCTGCGCGATGGCTTCGTCATCGAGACGCTGTTCCAGCCGGGTGAGATCAACCTCACCTACAGCCACCTGGACAGGATGATCGTCGGCGGCGTCGTGCCGGCTTCACGCGACCTCGTGATCGACCGTGTTCCGGAGACCGGGACAGAGCAATTTCTCGAGCGTCGCGAAGCGGCGATCATCAACATCGGCGGTGGCGGCACGGTCCGTGTCGGCGGCAAGGTCCATGCGCTGGGCTTTCAGGAGGCGCTCTATGTCGGTATGGGGGAAGGGTCGCTTGTATTTGCCAGCGACAATCCTTCCGAACCGGCGCTATTCTATCTTCTGAGCGCTCCGGCCCATCGCATGTGCCCGACCATCCACATCACGCGCGAGATGGTGAGGAAAGTCGTTCTCGGTTCGGCGGAGGAATCCAACGCACGCACCATCAACCAGTATGTTCATCCGGATGTCTGCGAGAGCTGCCAGCTGCTCGTCGGCCTCACCATGTTCGAGCCGGGCTCCGTGTGGAATACAATGCCGGCGCATGTGCATGACCGGCGCATGGAGGTCTACCTCTATTTCGGCATGCAGGAGACGACGCGCATCTTCCACTTTCTGGGAGAGCCGGGCGAGACCCGGCACGTCGTTCTGAAAAACCATGAGGCAGTGCTGTCGCCGGGCTGGTCCATCCATTCCGGCGCGGGCACGGGCCGCTACGCCTTCATCTGGGCGATGGCAGGCGATAATATGAGCTTCACCGATATGGACAAGGTTCCGATGGAAATGCTGCGATGACGTTGTTTGACCTTTCCGGCCGCTGGGCCATCGTTACCGGCGCCAATACCGGCATCGGCAAGGCCATCGCCGTGGGGCTTGCCGAAGCAGGCGCCGATATTGTCGGGGTCGGGCGCTCCGCTATGAACGATACGGAAGCGGATGTGAGGGCCGCGGGCCGGAGGTTTGTTGCTCTTGCCGCGGACCTGTCCAAACCGGACAGGGCAGGAGACGTCATTGCAGGGGCGCTGGCGGCCGGTGCTACGCCGGATATTCTCGTCAACAATGCCGGCGTGATCCGCCGCGCGGATGCGCTTGATTTCACGGAGGAAGACTGGGACGCGGTGCTGGACACCAACCTGAAATCCGTCTTCTTCCTTTGCCAGTCGTTTGCGAGGGCAGCGATCGCGGCGGAGCGGCGCGCGAAGATCATCAATATCGCCTCGCTGCTCTCTTTCCAGGGGGGGATCCGCGTACCCTCCTATACGGCAGCCAAGAGCGGCCTTGCGGGCCTGACGAAACTGATGGCCAACGAATGGGCTTCGCGCGGCATCAACGTCAACGCCATCGCTCCGGGCTATGTCGAGACCAACAACACCACGGCCCTGAGGGCCGACGCCGAGCGCAGCGCCGATATCCTGAAGCGTATTCCTGCCGGCCGCTGGGCGCGACCGGACGACATGGCGGGGGCGGCCATCTTCCTGGCGGCCTCCGCATCCGATTATGTACACGGAGCCATCTTGCCGGTGGACGGCGGCTGGCTTGCGCGATGAGAAATCCCATGCACACAACCTATTCCCTGCCCGAAAATACCGTCTGGACTGAAGCCGCCCCCGGCAGTCGCCGTGCAGTATTGAGCGAACGGCCGGAACTGATGCTGGTCGCCTTCAGTTTCGACGAGGGCGCCGTCGGCGCGCTGCACTCCCACCCGCATACGCAGGTAAGCTACGTTGCCGAAGGCACGTTCGATGTCACGGTGGATGGCACCACCATGCGTCTCGGCCCCGGAAGCAGCTTCATCGTCGCCCCGAACCTCCTCCATGGCGTGGTTTCGCTGACGAAAGGCCTGCTGATCGACACCTTTACACCGCGGCGCGATGACTTCCTGTGAGGGGCGTCTCACACGTTCTCACCATGTGCTCGAGGCTCCCCTTTGCAACTCCTGCCCGATGCGGACCACCTCTCGCACCAGACGGTCCAAGTCGGCGCGGCGCGTGCGGTGATTGGCGATGGCGACGCGCAGGCAATGTTCGCCGTCGACAGTCGTGTCGGAGAGGACGGCGATGCCTTTCTCCTGCAATTGCAGCATGATCTCCACATTGATCTCCTTCAGCCCCGAAGCATCGACACCCGGCGGACGGTAGCGGAAGCAGACGATGTTGATCGTGGTGGGGGCGATCAGCTCCAGCAGGGGCTCGGTTTCCATCCGCCGCGTCAGGTAGCGGGCCTGTGCGATGGTCTGGTCTATGAGCCGTCCGAACTTGACGACACCGTGCTCTTTCAGCGCCATCCAGATCTTGAGGGCGCGAAAGCCACGGGAGGTCTGGAGGCCGTATTCGTACAGCCAGTCGCCCGCCGCCAGTCCGCGCGGCGCGGTTCTGAGATATTCGGGTGTGACCGCGAAGGCACCGCGATGGGCGGAGGCGTCGCGCACCAGTGCGCAGCCCGCCTCGAATGGCGCGTGCAGCAGCTTGTGCGGGTCGAGCGCGATGGAATCGGCCCGCTCGATGCCCGAAACGAGATGACGGTTTTCCGGGGCGATCGCGATGAGCGCGCCGATGCAGCCATCCACATGCAGCCACAGCCCCTCGCGCGCGGCAAGATCGGCAAGCGCCTGAAGGTCGTCGATGGCGCCGGTATTGACCGTGCCGGCGTTGGCGATGAGGCAGGCCGGGCGCAGGCCCTGCGCGCGGTCCCGCGCGATCGCCGCTTCCAGTGCCGCCATGTCGATGCGCAGGTCCGTGTCGGTGCCGATCCGCCGCAGCGCTTTGTTGCCGAGGCCGAGGGCTTCCATCGCCTTGCGGTGGCAGGAGTGGAGCTGGTCCGAGCCGTAGAAGCGCAGCGGCTGCGGTATTGCCGCGACGCCTTCCTCGCGCACATCCACCCCAGCCTTGACATTGCGCGCGACCGTCAGCCCGATAAGGTTCGCCATCGAGCCGCCGCTGACCAGCGTGCCGCTGGCCTCAGCCGGAAAGCCCAGCATCTCCTTGAACCAGTTGACGACCTGCCCGTCGAGGAGGGCCGCGGCATGGTCGCCGCCGCCCAGATTGGAGCCTTGGATCGCCGCGAGGAAATCGCCGAGTGCGCCGGTGATGTTGCTGGAACCCATGTACCAGGCCCAGAACCGCGGATGGATGTTGCCCATCGGATAGGCCATCACGGCGTCGACGACCGTGCGATAGACGTCGCCGAGCGGTAGGCCGGCGACCGGCATGGGCGCGCCGAAGATGCGCCGCACATCGGCCGACATGGCCCGCCAGGGTGGTCGCTCGCGCACGTCGCGCAGGTAGTCCACCGCATCCTTGACGATGCGATGCGACAGGGCCTCGACCTCCGACCAGTCGGAAGGATCGAGCGTTTCTTCCTTCGACATTGCGTCCATGGCTGATCTCCTACGCAACTGCCTGGAACTGGGCGCCGGGCGTCGAGCGCGACAGCGCCAGCTCCTCCTCGTTCATCTCGGCCTCGATGCCGTCGAAGAGCGGCGTCGTCATGTACCGCTCGCCGGTATCCGGCAGCATGCAGAGGATGACCGAACCCTCCGGCGACGCCTCGGCGATGCGGAGCGCCGCGGCGAAGGTGGCACCGCCGGAAATGCCGGTGAAAATGCCCTCCTTGCTGGCGAGCGCCTTCGCCCAGGTGACGCCTTCGGCGCCGGCGATCGGCAGGAGGTCGTCGTAAAGCTTGCGGTCGATGCCTTCCTGCAGGACGTGCGGGATGAAATCGGGTGTCCAGCCCTGGATCGGGTGCGGCTCGAAGGCAGGGTGGCTGGCTGCGGGCGCGCCGCTACCAGCGCGGCTCTGCCCGTGGCCGCTGGCGATGAGCTGGGCATTGGCTGGCTCCGTAAGGACGATGCGCGTTTGCGGTCGCTCGCGACGCAGGACCCGGGCGACGCCGACAAGCGTGCCGCCGGTGCCGTAACCGGTGACGAAAGCATCGAGCCGGGTGCCGGCAAAGTCGTTGAGGATCTCCCGCCCCGTCGTCGCCTCGTGGACGGCGGCATTCGCCTTGGTCTCGAACTGGCTGGCGAGGAACCAGCCATTGGCCTCGGCAAGCTCGGCGGCCTTGCGATACATGCCGAAACCCTTCTCGGCGCGCGGCGTCAGCACGACTTTTGCCCCAAGCATGCGCATCAGTTTGCGCCGCTCGATGGAAAAGCTGTCGGCCATGGTCACGACGAGCGGATAGCCCTTTTGCGCACAGACCATGGCAAGACCGATCCCGGTATTGCCGCTGGTCGCTTCCACCACGGTTTGTCCGGGTTTCAGGGCGCCGCTGCGCTCACCTTCCTCGATGATGTTGAGGGCAAGGCGATCCTTGACCGAGGCGGCGGGGTTGAAGAATTCCGCCTTGACGTAGATCGTGGCATGCGAGGGGCCAAGGTTGTTGATGCGGATACACGGCGTATCGCCGACCGTGTCGAGCACGCTGGCGAAAAGCCGGCCGCGGCCATTGGTGGTCCTGATCGTCTGTTGCGCTGTCATGGATGGTCTCCCGTTTCATTGCCGGCCGAGATGTGGCCTGGTCATTTCCATGCTATGGTGCGGCCCGTACCCTCGGCGTGGAAACCATCGTGGGAACGACCGTGGAAACGACACGAACGCCGCCCCTCACGATCAGGATGCTCGGTCCGCTCGCAGTGATGCGGGACGGGGCGCCGATAGATTTGCCGCAATCGCGCAAGGTCCGCGCGCTCCTTGCCTATCTCGCTCTCGCGCCGGAACCGGTCAGCCGCAGCAGGCTCTGCGATCTTCTCTGGGATGGGCCGAACGATCCGCGCGGCGAGCTGCGCTGGTGTCTCAGCAAGCTGCGCGGCCTGCTCGACGATCCGGAGGAGGCCCGGCTCGAAACGCCCCACGACACCGTGCATATCCGGTGTGCGGGTTGCGCAATCGATGCCCTGGAACTGGCGGCCGCCACCGCGGAGGGGCTCCATCGCCTCGACGTCACGCGGCTCGAGCACCTTGCCTCGCTGTTCGCCGGGACGTTCCTGGAGGACGTCGAGGTCGACCGGCGTCATCCGTTCGAGACCTGGCTTATGGCGCAGCGGCGGCGGTTCCAGGCGCAGCAGATCGCGGTGCTGGAGCAACTCGTCGCCCGGCTGCCGCCGGAGGACGAACGCGCCTTGCCCTGGCTGGAAAAGTGGTTGGACCTGTCGCCCTTCGACAACCGCGCTCACCGGTCCCTGCTCGCTGCACTGATGGCGCGGGGACGCATCAAGGCCGGAGAAGACCATCTCGATGCGGTTTCCAGCCTTTTCCAGTCCGAGGGACTGGAGGCCGCGCCGCTACGCGCGTTCTGGCAGACCCTGCACGCCGCGCCGCGCGTCAGTGCGCAGATCACGACCTTCACGCCCGATCCGCCGCCGCTGATCGACCCGGCCGGCCATCCGCTCGGCAAACGGGTCTCGCTGGCCGTGATGCCCTTCGTGGAGGACGGTGTCGATGCCGCCTTTTGCGGCGGTTTGGCCGATGGGCTGACGCATGACATCATCACGCGCCTTGCAAAACTGAAGGCGTTCTTCGTTATCGCCCGGGGCTCGGTCTATGCGCTCGCAGGGCGTGGTATCGGTCCGGAAGAGGCCGGTCGGCGGTTGAATGTGGAATATGCCGCAAGCGGCACGGTCAATCGGAACAGCGGCCGCCTCAGCGTCAGCGTTGAACTTGTCGAGGTGGCAACGGCGCGGATCGTCTGGTCCGAGCGCTTCGAGCCGCGCGAGGACGATCTGTTTCCGCTGCTCGACGAAATCGGCAATGCCATAGTCGCGTCGATCGCAAGCGAAATCGAAACGGCCGAGCGTGACCGCGCGATCCTGAAGGCCCCGGCGGCCTTGAGCGCCTGGGAGGCCTATCATCGCGGCCTCTGGCACATGTATCGCTTCACACGCGAGGAGAACGAGCAGGCGGGGCACTTCTTCCGCATGGCGATCGGCCTCGATCCGACCTTCGCCCGCGCGCATGCCGGCCTCTCCTTCACCCATTGGCAGAATGCCTTCCAGGGCTGGGGCGATCATGACAGGGAAGCCGGGCTTGCCTATGAAACGGCCGGCCGGAGCGTGCTGATCGACGATCACAATCCCGCGTCCCATTGGGCCATGGGGCGGGCGCAGTGGCTGCGCGGCAGCAATGACGAATCCCTCAGCGAACTGGCGCGTGCCGTCGATCTCAGCCCCAATTTCGCGCTCGGCCACTATGCGCTGGCTTTCGTCCATTCCCAATCGGGCGATCCGACGGCGGCGATCGGCTCGGCCGACCAGTCCCGCCAGCTCAGCCCCTTCGATCCGCTGCTCTTCGCCATGCTGGGCGCCCGTGCCATGGGCCATGTGCGCCTTGGTGAATTCGAGGAGGCGGCCGATTGGGCCTTGAAAGCCGCCGCCCGGCCAAACGCCCACATCATCATCCTGGCGATCGCCGCCAATTGCCTGGGGCTCGCGGGGCGCATCGAGGAGGGCCGTGCGTTCGCCGCCCGCATCCGCCAGAGCCGGCCGGACTACGATATCGACACATTCCTTGCATCCTTCCACTTCCACCCGGAGGCAGCATTGCTTTTCCGCGAGGGCGCGCGACGGGTCGGCCTGGGGTGACGCCGACGGGCCGACGCATTTCCGCCGGATCGTCGCAAAAGCGAAGGAGGCCGGCCCCCTCGCTTTCATAGAGGTTCTCCACCATCGCGACGATCGTGTAACTGTCATGCTGCGTCGTCCAGCCGGTGCCGCAGGCTCATGCCCACCATGACCATCCGTGTCGCATCCTCCGCCGCACGGGAAAGCAGCTTCGGTGCGCAGGAAATGGCGTCCTCCAGCGAGCAGGGCCGGGTCAGGATCGACGCGAAGGCGTCGATGCCATGCTCGAAATTGAGCCTTACCCCCTTGCCGATGGTGCCGGCGAGCGCAATGACGGGCACACCGGCGCGCTTTGCCCGCTGGGCCACTTCCGCGGGCACCTTGCCAAAGGGGGTCTGGCCGTCGAGACTGCCTTCGGCGGTAATGACTAGGTCGGCCTGCGCGATGAACCGGTCGAGCTCGAGATATTGCATGACGATATCATAGCGCGGATGGAGCCGACCGCTCAGGAGCCCGAGCACTGCCGCGCCGAGCCCGCCCGATGCGCCGGAGCCGGGCGCCATGCCGACATCAAGCCCCGTCGTGCGCTGGATCACCTCGGCATAGGTGTCCATCGCTGTTGCAAGCAATTCGACCTGTGCCGGGCTGGCTCCTTTCTGTGGCCCGAAGATGCGCGCCACGCCGCGCTCGCCGATGAGCACATTGTGCCAGTTGACGGCGGCATCGATACGCACTTCGTCAAGACGGGGATCGCGGCCGGACATGTCGATAGTCGCAAGCCTGGCGAGCGCCGCGCCGCCCCTGGGCAGAAGCCGGCCATTCTCATCGAGAAGCCTGATACCCAGCGCTTCGGCCATGCCGGCGCCGCCGTCGTTGATACCACTGTCGCCGCAGCCCAGCAGGATACGCCGGGCTCCCTTGTCAAGTGCGGCTCGCACCAGTTCCCCGACGCCGTAACTCGTCGTCAGGCACGGATTGCGCCGGTCGCGCGGCACGAGGCTGAGGCCTGCCGCGGCGGCCATCTCGATGATGGCGGTCGGCTCGCTGCAACCGCCGAGAAAGCCGAAATGCGCTTCGATCCTGTCGTTGACGGGACCGGTCACCGACAAGCGGTGCAGCGTGCCTCCGGTTGCGTTGACAAGGGCCATGGTGAAACCCTCTCCGCCATCGACCATCGGGGCCTTGATGAGCGTTGCGCCCGGAAAAGCGCGTTTGACACCGTTTTTGATGCAGTCGGCAGCCTGGTCGGCCGACAGGCTTTCCTTGAAACCGGAGGGGGCGATGAGAACCGTGAAGGACATGGGACGTTCCTTTTCAATCATGACAACGATGTGACAGGGGAGGAACGAGGTGGCCCGGCTTCTATTCCGGCAGAACGAAAATAAATTTAGCCGGCTAATAAAAAAGGCCGCCACAGGGCGGCCTTTTCCGTATCTGCAGACCACCGGTCAGCGCAGGGGAACACCCTGCAACGGCCACACGAGCGTGGCGAAGATGACGAGCAGCACAATGAAGGGGACGACCAGCGCGCCGGCGAGGCGAAACAGGTCGGCCTGCCCGAAGGGCGGCGGGTCCATCGCACCGAACAGCGCCACCGGCTTGGCGGAGACCATCAGCGTCTGGCAGAAGCCGCTCGCCAGCGTGACGACCATCACGAGATTGAGGGGGGCGACGCCGAGGCCGGCAAGAGGCAAGGCGAGAGCCGGAATGAGGACGGTCGCGCGCGCCGTGCGCGACGTGATGACAAGATGGGAGAGTGTCGCCACGATGGCGGCAAAGCCGATGATGAGGACCGGCCAGCCGGCGATACTGCCGCCTGCAAGGTCGACGATCCGCTTGGCCATCACTTGCGCCGTGCCAGTCAGAAGCAGCGCTTCGCCAATGACAAGCGTGCCGGCGAGGAAGAGCAGGAGGTTCCATTCCACGCCCTTGAGGGCCGTTTTTAACGAGAGGCCGGAGATCCGTTCGTTCGTAAGCAGCAGGGCGGCTGCGATACCGATGATTGGCATGCCGATGCCGTGCACGGGTTGCGCCGCGAAAAACAGGATCATCAGGGTGGTTATGGCGAGTGCAGTCCATTGCTGGCGGCTCAGCCGGGTTGGGGCTCTATCGGTGCTGCGCTGCGCTATTGCCGTCGCGCGTTCCTCCGAAGTGAGGAAGAAGCGGAGCAGCACAGCGCATGCCAGCAGCGACAGGATGAGAGAGAAGGGGGCGGCAAGCGCCATCCAGTCCAGAAAGCCCGGGCTTTGGCCCTGCAGGCGCTCCAGCATGCCGGCCGCGACGAGATGGGCGCCGGCGCCGATCAGCGATGCGCCGGCGGAAAGCAGGATGACCGAGGGGAAGAGCAGCGCGAGCGCGCGATTGACCCGTGCATTGCCGATCGCCGCCGCGAGGCCGAGATAGACGGGCGCCAGCATGGCGGCGCGCGCCGAGGTCGAGGGAATGATGAAGGCCGTGGCGAAAATCAGCAGCGTCAGCACCCAGAACAGCCCCTGAACGGTGGCGACCCGGGCGAGCAGCCGACCGATGATCTGTTCGATCACACCGACCTGGCGCAACACGCCGGCAACGATGAAGGCCGCCAGCATCAGCCAGACAATGTCATTGCCGAGCGAACGGTAAAGCACGTCCTCGTCTATCACGCCGAGGACTGGCAGGAGGGCTGCCCCGGCGAGTGCCACGGGCGTATCCGGCAGGTCGAGAATGGTCCAGGCAGTAATCGCTGCGACGAAGACGGCGAGCGTCAACCGCATGTCCATGGTGAGGCCGTCAATCGCCAGAAAGATCAGCATGGCGCTGAAGGCGAGCACGATTGCCGCAACCAGCTGCTTGACGCGAGCAAGCGGCATGGCGGGAACCGAGATCTGAGACGGCTCCCCACGCCGGTCGGCGTGGGGATCGGGAGGGGCAATTGCATAAAGGGCCACGATCGCCCTCCTTTCTGTCTTTCAGGCTGGTCTCAATCGTCGTCGGAAGACGAGTTCGACGAGGAATTGGAGGAGGAGTTGGAGCTCGAATTGCTCGAGGAATTCGACGAGCTGTTCGAGCTGGAATTGCTCGAAGAATTGGAACTGCTGTTGGAACTGGAATTCGAGTTGGAGTTCCGTGAGGAATTCGACGAACTGTTGGAATTGCGGTTCGAGCTCCAACCGCTCCGCCGGTCGTCATCCCTGTCGCGGCTGTAGCGCGTGTGGGTCGCCTTGTTGCTGCGCGTAATCTTCTGAAGGAAGCGGTGAACCGGGTCGTCCGCGACGGCGGGGGCGGGTGCCGCGGCGCCTGCCACCAGGAGCGCGCTCAGGATTGCGATGACCTTCTTCATGACGTTTCTCCTTTGAGTGTCAGCCTCATTGGCTGCGAGGGAGGAACGGTGACGCACGAAGTTTATTCCAAATAAATTTGAATATTTTCAATGGTATATGCTGGATTTTTGGTTCAAGCGGTATCGCCGCCGCTGCGGTGCGCAGCGACGGTCAAGGCAGTTGATCCGGCTTGAGCCCTATCGCTGGGCGCGAGCGAACCGGCGGTACCAGCCGTCCGATGCAAGCGTCTTGCGCAGGATCGTCTTGCGAATGTCGCCCTCTGGCTGGGTCTCACTGCGAATGTCGGCGTCGAGGTCGGATGACTCACGGCGGAAAGGTATGACCTGAACGATCGGCGTGCCGCGCTCCAGCATATGCAGGCCATCTTGGCCGATGGCGAAAAAGGGAAAGTGGATTTCCGACTGGTAGGTGTCGGTATCGACGACGCCGGCAACGACCTCGAAGACGCCGTTCGGTCGGTTGAGCGGCGGCACGAAGAGGCAGCTCCAGCCGGGTGGCGTGCGGATGGTCCAGTAGTTGTGAAACTTGCAGGGCGGCAGCGGCTCGCGCGGATTGCCGGCGACCTGGTGGCTGGCATGGGTGCTGACGAGCGTGCGGTCGAAATCCCAGCCGCAATCGACCGTCCGGCCGCCGTCGGAGATTTCCATGCGCACGCTCGCCGCAAGCCCGATGACCCAGCCTGTTGCCATCGCGTCGAGAAAGGGCATGCACCTTTTCACCGTCAGTCCGCTGTTGGTGGGCGAGACGTGGGCCTCGCTTACGGCCGGCAGTTGGCGAAACCAGTCGGGCAAGGCTGTTTTGGCGCGCACGGGGGCGGGGATCACGCCCTCGTCTTCCTTGCGGCAGAGAAAGGTCAGACGCGGCTGCGGTTTTTTCAGAAGGGCGAGTGCCATCGCAGTTCTCCTCATGTTCGATGCGAGAAGAACGGGGATTGAGAGGATCTATTCCCGGCGTTTGAAAAGAAAAATGCAGTGCGTGTGCCGCCAGCTATCCTTGAACGCAGGACGTCCAGCAGCCTCCAGCTCTCGAAAGGTAGTGCGATGGGGCCGCCGGACGCAGGCCCTGAAGCGTCAGGGTGCGAGTGCCTTGCGTTCTTCCTCGGGCGAAAGCGGTGTGCTCGCCTGGATCGACGCGAGATAGGTGTCGATCGTGTCTTGCGAAGAGGCGGGCACATAGCCTTCGGCTCGCGGCGTCGTCAGCGCCAGCCGCGTTGCCCAGGCGCCGTTCTGGCGGCAGGCAACTGTCAAGGTGCTGCTTTCCGGGTGCTTCAGTTCGTATTCGCGGCAGAGGTCGCCACGTTCATCCCGGAACGACGCGACGACATGCAGCACGGTACCTGAGGCGGCAAGCTGCACATCCTGGCCGGAAGCCTCACGGTCGAGGGCGGCAGCGATATCCGCATCGGAACCCATTGCGGACGGGCCCAGGCGACCCAGCGTGAAGCCGGCAACGCCCGTGGCAACGACCAGGAGGCTCGCCGCCAGCGGCATGAACCAGCGCCGCGTTGCCGCAGGCGCTGCGGGCGGCGGCTGTTTTGCGCGGAAGGACACGATATTGTCCTCGCGCTCCCCCTGATGCTTCGCTTCGTCCACCATTTTCTCGACAGAGGCAAGCAACGCTGCCGGAACCGGCTCGTGGATCAGCGGTTTCAGCGCATCCCCTACCAGCTGCCGGCTGTCCAGGAAGATGGCGAGCCGTTCGGCCAGCATATCATCGGTTTCAAGCGCCTGTTCCAGCGCAAGGCTGCGGGCCTCGTCCAGTTCGCCATCGGCAAAGGCCATCAAAGTTTCGTCGTCGAAATCGTCTTTGCTCATAGAACGCCGCCTTTCGTATCGGACGAACGCGTCTCGCCGAAACTTATTCCCGTCAGCTCCATGAGATTTTTTCGCGCCCGGGCAAGACGGCTCATCACGGTTCCGATCGGGATGCCGAGCACTTCAGCCGCGTCGCGATAGCTGAATTCCTCGACGCAGACCAGTACCAGCACTTCGCGCTGCTCGACCGGCAGCTTCTGGAGGGCGGCTGTCACCTTGGCAAGCTCCATCCGGGCATGGCTGGCCGCTTCGCCGGAGGGAACGGACACATCTTGCGCCTCGTCGATATCGTCATGCGGGCCCGCCGTCTTCAGCCGGCGCAGGTGGTCGATCCACAGATTGCGCAGGATGCGGAACATCCAGGCGTCAAACCGGCTGTCCGGCGCAAAACTGTCGGCCGCGAGAATGGCGCGCTCGCACGCCGCCTGCACCAGATCGTCGGCCAACTCCCGCGACCGGCAGAGCGAGATCGCGAAGCGTCTTAGGTTCGGCAGGAAAGCTACCAGCCTTTCCGGAACGGTCGGCATGTCATTCGTCATGCGATTTCTTTGGCATGAGATGGAATAACCTGTCGAGTCTGACGTATGTCGAGGATACGATGTCAGGAAGGGGGCTGCCGAAGAAGCAGACCCGATCGGAGAAATGCCATGTTGAGTGTCTCAACCCGAAAATTCCGACGCCTGTCGCTTCTTGCCGCCGGGGTGGTCGCCGGGGTTGTCGGGTTGCCCGCTGCGCAGGACGTTCGCTTTGGAACGGGCATTGCCATCGCCTACGCAGATGATGACGATGACGGGGGTAGTGGCGGCGGCAGCGGCGGTGGCGGCGGCGCATACGATCGCGGCACGCAACGCAGCCTTCGTCCGCTGTTTCGATGGCCCTTCCGCGAGACGCGGCGGGCGCCGGTCCGCCGCGCTGTGGCGGTTCCCGAACAGGCGGCACGCGAGATCGTCGCCGCCGGCCTCGACGACAGCGCGATCGCCGGGCTGGTGCAGGACGGTTTCGTGATCGACGATCGTATTCATATCGCGCTGATCGGTCGCGAAATGGTCCGGCTGATTGTTCCGCAAGGCATGACGCTCGATGCGGCGCGACAGGCTGTTCGGGCCAGAAGCGCATCGGCCACGGTCGACTACAATCATTTCTATCAGCCTCAGGCAGAGAAAAGTGCTGCCTGTGCGCGGGAGGGATGCGCGCTGATGCGTCATATGGTCGGCTGGCCGAGCGAACCGGACGGCACGGACACCAGCTGCCTGAAGCCCCAGCGTATCGGGCTCATCGATACGGCGATCAACGAAGAACACGCCGTTCTGGCGAATACCCGGCTGGAGGTTATCGACCTCGGCAATGGGGAGGGAGTGAAATCGGGCGAACAGCATGGCACGGCCGTGGCGGCGCTTTTGGTCGGTGCACCAGGAAGTCGGGTACCGGGTCTGCTGCCAGGCTCCGAACTCGTCGCCGTGGATGCCTTCCAGCGCTTCCGGAAAACGGCCGATATCGCCAATGTCTACGATCTTGTCCGCGCACTCGACCTGCTGGTCCAGCGGGATGTCAGGGTTGTCAATCTCAGCCTCACGGGACCGTCCAACCTTGTGCTGAAACATGCTGTGGAAGCGACGGTCGAAGGCGGAACGATCCTGGTCGCGGCAGCCGGCAATGACGGCCCGAACGCCAAGCCGGTCTATCCGGCGGCCTATGAAAACGTGATCGCTGTGACAGCCGTCGATGCGGCGCGCAATCCGTATCGCAGGGCGGTGCGCGGCGCCTATATCGATATCGCCGCACCCGGCGTCGGTGTCTGGACAGCGGCCTCGATCTCGGGGGCGCGGCAGAAGAGCGGTACCTCGTTTGCCGCCCCCTTCGTGACGGCGGCGATATCCGCCCTGCTTGCCGCCAATCCCGACCTTACGCCGCGCGAGGCCGAAGCGGAGCTGATGAAATCCGCCGAAGACATCGGAAAACCCGGCAAGGATGCCACATATGGCTGGGGTCTTCTCAATGCGCGGGCACTTTGTGGGGGCAGATCGGGCGGTTGAAGCAGTTCGCCCGTTCAAGTCTGAGAAAGTCGATGCGCCCCCTGTAAACGGCGGGGGTGTGGCGAGGAGCAAATGGCTAGGTTTTCGGAAGGATTCTCCGGAGACCCATCATGGAACCTGCCCCATCGCCTCTATCCTGCCGGCCGTCCGGCCAAGGCGCACGCGTGCCGGGCGAGTTTGAGGCCATGGAGCCGTCTGAGGACAACGGCCCTGAGGACACATCCCGACGAGGGGTCATTCGCGCCACATTGCGTGTTCTGGTGGCTGTCATCGCTCTGCTGACGTTTTCGTCCGGCGCTGCTTCGGCGCGCGATTGAACTGCGGGAAAACCCGTATCAGCCCTTCACCGCGCCGGCCGTCATCGAACCGCTGATCTGGCGATACATCAGAAGACCGAGCAGCATGGGCGGCAACGCTCCCACGATCATCACGGCCGAGGCGACGCCCCATTGCACGCCGCCGCCGCTGGCGGCGAAGAAGAACGAGGCCCCGACGGTGATCGGCACCGCCTTGGACGTCGTCAGCATCAGGCCGAAGAGGAACTCGTTCCAGGCGGTGATGAAGCCGAAGATCACACTGGTTACGATCGCCGGGCGGCAGAGCGGGGCGATCACCCGCACGAGGATCTGCCGGCGCGTCGCCCCGTCGATCAGCGCGGCCTCGTCGAGTTCGGGCGGCAGGTCGCGGATGGCGTTGACGAGGATGACGAGGGCCAGCGGCAGGTTGACGATGGTCAGGATGAGGCCGAGGCCGAGCCGCGTGTCGAGCAGCGAGAACCATTGGAACATCATGTAGAGCGGGATGGCGAAGATGATGAGCGGCACGGCGCGCAGATTGACGATGAGCGGCAGCAGCGTGCGCTCACCGACCTTGCCGCGCGCGATGGCATAGGCGGCGGGCAATGCGAGCGCGACCGCCAGCAGCGTGCCGAGCGCGGCCACCGCGAAGCTGTTGGCGAGATAGAGGAAGATGTTCAGCCTGTCGGAGACGGTGAAGACCGTCGCGTAGTTTTCAAGGGTCGGCGCCTCGACCCAGAGACCGGGATTGGCGGTCAGCTCGCGCGGGCTTTTCAAGGATGTCGAGAGTGTCACGAGGATGGGGAAATTCATCGCGAAGGCAGCGAGGCAAAAGACGATCCAGCGCAGGATATTGATCATCGGGCGGCTCCCTTGCGCCGGGCGGCGATGGCGTTGAGGCCGTAGAGAACGGCGAACGAGGCGAGGAACAGGATGACGGAGGCGGCGACCGCCTTGCCGATGGCGCCCTGCTTGAAGAAGGCCTCGTATATATAGATGGACAGCGAGGCGGTGGACCCGCCGGGGCCGCTACCGGTCAGCACATAGACATTGTCGAAGACGCGGAAGCCGTCGATGAAGCGGATGAGCAGGGCGACCACGATCGTCGGCGCCATCAGCGGCAGCTCGATATACCAGAGCCGGTGGTGATAGCGCGCGCCGTCCATGGCGCAAGCCTCGATGACCTCGCGGGGGATTGCCTGATAGGCCATGTAGAAGAGCAGGAAGGCGAAGGGCGTCCATTGCAAGGTCTCGACGACGATCAGCGTCCAGAAGGCGGAATCGGGCCCGAGGAAGGAGAGGCTCGCGCCGAACCAGGCCCAGAGGTAATAGGGTACGGGGCCGGCGAATTCGTGCAGAACGAGGCGGTACATCAGGCCGACCAGCGCCGGCGCCACCATCAGCGGCAGCATCATGATCGCCATCAGCCAGCTTCGCCGTTCGATGAGCGGTGCGAGAAAAATGGCGAGGAACAGGCCGAGCGCGCATTCCAGCACAGCCGTCAACAGGCCAAAACGCAGGGAAAACCAGCTCGCCTGCCAGAATGCGGCGTCGTTCCACACCGCGACGAAATTTCCAAAGCCGGTAATTTCGGGGGTGCGCAGGGTCTCGAAACTGACCTGCGAGACCGAATAGACGAGATTGACGAGGGCCGGAAAGCCAAGGAAGATGAGGAGGAACGCCACCAGCGGCACCGTTAGCAGGCGGAACTCTGACACGGGGCTGCGATGCGTCTTCGTTGTCATCGATCGATCCTGGTTCGGCATTCCTGGAGAGAGGCCGGTGGCGGGAAGGCCGCCACCGGCAACGCTTTACTTGAGCAGTTCGGTCATGCCCGCTTCGGTGTTCTTCAGCGCTTCATCCAGCGACTGCTGGCCGGACCAGTAGCCGGTGAACTCCTTGGCCTGCAGTTCGTAGACCGAAAGCGCCTTGGCCGTGGTGCCGCCGTTCATGACATAGCCGTACTTGCCGGCAAATTCGCCGAGCTTGACGAGGTCGGGGCGTTCCGCGGCGACGTCCTTGACGACGTCTGGTGTCAGCGCCGGCGCACCGCTGTTTCTGGCGTAGACGAGCGCGGCTTCCTTCGAGGACAGCCATTTGATGAAGGCTATCGCGCCATCCTTGTTCTCGGCGTTCTTGTTGAGGCCGAAGCCGAGGCCGTGGATATGGGTAAAGCGCCCCTCGGGACCTGTCGGCGGGGCTACGGCTTCCGTAATGTCACCGACGGAAGGCGACTTCTCCTTGGACATCAGTTCGGATGCGGCGCCATTCCACTGCACCATCGCGGCGATCTGGCCCGAAGCGTAGGCGGCATTGGCCTCCGCGAACTCGTAGGACAGCGAGTCGCGCGGCGTCGCGCCGGCGTCATAGAGCAGCTTGTAGGTTTCCAGACCCTTGCGATAGGCCTCCGAATCCACCGTGACCTTGCCGGCGTCGTCCATCCAGTTGCCGCCATAGGCGCGCGGCAGCGATTGGAACACCATCATGTTGAACAGCAGGTTCTTCAGCTGCAGCACGGTGCCGTAGCGGGTCGGGCTGTCAGGGTTCACGGCTTGCGTGAAGTAGAGCGCGGTTGCGGCGTAGTCGTCCCACGTCCACTCGTCGGGGGTCTTCGGCTCCAGCTTCTTGCCGAGGTGCTTTTCCGAGATTTCTGCGAACCTGGCCTTGGCCGCGTCGTCCTTCAGCAGGGCCTCGATCAGGTCCGTGCGATAGTACATGAAGTGCAGCGAGAGGTCGGTCGGCACGCCGTACTGCTTGCCTTCGTACTGCATGGTGGTGAGTACCTGCTCGCCATAGACGGACTTGGCCTCGTCGGACAGCTCGACCGGCTCCATGAAGGGCGCATAGCGGCCGATGGAATAGGTGGCCAGCAGGTTGGCGTCGAAGGCTGTCGAGCCGGCGGCGAGGTCGGCCTGCAGCTTGTCCCAGAAACCGTCGCGGTTGAAGAACAGCAGCTCGACCTTGTTGTCGTCGGCCACGTCCGCCTTTGCGTTGTAGGCATCGGCGGCGGCGCGTAGCGCGGCCTCTTCGGGACCGCCCGGCCAGCCGAGCACGGTAACCTTGGCAAAGGCGGGGCCGGCCAGCAGGCTGGCGATCGCTGCGGCGATGAGGCCGCCCTTCTTCATTCTGGCAAAAGTCATGTTGTTCTCCCTCGGTTTAGTTCTGGCGTCGTGCGAGATCCGCGATCCCCACCACGCCGGCTCTTTCGGCGAGCGCGGCGGCGTGGAGCTGCGGGGTGAGCCGTGGCGGCAGAACTCCCAGGGCCTGCCGGACGGATTCGAGATAACCCGGTGCAAGGCCGATGCCTCCACCGATGACGATGCGGGCCGGATCGAGCGCGAGCTGGATATTGCCGCAAAGAAGCGCGATCTGGCGCGCGGAAGCCGCGAGGATGGCGCATGCCCAGCCGTGACCGTCCGCCGCCGCCGCAAAGACATCGCGCGCGGTGGCGTCCGGCCGGTGCGCTTCGGCTTGCGCGGCGATCCAATGACCGGAAACCTTGTCCTCGAGCGTGCGGCCCTCCTCGCCAAGGCTGCGGAACTGGCCGAAATGGCCGGCAAGGCCGCCGAGCAGGCGGCCATTCACGACGATGCCGCCGCCGATACCCGTCGAGACGGTGAGGAAGACCAGATCGTGCCCCTGGCCGGCGCCATGGGCATATTCGCCCCAGGCAGCGGCCTGCGCGTCGTTGGCGGCCAGCACCCGGTCGATGCCGGAAAGCCTTGCGACCGTCGCTACGAGCGGGAAGCGATCCGGGATATCGAGCGTCCGGCGGTTGAGCGGCGACCAGCAGCCTTCATCGATGATGCCGGTGACGGCGACGCCGGCCGTGTCGTAGCGCCCCTTCCAGCCGGCAATCGCGGCAAAGAGGGCGGCGAGCCATTCTTCGGGATCGCCGCTGCGCGGGGTAGGCATGGTATGCGCCTCGATGACGGTATCCCCACGCACCAGGGCCGCCAGCATCTTGGTGCCGCCAATGTCGAGGGCAAGGACGGTGCCGTCGCGCGCCATGCCGGTCAGGCTCCCATGCCGGCGATGGCCTCGTCGAGCGCCGAACGGAACCATGCGGTGACATATTCCGGCCGCGTGATGGCGGAACCGACCACGACCATGGATGCGCCGGCGACCAGCGCCTGCCGGGCCTGTGCGGGGGTGCGGACATTGCCTTCCGCTACTACATGGGGCGTCAGGCGGCGCATGGCGGCGACGAGGTCGAGGTCGGGTTCGGTCGGCTCGACGGGGCCGGTATAGCCGGCAAGGGTGGAGCCGACGACATCGGCACCTTCCAAAAGCGCCTGCTCGGCATCCGCAAGGATGGAGCAGTCGGCCATGGCGATGCGGCCGTGGGCATGGATGCGCTCAATGAGCGTGCGGGTTGCTACAGGGCGCAGGCGCTGCGTGGCGTCGTAGGCGATGATGTCTGCGCCGGCTTCGGCGAGCGCGTCGACATCCTCGATCCACGGCGTGATGCGCACGGGACTGTCGTCGAGGTCGCGCTTGACGAGGCCGATGATCGGCCGGTCGGTTGCCGCACGCACGGCGGCGACATAGTCGGCCGATTCGATGCGTAGCGCCGCAGCGCCGCCGTCGAGCGCCGCCATCGCGAAGCCGACGACCATGTCGGCCCTGTCCATGGCGCCGCCCTTTACGGGCTGGCAGGATACGATCAGGCCCTTGTCGAGGGTTTTGAATTCAAGCGGCACGCGGCGATCTCCTGTCAATGGCAGGATGGTAGCAAAACAAGACCAGATGGCAACAGGCTTTGAACTGGTATTATCGCATCAGCTCGATGACGAAATCGTAGACGTCGCCGCGATACTTGGTCTGGGTGAACTCGACGATCTGCCCGTCGGCCAGGAAGCAGCGCCGTTCCATGATGAGCAGCGAGGCGTCGTCGGGCGCGGCGAGGAGCCGGCGTTCCTCCTCGGTGCCGGGCTTGGCCTGCATGCGTTGCAGGGCACGCACCGGCAGCGCGTTGGAGGCTTCGAGATACTCGTAGAGCGAGTCTGCGATGGCCTGCGGTTCGGGCACGAAGCGGGCGGGCAACGTGGCCATCTCGATGGCGATCGGCACGCCGTCGGCGGTGCGCAGGCGGCGCAGGCGCACGACCTTTTCGCTGGCCGAAGTGCCGAGAGCCATCATTTCGGCCGGAGAAGGCCTTGAAATCTCGCGGGAAATCCAGACGCAGCCGGGAACGAGCCCGCGCGAGCGCATGTCCTCGGAAAAGCTGGTCATCGTGGCCAGCGACTTTTCCAGCCGCGAGGAAATCACGGTCTTGGCGCCCTGGCGGCGGTCAAGGAAGCCGTCCGAGACGAGGCCGTCGATGGCTTTGCGCACGGTGACGCGCGACAGGCCGAGCACCTGGCTCAGCACGCGCTCGCTCGGGATGACGGCGCCGCGCTTGATGTGGGCAGCGGCGACCGCCTGCTTCAGGGCATTTTCCAGTTGCCTGTAGAGGGGTTCGTCACTGCGGGCGGAAAGCTCTTCGGCGAGGAAGTCGAGGATCGGTCGATCGGTCATGGACAGCGCGCTCCCTGCGGCGAAATCCCGGAAAAAACTTTTCTGATGTTAAACTGGTATTGATTCCGCGCAAAGGGTTTCAGCGAAGGGCGCGCTTTTCTGAGCGGATTGGAAGGGCAGGGGCCTGCGCGACGCGCCCACCGATGCCTCAGGCAGCGACACGGGCAAGCCTGCTTGCTGGCGCGCCAGTGGGCGTTCCAGTCCTTCAAGGCCGGTTGCCGATGCCGTCTCCGAAGCTTGCCCCCAAACCAGAAAAAGAGCAGCCATGCGGCTTTGCTCCCCTGTTGCTTTTGTGGATAAAACGCCTTTTGCACAGCTGTGCAAATTTTTATTGACAGCCAATGACCTTCGATGGTTGATTGCAGGCAGTGACCAGCCGGGATGGGGGGATTTCTCCCGGTTTGGTCGTGCTTGTTGGTTTGGCTGGTGACAGCCGACGGGGAGGAACAATTGCACGGCTTTGCGAATTCTAATGAAAACATGCGCCGAGGCAGGCCCCATGGCTTTGCCTGATATTGTTCTGGCGGGCGCGCCCGCCGGCGGTGCGCGCTGGCGCTACAAGCTGCGGCTGGCGATGCGCGAGCCCACGACGATGATCGCGATCGTGATGGCCGCCTTGTTCGCCTATCTCATCGTGGTTCCGATCCTGTCCATCCTTGCCGATGCGGCGACGGTGCAGTTCGGCGATGAACGGCGCACCGCGGGCGCGACGGGCAGCCTCACATCCTACTATCTCTATCGCGCCTTCGGCTCGCCGGTTGCCTACGATCTGTTCTGGGAACCGCTGTACAACACGCTGAAGGTCGCCTTCGGCGCCATTGCGATCTCGCTATCGGTCGGCGGTGTGCTGGCCTGGCTGATCGCGCGCACGGATGTCTTCGGTCGACGCTGGTTCGCAACCGCGCTGATCGTACCCTATATGCTGCCGGCCTGGACCTTTGCCCTTGCCTGGACGACCCTGTTCAAGAACCGCACCGTCGGCGGCCAGCCGGGCTGGTTCGAGGCGATAGGGCTGTCGCCGCCGGACTGGCTTGCCTATGGCCAGTTTCCGATCACCATCATCCTCGCGCTGCACTATACGCCCTTCGTCATCCTGCTCTTCGGCTCCGCCTTGCGCCGGTTCGATAGCCAGCTGGAGGATTCCGCGCGCATTCTCGGCGCGGGAGGCTGGGTGGTCGCCACGCAGGTCATCATGCCCCTGATGCGCCCGGCGCTGCTCTCGGCCGTGCTGCTCATCTTCGCCAAGTGCCTCGGCGAGTTCGGCGTCCCCTATGTCCTCGGCCTGCCCGTGAAATTCGATGTGCTGGCGACCTCGCTCTATCGCTCGATCGGTTCGCGCCAGAGCGGCGTGGCGGGTGTGCTTGCCGGCGCGATCATGCTGATCGGCGTGCTTGCCATCATGATAGACGCCTATCTGGCCCGGGAGGCGCGCCGCTTCGTCACCGTCGGCTCCAAAGGCTCGATGAACCGGCTGTCGCGGCTGAAAAGCTGGCGCTGGCCCGCAACGGGCTTTGCTGCGGCCGTCTTCGTGTTCTCTGTCGGCATGCCGCTGCTCACGCTGCTGCTCTCGACCATCATGCACCAGCCCGGCAGCTTCGCCTTGTCGAACTTCACGCTCGACTACTGGATCGGCGAGGACCTGCCGACGGTCGCGATGCGCACAGGTATCCTCCTGAGCCCCGATCTCTGGCAGGCGGCGCTCAACACGATCTGGATCGTCGGCATTGCTTCGGTCTGTTCCGGTATCCTCGGCCTCCTTACTGGCTATGTCGTGGTGCGCACCAACAACCGGCCGCTGGCGTTCTTCCTCCGGCAGGTCACGTTCATGCCCTATCTGGTGCCCGGCATTGCCTTCGCCGCCGCCTATCTCTCGCTCTTCGCCGTGCAGCGCGGGCCGATCCCCGGCCTCTACGGCACGACGCTGATCCTCATTCTTGCGCTCATGGCCGACCAGATGCCCTATGCGTCCCGCGCCGGCATCTCGGCCATGACGCAGCTCGGCAAGGATCCGGAAGAAGCTGCGCAGATCGTCGGCGCTGGATGGTTCCGCCGCATGATGACCATCGTCATCCCGATCCAGAAGGGATCCCTCGTGACGGGCGTGCTGCTGCCGTTCATATCCGGCATCAAGGGGCTCAGCCTCTTCGTGATCCTCGCCGTACCGGCAACCGATGTGCTGACGACCTTCTCGCTGCGCCTTGTCGACTACAACTATACCCAGGCTGCCAATGCGGTGGTGCTGATCATCGCCGGCATTGCCTATGGCGGCACGGTACTCGCTCAGAAGCTCACCCGCACGAACCTCGCCGAAGGACTCGGAAACTGATGCCCGATATCATTCTCAGCAATGTACAGAAATCCTATGGCGCCGGTTCGCCGAATGCGGTGAGCGATCTCGACCTCGAAATTGGCGACGGCGAATTCATGTGCCTGCTTGGCCCTTCCGGCTGCGGCAAGACAACGACCTTGCGCATGATCGCGGGCCTTGAAAACCTTACCGACGGCGAAATCCGTGTCGGTGACAAGATTGTCGATAGCCCCGCGCGCGGCGCCTTCATCGGCCCGGAAAAGCGCGGCATGGGCCTCGTCTTCCAATCCTATGCGCTGTGGCCGCACCTCACCATCGAGCGCAATACGGACTTCGGCCTCCGGCTGCGCAAGGTGGCGAAGGCCGAGCGCGAGGAGCGCGTGACGAAAATCATGAAGGCGCTGGACATCGAGAAGTACCGCGACCGCTATCCCTCGCAGCTTTCGGGTGGCCAGCAGCAGCGCGTTGCGCTTGCCCGCATGCTTGCGATCAATCCGGGCGTGCTGCTGCTCGACGAGCCGCTTTCCAACCTCGATGCGCGCCTGCGCCTTGAAATGCGCGCGGAATTGAAGCGCCTGCACGCGGACTTCCGCACGACCATCGTCTTCGTCACGCATGACCAATGGGAAGCGATGACGCTCGCTACCTCGATTGCCGTCATGAGCGAGGGCCGTCTCCAGCAGCTCGGCACGCCGAACGACATCTACGACCGGCCGGCAAACCGCTTCGTCGCAGAATTCGTCGGCAGCCCGCCGATCAATATTCTTGAAACCGCGACCAGCCATGCGCTGGACCGCACCGCATCGCATTGGCTCGCCGGTCGGCTCGGCGAGAGCGTCGGGATCGGCTCCTTGGGCATCCGTCCGGAAGCCCTGCAGATCGCGCGCTCGGAGGCTGCCGTTCCCGGTGGCAGCTTCCGCCATGCGGCCGAGGTCAATGGCATCCTGCCGACCGGCGGCAGCTGGATCATCGAACTGGATGTCGATGGCCGCACGCTCTTTGCCACCACCACGGAATGCCCCGTGCTGAAGGTCGGCGAGCGCGTGTTCGTACATGTCCGACCGACCGCTCTCCATGTCTTCGACAAGGCCGGAAACCGCCTCTCCGACGCGGACGACGCGCTGGCGCGCGCCGCCTGAACGGAAATGAACAAACCTGCCCCGCCCATCTGATGGGGGAGACGGGCCGGAATACGGACATGCGGAAGTGGCGAAGATTTCGAGAAGCGCCAGAATTGGCTGGGCCTCTCGCGGATCACCTACAGGAAATAACAGGCAGCGGGCCGGGAAGGGGAGTCTTCGCGGTCTGCCAATCAAAAGGAGGAGAACAGAAATGCAGCGAATGGGAAGAAGCATGAAAGGCTTGATGACAGGCGTCGCCTTCGCCGCGACGGTGGTTTTTGCGGCGCCGGCGCTGGCCGAGGATTTCGACCTCGACGCCCTGATCGAAGCAGCCAGGAAAGAGCCGCCACTGTCCGTCTATGACAGCACCGGCAAGATCGTCGACATGGTGGAGGGCTTCAACGCCAAATACGGCCTGAAGGCGGAGGGTGCCAAGTCCAAGGCGACAGCGCAGCTCGAAACGATCATCCGCGAATCCCAGTCCGGCAATATCCAGACCGACGTGTCCTTCATCTCCGATCCGTCTGCGGTCATCGGCCAGTTGATACCGGCGGGCTTCGTGGAGACCTGGGTGCCGCCGGACCTTGCCGCCGACATTGCGTCCGAGGCACAGAATCCGCTGCTGATCGTCTCCAGCCCCAACATCCTCGCCTACAACACCAAGCTCTACGACAAGTGCCCGATCACCAACATCTGGCAGCTGACCGAGGCGGAGTGGAAGGGCAGGTTCGCGATGCAGGACCCGCTCGGCAAGCCGTCCTACACCGACTGGTTCAACCAGATGCGTAGCCGCATCGATGACAAGGTCGCCGCAGCCTACGAAAAGCAATACGGCAAGAAGCTGGAAACCGATCTCGGCAGTGCGACGCAGGCCTTTGTCGCGGCACTCGCGGCCAACGGTCCCCTGCTGACGGATTCCGATTCGTCCGCCGCCGAAGCGGTCGCTGCACCGGGCCAGAGTGAACCCTTCATCGGTCTCGTGGCCTCCGCCAAGTTCCGTGACAATGAGGGCAAGGGCTTTACGCTTGGCCTTTGCACTGGCGCAGATCCCATCATCGGTTTCTCCAACCCGACGGTTGGCGTGATCGTGAAAGGCTCCGACAGCCCGAACGCGGCGCGGCTTTTCATCCGCTATGCCATGACGGCCGAAGGCATTGCGCCGCAGGCGGAAGACGGCAAGCTTTCGAGCAACGGCAAGGTCGGCCTGCCCGCGGACGAGCCATCCGGCATCGGCGCTCATCTCGACTCGGTGCTGACCTACAGCCCCGCCACGGGCCTGGACGACTGGGACAGCCGCCAGGATTGGCAGGATTTCTGGCGCGTCCACTACAAGCGCTGAGCGAAAACGGGCGGGCCGGTTTTCGGCCCGCCTCTCCACGCCGCTCTCAGGCGTGATTGTACTATCCGGGGCATCGCCATCGCCGCTGAAGTCTTTGCAGGGCGCAACACAGACATGAATACGAGCACGCATAAAGAAGGACTTGTCGCATGAGCATTGACGATCGGGCGATCGATCTCCGGGAAGCCTTCCTGCGGGAGCTGCTAGGCGAGGCGGGGGATATTGCCCGCGCCGGTTTTGCCCGCCAGGCGGGTGAAACGGTCAGCATGAAGGGGCCACAGGATTATCTGACCGAGACCGACGGTCAGGTGGAAAGCCATCTGAAGGCCCGGATCGCGGCAGTTTTCCCCGAAGATGGCTTTCTGGGGGAAGAGGGGGGCGGGGAGCCCGGCGCCCAGGCCTGGGTCGTCGATCCCATCGATGGCACCGCGAATTTTGCCCGCTCCATCCCGCATTTCTGCATCTCCATCGCCTTCATCGCGGGCGGTGAAGTACAGCTCGGCGCCATCGTCAATCCGGTTCTGGACGAAGTCTATCTCGCACGCCTCGGCCGCGGGGCCAGCCTCAACGGCCAGCCGATCCGCGTGTCGGGAACCACGGATATCGCCGCAACGTCCTTCGAGATGGGCTGGTCGAACCGCCGGCCGCTCGCCCGCTATATCGGTGCTCTCAACGAGCTCTTCGAGGCGGGGAGCAATGTACGCCGCGGTGCCTGCGGCGCGCTCGGGCTCGCCTATGTTGCCGACGGACGCAGCGATGGTTACGCCGAGCTGCACATGAATTCCTGGGATTGCCTTGCCGGGCTCCTGCTCGTACGCGAGGCGGGTGGCGTGACAGGGCCGTTCCTGTCGCTCGGTGGGCTGCTTGCCGGCGCGCCGGTTCTGGCGGCCGCGCCCGGGGTTGCTGCGGTCCTTTCCAAGGCGACGGCTATTCCGCTACTCGCCGGGCCGGATCTCGTGGCAGATGCAAAAGAAGACGACCAAAGGAGAATCGCATGAGCGACAGGAACACGCCCCGCTACGACCGCCCGCCGATCAGCCTCGTCTATGAAAACCTGCCCGGGTTTGGCGTGGACCTCTATGTCGGCGGGCGCGAAGGCGCGTCGGATGTTCCGCTGCTGCGCGAGAACGGTATTTCCACGGTGCTGAACTGCGCCGTAAATCTCGACTTCAACTATGTCGCGGCGCCTGACGAGATTTCGTATGACAGCCGTGTCGGCTACGGTCCGGCGCCCATCCGCTACTACAAGCTCGGCATCGTCGATGGCCCTGGCAATCCCGACACCATGCTTCTCGCCGGCTACTACCAGTTGCTTGGTGCATTGCAGCAGGTGCTGCCGGAAAAGCCGAGCTACCCCATGCGTGAGCGCGGCAATGTGCTGGTCAACTGCCGCGCCGGACGCTCGCGTTCGGTCGTACTTGCGGCGCTGTTGCTGCACCTGCAGATTCCCGAGGAGTTCCCGACGCTCGACGCCGCCATCGGCCATATCCGGGTCAAGCGCGAGTTGCGGCCGGACGAATGGCACGAGACGCCGAAGCCGATGCTGATCGCCGCGGCGGAAAACACCGCCGGCTGGGTTCGGGTGGTCGAAGCCGAACGGGCGCGGGCCGCAGCGCGGGCCAAGCTTCCGGCATGATCCGCATCGCTGTCATTGCCGATCCGCATGTCCACGATTGCAGCTGGATTCCCGAGGGCACGGGCCTTACGGGGGCGGTGCGCAGTTTTGCCGAAACGGCCGCCTCGACCCGCATCTTCAACGAAAGTATCCCGGCCTTCCGCGCCGCGCTCGACCGGACGGTGGAGGCGGGAGCGCAGGTCGTGCTCCTTGTCGGTGACCTCACCGATGACGGCCAACGGCCGAACATTCTGGCGGCCCTGGCGATCATCGACGAATACCGGGAGCATCACGGCATCCGCGTGCTGATGACCCCCGGCAACCACGATTTCTATGCCCTCGTCGGTCGTCCGCAAGACAAGAGTTTCCTGGCCGCCGATGGCACGCCCGTCCTGGTGAAAAGCGCCGACTGCCCCGAAGCCGCGACGCTTGGCACAGGCGAGGCGCTGGCCATGCTTGCGAGCCTCGGTTTTGAGCCGGAACCGGGCGACCTTCTATGGGAGAGCCCCTTCGGCAGCGATCCCGACTGGTCGGCCCGGACCTATACGGTCCTGAGCCCGGATGGCGGTACGGCCTGCCGGATGATCGATGCTTCCTACCTCGTGGAGCCGATCGAGGGGCTCTGGGTGCTCGCCATCGACGCCAATGTCTGCGTGCCGCGCGACGGGGCGGATGATCTTGGCGATCCCGCGCAGTTCCGCGATCCGACCGATGGCGGTTGGCAGGCGGTCCTGCAGCATCGCGCGCACCTGCTGCCGTGGATGAAGGACGTGGCCGCGCGGGCCGCAGCCAAGGGCAAGCACCTCGTTGCCTTCTCGCACTATCCGGCGCTCGATCCGCTCGGCGGCGTTTCGGCCGATGAGGTCGCGCTCTTCGGTGCTACGGGCCTTGCCCGCCGGGCGCCGACGGCAGCTGTAGCCGAGGCCTTTGCCGCCACCGGTGTCCCGCTGCATTTTTCCGGGCACCTCCATGTGAACGACACCGCCCGCTATGACGGTCGGGCCGGGCGCTTCGCCAATGTCGCGGTTTCCTCGCCTGTCGGTTACGGGACGAGCCTGAAGATCGTCGACCTGTGCGACGACCGGGTGGAAATTCGCACGCAGCCCCTGCGGCACGTGCCGGGTCACGATGCCGCCTTCGCTGCCTATCGGGCGGAAGCGAAGCAGCAGGGAAGATCCGAGCTACCGGAAAGCAGGGCGCCCGATCACGGCGCGTTTCTCAGTCACCATCTGGTCAATCTGGTGCATGGGCGGTATCTGCTGCGTGAATGGCCCGAGGACATGGTGGCGTTCGTCCGGTCGCGCACGGTCGTGGACTTGCTTGAAAGTCTCGGGTTGCCGTCTGCGGGCGCACCGGTCTTTCCGCTGAGCGAATTCGTCGAGGACTGGTATCGCCTGCGCAAGGCCGGTGAACTCAGCCACGAGGACATCGCACCAGAACGGCTTGCCTTCTACCGGCGTCTTTGCGCCGCAGCACCGAGGATCGAGGGGAGCAGCCTTGCGGCGCGCTTTGCCATCCTGCTCGGCATGATGCAGGCCTATCTCGACCGTCCGGCGAACCGCGATTTCGCGCTTAGCCTGCCCGGCCTTGTCGTCACACCGCTGTGATGCGTGTCATGGCCTGACGCTCTTGCGCCAGGCGACCCGAGCAGGAAGGCGCTTGGTCTGCGTGGAGGACGGCTCGTCCTTCGCTATGATGTCGACGATATGGTCTGCGATCTCGCCGATCGGCTGGCGGAAGGTGGTGAGGTTGTAGCCGAGCCAGCCGGCCTCGGGAATGTCGTCGAAACCGATGACGCAAAGGTCGTCCGGGACGCTGAGGCGGAATTCCAGTCGCGCCACATCCATGAAGCCCAGCGCAAGCAGGTCCGTCACGCAGAACACGCCATCCGGGCGGTCCGTTGCGCCGAGCAGTTGTCGCGCCCCCTCGGCCCCCGTCGCATACCCTGTCGGGCCGGCGCGGCTGACCAGCGTTTCGAGGCCGAGTTTGGCCGCCGCCGCGACAAAGGACTGTTCGCGGGCCATGATGCTGGGCGTTCCGGCGGTAGAGCTGATCACCGCAAGACGCCGGCATCCGGCCCGGTGCAGCATAAGGCAGGCTTCGCGCGCGGCTTCTTCGTTCTCGACGAGCACGAATTCCGGCCCGTCAATCGGATCGTTGCGGTTGATGAGGATGACGCGCTGTCCGTTCTCGATGCATGTCTCGATCAGCGAAACAGGCGGTGCGCCTGAGACGACGACGGTGGCATCGGCGCGATAGTTCAGCGTCTGGCGCAGCGCCGCTTCGACATTTTCCGGTTGTCCGGCCGTATTCAGCACCATCACGACCTTGCCGGTCGCTTGCAGCTTGCGCGTCGTGATCTCCACGACATTGGCCTGGAAGGGCGCCTGCAATTCCGCGACGATGAGGCAGACGATGCCCGACCGGTGATGGATAAGCCCCCGCGCCAGATGGTTGACGTGGTAGCCGAGTTTCTCTGCCGCCGCGAGAACCTTGGCTCGGGTTGCCGGCGAAACGCTGGCGCCATCGGTGAAGGTGCGAGAGACGGCCGAACGCGATACGCCGGCAAGCTCTGCCACGCGGATCGCGCTGACCGAGGGTTTTTTCGGGTTGCTCCGGAAGGTCGACACGTTGGCTCACCCTGATGGAATTGGTTGCATGCCTCACTGACCCTTGCCGGTATGTGCAAAGCACAGCTCGACCATTTCTTCCGCCGAAAGAGCGGGTTCCGCAAGGGTGCCCATGGAAGGAGACTGCATTGAGGCTCAATCTCGTACCGGTTCTGCACAGATTGTTGCACCCCTGTGCAAAGCAGGGCGCTCCGCCGCAAAACGCTCCGCGCCCTGATGCGTACCTTCTTCGCCGTCAAATAGGGAGCCGAGCATGTCGGTGTTCGCGATACGCGGGGAATTGGCAGCCTTTGCCTCAGCCGAGGGCTCCCTTTCGCCGGTTAAAAATCCAGCCACGGATGGCGTATCAGAAGTTGCTGCAATACCGAATTCTCGTTCCTGTTCGCCACGGTTTGCGACATCGAGTTGGCGTGAACCCGATATCTGCAAAGTATCTCCGGAACGAAAACAGCGTCGATATCCTGATCGATCAATTTGCACCAGAAATCATAATCTTCCAGGCCGCCTTCGATGTGCGAGTATCCACCCACCTGCTGGAGGGTATCTTTGCGGATCAGGGCCATCGTGTCGACATAGTTGCCCTTGAGGAACGTTTCCTTCCGCCAGATGTCGCTGTCGCCAATCCGATTGATGTCGCCGAAAAATTCCAGCTGGCAATAGGTGGCGCCGGCTCCCGTTTCGTCGAGGGCTTCCTTCAGTCGGGCAAGCGCGCGCGGATACAGGGCGTTGTCGGCATCGAGAATGAAAATACAATCTGAATTGGCGTGTGCGCAGGCCGTGTTTCTGCTGAAGGCCGGGCCTCGGTTTCGGGAATGTCTCAGAAGTGAAGACCGGACGAAGCGATCCGTGTTGGACTTCATCCAGTCGGCAACCGTTGCTGCCCCGCCATCGGACGAACAATCGTCAACGACGACAAGCTCGATATTCTCGTGGCTCTGGGCGGCCACAGAATCCAGGCACTCCCGGATGAACAACCCGTAATTGTATAGACTGATCGCAACCGCAATCGCGTCGTCCGGCTTTTTGTTCGAGTCATGGCTGAACAGAACGTCAATCTTGTTTACCGGAAGAGCGATCATCGGTTGGCCTCAAGAAATGCGATCAAGCCTTCCGCCTGTCGGTTTGCTAGATGCTGCTCCTCGATGGCAGCCGAAGCCTGGCGGCGGACCTTTTCGGCTTCCCGCATGCCGTCAGGGTCTTTGAGCAACCAGTCGATGACTTCCGCCATATGGCGCGCGTCGCATTCCAGGTAATGGACGCCCGATTTGAACCCGGGTGCAGGAAGGCCTCGCTCGCTTAGCACCAGGCTTCCCGAGCACATTCCGAGCTGGACGATGCGGAACCACTCGAAAGCGCCAAAATAGTCGCGATGCAGATTCAGCGTGATCTTCGAATGCCCCGAAACATGGGCTGCCAGTGAGACCAGTGATTGGTCGGAGCCGGCAATAGGCCCCCGTTGCAGCCGCCGATAGTAGAGATAGCAGCGATAGTTTGCGAGCGTCGGGGCACAGCGAGCCAGTGTCTTCTCTCGGTGGGGGCTGTCCGTGCCGACAAAACATACATCCAATGGCCTGTCTTCGAGCGCGTCCGCCACGTCGGGTTTCCTCTTCGCAGCGGCCGGCAGTCCGGCGAAGAGCGGATGGTTGACGAAAGATCCGTCGAAGTTCACCACCTCCAGTGCCGGTGTCGGAGTGTAGTGCACGCACGGTACGCCGCTGCGCTCCAGAAGGCGCATCGAATGAAAATGCCCGTCGATCACGCCCTTGCCTGCCAGCAGGTACGGGAATGAGACTGCATACCACGGCGTCTGGATCTGCTCGGTGGACAGGAAAAAGGAGGTGGTCAGTATTTCGTCCACGCGCCATTTTGCTCCACGACCAGCGTGGAAGAATTCATGCGGTGCGAAAATGATCCGGTGATCGCAAACCTCGCCAGGATCACTTGTCTCGTCACGCAGAACGGCGTCGGCGCCAGCGCGCCGGAGGCCGGCAGCCAGTTGTGCGGCGCCGTTGTGCATGAAGAAATTGCCGAGTGTGGAATGAAGCACAATGATCTTCAGTTGCCCCTTCGACGAACTAGCGATCGGCTGCGGTGGCTGATAGTCGTGCGCCTCGCAGGCGACCTGTCCTACAAACCTGGTGGCTTGGAGCTGAGTAAAGATTTCGCGGCCTTCGAAGCACCCGTATTTTACCAGATGTTCATGAGGATCCATCCCTGCGGCAGCGACGTCCGGGTTGGATAGCAAATATTTTTCCGGAGAGAATAAGGTACAATTTCGGGCGCGCCGCGCGGCTATTTCGAATGTGGCTTCGAGAGGTTCGGGAATTACTGGCAAAGCGGGTTCAGCTTCTCGTTTACTGGTTTTCGCCGGCAAAAACCGTGGAATGGTGCAGCCCGTTGATAGGCTGTGGGCGGTGATATTCGACACCTTGGCGTGATGCAATGGACAACGCCGTGTCGGACTTTTTTGGCGAAGCTTTCAACTGAGGGAACTGCGTCTCGGCTCCTGTTGCCGACGCGCATTTTCGTATGAAATCCACTTGCAATCGATTGCCCTGTAAGCCTAACCCATGCCAAGAAGAGCACGCCTGTCAGGCGCCCGTTTGCGTTTGTTTCGCGAGGGTTAGGCAGGTGAATTTACGATAAAAGTATTTTTTAACAATTAGTTGTTCGATGTGCGGCCGTCTGTAATAGCGCGCTTCGCTGTTGACGAAACGGTGCGTGTTCAGGAAATTTAGAGTGTTCATTTCACATTGGTTCAGGCGAAACGCTCAAAATAATCTCCATCGGATTCTCTGCGCAGGCGACCGCTTGAGAGAGCAGGGCCGATGGAATTCTGCTGCGGAAAAGTATCGGCAGGCGCTTCGAATTAACCCCTCCCTGATCCCTGCAAAATTGAATCTCGCATCGTGCTTGGCCCGGTCGGGAAATATCGCTGAATCAAGATTGGTCTACAAGGATATACTCGGTCATACGTCTGGCGATGTTGATGGCCTTGAACTCGGTCGGTTGATCCGGGTGCAGGGAGATCCGTGGAGTATTTTTATTGCGACAAAAGCGTCATATGATTTTCATCATTTGGAGGAAACAGCAGAAATCTTGGCGGCACTGATCGGAACCACTTCGTCTTTCCAGGACGTGTTGGTTTCAATGGATGCGGAGTTCGACGGCGAATTCTATCTTGCGCAAAATCCGGACGTACGCCAGGCGGGCGTACGTCCGGATGTCCACTATCTTCTCTACGGCTGGAAGGAAAACCGGAATCCGTCCCCCTTTTTCGATGCCCCATTCTATCAAAATAGACATAGGGATCTAACCAACGCCGAATTTCCGCTTGCGCATCACTTCTGCAACCGCCAGGGCGGAGCGGCGCGCGCCAATCCTGTCAGTGGAAAATACTGGTTTATCCCGACGGCGCCGGAAACCGAGGCGTGGGGTGACGTTTCCCCAGCGATGCGGGACGCGTCCACACGCGCCGTCGTCATACTTCCCGTCTTCAAAGGCTACGAGGAAACGCTCTCTTCGATCTATCATGCCCTCCGCGCCCGACAAGGTGAGGACTACAGTCTTCTCGTCGTGAACGATGGCAGTCCGGATGGAAAACTGAGCGCGGCTCTTGCGGACCTGTCAAAAATGGGTCTTTTCGACTACCACCACAGCCGGAGCAACAGGGGCTTTGTCCAGACCGTAAATCACGCGATCCGCGAACTCTCTGCCGATCTTGACGTCGTCTTGCTGAATTCCGATGCCTACGTTTTCCCTGGCTGGTTCGGCCGGCTGATTGCACATGCCGACAACGATCCGGCCGTCGCAACGATAACGCCGTTGTCGAACAACGCCACGCTTTGCAGCTACCCGTTACTCGATCGGAACAACTTTCTTTCTCTTGAATGCAGCCCGTCTGAGCTGGACAGGATTGCTGCTTCGATCAATCGTGGCATTGCTGTGGAAGCACCGACCGGCGTCGGCTTCTGCTTTTTTATGAGGCGTTCGATCATTTCGCAGATCGGTCTTCTGGATGCACGTGCCTTCAAGGTCGGCTACGGGGAGGAAAACGATTTCTGCATGCGCGCATTGAATAATGGATACAAGAACCTGCTTGCCTGCGACGTGTTTGTTTTTCACGTCGGTTCGGTGTCGTTCTCCGGCATAAAGGATGAAAACTACAAAAAAGGACAGGCAGCGCTCACCATAAAGCACCCAAACTATCTCGATCTCGTCCGTGGTCATATGGCGGCAGATTCGACCCTTTTTGCGCGCCGAAGGCTGGATGGCGCAAGGCTTGTACAAAAGCTCAAGGGATGCGTGGTGATGGTGACCCACAGCTGGGCGGGCGGGATCGAAACCTATCTGGACCAGAAGAGAGCGGAGCTGAGACGCGAGGGCGCACGATGCCTGACGGTCAGGGTTCATGATCTTCATCGGCTGAGCATCGAGGTTTCGGACGAGGATGAGCTCTACCTTCCCAATCTTTCTAGCCTCGACTTGAGAACAGAGTGGGTTTTCGTCACCAGCTTGCTGGAACAGCTGGAGCCGTCGCTCTTTCACGTCAACAGCTTTGCCGGTCTCGATTGGCACTGGCACCGGAAATTACTGGAACTTTTTCGCGCGGCAGATGCCCCTTACAGCTATATCTGTCACGACTATTCTGCAATCAGCCACCACTATCAGTTGCTGCGGCCGGACAATGCCTATGCAGGTGTTCCGACGTTCGAGCAGCGCTGTCAATGGGCCAATATGAGCGATCGATCGGGCAGCGCTGATGTGTGTGATCCCGGTGAGCGCATTCTGGCCTACAAGGACTTCCTTGAGCAGGCCTCGTGTGTCGAGGTGCCTAGCGAGGCTGCCCGGACGATCCTGGCGGATGAGTTTCCCGGCGTGGATTTCCGGGTTTCTCCCCACGCCGATCACCTGCCCGACGTGCCGGTGGCACAGCGAAGAAAGCGTGATGGAAAACTCAGGATCGCCATTGTCGGCGCGATAGGGCCGCACAAGGGGAGCGACATCGTCGCGGCGCTCGCTGCGGATTCGAAAAATCGAAACCTGGATATCGAATATTTATTGGTCGGCTACAGCAACAAGGACGACGCTCTTCTCAAGGCGGGTGTGAGGATCAGCGGGCTATATCGCTCGGAACAGGAAGCCGTCCGGCAATTGGTGAAGCACCAGCCCGATTTCGTCCTGATCCCGAGCATCTGGCCGGAAACCTACTGCTATGCGCTTTCCCTCGCCCTGAAAATGAAAATCCCCCCGATCGTTTTCGATCTGGGCGCGCAGGCGGAAAGAGTATCCAAGATTAACTGGGGTGCCCGGATGCCGGTTGGCTTGATGTCCAATGC
The DNA here is from genome assembly GCF_049651085.1 of Shinella sp. GTDB lineage: Bacteria > Pseudomonadota > Alphaproteobacteria > Rhizobiales > Rhizobiaceae > Shinella. Next base: position 493,687 of record NZ_JBASBL010000027.1, read on the forward strand.
GATCGACTTGTCGAACGAGATATTGAATTTGAATGTCCAGGAGTTTTGGCAGAACCGGACCGCATGATGCGGTATCGCCTAAAAAACCAAATTAAGTATATGATAAAAATGATAAAAAGAACTACGGACTACGAAATTTGCACAAAAGTCGAGACAATCCCCGGCTGGCTCCATACCGTCACGGCCCGCCGCACGATCGATATTCTCGCTTGGCAGGGTGATGTCGGCATCGAGGGGAATTTGATGGAGATCGGCGTCTATTGCGGGCGCTACTTTTCCATTCTGCTCGATAGCGCTCAAGCCAGGGGCAATACCGTATTGGGAGTGGACACGTTCCAGTTCGCCCCTGTGGAGCGCGTTGCAGAGGAGATGCGCAAGGCGCTGGGCGAGGACGCAGCCAGTTCGTACGAGTTGTGGCAGGGCGATTCGTCAAGGATAAGCGCGGGCGAAATACTGGCCCGGATAGGCCGGCCGCGATTCATCAGCATCGATGGCGCACATGATTTCGCGAGCGTCTATCACGACATGCAGCTTGCAGAAACGGTTCTCTCTGCGGACGGGATCATTGCTGCAGATGACTTTCTGAACCCCCTCACGCTCGGCGTAAACCAGGCCATAAACCAATTCCTGTACACGCCAAGGGTAGTTGTTCCTGTTGCCTACATTGCCAACAAGCTGTTTCTCGCCCACCGCTCAAGGGCTGATGAGTATCGCCGTGCGATCGAGGAGATGATCATGAAGGCCGACGATCCCGAGAGCGTGAATTTTCGCGAACAGATCAAGCATGGCCGCCACCATATCGAGCAATTTTTTTGCGGCCACGCCGTGCTGATTTCATAAAAGCACGAGCCGTCTGAGATGCTGCGCGGCTTTGCAGGTGATTGGGTCTATTTCGGCGCTCGCATGTACCGGAACCGTTTCATAGTTTTGATTTTATAGCAGGGATTTTCATGTCGCAGACTGCAGATTCTTTGAGCCGCATTCGCGAAATCCAGCACGCGGTGGGCCTCGTCCGAGCCGGAAGTTATGATGTGGCCGGCATATGCAATCTGAAATGCGAGGGCTGTCTTTTTTTCGAGGGCGAAACCTTCGCGCAGCATTCCGACGATCGGTCCGCCGACCAGTGGAACCGCCTTTTTGCCAGTGAAGCCGTGCGCGGTATCAATCTGGCTTACATGTCGGGTGCCGAGCCGTCGTTGGTGCCGGACCGCATTCGCATGTCCCAGCGCCATATCCCGCGTGGCATCGTGTTTACGAACGGAACGCATCGCATTCCTGATGACATTCAGTACCGCATTCACATCTCGACCTGGGGGATCGGCAAGACGACCAAGGCGCTGCGTGTTGCCGACGTCTTGCGCAAGGCGCTGAAAAACTACAGCGAGGATCCCCGTGCCGTCTTCGTGTTTACGATAACCGCGCTGAACATGGACGACATCGTGCCGATGACCCGGCTGGCACGCGATCACGGCGTCCCGTTGACCTTCAGCTATTTTAGTCCCACGACATTGTACAATGCGAAGAGCGCTTCCGGCGCGACGGTCACTTCTGAATATTTCCGCATGGGCAACAGCGATCAGACGCCGGTGCTGACGCGGGAAGACTATGCCATGGCGCGGGAAAAGATCCTCGAAGCCATGCAGCTTTTCCCCGGAACCATCGAGTACTCGCTCGCATACGATGCCTGGGTGACACAGGACGAACTCTACGAGATCAATCCCGAGACAGGCGTCGCCACGAATTGCGGCGTCCTGCAAACCGGCCAGGTCCATCACAGCATAGATCATTCGACCGACGGAAAATGTTGCAGCCCGAATATCGATTGTGCCGGTTGTCGCGCTTACTCGATGGCGAACACGACGTTCTTTGCTCGTCTGCGCCAGATGCTGCGCAGCGAGCAGGGGCGACGCGACTGGCTCGAAGCCCGTGAGATCTGGGTTCGCCATTTTCTGCCCGTGGGGTTCATGGACGTACACGCGGCCGGCAAATCGGGAGTGGACCTTGGCTGACGTTGTTCTGGTGGGAGGGCGTGCCGTCGGGCAGATGCTTATCGACCGTATCGATGGCGATCCGGCCTGGAATATCGTTTGCATCATCGACGACGGTTTGCAGCAGGAACACCTCCACGGGATTCCTGTTCGAACCTTTGAAACATATGACCTGCCATGCCGCCTTGCCTTCCTCGCCCTGAGCAAACCGGCCGACAAACGGTTGTATCAGGCCCGCGGCGAGGCGATCGGCCTCACCTTTGCTTCCTATGTCGATCGTTTCGCCGCGGTCGGGAAGAGCTGCAAGATCGGTAGGGGATCGATCATATTTCCGTTCGCATCCCTCTTGATCGACGGTGCGTTGGGAGAATTCACGACCCTATCCGCCTATGCTGCCGTAGGAAACAATGCCAGTGTCGGGAACTACTCGACGCTGATGAATTTCGCGTCCGTACGGGGTGCCAATACCGGAGAGGATGTCGTCCTTGCCACGGCTGCCCACGTTCTGGCGGATGCAACGCTAGGCGAGGGAGTGTGGGTCGGCCCGGGTAGCCTGGTTCGTCGCCCTGTCCCGGCGCACCACTTCGCTGGGGGAAATCCCGCACGTATCCGGCGCCGCACAGACGAGGCTATCGACCAGCCCGACGGCCCAGGCGACGGCTAACGCATTTTCAGCCGGAACGGCATCGCTTCGGCGCCGGGTAATGCATAAAAAACAAAAAGCTAGAGCATTCAGCTCTTGCGGCAGGTGCAGGCTTCGTAGCCTCCGGCGAACAATCGGCCGGCTTTCATGCCAATCTTTGCGGGAACGTCGTGAACGCTCGAGACCCGCAGGGAGCGGGCGATCGAGATTGCGGCTTCGGCGCAGATCGCGGCGTCTTCGGCCGCATTGTGATGCACGAAGGAGAGGCCGAGATACGAGGCCAGGACGTTCAGCTTGTGGGAGCCGAGATCCGGCCAGACCTTCTGCGCCATTTTCACCGAGCAGAGATAGCGTAGCTCGGGATAACTTTGCCGGTACTGGTCGAGACATGCTCGCCAGACGCTGAAATCGAACGCTGCATTATGGGCAATCATGGTCGCGTCGCGAAAGTCGTCGGCGAACTCGTCCATCACTTCCGGGAACTCTCCGGCATCCTCCACATGCTCTGGCCGGATGCCGTGAATCGCGATGTTGAAGGAGGAGAAGCGCATGGATTTCGGCCGGATCAGCCGCTCCTCGACGCGCACGACACGGCCATCCTCGATCCATGCCAGTCCGACGGAACAGGCACTCCCCCGCTGCTCATTGGCTGTTTCGAAATCTATCGCGATGGTTTTCAAGCAATGCTCCGGCAATTTTTTTCACGCTTCTACCGGCGCGCGCGCCATTTGGCAAAAGCGGATGGCTGCGGAAGCTCTGCGGGCCCGTTCTATGTTTGCAAACGGTAGCGGATGTGTCCGTCCGTCTCGACATAACTGTCGTAGAGTTTTCTGGCCGGCGCATTGTCGTGGCTGGTGTGCCAGTAGATGCCGCGCCAGCCGTGGCGCTTCGAAATGGCGATGAGATCGTCGACCAGCGCCCGGCCGACACCCTTGCCGCGCGCCGTCTCGTCGACGAAGAGGTCTTCGAGATAGCCTTCCGGCGCGATGTCCCAGGTGGAATCGTGGTAGTGGTGGATGGCAAAGCCGAGCACTTTGCCGTCCTCCTCGGCGACGCGCATCGAGACACGCGAACCGGCGTCGAGGATACGGGCCCAGGTGAAGGCGGTCGCCTCCTCCGGCACGTCGGTCTTGTAGAAGGCAAGATAGCCGGCCCAGAGCTTTCTCCAGGCCGTCTCGTCGCTTTCGACCGCGTCGCGGATGATGAGGGTCATGACCCCGCTCCCGCCTGATCGAGCGCGGCCATCTGCCCGGCGGAAAGCGATAGCGCGGCCGCCTTCGTCAGGCTGGCGAGCTGTTCAAGGCTGGTGGCGCTTGCAATCGGCGCGGTGACGGCGGGTTTGGCCATCAGCCAGGCGAGCGCGATTTCCGCCGGCTTTGCGCCGGTCTCGGCCGCGACCCGGTCGAGCGTCGCAAGAATGCGCTGCCCCTTGTCGTCGAGATAGTGCACGACGCCATCGCCGCGCGCCTTGCCCTCGGTATCCGCCTTCGTGCGGTATTTGCCCGTCAGGAAGCCGGAGGCGAGGCTGTAGTAGGTGATGACGCCGATGCCTTCCTTCTGGCAGAGGTCGGCCAGCGCGCCCTCGAAACCGTCGCGGTCGTAGAGATTGTATTCCGGCTGGAGCACGGCGTAACGCGGCAGGCCGGCTCCGTCGGCGGCGGCGAAGGAGGCCTGCAACTGGCTGGCATCGAGGTTGGAGGCGCCGAAGGCGCGCACCTTGCCGTCCTTGACGAGGCGCGCATGGGCTTCCAGCGTTTCCTCATAGGGCGTTTCGGCGTCCGGCCAGTGTGAGAGGTAGAGGTCGATATGGTCGCTCTGGAGGCGCTTCAGCGAGGCCTCGACCTCTTCGACGATCCAGGATTTGCGCAGGTCCCGCCGGCCCTGTCCCATGTCTGCGCCGACCTTGGTGATGATCACCACCTTGTCGCGCGCAATGCCGGAGCGCTTGAACCATTTGCCGATGATCGCCTCGGATTCTCCTCCCTGATTGCCCGGCGCCCAGCGGGAATAGACATCCGCCGTGTCGATCGCGTTGAAGCCGGCTCCGGTGAAGGCGTCCAGAAGGTCGAAGGAGATCTTCTCGTCGGCCGTCCAGCCGAAGACATTGCCGCCGAAGACGAGGGGCGCAATCGACAGGCCGGTCTTGCCGAGGGAACGAAACTGCATGGAGGCCTCCAATGGGGTTCGTGCTGAAATCTCCCGGCAACATAGGGTGTGGAGCGGCCCTTTGCACGCCTTTGCCCGGATTTATTGCTGCCATGTTCGCTTGCGAGGGTGGTGTCCGCCGACTACTCTGCCGCCGCAATCAGGGAGACATCATCATGCTGCGTTTCGGAATCCTGTCGACGGCCAAGATCGGCCGTGACCTCGTCGTGCCGGCCATCCAGGACGCGGAAAACTGCGTCGTCACCGCTGTCGCCAGCCGCGATCTTGCCAAGGCCCGCGCCATGGCGGACCGCTTCTCCGTGCCGCATGCCTTCGGCTCCTATGAGGAGATGCTGGCCTCCGACACGATCGACGCCGTCTATATCCCGCTGCCGACCGCCCAGCATGTGGAATGGTCGATCAAGGCGGCGGATGCGGGAAAGCATGTGCTCTGCGAAAAGCCGATCGCGCTCCATGCCGGTGAGATCGCCTCGCTGATCGATGCGCGCGAGCGCAACAGGGTGCTGATCTGCGAAGCCTATATGGTCACCTACAGCCCCGTCTGGCGCAAGGTCCGCTCGCTGCTGGCCGATGGCGCGATCGGCCGGCTGCGCCATGTGCAGGGCGCCTTCACCTACTACAATCGCGACCCCGGCAACATGCGCAACGTGCCGGCGCTCGGCGGCGGCGGCCTGCCGGATATCGGCGTCTATCCGACGATCACCACGCGCTTTGCCACCGGCAAGGAGCCGGTGCGCGTGCAGGCGAGCACCGACCGCGACCCGGAATTCGGCACCGACATCTATTCGAGCGTGCGCGCCGATTTCGGCGATTTCGAATTGTCCTTCTACATCTCCACCCAGCTCGCCCAGCGTCAGGTCATGGTATTCCATGGCGACAAGGGTTTCATCGAGGTGAAGTCGCCGTTCAACGCCGACCGCTACGGCGCGGAGGAAGTCGAGTTGACCAACCAGAACCACGCCGAAAGCCAGGTTTTCCGCTTCCAGGATGCCCGCCAGTACAAACGCCAGGCCGAAGCGTTTTCCCGCGCGGCGCTTGGCGAAAACGAGGAAGTGGTGTCGCTCGAAAGCTCGGTCAACAATCAGAAGCTCATCGATGCGATCTACCGGGCCAGCGAAAAGGACGGCTGGGAGGCGGTTTGACGCGCCCCGCCGTCACGCAGGAAGGGCGATCCTGGCGCCGCCCTTCCGCAGTATCCTGACATCGTGCCCCTAGTGGCCGGGATGCAGCGCGTCGTTGAGGTACATGCAGGTCAGCATGGTGAAGACATAGGCCTGGATGACCGCCATCAGCAGTTCCAGCGCCGTCAGCGCCACGGTCATGGCGAAAGGCAGCACGGCGCCCAGTATGCCGAGCGTGCCGAGCCCGCCCATCGACACGACGAAGCCGGCGAAGACCTTCAGTGTGATGTGGCCGGCCAGCATGACGGCGAAGAGACGTACCGAGTGGCTGACCGGGCGCGAGAGATAGGAAATCACTTCGATCGGCACGATGATCGGCGTCAGGATCATCGGTACGCCCGCCGGCACGAAAAGCCGCAGGAAGCCAGCGCCGTGCTTGAACAGGCCGTAGAGCGTAACGGTCGAAAAGACCAACATGGCCAGCGCGAAGGTAACGATGAGGTGGCTCGTCACCGTGAAGGCATAGGGGAACATGCCGACAAGGTTCGCCACGAGGATGAACATGAACAGCGAGAAGACCAGCGGGAAGAAGCGCATGCCCTGCTCGCCCGCATTGGCGCGCAGCGTCTTGGCAATGAACTCGTAGACCAGTTCCGCGCTCGACTGCCAGCGGCCCGGCACCATCGCCCCGCGGCGCGTGGCCAGGAGAAGGAAGCCGGTGGCGACGATCGCTGTCAGGGCCATATAGGCGGAGGAATTGGTGAAGCTCAGGTCGAGCCCGCCGATTTCAAAGGGGATCAGCGGCTTGATCTCGAATTGTTCAATGGGTCCGGCCATGGTCTATCCTTGGAAGGGCATCAGCTTGCGGAAATTCGGCTGTGATCGCCAGACGGCGATGCGCAGCGCGGCAAAAGGTGCTGCTGAATTCGGAAGGGAAGGGCGTGAAGGGTTCAACGGGGCTATCCTGATCTCGTCTGCGAGAAGAGGGGCCGTCCCCGGAACGTACAAGGCGCAGGTCGTCCTGCGCGAAGGCTGTTTAGCCGCTGTACCGGCCGATGGCAAGGGGCCTGTCACCTAGTATGCGGGGACGTTTTGCCGGAAAACGCCCCTGCAATTCTCCGCCCTCTGACCTTGCGTCCACAATCCTCGCGTCAGCCGCCTTCGTAGATCCGCTGCCCCGTCAGGAGCGCCGTATCCAGCTTGCCGCCCACGGGGAAGATCGACAGGGTTTCGGGCTTTTCGACGCCCTCCACCAGCCGGTGGCAGGTCTCGGCGGTGCCGAGCATCGTGGTGACGGGAATCACCCCAGCCCAGATGGGCAGGGCGAAATCCTCCTCGTCGTCGCCGACGCCCTTGGCGCGCACTTTTGCGGCAGCCTCCTCGATCTGCATGGCAATGATCGTGGTGGCCTTGGCCTCCTGCGTCGTGATCGGGCGCAGCAGCGCGCTGCGGCCGGGATAGAATCGGTCGATGACGTCGCGCATAGCCTCGATCTTTTCCTCCGGGTCCTCGACGAGCCGCGCGGTGCCGAAGCACATGGCGGAGCGGTAGTTGGCCGAGTGGTTGAAGCCGGAGCGGGCGAGCACCAGCCCGTCGAGATGGGCGACGGTGAGGCAGGCGGGCGTGCCGGCCTTCAGGTGCCGCAGCATGCGGCTGGCGGACGAGCCGTGCCAGTAGAGGGTGTCGCCCTTGCGCCAGAACAGCGTCGGCGTCGCATAGGGCTGGCCATCGATGACATAGGCGACGTGACAGAGCATGGCCGCATCGAGAATGGCGTACACGCTGTCGCGGTCATAGCTGCCCCGCTCGTGCAGGCGCTTGACGCGGTTGCGCGCAGTGACGGGATAGGCGTGGGTACTGGTTTCGGCGGTCATGCTGTCTTGCCTTTCGAAGAATGAGCCGCCATGGTGCGCCATGCCATTGGATCGAAAAAGCACCAATTCAGACGAAAAAATACGGACCAATCAGCCGGATTGGTCCCTGCTCGTTCCCGTGCTGCCTGCCGCCGGAAAACGCACACCGGCACTTTACCGGGAACTGCGCCGCTTGATCGAGGCAGGCGCGATTCCGCCAGGAAGCAAGCTGCCTCCCTCGCGCGATCTCGCCCAGCGGCTGAAGACGTCGCGCGGCAGCGTGGTCGCGGCCTTTGAAATGTTGATCGCCGAAGGCTACGCCGTGGCGCGCGCCGGCGCCGGCACCTTCGTTGCGGACCGGGTGCCGACCATGAAACCGGCAGCGCCGGTGAAAACGGCGGACGCCGCGCTGAAAATGCCGCTGCCCGGAACGCTCGGCGTCGCCATGGCCGATGCGCGCACCATGGGTATCTTCCGCACGCTGCTTTCGCGCCACCTTGCCCGGCCGGGCCCCGAGCATTTCCACTATGGCGATCCGCGCGGTGGCGAGGCGCTGCGCGAGGCGGTCGCTGCCTATCTGCGGCAGGCGCGCGGCGTGCGCTGCGATACGCGCTCCATCGTCATCACCACCGGCACGCAGCAGGGTATCGATCTCATCATCCGCAGCGCGCTTGCGCCGGGCGACCGCGTGATGATCGAGGACCCGTGCTATCCCAGCGCCCGCGCCGCCTTTGCCGGCAACGGCCTTGTCCTGTCCGGGCTTGCGGTGGATGCGGAGGGCGCGGACATCGGCTTTGCCGTGGCGGGCGCCCGTGCGGTCTATGTGACACCGTCGCACCAGTTTCCGCTCGGCGTGACGATGAGCATGCGCCGCCGGCTCGCGTTGATCGACTGGGCGCGGGACACCGGCGGCTGGATCATCGAGGACGACTACGACAGCGAGTTCCGTTTTGCCGGTCCGCCGCTCGCCGCCATGCAGGGCATGGACGACAGCGGCCGGGTGATCTACCTCGGCACTTTCTCCAAGGTGCTCTTTCCGGGGCTGCGTCTTGGCTATGCGGTCATTCCCGATCCGCTGCTGGAGACGCTTGTGGCGCTGCGCAGCCGCAGCGACCGCAGTCCGCCGACGCTGGCGGAAGGCGCGCTGGGCGATCTCCTGCGCGAAGGCCATTTCGCCGCACATCTGCGCCGCGCCCGTCGGCAGGCGCAGGCGGCGCGCGATGCCCTCGTGGCGGGCCTTTCGCTGGCGAGGTGCCTTTCGGTCGATGTGCCGGACCAGGGGCTGCACCTCGTCGCCGGCCTGCCGGAGACGCCGTCCGATACGGCGGTGGTGGAAATCGCCCGCCAAGCGGGGCTCGGCGTGCGGGCGCTATCGGCCATGGCGGTCACCAACCCGCCCCGGCAAGGCCTCGTCATCGGCTTTTCAGGCTTTGCGCCCGAGGTGCTGCACGAAGCGGCGAGGCGCTTTGCTGCGGCGATCCAGCTCTTGTCGCGCACGTAGTCGACGAAGGCGCGGCAGGCTGCGAAAGCCGGGTGCGGTTGATCGCTCTATCGGGTAGAACAAGCCATTGGCTTGCAGCGATTTTCAGATCAAGCGCTGCGCTCCAGAATGATCTTGAACGGATGACGGCGGATGCCCGCCGCTGTTTGCGGCCCTTGCTGGCCCAATGGAAGGATTTTGCCATGAAACAGAGAAAACTCGGCACCCTCGACGTTTCGGCCCTCGGTCTTGGCTGCATGGGGATGAGCCATGCCTATGGCCCCTCGAGCGACGAGACAGCGGCCATCGCCACCCTGCACCGCGCGGTCGATCTCGGCGTCACCCTGTTCGATACGGCCGAGGTCTACGGGCCCTACAGAAACGAAATCCTCGTCGGCAAGGCGCTGAAGCCGGTGCGCGACGATGTGGTGATCGCCACCAAGTTCGGCTTCCGCATCGACCCGACCCGGCCGTCTGCGGAAATGATCACCGGCACGGACAGCCGGCCGGAAAATGTGAAAGCCGTCGCCGAGGCCTCGCTGAAGCGGCTCGGTGTCGACGTCATCGATCTATTTTACCAGCACCGCGTCGATCCCGCAGTGCCGATCGAGGAGACGGTGGGCGCCATGGCGGAGCTGGTGCGCGAAGGCAAGGTGAAGGCTCTCGGCCTTTCAGAAGCAGGCGCGGACACGATCCGCAAGGCGCATGCCGTGCACCCGATCGCCGCCGTCCAAAGCGAATATTCGCTGTGGACCCGCGACGTGGAAGAGAACGGCGTGCTCGAAACCTGCCGTTCGCTCGGCATCGGCTTCGTGCCGTTCAGTCCGCTCGGCCGCGGCGTGCTTACCGGTGCGCTGAAGAAGCTCGACGGTCTGTCCGCCGACGATTTCCGCCGCTCGCTGCCGCGCTTCGATGCGGAAAATTTCGATGCCAATCTGGCGCTGGTTGCGCTGCTGGAGGAGATGGCGAAGGAAAAGGGCGTGGCCGCCGCCCAGCTTGCGCTCGCCTGGGTGCTGGCGCAGGGCGATTTCATCGTGCCGATCCCCGGTGCCAGCAAGGTGCCGCATCTGGAACAGAACGTCGCCGCTGCCGACGTGGCGCTGACGGCCGAGGAGGCCGCCCGTCTCGGCGATCTCCTTTCGCCGGCCAAGGTGGCGGGCGGGCGCTACTCGCAGCGCATGGCCTCCATGGCGAACCGGTAACCCACGATCCGGTGGCCCGCATGTCCCGATTTGTGAATTTTGCTCATGAGTGAGTTGAGCGGAAGACGTTTCACTTGCGGCTGTCATGGCCTTAAACCATGGCAGGATAGCAATGATGGGTGGGTGCGAAATGCTAAAGCAGGTAGACAATTCTCAGGAATGCGTTTCGATCTTTGACGAGCATCTGGATCGACGCACCTCGAACTGCGAAAAGTGGTCCATTCCTGAAGCCTATCTGACGCTGGAGCAATGTGCTGGCGATCCCCTGCCCATGTGGGTCGCCGACATGGACTTCCGCGCGCCGCCGGCGGTTGTCGATGCGCTGCGCGATTTCATCGACTTCGGCGTTTTCGGCTATTCGGCCGGCGCCACCAGCTCCTATCGCGAGGCCGTGAGCGCGTGGCAGGCCAGACGCTTCGGCTGGGAGGTCGCGCATGACTGGATCGTTCCGCTGCCGGGCACGATCATAGCGATCAAGAACATCATCCAGGCGTTTTCCTCGCCCGGCGACAGCGTCCTCATTCAGCCGCCCGTCTATGGCCATTTCCACAGCGATCCCCTCGTCAATGGCCGGTTCCTTGCACAGGCACCTCTCACCTATGAGAACGGCCGCTACACCTTCGACAAGGCGGTCTTCGAAGGTGCCATCAAAGACAACACGAAGATCTTCATCCTGTGCAATCCGCACAATCCGACGGGCAACGTCTGGTCCGAGGACGAGTTGCGGACGATGGGAGAGATCTGCGCGCGGCGTGGAGTGCTTGTGATCTCGGACGAAGTCCACCAGGATTTCATCATGGATCCCGCCAGGAAGCACATACCGTTTGCAAGCCTCGGCGAAGACTTTGCGCAAAACAGCATCACCTGCACGGCGCCGAGCAAGACCTTCAATCTGGCCGGCCTGCGCAACGCCAATGCGATCATTGCCAACAAGCGCCTGCGGGAAGAACTGAAGCGTCATCTGGTGCGCAACAGTGCCGGGACCAATTCGACGATGGGGCTCATCGCGGCTGAGGCAGCTTATACCCATGGTGAACCCTGGCTTGAGGAACTTCTGACCTACATCCGCGGGAATCATGCCTATTTTTCTGGGGAAATGGCCAGAATCACCAACAAGGTCCGGGTTCTTCCGGCGGAATCGCTCTACCTTGCATGGGTGGATTGCAGCGGGCTCGGACTTGCGCCTGCCGAGCTGAACGACTTCATGCTCACGAAGGCCCGGCTGTGGCTGGATCGTGGTACGAAGTTCGGCGTCGAAGGCGGGGCTTTCATGCGGGTCAATCTTGGATGTCCGCGTGCGACTGTTCGCGAAGCCGTCAACCGGCTTGAAGCCGCCTTCTCGTAATCCACCTCGGAGAGGAGCACGGCCAGATGAATCCAGACCCCATTCCTGAGAACGCCTCCTTCGTGGCTCAGCCGGCCGATCCGGAACGGCTCCGGCCTTTCGGAGACGGCAGCGCCAGGCCCGATGTGAAGGGATTCTTCGATCCGCGCACCTGGAGCATCCAGTACGTCGTCAGCGATCCGGCCACCGGAAAATGCGCGATCATCGATCCCGTCCTCGACTATGACGAAAAGTCGGGAGCCACCCGGACGGACCATGCCGACGAGATTCTTGCCTATGTGAGCGAGCAGGGGCTGACGGTCGAATGGATTCTCGACACGCATCCCCACGCCGATCATTTTTCGGCGGGCGCTTACCTCAAGGAAAAGACCGGCGCCCAGACGGCCATCGGCGCCCATATCATTGATGTGCAGAACCTCTGGAAGGGCCTGTACAATTGGCCGGAATTTCCGGCCGACGGGCGTCAGTGGGATCGTCTGTTTGCCGATGGCGATCGTTTCAAGATTGGCGCACTCGACGCGAGGGTCATGTTCTCGCCGGGCCACACGCTCGCCTCGATTACCTATGTGATCGGCGACGCAGCCTTTGTCCACGACACCCTGTTCATGCCGGATTCCGGGACCGCGCGCGCGGATTTCCCCGGCGGCAGCGCGCGGGCGCTGTGGAACTCCATCCAGGCCATCCTTGCGCTTGCAGACGACACCCGCATCTTCACCGGACACGACTACCAGCCGGGCGGCCGTGAACCGCGCTGGGAGAGCACGGTGGCCGAGCAGAGGCAGGGCAATCCGCATATTGCAGGCCAGACGGAGGAAAGCTTCGTCGCCTTGCGTCAGGCGCGCGATGCGACGCTGCCGATGCCGAAGCTCATCCTGCATGCGCTACAGGTCAACATTGCCGGCGGCCGGATTCCCGAACCGGAAAACAACGGCAGGCGATACCTGAAGATTCCGCTCGACGCGCTCGGAGACAATCCGTGGTGATCGGCCCCACGTCCTTGAGCGGCCGCATCGGCGCGACAGGCGCGCAGAACGCCTCGATCCGGAAGCAGGGCTGACGGCATGCTGCCCACCCTTGCTGCGACGCTGCTTTCCGGGGCGCTGGTCGGGTTCTTTCTCGGCCTGATCGGCGGTGGCGGCTCGATACTCGCAACGCCGCTGCTGCTCTATGTCGTTGGCGTTTCCCAGCCGCATATCGCCATCGGAACGAGTGCGCTTGCCGTATCGGTGAATGCCTTCGCGAATCTGATCGGCCATGCCCGTTGCGGCAATGTGCGCTGGCGGTTCGCGCTGATATTCGTTGGCTTCGGGACGCTGGGTGCACTCGTCGGCTCGAGCCTCGGCAAGCTCGTCGACGGCGACCGGCTGCTCTTCCTTTTCGGACTGGTGATGATAGCGGTGGGCGTCCTGATGCTTCGGCCTCGCGCGAAGGTTTCGTGTCCCGAGCGCCCCGTCGACCTTCGCACGTCGCTGGCGACGGGGGCGATCGCCTTCGCAACCGGGATGGCCTCGGGCTTCTTCGGGATTGGCGGCGGCTTCCTCATCGTTCCTGCGCTCGTCCTGGCCACGGGAATGCCGATGATCAATGCGATCGGCTCTTCTCTCCTGGCGGTCGGCAGCTTCGGCCTCGCTACGGCAATGAATTATGCCGCATCCGGTCTGGTCGACTGGCAGGTCGCCGCCCAGTTCATCGCAGGAGGCGTCGCCGGCGGCATTTCCGGTACGATGGTGGCCAATCGCCTTTCTGCGGGGCGCAACACGCTCAGTCGCATCTTTGCGAGTGTGATCTTCGTCGTCGCTGCTTATGTGCTATACCGCAGCGCCGGTGCGTTCCTGCCATGATGGCCAAGCAGGAAATCTGATATCGGCATTCAGACCGAGAGAGATGGAACGTATCGTGAAGGACCTGGCTTCAATTTCTCAACTGATGATCTTCTCCAAGATCGTTGAGACCCAGAGCCTGACGAAGGCTGCCAGCAAGCTGGGCATAACGCCATCGGCGGTCAGCAAAAGCCTGGCCCAGCTGGAAGAGCGCGTCGGGACGATGCTGGTCCGGCGCACGACGCGAAGCGTGGCGCTCACGGAACATGGCAAGTCCTTCTTCGAGGGGACGGCGAAGCTGCTCAACGACATCGGCGACGTGGTGGAAGGTGCAAGGAAACTTCACGCCAAGCCCGCCGGGCAATTGACGATTTCCTGTTCGATCGCGTTCGGCGTCACGAGGCTCGCACCGCTCGTCACCCGGTATTGCGAGCTATACCCGGAAGTCGTGCCGATGATCTCGCTGGAAGACCGCCATGTGAAGCTGGCGGAGGACACGGCGGACATCGCCTTGCGGATCACGGCTTTGACCGATTGGTCCTACCCGGCCAGGAAATTGGCGTCCATTCACTGGATCTACTGCGCATCGCCGCAATATTTGCAGCGGTTCGGAACCCCGGGCGATCCGGGAGAGCTTGCCGATCACCGTTGCCTCGTCTACCGCGCCATGACGATGAACGGTGCGTGGAGCTTCCGCAAGACGAACGAAATTCGCGATGTACAGGTAAAGGGGGCGATCTTGAGCAACAGCAGCTCCCTCATATTCGAAGCGGCCAAGCAGGGGCAGGGCATTGCCTGCCTGCCGACCTATCTGGTGGCCGACAGCATCCTCTCGGGACAATTGCAGCCCGTATTGCCCGGATACAGGTCAGGCATGAGCCATACGCTCTACGCGATGTATTTTCACGGCCGGCATTCCAATCCCTGCATCCGCACCTTCATCGATTTCCTCGCCGATGAAATTGGCCCGGAGCCCTCCTGGGATGCCGATCTGGAAAACTTGCGCACGGGTAGCGCCTGACCCCGGTCAGGAAGGTGATCAGGTTATCCGAACGCCTTCCACAATAGTGTCAGGCCTGAGAGGGTCGAAACGACCAGCACGACGGTCTTCACATGCCCCCGATCGACAAGGTTGCGCGTATAGCCGGAAAGAAGAAAACCGATGAAGGCCGGCGGTGTCATGAATGCGGCAAGGACGATGTCGCTGCGTCCGAACTGGCCAACGAGCGCGAGCGCGATAATGGAAAGCAGGCCACCCAGAACGAAGAATGCGTTCAGGGTGGCGCGCATCCTCGCGCCGGTCGTATTCTGATAGACTAGTGCCATCGGCGCCGACCCGATCGACGTCAGTGTTCCCATGAACCCGGAAATTGCACCGGCAGCGAAGAGCGTCTTCGGCGTGGCCTGGATCTGGAGACCCACAAGGCTCAGCACCACCGCTGCCAGCACCGACAGGCCGAACAGCGCCGAGAAGATTTGCGGGCTCAGGAGCCCGAGGCACAGGGCGGCAAGGCTCGCCGCAATCACCCGCCCGAAGAGCGAGAAGGCAAGATCGCGGCGATGCACGTCGGCATATTCGCGCAGCGCGCCGCCGATGCACACGATCGTGGCCAGAGCCAGCATTGGTCCCGGCACGAAAGACGGATCGATAATCGCCAGCAACGGAGCTGCGAGCATGTTGAAGCCGAAGCCCGTGGATCCCTGGATGGCGCCCGCTGCGATCAGGGCGATGGCCACTGCCAGGCCAGGCAGGCTGAAGATCATCTCGCTCATGCGGATGGCCGATTCCAGCAGGCGGCGAAATGATTGCCGGATTTCTTCTCCAGAGACGGGGCCTCGGTGCGGCACTGGTCGGTCGCGAGCGGGCAGCGAGGACTGAAACGGCATCCCGCAGGCGGGTGAAGCGGATCGACCATCTCTCCCGGATAGACGATGCGCCGGCGCGCGCGCTGCAGCTTGGGATTGGCGACCGGAACCGCAGACAGAAGCGCTTCCGTATAGGGATGGATCGGGTTTTCGTAGATCTCGTCGCGATCGCCGATTTCAACGATGCGACCTGAATACATGATGGCGACGCGATGCGAGATATGCCGGACGATCGCAAGGTCATGCGCGATGAAGAGCATGGCTATCCCGAGGTCGCGCTGGAGATCCTGCAGCAGATTGACCACCTGCGCGCGCACTGAAACGTCGAGCGCGGATACGGGTTCATCCGCGATGATCAGCGCCGGCTTCAGCGCCAGTGCCCTCGCGATGCCGATTCGCTGGCGCTGGCCGCCCGAAAAGCTGTGCGGATAGCGATCCGCGGCATCCGCGGGCAGGCCGACGCGTTCGAGCAGGGAGATCACTTCGGCCCGGGCCGCTTCGGTGGAGGCGGCAAGACCGTGCACGACCAACGGTTCGGCCACGATGTCGACCACCCGCATACGGGCGTTGAGGGACGTATATGGATCCTGAAGAACGATCTGCATGCGCGCGCGCAGCTTACGCAACGATTCGCCCGACAGGTTGGTGATGTCCTTGCCTTCGAAGACGATCTTGCCGTTGGCCGCATGCAGTCGGCGCAGTATGGCGCGCCCGACCGTCGTCTTTCCCGATCCGGATTCACCGACGAGGCCGAGGGTTTCGCCGGGCTTGATGTCAAAGCCGACGTCGCTCACGATGTTGAGCGAGCGCGCCTTGCGGAACAATCCGCCTGAGGAGAGCTTGTAGTCGACGGCCAGATCTCGGACTGAAAGTGTGTGGGTCATGCAACAACGTCTTTCCATGCGTCGATCCCGGCCTTGCGACAGGCGACGGAGCCTCCTTGGTATTCACGCAGGGTTTGCGGAACCCGACAGGCTTCCTCCCTCACGATGCACCGGTCGAAGAAACCGCAGCCGGGCGGCGGCTGCACGAGGCCGGGCGGCGTACCTTCGATCGAGACCAGCCGCTTCGAACCGCCGTCGAGATCCGGGGTCGAACGCAAAAGCCCTTGCGTGTAAGGATGGGCGGGTCGCTCGAAGATGTCGTCGACGGCGCCAGTCTCGATGATCTGGCCCGCATACATGACTGCGACCCGCTGGCACAGCCCCGCCACGATCCCGAGATCGTGCGTTATGAGAATGATGGCAAGGCCGAGATCCTTCTGCAACTGCGCGAGCAATTCCAGGATCTGCGCCTGTACCGTGACGTCGAGCGCGGTCGTCGGCTCGTCGGCAATGAGGAGGCGGGGGTTGCAGGCGATGCCCATGGCGATCATCACTCGCTGGCGCATGCCGCCGGACAATTCGTGCGGATATTGCTCGAGCCTGCGCCTTGCTCCGGAAATGCCCACGGCGTCGAGCAGTTCGGCTGCCCGGGCGAGTGCGGCCGAATGGGAGAGCCCCAGGTGAAGTTCCATGACTTCGGACAATTGGGCGCCGATGGTCATCAGAGGATTGAGCGATGTCATCGGGTCCTGGAAGATCATCGCGATCTCCTTGCCCCATATGCCTCGCGCCCGGCGGACGGGCTTTTCTCCGATGAGCGGTTCGCCACACCAGTGCACCGATCCGCCGGAAATCCGGCCGGGCACGTCGATCAGCCCCATCACGCTTTGCGCGGTGACGCTTTTTCCCGATCCGGATTCGCCGACGATGGCCAGCGCCTCGCCCGGTGCGAGCGAGAGGGAAACGCCGCGGAGCGCCTGCACGGTGCCGCGCCTCGTATCGAAGGCGACATGCAGGTCCTTCACTTCCAGAATGGGAGCGCTCATGCCGGGCTCCTTCTGGATCGCTTTGCCGCCACGGCGCGGGCAAACCGTTTCTCACGCTCCTCGGGATCGGTGGTGACCCTTACCCAGTTTGCAAAGAGATTGATGGACAGGACCGTCGCCGCGATGGCCAGACCCGGAAAGGTCACGAGCCACCATGCGATGATGAGATAGTCACGCCCCGACGCGACATCGAGGCCCCAGGATGTCGCTGGCGGCTGCACGCCGAAGCCAAGGAAGGACACGGCAGCCTCGGCGAGCACGATATTGGTGAATTCCAGGATCAGGATCGTCAGAAGCGGCGATACGAGATTGGGCAATATGTGCCGGAAGATGACGCGCGCCGGCCGACAGCCCACGATCTCGGCGGCATCGACATATTGCGATTGGCGCGTCGTGGAGACAATCCCGCGCACCAGTCGCGCATAGACCATCCAGTTGGTCACCGACAACACCAGCACCAATGTCCCGACGCCCGATCCGATCATGCCGACGACCAGCAGGATCAGCAGAATACCGGGAAACGATACCTGGATGTCGACCAGCCGCATGAGGATCGAATCCGTCCGTCCGCCGGCATAGCCTGCCCACAGACCGACGACCGTTCCGATGGTGGCGGCGATCAGACAGGTCAGCACGCCGATGATCAGGGTGACGCGACCGCCCCAGATCACCCGGGACAAGACATCGCGGCCGAGATTGTCGGTGCCGAGGATGTGGTCCCATGTGCCCCGTGGCAGCCAGACCGGCGGCCGCATGCGGGCGGTCAGCGCTTGCGCCGCCGGGTCGTGGGGCGCGAGCCAGGGAGCGAAAATTGCCGCCAGGACGATCAGCGCGATGACGATCAGGCCGATCGCCGCCGCTTTGTCATGCCAAAGTTCAACAAAGAAACTGCGCATCAGTTCAATTCTATCCGGGGGTCTACGAAACGGCTGAGAATGTCGATCATCATCGAGATCAGCACGATGAGGAAAGCGATCACGAAAACGATGGCCTGCATGAGGAACAGGTCGCCGCGCTGGATTGCCTGCACGGCCGTCATGCCCAGTCCAGGCCATCCGAACACGGTCTCCACCACGACCGTATAGCCGGAGAGCGCGGTGATGATCTCCCAGCCGGAGATCGAGAAGAAGGGCACGAGTACGTTGCGCAGCGTGTGCTTGCGCAGGATCCGGTGAAGGCCGAGGCCCTTTGCCCGCGCCGTGCGCACATAGGGTTTGTTCAACTCGTCGATCATGACGGCACGGACCATCATCATGAAGCGGGTCAGCGGCATCAGGCCGAGGGTCAACGCCGGCAGGACGATGTGCGCCACCGTTCCAAAACCCGACGTCGGCAGCCATCTCAGGGTCACGCCGAAGATCACGATCGCCATCAGGCCAAGCCAGAACTGCGGCATCGCCATTGCGAGCAGCCCCGTTGAAATGGTCAGGCGATCGACAAGGCCGCCGGGGCGCAAGGCCGCGATCATGCCGAGGGGAACGGCAAGCAACGCCGCTCCGCCGATACCGACGAGAACGAGAAGCGCTGTGTTGGGCAGCCGTTCGAAGACGACTTCGATCGCAGGGCGCCTCTGCCACAGGCTCTGACCGAAATCGAGCGTCCCGACATCGGAAACGAAGCGGGCGAATTGTACCCAAAGCGGCTGATCGAGCCCGATCTGTGCAGAGAAGCTCGCGCGCTGTTCCGCCGTCGCGCTCAAGGGCAGCATCAGCGCAACGGGATCTCCCGCCAGGCGCGTGACCAGAAAGACGATGGTCGTCACGCTGAAGATGACGAGAAGCCCCTGCATGAGGCGGCGGAGGATGAAGCTGGTCATGGCATAGCGTCCTGCTATCTCGTTACGTGAGAAGCGGCAGGGGCGCCTTAAGCGCCCCTGTGCCTGACCTATTCAGTCAGATCCATCTCGATAATCTTGAGCTTCGCATCGACGCGCGGCTGCCAGACCATGCGCTCGGACAGGCCGTAGATGTCCTGCAGGTTGAAGAGCGGAATGGCGTAGTTCTGGTCGTGAATCCGCTGCTGGATCTCGTCGTAGAGCGCCTTGCGCTTCGCCTGGTCCGGCTCGACGCGTGCGGCGTCGATCTTCGTCGCCATCTCTTCATCGGAGTTCGAGGAGGCCTGCCCGTCCTTGTGATACAGGTAGGAAGACTCGCGATCGGCATCCAGCAGTTCATTGGAATTGTGAAGGAAGATGGCGTCCGGGCGCGGGCCATCCCCCATCAGGCTGTCCAGATATTGCGAGAATTCCTGGATCTCGACGGTAACCGTCAAACCGGTCTGCGACCAGAAAGCGGCAACGGCTTCAATCTGTTCGCGGTCCTTCAGCCAACGGCCGGATTCACCGATGACGTGAAGGGGCTTGCCGACCGCGCCGGCATCCTTGATCAGCTGCTGCGCCCGGGCCAGGTCGAACGGATAGCTCTTGAGCTCCTTGTTGTGGCCGAAGGCAGCGTGGTTGATGCTCGTTCCGTTGGCGATGGTCGCATAGCCCATGAAGAGGCCGTCGATCATCGACTGACGATCGATTGCCAGATTGAGGGCTTCGCGGACCTTCGGGTCCTTGACGACTTCATTGTCGGTTCCAAGCGCGAAGACCGAAGTCTCCAGACCCGGTACGGCCGCAAATTTCGGCACCGATGTCGTGAATTCGGGCAGCAGGTTGGTGATGAGATCGAATTCTCCCGCCATCAAACCGGAAAGGCGCGTGCCCGGCTCGGCGACGAAACGGTACGTGGCTTCCTTGATTTTCGGCGCGCCGCCCCAGTAGTCGGAGTTGGCCACGAGCTTGAGGTCGCTACCCCGGTTCCACGAGTCGAACTTGTAAGGCCCGGTGCCGACGGGCGCGCTCGCTAGGTCGCCGGTGCGGCTGTATTCCGGGTCGATGATCCGCATCCAGTACATGCGCGAGGGAAGGATCGGATCGGTGCCGCTGGTGAGGATGTTGACCGTCAGCTCATCGACTTTCTCGGCCCCGACGATGGTGTTGAAATAGGCCATCTGCTCGGAGTTGTTTGCCGGATCGATGATCCGCGTGACCGTCGCGACCACGGAATCAGCGTTGAAAGCCGCGCCGTTGTGGAATTTCACGCCTTCCCGCAGCTTGAACTGCCAGGTCGTGTCATTGATCTGCGTCGGTTCGGCGGCGGCAAGGCCGGGAACAAGCTTGCCCGCGGCTTCGCGCGTCATCAGCGCTTCATAGATATTGTCGTTGACCTGCCGTTCACCGCCGTCGTCACGCAACTGGGGGTCAAGGGTCGATGGTTCGGAGCCGATCGCAATCGTAATGGATTGCGCAAGTGCTGCGCCGCCGAGGCTGCTGGTGGCCAGCAAGGTTGCCAGAATTACAGCTGCATTTCTGAAAATCTTAGTGCTCATTTTTCGTTCCCTCTTGGTGCAACTTTTGTCGCTTCGTTTTTCTCTTCAGGAGTTTCCCCGTGAAGATCTGCTGCCTTTCGAAACGTCCGGCCGAACGTGATCGCGCGGCAACGAACGGCCCGGAACTTCCCTTGTCCCGGACCTTGGCTCCGTGTCTTAGAAGGTCCCCAGTGTCTCTCCACCGTCAATAAGCAGACTTTGGCCGGTAATGAAACCGGCATGTTCACTGACGAGGAAAGCAAAATACGCGCCGATCTCGCTCGGCTGGCCATAGCGACCGGCCGGATTGTTGGCTGCGCGCTTGTTCCAGATGTCGGCATAGGCGCGACCGCTCGTTTCGGCGAGCTTCGCGACATGCTCACGCTGCCCGTCGCTGTCGAAAATGCCCGGAAGCAGCGTGTTGATCGTCACGTTTTTCCCGACCGTCTGGCGGGCGAGGCCAGAGGCAAATCCGACCAGACCCGTGCGGGCGCCGTTTGACAGGCCGAGTTCCGCATGGGGGCTCTTCACGCTCCGCGAGGCGATGTTGACGATGCGGCCGAAGCCTCTCGCCATCATGCCGTCGACGGTGGCTTTCATCATGAATATCGGCGGGAGCATCATCAGGTCGATTGCCCTGATCCAGTCTTCCCTGGTCCAGTCACGGAAGTCGCCCGGCGGCATGCCGCCGGCGTTGTTGAGGAGAATGTCAGGTTCCGGACATGCCGTAAGCGCTGCTGCACGCCCCTCTTCAGTGGTGATGTCCGCAACGACCGTCGTCACCCTGGCCCCGCACTCGGCGCGGATTTCCTCGGCAGCAGCATGGAGCGTGGCCTCGTTGCGCGCGACGAGGGTGATCTCGGCACCCTCGCGTGCCACCGCGAGTGCACAGGCTTTCCCCATGCCCTTACTTGCTCCGGTCAGGAGCGCTTTGCGACCGCGTATCCCAAGTTCCATGCTTTTGTTCCTGCTAGTCGAAATTCGAGAAAATGGCCGGGAGCAAGGCTCCCTTATTCTGCGGCCATGAGAGGACGGATGGTGAACCCGTATTTCTTGTCCAGTTCCAGTGCGCGGCAGGCATTCAGTCCTGCTTCGAGGGCAGCCGGCGCCAACGGCTTCAGCGGCTTGCGCAGCGGTCCGGAAGGCAGGCCGAGGGCGCGCATGAGGGTCTTCGTCGCCACGGGATTGATGGCGGAATAGACGAAATGCAGGATCGGCAGGTTGCGCGAATAGGCTTCACGGAAGGCAAATGCATCGCCGTCATTGCGCCACGGCGTGGAGATGGTCACCATTTCCGCGGGGATGATGTTGCCGGTCATGTTTGCCGTGCCGTGGCCGCCGAGCGCCATGGTGGGCACGACCAGGCCCAGATTGGGCGAGCAGCAGCACATGATCGACAGATCAGGCTTTGCTGCGCAGATCTGCGCAACCTGGCCGACGCGGGTCGTCGATTCCTTGAGCACGACCATGTTGTCGTGCTTGGCCAGCTTGAGCAGGTCGTTCCAGTGGAGGTCCGTCTTCACGCGCGGCGGGTTGTTGTAAAAGCCCATGGCGAGATCGGTGCTGTCCAGCACCTCGAACATGAAGTCTGTGATCGCTTCGTTGTCCGCGCCGATATAGGAGGGGGCGGCAATGATGGCGCCATCTGCGCCTGCGCCCTTGGCGTGGCGTACATAGTCAATCGTCGTGTCGGTGTTGTTGCCGGTGCAGCCGTAGTACATCAGCATGTTGCCGGGGCGCATCGCAGCCGTCTTCTCGACGATCTCGCGGCGCTCTTGCGGCGAAAGCATCGAAACCTCGCCAGTAGATCCCATTATGAGGACTGCGCTGGTTCCCTGTGCGTGGTGCCAGTTCAGCAAAGTACGGAAGCCTTCGTAGTCGATGCTGCCGTCCAGGTTCATAGGCGTAACAAGGGCAACGAAAGAGCCTTCGGGTTTCTTATGGGTCATATCTGGCCGTACATCCTTTGTTGTGCCGGGCTTCGGCGATGTTACGCAGACTATCGGAACCTTTGGGATGCCACGCAAATACAATTAACGGGGTTGGCTATGTGAAAATGTTATGATGTCGTGCGGCCCGCTCGAGAGAGGCCTCCATTGCGGTCTTGATCTCCTTGAGCAACCCTTCTGCGGCACGAGAAAGGGGTGTTTCCCGCGGCTTGAGGATGCTGATGTCGAAAGGGATCATCGGTTCAAAGGGGATCACCGCCACCCTGTCATCGAGGGCCAGAGCCGTCAGCTGGTCGATGAAGGCAATGCCGCGCCCGACAGCCGCAAGTGAACCGGCCGCGTAGGAAGGCTGGCTCTCCGCGATGATGTTTGGCGAAATGCCCGCATCGTGAAAGGCATTGGCGATATAGCTGGCCGTGACCGTATGACGGGCAAGTGCAATGAGCGGCTGATCACGCAGCGCTTCCGGGGTCAGGACACGAGCGCCGGCAAGCGGATGGTCTTTCGCCATCACGCAGACGCATCGCGTGTGGTAGGTGTGCAGGATCTCGATGTCGTCCCGGCGGCTATGCGTCTGCGCTGCTCCGAAGTCCACTTGCCGGGAGGCCACGAGTTCCAACACGCGGGCGGAAGGGTGAACATCCTGCAGGACGCGGGCCTGCGGATAGATCTCGTGAAAACGGAACATGGCTTCCGGCACCACGCGGAAACTCAGCATGGGAAGGGATGCGAAGCGCACGGTGGCGCGCGACAGGGTGCGGATTTCCTCACCCACCATCGTCAGGCGGTCGAGGCCGTAGAACATCATGTCGACTTCGCGGAAAAACTCCTGCGCTTCGCGCGTCGGCACGATGCCGTTGGCCTGACGCGCAAAAAGGGTAAATCCGAGACTGAATTCGAGATCGGCAATAAGCCGGCTGACAGCAGGCTGGGAAACGTTGAGTTGCTTGGCGGCGGCGGTGATCGAGCCCTGCAGCATGGCGGCGCGAAACGCCATCAATTGGCGTGGCTTCACGCTGCCGGCCTTGATGCTTTCATTCATGGACGATTGACCTCTCCGATGCGAGTTTGACCGACAGGTGGGGCTATCTAGCGCACTATCCCGACATATTGCCAGCGACCGAAGAGGCAGGGCGCCGGGTCGATTCCCGCCACGGTCCGCTTGGTCGTGGCGTCACGTTCCTTGTGGCTTTCTGACTGCTTGCCGGGCCTGCTTCACAAGCCAGTCCCGGAAGACGGCGACCCCGGCTTTTTGGGACTTCCGCTCCGGATATACAAGGAAATATGCGTCGCCGGACGCAATCGGATCGCCAAAGGGCGTGTGTAGCACCCCGCTTGCGATCTCCCGCTCAACGTAGAAGGACGGCGTCACGGCGATGCCGAGGCCATTGACGGCGGCATTGATCGTCATGTCGTAATAAGCAAGGCGCGTCCCTTGGATACGACCGCTATACGGGATGCCGCAAAGGCGCAGCCAGTTCAGCCACAGGCTCGGCTGGCTCGCATTCTGAAGCAGGGGATAATCGGCAAACCGGATCGGCTCCACCCGACTTCCGGGCGCGATCAGCTGCGGCGAGGCGACAACGACCAGTTCCTCCTTGAACAGTTCGAAGGAGCGCGCATGGAGCCATGAACCGGCACCCCGGAGGATGGCCACGTCGAGGCGCGTCGTTTCGAAGTCGATGTCGCCGACGACATCCTGTATCTCAAGGGGAATGGAGGGGTGCCGGCCTATGAAGGAGCCCAGTTGCCCCGGCAACCAGCGCGAGGCGAGCGTCGGGTGCGTGCCGATGAACAGCGACGTTTCGGTCGAACGCCCGCGTACCGCATCCATCGAGATTTCCTGAAGCCTGTCGAGTATCACCGCAAGGTCCCGATAATAGGCCGCGCCGAGTTCCGTCAGCACGAGGCGGGGGCCCGAACGTTGGAAGAGCGTAACGCCCAGGAATTCCTCCAGCTTCCTGATCTGCCGGCTGACGCCGCTTTGCGTGATGCCCAGCTCCTGCGCCGCCCGGGTGAAGCTCAGATAGCGCGCCGCCGCCTCGAAAGCGTGCAATGCGGACAGGGAGGGCAGGAAACGGCGCATTGCGGGGACCTGTTGGTGAGTCTGTGCATCATGAATAAAAGTCATGATAGACGAACTTTTCAAGGTTTTTGTTAAAGCTTCTTCCGCTGCATGATGACCTTAATGCGGGGTCCGCTCGCACTGGGGAGAAAGAAATGGCCTTGCAGGATGGCTTCGCAAATGACGGCCGAAGGGACCGCCTTCATGTCGTGGTCGTCGGCGCGGGCATTGTCGGTGCGAGCTGTGCGCTGGAGCTGATTCGCGACGGCCACGCCGTCACGATCGTCGAGCCGGGCCAGCCGGGGGGCGAGCAGGCGGCCAGCTATGGCCATGGCTGCTGGATCAGCCCGGCCTCGGTGGTGCCGATGTCCATGCCGGGCCTGTGGCGCCGGGTGCCGGGCTACCTGCTCAATCCGCAAGGGCCGCTCACCATCCGCTGGCGCTATCTTCCAAGGCTGGCGCCGTGGCTTGCGCGCTTCCTGCTGGCCGGCGCGAGCGTGGCGAAAGTGGAGAGGACGGCGATGGCGCTGGCGCGTTTGCTGCGCGACAGTCCGCAGCGTCACCGCACGCTTGCCGACGAGATCGGGCGACCTGACCTGATCCGCCGCGAGGGGCTGCTCTACGCCTATCCCGACAGGAAAGCGCTCGAAGCGGATGCACTGGGATGGCGCCTTCGCCGCATGACCGGGCTGCACTGGAAGGAGCTCGACGAGGCTGCGCTTCGCGAGCGGGAAGCCAATCTCGCCACACGCTATCGGCTCGGCCTGCTGGTCGAGGATGGGGCCCATTGCGTCGATCCGTCCGCCTATGTGGCACAGCTTGCGGCAACGGCGGTGGCGCGTGGCGCGCGCCTCGTGCGCAGCTCCTGCCGCCGGCTCGTCCTTGCGGGAGACCGGCTTTCCGGCGTCGAAACCGGCGATGGTGAAACGATTGCCTGCGACCGTGTCGTCATCGCGGCCGGGATATGGTCGAAGACGCTCGCACGGCAGGCGGGCGACCGGATCCCGCTTGAATCGGAGCGAGGATACCACGGCGAAATCGAGGGGCACTCGGACGGCCCGAGCTTTCCCGTCATGCCGAGCGACGGGCGCATGGCCAATACTCCAACGGCGCAAGGCCTGCGTCTGGCGGGACAGGTGGAGCTGGCCGGTGTCGATGCGCCGCCCGACTGGGACCGTGTCGAAATCCTCCTGCGCCATGCGCGCGACACCTATCCGGCGCTAAAAAAGCGGGAAGACTTGAAGGTTCGCCGCTGGTTGGGGAACCGTCCCTCGACGCCCGACGGGCTGCCGGTGATCGGCCCTTCCCGCCGCTCGCCGGAGGTTCTTTATGCGTTCGGCCACGGCCATGTCGGTTTCGCCAGCGGCCCCGTGACCGGCCGCATGATCGCCGATCTGGTCTCGGGCGGCGGTGAAAGCGGCGCGCTCGATGCCTTTTCCGCAAGGCGTTTCAGGTGGTGGGGATGAATCGCTCGTTCAGCGCGCATCAGGGGATGCGCTGAAGGTCCATGTGTGGATCGGCGTCCGGACGGTCAGTCCAACGCGAGCTTTTTGCGGAGCGCGGCATTTTCCGAGCGCAGCTTGTCTGCCAGCAGGCCGCGAAGGCGCAAGTTCTCGGCTTCGAGTTCCGCCAGGCTATCGCCTTGCGCCGGGCGCGTGACGGTTTTTGCCTTGGTTGGGGCTTTCGCCTTGGAAGGGGAGGCGGGCCGCTTCCACTGGTAGTAGGTCTGATCGGAAATGCCGGCTTCTTCGGCTGCGGCCTTCAAGGTCGAGCCTTCGCGCAGGCGGCGCTCGATTTGAGCGAGCTTTTCCGCTTTCTCGCTTTCCGAGTGCCGGCGTGACTTCGCTCTTGCCAGAGCAGGGGCAGCACTTCGTGCGGCTACCACTGTTTCCTTGCTCGCAACCGGGTTTGCTTTGTCTGCCATAGTGGGCTCCATCTGACCAATGCATTAGTCATTTGTGTTGCAACGAGAGTCAAGTGGAGCCTGTAACACCCGCAGATGTCCACGTCGCCCTTTACGTTTCTCTTCAGTATTTCACCGGTTTTGTACCGTCGTGTCGCGGCGAAAGGCAGCCGGGCTTCTTGCAGTCCATTTCCGGAACGCGCGGTGGAAGGCGCTTGGTTCGGAGAAGCCGAGGCGTGTGGCGATCTCGCCGACCCCGAGCGCCGTCGTCTGCAGCATCTCGATGGCAAGGTCGCGCCGGATTTCATCGCGGATGGCGGCGTAGTTCTGGCCCTCGGCCTGTAGGCGATGCCTGAGGGTCGAGGGCGACATGCGCATCTGCGCGGCCAGATCGTCGAACGCGCTCCACGCTGCGGGCGGCACCTGCCGCAACCGCTTGCGAACGCCGGCGGCAAGACCCGCATCGTAGCGGTAGCGCACGAGGATATTGGCGGGCGCGTTGCGCAGGAACTGCTTCAGCGCCTGCTCGCTGCGCGCGATCGGCAGCTTCAGCAGGGAAGCATCGAAGGCGAGGCGGCTCACCGGCTGCGAAAAGCGCACAGGCGCGCCAAAGAAGAGCCGGTAATCCGCGCCATGATCCGGCTCGGCGCAGCAAAAATCGACCATCCGAAGGGGAATGCGCCGGCCGATGAGCCAGCATGCGATGCCGTGCAGCAGGATCCAGTAGGTCCGGTAGGCAAAGGCGGAGCGCGCACCGGTCAGGTCCGCCAGCACGATCTGCGCCAAGCCGTCCGTGACTTCGAGACGCCCTTCCGGGTCTTCCAGCATCAGGTTCAGGAACCGCAGCGCGCGCCGCAGCGCTTGGTCGAGCGTCCTGGCGTGCAGGATGCAGTGACAGAGAAGTGTGAAGCTGCCGCGTCGCATCGGCCTGCCGCCCATGCCGAAGAACTCGTCGTCCATCTCCGCCGCGATCGCCAGCCAGAGAGCGCCGTAGCTTTCGGCCGAAATGGGGGCGTCGATCCGGGCGGGCAGGCCGAGCGCCGCCAGCATCGGCTCGGGCGTTTTCCCGCGGCGTCTCAGGCAGTCGAGCGCCTCTTCCACGAAGAAGGGCGATATCATCCGCCGTCCGGTTTCCGTCATCGTCATGTCCTGCGGGATGTGGTAAAACTGGCCGATAGGTCGAGACGCTTCGGTCATCGCATGCAATATCGCGCCGTCATAGACTAAAGCAAGACGGACGGGGCAATCGCCTCTGCCGACGGAATGTGGCTCTGGGAGGACTGCATGACGCTTCGAGCCGGCCATGGGCAAATCGGATGCGCTGGAGGAGAACAGCCATGCTGATCGGCGGAAAGACCTTTGTCGTGACCGGTGGCGGTTCTGGCCTCGGTGCCGCCGTGGCGCGGATGCTGGCGGGCGAGGGCGCGAATGTCGTGATCGCCGATGTCAACGCCGATGCCGGCGCCGGCATTGCCGGTGCTCTTGGTGCCGGCACAGCCTTCATCCAAACCGATGTGACGCAGGAAAAGGACGGGCAGGCCGCCATAGACATGGCGCTGGAGCGCTTCGGCAACCTGCACGGGCTGGTCAATTGCGCAGGCGTTGCGCCCGGCGAGAAGGTGCTCGGCCGCGACGGCCCGCACCGTCTCGACAGCTTTGCCCGCACGATCGGCATCAATCTCGTCGGCACCTTCAACATGACCCGGCTTGCCGCAGCGGCCATCGCCCGGCAGGAGCCGGAGGCAGACGGAGAGCGGGGCATCGTCGTGAACACGGCGTCGGTCGCGGCCTTCGACGGCCAGATCGGCCAGGCGGCCTATGCGGCCTCCAAGGGCGGCGTGGCCGCCATGACGCTGCCGATAGCCCGCGAGCTTGCCCGTTCCGGCATTCGGGTGGTCACCATCGCGCCGGGGATTTTCGAGACGCCGATGATGGCCGGCATGCCGCAGGAGGTGCAGGATTCACTCGGGCGGAGCGTGCCCTTTCCGTCGCGCCTCGGCAAGCCGGCGGAATTTGCCGCGTTGGTGCGCCATATCTGTGAGAACGTCATGCTGAATGGTGAAGTCATCCGCCTCGACGGCGCGTTGCGCATGGCGCCGCGCTGAGTAGGCTCCATCCGGGAGATTTCGATATGCTGCTGCAGGACCCCATCGTCATCGTTGGTTCGGCCCGTACCCCGATGGGCGGCTTCCAGGGTGACCTGAAGGATGCCACCGCGCCTGAACTCGGCGCCAGCGCGATCCGTGCGGCGCTCGAGCGCGGCGGCGTCAATCCGGAAATTGTCGAGGAGACGGTGTTCGGCTGCGTGCTGCCGGCCGGTCAGGGCCAGGCGCCCGCCCGGCAGGCAGCGATCGGCGCGGGCCTGCCGTTTGCCGCCGGGGCGACCACCGTCAACAAGATGTGCGGCTCGGGCATGAAGGCCGTCATGCTGGCGCATGACCTCATCGCTGCCGGCAGCGCTTCGATTGCCGTGGCCGGCGGCATGGAGAGCATGACCAACGCACCTTACTTGCTCGACCGCGCCCGCAGCGGCTACCGGCTCGGGCATGGCCGCGTCATCGATCACATGTTCCTGGACGGGCTTGAAGACGCCTATGACAAGGGGCGGTTGATGGGCACCTTCGCCGAGGACTGCGCCGAGGCCTACCAGTTCACCCGTCCCGCACAGGACGACTATGCCGTCACCTCGCTGACCCGCGCCCGCAAGGCGATCGAGACGGGCGCATTCGACGCCGAGATCGTTCCCGTCACCGTGAAGGCGGGACGGTCCGAGACGGTGGTCAGCCGCGACGAACAGCCCGGCAAGGCGAGGCTGGAGAAGATCCCGACGCTGAAGCCGGCCTTCCGCGAAGGCGGCACGGTGACTGCGGCGAACGCCTCCTCGATATCCGACGGCGCGGCCGCGCTGGTGCTGATGCGGCGCTCGACGGCCGAGCGCGAGGGCATTGCGCCGCTTGCCACCATCGTCGGCCACGCCACCCATTCGCAGGCCCCCAATCTCTTCGCGACCGCCCCGATCGGCGCGCTGCACAAGCTTGGCGAGCGCACCGGCTGGAGCCTGAAGGATGTCGACCTGTTCGAGATCAACGAGGCCTTCGCCGTCGTCGCCATGGCGGCGATGCGCGACCTCGACCTGCCGCATGACAAGGTGAACATCCATGGCGGGGCCTGCGCGCTCGGCCATCCGATCGGCGCATCGGGTGCCCGCGTGCTGGTCACCCTGCTTTCAGCGCTCCAGCGCTACGGTTTGAAGCGCGGCATGGCGACACTCTGCATCGGCGGCGGCGAGGCGACTGCCATGGCCATCGAATTGCATTGAACGGTTTGCGGGAGGAGGCCGGCCGATGATCCTGACGGAACAGCAGATCCAGATCCGCGACATGGCGCGCGATTTCGCCCGCGAGCGGCTGGCGCCGGGCGCGGCCGAGCGCGACGAGAAGAGCCGTTTTCCCCGCGAGGAGCTGAAGGAGATGGGCGAACTCGGCTTCCTCGGCATGCTCGTGCCGGAGGCCTTTGGCGGGTCTGACACAGGCACGATCGCCTATGCCGTGGCGCTGGAGGAGATCGCCGCCGGCGACGGCCCCTGCTCGACCATCATGAGCGTGCACAGCTCCGTCGGTTGCGTGCCGATCCTGAAATATGGCAGCGAGGAACAGAAGCAGCGCTTCCTGCCCAGTCTTGCCAGCGGCGAGTGGATCGGCGGCTTCGCGCTCACCGAGCCGCAGGCCGGCTCGGATGCTTCCAACCTGAAGACCCGCGCCCGGCGCGACGGCGATCACTATGTCATCGACGGTGCCAAGCAGTTCATCACTTCGGGCAAGAACGGCAATGTCATCATCGTCTTCGCCGTCACAGATCCCGATGCGGGCAAGAAGGGCATTTCTGCCTTCATCGTGCCGACCGACACGCCCGGCTACGAGGTCGTGCGCGTCGAGCACAAGCTCGGCCTGCACGCCTCCGACACATGCCAGATCGCCTTCAGCGGCATGCGCATTCCTGCCGGTCAGCGGCTCGGCGGGGAAGGAGACGGCTACAGGATCGCCCTGTCGAACCTCGAAGGCGGGCGCATCGGCATTGCCGCGCAATCCGTCGGCATGGCGCGGGCGGCCTTCGAGGCGGCGCGCGACTATGCCCGCGAACGCACGGCCTTCGGCACGCCGATCATCGATCACCAGGCCGTGGCCTTCCGGCTTGCCGACATGGCGACGCAGATCGAGGTGGCCCGCCAGATGGTGCTGCATGCGGCCCAGCTGAAGGAGGAGGGGCAACCCTGCCTCACCGAAGCGTCGATGGCCAAGCTGTTCGCTTCAGAAATGGCCGAAAAAGTCTGTTCCGATGCGATCCAGATCCATGGCGGCTACGGATACATGGCGGACTACCCGGTCGAGCGCATCTACCGCGACGTCCGCATCTGCCAGATCTACGAGGGAACGAGCGACGTCCAGCGCATCGTCATCGCGCGCAATCTGTAACGTTTGGCTGTAGTGTTTGGGCCGTGCCACCGCGGGGAGAGCGGGCGGGGCGGTCGACAGGGAGGAATGACAGGACATGAACGAGGTTCCGCATCTGAGCCTGCACGTCCCCGAGCCGGCAGTCCGGCCCGGCGGCCAGCCGGATTTTTCCACCGTCAAGATCGCCAAGGCCGGGGCGGTGCCGCGCCCGGAGGTGGATGTGGCGCCGGAGGACATCCGCGACCTTGCCTATTCCATCATCCGCGTGCTCAACCGTGATGGCGAGGCGGTCGGCCCATGGGCCGGGCTGCTGTCCGACGAGGAACTACTGACGGGCCTGCGCAACATGATGAAGCTGCGTGCCTTCGATACCCGCATGCTGATGGCGCAGCGGCAGGGCAAGACTTCCTTCTACATGCAGCATCTTGGCGAGGAGGCGGTCAGCTCCGCCTTCCGCAAGGCGCTGAACAAGGGCGACATGAATTTCCCGACCTACCGGCAGGCGGGGCTTTTGATCGCCGACGACTACCCGATGGTCGAGATGATGAACCAGATCTACTCGAACGAGGCCGATCCGCTGCGTGGTCGGCAATTGCCGATCATGTATTCGTCGAAGGCGCACGGCTTCTTCACCATCTCCGGCAACCTTGCCACGCAATATGTTCAGGCCGTCGGCTGGGCCATGGCGTCGGCCATCAAGAACGACACGAAGATTGCGGCCGCGTGGATCGGCGACGGCTCGACCGCCGAATCCGACTTCCATTCCGCCCTCGTCTTCGCCTCGACCTACAAGGCGCCGGTCATCCTCAACATCGTCAACAACCAGTGGGCCATCTCGACCTTCCAGGGTATCGCCCGTGGCGGCTCCGGCACCTTTGCCGCGCGCGGCCTGGGTTTCGGTATCCCGGCACTGCGCGTCGACGGAAACGACTATCTGGCGGTCTATGCCGTCGCGAAGTGGGCAGCCGAGCGCGCGCGGCGCAATCTTGGCCCGACGCTGATCGAATATGTCACCTACCGGGTCGGGGCTCACTCCACCTCGGACGATCCGAGCGCCTACCGCCCGAAAACCGAATCGGAAGCCTGGCCGCTCGGCGATCCGGTCTTGCGGCTGAAGAAGCACCTGATCGTGCGCGGCGTCTGGTCGGAGGAGCGCCACGTCCAGGCCGAGGCCGAAATCCTCGATGAGGTGATCCAGGCGCAGAAGCAGGCCGAAAGCCACGGCACGCTGCATGCGGGCGGCAAGCCATCGGTGCGTGATATTTTCGAGGGCGTCTATGCGGAAATGCCCGCCCATATCCGCCGTCAGCGGCAGAAGGCAGGGTTTTGACATGGCAAGAATGACGATGATCGAGGCCGTGCGCAGTGCCATGGACGTGTCGATGGGGCGCGATGACGATGTCGTCGTGTTCGGCGAGGACGTCGGCTATTTCGGCGGCGTCTTCCGCGCGACGCAGGGGCTCCAGGCCAAGTATGGCAAGACGCGCTGCTTCGACGCGCCGATCAATGAATCGGGCATTCTCGGCACGGCGATCGGCATGGCGGCCTATGGCCTGAAGCCCTGCGTCGAGATCCAGTTCGCCGACTACATGTATCCGGCCTATGATCAGATCACCCAGGAGGCGGCGCGTATTCGCTATCGCTCCAACGGCGATTTCACCTGCCCGATCGTCGTGCGCATGCCGACCGGCGGCGGTATCTTCGGCGGCCAGACGCATAGCCAGAGCCCGGAGGCACTGTTCACCCATGTCTGCGGACTGAAGGTGGTCGTGCCCTCCACCCCCTACGATGCCAAGGGCCTGCTGATCGCGGCGATCGAGGACCCGGACCCGGTGATGTTCCTCGAACCCAAGCGCCTCTACAACGGTCCGTTCGATGGCCACCACGAGAAGCCGGTGACGCCCTGGTCGAAGCACGAACTCGGCGAGGTGCCGGAGGGGCACTACACGATCCCCATCGGCAAGGCTGAAATCCGCCGGCCCGGCAGCGCCGTCACCGTCGTCGCCTATGGCACGATGGTGCATGTGGCGCTGGCGGCGGCGGAAGAGACGGGCATCGATGCCGAGGTGATCGACCTTCGCAGTCTCCTGCCGCTCGACCTCGACACGATCGTCCAATCGGTCAAGAAGACCGGCCGCTGCGTTGTCGTGCACGAGGCGACGCTCACCTCCGGCTTTGGCGGCGAGATCGCCTCGCTGGTTCAGGAACACTGCTTCTACAGCCTGGAGGCGCCGATCGTGCGCGTGACGGGTTGGGATACGCCTTATCCGCATGCACAGGAATGGGACTATTTCCCAGGCCCCGCCCGCGTCGGGCGGGCGCTCAAAGAAGTGATGGAGGGCTGAAGATGAGCGAGTTCGTCATCAAGATGCCCGATGTGGGCGAAGGGGTAGCCGAGGCCGAACTGGTCGAATGGCACGTCAAGCCGGGCGATCCGGTGCGCGAGGACATGGTGCTCGCCGCCGTGATGACCGACAAGGCGACGGTGGAAATTCCTTCCCCGGTGGACGGCATCGTGCTGTGGCTCGGTGCGGAAGTCGGCGACATCGTCGCCGTCAAGGCGCCGCTGCTGCGTATCGCGGTCGCTAGCGACGGCGAGGTGGAGGATGCTGCCGAAGTGGCCTTGCCGGTCGTTGAGGCGCCGCCTGCGAAGGCCGAACCATCGGCCGGCACGCCGGTTGCCTCGCCTGTCATGCCGGCAACCGAAGCAAAGGCAGCTGCCCCGGAAAAGCCGGTCGCCCGCCCGGCCAACCACGAGCCGGCGGAGCGGCCGCTGGCCTCGCCTGCCGTACGGCTTCGGGCCCAGGAGACCGGTGTCGATCTTCGTCAGGTGCCGGCGACGGGACCTGCCGGCCGCATCACCCATGACGATCTCGACCAGTTCGTCGCGCGTGGCGCGCAGCCTGCCGCCGCACCGGCCGGCCTTTCCCGCAAGACCGCGACCGAGGAAATCAAGATCACGGGCCTGCGCCGCCGCATCGCGGAGAAGATGCGGCTCGCCAGCGCAAGCATTCCCCACATCACCTATGTCGAGGAGGTCGACGTCACCGACCTCGAGGACCTGCGCGTGACGATGAATGCCGGCCGCAAGCCCGACCAGCCGAAGCTGACCATCCTGCCATTCCTGATGCGGGCGCTGGTCAGGACGCTGGGCGAACAGCCGGGCATCAACGCCACCTTCGACGACGATGCCGGTATCGTCACCCGCCACGGTGCGGTCCATATCGGCATCGCCACGCAGACGCCCTCCGGTTTGATGGTGCCGGTGGTGCGCCATGCGGAGGCCCGCTCGATCTGGGACAGCGCCGCCGAGCTTACGCGTCTTTCCGAAGCCGCCCGCAATGGCACGGCAGCGCGCGAGGAGCTTTCCGGCTCCACCATCACCATCACCTCGCTCGGCGCGCTCGGCGGCATTGTCACGACGCCGATCATCAACCACCCGGAAGTGGCGATCGTCGGCGTCAACAAGATGATGATGCGGCCCATCTGGGACGGTACCCAGTTCATCCCGCGCAAGATCATGAACCTGTCGTCGAGCTTCGACCACCGGATCGTCGACGGCTGGGATGCGGCAGTCTTCGTCCAGCGCGTCAAGGCGCTCATCGAAACCCCCGCCCTGATCTTCATCGAAGGCTGATGACATGAAAGAGATCGTCTGCAAGCTTCTCGTCATCGGCGCCGGCCCCGGCGGCTATGTCTGCGCCATCCGGGCAGGCCAGCTCGGCGTCGATACGGTAATCGTCGAATCCACAAAGGCGGGTGGCACCTGCCTCAATGTCGGCTGCATCCCGTCCAAGGCGCTGATCCATGCGGCGGAGGAGTTCGACAAGGTCCGTCACATGGCGAGCCCCAATGTGCTCGGCATCACGGTCGAGGCGCCGAAGCTCGATCTTGCCCAGACCATCCGCTGGAAGGACGGCATCGTCGGCCGCCTGAACAGCGGCGTGCTCGGCCTCCTGCGCAAGGCCAAGGTCAAGATCGTGCATGGGCAGGCGAGGTTTCGCGACGGCAAGACCGTCGAGGTGGAGACCGAGACCGGAGCCCAGATCATCCGCGCCGAAACGGTGGTGATCGCCACCGGCTCCGAGCCGGTCGAGCTGCCGTCGCTGCCCTTCGGCGGCGCAGTGCTCTCGTCCACCGGCGCGCTGTCGCTGCCAGCCGTTCCCAAGTCGCTCGCCGTCGTCGGCGGCGGCTATATCGGTCTCGAACTCGGCACTGCCTTCGCCAAGTTGGGCGCCGAGGTCACGGTGATCGAGGCGATGGCACAGATCCTGCCGCAATATGACGCCGAACTCGTTCGGCCTGTCGCCAAACGCCTAAACGATCTCGGCGTGCGCGTGCTGACCGGCGCTAAGGCGAAGAGCTATTCCGGGGAGGCGCTGGTGGTCGAGACCGCCTCCGGCAAGGAGGAGCGGATTGCCGCGGACAAGGTGCTCGTCACGGTCGGGCGCAAGCCGCGCACGGAGGGATGGGGGCTGGAAGAACTCGATCTCGATCGCGCCGGCCGTTTCATCCGCATCGACGAGCGCTGCCGTACCTCCATGCGCGGCGTCTACGCCATCGGTGACGTGACCGGCGAGCCGATGCTGGCACACCGCGCCATGGCGCAGGGCGAAATGGTGGCGGAGATCGTCGCCGGCCGCAAGCGTGTCTGGGACAAGCGCGCCATCCCGGCCGTCTGCTTCACCGATCCTGAGATCGTCACTGCGGGCCTATCGCCTGACGAAGCCCGCGCCCAGGGCTATGAAATCCGCACCGGCCTCTTCCCCTTCAATGCCAATGGCCGGGCCATGACGACCCAGTCGGAAGACGGTTTCGTGCGCGCCGTGGCGCGTGCGGATACGAACCTGATTCTTGGCCTGCAGGCGGTCGGTGCCGGTGTATCGGAACTCTCCAGCACCTTCTCGCTGGCGCTCGAAATGGGCGCGCGGCTGGAGGACATCGCCGGCACCATCCACGCCCACCCGACCCGCAGCGAAGGCTTGCAGGAAGCCGCAGCGAAAGCACTTGGCCATGCCATCCATATCTGACCCGGAAGCGCAAACCCTGATCGGCCGCGAGGGCGCGCTCGGGCGGATCCGCCTCAACCGGCCGAAGGCGCTCAACAGCCTGACCCTGAGGATGGTTCGCGACATCGAGAGGGCGCTGGACGTCTACGAAGCCGATCCGGAGGTCGCTGCGGTACTCGTCACCGGCGAGGGCGAGCGCGGGTTGTGCGCCGGCGGCGATATCCGCATGATCTATGATGGCGGCAAGGCGGGCTCTAGGGAACCCGTCGATTTCTGGCGCGAGGAATACCGCATGAATGCGCGCCTCCGCCGGCTCAAAAAGCCCTATGTCGCCTTCATGGACGGCATCGTCATGGGCGGCGGCGTCGGCGTTTCGGTCTATGGCAGCCACCGCATCGTGACCGAACGGACGCGGCTCGCCATGCCCGAGACCGGCATCGGCTTCTTCCCGGATGTCGGGGCCTCGTGGTTCCTCACGCGCCAGCCGGATGAACTCGGCACCTATGCCGCGCTAACGGGCGAACAGCTTGCAGCCGGCGACGCGATCGCCCTCGGCCTTGCCGACAGCTACGTCCCGTCGGAACACTTGCCGGCGCTGGCAGAGACGCTGTCCCGCCTGCCGGCCACCGCCTCGCGGGCCGATGTCTCGGCGGTTGTTGCCGCGTTTGCGAAGACGCCGCCGACGGCGCAGGTGGCCGGGCAGCAGTCGTCGATCGACCGCCTTTTCGCCTTCGACACGGTGGAGGAAATCTTCGAGGCGCTGGCCCGCGACGGATCGGACTTCGCCGAAAGGACGCGCGGCGTCCTGCGCGCGAAATCGCCGCTCAGCCTGAAGGTGACCTTGCGCCTGCTGCGCCTCGGACGGAGGGAAAGCTCGCTTGAGGCGTGTCTT
The DNA here is from genome assembly GCF_049651085.1 of Shinella sp. Taxonomy (GTDB): domain Bacteria; phylum Pseudomonadota; class Alphaproteobacteria; order Rhizobiales; family Rhizobiaceae; genus Shinella. The sequence goes on from NZ_JBASBL010000027.1 coordinate 530,664, forward strand.
GAGCGTGAGTTCGCCGCCACCGCCGCCGTGCTTCGCAGCCATGATTTCTACGAAGGCGTGCGGGCCGCGGTGGTCGACAAGGACCGCAATCCGCAATGGCGACCGGCGCTGCTGGGCGATGTTGCCGAACGGGACGTCGCCGCCTTCTTCGAGCCTTCGGCAGCGCCGCTTTTTGCAGCGGAAAAAGCGAAAGGAGAACGCATATGAGCGCCATCGCATTCATCGGTCTCGGCCATATGGGCGGCCCGATGGCCGCAAATCTCGTGAAGGCCGGCCATGCCGTGCGCGGCTTCGACCTGTCGCCCGCCTCGCTCGAACTTGCCCGTGCAGGCGGCGTGACGACCGTGGCGTCGGTTGGCGAGGCCGTTTCGGGAGCCGGTCTCGTGATTACCATGCTGCCGGCCGGGGCGCATGTGCTTGCGGTCTGGCAGGAGCTGGTCGCCATCGTGCCGCCGGGCACGCTTCTCATGGATTGCTCCACCATCGACATGGGCAGCGCCCGCAAGGCCCATGCGCTGGCAGCGGCGCATGGCTGCCCGGCGCTCGATGCCCCGGTCTCCGGCGGTACCGGCGGTGCGTCGGCAGGCACGCTCACCTTCATGGTGGGGGGCGATGCGGCGGTCTTTGCCGAGGCAAAACAGGTTTTGGAGGCGATGGGCAGGAGGATCATCCACTGCGGCGACGCCTCCGCCGGTCAGGCCGCGAAGATTTGCAACAACATGATCCTCGGCATCAGCATGATTGCCGTGGGCGAGGCCTTCGTGCTCGGCGAACGGCTCGGCCTGTCGCATCAGGCGCTGTTCGACGTCGCCTCCGTCTCCTCGGGCCAGTGCTGGTCGTTGACCACCTATTGCCCGGTGCCGGGACCGGTGCCGACCTCGCCGGCAAACTATGGCTATGAACCGGGTTTCGCAGCGGCGCTGATGCTGAAGGATCTCAATCTTTCGCAGGCGGCGGCGGAAGATACGGGCTCGATGACGCCGCTCGGCGCCAAGGCCGCGCTGCTCTACCAGCTCTTCGCGGACGAGGGCGGCGGCGAGAAGGATTTCTCCGGCATCATCAACATGTTGCGGGAAAAGTCTGCATCGGACACCGAATAGGCGTCTGGCATCGCTTCGGCGTCGGATAATGCGGCGAAAACAAAACCCTGGAGCAATTTTATGATCCGGTTTCTACCGGAATTTCCCTAACGTCTGGTCGCCAGCCACACGATATGGCGGGCGCCGTTCTTGCTGTTGGCGCGCACAGGCACTTCGTCGGCGGCAAAGCCGACGTCGCGCAGCCGGCGGGTAAAGGCGCTGTCGGGCGCGGACGACCAGACGGCGAGCACGCCGTTTGGCCGCAGCGCCTGCATGGCGGCACGAAGACCGTTGTGGCTATAGAGATTGTCGTTCGAGACGCGCGTCAGCCCGTCGGGGCCGTTGTCGACGTCGAGCAGGATGGCGTCATAGGCGGCTTTCTTCGAGCGGATGAGCGCGCCGACATCGCCGACATGGATAGCGACCCGTGGATCGTCGAGCGTGCCCTTGTGGATTTCCGCCAGAGGTCCGCGCGCCCAGTCGACGACTGCCGGCACGAGCTCCGCGACAACGACACGGGCGTCCTGCGGCAATGCGCCGAGAGCGGCCCGCAGGGTAAACCCCATGCCAAGGCCGCCAACGAGCATGCTCGGGGATTTCCGGCCCGCGATCCGCTCGCAGCTCAGCGTTGCCAGCGCCTCTTCCGAGCCGCTCAACCGGCTGTTCATCAGCTCCGTCGAGCCGAGCATGATGGAAAACTCGCTGCCGCGCTGTTTCAGGCGTAGCTCGCCGCCGTCACCGGGAATTGTTGCGCGATCTAACTGGATCCAGGGAAGCATGGGGGCCTCTCATTCGTTGTTTGAGGGCCTCGTAACATGGCGGCTGCATCGAGGACATCCCAATATCGGTGGAATGCGCTCGTCACCGCGGAGCGAAAGGCCCGATATGTCCGGTGCTATCGGGCCGACGCCCGGTAGTCGTCCGGCGTCATGCCCGTCATGCGCTTGAACATGGCGATGAAAGACGATGCATTGCTGTAGCCGAGGGCGACGGAAACGCGCTCGACGGTGTCGTTCGCCTCCAGCATCGGCATCGCCTTGACGACGCGCAACCGCTGCTTCCATTCGGCAAAGGGCATGCCGAGATCGCGAAGGCACCGGCGGATCAGGGTTCGTTCCGCGGTTCCTGCGAGCCTTGCCTGTTCGGCCAGCGAGCGATTGTCGGCAGGGTTCTTCTGGAGGCGGGCGAGCACCTGTTCGAGTACCGGATCGGTGGACCAGGGCAGGTAGGTGCCGACCTTTGGCGCCGACGCCACGAGGTCGATGATCACCTGCAGGAAACGAAGGTGCGCGGCCGCACCATGATCCTCGTCGCCCTGTTCGCGCAGGTGCTCGAGCATCGCCCGCAGCAGCGGGCTGACTTCGATCGCCGTCGTTTCCCCCGGCAGATTGGCGCATAGCGCCGGCGCGACATAGAGCGAGCAATGGACGGCGGCGTGGCGGTTGAGACCCCGATGCTCGACATGCGGCGGCAGCCACACGGCATATTGCGGCGGGGCGAGGTAGTGGGCATCGTTGAGGCTGACCTCCATCATGCCGCTGTAGGAATAGACGAACTCGCCCCACTGATGGCTGTGCCGCGGATAGGTCGCGTTCTCGGGCATCTGCGCGGAGCGGAAGTAGAGTGGATAGGGAAGCGCATCGCGGAACGGCACGTCGCGAAAGTGTGCGCTGCGGCCCGGCTTGCTGTCTGTCAGGGTTTCGATACCGATTGTCATGAAATCATTATATCCGCCATTCCTGCCAAATGCTATTGCAGCGGCACAATCGGAGCGACGATCTTGGACAGCCGCAAATCCATCGACATCACAGCCGTCGGCCTCATGGTCGGCATCTGCCTTATCTGGGCCTTCCAGCCGATCGGCCTGAAATCCACGACCGTCTTTGCAGCGCCCGTCCTCCAGATCGGCCTGCGGTCCGGCATCGCGGCCGTCTGTGTCTTCGCACTCGTCCGGCTGAGCGGCCAGTCGATGGAGCTCTACGGAAGGACGGCCGGGCTTGGCGCGCTGGCGGGCCTGTTGTTCGCCGCCGAGTTCTTCGCGGTCGGTGAGGCGCTGAAGCACACCTCGGCCTCCCACGTCGTCGTCTTCCTCTATACCGCTCCGATCTTCGCGGCCCTCTGCCTGCACTGGAAGCTGCCGTCCGAGCGCCTTGCCGCGGTCCAGTGGGGCGGCATCGGCGTGGCCGCGGTGGGTATCGCCTTCGCCTTTCTCGCACCGCAGGGCGGCGGCGGTGAAACGGCCGGCAATCTCGGTGCCATGCTGTGGGGCGACGGGCTGGCGCTTCTGGCAGGGGCGGGCTGGGGCCTGACGACGGTCCTGATCCGCACGACGCGACTGAGTTCCATCCCCGCAACCCATGTCCTGTTCTACCAGCTGGCGATCGCCTTCGTCATCCTGACGGGCGCTGCCGTGCTCGCCGGCGAGACGACCTTCGTTCCCGCGCCGCCGCTGCTGCTCAATATCGCCTTCCAGGCGCTCATCGTCTCCTTCCTGAGCTTCCTGACGTGGTTCTGGCTGCTCACGAAGTACCGCGCATCACAGCTCGGTGTCTTTTCGTTCATGACGCCGGTATTCGGGGTCCTGCTCGGCGTCCTCCTGCTCGGCGAACCGCTGACGCCGGAATTCGCCATCGGCACGGCGGGCGTGCTGCTGGGCATCCTGATCGTCAGCGCCTATCCCTGGGCCGAACGGCTTCTGACCGCCGCACGGGGCGGCGTTGCGCAGAGAGAACCGTCCTGACCGCCGGAGGCCTCAGAGGCTGGCGTCGTCAAGCAGGCGCGTGAGCGTACTGCGGCCGAGCGCGGCCATGGCGGGATTGCTGATACGGTAGTACCAGACCAGCCCCATAGCCTGCTGAAACGCCCAGGCAGCGCCGCGCTTCCATTCGATCTCGCCGCATGCGAGCCGCGCGCGGATAATGCCGCGCCGATCTGCGTCGAAGAGATGCCACGCCGCGACGAGGTCGAGCGCCGGATCAGCCGGCCCGAAACCGCCGGTGTCGAGCACACCCGCAAGGCGTCCGTCCCGCACCAGCAGGTTCGCAGGGATGAGGTCGCCGTGGGTCATGCAGTCCGGACAGGCGGCAGGCAGCCTGCTCAGCCGGCTCCAGACATCGCGAAGACGGGGCACGTCGAGCAGGCCTTCGCTCTTGTCGAAGCAGATCGCCATCCAGGTGTCGTGGTCGGGAAGATGGCCGCCGCGTCCCTGGCCGGCAAAGCCGCGGCCCTGCGTGTCCACATGGCGCAGACGCATGATCAGCCCCGCAATGTCATTCGCGAAGGCGGATGAAGCGGCAAGGTTGTCCGGTGTGGCGACGCTGCCCTCGATCCAGCTCTGCAGCGACCAGGGCAGCGGGAAGTGCGGCCCCGGCGCCCCGATGCCGAGTGGTGCCGGTGCAGCAACGGGCGAATGCCCTGCGAATTCCGCCATGGCGCGCGCCTCGTGACGCAGGGTCGTTTTGCATTCGTTCGGCTCGGCGGCGCGCAGGGGAAACCGCGCCGCAGCATGCCGCCCGACCCGGAAGATGGCATTGGTCGTGCCCGTGCCCGCAAGGGGAACGACCGGCTCATCACGATACTGCGGAAACTGTTCCCGGAGCATCGAACGCGCGATGTCGGCGTCTATGTGTATCTGGTCATCATGCATCTTGGCGCGAACATTTCATCACCCGCCTGCAGAAGCAATGCCGGCCCCAAAAGGCGTCGGTGCAACTCCGTCAAACGCCGCAGATTGCTGATGCAGCGAGATCCATTCTGCGTCGTCAAACCGCTCCCTGGTCGGCGAGGTACCTCCTTGCGGCGGCGGCGAGCACCTGCGCTCCTATGGGAAGGGCTGTTTCGTCGACGTGGAATTTCGGGTGGTGCAGCGGATAGATCGCGTCGATCGCCTCGTTCCGGATGCCGAGGCGGAAATAGACCGACGGGCACCGTTCGCTGTAGAAGGCGAAATCGTCCGCCGCGGTCCAGCCGGGCGCATTGAGAACATGGTCCCGTCCGACGACTTCGGCCCCCGCATGCCTGACGATATCGACCATTTCGGGGGCGTTGACGACCGGCGGCTCGCCGCGCTGGAGGTTCACCTCGACGCTGGCGTCATGGGCCGCTGCGATTCCTTCGAGAACCTGCCGCAGCCGGCGCCAGGCCTTCTGCCGTGTTTCCTCGTGGCCGCTGCGGATCGTGCCTTTCAGCCGGACTTCCGGCGCGATGACATTGTACGCGCCGCCGCCCTCGATGCCGGTAATGGAAACGACCAGCGGATCGTAGGGATCGATTTCCCGCGACACGATCTTTTGCAGCTCCGTTACCATCGAGCAGGCGACCGCGATCGCGTCCACCCCGTCCGAGGGCTTTGCCGCATGCGCGGAGTTGCCCGTCACGACGACGTCGAAGATATCACAGGCCAGCGTATAGGGCCCGGCACCGACGGCGATCCGGCCGGCCGGTGTGTAGGGATCGACATGAATGCCGATCGCGGCATCCACGTCGTCGAGCAGGCCTTCCGCGACGACGCGGCGGCCGCCGAGCGGCTCGGCTTCCTCGGCGGGCTGAAAGATGAGCCGGACCGTGCCGCTGAAGAACTGCTTCTGCCGGTCCAGCAGGACGGCGGCGGCATAGCCCATTGCGGCATGGGCGTCGTGGCCGCATGCATGCATCACGCCCGGCCGCTGCGACGTGAACTCTACGCCGGATGCTTCCCTGATCGGCAGCGCGTCGATGTCGGCGCGGATAACGACCTTGCGGTTGGAAGGGCTGGCCGTCCCGACAATGTCGACTGCAAGACCGAAGCCGGCGACGGGGCGGACATTCTCGAACCCCGCCTCCTCAAGCACCTGCTTCAGGTAGGCCTGCGTCTCGCGTTCCTCGTTCGACAATTCCGGATTGCGGTGAAGATGACGCCGGATGTCTATCATCCGGCGTTCCAGCGACGGCTCCATCGCCGTGACCTGGTGCTCAGGCCTTGACATGGATTTCCCGCGGGAAGTTGGTGAGCGTTTCGCAGCCGCGCTCGGTCACGAGGAAGGTTTCGCTGACCTCGATGCCCCAGCCGTCCATCCACATGCCGAGGATGGAATGCAGCACGTTGCCCGGCTTGAGGATGCTCTTGTCACCGGGGCGCAGGCTGATCGTGTGCTCGCCCCAATCCGGCGGATAGGCAACGCCGATGGAGTAGCCGATGCGCGATTCCTTCTTGAGGCCGTGGCGCTCGATGACCTGGCGCCAGCTGGCCTCGACCTCCTCCGCCGTCACACCCGCCTTGACGGTCGCAAGAACCGCCTCCATGCCCTCGAGAACCGCCTTGCTCGTGTCGCTTACCTTGGTGGGCATCTTGCCGAGCTGGAGTGTTCTGGCAAGGCCCGCCGTGTAGCGGCGGACCACGCCGGCAAGTTCAAGCGCGACCGTCTCGTTTTCGCCAAACCGGCGGTCGCTCCACATGACATGGGGTGCGGATGCGTTCTCGCCGGCGAGAATTGTCGGGGGCAGGGCGGTGATGTCGCCGGCAAAATCTGGCGAGCCGGCGATCTGCGCGGCCTGGATCCTTGCAATGGCGTCGCATTCGCGCACGCCAGGCGCAATGACGTCATAGGCCGCAGTCACGGCCGCTTCGGCAAGGCGCGAAGCCTTGCGCAGATAGTCGATCTCGGCTTCGGACTTGACGCTGCGGATCCAGTTGACCAGCAGGTCCGCGTCGTGGACGGTCGCATTGGGCAGGCCGGCAATGAGGCGGGCATGCGCCTTCGGCGAGTAATAATAGGCCTCCAGCTCGATGCCGATATTGCCGCGACCCCAGCCCTTGCGGGTGATCCAGGCGGCAATCCAGTCCATAGGGTGACGGTCGGCGCGCTGCACGTGGTCTTCCGGAAAGCCGACGACGTTTTCAGGCTTCATCCATGCCGTCAGCAGGCCGCCGGCAGCATCCATCGCACGGCCGATCCAGACGGGCTCCTCGTCGGTGATGGGCACGAGCACGACCTGCGGCGTGTAGAAGGACCAGCCGTCATAGCCGGTGATATAGTGCTGGTTCGCAACGTCGTTGACGATCAGCAGGTCGAGGTTTCGGCGCGCCATTTCCGCACGGATGGCCTGAAGTCGGGCCTTGTATTCGGAAAGTGCGAAGGGAAGTTCGATCATGAAGAACGCATCCTGTTCGATGGGCTGGTTTATGGGGTGTCGGCTAGGGTGAGCAGGCGGCAGGCGGCGGCCGGATCCGGGGCGACGGCGCATTGCCGGAGGCTTGCCCAGGCGGCCGCAAGATTGCTGGTGACGACCGGCAGGCCGGTGCGCCGTTCGATTTCGGGCGCACATTGCGCCGCCCGCAGCGCGGTGCAGGCGATGAAAAGCGCTTCCGCGCCCGGCGTGATCGTTGCGACCGCCAGTCGGACGATCTCCTCATGCGGCAGGCGCGCCATCTCGCGGTCGTCCTCCATGCCAAGACAGGCGAGGCGATCGATCTGGAAGCCCCGCTCGGAGAAAAAGGCGTGCATCGGCTCCGCCGTCTGCCTGACATAGGGCGTCAGGATGTTGATGCGTCCGGCTCGAAGGGCGCGCAGGGCCCGGACCGTCGCACCGGCAGGCGTAATCACCGGCGTTCCCGGCTTGCCGGCCCGCACGGCTGCGGCAACCGCCTCTTCGCCGATGACCACCGACGCCGAAGTGCAGCCATAGACGATGGCGTCGAGGTCTTCGCCCGGCAGGATGAGTGCTGCCGCCTCTGTCAGGAGCGGATGCATGGCCCGCAGGTTTTCCGGCGTGGTCGGATTGGCGTAGTGAACGCGCGCAACATGGACGGCGATGTCGTCGCTTGCCACCAGCCGGCGGAAATCGGCCTCCACCGTGTGGTCGGTGGCAAGCGCAATCAGTCCGATGCGCCGTGAAGCGGGGCGATCATCCAGTGTCCACCGTGGCTGAAATTCGTCGATCATGCGCGCTCCGAAGGCTTCTGCCGTATTGAGCCGCGCCGTTGAAAGCATGTCAATCTGGTAAAAAGATACGTGTCAATTTGCTAGAGCGAAAGCACGTTGCGGTCCGGGGCGGCGCGCAGAAGCGACGCGAGAATATCGAGGCCCGCGCGCAGCTCGTCTTCCTCGGTCGCCCCGACAGATACCCGGACGGCGCCGACCGGCGCGCCGGAAAGGCAGAACGGCGTGCTGGGAGCGACCGCAACCCCGTGCGCCCGTGCCTGCGAGACGAAGGCCACCTCGTCATGATCGGGCGATAAAGGCAGCCAGACGTGAAGTCCCTCGAGGTGGGTGCGAAAGGACAGGCCGTCGAGGGATGCCGTGACGATCCGGTTTCGCGCGCGCAGCCTGTCGCGTTGCCAGTTGACCAGCATGTCCATGGTACCGTCGCCGAGCCAGAGCGTCGCCAGCTCAGCCATGATCGGCGTCGCCATCCAGTTGGTCATCAACTGGCGATTGGCGATAGTGGCGGCAAGCTGGTCCGGCGCGGCCACATAGCCTATCCGCAATCCGGGCATTGCGACTTTGCTGAAGCCCGTCACGTAGATGGTCCGCTCCGGGGCAAGGGCCGCGATAGGTGACAGGCGGTTGGAGAGCAGGGGGCCGAAGACATCGACCTCGACGATCGCCAGATCATGCTTGCGGGCGACGTCGACGATGGCGCGCCGGCGGCTCCCCGGCATCAACACTGCCGTCGGGTTGGCGAGGTTGGGCTGGAGCGTGACGGCCCGTATCTGTTCCCGGATGCACGCTTCTTCAAGGGCTTGGGGCAGCATGCCGTCAGCGTCGGCCGGTATCGCGCGGACCCTTGTGCCGAGATAGTCCGCAAGCGGGCGTATCACGTGGTAGCAGACTTCCTCGGCGGCAAGGATCGCACCCGGCCCGGCCGCGGACATGAGCGCGACCGTAAAGGCGGAGGACGAGCCGTTTGTCAGCAGCACATTCTGCGTCGGGACCTGCACTCCGAGGGCCGCAAGCCAGGAGGCGGCCGCCTCGGTGTGGCGCGGAAAGATGGTATTGGCGCGAAACGACAGCACGGCGGCGGCAGGCAGGGTGTCCGCGAGCCGATGCAGGGCGGCCTTGGTGCGGTCGAGCTGCATGGCGGAGCAGACGGGCATGACGATGGAGAGGTCGATCATGTTCGCCAGCCGCTCGGCCAGATAGGGCGGCTGGAGGGACGGGCCGCTCGGCTTGACATATGTGCCGCGTCCAACCTCGCCGGACACCAGGCCGCGCCGCGCCAGAATGTCATAGGCCTTGCTGACGGTCTGGATCGAGACCTTCAGGTCATAGGCCAGTTCCCGGTGCGGCGGCAGCTTCTCGTCCGCTGCAAGGCGGCCGCTCTTGATCGCGGCCGAAAACTGGTCTGCGAGCGAAATGTAGACGGGTCGCCGTAGCAGGCCCGCATCGGGTTGCCATTTTGCCATGTATTCATTTGGTCGAAATGCATGACAATTTCAATCGCAATCGTGCGTCCCGGGCACGCGCGTGCACTGCTTCTCTTTGCGCCGGCGCAAAGACATGAGGCTTCCCCGTCCCCACAGATGGCACCCATGAACCGGAAGAGCCGTTTCCAGCAAAAGGAGCCAGCATGCAGACGCTTTCCCTCGACATGACCGTAGCGACGATTGCAGCGGAACTGCCCGGCGCTGCCGACCTGTTTCGCCGCTCGGCCATCAATTTCTGCTGCGGCGGGAATGTCCCGCTTCGCGCGGCGGCCGAACGGGCCGGCCTGTCGCCGGCGGACCTGCTTGGCGAACTGGAAGCGCTCGAGCGGGCCGCGGGGCGCGATGCGCCCGAGGAGACCGAGCCCCTGCTCGATCATCTCGTCTCGCGCTATCACGAAACCCATCGCCGGGAGCTCGCCTTCCTGATCCCGCTGGCCCAGAAGGTCGAGCGGGTGCATGGCGATCATCCGGTCGCACCGTCGGGGCTTGCCGCGGCGCTGATCGCCCTCGGCGACGAGCTCGAAGGGCACATGATGAACGAGGAGCAGATCCTGTTTCCCATGATGCGCCAAGGGCAGGGCGGGCGGATTTCCCAGCCGATCGCGCAGATGCGCCGGGAGCACGACGATGCCGCCCGGCTCCTGCGCGATATCGAGCACGCTGCGCACGGCATGGCGCCGCCTGCCGGCGCCTGCGGTTCATGGACCGCGCTCTATACGGGGCTGCGGAAGTTAGTCGACGATCTCGTGGCGCACATGCATATCGAGAACACGATCCTCTTCCCGCGTTTCGAGGCATCCGGCACGACCGCCGGCGCGTGACACTACAGGTCTGGCGCAGCCACCATCCCCTGTGGCTGGCGCCGCACCGGCCCTTCTTCCTGCTGGCCGGCCTCTGGGCCTTCCTGGTGCCGCTTGTCTGGTTGCTTCCGCAGGGGCTCGGGCCGGAGCCGGTGGCCTGGCACCGCCACGAAATGCTGTATGGCATGGGTGGGGCAGCGGTCGGAGGCTATCTCCTGACGGCGCTTGCGGCATGGACAGGTGACGGACCGGTTTCGCCGCAGGCAACCCGCCTGATCGTCGCGCTGTGGCTTGTGGCCCGGCTCACCTTTGCAACGGGCCTGCACGCCGCCGTCGCTTCGGCGGCAACGGCCGGATATTTCGGGGCGCTGGGCGTCTTTCTCTTGCAGCGAATTGTCCGTGCGAAGGCGTGGCGGCGTCTCCTGCTTGCGGCCGCGCCCCTTGGATTTGGCACTGCCGCATTGGCCGGGCAGCAGGCGGCGGGCTTTATCGACGAGGCGGCGGTGACGCGCCTCCTGCCGCTCCTTCATGCGCTGCTGATCAGCCTTGTCGGCGGCCCTGCACTGACGGCTTTCACGATTCACTGGGCCGGGCGCGAGGGGGCTGGCCACGGGATTTGCAATCCGTGCTGGACGGGGCTGGGGGCTCGCCTCACGCTCGTCGCGGCGATCGGCGGTGTCCTCCTCAATGCGCCGGGCATGGCCGGGTTGCTGGCCATGGCGTCAGGCATTCTGCATCTTGCCTGCATTTTCCTCTGGCGCAGCTGGCGGGCGCTTGCATATCCCGCCCTTCTGCTTCTTCATCTGGCGTGGCTCTGGCTGGGCATCGGCCTTGTCCTGATGGGCTATTCCCTGCCGGAACAGGACACGGCGGCGGCGCTGCATGCGCTGACCATGGGGGCGATGGGCACCATGATGCTGGCGATCATGGGGCGGGCCGCGATGGTCCGGCGCGGCACGCGGCTTCTGGTTTCTTTCGAGCTTGCGGCCGGTTTCGGCCTCGTCTGTCTGTCTGTGCCGATCCGGCTCTGCGCGCCCTTTGTCGAGCACGCGCCGATGCTGCAGATCGCGGCGACGTCATGGATGGCCGGATGGGCGCTGTTCCTCTGGGATTTTCGCCGCGCCCTTCGCGGCCCGGTCCCGCGGCCCGTGTTGAGCGCGGCGACAGGCCGGCGTCCCGCCTGAGTTTCGCTGTCCTGTGCTCCGCATGGAAAATGCGATGTGCCGGCTGGCACATCGCACTTCGCGTTGGTTCTTTGGCTCAGAGCGCGGCTTCTACCTTGGCCGCAGTTTCCGGCGACACCCAGCTCTTCCAGATGTCGGGATTTTCCTTGAGGAACTGCTTGGCGCCGTCCTCGCCGCTTGCCTGGTTGTCGGTCATCCAGGCCATCAGCTTGTTGATGGTCTCGTTGCTCCAGGAGCGCTTGTTCAGATAGTCCATGACCTCGGGGCCAACCCGCTCGGAAAACGGCTTGGCAACCAGCGTGACGATGGTATCGACCGGCCAGCCGTTCGGCTTGGGGTCGGTGCAGGCCTCGACCGTGTTGCAGCGTTTCCATTCGGCCGCATCGTTCGGCACGCCCTCCTCGAGGCGGACCATCTGATATTTGCCGAGAAGCGCGGTGGGTGCCCAGTAATAGGTGACGAATTTCTCCTTGCGCTCGTAGGATTTGGCGATCGAACCGTCGAGGCCCGCGGCCGAACCGGTGTCGACGAGCTTCCACCCTGCCTTTTCGCCTTCGAGCGCCTTGAAGAGCTGCGAGGTGACGACCGTGCCGCCCCATCCCTGCGGCCCGTTCAGGATCGCGCCCTTGCTGGCATCCTCAGCGTCGGGAAACAGCTCGGGGTGTTTCAGGACGTCCGGTATCGTCTTGATGTCCGGATGGGCCTCGGCGACATATTGCGGGATCCACCAGCCCTGAACGCCGCCATCGGGCAGCGGAGAGCCGACCTGCACGATGCGGCCTTCTTCCGTTCCCTTCTTCACGACGTCGGGAAGCAGGTCGATCCAGGCCTCCGGAGCAATGTCGGGCTGACCCTTCTCGGCCATGGAGGTGATCGTCGGAACCGTGTCGCCGATCGTGATCTCGGCGTTGCAGCCGAAGCCCTCATTGAGGATGAGCTTGTCCAGGTTGGAAATGACTTCGGCGCTCTGCCAGTTCATGCTGGCGATGGTGACGTCGCCGCATTCCGCGGCGCTGGCGATCGAGGCGCCGGAAAGAAGACCGAAAGTCAGACATGTCGATGCAAGTAGTTTCTTCATTATCGTTCCCTCTGTTGCGGCGTCTTGTACGGAGCGGGGTGCCGCATGAACCCGCCCTTGCGGGCGCTAGGAGGTGTCCCCCATGCGCACCGATTTCTGGAAGGCTGCCGCCAGACCGCGCACAACGGCCGTGCCGAACCCGGCCGTCGCCATTTCCTGGATCGCGGCGGCCGTGGTGCCGCGATAGTCGAGGAAGGTCTGGACCGTTTCGGCGGGACAGTCGTCCCGTTGTTCCAGCAGCCGGCCGGCGCCGACGATCAGCGTGTTGACCGCACGCTGCGCGACCGGGCGATCAAGGCCATGGGCGATGGCGTCCGCCATCATCGCCTGGGCAAGCAGCGCCGGAAAAGCCGGGCCGGAGCCGGAAAGGCCGGTGAGATAGTCGATTTCCCGTTCGGTGCGAACCTCGTCCTGAACCCCGCAGGCATCGAAGATCGCCTGCACGACAGCCCGGTCCGCTTCGCTGACGCCGGCCGAGGCGGTCCACGGCGTATAGGACTTGCAAACCTCCGCGGCGGCATTGGGCAAGGCGCGGACGACACGCGTGGTCTTGTGCTGTTCGCAGAGCGAGGCGAGGCGGATACCGGCCATGACGGAGATGACGAGCTTGCCGCCGGCATCGACGGTCAGGTCGGGCCAGTCGGCCGGCCGGACGGAAAGAATGATGACGTCCGAGCGGTCGGCAAGGGTCTGGTTGTCTGAGGTCCAGAAAGCGTCAGGGAAACGGTCAGGGCGCTTGCTGCGGTAGGAGAACGAGAGGTTTCGAGGCTCGACGACGCCGGTATCCAGGAGCGCGCCGGCGATCGCGCTGCCGAGCCAACCGGCCCCGCCGATCACGCCAATCCTCAATCCCCTGCCTGTTTCCACCCTGTTCTCACTCCGGTTTGTAGCCGTGCCGCGCGAAGAAGCGGGCGAGTTCCCTCTGCTGCGGGAACTCGCCGGTATAGATCGCGATATAGTCGGGGATGCGCTTCATGCGGAGGGCCAGATCCTCCGTTGACTGCATCGAGATGTAGCCGATCTGGACCAGATAGGTCGTGCGTGCCCGAACGTCGGCGGGGCCTTCCTCATAGCCGAAGCGCATGAACATGCGGCCCAGCGCTTCCACTCTCGCCTGATCGGCTTTTTGAACCTCGGCCAGGATCTCCGGCGATTGCAGGGCCCAGCTGCGAACGGAAAACTCGAACTGGGAATCGAACAGTTCCTTGTTCAGCCAGCAGTCGAAGACATTCAGCATCGCTTCGGCCAGCGATTCCGCATAGGCCTCCGACTGCCTGATGAGATTGCCGGTGTTCTTCTCCCGCCAGCGCGAGATGAGCGCGCCGAGCAATTCCTCGCGGTCCTTGAAGAACCAGTAGAAGCTGGTTCGGGAGAGATTGAGCCGCTTGGCGAGGGGCAGGATCTTCACCGAGTCCACGCCGGATTCGAGTAGGGATTCGTAGGCTGCCTCCAGCCATCCCTCGTGGGATCCGCGCCAGCCGCTGTCAGTCATCGCCTGTTCCATGATTGAATCCTAACAAATCCGTCCCGTCGTGACAAATGAAATGTACATATGTGTCGATACTCCGGACCGTCTTGTTTGCGATTATTGACACATGTGTACATTTCCGCTTAGCGTTGCGATCAATGTCCTTAGACGGGAGCCCGTGGCATGTCGAACGATCCGCTGTTGCAGCCCTACCAGCTGAAGCACCTGACCCTGCGCAACCGCATCATCGTCACCTCGCACGAGCCGGCCTATCCGGAGGACGGCATGCCGAAGGAGCGCTACCGGGCCTATACCGTCGAGCGGGCGAAGGGCGGCGTGGCGATGACGATGACCGCCGGCTCGGCGGCGGTCTCGAAGGACAGCCCTCCGGTCTTCAACAACCTGCTCGCCTACAAGGACGAGATCGTCCCGTGGATCCGCGAGATGACGGACGCCGTGCACGAAGAGGGCGCGGCAATCATGATCCAGCTCACCCATCTCGGCCGCCGCACGCGCTGGGACAAGGGCGACTGGCTGCCCGTCGTCGCCCCGTCCCATCACCGCGAGGCGGCCCATCGCGCCTTTCCCAAGAAGCTGGAAGACTGGGACATCGAGCGCATCATCAAGGATTTCGCCGATGCCGCCGAACGCATGAAGGCGGGCGGCATGGACGGCGTCGAACTGGAGGCCTATGGCCACCTCATCGACCAGTTCACCTCGCCGCTTACCAATGAGCTGGACGGTCCCTATGGCGGCTCGCTCGACAACCGCCTGCGCTTCTGTTTCGACGTCTTCAGGGCGATGCGCGAAAGGGTCGGCGACGATTTCATCCTCGGCGTGCGCTACACAGCGGACGAGTGTCTTCCCGGCGGGACCGGAAAGGCCGAAGGCCTGGAAATCTCCCGCCGCCTGAAGGAAAGTGGCCTCATCGACTATCTGAACGTCATTCGCGGCCATATCGATACGGACCCCGGTCTCACCGACGTCATCCCGATCCAGGGCATGGCGAGCGCCCCGCATCTCGACTTTGCCGGCGATGTTCGCGCCGCGACCAGTTTCCCGACCTTCCACGCCGCCAAGATCCAGGACGTGGCGACGGCGCGCCACGCCATCGCCGCGGGCAAGGTGGACATGATCGGCATGACCCGCGCCCACATGACCGACCCGCATATCCTGCGCAAGATCATCGAAAAGCGCGAGGACGATATACGTCCCTGCGTCGGCGCGAACTACTGTCTCGACCGCATCTACCAGGGCGGCCTTGCATTCTGCATCCACAACGCGGCGACGGGCCGCGAGGAAACCATGCCGCATGAAATTCCACCGGCAGCGGTGCGCCGGAAGGTGGTGATCGTCGGGGCCGGGCCGGCGGGTCTGGAGGCGGCGCGCGTCTCGGCCGAACGCGGGCACGAGGTCGTGGTCTTCGAGGCAGCGAACAATCCCGGCGGCCAGATCCGCCTTACGGCACAGAGCGAGCGCCGGCGGGAGATGATCGGCATCGTCGACTGGCGCATGAGCCAGTGCGAGAAGCGCGGCGTCACCTTCCACTTCAACACATGGGCGGATGCCGATACGATCGCGGCGGAAAATCCCGACGTCGTCATCATCGCCACCGGCGGCCTGCCGCATACCGAAGTCCTGTCGAAGGGCAACGAGCTTGTCGTCTCCTCCTGGGATATCATTTCGGGCGACGTGAAGCCGGGCACGAATGTCCTGATCTTCGACGATGCGGGCGACCATGCCGGCCTTCAGGCGGCGGAGTTCATCGCCAAGACCGGCGCCAAGGTCGAGATCATGACACCGGACCGCGCCTTCGCGCCGGAAGTCATGGCCATGAACCTCGTTCCCTACATGCGCTCGCTCCAGAAGCTCGACGCCACTTTCACCGTGACTTACCGGCTGGAAGCGGCGGAGAAGAACGGCAACCAGATCGTCGCCCATGTCGGCAGCGACTACGGCGGCGTTTCCCGGCAGCGGACGGTCGACCAGATCGTCGTCAATCACGGCACCATCCCGCTGGACGATCTCTATTTCGAGCTGAAGCCCGGATCGAAGAATCTCGGCGAAGTCTCCTATGACGAATTGCTGTCCGGCGCGCCGCAGACCGTCGAGCGCAATCCGGCCGGCACCTACCAGCTGTTCCGGATCGGCGATGCGGTCGCGGCCCGAAACACGCATGCGGCCATCTATGATGCATTGCGCCTTGCAAAGGATCTATGACCGCGGCTCGGACAGGCGCGATCGATGACGCCTGCCTGCCGAGCCGACGTAAGTCGTCGCCCGGCAGGCATTGGCTTGGCTCTTCCGGAACGCTACAGTTTTGCAAAGCTTGGGCATTCCGCTGTTTCATGAGCCCGGTTGCTGCAATCAAAGGCTATCTTCGGGGGCAAGGTGGGCAGGTCGAACTACAAGGACATCGCTCGCCGGGCAGGGGTAGGAACCGCGACGGTCGAGCGGGTTCTGAACGGGCGCGGGGGCGTTCGACCTGAACTGGTCGAGAAGGTCGTCGCCGCCGCGCGTAGCCTGAATTATCCGCGCGTTCTTCCAGATGCCCATCGGGGTCTGCTCCGTATCGACGTGCTCATGGTGCGTCCCGAAACCACGTTTTATCGACGACTGTCGAAAGCGTTCGAGCGGATAGCTGCAACCCTTGATCCGCTGGTGGTGGTCCACCGGCGCTTTGCCGAGGAAATGAACCCGCAGGATATCGCCAGGCACATAGCAGCCGCGGATGTTCCACGCGCGGGCCTCATCCTTGCCGTTCCCAACAGTCCGCTGATCCGGTCGGCGGTGGAGAAGGTGGTCGCGCAAGGAGTTCCGGTCGTCCATGTTGTGACACGCGCGTCCGAAGACGGGGTCGACTTCGTCGGGATCGACAATTACGCCGCAGGACGCACGGCGGCACATTTCATCTCCCGCATGGCTCGGGCAGAAGGCCCGGTCGTCGCGCTCTGCCACCCGATCTATCAGGTTCACCGCGACCGCATTCGCGGCTTCTCCGAATATTTTCGCGACCGTCCCGGTAGCATCGGCTTCGAATGGCTTGGCTTCACCCGCGACGAAGAGCATTTCGGCGCGGAAAGTCTGTCGATCGCGCTTGAAAAATATCCGGATCTCGTCGGCCTCTACAATGCGGGCGGCGCCAACGCGGCGCTGATCGAGGTGCTCCGGCGGCACAGCCGGGGCAAGGACATCCTGTTCATCGGGCACGAACTGACCGACTACACGCGGTCGGCCTTGCGCGAGGGCATCATGGATGTGGTGCTCGATCAGGCGCCGGAGGCACAGGCCCAGCGTGCGCTCGATATTGTCCTGCGCCGGGTCGGACTGACCGCGGTGGAGCCGGACCGCAATCCCATTCGCTTCATCACCATTACTGCTGAAAGTCTTTGATCTGTTTTGATCAATGAAGTCTTCGCGACCGGGGCAGGTTCCTGATAATTTTCAAGTCAGGAGGAGAGCCGGCGTGCCGTGAGCAGCGACACGGATAAGGCGCGTCATGCGTTCTCCTTGCATCGAATTGCGCGAGAGTCGCCCGAAGGAGAGCGTCATGGATGACCTGCAGTATGGCAAGCGGAACAAGCGCGGCGACTGGACGCCGAACCAGCCGGTCGAGACCGCGCCCCTCTTCGTATTCCCGCCGAAGCTGATGGCGGTCGTAAAGTGGCTGCCACACTACTTCTTTCCGTGGAATACCATCTTCGCGGCATCGGCCGTGGCCTATTGGGCATGGGTTATCCCTTCTGTCGAGACGATGCAGACGCTCGATATCGGCTGGGCGCTCTGGCTCTATGCGGTGAACGCGGTCTGCGTATTCCTGTTCTACGGCGCGTTCGAGCTTCACCTCTATGTGTTGAAGCGGCAGGAAAACCGCTTCAAGTACAACGGCAAGTTCCCGGCCGACCAGAAGAACAGCGTCTTCTGGTTCGATCGCCAGAACATCGACAACATGCTGCGCACGTTCCTATCGGGCGTGACCATCTGGACCGGCATTGAGGTCGTGATGCTCTGGGCCTATGCCAATGGCTATGCGCCCTGGCTGAGCTTTGCCGAAAATCCGTGGACGCTGGCGCTCGTAGCGCTTGTCGTGCCGATCATCCATGAATTCCACTTCTTCTGCATCCACCGGCTCATCCACGTTCCATTCCTCTATAAGTGGGTGCATTCGGTTCACCATAACTCGGTCAATCCTTCACCCTGGTCGTCTCTGTCGATGCATCCGGTGGAACACTTCCTCTATCTCGGCACGGCCTTCTATCACCTTGTCCTGCCGTCCAATCCGATCCTCATGCTTTATCAGCTCCACTATGCAGGCTTTGGGGCAATCCCCGGCCATGTCGGCTTCGACAAGGTGGAGGTCGGCGAGGAAAAGCTGGTCGATAGCCATGCCTATACGCACTACCTGCACCACAAGTATTTCGAGGTGAACTACGGAGACGCCCTGATCCCGCTCGATAAGTGGTTTGGCACCTGGCACGACGGCTCCCCCGAGGGCGAGGCCCTCATGCAGGAGCGCTATCGCAAGCGCAAGGAAAAGCTTGCCGCCCGCAAAACCGGCAACCAGGCGCAGGGAGCTGCGGAATGAACTGGGTTTCCGTTTGCAGGTTCGAGGACATCGAGCAGGAAGGCGCCATCCGCTTCGACCATGGCGGCCGCACCTACGCGATCTATCGCGGCCCGGATGACGGCATCTATTGCACGGCGGGCCTGTGCACCCATGAGGCAATCCATCTGGCAGATGGGCTCGTGATGGATTTTGAGGTGGAATGTCCCAAGCATTCCGGCGCGTTCGATTACCGCACCGGCGAGGCCCTCCGGCTTCCCGCCTGCGAGAACCTGAGGACCTATCCGGCCGAAGTGGTCGATGGAGAGGTGCGCGTGGCCCTCGCCTGAGGCCATGCATGACGGACCGGGCCCTTCGGGCCTCCGGCGTGCGATCGGGTGAGCCGGCACCCATTTGGGAGGACGACATGAAATCCATGTACCTGGCGGCCGTTCTGGCCGCCATGATGGGAAGCGCTGCCTTTGCGGAGACCATCGGCGTCTCGATGCAGAGTTTCGACAACAATTTCCAGACGCTTCTGCGCGAAGGCATCAGCGCAAGAGCATCGGAGGCGGACGGCGTCAATGTGCAGATCGAGGATGCACAGACCGACATTTCCAAGCAGCTCAACCAGGTGAACAACTTCATCGCAGCCGGTGTCGATGCCATCATCATGACGCTGACCGATACGTCGGCTGCCCCCGGCATCAGCGATGCTGCTACGAAGGCCGGCATTCCGGTGGTCTTCCTCAATCTCGAGCCTGAAAATCTCGGCAACCTGCCGGAAAAGCAGGCCTATGTCGGCTCCAGGGAAACGGATTCCGGCGAACTCGGCGCGAAAGCGGCCTGTTCGCTCCTGGCCGAAAAGGGCAAGGCTTCCGATGCGCAGGTCTATATCCTGATGGGCGACCTTGCGCACCAGGCTTCACGCGATCGCACCAGTTCCTTCAAGGCTATGCTGGCCGCCGGGGACTGCAAGGGCGCCACCATCGCGGACGAACAGTCCGGCGCCTGGGCGCGCACCAACGCGATGGACACGACGACGAACTGGATCACCGCCGGCCAGCCGATCGATGTCGTCTTTGCCAATAATGACGAGATGGCAATCGGTGCCATCCAGGCGTTGAAGGCGGCGGGCGTGTCGATGGACGACGTGATCGTCATCGGTATCGATGCCACCCAGGATGGACTTGCCGCCATGGCCGCAGGCGATCTCGATGCGACCGTTTTCCAGAATGCCCGGGGTCAGTCCGCAAGCGCGGTCGATGCCGCCGTTGCGCTGGTGCGCGGCGAACCCGTCCAAAAGCAGGTCTGGGTGCCCTTCGAACTGGTGACGCCGAAGAACATGGCCGACTACGCCAGCAAGAACTGATCCTCCCCGGCCGGTGCGTCTGTGGATGCGCCGGCCAATTTCAAAGGAGAACGCATGAACGGGATGGTCATCATCGGCGCCGGGGAAGCAGGCACCCGCGCTGCTTTCGCCCTGCGTGAGACGGGGTTCTGCGGGCCAGTCACGCTCACCGGTGCCGAGCCTCATCTGCCCTACGAGCGTCCGCCGCTCTCCAAGCCCCTGGACGGTGCCGTCCAGATGAAAACGATCTGCTCGGCCGCGGCACTCAAGGCTGCCGGCATCGATTATCTTCCCGGCGTGCCGGTAACGCAGATCGATACCGCCCGTCGCCACCTCCTCCTCGGCGACGGGCGGACGATTCTCTATGATAGCCTGCTTCTTGCAACGGGCGCTCGCCCGCGCCGTCTGGCCTGTCACGGTGCCGAACGGGCGCTCGACTTGCGAACCTTTGCTGATGCCGCGGCGATCTTTTCCCGCGCGAATGCCGGTGGAAGCGTTGCGATCATCGGCGGCGGGCTGATCGGCATGGAGCTTGCGGCAGTGTTGCGCGTCAGGGGCATGTCCGTCAGTATCATCGAGGCGGCCGCAAAGCCGCTTGGCCGGGCGGTGCCGGCCCGTTTTGCCGCCAGCCTGCATGCCCGACATCTTGAGGAAGGCGTGCGGTTCCACCTGGGTACGGGCGTTGGGGAAATCGCATCCGATGCGGTGGTGCTCGCCGATGGTACGCGGGTGCCGGCCGATATCGTCGTCGCCGCCATCGGTGTCGTGCCGGATACGGCGCTTGCCGGAGCGGCGGGGCTCGCCGTCAGCAACGGCATCCTGACGGACGCCTTTCTGCGCACGAGCGACCCCCATATCCTGGCGGCCGGTGACTGCGCGGCGATTGCCCAGCCGGATGGTGGACACATGCGCTTCGAAAGCTGGCGCAATGCCCGCAGCCAGGCCGAAACGGCAGCGCGGAACATGACAGGCGCAAGCGAGACCTTCGCCGCAATCCCCTGGTTCTGGTCCGACCAGTACGATCTCGGCCTGCAGGTGGCGGGCCTGCCGCTGCCGGAATATCGGATCGTCCTTCGCCGTCTCGGGGAGGGCGCACTGGAATTCTATCTTGACGGCGGCCGTCTCGTCGCCGCGGCAGGCCTCGGTATCGGCACCAGTCTTGCCAGGGAGATCAAGCTGGCGGAGATGCTGATCGCGGCGGGCATCAGCCCTGATCCTGCCAACCTTGCCGACCCGGCAGTGAACCTGAAGGCACTCCTCAAGAGCGCGAGGGCAGCCTGATGCAGGAACTGCTCGTTTTCCAGTCGCTGTGGGCCATGGAGCGCCGTCATACGGACGGCAACGAGCGCAGTCTCCATGACAACATCGCGATGATCGCGGAGGCGGGCTTCAAGGGCATCAGCGCGCATTACACGAACCGCGCCGATGTCGTCCGCCTGAACGAGATCGTCCGGGGTTCCGGCCTTGAGATAGAGGGCGTGTGTTTCCCGCGCTCTGTCGAAGACCTGCGCCTGCCGCTCGAGCTGGCGAGTGAGTTTCCGGTCAGGCACATCAATCTGCAACCGGATGTCCGCCTGCGCCGGGTGGAGGATTGCCTGCCGCTGCTCGATGGCTGGATGCGGCTTGCCGAGAATGCCGGAATCCCCGTCTTCATCGAGACGCATCGCGACCGGATGACGACGGACCTGTTCTTCACGCTCGATCTGCTCGACCGGCGGCCCGAGCTGCCGCTTCTTGCCGACCTGTCGCATTTTCTCGTCGGTCGCGAATTCGCCTTTCCGGTCGAGGAAGAAAACCATGCGCTGATCCGGCGCATCCTCGACAACAGCCACGCCTTTCACGGCCGTGTCGCTTCGCGCGAACAGGTGCAGATCGAAATCTCCTTTCCGCATCACCGCCCCTGGCTCGATCTCTTTCTCGACTGGTGGGACTACGGCTTTCGGGCCTGGCGGGCCCGCGCCGTGGCAGATGCGGCGCTCGTCTTCACCTGCGAACTGGGGCCAAAACCCTATGCCATCACGGGGAGGGACGGCAACGACATGACGGACCGCTGGGGCGAGGCGCTTATGCTTCGCCGGATGGTGCGTGACCTGTGGGAGGTCGGCGCAGCCCTCCGGTAAGGGGCTCCGGCGGCCTCAGCCGAGCGGAAACGCAGACCGCTGGGTGCGGTAGATGAACTGCGGCGGGTCCTGAGCCTGTTCGGATATGATGCGATCGACCAGCGGGCGGACCGGAGAATGGCGACAGACCGGATCGGTTGCGGCCGGATCGGCTGCCATCGCCATCGCCTGGCAGCGGCAGCCGCCATGGTCCCGGTCACGGCGCGCGCAGCTACGGCAGGGCTCCTGCATCCATTCATGGCCGCGAAACGCGTTGAAGGCCGATCCGTCATACCAGATCCCGGCGAGGTCGCGGTCCGTTACCCGGTCGAACTGAAGTCCCGGTATCGTCGCTGCGGCATGGCATGGCAGGACGGTGCCGTCGGGTGCGATGTTGATGCCGGTGGAGCCCCAGCCGCCCATGCAGGCCTTGGGGTAATCGGCATAGTAATCCGGGGGAACGAAGTCGATCATCATGCGGCCGGCATAGGCTCGCCTTGCCTCGGCGACGGTGTCCTTCGCGCGAACCACCTGTTCTCGTGAGGGCAGCAGCGCTGCGCGGTTCGCCAGTGCCCAGCCGTAAAACTGGACGCAGGCGACCTCGATGCGGCGCGCGCCGAGATCGGCGGCGAAGGCAATGGCGGCGTCGAGGTCGTCGATCGTGTGGCGATGCATCACGGCATTGACCGTCAGCGGAATGCCGCGCCGGTGCACCTCGGCGGCGAAGGCGACCTTGCGCGCAAAGCCGCCGCTATAGCCGCCGATCCAGTCGGCTTTTTCGGCGGTGGTTGCCTGTAGCGAGAGTTGCACATGATCGAGCCCGGCTTCCTCAAGGGCATCGAGACGGGCGGGCGTCAGCCCGATGCCCGAGGTGATGAGGTTCACATAGAGCCCCGATTGCCGCGCGGCCCTGACCAGCTCTTCCAGATCACGCCGCGATGCCGGTTCACCGCCGGAAAGGTGCAGTTGCAGAATTCCGAGATCGGCCGCCTCGCGAAACACCTGCGCCCAGGCCTCCGTCGTCAACTCCTTGTCGCGCGCCGTCAGCTCGAGCGGGTTGGAGCAATAGGAACAGGACAGAGGACAGCGATGCGTCAGTTCCGCAAGCATGGCGATCGGTGGGGAAGGACGCTCTGTCATTGGTAGTCCACCAGCCGCTGGGCCGCGAGCCCGTCGAGAAAACCGCGGACGTCGCTGGCCACATCCTCCAGCGGTGCGCCGTAACGCTCCGCCAGCCGGGCGGATATCGCCGCGAGCGTCGAGCGTCCGTCCACTTCCTGAAGGATGGCGGTGCCGATCTCGTCGAGCAGCAGCGCCCGTTCCGGGACGAGGAGAACCATCGTGTCGCGCACCCGGTCGTGATGCAGGCGCGTACCCCGCGGCAGAAGGGGAACCGGATCGGTGTTCATGACCGGCCCGCCATCTGTCCCTCTCCGGGTCGCCAGGCGCCCGGCGGGATATAGCCCTCGACATAGCCGCTCCACAGCGCGTCCAGCTGCGCCCACAAGACGTCGGTCTTGAAGGTCAGGGCGGCAATCGCCGCCTCCTGGTCGGTGCGGGTCACGGCATGGGTCAGCACCCAGTCCAGCGTGAAGCGGACATCCTTCGGCGCTTCGGTCAGGCGGTGGCGAAAATAGCCGATCGTTTCAGGATCGGCGAATTCGTAGTGCTCCAGCAAGCCGGCGATGCGCTGCGTGTGGATGGCCGGTGCGAACATTTCGGTGAGCGAGCTTGCCATGGCGGCGATCAGGGGCTCATCACGAACGAAGCGGATATAGGCGTCGACGATGAAGCGCGTGGCCGGCATCACCCCGCGCCCGGAAGCGACATAGACGGGATCGAGGCCCACGCCCTCGGCGAGCTTCAGCCAGCGCCGGATGCCGCCTCCGTCCTCGACCTCCCCGTCGTGGTCCTCGATGCGGGACCGCCAGATGCGGCGCAGGTCCGGATCCCGGCAGCGCGACAGGAAAGCGGCATCCTTCATGGGGATGGACGACTGGTACTGCCAGCGATTGATCACCCAGGCCTGCACCTCGTCCATCGTACAGTTGCCGCGGTGCAGCCGATCGTGAAACCGATGCTTGTCGTGATAGCGTTCCTCGCCGATGCGGTGCAGGCGCGCCTCGAATTCCGCGCGGCTCAAGGGCCAGTCTTCGTGCCTCGGGCTGGTGTTCACAGGACAACCTCCATGCCATCCGTCGCGATTTCCCATCCGGCGGCGGTGATGGCCGCCCGGGCCGGGCTGTCCGGCATCAGTGCAGAATTCGTGTTGTTCACATGCGTGTAGATGCGCCGTCCCTGAAGCCGGGAAAGGCGAGCGAGCGAGCCGTTCGCCCCGCTCATTGACACATGGCCCATACGCGCGCCGGTCTTGTTGCCGGTGCCGGAGCTTGGCATTTCGTCATCGCTCCAGATCGTCCCGTCGAACAGCACGACATCGGCCGGTGTCAGCCGCTCGACAAGCCAGTCCGGGAGGGCCGCGCAGCCGGGTACGTATTGCGCCGTGCGTCCCCCGCCTTCAAGGCGCAGTCCGACGGTCTGCTCGCCCATCATGTCCAGCTCCGGTGTCTCGCCTTCGAGATAGAGCGGGATCTTCCCGGGAACCGCGTAGGGCGTGATCGTCAAGCCGGCAAGCGGGCTGAAGGGTTGGTCGAGGATGATGGTCCGGCGCTCGACAAGAGCCGGATCGAGAACGCCGAAAACGGAATTGTCCGACAGGATCCGATGCGTGGCTTCGGTCGCGTAGAGGGTGAAGCCTGTCTTCTCGCGCAGCGTCAGGAGCCCCGCGACATGATCGACATCGCCGTTGGTCAGCACCACCGCCTTGACGGGACTGCCGCGAAGGCTGGCCGGGTGCAGCGATGGACAGGCGGCAAGCTGCTGTCGCAGATCCGGGGATGCGTTGAGCAGCACCCAATCACGACCGTCGACGCTGACGGCCAGCGTACTCTGCGTCATCGGGGCGATCAGCCCCGCGCGCGCCGCGCTACACTGTACGCAGCCGCAATTCCATTGGGGCAGGCCGCCACCGGCGCCTGCCCCGAGAGTAACGAGACGCATAGCGCCTTGTTCAGAACGGATGGTCGGGACGCGGGTCATCTTCCGACGGGCCGTACATGTTGATTTCCATGCCGCAGGCGATGTCTTTGACGACGGGTTTCTTCCAGGCCATTTGCTTCTCCTCCAGAACGTGGGCTGTTGACGTGCTCAGGCTGATCTCTTCGAGGCGGCTTCACAATGCGACCAAGGTCTCGATCCGCCAGAGCCCGGTTACTGAGCGCCGGCCAGCGTCTCGAAGGCGGCCGTCATCCGCTCTCCGGCTTTCTTCGGCAGTTTCACCGCTTTCGCAGCGTCCAGATTGGGCGAGCCGTCGCCAACACGGATGAGGGCGACCATGCCCATGCTGTAGTGCGGCGAGCATTTCACGCCGTAGAAACCGGGCTCGGTAACGGTCAGGACGTATTCGTCGTTCACCTTGCTCTTGAAGGGCTTTACCCCTTCCGGAAGCATGCCCTTGATGCCCTCGACATTGTGGCTCTTGTCCGTCGGGACAAAGCGGATCGTATCGCCGGGCGCAGCGGCGATGGCAGCCGGTTCGAAAACCATGGCGCCGCTTTCGCCCTTGTTCAACATGTTGACGATGTGCTCGGCGGCATATGCCGGGCCGCTTGCAAGGATCAGCAGGGCGGTCGTCACGAGTAGCTTCTTCATGTCCATCCTCCTCCAATTCGGGTGGTGGGGATGTTCCATCTGGCGCGCTCGACTGCAATGCGACCTTGGTGCAGAATCAGCCGGCGTACAGCACGAAGGCCTCCAAAGCGTCGGCGGCGATCGGTTTGTACATGATCTCGATACCCGCGGCGTCCGCGGCGAGGCGCGTCTGCGGCGTGCGGTTGGCAGTGAGGATGCGGGTCGGGCGCTCGCCGTATTCGGTATGCAGGGCCAGCGCGGTTTCTATGCCGGTGAGCGCTCCGTCGAGCTGCTGGTCGATCAGGTAGAGATCGGGCACGATCCCGATTTCCTCCAGAAGGGAGAGCGCTTCCTCGCCGCTTGCCGCCTCCAGTACGCTGACCCCTCGGCGCTCCAGCAGCAACGCGATGGCGCGGCGCAGGTCCCCGTCGTTTTCCACGAGAAGCGCGATGCGGTCGCTGTTGTCGCCGGGCTCGTCCGGGATCGTCGGCGTGGCCTCCAGGTAAGCGGGCTTTGCGTTTTGCGGCATGAGGGCGAGATCCACGGCAAAACAGGTGCCGCGTCCCGGTTCCGAGCGAAGCGTGAGCCGGTGATCGAGCAGTCCGCATGCCCGCTCCACGATCGCCAGACCAAGTCCCATGCCCTCGGATGCGGAGGCCGAGCCCTGGATGCGATGGAACTCGCGGAAGATCGATTGCTGCTGGTCGGCTGCGATACCGGGCCCGGTGTCATGCACTTCGAGGCGCACCTGGCCGTTTGTCCGGCGCGGCCCGACGAGGACCCGGCCGGAGCGCGTGTAGCGGATGGCGTTGCTGATGAGGTTCTGCAGGATGCGCCGCAGATAGGTCGGATCGCTCGATACGGTGAGGCCGCAGGGCAGTATATCGAGCCTCAGCCCTTTGCGCGCGGCAATGGGCGCGAATTCGTCGGTCAGCTGGCGGAGCAGAACCGAAAGGGGCACTGGCCCGATATCGACTGCGGAACCGCCCGATTCCAGGCGGGAAATATCGAGCAGGGCGCCGAGTATTCCCTCGACGCTGACAAGCGCGTTGTGCGCCTTTTCCAGCGTCCCGCACATCGGCGTGGCTTCCGCGTCGTCGCGCGCTGCCGCCACGAAGAGTTTCGCCGCCGAGAGCGGCTGCAGAAGGTCGTGGCTTGCCGCGGCGACGAAGCGGACGCGGGCGGAATTGGCGCGCTCGGCCTCGGCAAGCGCGGCGGCAAGGTCTCCGGTGCGTTCCGCCACCCGGGCCTCGAGCGAAGTGTTGGCGCGGATCATGGCGTGAATGGCAAGGCGTTCACGCGTCACGTCCGCGAAGGACATGACGAAGCCGCGGCCCGGCATTTCCTGCGCGAAGACATCAAGGATCACGCCAGATTCGTGCTGGATCTCGAAGGACAGCGGTTCGCGCGGCTGCCCGCCGGCAATCCAGATGTGCAGGCTTTCGGCGTTAAAGCCCTCGCTAATGGTTAGCGAGCGGGCGATGCGCTCGGCCAGCAGGTCGAAGGGTGTTCCGCGGTGCAGCAGCCGTGCCGAGATGTCCAATAGCTGCGCGGCGCGGCTGTTCCAGCCCGCCAGCCGGCGGTTGGCATCGAAGATGAGAACCCCCTGCTTGATATGTTCGAGCGTTGCTCGGATCATCCGGGCCTGGTCGTCCAGCAGCTTGCCGCGCTCCGAGCGCTCCATGCGGATGATGTCGGTAATGTCAGTCTGGAGGATGACAGTGCCACCATCGGGGGTGCGCTGTTCGCTTACCTGGAGCCAGCGATCGCCGGTAAGCCCGACATTGAAGACCTGCGGCGTCCGGTGCAGGCGGATGCGCTCGGCCATCCAGGCATCCGTTGTCACGCCCTCGGGCAGGGCGAGCATCGTGGACCGGCTGACGATCTGTACATATTCCGCGAAGGTGGTGCCGGGAAAGAGCTTCGGCCGGATATCGGCAAGGTCGCGACAGAAGCGGGAATTGGTAAGAACGAGGTAGTCGGCGGGGTCGAAAAGGGCGAAACCTTCATCGACGGCTTCGAACGCCTGGGCGAGGTCGCGTCTGGCCCGCTCGGCGGCGCTGTTGGCGTCGTTGAGCTGTCTCAGCGTCGTTTCGAGGTCGCGCGTGCGCTGTCGCACACGGTCTTCCAGCACGGCTGCGCGGCGAAACTGCTCGAAGGCATCTCCCCTGTCACCGGAACTCTGCTCGACATGTCGCATGAGAGCATCGGCGATGACGAGCATTTTTTCGAGATTTCGCGTTTCGCCATCGGCCGGGTCGAGCAATCCTTTGGATGGACTGTTCATGGGTCGCTTCCTGGAATGACCGTGCCGGGCGGATAGAAGGCAAAGCCGGTCATCGTGTGGTTGATGTGCATCGGGCCGATCTGTTCGCCATAGGTCGAAAATCCAATGACTCCATGTTCGCGCAGAAGCTTCGAAACACGGCCGGTCATCTGTTTTTCCTGCGCCTCGATCCGTCGCAGGATGCAGTCGAAGCCGAGCACGGCGATGGGATCGCCGGGCTGCCTCAATGCCTGCAACTCGCTCCCCAGATGATCCACCAGATCCTCCGGCTCGGCGATGGTCAGCACCATGCCCTCGTCGATTGCGGCAAAGAACAGGAGTTCACCGGACGGCAGGACGCGCTGGATGGCGCGCACATGATGGCGCTCGCCCATGCGCACCGTCAGCGGGTGGATCGCGAAGGTGAGGATATTGACGCTTTCCGGCTGCATGCCGATGAGGCGGGCATATTCGTGCACCGCAGGTTCGGCATTGATCTGCCGCACGATGCGGCTGGCCGGATCGGCCTGCGTGACAACCATCCGGCGCTGGGTGGGCCTGATATGGTCCATCTTGAAAACCTGCAGGGGACAGGCACCGCGCAGGATGGAAATCACCGCTGCATTCGCCAGAATTTGCTTGCCGTCGAAGACGAGGGTTTCGCGGAAATTGACGCCATCTCCAGCCGACCCGCCAATCAGCGGCATCGTGCCGGTGCCGGCGGCAAGCGCCGAGGCAAGCTCGTCCTCGCGCGCGGACAACCCATCCACCAGAAGCAGTGCGAATTCTTCCTGCAGGTGTCCATGGTCGCGGGCGAGCGAGTGCCGGATCTGGAGCAATGCCTCCGACAGATCCTTTGCAACCAGCTGCGAAAGATCGGGAATGAGCAGTGTCTCGGCCGCGAAATGGCGCGTATGGAAACCGATGGCGACGATGCTTCCTTCGTCATAGCCGGCGCCGGAGATTTCTCCGGCGGTGGTACAGCCGGCGATCCGTGCGCCTTGCCAGATCCGGGTGGCATCGGCAACGAATGCCGCAACGTCGGCTTCGGGCGAAACGAAAAGCAGAACGAGCGAAAAAGGGCCGGGGCCGAGGCGTGCAGCCAGCCGCTCGACCGCGCGGTCGTCATGCGCGGATACGAAGGCGCGCGTAATGAAATGTTCGTCCACGGGCGATGGCCTCCTCCGACGCTTCCCCCGCCTAAAGCTTAGAGCATCCGCGGCGCGCTGGCACCAGTGCGCATTTCATTCTTCCAGGAAACATCCTTCGGGCGACGTCACCATCGTGCTGAAACTCGCCTCCTGCGCGAAGAGAACGGCCTGCATGCGTGTTTGCACGCCGAGCTTGCGCATGATGGCGGTGACGTGCGCCTTCACCGTGGTCTCGGCTATCGATAGCTCGTATGCGATGTGCTTGTTCATCCGGCCGGCGCAGACGAGCTGAAGAATGCGGGCCTGCTGGCGCGTCAGCAGGGCCAGTCGCTTGACTGCTTCTTCGGACGGTGTCGGCGCAGAAGCCTCGAGCGCCATGCGGCTCGCATGGATTTCCCCGCGCGCGATGACCGAGAAGGCCTCGCGAAACTCCTCGCGCGAAGCGTGTTTGGGAACAAACGCGTTCACGCCCGCCTTCAACACAGCCCGCACGATGCGAACCTCGTCGAGCGACGAGACGACGACGATCGGCGTTTCCGGCAGGGCGCGGCGCAGCCGCACCACCCCGTCGAGCCCGTTGACGTCTGGAAGGTTGAGGTCGAGGACCACGACGTCGGGCAGGGGGCCGGTCTCGAGCCTGGTGAGCGCCGCCTCCAGCGTGCCGACGGCCTCCACCTCGGGAATGCCGACAGGGCCTGTCAGGGTCATCGACAGTGCATCGCAGAACAACGGGTGGTCATCGACGATCAACGCCGATTTCAATGTACGCACGGGTGTCTCGTTGGCTGGAACTGGCATCATGCGAAATTCCCGAAAGGGCTGGCGATAGCTTAGCATCGAATTCGTCCGTCTTCACAGGCCTTGCTTGGCCACCTTGAAAAGAAGGAAGCCGGGCGTTTCCGCCCGGCCCGTTTTCCTAGTCTAGCGCTGCCAGTTGTTTGGGTAGACGGAAGGTCCAGACCGTGCCGCCTTGGTTGAGATAGTTGACCTTCTTGGCAACTTCCCCGCCCCAGAGCGGGACCGCGCCGCCCCAGCCGGAAATCACCGAGACATATTGCTCGCCGTCCTGCTCCCAGGTAACCGGCTGCCCGACGATCCCCGAGCCGGTCTGGAACTTCCAGAGTTCCTCGCCAGTCTCGTTGTTGAGGGCGATGAAATCACCTTCCGGGTTTCCGAAGAAGACGAGGCCGCCGGCGGTGGTCATCGCGCCGCTCCAGAGCGGAGCGCCGTTCTTGTATTCCCACTTGATCTCGCCGCTATTGGGGTCGATCGCCTTCAGGCTGCCGATGTGATCCTCGAAGAGCGGCTTGATGGTGAAGCCCGCGCCGAGATAGGCGGCGCCCTTCTTGTAGGTGATCGGCTCGTTCCAGATGTCCATGCCCCATTCGTTGGAAGGAACATAGAACAGTCCGGTGTTCGGGCTGTAAGCCATCGGCATCCAGTTCTTACCGCCGAGGAACGAGGGAACAGAGAAGACCTGCTGGCCCTTCGCGCCGTCGGCCGCAGCTGCTGCGTCGCCCGGACGGTTCTCCTCGTTGAAGATCGGCCGGCCGGTCTCGTCGATGCCCTTTGCCCAGGAGATGTTCTTCACGAAGGGGTGGGCGGCGACGAACTTGCCGTCCTCGCGGTTGAGGATGTAGAAAAAGCCGTTGCGGTCGGCCGTTGCGAAGCGCTTGTTGCCGTCCTTGTCGACGAAAGGCACGACCTCGTTGACACCATCGAAATCCCAGCCCTCGCGCGGGGTGGTCTGGAAGTGCCACTTGATCTCACCGTTTGCCGGATCGATGCCGAGACGCGATGCGGCATAGAGGTTGTCACCCTTGTTGCCTTCGACCGGCTTGCCGGCGCCGCGCAGGTGGCTGTTCCAGGGCGAGGGGTTGCCAGCGCCGAAAACGAGCGTCTTGGTGTCCTGGTCATAGGAGCCGCCGAGCCAGGTCGCGCCGCCGCCGGTCTTCCACATGTCGCCCGGCCAGGTCGCGTTCAGCGTCCCGGTCATGGTGCTTTCCTTGCCATTGAGGGTGCCCATATGGCCTTCGATGACGGGGCGGCTCCAGACGAGTTCGCCGGTCTCGGCATTGCGTGCCTGTACTTCGCCGACGACGCCGAATTCACCGCCGGAATTACCGGTAACGACAAGGCCGTCAACGATCAGCGGAGCGGCAGTATAGCTGTAGCCTTCCTTGTAGTCGGCGAGCTTCTTGTTCCAGACGACATCGCCGGTCTTGCGGTTCAACGCCACGAGGCGCGCATCGAGAGTGCCGAAATAGATGTTGTCGCCAAAGATCGCCGCACCGCGGTTGACCACGTCGCAACAGGGAAGGATGCCTTCCGGAAGGCGTGCGTCGTACTGCCAGACTTCCTTGCCGCTCTTGATGTCGATGGCATAGATGCGGCTGTAGGAGCCAGTAATGTACATCATGCCGTCATAGATGATCGGCTGGCTTTCCTGGCCGCGCTGCTTTTCGCCGCCGAGTGAGAATGCCCAGGCCGGCACCAGATGCTTGACGTTCTTCGTGTTGAGCGTTTCCATCGGCGAGAAGCGCTGCAGGTCGCGTCCCATGCCGTTTGTCAGGACGTCACCGACGGTTTCCGCGTCCTTCGCGAGATCTTCTTCCGTTACTCCTGCCTGTACGGCACTCGCACAGGCAATGGCCGCCACAGTGGCCAGCACGACACTCCTCATAACATCCTCCCACTCCATGCCCGCAGATGGATGCGGGCTCCATGGTGCGGATCATCCGCCTACTTGCCGGCAGGATGAATTGGACCTTGGTCGTAATAGCCGGATTCCCGCGTGTCTGAGCCCCCCCTCTTTAGGTCGTATATCGGCGCGCCGGCGCGGCGGATACGATCACGGGAGCAAGGGGAGGAGAGCCCATGACATTCCTGAAGTCGTTCGTCGGCGCGGTGGTCGTTGCGCTGTTTTCCAGCCTGCCGGTCTGCGCCGAGACTCCGGTTGTGCGTGCGGCCCTCCAGCTTTCCGGCACCGTGAGCTGGGAGGCCGATACCATCCGCCACTATGGCCTCGATAAGGCGAACGGCTTCCGCATGGAGGTGACCGATATCGCCGGGGCTCCCGCCGCACAGATTGCACTGATCGGTGGCGAGGTGGACATGATCGTCTCCGACTGGCTCTGGGTGGCGCGCGAGCGGGCCGCCGGCCGCGACGTCGTCTTCATTCCATATTCGCGCGCCGTCGGTGGACTGATGGTGCCTGCCGACAGCGCGGCCAGGAGCCTGGCAGACCTGAAAGGGCAAAAGATCGGCGTCGCCGGAAGCCCGATCGACAAGAGCTGGCTGATCCTGCGTGCCTATGCCCGGAAGGTCGAGAATTTCGATCTGGCCGAAACGACCGACCAGGTCTTCGGCGCGCCGCCGCTCGTCTACAAGGCCGCGCTCGACGGCGAGGTGCAGGGCGCCCTGAATTTCTGGAATTTTGGCGCCCGCATGCAGGCGGCCGGGATGCGCACGCTTCTTCCCATCGACAAGGCGGCCGAAGCCCTCGGGCTCGATCCGCAGACGCCGCTTGTCGGCTATGTGGTGCGGGGCAATGTTCTAAAGGCGCATCCGGGGCTAGGCGAAGCGATCGCCGCAGCCTCACGGCAGGCCAAACAGCGGCTCGCCGCCGATCCGGCGGCCTGGGAGCGCATCCGGCCGATAATGCGGGCGGAGACCGATGCGGAGTTCGAGGCGCTGAAAGCGGCGTTCCTCGCCGGCGCGCCGGGCGAGGGCGCGGTGGATGAAGAAGCCGCTGCGCGAATGCTGAAGCTGATGACCGAACTCGGCGGTGCCGATCTGGTCGGGGACCTGAAGGACCTGCCCGGTGGCGTCTTCCATCACCCCGAAAACTGAGCCGGTTCTGCGGCTCGATCTTGAGCGCGGCGGGCCGGGCGGCGTTCTCGGCCCCATGAGGCTTTCGCTGGCGCCGGGCGAGACGGTGGCGCTCACCGGTCCGTCGGGTGTCGGCAAGACGTCTCTGCTGCGCGTTGTCGCCGGGCTCGACCGCAGCTTCAACGGGCGGCGCGAGGCGACGGAAAGGCTCGCCATGGTCTTTCAGGAGCCCGTTCTCCTGCCGTGGCGGACCGCACTGGACAACCTCACGATTATTGCGCGCGTTTCGCGCGAGGAGGCCAGCCGCTGGCTGGAGGACGTGGAGCTGGGGGGACTGGGCGAGCGTTATCCCGGCATGCTTTCGCTCGGGCAGCAGCGCCGCCTGTCGCTGGCGCGCGCCTTCGCGTCGGCACCCGATCTTCTCCTGATGGACGAACCCTTCGTCAGTCTCGACCCGGCGCTTGCCTCGGAGATGATGGGCCTGTTCGAGCACCTGATGGCAAGGCGGCCCTGCGCCACCCTACTCGTTACGCATGTGCGCGCTGAAGCCGAGAGACTCGCCTCCCGCACGCTTCGGCTCGAGGGACGCCCGGCGCGAATCATCGAGGAAGATCAGAAGCCCGGCGCGTATTTCCAGTCGTCGGCATCCGGGGTTACGACATCGAGATCGTAGTCGGCGGCTTTCAGGCGCTGGGCCGGGGCGAGGCCGCTGTTGGCCGCGTCGTCGATATATTTGCGCCCGAGCGCGCGGTTTTCCACGACGCCGCGCCCACGCATCAGGTCGAGCCCGTAGTTGAACTTGCCGATCGGGTCACCCGCCTCGGCTGCCCGGCGGTCCCATTCGGCGGCGCTGTCGGGGTCTTCCGGACCGCCGAGCCCGTTGTCGTCGAGCTGCGACATCCAGGTCATTGCTCCGGTCCAGCCGGCTGCGGCGCAACGCTCGAAAAGCTCGCGCGCCATCTCGTGCCGGCCAGACTTGGTAATGTAGTAGCCGGTGGCGCAGATGGTCATGCTGGTGCGCCCCTCTCTCACATCCTTCATGACGCGGTTGAGCGTCAGCTCCTCGGGATTGAGTGAGCCGTCCGCGTCGGTCTGTGACCAGGCGGGCTGGGCGAAAGCGAAAAGAAGGCCGGCGGTGGCAGTGGCAAGGCGCATGGCAGTTTTCCTTGGTGTGAGTAGCCGGGTCAGGCCTTTCGCGCCGTCATCCCGCGCGCCGGATCGTAGCCCCAGACGGCGACAAGGCCGAAGAGCAGGAAGGCGGCGAGGGTGATGGCGAGCGCGGTCGGATTTGCCTTCGCATAGAGCGCGAAGCGGATCAGTTCGACGGCATGGGTAAAGGGATTGATTGCGCAAAGGTCGCGCAGCCGCGGCGAGGCCTCCGCCATTTTCCACAGCGGATAGAGCGCGGAGGAGAGGAAGAACATCGGGAAGATGACGAAGTTCATCACGCCGGCGAAATTCTCCAGCTGCCGGATGAAGGAGGAGAGCAGCAGGCCGAGCGCGCCGAGCATCATGGCCGCAACGGCCATGGCCGGGGCCGCCAGCAGATAGCCGGCCCAGGGAAAGCGGATGCCGTAGAGCGCCGCGATCGCCAGAAAGGCATAGGCTTGCAGCACGGCGATCAGGCTACCGGCAAGCAGGCGGCAGAAGAGCAGCCACCAGCGCGGCAGGGGTGAGGTCAGCAACAGCCGCATTGATCCCATTTCGCGGTCGTAGACGAGGCTCAGCGAGGATTGCATGCCGCTGAACAGCAGGATCATGCCCACCAGTCCCGGCACGATGTAGATCTCGTAGGTGATATAGGTCTGGTAGGGCGGCGTGATCGAGAGGCCGAGCGCGGCCCGGAACCCGGCCGCGAAGACGAAGAGCCAGACGAGCGGGCGCACGAGCGCCGCGATGAGCCGCCCGCGCTGGCCGAGAAACCGCAGGGCTTCCCGGTGAACGATCGCGCGCAGCGCAATGACCGGGTGCGAGGAGAAGAAACCGGTGCCTGCCTCCACGGTCATGATTGGTCTCCCGTCAGCGCCAGAAAGCGGCCGGTAAGGTCCGTGCCGCCGATCTCGCCGGCCTCGCCATCGGCCAGCACCCGGCCACGGTGGAGAATGACGAGCCGGTCCTGCGGCCAGACCTCGTCGACCAGATGGGTCGCCCACAGCACCGTCAGCCCCTCGGCCGCAAGGTCGTGCACATGCTGCGTGATGGCGGCGCGCGAGGCTGCGTCCAGCCCGACGGTCGGCTCGTCGAGCAGAAGCACCTCGGGACGATGGATGAGCGCGCGGGCGATCTCCATGCGCCGGCGGTGGCCGCCATTGAGCTTGGCGGCCTTCTCTCCCGCCCGCTCCGCCATGCCGAGCCTGTCGAGTGCCGCCATGGCGCGCGTTTCCGCTTCCCGCCCCGACAGTCCGTGCAGGGCGGCGAAATAGAGCAGGTTGCGCCTGACGGTAAGGTCCGGATCGAGCGTCGAGGCCTGGAACACCACGCCCATGCGGGAAAGCGCGGCGCGGGGCGCCTGCGCGATGTCGTAGCCGGCAATGGCGATGCGTCCGGCACGCGGTACGAAGAGCCGGGTGAGCATGCCGAACAGCGTCGACTTGCCTGCGCCGTTCGGCCCGAGCAGGGCACAGAAGCGGCCGCGCCCGACGGAAAAGGAGACGCCATCGAGCGCAGGCCGTGCGCCCCAGTCGTGGCTGATACCCTTTACCGTCAAGCCGCTCATGTGCTGCTCATTCTATGGTGATGGACACCTGTTGCGTATCGCCGGTGCTGCCGGGCACCTTGAGCTGGTAGCTGCCGGGCTTGATCGCGATGAAGCTGATCTCCGCCTCGCCGGCTTCGTCGAACTCAAGGGAATCGATGCCGAGCGGGCGGATCTCGATGCCTTCGATGACGATCTCGTTGATCCAGATGGCCCGGAAGAACCCGGCTCCCTCAAGCGCCAGTTCCTGGCTGCCGTCCGCCTTGATCTCCAGCGTGTAATATTTGCCGGATTTCAGCGTCAGCGGTCCGCTCGATACCGGCTGGCCGGCCGAGAGCGTGAGTTCCGGCAGTTTCTCGCGATTGGACTTGGAGAGGAGGCCTGCAAGGCCCATTTCTGCCTCGGGCTTTGCTGCGTCATCGTCATCGGCCAGCGCGACAAACGGTACGGCGACAAGCGCTATGGCTGCCAGGATCGCTCTTTTCATCATGTTCTCCTCTTTCGCTGTTATGGCCGGCTCGCCGCGCCCCAGGGGAAGCGGCCGACCTTGATGGATTTCACGGGCTCGAGCGAGGCGACGTCGATGACGGTCACGTCGCCCGAGACGCCGTTGGTGGTGAAGAGCTGCTTGTGATCGGGCGAGAAGGCGAGGTGCCAGACCCGCCGGCCGACGAGGATATAGCTCTTGACCTCGAACGTATCGGCATCGATCACTGCGACATGGTTGGACGGGCCGAGCGCGACGAAGGCCGTCTTGCCGTCAGGCGTGAATTCGAAGCCGACCGGCTGGATGAGGTCGGCGTTGACGCCGGTGATCTCGAAGCGGATCTTGGACTTTTCCGCTTGTGTCGCCACATCGAAGACGGTGATCGTGCCGCCGATTTCCGACGAGACCCAAAGTTCCGTTCCGCCCTTGGCGAATTCGGCGTGGCGGGGCCGGGAATCGACCAGCGTGTTGGCGAAGATCTTCTTCGTGTCTGTATCGATCCAGTGCGCCATGTTCGTCGTTTCCGACGTGGTGATGACGATCTTGCCGTCCGGCGAAACCGCCATGCCCTCCGGCTCGATGCCGACATTGATCTGCGCCACGACCTTGCGTGTCTCGACGTCCACGACGGTCGTCACCGCGTCGTCTTCGTTGGCGATCCACAGATGCCTGTCATCCGGGGCGAGCACGAACTGTTCTGGATCTTCTCCCGAGGGCAGATCGTGCAGCACCTCGCCGGTCGCCGGATCCATGACCTGGACCGTGTCGCTGTCGGAAGCGCAGATATAGACGCGGCTATGGTCGGAGTTGAAGGTGATGCCGCGCGGCCGTTCGCCGGTCTTGATGGTGCGAACCACCTCCAGCTTCTCCGTATCGATGACGGAAATGGTGTCGTCCTTTTCATTCGTCACCCAGATTTCGCCGGCGCTTGCCTGAAGAGGCAATGCAGCCAGCATGGGCGCGATCAGCAGGGCTGGAAATCTCATCTCATCCTCCAAAGGCGGTGCAGGTGCTTTCGGGCCGGTCGAGGCCCAGCGTGTCCATTTCATTGGTCTGGTGCAGGTAGCCGTCGAGCGGCGCGAGTTCGACGAGCGCGCGGGCATTGACGACCGCCATCGGCTGGCGGAGCTGGCCATTCCAGCCGCGATAGGTGAGGCTGCGGCCCTTGAAGCCGTCGAGGGCGAACTTGTCCGAGAGGATAAAGTCGCGAAGCACCTTCGGGTCGGCGGAGTTGGTTCGCGTCACAGCCTCGCCGATGCTGCGCAATGCCGTCCAGGCGGCATAGTCGCGCGAGTTCATCTCGCGCTCAGCTGTCTTTTCGAAACGATTCTGGAGCTGCACGGCGGCCCACTGTTCCAGCACCGGCGCCCAGCCTTCGCCGCGCAAGCCGTCCGAGCCGGCCACCGGGCGGGGCAGCCAGGTATTGTCCTGCACGTAGCGGGCGAAGTCGTCGGCCTCGTCGGCGATCAGAAGAACGTCGTGATCGGGAAAATCCTGCGTGAAGAGCGGGATTTCCTGTCCTGCCGCGCGGCGCAGATCCGTGTCGAAGCTCCAGTCCTTGGAGGCGAGAATCTCCACGCCGAATTTCCCCGCGGAGGCGCGCAGCGTCTCGGCAAAAGCTTGGTCCTCCGGTTTCGGCCCGACGACCAGCACGGTGCGCGTCCAGCGCCGCGCCTTCAGCATCTGCATCAGCGCGTCGGTGCGCATGGCGTCTTCCGCCATGGTGTGCAGCACATTCGCGCGGCAATCGGCATCGCGCAGGCTGCGCGCGCCAGATGACACGTTGAACAGCAGCGCGCCCCGGGCTTCCGGCAGATCGGCGATGGAAAGGATTTCCTCCGGCGAGCCGTCGATGAAAATGATTTTGGAGCTTGCAAGCGCCTTGCGGGCGGCATCGAGCAAATCGCCGCCGGGCTCGATCGAAACGAGCGCGAGGCTGTAGTCGTGGCCCATGAAGCTGCCGGTGGTCTTGGTGTCGGTAAGCGCCACCTCCGCCCCGGCAATGCCGCGATCTTCAGGGATCGGATCGAGATTGGAAAGCACCGGCGGCGGTTCCACCTCCTGGCGCAGGTAGGTCATCGGTATGGCGATTTCCGCCGAGGCCGATGGAGCCCAACAGGCTAATGCGACGGCAAGGCATACGCCTCCCCGCCAAGCTTTGACGCTTTCCCTCATGTCCAGTCCTCCCGAAATCAGGATGGCTGGAGGACGGCGCGCCCGAAATACGACCTTGGTGCCATAGGGCGTCGCGACCTAGGTCGCATAGCCTGCCGCATCCGTACTGCCGTAAAAAAACGCAGCTGGAAATGGAGGGAGGTCCCTATGTCGGCCAATATCATTCGCGGCGGTATTGCCGCAGTCATCCTCATGGCGACGACAAGCCTGGTGATCGCTCATGGCGATGTCGCACCGCAACCTGTCAACACCGATGCGCTGCCGGAAGTGGGCGAGGAGTGGTTGACCGAAAACCCCTATCGCGAGGCGAAAGCCGGCGCCGATGTCTGGCTGAAGGCCGTCGAGATCGGGTCCTCGGGCTATACCCAGAACTGTGCGCGCTGTCACGGCCTTGGCGCTGTATCGGGCGGCCTTGCACCGGACCTGCGCTTCCTCGAGGCTGAAGAGGTCGGCGATGAATGGTTCATGGAGCGGTTCCGCCATGGCTATACCCAGGACGGTACCACGAAGATGCCGGCTTTCGGCGATATCCTTGGCCAGAAGGCGGCCTGGGCCATCCGCACCTATGTGGAGACACGGCCGGAAGACGGCGCGCTCGATGCGCATGCAGCGCGCCTGCACGAAATCCGCAACGAACTCGCCAGCGGCAAGGTGGCCGACACTGCGGCGCTGAAGAAGGAACTGGAGACCATCTCCGCCGAGGTGAAGACGGCTTCCGGCGCACCCGTCTCCGACAGCGTCACCTTTGAGGCCGCGCGGGTTCTCTCGGACAAGCCCGAAAGCTGGAAGAAGGCGGCGGAAGTGCTGACGGTCGGCCTTTCCGCATCGCAGTAGGACAGCCATGAAGCGCCGCACCCTTCTGGCCTTCGCAATCGGCATCGCCCTTCCGGGCGGTGCCTTTGCGCGTTGCGAGGACTATGTACCCCAGGCCAAGCCACAGAACACCTTCGCGCAGGATGTCGGGCGCAAGTTCGACACGATCATCGAGGACGGCTGGATCGAATTTGCCGTCTACGAGAACTATGCCCCCTGGTCCTACGAGGAGAAGGGCAAGGCGGTCGGCGTGGATGTCGAGATCGGCCGGCTGGTCGCCAAGGCGCTCGGTGTCGAGGCGAAGTTCCGCCTCGTCGCGGCTGGCGAGAATCTCGAAGCCGATCTCTTGAACTATGTCTGGAAAGGCGCGGTCGTCGGCGGCCGTGTCAGCGATGTGATGCTGCACGTCCCCTATGACAGCGCGCTTGTCTGCCGGATCGAGCAGGTCACATTCACGGGGCAATATGCGAAGGAAAACATCGCAATCGCCTATCGCGCCTCCGACTATGAGGAGAAGGGGCCCACGCCGCCCGTCTTCCGGTTCGATGCGGTTGCCGTCGAGAACGATTCGATTGCCGATTTCTATCTCACCTCGCTGATCGGCCCCGTCGACAAGATCCATCGCTTCCGTTCGACCGCGGCGGCTGTGGACGGGCTTGCGGCAGGAGACACCAAGGCCGCGATGGGACCGCGCGCCGAACTGGAGGCGGCACTTGCGCGCCACAAAGAGAGCGGCTTGAAAACGCATTCTCCGCCGCTCGTCGGCTTTGCACGGAGCAGCTGGACCGTCGGCGTCGGCGTCAATTTCCAGCACAAGGATCTTGCCTACGCCGTCGACGAGGCGATCGAGAATGCGCTTGCCAGTGGCGAGATCGAGCGCATCTTCACCGAGCGCGGCCTGGCCTACACGCCGCCCGAGCGATAGGTCTCAGAAGGTCGAGACATTGCCGGCGGGATCTACCGCCGTCACGCGCGTCACGCCGCCGGCCTGCTTCAGCAGCGCGCTGATTTCATCTGCCGGCATCAGGCAGAAAGCGGTGGAAAGGCCGTCGGCCATAGCGGCGCTTTGCGCCTCCACCGAGATCGTCGACCAGCGTGCCGGCTCGCCATGCGGGCCGACAATGTGGAAGCCGGTGCCCAGCATCATGGCCGACGGGCTGGAGGTCGCGATGGCGTTGCCGGCAAGGCGGCGGGTGGCAATCTGGCCCAGTGAAGGATCTTCCACCGACACGCTGAACGGGCCGCCGATGGCTGCGAATTCCCCCATCTCCACGAGTGCCTGAGCGTAACCCGCCGCCAGCAGCAGGCTGCGCACGCGGTCGGCCGCATAGCCCTGTGCGATGCCGTTGAGGGTCAGTGCCTGTCCTGCGTCCAGCCTTGCGGGTGGACCGATCTGCACGCGTTCCCAGCCGATGGCGGCCTGGGCCTTCGCGGTATCGCGCCTTTCGGCAAGCGCGCGCCAGAGCGGCTGCACCGTCGGGTCAAACCGTCTGCCCGTCATCCCATGCACCTGACCGGCCAGATGGAGCAGGTCGAGAAGGGCAGGCGGCGGATCGTCGAGACGGCCGGTGGCGTTCAGCCTGTTGAGGGCAGAACCGGTCCTGAATAGGCTGGCAGCCGCCTCGATCTCGGCGATCGTGTCGGCGATGCCTTGCGACACGGCTTGCGCAAGGCCGCGCGGGCCGCGCAGGTCCACCCGCACGGTGCCGCCGAACATATCCGCCTGCCAGGTGGTGATCGAAGCGCGGGCGGCCCCCGAGAAGGCCACTGCCGCGGCGATAAACAGAAAACGGCGGCGTTTCATGCCGGTATCTCCATCTTGGCGCGCGCCGGGGCCGCCGTGCGTTTACGGCTCGCCAGCACCAGCGGCACACATTGCGTCTTGTCGTCGTGGATCGAGACGCAATCGAGACACTGGAAGCACTCGCTGTACGCGATGCTGCCGGTCTTGCGAATGGCGCCGTACGGGCAGCGCACCCGGCAGAGCTGGCAGGGCGAGCCGCATGCCGCGCGGCGCGGTATCCAGCTTCGGGTGCGCAGCATCCCGCCGATGGCCATCACTGCGCCAAGCGGACAGACATAGCGGCAAAAGCCCTTGAAGGTGATCGCGGCGAGAACCAGCCAGAACACGGCATAGGCGACATAGTGCCACTCGCGCTGGAACAGCGTGGTGACGGCGGTCTTGAAGGGCTCTATCTCGGCGGCGGTCTCGATCTTGTCGGGCGCAAGGAAGGTGACGGCGACCAGCCCGGCAAGGGAGAGCCAGGCGCCGGCCTTCAGCCGCCGGTCCCAGACGGGGGAGGGGTTCCATTGTGGCAGCCGCAGCAGGCGGCCGGCATGATGGGCGAGTTCCTGCATGGCGCCGAACGGGCAGAGCCAGCCGCAGAACAGGCCCCGGCCCCACAGCACGAAACCGACGATGGCCGCGCCCCAGACCAGGAGGGAGAAGGGGTCATACAGCAGGACCGCCAGGCTGCCGCCGCCGTTCGCAGCCCGAAGGGCCGCAAGCGGCGTGACGATGGAAAGCTGCCCCTGTCCCCACCAGCCGACAAAGCCCACCATGACGGCGAGAAATGCAAGCCGGGCCGGGCGCAGCACCGTCGGCGCGGCGAGCCGGTGCATGCCGGGGCCAACCGCGCCGAGCAGGCCCACCAGCAGAATGCCCAATCCCGCAAGGTCCCATTTCCTGTCGACGATGGCCGCCTGCCAGGGCGGCAGCGCAACGGATATTTCCGGGCGGACATAGAAGGCGGCATCCGCCTTCAGGGTGAGAGGAAAGTGGGCGGAGCCCATTTCCGGCTGCAGCATGCCATGGGCGCGGACCGCCTGGGCCGAGAGCGTCCAGTCGCGCGTCGGGTCGAAGCCGAGCCGACGGTCGACCCTGAGGATCATCGTCGTTCCCTCCGGCACGTCCGGCTTCGTTTCGACGGCGAGGTCGGCATCGCGCAGCGCGACGGGCAGGCCGTCCTGCACGGCCGAAAGCCTGTCCGGCGCGGTGTTGCGCACGAAATCCGCCGAAACGAGCCCGTGACGCCCCGCATCGATGACCAGCATGGGCTCGTCGTCGGGCGATACGCGCAGAAGGCGCTGGAGGTCGGCGAAACTTTCCTCGCTGAGGACCGCCCGCGCGACAGAGGGAGGGCCGATATCGACCGCCCACAGATCGAGGAAGAGGCCCTGCGGATCGTCTGCAGCTTCCGGGTCGTCATGGGCCCAGATCGTGCCCTTGAAGCCGTTGTCGAGCTCGGCATTTGTGACCTTCAGGTTCCGCGCCAACCCTCGTTCGACGAGCGCCGTCCAGTCGAGTTTTTCATCGATCGACGGATCGGGATGCACCGGCGGGCCGCTTGCCACGCCCTGCATCTTCTCGCGCGCGACGGCCAGCGTTGCGGCAAGGATCGATTCATGGGCGATGCGGACGGATGCGGTGGCCTTGGTCACCCCGTCGAGATAGACAAGGTCGGAGCCGCCCCCCGTCGCGCCGTAGGGCGTGCCGACGACGAGCGCTTCGCGGATCGAATGGCCGCGATATTGTTCGAGGAAGGCGCGCAGCGGCGCTTCCCCGAGGCCGGACACGAAGATCGGCTCGTTATGCGCAACGAGTCGGACATCGAGGAAGCGGCCGTCCCGGTCGATTGTCACGAGCATGTTGATGGGCGCGCCGGAAAAACCCGGAAGCGGCGCGAGCGGGCCGGTCTCGAAGACATAGCCGGCCTCCGCGCCGCCGGAATTCAGCAACGTCCAGACGCCGTTCTCGTTCACCGGCTCTCCCAGCGCGTAGGGCGGCACGATCATGTCTGCAATCGCGTTGCGATCGAGTGGTTCCGCTGCTGCGATACGGGCGCAGATGAGCATGCCGAAAACGAGAAAGCTCAGCAGGGCCAGGCGTCTTCCCATGGCACAATCCTCCTGTCCCGATTTCTATGCGCTGGGGCAAAGCCCGCCATACGACCAAGGTCGCGGATCGGGCGGAGGGCGCTGCGGCTATAGTTGTTCCGGGAGAATTCACATGTCGTTCAAGAGCCTCGAAGACCGCCTGCAAGGGGGCGTGTTTCTTCTTTCCCTCGGCCTGTTCGGCCTGTTCTGGGCGGCGCTCGCGGCCGTCAAGGCCGATCCGACCGTCCTTCCCGGGCCGGTAGAAGTCGCGCATGTCTTCTGGTCGGAGCTCGTTGCCGGGCGATTGCCGGATGCGCTGCTCGCCACATTGCTGCGCGTGGCCGTCTCTTTCGGCCTGGCGATGACGGCGGGCTGCCTGCTCGGCCTCCTGCTGGGTCGCTACAGGAGGCTCGACCGCTGGGCGGATCCGTGGGTGACGATCTTCCTGAACCTGCCGGCGCTGGTGCTGATCGTGCTGTGCTATCTGTGGATCGGGCTCAACGAAGTTGCCGCAATCGTCGCCGTCACGCTCAACAAGACCGCGATGGTGCTGGTCACCGTGCGGCAGGGCGTGCAGTCCTTCGATCCGGCGCTGGACGATCTGGCCTTCGTCTCACGGTTGTCGCGCCGCGAGCGGCTTCGCCATCTCGTCCTGCCGCAACTGGCGCCATGGCTGGCGGTGGCGGCGCGCAACGGCATCGCGGTCATCTGGAAGATCGTCCTTGTCGTCGAATTCCTCGGCCGCTCCAGCGGCGTCGGCTTTCGCATCCACCTGTATTTCCAGCAGTTCCAGACCGCCCATGTGATCGCCTATTCCATCGCTTTCGTCGGCGTCATGCTGGTCGTGGAACATGCGATCATCCAGCCATGGGAGGCGCGCTCCGTGCGCTGGAAACGTGAGGCGGAACGTGGCGCGATCCATATTCTCCCTGCGGCGAATGCCTCCGCCTGAAAAAATTCTAGCGGTGGTTCGTGTTGACCAGACGGCTGTTCAGCAGGTCGCCGCTGCGGGTCAGGATCGGATAGGCGATGGTGACGAGAAGCGAGTTGATCTCCTTCAGGCCACGCGCGACCTCGATATGCATCCCGCTCGTCTGGATGCTTTCGGGCATGCCGGATTGCAGGCGGCGCAGGTGCCGGTCATGCGTGTCTCGGGCCATTTCGCGCATTCGCTCCTTCTCCAGCACAAGCTGGCGCGCCGAAGGCGGATCCTGCGAAATGAGAACATTGAGGGCGAGGTGGATGTTCTCGACGACCTGGGCATGCAGTTCGAGGAGCTCGGACCAGCCTTCGCTTGAAAAACGGTAGTTCCGATCCGCCCGCTCCTCGGCCAGATCGAGGAGGCTCTTGGCGACTATATCGCCGGCATGTTCGAGATTGATGGCGAAGTCGGTGAGTTCGATGCTGCGCGACGCCTCTTCCGCCGTCATGGGGTCGCGGTTCATTTCTGCGAGATAGAGCTTGATGTCGGTATGGGCCTGATTGACGGCGCTGTCGATGTCGCGGACGCGGGCGATGTCCGGGCGTTCTCCGGTGCGCAGCAGGTCCATGACCGGGCGCACCATCACCTCGACCAGTTCCCCCATGCGCAGAAGTTCGCGGGTGGCGCTGGCAAGGGCAAGCCGCGGGGTGTTGATGACGGAGCGGTCGAGCGCGGTAACGCGGTTCTGCAGGGGATCCTCGCTCGCGGGCTTTGCCTCCGCGTCCGGCAGGAGGCGGCGCGTCAGGCGGGTCATGGCCGAAACGAAGGGCAGGCTTGCCAGGACGAGCGCCGCATTGAAGAGCACATGGAAATTGACCAGTGCCTCTGCCGGCCTGTTGCCGAGGGCAGCGACCGGCGGCGTGGTCGTCTCCATGATGGCAAGCGCTGCAAAGGCGGCGATTGCGCGGAAGATGAGGTTACCCACGGGAATGCGCTGGGCGGTGGGCGGCATGCCCCGCGTCAGCCAGAAGGCGATCAGACCGCCGCCGAGATTGGCGCCGAGCA
The DNA here is from genome assembly GCF_049651085.1 of Shinella sp. Lineage (GTDB taxonomy): Bacteria > Pseudomonadota > Alphaproteobacteria > Rhizobiales > Rhizobiaceae > Shinella. The sequence continues at coordinate 575,641 of NZ_JBASBL010000027.1, forward strand.
CCAGGGGGACGGCAGCCTCCAGCGGCACCAGTCCCTGTCCGGCAAAGGTCGCGACCATCAGGATCGCCGCCACGCTTGAATGGACAAGCCAGGTGAAGAGCGCGCCGATCAAGAAGGCCGTCATGTAGTCCTCGGCGAGATAGCCCGACAGCGACGGCAGCATGGCCCCATCCCGCAGCGGCTCCGTCGCGTTTCCGATCAATCGCAGCGACAGAAGCACGAAGCCGACGCCCAGCACCATGCGGCCGATCTCGCGCGTTCGTCTGCCGGAGAATTTCAGATGCAGCACTCCGCCGACAAACAGGCAGACCGGAACAAGCCAGCTCAGATCGAAGGACAGCACCCGCACGACGAGCGCCGAGCCGAGATCTGCGCCAAGCAGCAGGGCAAGTCCCGTCGAAACGGCAAGGATGCCGTTTGCGGCAAAACCGCAGGCGAGCATGGCGACGGCGGTAGAGCTTTGCAGCAGGATGGCCATGGCGGTTCCGCCGGCCGCAGCCTTGCCGTGGCCCTGCCGGGCAGCGCCCAGCATGGAGCGCAGCGCGCCGCCATAGGCGTTCTCCATGCCGCTTCGCACCAGATGGACGGCAAAGAGCAACAGCATGGTGGCGCCGGCAAGGTGCAGGAGGACGGCGGAGAGGTGCATCGGTACATTCCCTTTCTGTCGAAAACATCCCGACATGGCCAGCAAGAGACAGTCGGCCGAATGCAGATCATTCGTCAATTTTAAAGTTTCTATCGATCTATAAGTTTAATCTATATGTAGGTGTTGGCGTCTGCATTGCCAATGCCGGTTGCCTGCAGGCCGTGCGTCGTCTTTGCCGTCAGCGCGATCCGGCGGTGAAAACCGCGAGCTGAGCGGCGAATGCACGTTGGTAGGCAGGGCGCGCCTTCCCCCGTGCCATATAGGCGGCGAGGGAAGGGTAGTGGTCGAGGATATGCGACCCCTCCAGCCTGCGCAGCACCGTCACCATCATGAGATCGGCGGCGCTGAATGCGCCATCGAGCCAGTCGGCATCGCCAAGCCGGCTGGAAAGCTGATCCAGCCGGTCGCGGATGTGGCGCTCGATCATGGGCACCCGCTCGGCGTACCAGTTCCTGTCTTGCTCGGTGTACTCTGCCACCTCGAGATCGACGATCGGCGGCTCCACGGTGTTGAGCGCCGCGAACATCCAGGCGATCGCCCGCGCCCTTGCATTTCCATCGTCCGGCAGCAGACCAGGATAACGCTGCGCGATATGCAGCACGATGGCGCCGGATTCGAACAGCGCGAGATCGCCCTCCTCGTAGGTCGGGATCTGGCCGAACGGCTGAAGCGCCAGATGCGCGGCTTGCTTCATCGTTCTGAACGACACGAGGCGCACGTCGTAGGGCTGGCCCACTTCCTCCAGCGCCCAGCGAACGCGCATGTCCCGCGCCTGGCCCTGGCCGAGATCGGGCGACTGTTCAAAGGCAGTAATGATGATGGTCATCGTTTCTCTCCCTGACTTATCGTCTTGAAGACGACTGGCGAAGCGAGGTTCCGACAATCCTGCCGTTCTTTGTCGATTGCGCTCATCTGCGGGCGGCGCATTCGGCCCGCCCGCTCAGTCCGGCGTGTGCGCCAGCTTGCGGGCCAGATCGTAGAATGCGCTCACGAGCTTGCCATTGCTGCGCTCGCGCAGGCAGATGAGCGCCTCGTCCATCAGCATTTCCGGTGCATCGATCTGGAGCGGCACCAGCCGCGTGTCCTGGCCGAATTCCGCCGAGGAGACAAAGCCGATCCCGCCGCCGGCCGCGACGATCTCGCGAACCGCCTCGCGGCCTTCCGCCTCGATCAGGGGCGTCAGCGTCACGCCGCATTGCGTGGCCATCGCTTCGAGCTTCTGACGGGTTTTCGAGCCGCGCTCGCGCATGACGAGCGGGTGTTTCGCGAGGTCGGCGAAGCTTATCCTGTCCTGCCCGGCCAGGGGATAGTCGCGGCTGGTGAAGGCGATGATGGGCGTCGAGTTGAGCTTCAGCACCTCGAAATCCTTCACCTGCGGAACCTCCCCGAGAACGCCGATATCCGCCTCATAGGCGTGCAGGCTGGTAATGACCGACTCGGTGTTGCCCGTGTCGATCGAGACCTGGACGGTCGGATAGGCCTGCCGGAACGCGGCGAGAATGTGCAGCAGATGGTGGGCGGCGTCGGCGACGATCCTGAGTTTCCCCGCGCGCAAGGCGCGCGACTCGGAAAGCAGGTCCAGTGCCTGCTGCTCGACATCGAACATGCGGCGGGTGACTTCCAGCAACTGCTGGCCGGCCTGGGTCAGCGTCACCTGCTTCTTGTTCCGGTTGAAGAGCAGGACGTCATATTCCTCCTCCAGCTTGCGCACCTGGTCGGAAATGGCGGGCTGGGTGAGGAACAGCGCTTCGGCCGCGCGCGAAAAACCGCCGTGGATTGCCACATTGTGGAAGGCGCGAAGCTGGACATAGCGCATGCGAGCACTCCATTTCAATCGATTATGACGATGATTTCAATCATACGAACGATTCAGCTTATGTAAAGGTCGAAGACAGGGTTTCTCTGCGGTCCGGTCATTTTCATAAGTTTAGTCTATATGTTGATACAAAAGAACGATTTTACATATATATCTTTCCATCCCATTGTCGTCCCCGGATATGCCAAACGTGAGGACGGACCATGCCAGAGAACACAACCACCGCGCCGCTGGAATCGCCAAGACTGGGCGAGCCCTACCTTCTGACGCCCGGCCCGCTCACGACGGCCTATTCGGTCAAGGAGGCGATGCTGCGGGACTGGGGGTCGTGGGATGGTGACTTTCGCGCCATGACCGCGGACCTGCGCCGCCAGCTTCTCGACATCGCCGGCGATACGGCTGGCGAATTCGATTGCGTGCCGATGCAGGGCAGCGGTTCGTTCTCCGTGGAGGCCATGCTTGGCAGCTTCGTTCCGCGGGACGGCAAGGTACTGGTGCTGGGCAACGGCGCCTATGGCAAGCGCATCGCCCAGACGCTCGGCTATCTCGGCCGCGATCATGTGACGATCGACAAGGGCGACTACATGCCGCCGCGCGGCCCGGAAGTCACAGCTGCGCTCGACGCCGATCCGGCCATCAGCCATGTCGTCGTGGTTCACTGCGAAACCAGCTCCGGCATCCTCAATCCGCTGAAAGAAATCTCCGAGGCTGTCTATGCTTCCGGCCGCAAGCTTCTGGTCGATTCGATGAGCGCCTTCGGCGCAGTCGCGGCCGGCATTGCCGACTTCCGCTATGAGGCCATCGTCTCCTCGGCCAACAAATGCATCGAGGGCGTGCCCGGCTTCGGCTTCGTCATCGCCCGCAAAAGCGAACTGGAAGCCGCCAAGGGCCGCAGCCACTCGCTGAGCCTCGATATCCATGCGCAGTGGGACTACATGAACAAGACCGGCCAGTGGCGCTTCACGCCGCCGACCCATGTGGTCGCGGCCTTCCTCGAAGCGCTGCGCCTTCACCGCGAAGAGGGCGGCGTCGCCGGCCGCGGCGCACGCTACGCCCGCAACCGCGACGTCATGGTGGCCGGCATGCGCGAGGCCGGCTTCGAGACGCTGCTGGCAGACCGCTGGCTCTCGCCGATCATCGTCACCTTCTTCAGCCCGGCCCATCCGGCCTTCGCCTTCGATCGCTTCTACGGTCTCATGAAGGACAAAGGCTTCATCATCTATCCGGGCAAGCTGACGGTGGTCGATTCGTTCCGCGTCGGCTGTATCGGCCGCATGGACGAGCATGTCATGCGCCGCGTGGTCGACGCCGCCCGCTCCTCGCTTGCCGAAATGGGCGTCGATAGCGCCGCCCCACCGGCCATCGCCCTTGAAGAACGCAGCCGTCTTGCCGCCTAACGAAGAATGGAATTCCCGATGAACCAGATGTCCAAGCTCACCGTCACCGTCACCGCCAACCGTCGCGCCTATCCCTGGCCGAACGTTCCGGCCATTGCGATCTGCCTTGACGGCTGCGAGCCGGCCTATCTCGATGAGGCGATCAAGGCCGGCCTGATGCCGACGCTGGAGCGTATCCGCAAGACGGGCACGGAACGCACGGCGCTCAGCGTCATTCCGAGCTTCACCAATCCGAACAACCTGTCCATCGCCACCGGCCGCCCGCCGGCGATCCACGGCATCTGCGGCAACTATCTCTATGAGCCGGCGACCGGCAAGGAAGTGATGATGAACGACCCGCGCTTCCTGCGCGCGCCGACCATCTTCAAGGCGTTCTACGATGCCGGCGCCAAGGTGGCGGTGGTGACGGCAAAGGACAAGCTGCGCGCTCTGCTCGGCCACGGCCTGAAGTTCGACGACGGTCGTGCGGTCTGCTTCTCCTCGGAGAAGTCCGACAAGTCGACCAAGGCGGAACACGGCATCGACAACGCCTCTGCCTGGCTCGGCCTGCCGGTGCCGGAAGTCTATTCGGCCGACCTCTCCGAATTCGTCTTCGCCGCGGGTGTGAAACTGCTCAAGGAATTCCGCCCGGACGTCATGTACCTGACGACCACCGACTACGTGCAGCACAAATATGCGCCCGGCGTGAAGCAGGCGAACGACTTCTACGAGATGTTTGACAAGTACCTGACGGAACTTGATGCGCTCGGCGCGGCGATCATCGTTACCGCCGATCACGGCATGAAGCCGAAGCACAAGGCGGACGGCACGCCGGACGTCGTCTATGTGCAGGATCTGCTCGACGAGTGGCTCGGCAAGGACGCCGCCCGTGTCATCCTGCCGATCACCGATCCCTATGTCGTGCATCACGGCGCGCTCGGCTCCTTCGCCACCGCCTATCTGCCGGAGGGTACGGACAAGGAGGAGATCATCGAGCGGCTGAAGGTGATCGAGGGCATCGATGTCGTGCTGTCGCGGCCGGAGGCCTGCGTGCGCTTCGAACTGCCGGACGACCGCATCGGCGACATCGTGCTCGTCTCCTCGGAGAACAAGACGCTCGGCACCAGCGAGCACCGGCATGACCTTGCCGCGCTGAACGAGCCGCTGCGTTCCCACGGCGGCCTTACCGAGCAGGAAGTGCCTTTCATCGCCAACCGCAAGCTGCCCGAACTGCTTTCGGCCGGTACGCTGCGCAACTTCGACGCCTTCTTCTATGCGCTCGCCGCGGCGGCGCAGCCGGCGCAATAGGAGGGGGCGATGACCAAAGTGGAAACGACATTCGCCATCCGCCACGAGCCGATGCGCATCGCCGGCAAGATGGTCGATACCGAAGGCGTCATCGATGTGCACTATCCCTGGAACGATGCCGTCATCGGCACCGTTCCGGCCGGCAATGCCGAGCACGCCCGCAAGGCCTTCGAGATCGCCGCCGCCTACCAGCCGAAGCTGACGCGCTACGAGCGCCAGCGTATCCTGCTCCGGGCGGCCGAACTGCTTGTCGCCCGCAAGGAGGAAATGTCCGACCTGATCACGCTGGAGCTCGGTATCTCCAAGCAGGACTCGCTCTACGAGGTCGGCCGCGCCTTCGACGTTTTCACGCTGTCGGGCCAGATGTGCATCCATGATGACGGGGAGATATTTTCCTGCGATCTCACGCCGCACGGCAAGCAGCGTAAGATCTTCACCACCCGCGAGCCGCTGACCGCCATTTCGGCGATCACGCCCTTCAACCACCCGCTCAACATGGTGGCGCACAAGATCGCGCCAGCCATCGCGACGAACAATTGCGTCGTGCTGAAGCCGACGGAACTGACGCCGATGACGGCCCTGGTACTGGCCGACATCCTCTACGAGGCGGGCCTGCCGCCGGAAATGCTCTCCGTCGTCACCGGCTGGCCGGGCGATATCGGCATGGAGATGATCACCAATCCGAACTTCGACCTGATCACCTTCACCGGCTCCGTGCCGGTCGGCAAGCTGATCGCGGCCCATGCGCATTACAAGCGCCAGGTGCTGGAGCTCGGCGGCAACGATCCACTGATCGTCCTCAACGACTTGTCGGACGACGATCTGGCACGCGCCGCCGATCTGGCGGTGGCCGGTGCCACGAAGAATTCCGGTCAGCGCTGCACCGCCGTCAAGCGTATCCTGTGCCAGGAGCGCGTAGCCGACCGGTTCGTGCCGATGGTGCTGGAGCGTGCGAAGAAGCTGAAGTTCGGCGATCCTATGGACCGGGCGACGGACCTCGGCACGGTCGTCCATGCCAAGGCTGCGGAAATCTTCGAGCGGCGCGTTCACAAGGCGGCGGAAGAGGGGGCGGACGTGCTCTACGATCCCGGCCGCAAGGGTGCGCTTCTGCCGCCGATCGTCGTCGACCGGGTGTCCCATTCGAGCGAGCTGGTGATGGAGGAGACCTTTGGTCCGATCATCCCGATCGTCCGCGCGCCTGATGATGATGACGCGCTGATCGCGCTTTCCAACTCCACCGCCTTCGGCCTGTCCTCCGGCGTCTGCACCAACGACTTCCGCCGCATGCAGAAATACATTGCCGGTCTCAAGGTCGGCACGGTGAACATCTGGGAGGTGCCCGGCTACCGCATCGAGATGAGCCCCTTCGGCGGCATCAAGGATTCCGGCAACGGCTACAAGGAAGGTGTCATCGAGGCCATGAAGAGCTTCACGAACGTCAAGACATTCTCTCTGCCTTGGTGATCCGAGCAATCCCCATGCATGATCACCCCTTCCGGGAGCTGCCTCGTGCAGCTCCCTTTTTTATTGCCTACTGTTCGTGCAGAAGCTGCCATCTGTGTCGGCGACAGGTGCGAAACCGCCTGTTCCAAGGGCGGAATTACTCATAGATTTTTTCTTCCGAACGATAAGAATAATAAATTTTACTTACCGAAAACCCCTGCGCAGAATGCCTCCCGAAGCCGATCTACAAGGACGACGCTCAAGATCGTCCGCCGTGCTTCCCGGAGCTTTTTCCAGGCCTTCAGAGGAGATTTTCAATCATGAACAAACGCATGCTTTTTATGCTTGCCGGCGCCATGTCCGCCGTGCTGCCCGCCATTGCATTGGCTGAAACCCAGCTTACCGTTTACACCGCAGTCGAAGCCGTCGATCTCGATCGTTACAAGGAGACCTTCGAGAAAGCCAATCCCGGTATCAAGATCAACTGGGTGCGCGATTCCACCGGCGTCATGACGGCAAAACTGCTTGCCGAGAAGGACAATCCGCAGGCCGATGTTGTCTGGGGCGTTGCCGCCACCTCGCTGCTTTTGCTCAAGACGGAAGGCATGCTGGAGCCCTACGCACCCAAGGGTGTCGAAGCGCTCGACAAGAAGTTTGTCGACAAGGATTCCCCGCCGAGCTGGGTCGGCATGGACGCTTATGTCGCTGCGCTCTGCTACAACACGGTGGAAGGCGAAAAGCTCGGCCTGACCGCTCCGACGAGCTGGGAAGACCTGACGAAGCCTGAATACAAGGGCCATGTCGTGATGCCGAACCCGGCGTCTTCCGGCACCGGCTTCCTCGATGTTTCCGGCTGGATGCAGATGTGGGGCGAGGAGAAGGCGTGGGGCTTCATGGACAAGCTCCATGAAAACATTTCCGCCTATACCCATTCCGGCTCGAAGCCCTGCAAGATGGCGGGCGCCGGCGAGGCGGTGATCGGGGTTTCCTTCGAGTTCCCGGGCGCCAAAGCCAAGAGCGCCGGTGCACCGATCGACATCATCTTCCCGTCGGAAGGCTCGGGCTGGGAGGCCGAGGCAACGGCCATCATCGCCGGCACGGCGAACCTCGATGCCGCCAAGACGCTGGTCGACTGGTCGGTCACGAAGGAAGCCAACGAGATGTACAATGTCGGCTATTCCGTCGTCGCCTATCCGGGCGTGGCCAAGAAGGTCGAACACCTGCCCGACGACATCGCTTCCAAGATGATCGACAACGACTTCGAATGGGCTGCGAACAATCGCATCGCCATTTTGAAGGAGTGGCAGAAGCGTTACGACGCCAAGTCCGAGCCCAAGAGCTGACAATCGACCGGGCGGGGCACGCTGGTGCTCCGCCCTTCGCATTGCCAAGAAATTCCTGAAGCCAGCGGAGCTTGCAGATGAGACATGCCCTGTCGATCGAAACGACGCCCACGAGCCTTCCCGGCGCCGCCGATCATACAGACGCGCAGTCGGCCCCCTATCTGGAAATCACCAATCTCTGGAAGGCCTATGGCGATTTCGTCGCGTTGCGCGACATATCGCTCAGCATCGCCAAAGGCGAGTTCATCTGTTTCCTAGGGCCTTCCGGCTGCGGCAAGACGACGCTTCTACGGGCCATTGCCGGCCTCGATCTCCAGTCGCAGGGCACCATCCTGCAGGCTGGCCGCAACATTTCGACCCTGCCGGCCTCCGGCCGCGACTACGGCATTGTCTTCCAGTCCTATGCGCTGTTTCCGAACCTCACCATTGAACAGAATATCGCCTTCGGCCTGGAAAATGCCGGCCGCTCGAAGGCGCAGACTGCCGCCCGCGTCGCCGAGTTGCTGGAGACGGTCGGCCTGACGGCGCATGGCAAAAAGTATCCGGCCCAGCTTTCCGGCGGCCAGCAGCAGCGCATCGCGCTTGCCCGCGCCATCGCCATTTCGCCGGGCCTGCTGTTGCTTGACGAGCCGCTCTCGGCGCTCGACGCCAAGGTCCGGGTGCACCTTCGCCATGAAATCAAGGCTTTGCAGCGAAAGCTCGGCGTCACAACCATCATGGTCACGCATGACCAGGAGGAGGCGCTCGCCATGGCCGACCGGATCGTCGTGATGAACCACGGCGTCATCGAGCAGGTCGGCTCGCCTACCGATATCTACCGCCATCCCGAAACCCTGTTCGTCGCCGACTTCATAGGCGAGACCAACCAGTTCCCAGCGCAGATTCTCAAGGATGGCGAGGTCGAGATCGGCCATTCGGCCTTCTGCTGCTCGACGGAGGAGTTCTCGACAGGCGAGACGGCGACAGCCGTCGTGCGTCCGGTCGACATTATCCCGCACGGCGCGGATGCCCATGCCGTCAACGCCACCGACCGGCCGACGACGCCGCAGAATCTGATCGATGCAGAAGTGCGGGAAATGGAGTTCCTCGGCATGTTCTGGCGCACGCGCCTGTCTGCGCCACGGCTCGGCGAGCGCACGCTCGTAGCCGACTTCTCCGTCAACGCTGTCCGCCGCCTTAGCATCGAGACGGGCGGTGTCATCCAGGTGGAAATTCCGCGCGAACGCCTGCTGCTCTATCCGAGGAACGCGTGACAATGAACATTGCCCTCGAAGCACCGCTCCTGCTGCCCACCGGAAAACGGCTGCGGCAGGAAACTTCCCGTGATGATCGCATCAAGCTCGGCTTCATGGCCGTCATCGGCCTTTATCTGATCATCGCGCTTGGCGCGCCGCTTGCCATCATGTTGTCGAAGTCGCTTTCGACCTACCGGTTCGACCTTGCCGCCTTCGAATTCCAGGTGAGTGACGAGACCGGCGCGAACTTCGGGCCGGTGGTCAGCGCGGCGGAACTGAACCGGCAGCTCAACGCCGTCACGCGAGAGGAGCTTTCCACCAGCTCGGACGGCCGGCTCGCCGCGACCAAATTCTTTCCGGAATTCAGTTTCCGCAGCCCTGTGCACTACCGCATTCGCGGTACGACGGACGCGACCGCCTTCCTCGTCGGCTCGACGCTGGAGAAAGGCACCGAGTGGCGCGAATACGATTCCGGCACTTTCCGGCGCGTCGTGCTGCGGCCGGCCCGCGCCATCGGCGTCGAAAATTTCGCGACCTATTTCTCCACGCCGGCGCTGGCCCAGTCGATCTACAACTCCGTGCTCATGGCGGCGATCAGCACGGTATTCACCGTCTCCATCGCCTTTGCGCTCGCCTTCGGGCTGACACGAAGCTGCATGCCCCTGAAGGGCCTGTTCCGTGGCGTCCTGACGATCCCAATCCTCGTGCCGTCGCTGCTGCCCGGTATCGCGCTGGTCTATCTCTTCGGCAATCAGGGCATCTTCAAGGACTGGCTGATGGGCTACTCCATCTATGGTCCGATCGGCATCGTCATCGGCTCGGTCTTCTTCACCCTGCCGCACGCCTTCCTTATCATTCTGACGGCGCTGTCCATTGCCGACGCCCGGCACTACGAGGCGGCCGCCTCGCTCAAGACCAGCAAGTGGCGCACCTTCACGACCGTCACGGTTCCGGGCGCGCGCTACGGCATCGTCTCGGCGGCCTTCGTCGTCTTCACGCTCGTCATCACCGATTTCGGCCTGCCGAAGGTGATCGGCGGACAATATGGCATGCTCGCCGTCGATATCTACAAGCAGGTGATCGGCCAGCAGAATTTCGAGATGGGGGCGGTGGTTTCCGTCATCCTCCTCGTGCCGGCCGTGTTGGCCTTCGCTGTCGACCGGCACATGCAGAAGCGCCAGGTGGCCCTGCTCTCGGCCCGCGCGGTGCCTTACGCGCCAAAGCCCAACGCCCGCACGGATGCGGTTTGCTTCGCCTTCGCCTGCTTCATCAGCCTGTTCATCCTCGGCATGATCGCCATGTGCCAGATCGCCGCCGTCGTGAAGTTCTGGCCCTATGACCTTTCGCTGACCACCAAGAATTTCGCCTTCGATCTCATGGACGGCGGCGGTTGGGCGGCCTATGGCAACTCGATCCGGCTGGCGCTGCTGACGGCGTTCTTCGGTTCCGTCGTCGTCTTCGCCGGCGCCTATATGGTCGAGAAGGCGGATGGCTTCCGCTTCGGTCGCGGCATCTTCCATTTTCTGGCGATGATGCCCATGGCGGTACCGGGTATGGTGCTCGGCCTTGCCTATATCTTCTTCTTCAACAACCCGGCCAATCCGCTCAACACGATTTACGGCACGATGACGATCCTCGTCGTCTCGACGGTGACGCATTTCTACACGGTCGCGCACCTGACGGCGCTGACGGCCCTCAAGCAGATGGACCCGGAATTCGAATCCGTCGCCGCCTCGCTGAAGCAGCCCTTCCACCGGCTGTTCTTCCGGGTCACCGTTCCCGTCTGCCTGCCGGCGATCCTCAACATCGCGATCTATCTCTTCGTCAATGCGATGACGACGGTCTCGGCGGTGGTCTTCCTCTATTCCACCGACACGAAGCTGGCCTCCGTCGCGGTGCTCAACATGGACGATGCAGGCGACATCGCCCCGGCGGCGGCCATGGGCATGATGATTTTCTACACGAATGTCGCGGCCAAGCTCATCCATGCGCTGATCGCGCGCAGCCTGCTCGCCCGCACCCAGGCCTGGCGATAGGTTCCATCGCCTGCCGGCCCTTGCCGGGCCTGCCAATAGCGATTTCCCGCGCTTCCGGAGCTACGCCCCGGATCGCGGGAATTCGTCTTTTTCGTTGCGCCTGAATGGAATGTCGATTGCTGGAGGCCGGGCGCGGCGCGGCTAGGCGTCCTCGTCAAGCGACGCGCCGCTCCTCGGCTGAATGACGGCCGGCATCATGGCCCCGGTAGCTGGCATTGCGCCGCTCGGTCTCCGTCATGCGTGCCTTCTGCGGCGTGCAGCCGTAGCGCTCGCGATAGGTTCGGGAAAAGTGCGAGGCGGTGGAGAAGCCGCAGGACATGGCGATCTCGATGACGGGCAGGGAGGTGGTGACGAGCAGCAGATGTGCCCGCTCCAGCCGCATATCGAGATAGTATCGTGCCGGCGTGCGACCCATTTCCTTGCGGAACAGGCGCTCCATCTGGCGTCTGGACATGCCGCCAGCCGGTGATATGTCGGCCAGTTTCAGCGGTTCGGAGAGGTTTGCCTCCATCTGCTCGATGATCCGGATCAGCAGTATGTTGTCGATGCCGAGGCGGGCCTGCAGCGGCAGGCGCTGGCGCTCGCCGGCATCACGCAGCCGCTCGCAGAGCGCGATCTCGCAAATGCGGTTGGCGACGTCCGTGCCAAGCTCCGCCTCGATGATACGCAGGAGCATGTCGAACGGGGCGTTGCCGCCGGCGCAGGTGTAGAGATCTCCATCGATCTCGAAGGCGCTCTGGCGCGCCTTCGCGGTGAAGAACCGTTCGGAAAAATCCGGAAAATGCTCCCAATGCACGGCGCATCGGTGCCCATCGACGAGGCCGGAGCGCGCCAGCGCGTAGAGGCCGCCGGCAAAACCGGCGAGAGGAACCCGGTTGCGCCGGCAAAGCCGAAGCCAGGCCTCCAGCGACCGGTCCGACGCCGGCACCGTGCTGCCGCCGCAAACGGCGACGAACCGTGGCCGTCCGGTCTGGTATACCCGATCCCGCTCTTCGATGAGCGAGCAGTCGGCCGCGACACGCATGCCGCAGGAGGACTGCGCCGGCCGCCCGTCCGCCGTCACGATGCGCCAGTCATAGGCGGCAATACCCGCGACGTCATTGGCAAGGCGCAGCGCCTCAAGTGCGGCGGAGAAAGCGTGCAGCGCGAAGCCATCGAGCAGATAGAAGGTGAAACGGCTGCCTTGCGCGCTCGCCTGATGCCCCGCCTGATGCATTGTCCCCTCCTTCGCCGTGAAGCGGCGCTCGATACAGGATGGAAAGAATAGTTACATTATGCAACATAAAAGAACGTTGCCAAGGCGAAAATCGATCCATCTTCGGTGAAGTCACCATTCTGGAGGTTCATAGCCTGCCCGAATGTCGCAATTTTCCTGCCTGACTTGTCAAAGCAACAAAAATGGACGCAGATAGCCGGATGTCAGACTCTCAAAGCGCCCGAGCCCTCGCACCGCGCCGCCATGGCGAAATCCTGCGCCGTCTTGCCGCCGACGGTACGGTAAGCATCACGGAGCTTGCCGATTTCTTCGATGTGTCGCGGCAAACCATCCGGCGAGACCTGAAGCTGCTCGCCGATCGTGGTCAGCTTGATCTCGTCCACGGCGGGGCCACCCTGTTCGAGCCGACCGAAGCGGCATTCACCGAGCGGCAGGAGGAAAATGCCGATGCGAAGGCGGCAATCGGCCGGGCCGCCGCCGACCTGGTGCGCGACGGCATGGTGGTTTTCCTCGATTCCGGTACGACGACGCTGGCCGTGGCGCAGGCCCTGACGGAACGGAAAAACCTTACGATCTGCACCACTTCGCTCTCCATCGCCCTGCTGATGTGCCGCCAGCCGCTGGTGCGCGTGCATATGCTTGGCGGTGAGATCGATCCAGACGAAGGAGCCGCCGTAGGCATCGATGCGCTGGAGGCGATCAGCCATTTCAGGGTCGATGTCGCCTTTCTCGGCGGCGGCGGCCTGTCGCCGGACGGTGAGATCACCGACTTCACCCGCAACGGCGCCGAGCAGCGCTCCCGCATGGCGGCGACGGCGGCCAAGGCCTATTTCCTGCTCGACAGTTCCAAGTTCGGCCGATTGACGCCCCTGCGCATTCCGCGTTTCGAGCTGGCGGCCGGCGTGATCGTCGATCGGCCTCCACCAGCGGCAATCGGCGAGGCGCTGGAGCGCCGGGGCCCGAGTCTGATTGTCGCGACGTAAAATGTAAGAATATGTAACCTTTTGTCTTGTTCTTTGGCGGCGTTTTGATATCGTGCGGTCTTCCATGGTTTCGGGGAGGTCGCCACATGGCGCAGGAATTTCCAACACAGGCACAGGTCGTCATTGTCGGCGGCGGTATTATCGGCTGCTCGGTCGCCTATCACCTGACCAAGCTCGGCTGGCGGGACGTGGTCCTGCTGGAGCAGGGTCAGCTCAGTGGGGGCACCACCTGGCACGCGGCCGGGCTCGTCGGCCAGCTGCGCAGCCATGCCAACATGACGAGCCTCATCAAATATTCGACGCAGCTCTACAGCGAGCTGGAGGCCGAGACCGGGCTTGCCACGGGTTGGAAAAACTGCGGCTCGGTTTCCGTCGCGCGCACGGCGGACCGGATGACCGTGCTGAAGCGCACCGCCGCTTCCGCCCGCGCGCAGGGTGTCGAGATCGAAGTGATCTCGCCGAAAGAGGCGCAGGATCTCTGGCCTGTCATGGCGATCGACGATCTTGCCGGCGCGGTCTGGCTGCCCGGCGACGGCAAGGCCAATCCCACCGATCTGACGCAATCGCTTGCCAAGGGCGCGCGCAGCCGAGGGGCGCGCATTTTTGAACGGGTGCGGGTCACCGGCATTTCCGTCGCCAACGGCGTGGCCACCGGCGTCGAGACGGATCGTGGGGCGATCAAGGCCGAGATCGTGGTCAACTGCGCGGGCCAGTGGGCGCGCAAGGTCGGCCAGATGTGCGGCGTCTCCGTGCCGCTGCACTCGGCCGAGCACATGTATATCGTCACTGGCCTGATCGAGGGCGTCCATCCCGATCTGCCGGTGATGCGCGACCCGGACGGTTACATCTACTTCAAGGAAGAGGTCGGCGGCCTCGTCATGGGCGGGTTCGAGCCGGAGGCCAAGCCGTGGGGCATGGCGGGTATTCCTGATGATTTCGAGTTCGCCCTGCTGCCGGACGACTGGGACCAGTTCGAGGTTCTCATGCACAGCGCGCTGCAGCGCGTGCCGCAGCTGGCGACCAGCGAAGTGAAGAAATTCTACAACGGCCCGGAAAGCTTCACGCCGGACAACAACTTCATCCTCGGCGAAGCGCCGGAGCTGAAGAATTTCTATGTCGGCGCCGGCTTCAACTCCATGGGTATCGCCAGCGCCGGCGGGGCAGGGCGGGCGCTGGCGGAATGGATCGTCAACGGTGCGGCGACCATGGACCTCTGGCCCGTCGATATCCGTCGCTTCGCGAATTTCAACAACAATCCGCGCTGGCTGCACGACCGCGTCAAGGAAACCCTCGGCCTGCACTATGCCATGCCCTGGCCGAACCGGGAGCTGGACACGGCGCGCCCCTTCCGCCGCTCGCCGCTCTATGACCGGCTTGCCGCGCGCGGCGCCTGCTTCGGCTCGAAGATGGGTTGGGAACGCGCCAACTGGTTTGCCGCCGCAGGCGAAAAACCCGTGACGGAATACGCCTTCGGCAAGCAGAACTGGCATGAGGCGGTAAAGCGCGAAATGGCGGCGACGCGTGAGGCGGCCGGCATCTTTGACCAGACCTCCTTTGCCAAGCTGCTCGTGCAGGGGCGCGATGCGGTGGCGGCGCTCAACCGTCTCTGCGCCGCCGAGATCGATGTCCCGGTCGGCCGTTCCGTCTATACCGGCCTGCTGAACGGGCGGGGCGGCTATGAAAGCGACCTGACGGTGATGCGCCTTGCAGCAGACCGTTTCCTCATCGTCACCGGTTCGGCGCAGGCGGTGCATGATGCCGACTGGATCCGCAAGAACATTCCGGCTGATGCACATGTCACGCTGACCGACGTTACGTCGGCCTATTCCGTACTGGCGCTCATGGGGCCGAAGTCGCGCGATATTCTTGCCGGCCTTACCTCCGCCGATCTTTCCAACGAAGGCTTCCCCTTCTCGACGATCCGCGAAATCGATATCGGCTATGCCACCGCCTATGCCAACCGCATGACCTATGTCGGCGAACTCGGCTGGGAACTGATCGTGCCGACGGAGTTCGCGGTCGGTGTCTACGAGGCGCTGCACGAGGCGGGAGCCGGTTTCGGCCTCATCGACTGCGGTTACTATGCGCTCGAGGCGCTTCGTCTGGAAAAGGGCTACCGTGCCTGGAGCCGCGAGCTGACGCCGGACATCACGCCTTACGAGGCCGGCCTTGCCTTCGCGGTTTCCCTCGACAAGGCCGATGGCTTCATCGGCCGGGATGTCCTCGTTGCGGCAAAGGCGAAGGGTGTTCCCGGCCGCCGCATCGTGCAGTTCACGGTGAACGCTTCCGAGCCGATGCTCTGGGGCGGCGAGTTGATCCTGCGCGATGGCAAGCCGGTGGGCGAGGTTCGCTCGGCCGCCTACGGCCACACGCTCGGCCGCTCTGTCGCCCTGGCGCTCATCGAGCATCAGGACGGCGTGGACAAGGCCTTCCTGGAGACGGGGCGTTTCGAGGTGGAGCTTGCCGGGGAGCGGTTCGAGGTGACGGCGCATCTTGTGCCGGCTTACGATCCCAAGGCCCTGCGGACCAAGATGTAGGCGGGCCGCGTCTGAAACAGAACACCCCGCAAGCTGCGGGGTGTCTTCTATTGCCGGTTGCCGGAAATCAGGCGGCTGCGCGGTTCTCGATGTCGGTCGGAACCAGAGAGATCGTCTTCAGGATCTGGGAAGCGATCTGGTAGGGGTCGCCCTTGGAGTTCGGGCGGCGATCCTCGAGGTAGCCGCAATAGCCGTTCTGGACGAAGCTGTGGGGAACGCGGATCGATGCACCGCGATCGGCCACGCCGTAGCTGAACTGGTGGATCGAGGCGGTCTCGTGCTTGCCGGTCAGGCGCATGTGGTTGTCCGGTCCGTAGACAGCGATATGGTCGGCGCGCGCTTCCGCGAAGGCCGCCATCAAGTTCTCGAAATAGGCTTTGCCACCGAATTCCCGCATGTACTTCGTCGAGAAATTGGCATGCATGCCCGAGCCGTTCCAGTCGGTGTCGCCAAGCGGCTTGCAATGATATTCGACATCGACGCCATACTTTTCGGTGAGGCGCTGCAGCAGGTAGCGGGCGAGCCAGATTTCGTCGGCAGCCTTGCGGGAGCCCTTGCCGAAGACCTGGAATTCCCATTGGCCTTTGGCGACTTCGGCGTTGATGCCTTCATGGTTGATGCCGGCGGCGAGGCAGATATCGAGATGTTCCTCGACGATCTTGCGGGCGACATCGCCGACATTGCTGTAGCCGACGCCCGTATAGTAGGGGCCTTGCGGGGCGGGGAAGCCGACTTCCGGGAAGCCGAGCGGACGGCCGTTCTTGTAGAAGAAATATTCCTGCTCGAAGCCGAACCAGGCATCCTCATCGTCAAGGATGGCCGCGCGCGTGTTCGACGGATGCGGCGTCCTGCCGTCCGGCATCATGACCTCGCAGAGAACCAGCACGCCGTTCTTGCGCTCGGGGTCGGGATAAACGGCCACCGGCTTCAGCACGCAGTCGGAGCTGTTGCCTTCGGCCTGCATCGTCGACGAGCCGTCGAAGCCCCAGAGCGGAAGCTGTTCAAGCGTCGGCAGGGCGTCGAATTCCTTGACCAGGGTCTTGCCGCGCAGGTTCGGGGTGGGCTTGTAACCGTCGAGCCAGATGTATTCGAGCTTGTACTTTGTCATGTCGTTCTCTCACGTCGTGCTGGATTCAAGGGCCGCCGGGCATCGACCGGCAATCGCTACAGAACACGCAGGAACCGTGCCAGTTTGAAGTCTCTCGTCCGACCCTTGAGAAAATCACCTTTTTATGGGGACGGAAGGCTGGCGGCGCTGCTCGTTCGCGCAAGGAAGGAGCGACTTGCGCAAAAAACAGGCAATGGACGGCGGATTTTACGGCAGCGACTATCGGCATTGTGGTGGCTGTCGGCGCGCCGCCGGCCTTGAATTCGGTGCATCGGCACCTCATCTAGTGTGCTCTGCCCGTTTCGATAGCTTCCTGCAGTGGCGATTGCCGCGCGTTCGAGGTTGTCCGGGCCGGAAAGGCGCTCCCCGAAAGGGTCGAGCGCCTTTTCATTTTCGACCCCTGACTGCTCGAAATTCGTGCGGCGGCCGCCATTGGCCCCCTGAAGGTTGAAATAGGCGCGTCGGGGGCCTATATTGTCGGGATACTAAAAAACCCAGGCAGCTCTTGGCCCGCCAGACGGGTTGTTCGTCTGTTGATGCCCCGATGGCACACAGATGGCCATCTGCTGCAACAACGACAATGCCCGCCTTCTGGGCCGGCAAAGGAAACCAATTGAATACGATGATGATCGCTGCCGCGTCCGCGGCCGTGAAGCCGCGAGAGTGCGGCGAGGCCGGATACCGGCCGGACAAGAACTGGAAGCCGTATCCCTGCCTGCTCACGCGCCGTGAAATGCAGGATCTGGTCGCCGATCAACTCGGCTGAACGGCAAAAGCTTAGCCACAAGGAGAACATGATGCAGGTACTCGTCAGAGACAACAATGTTGAGCAGGCTCTCAGGGTTCTGAAAAAGAAAATGCAGCGCGAAGGGCTGTTTCGCGAAATGCGCGAACGCCGCGCCTATGAAAAGCCGTCCGAACGCCGTGTCCGGGAAAAGGCGCAGGCCATTGGCCGCCATCGCAAGGCCGCGCGCAAGCAAATGCAGCGCGAAGGGTTGATCCCGGGGCCGAAGCGCAAGGTTGCCACGCGATAGGCCCGGACCTCCGCCGACCGGCTGAACGCTTTCGGCAAAAGCATTCCTGAAAGGATGAATGAATGGAAGAACTGAGCAGCCTGTCGATTTGTGAAGAGCGACTGGAAGATTGCCGCGACGTCATCGAGCCGGATTTGCAGGACCTTATTGCAGGTGCACTCAAGACCGGCTTTTCGCGCGAGGAAATCCTGATCGCTGTCAGCGAACTGGTCGCCGAGGATTTCGCCGGGGTGATGAACACCCCCAGCGTCCATTGAGCCAGGGGTTCCCCTGACATGAAACGTGGATCGGCCGGCATGGAGCCCCATGCCGGCCGATCCGTCATAAGGCTGGAGATCGGGGCGTCTGATTTGATGAGGCGGGACCTGAACGAGCCGGAATGGTTCCGGCTATCGGGTTCACCGAGGGCAGGGGCCGGCGCAGGAAAGCGAGGGCGTGGCTGGCTTCAATGGTTGTGTGATCAGAGAACGCCTGTGATGGCGCGATATGAGCGGCATGGCCATACCATGGCATGCCGGAATACACCGAGGCTATAAAAAGCCGGCATAGAAAAAGCGCTCGTCAAACCTGCGGGAAATTGCGCTGACCTGACGACGATATGTCTGTCTTTGGCCCGACAAGCCCTGCTCGCCCGGCCGGAATTCTCTTCAGGCGCCGCAATGGACGCCTGAAGAGAACTTGCAGGTCAAAGTACCCGGACGTTTTCCGCCTTGGACTTTCCAGTCTTGCGATCCTGGCCCACGTCGTAGCTTACGCGCTGGCCTTCGCTGAGAGAGCCACCCTGAAGAGCGGACACGTGCACGAATACATCCGTTCCGCCATTTTCAGGCGTGATGAACCCGAAACCCTTCTCGCCATTGAAAAACTTAACAGTACCAGTCGCCATATGCTTATCCTTAACGATTCAACAGCCCATTGCCGCGAAGGAAACCTATAGCTGATGAACGCACTTCGCAATGCGCTGATTCATCAGAGATGCAGCGTTTTCCACGATAGATGAACGTTTTGCGGCAGGAAATTCGTCAAATATTGAGGCGAGTGTGGAAAAAATGAACGCTAGGGTTGATTTTGCAGTATTCCGGGCCTGCGACGGAAAGTAGCGCCCCTCTTGAAATTACCTCTGTGAATGGCCAGATTAGGGCCATGTGCATGGAAACTTCTATCAGAACTTCGAGGCTTCGCGATCAAGCGTGCTCCCTGACCCGGAGCTGGCTGCCTTGAACCTGTAAACGCCGCCACAAAATCTCGCCGCTCCGGGAACCCACGCTATCGAACAAGCGCGGTTCATTCACGTCGCCTCCGTGCGGCGTATTGATGGAGCGTATCCATGCCATTCTTTCGATCCCGCCCGATCTGCGTCACCTGTGACCGGCACCTTCCGCGCGCGGCGAGCCGTTGCCCGTGGTGCAAGAAGCCCGTTCTCGTCATTGCCGTTTCCTCCGGTTCCGGCGCCGCTCGCGGTCGTCCGGTGCGCGGTCCGGCGTCATCCCTGCTTTGCGAAGGGGGTGGCCAATGACCAGCACAACGAAGATCGCCGACCGCGCCCTTGAAGCCGGCGCCACGGATGAGTTGCAGCAGGTCGGGGTTCTTCCCTGGCGCATCCGGCGGGATGGCAAGCCGATGATATTGCTCATCACCTCGCGCAGGCAGGGTCGATGGATCGTGCCCAAGGGATGGCCCATGGAGGGGCGCTCGCTGGTTGGCGCGGCATCGCGCGAAGCCTTTGAGGAGGCCGGGATCGTCGGCGATATCGGCCCGACGCCGATGATCGAGTATCGATACATGAAGGTATTGGACGACGGCTCGCAGGTTCCCTGTCGCGTCACCGTGTTCGGCATGAACGTGCGCGGCACGCTGAGCCATTGGCGCGAGAAGGCGCAAAGGCAGCGGCGGTGGTTTTCCCTCGATGCGGCGGCAGACAGGCTCGACGACGAGGAACTTGCCGCGTTCGTGCGGACACTCGATGCCACGCCGGCGCGTCTCAAGCCGACCGAAGGCTGGACGCGATTGAAGCGCTCCTCCGGCGAGCGGCTGGAAGGCACGAGATAAGGGAATGTCGATGTTCTCGGCAGGTCCCCTCGCACGCCGGCGACGGCACCGGCGCAACCCCACCCTCCTGTTTCGCAGGGTCAGCCTCGAACGCTGACAGCCTGGCGTCACTAACTGCGACAGCAAGAGTGGCGCCAGGATGAGCCCCCAATCCGAGATTGAAACCTGCAAAGCAATGCCGGACGCTTCCATGCGCCGGTTCATTGCCCATTTTCAGAAAGAACCAGCAATGAGCTTCAAGTATCTCCACACGTTCCCGATCAGCGGCCCGAACAAGCTGCCCCGTTTCAAGCAGTGGGCGCTCGAGAACCTGCCGGGCGTCGCCGTGTCCCTGCCGCCGCAGGTCCCGGTCAAGAGCACGGCCCTGACGGTGCGCCTGAAATCGGCCGAGGATCGCGTTGCGTTGATCGGCAAGCTGGAAGGCGCAAGCTTCTAAGCGCCTGAACTGGCGGCGAACGACGGGTTTCTTTGACCTTCCGATAAACATTCGGTTACAGAAGGATGTTATCGGGGTGACTGCGTCGTTCGCTGCCGTGTTCGTGCGAGCGCCCCGATACACCGATTCTCCCTCGATACCTGCGAATCTCGGACCAGACATCATGGTAAAGGCTCTCGTTTCCTATCAGCGCTATGCAATTTTTCTCGGTTTTGGAGTGGCCGCTTTTGCTTCGCTCTGGGCCGCTCTGCAATATAGCGGCTGGTTCTTCATTCTTGCCGCGATCTGCGGCGCATTGTTCGGTCTCGGTCTGCACGACCTGCGCCAGCACAAGCATTCGATCCTGCGCAACTACCCGGTGGTCGGACATCTGCGCTTCATCCTGGAGAGCATCCGCCCGGAAATCCGCCAGTATATGATCGAGAGCGATAACGACGCCGTGCCATTCAATCGTCAGGATCGCGGCCTCGTCTACCAGCGCGCCAAGGGCGCTGAAGACAAGCGCCCCTTCGGAACCATCGAGAATGTCTACGGGTCCGGTTATGCGTGGCTCACTCACTCCGCAACGCCGGTCACGATCGCCGATACGGATTTCCGCGTGCGTGTCGGCGGCCCGGCCTGCAGGCAGCCATACGAGGCAAGCCTCTACAATATCTCGGCTATGAGCTTCGGCTCGCTATCGGCCAATGCCATCCTTGCCCTCAACAACGGCGCGCGCAAGGGCGGTTTCGCCCATGATACGGGTGAAGGCAGCATCAGCCGCTACCATCGCCAGGGCGGCGGCGACCTGATTTATCAGGTCGCATCGGGCTATTTCGGTTGCCGCGGCGACGATGGCGGGTTCTCGCCGGAAAAATTCGCCGTCCTTTCCGCCGATCCGCAGATCAAGATGATCGAGATCAAGCTGAGCCAGGGCGCAAAGCCCGGTCATGGCGGTATGTTGCCGGCCTCGAAGATCTCGCCCGAGATCGCTGAGGCGCGTGGTATTCCGATGGGGGTCGACTGTACGTCCCCTGCCGCGCACAGCACATTTTCGACGCCGATCGGCCTTATGCAGTTCGTCGGCCAGTTGCGCGAGCTTTCCGGCGGCAAGCCGGTGGGCTTCAAACTGTGTATCGGCCATCGGCGCGAATTCATGAGCATGGTCAAGGCCATGCTTCAGACCGGCATCGTTCCCGATTTCATCGTGGTCGATGGCGCGGAAGGCGGGACAGGGGCAGCCCCGGTCGAATTCGCGAACCGTGTCGGGATGCCGATGCTGGAAGGCCTCACCTTCGTTCACAACACGCTGCGCGGCGCGGGTATCCGCAGCCAGGTCAGGATCGGCGCGGCGGGCAAGATCGTCTCCGCTTTCGATATCGCCCGCACGCTGGCTCTCGGCGCGGACTGGTGCAACGCGGCGCGCGGCTTCATGTTCGCGATCGGCTGTATCCAGGCGCAGTCCTGCCATACGAACCAGTGCCCGGTCGGCATCGCCACGCAGGATCCCCTGCGCCAGCGCGCCATCGATGTCGGCGACAAGAGCGATCGCGTCGCCCGCTTCCATCGCAACACCATGCGGGCGCTGGGCGAGATCGCGGGCGCAGCCGGCCTCAGCAATCCCAGCGACTTCATGCCCTACCACTTCATGTTCCGGCAGAAGGACAACGAGTTCCTCGACGGCAATGAAGCCTATCCCTATCTTCCCGAGGGCTTCCTCGTGTCGGGCGGGGAAATCCCGGAGCTGGCCGACTGGCATGATCGCTGGGATCGCGCCGGCGCCGAAAGCTTTGCACCGCCGGAAATCCCGCATGGCCCGTTCCGCAGGCGCAAGGCCGCGTAAGGTTCCTGTCTGGCGCTACCCCGCCTTCGCAGCAAGTGACGCGATTTCCCGCAATTGCTGCGTGAGGCCGGGGACAGCGGCGGGAAAGGCGCCATCGAGCGCGGCGGTGCCGACGGTAAAGCCGGCGGCACGACCTTTCCTGACCGCCGCGATGCGTTCTGCCCGGTCGATCGAGCCCGCGACGATGACGGGCTTTTCCACGGCCGAACAGACGGCGGCGATCAATGCGGGAACATCGCAGGCGGCGCGGTAGGCAAGCAGGTCCAGTCCGTGCACGCCGTCACGGGCGGCAAGCGACCGGGCGCTGGCGGTGATCTCCTCGATGGACCCTTCAAGCACGCTCGGATGGCCGGTTACGCGGCCGGGGAAGGGGTAATATCGAATAGCGGTGTCCTTGAGGAGCGGCAGCACGTCATCGACATGGGTTCCCCCGAGTAGATAGTCGACACCTAGCTCGATGGCGGCCCGCACCGAGGCCACTTCGCTGTCGCGGTCGAATGACACCACTTCCAGATAGCTTTTCGCATCCGCGTTCCGGATGGCCCGATTGAGGCCGGCAAGCGCCTCGAAGGGCAGGCCGACATCCTTGAACCCGATATGACGCACGCCGGCGGCGAGCACGGAGGGAAGGTGATCCAGCGCGTCCGGGACCGTGCGGTCGTTGCGCGTCAGCATGCAGATGAAGTCGGGTCGGGCCATGGGCATTCTTTCCGGGCGTATGCTGTCCTTGCCGGCTGGCGGGGGCCGGGCTGGCGAACACGATGAGGAATCCGCGCGTGATGCTTATCGCTTTTTCCGGTTCGAGACAGGTGTTTTCCGCCGGATTTTTACAGGGCCTCAGGCTTCCTGAACCCCGCACCAGTCCGCTGCGAACAGGGCGAGGGTCTTGGTGACGCGGCGCAGCGAGGCAAGGCTGACACGCTCGTCGATGCCGTGGATGTTTTCCGCAATCGGGCCATAGACGAGCGAGGGTATATTGCCGTGCACCGAGAACACGGCCGCGTCGAGATAGCAGGCCATGACGTAGGACGGCAGTTCATTGCCCGCATGGATGGCCGCATGGGCGGCGCGAAGGCTCGCCTCGGCGTCGGTGCCCTCCGGCAGTTCATAGCCGGCATGCATCACGCCGACCCAGCTGAGGCTCACCAGTCGCTCGCTGGCGAAGGCGGGGTCTTCCGTCTGGATCCGATCGAGGAAGGCCTCGAATTCGGCGGCACGGACCTTGGGGTCCTCACCCGGATAAAAGCCGATCCGACCTTCCGCCGCGCAATCGCTCGGTATTGAGGCGATCCAGTCGCCGCCGCTGATTGTGCCCATCGTCAGGGCGACCGGATTGGCGATGTCGCGAAACAGCGGCTTGTCCTGCCGTTCGGCGATCCACTTCTGCTCGAGGCCGCGCAGATGCCCGATCAGCCGGATCATCAGGTCGATGGCGCTCTGTCCCGATTCCGGCTCGCGCGGATGGGCCGGGCGACCCTTGGTTTCCAGCCGGAACTTGATGACGCCGGCATTGGCGCGCACGAGTTGCTCGTCGGTCGGTTCGGGGCTGACAATGGCATCGGCGGTAAAGCCGAGCGCAAAGGCGGTCGCCGCGCCGTTGCCGGTGATTTCCTCCTCGACGACCGATTGCACCTGAACCTCGCCGCGCAGCGAAAGGCCGGCGGCGGCGATGGCGTCGAGCGCGAAGATGGAGGCGACGAGGCCGGCCTTCATGTCGCCCGCGCCACGGCCATAGAGCCAGTCGCCGTCGCGGAAGGGCTCGAAGGGCGGAGAGGTCCAGCGATGGTTGCTCCCCGCCGGAACCACATCGACATGGGAATTGAAGGCAAGCGACCTTCCGCCGGTGCCCGTCGCTGCCTTGCGGCCGACAACGTTCCAGCTTTCAGCATAATCCACCGTCGCGGGGGAGAAGGCCGGGTGCTCACCGATTTTGGAGGCATCGGTGCGGAAGCGGCTGACGTCATAGCCGCGCTCCTGCAGCGCCGCCTCGATGAAATCCTGTGCTGCCGCTTCCTCGTTGCGCAGCGACCGCAAGCCCACAAGTCTTTCCAGGAACCGAACCTGATCGTCGAAAAGCCGGTCGACGGCGGTGATGATTCGATCGTTTGGGGATGTCATGGCAAGCCTTGTCGAGAGAAGGAAGCGGTGCGGGGCAACGTAGCCGCTGCCCCGCCCATTGCAAGCCGGATCAGCCGAAAACGGCCTTCACCGCTTCAGCTGTCGCCTTCACCACGATATCCGCTTCTTCCTTCGTCAGGCACAGCGGCGGAGCGAAGCCGAGGATATCGCCTTGCGGCATGGCGCGGCCGACGACGCCGCGCTCCAGCAGGGCGGCGGAGACCTGCGGGCCGATCTTCCGGGCCGGATCGAAGAAGACGCGGTCGTCCCTGTCTTCCACGAATTCGACGGCGGCCATCAGGCCGTCGCCGCGCACTTCGCCGACATGCTTGTGGTCGCCGACGGCCTTGGCCAGTTCGGCGCGGAAATAGGCACCCGTCGAACCGGCATTTTCCACCAGGCCGAGTTCGTCGATGAGTTCCAGGTTGGCCACGCCGGCGGCGGCGCAGATCGGATGCGAGGAATAGGTCCAGCCATGGCCGATGGGGCCGAGTTCATCCGAGCCCTTCACCAGCACGTCCCAGACCTTGTCCGAGACGATGGTGCCGGACAGCGGCGCGTAGGCGGAGGTGAGGCCCTTGGCGATGGTGATCAGTGCCGGCTTCATGCCGTAATGGTCCGAGCCGAACATCGTGCCGAGGCGCCCGAAGCCCGTCACCACCTCGTCGGCGACGAGAAGGATGTCGTACTTGTCGAGCACGGCCTGGATCTTTCGCCAGTAGCCGTTCGGCGGCGGCACGATGCCGCCGGTGCCGAGGATCGGTTCACCGATGAAGGCGGCGACGGTGTCCGGCCCTTCGGCAAGGATCATTTCCTCCAGCTTGTCGGCGCAATATTGGGAGAACTGCTCCTCGTCCATCGAACGATCCGGGCGGCGGAAGAAATAGGGCGCTTCCGTATGGAGGATCGGCGCGCGCGGCAGGTCGAAGGCATTGTGGAAGACGTGAAGACCGGTCATCGAGCCGGTCATGATGCCCGAGCCGTGATAACCGCGCCAGCGCGAGATGATCTTCTTCTTTTCCGGCCGGCCGAGAATGTTGTTGTAGTACCAGATCAGCTTGATGTTGGTCTCGTTGGCATCGGAACCGGAAAGGCCGAAATAGACGCGGCTCATGCCTTCCGGCGCGCGGTCGATGATCATCTTGGTAAGCGTGATCGAGGCTTCCGTGCCGTGGCCGACGTAGGCGTGGTAATAAGCAAGGTTCTTGGCCTGCTCGGCGATGGCGTCGGCGATCTTCTGACGGCCATAGCCGACATTGACGCAATAGAGGCCGGCAAAGGCATCGAGGCTGGTCTTGCCGTTCGTGTCGGTAATATAGACGCCTTCACCGCCGTCGATGACGCGCGTCGGCGTCTCGCCGCGGGCATGCATGCCCATATGGGTGGAGGGGTGGAAGAAGTGATCGCGGTCCCAGGCGGTGAGTTCATTGCGTCTGTCGGACATGGTCTTTCCTTTCGGTATTTCGGTGCCCGGGATCAGGCAGCCGTGTCGATGCAGAGATATTTGAGTTCGGTGAAGGCCTCCATGCCGTGGCGCGAGCCCTCGCGGCCGAGGCCGGACTGTTTCCAGCCGCCGAAGGGGATCGGCCCGCCGGTGATCTTCACGCGGTTGATCGCCACCATGCCGTATTCCAGCGCGCGGGCAAGGCGCATCTGGCGTGCGCCGTTTTCCGTGACGACATAGGCGACGAGACCGTATTCGGTGTCGTTGGCGCGGGCGACCACTTCGGCCTCGCTGTCGAAGACGCTGACGGCGGCGACCGGGCCGAAGGTCTCCTCGTGCATGATCAGCGCGTCGTCGGCGACATCTGCCAGCAGCGTCGGTTCGAAGAACAGCGCGCCGGCCGCGTGGCGCTTGCCGCCGGTAAGAAGCCTTGCGCCACGCTTCAGCGCATCGGCGACCTGTTCTTCCACCTTGGCGATGGCGCGCTCATGCATCAGGGGACCGATCTCGACGTCTGCCTCAAGCCCGCCCCCGACCTTCAGTGCCTGGATGCGCGCCTTGAAGGCCTTGGTGAAGGCGGTGAGCACCGGGCGCTCGACATAGATGCGGTTGGCGGCGAGGCAATCCTGGCCGGAGGTCGCGAATTTGGCATTGACGGCGATGTCGGCGGCCCTGTCGATATCGGCATCGGCAAAGACGATCAGCGGCGCATGGCCGCCAAGCTCCATCACGAGGCGCTTCATGGTCGGCGCGCATTGGCCGGCGATCAGCTTGCCGATCTGCGTCGAGCCGGTGAAGCTGAGGGCCCGTACGCGAGCATCCGCATTCATCCGGCCGACGATGGTGGCGGCGTCCCCCGTCACCACGTTGAAGACGCCGGCGGGAAGGCCCGCCCGTTCGCCGAGTTCGGCAAGGGCAAGCGCCGAGAGCGGCGTTTCGCTGGAGGGGTGGGCAACGACCGTGCAGCCGGCGGCAAGCGCCGCGGCGGCCTTGCGGGTGATCATGGCGGACGGGAAGTTCCACGGGGTGACGATGCCGACAACGCCGAGCGCCTCGCGGCGCACGATCATTTCTGCGCCGGGCAGGTGGCTCGTAACACCTTCGGCATTGAGGCGCTTTCCTTCCTCGGCATACCACTCGATGAAGGAGGCGGCATAGTCGATCTCGCCGCGCGATTCGGCGAGCGGCTTGCCTTGTTCGAGTGTCATCAGCAGCGCGAGGTCTTCGCGCGCCTCCAGCATCAGCCCGTGCCATTTGCGCAGGATCGTGGCGCGCTGCTGCGGCAGCATGTCCCGCCAGGCCGGGAAGGCATTCGACGCGGCCGTGACCGCCTCCGCAGTCTGGTCGCCGTCGAGCGAGGCGACCCAGGCGAGCGTCGCCGAGGTGGCGGGATCGGTGACCTCGAAACTGTTGCCGTCGCGGCCCGCCACCCAGCGGCCACCGACATAGGAGAGACCACGCAGCAGGTGAGGGTCGGCGAGGCGCGTGAGCGCATCGTGGAACGTGGTCCGGGCGAATAGGGCGGTCATTGCGGCCTCCTCTGGCTGTGTGGAGGAAGTCTGCCAGAGGACGGGCGACAGATTGTCTATTGCCGGGGCAGGCCGCAGAGACATTGGCCAAATTCCCGGGCATCCGTAGACAATCTCTCTACCCGGAGGCGGGCAGGAGCGTCGCAAGCGGCAGCGCGATCTCCTCCTTCACCGTCTTGGTGACGATGTAGGTGAAGTAACGGTCGATGCCGAGTTCGCGATCGAGCAGGCTGTCGACGAGGCGCTGATAGGCGTCGATATCGGCCGCCATGATCTTCAGGATGTAATCGACGCCGCCGCCGACCGACCAGCAGGCGACGATTTCCGGCGTCACGGCCACGGCCCGCTCGAAACGGTCGAAATCGCTCTGCCGGTGGTTGGAGAGCGTCACCTCCATCATCACGCTGGCGACGGGGGCGACGCGCCGCACCGCGATGCGCGCATGATAGCCCGAGACGATGCCGGCCTTTTCCAGCTTGCGCAGGCGCAGCCAGCAGGGCGTCGGCGAGAGGCCCGCCTTTTCCGCCAGCGCCAGTTTGGTGATGCGACCATTCTCCTGGATCGCCTCCAGAATGCGCAGGTCAATGGCGTCGAGTTTCATAGAAGCGCACTCCGGGCGGAAATCATGTCAAGGCTTGGAAAAAGACAATGGAAAGGCATTTTGACGTTGTCAATTGAACTGAATTTGAGCAGTGTTGAAATCATGACAAGTTGGCGACCCGATATCTCCCAATTGCGCCGGCCGGCCTACCTCTCCCTGGCCGAGCAGATCGCCCGCGCCATCCAGGAAGGGTTGCTGCCGAACGGTACACGTCTTCTGCCGCATCGCAAGCTCGCTGACGACCTGAAACTTTCCGTGCAGACCGTCAGCCGGGCCTATGACGAGCTGATCCGGCGCGGTCTCATTTCCGGCGAGGTCGGCCGTGGTTCCTTCGTGCAGACCCGGCCGAAGGAGCCCGATCCACCCTATCTGCCGGAACGTCTCGGCGAACTGGTCGACCTGTCGATCCTCAAGCCGGTCTGCGAACAGCTCCATCTGGAGCGCATGCGCGAGGCCTTCGGGTGGCTTGCGGAAAATCTGCCGTCGAGTTCGGCGCTCTCCTTCAGGCCGAACATGGTTTTCCCGCGCCATCGGGCCGTCGGGGCCGAATGGCTGGCGCGCTGCGGCCTCGACATCTCGCCGCTCAACATCAACCTCACCAACGGCGCGACCTCGGGCATGACGGTGGCGCTGATGAGCGTCGCCCCGCCCGGCGCGACAGTCGCGACGGAGGCGATCAGCCATCACACGCTGGTGCCGCTTTCCTCCTATCTCGGCCTGCATCTCGAGGGTCTGCCGATCGACGACGACGGCATGATCCCGCAAGCGCTCGACGAAGCCTGCCGCACGGGCGTCATTCGCGCCGTCTTCCTGCAGCCCTCCGTCATCAATCCGACTGCAACGCTGATGAGCGCCGAGCGCCGGCAGGCGCTGGCGGAGGTCGCGCGGCGGCACGACATCGCGATCATCGAGAACGATATCCTCGGCCCGCTGGTGGAAAATCGGCCGCCGCCGCTGGCGGCCTATGCGCCGGAGCGCACGCTCTACATCACGAGTTTCACCAAGATCACGGTGCCGGGCCTGCGCATCGGCTATCTCACCGCGCCCGACCGCTATGTCGCGGCGGTCGCCAACCGGCACCTCGTCTCCAACTGGATAGCGACGCCCTCGATTGCCGAGATCGCCACGCGCTGGGTCAGCGACGGCACGGCCATGGAACTCGTCAACTGGCAGCGCGGGGCGCTGGCCCTGCGCCACGCCATCGCGCAGGAGGCCTTTGCGGGCCTGCCCTATCACACGCATCCGCAGAGCCTGCATGTCTGGCTGCCGCTGCCGGAGGGGCATACGGAGGAGGGCTTCGTTTCGCAGGCGCGCCTGCGGGGCGTCGCCATCGCGCCTGGTTCGTCTTTCCGCACCTGCGACCAGTCCTGGCACCCGGCGGTGCGCATCTCGCTCGGTTCCACGACCGAGCAGGAACTTCGCACCGGCCTCGGTATCCTGGCTTCGCTCGCCAGCGGAAATCCCGAGGCGCTGCTGCTCGCGATCTGAGAGAAATGCCTGCGAAAAGGGCACGGAAACAATAATTGTAATGATATTATTATTCGGATTGACATGATTTAGATCGCCGCGCATCGTTAGGCCTCACTGTCTCAACAGGGAGAGGCATGCATGGCCGCACCGATCATTCGCATCGACAACATCACCAAGCGCTACGGTGCCTTGACCGTGCTCGACGGGTTGTCGATGGAGGTGCTGCCGGGCGAAAAACTCGCCCTCATTGGCCCGTCCGGATCCGGCAAGACGACGATCCTGCGCATTCTGATGACGCTGGAGACGATCAGCGGCGGCCATATCGAGGTCGACGGCAGGCAGCTCTACCACATGCCGAAGAACGGCAGCCTCGTACCGGCGGACGACCGCCACCTGCACAGGATGCGCGAGAAGATCGGCATGGTCTTCCAGCACTTCAACCTCTTTCCGCACAAATGCGTTCTCGACAATGTCACGCTTGCGCCGATGCTGACCAAGGGCGTGGCGAAGGCGGCGGCCGAGGCGCGGGCGATGGAGCTTCTCGACATGGTGGGCCTCGCCGACAAGGCGAAGAACATGCCCGCCCAACTGTCCGGCGGACAGAAGCAGCGCGTCGCCATCGCCCGCGCGCTCGCACTTTCGCCCAAGATCATGCTGTTCGACGAGGTGACTTCGGCGCTCGACCCGGAACTGGTCGAGGAGGTGCTGAACGTCATGCGCAAGCTTGCCGCCGAGACCGACATGACCATGCTGCTCGTGACCCACGAGATGGGCTTTGCCCACGATTTTGCCGATCGCGTGCTCTTCTTCGACCGCGGCAAGATCGTCGAGGAAGGCAAGCCGGACGAGATTTTCCACAATCCCAGGCAGGAGCGCACACAGACCTTCCTGCGCAAGATCATCGCGGCAGGGCACCGCGTTTGAGTGGTTCGTCCGCTCGGAAACAAAGCCCCAAACAACAACCAAGGACAGCCAGAGGAGTTCGGAACAATGAGCATGAGGACGTTTTTGACCATGGCGGCCGGCGCGAGCGCGCTGATGGCAGCCGTCGCCGTCGCGCCGGCTTTTGCCGATGACAGCAAGCTGGAGGCGCTGAAGGAGCAGGGTTTCGCCCGTGTCGCCATCGCCAACGAACCGCCGTTCACGGCCGTCGCCGCCGATGGCAAGGTTTCGGGCGCCGCGCCCGATGTGGCGCGCGAAGTCTTCAAGCGCCTCGGCGTTGAGGACATTGTCGCTTCGATCTCGGAATATGGCGCGATGATCCCGGGCCTCCAGGCCGGGCGTCACGATGTCATCACCGCGGGCCTCTTCATGAAGCCGGAGCGTTGCGCGGCGGTCGCCTATTCCGAGCCGATCCTGTGTGACGCGGAAGCCTTCGCGCTGAAGAAGGGCAATCCGCTCGGGTTGAAGAGCTACAAGGACATTGCCGACAATCCGGATGCCAAGATCGGCGCGCCGGGCGGCGGCACGGAAGAGAAGCTGGCGCTCGAAGCCGGCGTGCCGCGCGATCGCGTCATCGTGGTGCCGGATGGTCAGAGCGGCCTGAAGATGCTGCAGGATGGGCGCATCGACGCCTATTCGCTGCCGGTTCTGTCGATCAACGACCTCGTTTCCAAGGCGAACGATCCGAATATCGAAGTGGTGGCCCCGGTCGAAGGTGCGCCGGTCTATTGCGACGGCGCGGCCTTCAAGAAGGGCAACGAGGCGCTGCGCGACGCCTTCGACGTCGAGCTTGCCAAGCTGAAGGAGTCCGGAGAGTTCGCCAAGCTCATCGAGCCTTACGGCTTCTCCGCGGCGGCGGCGATCTCGACGACCCGCGAAAAGCTCTGCGCGGCGCAGTAGAGCGGCGACCCCAACGTCGCGCACTCCCTTACCAAGGGAGTGCGCTATTCCAACTATTCTCGAACGGGAAGACGATGACCGACTGGTCCGGCTATATAGGGCTGATCCTGCAAGGGGCGCTCGTGACGCTTCAGCTTACCGTGATGGGCTCGGTGCTAGCCGTCGTCATGGCGTTTGTCGCCGGGCTCGGCCGCGTCAGCCGCTTCATGGCGGTCAGGGCGCTCGCCACCACCTATATCGAGTTCTTCCGGGGCACCTCGATCTTCGTCCAGCTCTTCTGGGTCTATTTCGTGCTGCCCTTTGCCGGCGTCACGCTCTCGCCGCTGCAGGCCGGCGTGCTGGCGCTCGGTCTCAATGTCGGGGCCTACGGGGCGGAGGTTGTGCGCGGTGCGGTCAAGGCCATCGGCCGGGAACAGCGCGAGGCATGCATTGCGCTGAACCTGACGCGCGGCCAGGCGATGCGCCACGTCATCCTGCCGCAGGCGTTGCCCCTGATGCTGCCGACATTCGGCAACAATGCGATCGAGCTTTTGAAGGGCACCGCCGTCGTCTCGCTGATCTCGCTGACCGACATGACCTTCCAGGCGCAGGTCGTGCGCGCCCAGACCGGCAGCACGCTGATCCCCTTCACGGTCATCCTCGTGCTCTATTTCCTGATGGCGCTCGCCATCTCCTACGGCATGCGCTGGCTGGAACGCCGGGTCACCCGCGGCCTCGACGGTGTGAGGACCTGACGATGGAATGGGACTGGAACTTCGTCTGGGAAATCATGCCGACCCTCCTGCAGGGCCTGAAGATCACGCTTCTGGCCACCTTGCTCGGTGCCGCCGTCGCGGCGGTCGTCGGTCTCGTCTTTGCGATCCTGCGCATGACCGCGCCGAAGCCGATTGCCAGGGTGACGGGCTTCATCGTCGAGTTCATTCGCGGCACGCCGCTGCTCGTGCAGCTCTATTTCATCTTCTTCGTGCTGCCGGATATCGGCATCCGCCTGCCGGCGCTGCTCGCCGGTGTCATCGGCCTCGGCCTGCACTACGGCACCTATGCGGCTGAGGTCTATCGCGCCGGCATCCAG
The DNA here is from genome assembly GCF_049651085.1 of Shinella sp. GTDB lineage: Bacteria > Pseudomonadota > Alphaproteobacteria > Rhizobiales > Rhizobiaceae > Shinella. The sequence goes on from NZ_JBASBL010000027.1 coordinate 608,105, forward strand.
AACGTGCCGCGCGGCCAGTGGGAGGCGGCCAAGGCGACGAACCTCACGGGCCGACAGACCTGGATCCATGTGATCCTGCCGCAGGCGATCCCGCCGATGATTCCGGCGCTCGCCAACTATCTCATCGCCATGTTCAAGGAGACGCCGCTGCTTTCTGCCATCACGGTGCTCGAACTGATGAACCAGGCCAAAATCGTGGCCAACAGCAGCTACCGCTATATCGAGCCGATGACGCTGGTTGGGGTGTTCTTCCTGATCATGAGCCTGATCTCCGTCGTCTTCCTGCGCTGGCTGGAGGAACGCTACGCCCGCGTGGAGGAACGCTGATGAAGACGCTCGACCTTTCCCTTGCCTCCCGCGCTCCGAAGCTGGACGACCGTCCGCTGGCAAAGCGCATCGGCCTCATCATCCTTGCGACAGACCATACGACGGAAGTCGACTTCCAGCGCATGGTTGCAAGCGACCGCATCGGCGTCTACGCGACCCGCATCCCCTATGCCAATCCGGTGACGCCGGAGAACCTGCGGGCCATGCAGCCCTCGCTGACATCCGGCGCGGCGCTCATCCTGCCGGACGAGCCGCTCGACGTCGTCATGTATTCCTGCACCTCCGCCTCCGTTGTCATCGGTAATGGGCAGGTGACGGCGGCGGTGAAGGCCGCCAAGCCGACGGCCGCCGTCGTGACGCCGACCGCCGCGGCGGTTTCCGGCCTCAAGGCGCTCGGCGCAAGACGCATTTCCGTGCTGACGCCCTATACGCTCGAAACCAGCAGGCCGATGGCCCACTATTTCGAAGGTCTCGGCTTCGACATCGCCCGCTTCACCTGCCTTGGTCTCACCGATGACCGCGACATGGCGCGCATTTCCCTGTCCGAGATCGTCGCCTTCGCGAAGGAAGCGATGGCGCCGGATTCTGACGCGCTCTTCATCTCCTGCACGGCGGTGCGGGCGGCGGGCGTCGCGGCTAAGATCGAGGCGGCCATCGGCAAGCCGGTCGTCACCAGCAATCTCGCCACCGCCTGGGCCTGCCTGCGCCTTTGCGGCGATGCGACCGCAAGGCCTGAGCTCGGCCGGCTGATGACGCTTGTCTATCCGGGTCTGTAAGTCATGGCGAACGAAACCCTTCCCGTGACATTAGCGGATATCGAAGTGGCAGCCCGGCGCATCGAAGGGCGCGTCCTGCGCACGCCCTTCACGCTCTCGCCGTCGCTCACCGAACGCTGCGGCGTGCCGGTCGGCCTGAAGCTCGAACACCATCAGACGACCGGCAGCTTCAAGCTGCGCGGCGCGACGAATGCGGTGCTGTCGCTCTCGTCGGATGAGCGGGCGCGAGGCGTTGTGGCGGCATCGACGGGCAATCACGGCCGGGCGCTCGCCCATGCCGCCAAGGCAGAAGGATCGCTTGCGACGATCTGCATGTCGCGGCTGGTGCCGGAAAACAAGGTGGCGGAAATCCGCCGGCTCGGCGCGAAGGTCCGCATCGTCGGCCGGTCGCAGGACGAAGCGCAGCTGGAGGCCGATCGTCTGGTCGCTGAGGACGGCCTCGTCATGGTGCCGCCTTTCGACAACACCGCCGTCGTGGCGGGGCAGGGTACGCTCGGGCTGGAGATTGTCGATGTTATGCCCGATGTCGCGACCGTGCTCGTGCCGCTCTCCGGCGGCGGGCTGGCGGCGGGCGTTGCGGCGGCGGTCAAGGGCCGCCTGCCGAAGGCCCGCGTGATCGGCCTCACCATGGAGCGCGGCGCGGCGATGATGGCGAGCCTCGAAGCTGGCCGGCCGGTGCAGGTGGAGGAAGTGGCGAGCCTTGCCGATTCCCTTGGCGGCGGCATCGGTCTCGCCAATGCCGTGACCTTCGCCATGTGCCGCGCCCTGCTCGACGATGTGATCCTGCTTTCCGAGGAAGAGATCGCCGCCGGCATGCGCCATGCCTATACGCAAGAGCGTGAGGTGATCGAAGGCGCGGGAGCGGTCGGCATCGCGGCGCTGCTGTCCGGCCGGCTCGGACGGCTGGAAGGACCCGTCGCCGTCATCCTGTCCGGCCGCAACGTGGACATGCGCCTGCACCGGCGGGCCATCAATGGCGAGACCGATCCGTTTGCGGAGGACGCGGCATGACGAAGATGAAAATCCTCACCGAGGCGGAACTGCGGCGCATCGTGCCGCTCGACCTCGAGGCGATCTCCTGCGTGGAGGATGCCTTCCATGCGCTTGCCACCAAGGCGGTCGCCATGCCGCCGATCCTGCGGGTCGACATGCCCGAGCAGCGGGGCGAGGTGGATGTGAAGACCGCCTATGTGCCCGGCCTCGACGGTTTTGCTATCAAGATCAGCCCCGGCTTCTTCGACAATCCGAAGATCGGCCTGCCGAGCACCAACGGCCTGATGGTGCTGTTCTCGACGAAGACCGGCCTCGTGCAGGCCGTGCTGCTCGACAACGGCTACCTGACGGACGTGCGCACGGCCGCCGCCGGAGCGGTTGCGGCCCGGCACCTGTCGTGGCCGGATGCTTCCGTCGCCGCTATTTTCGGCGCGGGCATGCAGGCGAAGTTGCAGCTTGAAGCCCTGAGCCTCGTGCGCCCCATCCGCGAGGCCCGTATCTGGGCGCGCGATGTCGCGAAGGCTGAAGCGGCGGCCGAGGAGCTGACGGAGAAGCTCGGCTTTGCCGTTCGCGCGGAGGCGGATGGCCGTGCGGCGGTCGATGGCGCCGACATCATCGTCACCACCACGCCTTCCGAAACGCCGATCCTCAAGGCCGAATGGCTCCGGCCCGGCCAGCATGTCACCGCGATGGGCTCGGATGCCGAGCACAAGAACGAGATCGAGCCCGCTATCATCACCGGCGCCGGGCTCTATGTCGCCGACAGCCTCCGGCAGACGCGCCTGCTCGGCGAGCTGCACCATGCGATTGCGGCCGGCCTCGTGACGGAGGGAACAGGCTTTCCAGAGCTCGGCGAGATCATCGCCGGGCGCAAACCGGGCCGCACCGGCCCCGAGCAGATCACCGTGGCGGATCTCACCGGCACGGGCATCCAGGATACGGCCATCGCAACCCTTGCCGCCGCCCGCGCGGCCGCAACGGATGCCGGCACGACCTTCGAGAGTTGAGACCGGCTTCTCGCCGGGTATAGAGGAAAATAGAATGAAACAAGCGAACCTGAAGTTCTCACTTCCGGAGTATGAAGCGCGCCTTGAGAAGACGCGCAAAGCCATGGAAGCCAAGGGCATCGACGTGCTGATCTGCAGCGATCCGTCGAACATGAACTGGCTGACGGGCTATGACGGCTGGTCGTTCTACGTGCACCAGTGCGTCGTCGTGCCGCCGACGGGCGAGCCGATCTGGTACGGCCGCGGGCAGGACGCCAACGGTGCCAAGTTCACCGCCTATCTGAAGCATGAGAACATCATCGGCTATCCCGATCATTACGTTCAATCCACCGAGCGTCACCCGATGGACTATCTCTCGGCCAAGCTTGCCGAGCGCGGCCTCGACAAGCTCACGATCGGCGTCGAGATGGACAATTACTGGTTCTCCGCGGCCGCCTTCGCCTCGCTCACGAAGCACCTGCCGAATGCCCGCTTCGTCGATGCCACCGCGCTCGTCAACTGGCAGCGCGCGGTCAAGAGCGAGACGGAAATCAGGTACATGCGCAACGCGGCGCGCATCGTAGAAAAGATGCACCAGCGCATCTTCGACAAGATCGAGGTCGGCATGCGCAAATGCGATCTCGTGGCGGAAATCTACGATGCCGGCACGCGCGGTGTGGAAGGCATCGGCGGCGATTATCCGGCGATCGTGCCTCTGCTGCCGTCCGGCGTCGAGGCGTCCGCACCGCATCTCACCTGGGACGACCGGCCGATGAAATCGGGTGAAGGCACGTTCTTCGAGATCGCCGGCTGCTACCACCGCTACCACGTGCCGCTGTCACGCACCGTCTTCCTCGGCAAGCCGACGCAGGCCTTCCTCGATGCGGAGAAGGCGACGCTCGAAGGCATGGAGGCGGGGCTTGCGGTCGCCAAACCCGGCAACACCTGCGAGGACATCGCCAACGCCTTCTTCGCGGTGCTCAAGAAGTACGGCATCGTCAAGGACAACCGCACCGGCTACGGCATCGGCGTCTCCTATCCGCCGGACTGGGGCGAGCGCACCATGAGCCTCCGTCCCGGCGACAGGAGTGAGCTGAAGCCCGGCATGACCTTCCACTTCATGACTGGCCTCTGGCTGGAGGACATGGGCTTCGAGACGACGGAAAGCATCCTGATCACGGAAACCGGCGTTGAATGCCTGGCTGACGTGCCGCGCAAGCTTCTCGTGAAGGATTGAGCCATGACGGAACGCACCCTGCGCCCGTCGCCGATCACCCCCACGGTCGATTTTTCGGCCGAAGGCGTGCAGCACGGCTTCCTGCGCCTGCCCTATAGCCGCGACGATTCCGCCTGGGGCTCGGTGATGATCCCGGTGACGGTGGTCAAGAACGGGGAGGGGCCGACGGCCCTTCTCACCGGCGGCAACCATGGTGACGAATATGAGGGGCCGATCGCACTGTTCGATCTCGCGCGCACGCTGAAGGCGGAGGATGTTTCCGGCCGCGTCATCATCGTGCCGGCGATGAATTACCCGGCCTTCCTTGCCGGCACGCGCACCTCGCCGATCGACAGGGGCAACATGAACCGCAGCTTTCCGGGCGCACCGGATGGCACGGTCACGCCCAAGATCGCCGACTATTTCCAGCGCACACTGCTGCCGCTTGCCGATATCGTTCTCGACTTTCATTCGGGCGGCAAGACGCTGGATTTCCTGCCCTTCTGCGCCGCGCACATCCTGCCCGACAAGGCGCAGGAGGCGAGGGCCTTCGATCTCGTCAGCGCCTTCGGCGCGCCCTGGTCGATGAAGATGCTGGAGATCGATGCAGTCGGCATGTACGACACGGCGGCCGAGGAAATGGGCAAGATCTTCATCACCACCGAACTGGGCGGTGGCGGCACGGCGACGGCAAAGAGCGCGGGCATCGCCAGGACGGGCGTTGCGAACGTGCTGAAGGCGGCGGGTATCCTCAAAGGCGCGGTCGCGGCGGCGAAGACCATCTGGCTCGATATGCCGGATGGCAACTGCTTCTCCTTCGCCGAGGATGGCGGGCTGATCGAGCCGCTGTTCGACCTCGGCGATGCGGTGAAGAGCGGTGAGGTCGTTGCCCGCATCTATCCGCTGGGGCGCACGGGCGCGGCGCCGCTGGAGGTGAAGGCCAGGATGGACGGCATCCTTGCCGCCCGGCATTTCCCGGGCCTCGTCAAACCCGGCGACTGCGTCAGCGTGCTGGCCGCCATCGTCGCATGATCGCGAGGGCTGGCGGGCCGCCCGGTTGAACGAGGCCGAAGCCTCTCTGTCTCAATGGCGGCGCGTGTGCATTGCTGCCGGCATGTCGGCCGGCGTGATCCAGACGCGGCCGTCGAAGGCGAGTTCGCCGCCGTCGAGCTTGCGGCTGGCGATCGTCTCGATCAGGCCGAGCTTGGACGAGACATCGCCGATCGCGCCGTCGTTCACCACGCAGACCACCTGGCAGGTGCTGCCGTCACGCATGACGAGCAACGTGTGATGATTGTTGCGCACGATCTTGTCCGGTACCGTGATGAGCCTCATGGGTCTCTTCTCTCTTCCACATCATGGTGCCCCAGGGGCAGGGTGGGAGAGGATGGTTAACAAAAGGTTAACGAGACAGCGCACCTTCTGGCTTCAGACCGAAGGCGTCGGCCGCCCGGTCGCTGATGTGCCCGGCTATCGGGATTGCCGAGGTCGCGGCGGGCGAGGGCGCATTGCAGATATGGATCGTGCGGGCCGAATTGCGGATCAGGAAATCGTGCAGCAACGTGCCGTCGCGCAGGACTGCCTGCGCGCGAATACCCGGTGGATGCGGCAACAGGTCTTCCAGCTCGAGCGACGGGCAATAGCGCTGGCAGGCCTTGAGGTAATGGTGACGGAACGCCGAATTGGCGGCCTCCCCGAGCCCGGAAGAAAGATTGGCCCGCAATGTCCGCCAGAAACCGGGAAAGCGCGCCATGTCGCGTAGATCCCGCAGGTCTGCGGCAAGTTTTCCATAGCCCTCGCGTGAAAGAGACAGCACGGCATTCGGCCCTACCGTCACATATCCGCCGATCATACGGGTGAGGTGGATGCCGAGAAAGGGAAGGGCGGGGTCGGGCACCGGATAGATGAGGTGTCGCACGACATGGTCGTGCCGGGCGGCAAGGCGGAAATACTCGCCCTTGAACGGCACGATGGCGAAGTCGCCGCCGAGCCCGCACATGGCGGCGAGCCGGTCGGCCATGACGCCGGCGCAGACGACGAGGTGCCGCGTCGTGCGGATGCTGCCGTCGGCAAGCGTGATGCGAACGTCGTTCGCCCGCTCCTCGATGTTGCGCACCTCCGCCTTGCACGTCACTTGCCCGCCCAGTTCATCGACCAGCGCGGCCATGCGCCGCACGATGGCGCCGTAGTCGGCAATGCCGGTCGTCGGGCTCAGCAGCGCGCCGAGGCCGACGATATTCGGCTCGATTTCGCGCAGTTCCGCCACATCGACGCGGCGCACCGCAAGGCCATTCGTCCGCGCCCGCCCCTCCAGCGCGGCAAGGCGCTCCATTTCGACGGGCGAGGTTGCGACCAGAAGCTTGCCCGGCTGTTCATAGGCGATACCGTGCTCGGCCGAAAAGCGGAGTGTGGCCTCGAGCCCGCGACGGCAGAAATCCGCCTTGAGGCTGCCCGGCGCATAGTAGATGCCCGCATGGATGACACCGCTGTTGCGACCGGTCTGGTGCAGGGCGAGCTGGCTTTCCTTTTCGAGTACTTCGAGCGAAATGCCCGGAAAGCGGCGCAGTAGCTCATAGGCCGTCGCTATGCCGACGATGCCGCCGCCGATGATGGTGATGTCGGTCAAGTCTGCCTCCCTGCCAGCGACGTTGCCGCTCGGCCCGCGCGTCATGCCGATTGGCATTGCGCGCATTGGCAGGCCCGGTCAAGACAGAGTCGGCATGCTCGCCCTCGTGCAATCGGCCTATGCCAGGACCTTTCGCCGTAGGCCCCGTCGCATTCGTTGCGCTTTCGTGCATTCCACACCCCATTTCTGCGCGTCTGCCGGTGACGCGCAGCGAGGAAAATCGGTTGCGAGCTGTAGAGAAAGTGGCAGCATGAATAAATACAACCTGAGATTTCATTTAATATGGAGCGACCATGAGCATCCTGGGAGCGCTTCCGGAAGGTCTTGTCTGTCGCCCGATCGGGGAAGCGGATCTTGCCGGAGTTGTCGAATGTCTTGAAAGAGGCTTTCCAGATCGCCCACGCCAACACTGGCGGGACGCGCTGGCGCGCATGGCCGGGCGGCCGCTGGTGGACGACCTGCCGCGCTACGGCTATGCGCTGGAAAACAGGGAACACATTGTCGGCGTCATGCTGACGCTGTTCTTCCGCCATTCGGGCGAGGCGGGAACGCCCATCCGATGCAACCTGTCGAGCTGGGCGGTCGACGAGGATTTTCGCGCCTATGCCGGCAAGCTCGTCATGACGGCGATGCGCCGCCGCGACGTGACCTATCTCAGCATCACGCCAGCACCCGTGACCTTGAAAGTGACGGAAGCCTTGCGGTTCAAGCGGTTTGCCGACGGCCAGCACGCCTTCATGCCGATCCTCAGCCCGGCGCGACAGGGCGCACGGGTGCTGGCGGCAAGGCCGGACCTTCCCGAACTGGAGGGGCTGACGCAAAGCGAGCGCTTCATTCTCCTGGAACATGCCGCGCTTGGCTGCGATGCCCTGATCTGCCTTGAAGAAGGGGCGGTCCATCCCTTCGTCTTCAAGCAGCGGCGCGTGCTGCGCGGGCTCGTGCCATGCAGCCAGGTCATCTATTGCCGGTCGCATTAGGATCTCGGCCGCTGCGCCGGCGCGCTCGGGCGTCATTTGCTGCGAAGCGGAAGGTTGTTCGGCATCGTGGATGCCTGTGCGCCGGTGCCGGGTCTCGTCGGACGCTATTTTGCGGGGGTCGGGCCGAAATATGCCAAAGGGGCCGAACCCGCCAAGGCCGGGAAACCTCACCTCGCCTGCGCCCAGAAGGTAGAAGCTGATCCCCTCCCGCTCCGCCCGTCTTGCCACGTCGTGAAAGAGATCGGTCGTGGCGACCCGTTCGGGAAGCCTGTGGCGGCACAGCCAGTGCGAGGCGAAGACCAGCGGCTGTCCGTCCGCCAGGATCTGGTCAGCCTCGGAGAAAAGCCCGGCAATGTGGCTGCTCGAATGAGCCCGGGCGATGACCTCGCCATTGGCGGAGGTAAAGTAGAAGGGGCGTTTGCCACGCCGCCGCGCCGCCGCGATCATCAGCGCTGTGGCTGCCTGACGGTCGATTGCCGCAATGGCGAGCCCGCCGACCAAAGCCCGGGGGACCGGCGGTAGTTCCCTTGCGCTCACCGTTGCCGCTCCCTCCAGCGCAGCCTCCATATCCGAAGCCGGGCAAAGGGCAGGCGGCGTCAATAATTCTCTACCATAGGGTGTATTACTCGCAGAGCTTCCGTACTTCGCGTCTCTATCGGATTCGACCATTGAGATATCACCTCCGGTTGAATTTATATAGCATATGCTACCGAGGGAGTTAAGTCGAAGATAGGAAATTAGTTAACCTATAAAGGGTACATGCAAGAATATTCTCTTGATGATTGCATTTTGTTTTAAACGGTTACGCGAGGATTGAATGCAAAATAAAATAATATCAATGTGATATGCTGGTCTCTTACGGCCGCGCCGATGCGGCACCTGGCGCCGGCATGCCTGCGGGAAGCAAGGAGTGTCCACCGGCGTGATTAGGCCGGTGTTGTTTGCGCGCTCGCGGCGGATCTGTGCCGGAAATGCACGTAAAGAGGGTGATTCTCGCCGCCGGCGCAGAGGCGCAATGAACAGGCGTCGTCTTACCCCATTAGCGCACGGATGCGGTCCAGCAGTTCACGGGATATCGAAATGCCTTCGACAGCGCTTTTCATCCGGTTCTGGTAGCGCCGATCACCGGGCAGGCGTGCGCCCTGTTCAGAAAATCCGGCAAAAACCGTCTCTGCGTCGGCAAAGGCATCCGCTCCTCCCAGAATATCGGGGGAGAAGGCCAGCAGCAGTTCGCCATGGCACGGAGCCGCGCTGACGCCCTCATCGAAGACCTGCGATTGCCGGCTGGTGCGGTCTGCAATGAGGGGGCCGGCCATCAGTTCAATCATCGTTGCGATCGCCGAGCCCTTGTGCCCGCCAAACGGAAGCATGGCACCGGCGAGCACTTCAGCCGGATTGGTCGTTCGCTCGCCCTTCGCGTTCAATCCCCAGTGATCTGGGATATCCTGGCCATTGTTGCGGCGCATGGCGATGTCGGCGCGGGAGGCCGCCGAGGTGGCAAAATCGAACACATAAGGCGGATTGTTCTTGCGCGGCCAGGCGAAGGCGAGGGGATTGGTGCCCAGCAGACCCTTTGTGCCACCCGTTGGAGCGACCCAGGCATGGGTCGGGTTCATGGAAAGACCGACGAGGCCAGAATCGGCAATGCGTTCGACAAGCGGCCACAGCGCAGTTGAATGGAAGCCGTTGTTGACGGCAAGCAGGCCAATGCCGAGGGCTTTGGTCTTCTCGATCAGGACGGCGATGCCCCTCTCGGCGGCAAGGCATGAAAAGCCGAACCTGGCATCGACCCGCACCGCAGCCGGAGAGACGCTTTCGGGCTGCGGATCGGCCTGCTTGTTGAACTGCGGATGCGCCATCGTGTCCCGCGTCCCCGGCAGCCGTTGCAGCCCATGCGACCAGCTGCCATCGCGCTGCGCGGCGACGAGGATTGCGGCCAGTGACCGGGCTTGTGGTGCATTCAGCCCTTGCGCCACAAGAAAATCGTTCGCCAGAGCCATGAGGTCACTCTCCGGCAGCCTGATATCCAAGGTCATCGATTCCATTCCCGCTTCTCGACGCATGATCGTCCCGGACGAGCGGGACCAGTTTGACATGCCTTGTAGCACCTCAATGCGTACCGGGAAGAGGCTCGCGGGACGCGCTCACGACTATCAACGAACCGGCCTCTTGCATTATGCCGTGGGAATTACTTATCTAGGCCTGTTCTCAGGGCGGGGCGAAATTCCCCACCGGCGGTATCCGGAGCAATCCGGGAGCCCGCGAGCGCTTCCATGAGAATGGAAGGTCAGCAGATCCGGTGCGATGCCGGAGCCGACGGTTAGAGTCCGGATGGAAGAGGACATGTCTGCAGAACCGCTCTTTCGGGAGCGGGGTGCGGGTCTGTTCGCCCAAGGGATGAAACGCCGATAGCGGCAACCCTTGAAAGGCAATGAAATGGCACTCTCGAAAATTGAAGACGCAGTCGCGGCGCTCGCTCGTGGTGGCATGATCGTGGTCGTCGATGATGAAAACCGCGAAAACGAAGGCGACGTCATCGTCGCGTCCGAAGCGGTGACGCCGGAGGCGATCGCCTTCATGATGAAACATGCCCGCGGCCTCATCTGCGTGGCGATGGAGGGCGAGCGGCTCGATGCGCTCGACATCTCCCTGATGGTTCCGCAGAACACCGAATATCACAAGACGGCCTTCACCGTTTCCGTGGACTACCTGCCCGGCACGACAACGGGCATTTCCGCCGCTGATCGCGCAGCGACCGTTCTGGCGCTGATGGATCCCGCGGCGGCACCCGAAGACTTCGCGCGTCCAGGCCATATCTTCCCGCTGCGGGCCCATCCGCAGGGCGTGCGCGGGCGCCCCGGCCACACGGAAGCCGCCGTCGACCTCGCCCGCCTTGCCGGGATGGTTGCGTCGGGCGTCATCTGCGAGGTCGCCAATGACGACGGCACGATGGCCCGGCTGCCCGAACTGATCGCCTTCGCCGAGCTGCACCAGCTACCGCTCGTCACCATCGAAGACCTGATCGCCCATGTCGAGCGTCGCGCGGAAAATGCGGTGGTCAAGGCCGCGTAGTTCTCCCTCGATCTTCTTCGCAACCGCAAAGGAAGCGCCGCCCCGCCGGGCGCGGCGACGTTTCGCAACGCTGGCGATAGCGCTGGCCGTCGATCGGCCAGTCACTACGCCTAACGGCCGTGTTGCCCCGGCCGGCGCTACGCGGCAATCATGCCGATACCAACGGCCAGAGGTCTGCCATGGTATGGATCGGCACAGTGCTTCTCTTGCTGACGTCCATTGCCCTTCTCGGCAGCGGGCTGTGGAAGCGCGGCGGATTTTATGGCTTTCCGTTCCTCGCCGCGGCAATGTTTCTCACATTCGTTCTGCCGCAGATTCCCGGGCTCATCAACGACCGCTTCATGCCGCAGGACGGTGCAATGACGCGCGCCGTATTCTTCTCCTGGTTGTGCCTTGTGATGTGCGCGGTCGGCTGGGAGCTTGGCCGGCATTCTCGAATCGGCTGGGATACCGCATTCAGCGAAAAGAGGCTGCTGATCTATTCCGGTGCTCTGTCGCTCGTGGGCGCCTATTTCTTTCACAAGTTTGGCCAGCTTGCCGATGAGGAACGCTTGCGGGGCTTTCTGACGGGCACCGCGGTCGCCTATCTCTTCTTCGCCAAATTGCTGACCTATGGGCTCGCAATCGCGCTTCTTTGTTTTGCGCGCCGTCCGTCGCTGGCGGCGCTCTGGATCATTCTGTTCGACGGCATCTTTTATTTCGACCGGATCGTCATCGCCGGACGCCGCGGCGATGCGGCGGAATTGGCCCTGATGGTCGCCCTTGCCTTGTGGTTTCAGCGCCGTCGCGCTGTCCCTCGTTCCGTCGTCGCCCTGAGCCTGGTTTTTACCGTTGCCGGTTTGCTTTCCGCGGGGGAATACCGTGCGGCCACCTATTATGGCGGCGGCGAACCGGATTGGCAGGCAGTCCTTGAGATCAATCCCGCGGAAAACTGGCGCAAGCTCATCGAGGAGGGCGGCCCCGAGTTCCGCAACCTCGCCTTCTCCATGTCCTACGTGTCGGAAAACAACGCCTATGATTTCGGCGCAACCCATTGGAACACGCTGGTCCATTCCTATTTCCCCGCCCAGATTTTCGGATCCGGGCTCAAGGAATCCCTGTATATAAGTACGCCCTTGCACTATTCGCTCGATTATGAGCCGTCCGCCGGTTCGACGCCGATGGGCATGATGGATGCGTTCGGATCGTTCTCGTATTTCGGCTGCCTGAAATTTGCCCTGGTGGCGGCAGTGCTCGCGGGCATCTACGGATGCGCGATGCAGGGCAACACGGCCATGCAATTGCTCTACATGCTGTCCGCGATGCCAGCCATGCTTGTGGTGACGCATTTCACGAACGAAATCGTCATCGCCTGGCTGCACATCACGATGTTCATGCTGCCGTGCCTGCTGTTCGCGCGGATCCGCACGCCCGGCACGCAGGCTGGGCGCCGTCAGGCCGCAAGCCTGAGCAGGCTCTCGACTTCACCCACGATACGCGACTGATCGCTCATGCCGACAGAGCGCTTGCGGCCGTCCGCACCCGTGTTGCCGTCTCCCCCTCGAAGCTGGGCGAGCACGCCGCTGGCAAGGCGTTTGACATCATGGACGTCGAGGAGCGTGCCGTAGGCCGGAAGGCTGATGATTTCCCTCAGGCCGCCGTTCAGCACCGAGGCGACGACGGGCACCCCGAAAGCCATGGCCTCCACGGCCGTGTTGCCCCACGCATCCCAATCCGAATTGAACAGGAGGGTGTCGAGGCTCATGTAGAAGCTCTTCATGTCCTCCACCCAGCCGAGCCAGATTACCTTGTCGGCTATACCCAATTCCTGCGCGAGGGCCTTCAGCCGATCTTCTTCCGGACCGGTTCCGGCGATCACGAACCGGGCGGCGGGCATGACCTTGGAGACGCTTGCCGCAACGTTGAGGAAGACATCGAAACGCTTGCGCGGGATCAGCCAGCCGGCATTGCCGACGAGGGGCAGATTGCGGGGTAGGCCGAGGCTCGCCCGTGCCCTTTGTCTCTCGGTTTCTTGCGGCATGTCCGGCGCTGCAAAGGGGTTGCGGATGGTGTGGTACATCGAGGAGGCGAAGGGAGCGATGTCCACGGCCTCCGTGCGCAGGAAATCGGAGGGGTAGCTGATGGCGTCGAAGCGGGAAGACGCGATGCGGTAGAACAGGTGCCATTGCCAAGCCGGCCGGACGCCGTGATGGAAATGCATGGCCAGCAATCGCCGCCCCGCCGCAAGACGCCCGAGCGCGAACATGGCGAGAAGATTGCTCCCCGTCATGATGAGGGCATCCGCATTCTGGCTTTTCAAGGTGCGCCGCAGTTCGGGAAAGCTGCGCCAACCGAGCTTGCCCCTATAGGCAAGGCCGATCGCCTGTATGCCCGCCTCTTCCAGATAGGGGCCGAGCTTGCCGAGCGGTGTCAGGGAGACGACGCTGCATTGATGTCCCCGGCTCTGGAGACCGCGCATCAAACGGAAGGCGGATTGCTCCATGCCGCCGAGTTCCGTGCATTGCATGATGTTGACGATCTGCATTCTGGCCCCCTGCCGGGCGTTGCTCCGCCCTTTCGCATCCTAGGGCCGTTCCGTGCGGACTTTGACGCGGCTTTTTGGATGAGGGCATATGCCCTTTGCCGGATATGATACGCAGCGACCGGCCGTGCTTCTTTCCTGTTGACGGTCCCGATCCGAACCTGTTGAAACGGTCCTTCAATGCCTCCGCGCTGGCCGGGAAGGCCGTCGCCGGTGGCGGGTCTTGCCATCGCTGGATGCACTGCGTCGCACGAGCAGAAAAGGATACTTGACGATGACGACAGAACCGCGCTCTATCGCCCGGCTTTCCGTGCTCCTGCAATCCGGCGCGCTCGATCCCGTCGCGCTGGCGGAAGAAACCCTGTCCGCCATTGAGGCGCATCCGGACGCGGCCATCTTCACCTGCCTCCTGAAAGACCGGGCGATGGCGGAAGCGCAGGCCGCCAGCCGCCGGCTTCGTGAAGGCCGCTCGCTCGGCATGCTGGATGGCGTGCCGGTTGCCTGGAAGGACCTTTTCGATATCGAAGGCCTGCCGACGACCGCTGGCTCCACCGTGCTCAAGGACAGCGCGCCGGCAAGCCGCGATGCGGCGGTGGTGCGGGCGCTTTCCGGCGCCGGCATGGTCAGCGTCGGACGGGTGAACATGAGCGAATTCGCCTTTTCCGGCCTTGGTATCAATCCGCATTACGGCACGCCGCGCAACCCGGCTTCGCCCGCCGGCGAGCACCGCATTCCGGGCGGCTCCTCGTCCGGCTCTGGGGTTGCGGTCGCAGCAGGTCTTGTGCCTGTTTCCATCGGCACGGATACCGGTGGCTCGGTGCGCATTCCCGCCGCCTTCAACGGCATCGTCGGCTACAAGGCGACGCGCGGGCGCTATTCCATGGAGGGCGTCTTCCCGCTGGCAAGGAGCCTCGATTCCCTCGGTCCGCTCTGCCGCACCGTGCAGGACGCGGTCTGGATCGATGCCGCCATGCGCGGGCTGACGGCCGCCGAGGCGCTTTTACGCCCGAGCCCGACCGACCTTTCCTTCGTTGTTCCCGAGACCGTGTTCTTCGACGGGGCCGAGCCCGAAGTCGTCGCCGCGTTCGAGATGGCCGTCGAACAACTGGCGAAGGCGGGCGCACGCATCCGTCGGCAGGCGTTCCCGGAATTTTCCGCGATCTTCGACGTGATGGCAAAGCACGGCGCGCTGGTCACCGCCGAGGCTTTCGTGCTTCACCGCGAGCGCATCACCGGCCCGGCGGCGGCCGAGATCGATCCCCGCGTCGTCAAGCGCACGCTGCTCGGCGAGAAGATCACGCTCTCGGGCTATCTTGAAACGCTGGCCGTCCGCGAGGCGCTGACGGCTTCCTTCGAGGCGCAGCTCGGACCGAACGACATCCTGCTCAGCCCGACGCTTCCCCTTGTCGCGCCGCTGGTCCAGCCGCTGATCGACGACGAGGACCTGTTCTTCCAGACGAACGGCAAGACATTGCGCAACACGCTGGTCGGCAATTTCCTCGACTGGTGCGGCGTCTCGCTGCCCTGCGGCACGGGAGCGGCGGGCATGCCCGTCGGGCTCCTTCTGTCGGGGCCGAAGAACAGCGACGCGCGCGTCCTTGCCGTCGCCGCTGCGGTGGAGGGCCTCCTGGGCTGACGGCGGCCCAGTCAGGCCTTCTTCTTCAGTACCTTGACCTCCGAGCCAGCATATTGCGTCCTTGCGAATTCCTCGAAGCCGTGCTTGCGGGCGAAGTTGAGGGACGCCTCGTTGTCTTCGTCGATGATGCAGGTGATGGGGTGGCCAGGATGGGTCGCCTTGGCCCAGCCGAGCATGGCGCTCAGCGCTTCGCTGGCATAGCCGCGCCCCTGCGCCTCGGGGATCAGGCCCCAGCCGGCCTCCATCGTGTTTTCTATGCTCGGGGTCAGGGTGCGGCGCATCTCGTGAAAGCCGCCTTCGCCGATAAGCGCGCCGCTGCTCTTCTCGATGATCGCCCAGAAGCCGAAGCCCATGATGCGCCACATGCCTATCTGGCGCACGAGGCGCTGCCAGGACTGTTCGCGAGAGAGCGGCGTGCCGCCGATGAAGCGCACGACCTCGGGCATGGCCCACATCGCCGTCATCGCGCCGAGGTCGTCAGGCCGGAAATCACGCAGGAGAAGGCGTTCGGTCTCGATTACGGGAATGTCTGTCATTATGCTGTCACGATGTATCGCTGTGATTGAGTTTGCATCAGATTTCGCACCCTTTCGGTGCGGTCATCCGCTATAGAAAGCAAACAGGCCAGGCGTCCAATTGATTTTACCGATGAGGGACTATTTGCCGGGAACAATGTGACCAAGTGGTTACTGACGGTCCTGCTGTATGGCAATGCCCTTCAGGATGGCCTTGACGATGAGGCCATGTTCGGCGAGCGTCGGCGCTTCGCCGGATGTCCGCAAATGGCCTTCCGTGCAGACCAGCCAGAACCTGCAAATCCCGGGGAAACGCATGCCCAATCATCTGTTCGACGCCTTCGCCAATGCGATCACCGCACCGCAAGCCGTTTTCATCGAAACGCCGGAAGGGGGCGTGTGGACCTTTGCGGATGCGCTGGGTTTGTCGGCGCGCCTTGCCAATGTGCTGGTCGAACGTGGCGTGACGCCGGGTGACCGTGTTGCGGTGCAGGTGGAAAAGAGCGCCGAGGCGCTGGTGCTCTATCTGGCGTGCCTGCGCTGCGGTGCGGTCTACCTGCCGCTCAACACCGGCTATACGGTCGCCGAGCTCGACTATTTCTTCGGCGATGCAAGGCCTGCGCTGGTCGTTGCGACGCCAAAGGATGCGGACAAGCTTGCAGCCGTCGTCAGCGCCTGCGGCGCGGTGCTCGAAACCCTGGACGATACGGGCGGCGGCACGCTGATGGCGCGCGCGCAGGAGGCCGGCAATACGTTCAGCGATGTCGACCGCGGACCGGCCGATCTTGCCGCCATCCTCTATACCTCCGGCACCACCGGGCGCTCCAAGGGCGCCATGCTCAGCCATGACAATCTGCTGTCAAACGCGCGGACGCTGAAGGACAGCTGGCGCTTTACCGCTGCCGATCGCCTCATCCACGCGCTGCCGATCTTCCACACCCATGGCCTGTTCGTCGCCAGCAATGTCACGCTGATTTCCGGCGCGTCGATGTTCCTGTTGCCGAAGTTCGACCTCGAGCGGATCGTTGCGCTTCTGCCGCGGGCAACGGTGCTGATGGGCGTGCCGACATTCTATGTCCGCCTGTGCGAGGACGCGCGGGTGAACCGTGAGAGCACGGCGGCCATGCGGCTGTTCATCTCCGGCTCCGCACCGCTTCTGAGCGAGACCCACCGCACGTTCCGGGAAAAGACGGGGCATGCCATCCTGGAACGCTACGGCATGACGGAAACCAACATGAACACTTCCAACCCCTACGACGGAGACAGGATCGCCGGCACGGTCGGGCCTGCCTTGCCGGGCGTTGTCGTTCGTGTCGTGGACATGGCGACCGGCGACGCGTTGCCGGCCGGGGAAACGGGGATGCTGGAGGTCAAGGGGCCGAACGTGTTTCAGGGCTACTGGAACATGCCGGAAAAGACCAAGGCTGAATTCCGCGACGACGGCTTCTTCATCACCGGTGATCTCGGCATCATCGACGAGCGGGGCTATGTCCACATCGTCGGGCGCGGGAAAGATCTGGTGATTTCCGGCGGCTACAACATCTACCCGAAGGAAGTCGAGACCGAGCTTGACCAGATAGACGGCGTTTTCGAGAGCGCTGTCTTCGGTGTTCCGCACAGGGATTTCGGCGAGGGCGTGACGGCTGCGGTTGTCGTAAAGCCCGGTGCGTCGCTCGTCGAGAAGGATATGCTCGCCATGCTGGGCGAACGGCTCGCGCGCTACAAATTGCCCAAGCGGATTCTCATCGTCGACGAACTGCCGCGCAACACGATGGGCAAGGTGCAGAAGAACCTGCTGCGCGATCTCCACCAGCATCTCTACGACTGATCTCAAAGAGGCGGCGTCAGGATGCGCCGGCTTCTGTCAGGAAATAGATATTGCGCGCAATATGCATTATTTTCTAGGCTTGTGCGGCGGCGAGCGAACGGGATTCTTGCGACAATGACGGACGGCATTCTTGAGCCTTCAATCGCTTCGAGAAAGCGATCTCTCTACGAGGAACTGCATGAGCGGTTGAAGAGCGACATTTCGCAAGGCCGCGTTCCTGCGGGCATTGTCCTGACCGAAGGCCCGTTGGCCGAGATTTTGGGAAGCAGCCGTGCGCCGGTTCGTCAAGCGCTTCAGCTTCTCGCCGAAGACGGCCTGATCAGCCGCTTCGAGGGTAGGGGATTTGTCGTCGGGCCTGCCGGAACGCCGGCGCGGCGGGTGGATCTTGCCGAAAGCCTCGGCCATCTCAGCCAGGCGCAGGACCGGCCGATGTTCGCCTGGCAGGCCTTGTACGAGGATGTCGAGCGGGTGGTCGTCAATCGCTCTTTTTTCGGCCGGTTCCGCATCAGCGAGATCGAACTGGCAAGGCATTACGGCGTCGGCAGGACCGTCGCGCGCGACGTGCTGCTCAAGCTCGAATCCCTTGGCATCATCGAGAAGGACGAGAGCTTCCGCTGGGCGATCGTTCCCTTGGGTGAGCAGCGCATAGCCGACCTCTACGAAATGCGCGAATATATCGAGCCGGCGGCGCTGGCCCACGCGATGGACGCTCTTTCCGACGAGTGGATCGATCGGATGCTGTCGCGGCTTTCCCAGTCGCTTGCGGCCTATCCGAACGTATCGGCCGCCGAAATGTACGATCTGGAACTCGATCTTCACGTGCGCAGCATCGAGCCGTGCCCGAACAAGGAGTTGCTCAAGGTCCTGCAGCGCACCCATTGCGTCCTCACCCTCAACAAGCATGTGCTCGGCATCCAGATGGAAATGCCGGAATACGAGCCTTTCCTGGCCGAGCATATCGCTGTTTTCCGCATGATGCGGCGGCGGGATCGGGAAGGACTGGTGCTGGCCATGCGCAGCCATATCCGTGCCTCGCAGCCCAAGGTGGTCGAGCGGGCGGAAACGGTGCGCAGAACCTGCCGGCCTGACGCCACCAGCTTCATCATCTGAGTGGCTCAAAATAATGACTATTGCAGGCAATATTCCGACGTGTTAGGTGCCATCAGCTGGTTTGCGATGCGCGTGAAGGCACCAGAACGCCTTGCCGGCAGGGTTTCATATGAAGGAAGGTTTGGCGATGCTTTTGTCCCAGGTGAGGAATTCCGACAGCACCATCTCGGTCGTCTGCCGCGAGGACGGCGGCAAGGGTCGTGTTGTACAGGGCGCGTCCAGCGTCCATGCGCTCGCGCTTGAAGCTGCCGATAGCGGCCGCTCCCTGAAGGCCGTTATCGACGCCAGGGGTCTCGGAGACGAGGTCGATCTGGAAGAGGCCTATGCGGCCGGTCGTCTTCTGTCCCCGATCACTCACCCGGATGCCGCGCACCTGCATTTGACCGGCACGGGCCTCACTCATCTCGGCTCGGCCGCAACACGCGATTCCATGCACAAGAAGACGACGGAAGCCGCCGAAGAGACTTTGACGGACTCGATGAAGATGTTCCGCATGGGCCTTGAGAACGGCAAGCCGAAGGCCGGCGAAAAGGGCGTGCAGCCCGAATGGTTCTACAAGGGCAACGGCACGCAAGCCGTCGCGCCGGGCGCCGCGCTCACCTCGCCATCCTTTGCGCTCGATGGTGGTGAGGAGCCGGAAATGGCGGGCATCTATGTCATCGCCGCAGACGGTTCGCCCTTCCGCATCGGTTTTGCCGTGTCGAACGAGTTTTCCGATCACGTGACGGAACGCATCAACTATCTCTACCTTGCCCATTCGAAGCTGCGGCAGGCAAGCTTCGGACCTGAAATCCGGGTCGGTGCGGCCCCCGACGATATCCGTGGCTTCTCGCGCATCATCCGTGCCGGCGAAGTTTTGTGGGAAAAGCCCTTCGTCTCGGGCGAGGCGAACATGTCGCACACCTTCGCCAACCTCGAATACCACCACTTCAAGTACGGGCTGTTCCGCGCGCCCGGCGACATCCACGTCCACATGTTCGGCACCGCCACGCTGTCCTTCGGTGACGGCATCCGCACGCAGGAGGGTGACGTGTTCGAGATCGGCGCGGACGGTTTCGGTCTGCCGCTGCGCAATCCCCTTGCCGTCGCCGGAGAAGAAGAGATCGTCGTCCGCCAGTTGTAGTCACACCGTGTCACGCGGGCGGCTCAATGTCGCCTGCGGTCGCACGGCAATCTCGATGGTGGAGGCGCTGCAAGGCCCTGCGCGAGCCAATGAAATTGGCCAGAAGGATTTTAGGGTTTGTTTCCACATGTAGGTTAGCCTTGACTGGCACACCAGATAGTGGGGCGTCCTATGCTGAGAGTTATTTCGTGCCTGGCGTACGAACACGACTATACCTTCGTCATTGCGGCGGCGATCGTATGTGTCATGACCTCGGTGATGACAGTGCGCCTTTTCGATCGTGCCGGGCGTATCCCGTCCGGTCGGCGCCTCTCCTGGATCGTGCTGTCCGGCATGGCGGGGGGCGCAGCGATCTGGACGACCCATTTCGTCGCGATGCTGGGTTTCCAGATTCCCGTAGATCATGCATTCCATGTGGGGCTGACGATCGCCTCGCTGGTGATTGCAATCGGAGCTACGGCTTGCGGTTTTTATCTGGCCGTTGAGCCGCCCAGGAGCCTGCCCGCCGAGACTGGCGGTCTCGTGACGGGCGTCGGCATTGTTGCGATGCACTTTGTCGGAATGGCTGGACTGAACAGCGCCGGCCGCATCGAGTGGGATGGCAACCTCGTCTTCGCATCGGTGATGTTTGCACTCGGCTTCGGCGCTCTGACCGTCCATTTGCTCGCAAGATACACAGCCGGCTGGAGCCGGCCGATGGCAATGCTCAGTCTTGTGCTGGGCATCTGTACGATGCATTTCACGGCAATGGGGGCGGCGACCCTGGTGCCGGACCCATCCGTCGCCGTCTCACCCAATGCCGTGCCGAACGAATTCCTCGCCGTGCTTATCCTGGCGACGATGGCGGTTGTTGCGGGCCTGATCCTCTATGTGATGGACACACGCTCGCAGCGCGAGCTGATCGAGAGCTTCCGGCATGCGGCGCGGCATGATCCGCTGACCGGCTTGCCGAACCGCGCCTTCCTGTCCGAATACCTGCCCGCCATCCTGATGCAGGAGCAGCAATTCGGAAAGCTGACGGCCGTCCTCGTCATCGATCTCGATCGGTTCAAGGATATCAACGACGTCCACGGGCATCATGCCGGCGATCTGCTGTTGCAGACGCTGGCCGAACGGTTCGCGCTGTGTCTGAGACCGGATGAACTGGTCTCCCGCGTCGGTGGCGACGAGTTTATCGCCATCAAGCAACAGGTCATGGACCGGGCCGCGGTGGATGAATTCGCGCGCCGTCTGGTTGCCTGCGTTCATGCGCCGGTGCAATGCGGTGCCACCGCGCTGTCGGTGGGTGCAAGCGTCGGCATCAGTCTTTCCCCCAGGGATTCCGGGCTGGCGGAAGAGCTTTTGGGCAGGGCTGATCTCGCCATGTACCGGGCGAAGCGGTCGCTTGGCGACACGATCTGCTACTATGAACCGTCGATGGATGAAGGCCGCCGCGAACGCAGCTCGCTTGCCATGGAGCTGCGCTACGCCATCGAGCGCGATCAGTTCGAACTCTATTACCAGCCGCAGCTCGACATCCGTACCGGCCAGATTCGGGGATATGAGGCCCTGTTGCGGTGGAAGCACCACACGCGCGGCTTCGTCCCGCCGTCCGAGTTCATCCCGATTGCCGAGGAGACAGGCCTGATCATCCCGATCGGTGAATGGGTGCTGCGCACGGCCTGCGCCGAGGTGGCAGGATGGGCCAAGCCCTACGGGATCGCCGTGAATATCGCATCCGCGCAATTGACCCAGGCGAACCTTCCAAAGATCGTGCACGAGACCCTGATCGCCACCGGACTGTCGGCATCGCGGCTCGAACTGGAAATCACCGAAGCCAGCCTCATCGAGGACCGCGACCGCACCCTGCATGTCATCCGCCAGTTGAAGGCGCTGGGCGTCACGATAGCCATGGACGATTTCGGCACGGGTTATTCTTCGTTGTCGACCTTGCAGACCTTTCCCTTCGACAAGGTCAAGCTCGACCGCTCCTTCATCGAGGGGGTAACGACGAACGAGATTTCGGCGGCGATCGTGAAGGCGACGATCCTACTGGCGGCCAGCCTGCGCATGTCGGTCATCGCGGAGGGGGTCGAGCGGCAGGAACAGGCCGATTTCCTGCAAGCCGAAGGCTGTGCGGAGGCTCAGGGGTTCCTTTATGGCAGGCCCCAGCCGGTGGGGAATATCGCAGACGAGGTGGGCCGGCCGAAAGTAGCGGCAGGCACGCCCGCGCCCGATCCGGCGGAACTGAGCGCCCGCCTACTCTCACGGCAACTGCCGCCGCGCTGGGCGCCCATCCACTGATGCCGTTCCGGCTGCCTCAGTCCGCTGCCGCGTTGCGGCCGAAGGACAACAGCTCGCGGGTATAGGCCTCGGCCGGCGCACGGATGACGTCCTCCGTCTGGCCGAATTCGATGATGTCGCCCCGGCGCATGACGAGGAGCGTATCGGAAATGTGGGCGACGACCTTCAGGTTGTGGGTCACGAAGAGCATCGAGAGGCCACGGCTTTCCTTCAAGTCCGACAGAAGATTGAGAATCTGCGCCTGCACGGAGACGTCGAGCGCCGAGGTCGGCTCGTCGAGAATGAGGAGGGTGGGCTCCAGCGCTAGCGCCCGGGCGATGGCCACGCGCTGGGCCTGGCCGCCGGAGAGTTCGCGCGCACGCCGGTCGAGGAAGTCCGCCGGCAGGCCGCAGTCGGAGAGGAGACCCGCGATCTTCTCGCGCATGGCGGGGCCTTGCCGCTCGCCGGCAGCCAGCAAGGGCTCGGCAAGGATCTCGGCGATGGTGAGGCGGGGGCTCAGCGAGAGGAACGGGTTCTGCGAGACGACGCCGATCTTCCGGCGCGCCTGGCGCAGTGCATCGCCCTTCAACGCCAGCCAGTCCTGATCGTCAAGGCGGACCGTTCCGCTCTCCACCGGCAGCAGGCGCAGGATGGCGCGCAACAGGCTCGTCTTGCCCGAACCGCTTTCCCCGACGATGCCGAGGGTCTCCCCCCGTGCAAGCCGGAAGCTCGCGCCGTTGACGGCAGGTTTCGGGCGCGGCGCGAAAAGGCCGGCGCGGTAGCGGATGACGAGCCTGTCGACGTTGAGCATCGGGGTGGATGTCATGCCGCGTCCTCCGGCAGGTGGCACAGCCAGCGATGGGCGGCACTGGCACGCTCCGGCGGCGGTTCGGCCGCGCAGACCGGCATGGCACTCGGACAGCGCGGGGCGAAGGCGCAGCCGGGTATCGCAACGCGCGGCGGCGGAATGGAGCCCTCGATGGCGGCAAGGCGCGCGCCATGCGGGCCGGCATCGGGCAGGGCCGCAAGCAGGGCGCGCGTATAGGGGTGGCCGGGGCTTTGCAGCACCGCCTTGACCGGCCCTGTCTCCACGGAGCGTCCGGCATAGAGCACCGTTGCGCGGTCGCAGGCCTCCGCAATCACGTCCATATCATGGGTGATCATCAGCACGGTCAGGCCGCGCTCGGCGACCAGCTTGCGCAGAAGCGCGAGAACCTGCGCGCCGACGGACACATCGAGCGCCGTCGTCGGCTCGTCGGCGATCAGGAAATCGGCGCCGGTTGCCAACGCTTGCGCGATCACCACGCGCTGCTGCATGCCGCCCGACAGCTGGTGCGGATAGCTTTTCAGCACCCGTTCCGGATCGGGAAGGCCGGTTGCGGCAAGGAGGGCGGTTGCTTCCGCGCGGCGGGCCGCCCGCGGCATGTCGCGATGGGCGCGGATCACGTCGTCCATCTGGCGGGCGATGGAGAGCACCGGGTTCAACGCTGCCGCCGGGTCCTGCGAAATCAGTCCGATCCGCCGGCCGCGCAGGCGCACTGCATTGTCGCGCAGGTCCTCGCCATCGAAATGGAAGCGGTCGGCGGTGATGCGCGCGCCCTTCGGCACGAGACCGAGAACGGCCATGCCGGTCATGGTCTTGCCGCAGCCGGATTCGCCGATGACGCCATGGATCTCGCCGCGCTCGATTTCGAGGTTGACCGCGCGCACCGCATGCACGTCGCCCTCCGGCGTCGGAATGCTGACGGAGAGGTTCCTGATATCAAGCAGAGGCACGGGCAGCACCTCGCTTGTGGTCGCGCAGGGCATCGCCGAGTACGCTGAAGGCGAGAGCGATGATGAAGATCGTCATGCCGGGCATGGCCGAATACCACCAGCGCGCGGGGAAGAATTTCCGGCCCGCATCGACCATCTGGCCCCAGTCCGCGATGGGCGGCAGCACGCCGAGGCCAAGGAAGGAGAGGGCGGCGGCGGTGAGCAGCGCCGGCCCGACGTCGAGCGCCGCCTGCACGGTGAGCGGCCGACCGGTGGCGGGCAGGATGTGGCGCAGAATGATGCGCGGATGCGAAACGCCGGAAAGCCGCGCCGCTTCGACATAGGGCTGGCCGCGCAGCACCAGCACTTCCGCCCGGGCAAGCCGGGCATACCAGGGCCACCAGGTCACGGCGACGGCGATGATGCTGTTGAGGAAGCCCGGCCCCAGCGCCGCCGCCATCAGGACGGCGAGCAGCAGTGCCGGGAAAGCGAGGAAGACATCGGTGCAGCGCATCAGCGCCTCGTCTACCCAGCCGCCGAAATAGCCGGCCGCAAGACCGACGGGCAGGCCGATCATGAGCGAGAAGGCGACGATCAGCACGCCATTCGTCAGCGAGACGCGGGTGCCGTAGATGATGCGGCTGAGGATATCGCGGCCGAGATGATCGGTGCCAAGCCAGTAGTCGGCCGACGGCGGCGAGAGTTTCGCCACGACATTCGGTGCGCCGGCGCCCTGCGCAGGATAGGGCGCGATCCACGGTGCGAAGACGGCCAGGACAACGAAGAGGACGACGATGCCAAGGGCGATCGTGCCCGGCCAGCCGAGACGGTGAACGAGTTTTTTCATGATAGCGCCACCCGCGGGTCGACCAGGGCCTGGGCAATGTCGATCAGGAGGTTCATCACGACATAACAGATCGTCACCACCATGGTGACAGCGGCAATGACAGGGAAGTCCTTGGCGAGGATCGCCTCGGAGACGTAGCGGCCGAGACCGGGCCAGGCAAAGATGATCTCGACCAGCACCGCGCCGGTCAGCGCATAGGCGAAGGAAAGGCCGATCACCGTCAGCGCCGGGCCCATGGCGTTGGGCAGCGCATGGCCGAACAGGATGCGCGGTTCGGAAAGACCGAGCGCGCGGGCGGCGACGACATGGCGGCGCTCGAGGATTTCGATCATCGCCGAACGGGTCAGCCGCATGGCTACGCCGGCCGGATAGGAGGCGAGCGTCAGCGCGGGCAGGATGAGATGGGTCAGTGCGTTGCCGAAGGCGTCGAGCCGCCCGGCGAGAAGCGCATCGATCAGGACGAAGTTGGTGACAGCGGGGAACGGCGCGGCGATCGCTATTTCCCGCGACAGGCGGCCGGACAGCGGCAGGATGCCGAGCCATTGCGCGAAGATCAGTTGCAGGATCATGGCAAAGAAGAAGGTGGGCATGGCGACGGCGGCGATGGAGCCCAGACTGCCGAGCCTGTCTGCCCATCTGCCCTGTCGTGCGGCGGCGAGCACGCCGAGCGGAATGCCGAGGAGAAGCGCAAGGCCGGTGGAGAACACCGCAAGCTCAAGCGTCGCGGGAAGATAGGCCTTCAGGTCTTCGGCGATCAGTCGGCGCGACTTGTAGGAAACGCCGAAATCGCCGGAGGCCATTGCACCGGCGAAGGTGACGAACCGGGCGGGAAGGGGCGCGTCGAGATTGAGTTCGACACGCGCCTTCTCGATCTGTTCGGCCGTCGGGCGCGGGCCGGCATAGAGCGCGGCCGGATCCGATGGAACCACCTGCGCCACGATGAAGACCAGAAAGGTCACGCCCACCACCACGAAGGCGGAGAGGATCATGCGGCGCAGGATGTAGCGTAAGAGTTCCATCAGACCCCGGGAGCGCTAGCGGCTCAGTTCGTTGACGAAGTTGACATGGCCATAGGCCGGATTGTCGGCATAGCCCTTGATGTCCGCGCGGATGACATGGACGTTCGGCCGATCCAGCATGAAGACGGCGGCCGCCTCCTCGATGATCGTGCGCTGGGCTTCGATGAAGAGTCTTTCGGCTCGGGCGCGGTCGGTGCCGGAGAGCTTGGCGGCCTCGTCGATCTTGGCATCGACTTCCGGGTTGGAATAGTAGCCGAGGTTGAAGTTCGGCTTTTCCTCGCTGTGGAACAGGCTGAAGAGATAGTCGTAGGGCGTGACGAAGGTCGGCCACCAGAGCATCACGAAGATGTCCTGCGCAGCTTCCGGGTTGGACTTGCCGAGCTGCCACTGGGCTTCCCAGGCCATGGGCTGGAGCGTCAGGTTGATGCCGAGGGTCTCGAGGTTGGCCTTCCAAAGTTCGCCGGCCACGGCGGCAAGCACCTGGGTGGTGGAATAGGTCATCACCAGTTCGAGGCCGGGCTCTACGCCCTCCTCGGCAAGCAGCGCCTTGGCGGCTTCAAGGTCGGTGTTCGGGATCGGTGCATTGGCATCGTGGCCCCAGATGCCGGCGGGCACGACGCCCTTGGCGCGGGTGCCGAGGCCCATCGTGCCGGCGGCGATCACGTCGTCATAGGGGAAGGCGAGCGACAGGGCCTGGCGTACCTTCGCCTTGTCGAGCGGCGCACGCTTGACGTTGTAGAGGCCGAACAGCGTCTCGAAGGAGGGATTGGAAACCACGCGCAGCTCAGGATTGGACTCCATCGCCTCGAGGTTCTCGTACGGGATGGAGTAGGTCCAGTCGGCCTGGCCGCTTTCGATCATGTTCTGGGCGAGCGTCGTGTCCTCGATGATTTCGAAGGTGACGGTCTGGAAACCACCCTCCGGCACCTTGCCCCAGTAGCCTTCCACCCGGTCGAGAACCGCGCGCTGGCCGGGCTCGTAACGGGAAATCCTGAAGGCGCCGGTGCCGGCGTCGTTGCCGGCGTTGAACCAGGCATTGTCCTTGTCGTGCGAGGATGGTGCATAGATCCAGCCGGCAAAGCCGGCGGAGGCGATCAGGTCGAGCGGCTGCGGCTCGGAAAGCACGAAGACCACTTTCAGCGGTTCCGGTGTCTCGATGGCGGTGACCGGTCCCCAGATGAAGGAAGCGCCGCCGCCGATCTTCTTGGTGCGCTCGATGGAACCCTTCACGGCTTCGGAGGTCAGCGCGCTGCCGTCATGGAACTTGACGCCGTCGCGCAGGGTGAAGGTCCAGCTCTTGCCGTCGGCGCTCACTTCCCACGAAGTGGCAAGCAGGGGCTCGATCCTGGCTTCCGCCGTTTCCGTCCCCGGGATGTAGCGCGTCAGGCCTTCGTAGACGTTCGCGAGCACCGCGCCGTCGTTCGAGAAGGACGTTGCCGGGTCAAGGTCGGGGAAGCTGGTCGGAGAGGCGATGGTGAAGATGCTGCCGGTGCCCTGCGCCATGGCGAAATTCCAGCTTGCGCTGGTGGTTGCAAGGGCGGCAAGAGCGGCGGTTTTCATAAAATTGCGGCGGTTCATGTCGGTCTCCCGTGAAAGGTTCGTGTGGCGCGGACGGTCAGGCGTCTTCTTCGTATTGCGGCACCGCGGGGGCGTCGGCGGAAATACCCATCGGCACGAAATCGAAATCATAGCCGAAGGCCCGCGGGCCGACGGAGGCAAGCGCGATCTCGCTGCGCAGCAGCACGGGTGCCGGCATGGAGAGCACGTCGATGCGCAGGCCGTAGCGCAGCTCTTCCGTGCCGATGGCGCGGCCGGTCTCCGAATCCACGATGCAGATCAGGTCCGGCACCATGGTGATGATCTTCTCGCCCTCACGCGCGATAAGATATTCGTTCTGGATCTCGACGGTCAGCGTGCGTCCGGCATCTCCGTCGAGCCCTGCTACGGTCAGCTTGCCGCGGGTAAAGCCAGCCATGACGCGCCGGCCGATATCGGTAACCTTGCCGCGCATCAGGCGCACGCCGCCGGACTGCTGGAGGATGGCCTCCACCGGATCCTGCTTGGCGGCACGGGCCGACAGCACCGCATCGCCGAGGCTCCAGGCCTGGCTCGTCGTGTGCGGCACGCCGAAGCGTCGCACGAAATCGCCCGACATCGGCGCCGTCGTCATCAGCGCCGTACAGCCCATGGCGATGGTGCTGGCGCGCAGCAGCTTTTCCAGCATCTTCGGCGTGGTCGCCTCGGTGACGACAAGAACGTTGCCGTCCGCATCCGCCAGCGCTGCCGGTTGGACCGGCTGACCGTGGATGAAGAAGGTCGTCATCTGCACTTCGGGGAAGGCGCGGCCCATGCCGTCGGCATCCACCACCGGCAGGTCGACCATGGCCGCCGTCAGCATCGGCGCGATGCCGTTGCCGCCACCGACCTCGTCGCCGAGGAGCGCATCGATCTTGCGGCCCATATGGCGTTCCAGCGCGTGCAGCAAGCGGACGCCCTCGCCGCCCTCGGCGATCTTCTCGATGCCGACGGTCGGCGCGCCGATGCCGCCGATACCGATGATCTGCGCGTCCGGGTCCACATCGGCCGGGCGCACCATGCGGATGCGCTTGCCTTCACGCAGGAGCGCCTTGGCGCGCAGCAGGCCGTGATAGGTGCTGCCGCCGCCGCCGGTGCCGAGAATGCCGCAGCCGATCGCGATGCGGTCGATATCCGCCTCGGTGAGCGTCCAGTACTTCATGCCCGCAGTTCTCCAATGACTTTCGCCGCGATGCGCACGGCATTGCCGGGCAGGTAGGCCAGCGGCGTTTCCTCGATTTCGGCAAGCGTCACGGTCTCTTCAGCCGCACCGGCCTCGACGGCACGGGCGCGCGCTTCCGCCACGACGGATTCCAGCGCGATCTCGCGGCTGGTCCCTTCGAGCGAAACCACGCTGTCGACTTCGCCGGAGACCTGCGCGATGGCCGCGCCGATCGCGTTGGCCGAGCCGAAATGATCCGGCTTCAGTGAAACGGACGTGCCGTCCAGCAGCCCATGGACCAGCACCGAACCGCCGCCGACCAGGATGGCCGGGATCGGCTCGGCGCTCGGCTTCATCCGGTCGAGCACCGTCTCGATGCTCGCCTTGATCTGCGCCTGCATCTGCTGGGCGAATTCGGGTGTGATATGGGCAAGGCGGCTGCGATCGCCGAGATCGACGAGGCCGGCCGCGACCGCGATGTCGGTCGCCGTCAGCGTGTCGCCGCCGAAGCACAGCGCCTTTTCCGGCAGGCGGAAGCCGACGGAGTCAGGACCGACGGTCGGCGCGTCGCCGGGGCGCACGATGCTGCCGCCGCCGAGGCCGAAGGAATAGACGTCGGGCACGCGGAAATTGGTCGGTACGCCGCCGATCATCGCGCCTTCGCTGCGGGTGCGCGGGAAGCCGGCGACCAGCATGCCGATGTCGGTGGTGGTGCCGCCGATGTCGATCACCGCGGCGTCGGTAAGCCCGGTGAGGAAAGCTGCGCCGCGCATGGAGTTCGTTGGGCCGGAAGCAATGGTGAAGACCGGATAGCGCTCGGCGAAATCGGCCGCCATCAGCGTGCCGTCGTTCTGCGTGAGATAGAGCGGGCAGTCGAGGCCGAGTGCGGCAAAGGCCGTGCGGAAGGCGCCGACGGTGTCGCGGCCGAGCTTGTGAAGGCTGGCATTGAGGATCGTGGCGTTCTCGCGCGGCAGCAGGCCGGTGCGGCCGACGCGGTGCGACAGGCTGATCGCGGCCCCCGGCATTTCCTCGGCGACGATCTCTGCCGCCTCGTTTTCCATGCGCGGATCGACAAGGGCGAAGACGGAGCAGATGGCAATGGCCGAAATGCCGCGGGCTTGCCAGTCGCGGCAGGCCGCACGGATCGCCGGGCCGTCGAGCGGTGCGATTTCCGAGCCGTCATAGTTGACGCCACCACCAACTAGCGCCGCGCCGCCGTCGACCGTGGGGCGCAGGCTGTCCGGCCAGTCGATCATCGGAGGCAACGAGCGCGTTGCCGTGCCGCAAAGCCGGAGCACGCCGACCTTTTCGAGATGCCTGCCTTCGACGACGGCGTTGAGGAAATGCGTGGTGCCGATCATGACGGCATCGACCGCGCCGGCCGCGACGCCGGCCTGCGAAAGGACCGTGCGGATCGCCGCACCGACGCCCGAGGTCACGTCCGCTGTGGTCGAGGACTTCACCGTCGCCAGAACCTCGTTGCCGCGCAACAGCGCCGCATCCGTATTGGTTCCGCCCACATCCACCCCAATGCGCAGCATGGGTTATCCTTTCTTCTTGCCGCCGAGGTCCGTGCCGCGGCTCATCGCGGTCGTCCTCGTGCCGAATACCTTGTAGAGGCGCAGGACGACCGAGCTCGTCACGCGCCGGACGCCGGGCAGGCTGCCCAGCTCCTGGTCGATGAATTCGAAAAGCGCCGCATGGTCGGCTACGAAAAGCGAGGCGCTGAGATTGGCCGTGCCGCTGGTGGCGGCGAGGTAGCCGATCTCGTCATACTCGGCCAGAAGGATCGCGACCTCTTCCAGCTTGCCCGGCTCGACCTCGATGATCAGCTCGACCTGAACTTCGCGGCCAAGCGCCACCGGATCGGGAATGGCGCCGATCACGATCATCTTGGCCTGCAGCAGCCCGGCGATGCGGTTGCGGATCGTGCGCTCCGAGACGCTGCCGATCCGGCTGGCAATCTCGGCGGCCGAAAGCCGTCCGTCCTCGGTGAGGTAGCGGATGATCTCGCGATCCAGATCGTCGATGAGGTAGCGCTGGCTCATTTCCGTTTCCATATCGGCCTGAATGAGGGGAGTAAATTTCCGAAACGGAATTGTGTCAAGATTATTTCAGTCGGATCGTGCAAATCTTGCCAAAAATGTCCCGAATTGGTGATTGATGATGAAATTTATTACCGATTCGGAAGGTGAGTGCCGTATTTTTCGGCAAAATGCGCTGCCCATCCGTTGCCGTTTCGGCAGCGCACGTTGCTGCCGTTGCTGTTCTTAGGAAGTGCGCGCGAGTTGTCAGGCCGGCGGCGTTTGATCAATATCCCCCCGGCAAACGAAGTGAATCGCCGCATAGGCAGGCGAGGGAAGGCAGGCAGGGCATGATCGACGGCAGGCAGATCGAAGCGGAACTGGATGGGCTTTCCCTGCGGTTTTCAGGGCCGGGCGGCGTCGTCGGGGTGGTGCATGAGGGGCGCGTCGTCGCGCGCCGTGCCTGGGGATTTGCCGATCTCGATGTCCATCGTACCATGACGACCGAAACGCGCCTGCCGATCTGCTCGATCTCCAAGCAGTTCACCTGCGCGGCCATGCTGGCGGCCTGCGGCGAACCCGAAGCGCTGGATGCGCGGCTTGCGGCGTATCTGCCGAATTTCGAAGGCCCTCTGCCGCGCGTGCGCGATCTCTGCAACAACCAGTCGGGTTTGCGCGACTATTGGGCCCTGACCGTCCTGCACGGCGCGAAGGCGGAGCAGGTCTTTGCGCGTGAGGATGCGGTGAAGGTCTTTGCCCGCACGCGCACCGGCCATTTTGCACCCGGTACGCGCTATTCCTACAGCAACGGCAATTTCCGGCTTGTCGCCGAGCTTGTCGAGGAGGCTTCGGGCGAGACGCTGGAAACGCTCTATGCGCGGCACATCTTTCAGCCGGCCGGCATGGAAGGCGCCGTGCTGGCGGCCGATACGCGCCGGCCCGAGGATGGCGTGACCGGCTATGAGGGCAATGACGCGACCGGCTACCTGCCGGCGGAAAACGGCATCTACTGGCGCGGCGATGCGGGCATTGCCGCCTCGCTCGACGACATGCTGGCCTATGAATGCTGGATCGACGCGACCCGCAACGACCCGCAGAGCCTCTATCAGCGGATCGCCGTGCCGCAAAAATTCCGTGACGGCGCACGGGCCGCCTATGGTTTTGGTCTCCAGCATACCCGCGTCGGTGATGTTGTGTTCACCGGCCATAGCGGCGCCCTGCGGGGCTTCCGCGCCTACCGGGCCTCCTCGAGCGAGGCGCGGCTTTCGGTGGTGGTGATGTTCAACCATCACGGCGATGCCCATGGTGCGGCCCATCGGATCCTGCGCGCCGCGCTCGGCGTGCCGCATCCGGTATCGCAGCCACTGCGCGACCACTGGGCGGGGCAATGGATCAGCCGCGAAACCGGCCTTCTGGTGCGGCTGGAGCAGGGATACGACACAGCGAACCTTCGCTTCGGCACCTCGGTAGAGGCGCTGTCGGAGACGTCGGAAGGGACCCTTGCTTCCGGCGCGGTCACGGTCAGCCGCGAGGGGAACGACCTCCTGATGCAGCGTCCGCAGGAGAACCATGCGGAGCGGCTTGCGCCGGTTCCCGCCGCGCCGCCGACTGTCGCCGTGGACATTGCCGGGCGTTATCGTTCGGCGGAGCTGGAGGCGGATATCGTCATCGAATGCCGGGATGGCGGCGCCTATCTGTGGGCGGAAGGCTTCCTGGGCACCGGTCGCCCCGAGATCGTCCGGCCGGCGGGACCGGATTTCTGGATCGTCGTGACGCGCCGCTCGATGGATGCGCCGGCACCGGGGGACTGGACCCTGCAGGTCGCTCGCGATGGCCAGGGAACCATCAAGGGGCTGACGCTCGGCTCGTGGCTGGCGCGCGGTATCGGGTATGAAAAGTGCGGCTGATCGCCATCAACCTTTTGAAACTTAACGCCTCAGGCGAATTTTGCATGAGATTCTGCCCAAATTGAATTGGTCAGCCACGGCCAGTCGTTCCTATGCTTTGCGCCTGGACTTTTCCGCATGTCGTGATCGCAAGGCCGTTGGACGGTTTCGGCGCGGCATGCTTTGGCAACTGGCGCAGCAAGAGGAAGAAATGGGCAGGATCGTCTACGTCCACGGTCAATTCGTACCGGAGGAGGAAGCCCGCATCGGGCTTTTCGATCGCGGGTTTCTGTTCGGGGATTCCGTCTATGAAGTCACGGCCGTGATCGGGGGCCGTATGATCGACAACGACCTGCATCTTGCCCGCCTCGAACGTTCGCTGAAGGAACTCGATATCCCGATCGCCTTCTCTCGCGAGACGATCGCCGGTATCCAGGCGGAGCTGATCGCCCGCAACGACTTGCTGGACGGCACGGTCTATCTCCAGGTCTCGCGCGGCGAGGCCGATCGCGACTTCTTCTATTCCGATGCGCTGGCGCCGCGTCTCATCGGCTTCACGCAGGCGAAGGTTCTGGCCGGCACCAAGGCGCAGCAGAATGGCATTGCGGTCGATCTGGCGGTTGATCCGCGCTGGCAGCGGCGGGACATCAAGACCACCATGCTGCTCGCGCAGGTCATGGCCAAGCAGGCGGCCCGCGCGCGCGGCTTCGACGATGTGTGGCTGGTGGAGGACGGGCTGGTGACGGAGGGGGCCTCCTCGACGGCCCATCTCATCACCGCTGACGGGCGCATCCTCACCCGGCCTGCCTCCCGCGCGACGCTGCCGGGTTGCACGCAGCGCGCACTTGCCCGGCTCTGCGCCGCCGAGGGACTGACGATCGAGGAGCGCGCCTTTACACCCGAGGAAGCGCAGGGCGCGGCCGAAGCCTTCCAGACCTCCGCCTCCAGCCTCGTCATGCCCATCGTGCGCATCGGTGAGACGGTGGTCGGCGACGGGAAGCCCGGGCCGATGACGCGCAGGCTCCAGGCCCTCTATCTGGAGGCGGCCGGCGTTCCGGCCTAGGGTTTTGTTTTTGCCGCATTATCCGACGCAGAAGCGGTTTTTCTTCGGCTGGAAATGCTCTAGGAACGTCGTTTCTTCAGGGAGGACGACATGAAGACGGCGCGCGAATGGGGACTGATCCCGGCGGGCAGGCTGGAGCCGGGACCGGGCAATGCCATCACCGATGTGCCGGGCGTTGCCGTCGGCCACCATTCTCTGCGTGGCGAGGGGCTTTTCACCGGCGTTACGGCCATCCTGCCCCATCAGGGCGATCTTTTCCGCATGAAGCCGCGCGCGGCTGTCGAGGTCGTCAACGGCTTCGGCAAGTCAGCCGGGCTGATGCAGGTTGCCGAGCTCGGCACGATCGAGACGCCGATCCTGCTCACCAACACATTCGGCGTTGCGGCCTGCACGCAGGCGCTGATCCGTCGCGCCATCGCCGCCAACCCGGCGATCGGCCGCAAGACCTCGACGGTCAATGCGCTGGTCTGCGAATGCAACGATGGCAGCATCAACGACATCCAGGCGCTGGCCGTATCGCCCGCCGATGCCGAGGCGGCGCTCGACGCTGCCGGCACCGGGCCGGTCGAGCAGGGCGCGGTTGGTGCCGGTTCCGGCATGACCGCCTTCGGCTTCAAGGCCGGCATCGGCACCGCCTCGCGCATGATGCGGATCGGCAAGCGCGATTTCACGCTCGGCACGCTGGTGCTCGCCAATTTCGGCGCAGCAGGCGACCTCGTCCTGCCGGACGGGCGGCGTCCCGATCCGCGTGCACCGGCAAGTCCCGAGCGCGGCTCGATCATCGTCGTCATGGCGACGGACCTCCCCCTCGGCGATCGCCAGTTGCAGCGCGTTGCCCGGCGCGGCGGCGCTGGCATTGCACGGCTCGGCGCCTTCTGGGGTCATGGCAGCGGCGATGTCGTTGTCTGTTTCACCACCTCCGATCCGGTCGAGCACGATCCGGCAAAATCGTTCGCCATGCAGGAGCGTCTTTCAGACGATCATATCGACGTGGCCTTCCGCGCCGCCGCCGAAACGACGCAGGAAGCGGTACTGAACGCGCTCTGCATGGCTCCGGCGACCCCCGCCCGCAGCGGCCGCATCTACCCCTCTCTTGCCGACTGGTTGAAGGAGAATTGAGCCCATGAAAGTCTTTATCTCTGCTGATATCGAAGGCACCGCCGGCATCGCCCACTGGAACGAGGCCGAGCGCACGCATCCCGACTGGGCCGAGTTCCGCGCCCTGATGACCGCCGAGGTGGTCGCCGCCTGCGAGGGCGCGAGCGCTGCCGGCGCGACGGAAGTGGTGATCAAGGACGCCCATGAAAGCGGGCGCAACCTGATCCTCGACCGGCTGCCCGACTATGCACGCATCGTGCGCGGCTGGTCCGGCCATCCGGACGAAATGATGTTCGGGATCGACGAAGGCTTCGCCGCCGCGATCTATACCGGCTACCACTCAAAGGCCGGCACGGAGGTCAATCCGCTCGCCCATACCTCGAACCTGCGCATTTCGCGGCTGTTGCTCAATGGCGAGGTCGCGTCCGAATTCACCATCAACGCGCTCTGCGCGGCGCAGTATGGCGTGCCGTCCGTCTTCCTTGCCGGTGATGTCGGCATGTGCGCGGAAGCCCGTGCCATGGTGCCGGGCCTTGCGACCGTCGAAACACTGGACGGCAGGGGCAAGGCGACGACCTCGATCTCGCCGGCCTGGTCGCGCCGCCTCATCCGCGAAGGCGTGGCGGCGGCGCTCTCCGGCGATTTCGCGCAGGCGCTGCCCGCAAGGTCGGAACACTACGAGGTGGTGATCGAGTTTACCACGCCGTCCGAGGCCTATCGCGCCGGCTGGTATCCGGGCGCGAAGGCGCACGGCCCCCGCGCCGTCGCCTTCGAGCACAAGGATTTCGCCGAAATCCTGCGCGCGCTGCTCTTCCTCAAGGTTTAATTGCCCGGGGCCTTGCCGAGAACCTGCTGCGCCGTGCGCCAGAAGTCCTCGACCTTGCGGTTGCGGCTTGCTGCATGGCGGTAGAGGCGGATTTCGAGGTCGAGGTTCCAGCCCTCGTCCACGGAGGCGGGCACGAGCCGGCCAGCCTCGATTTCCTCGCGCGCAAGGCTTTCCGGCAGCCAGCAGACGCCCGCGCCCGTGACTGCCATGTTCATCAGCCCGGCGCTGATCGAGTTCTCGTGCGTCGTCCGGCGGCGGAAGGGCGGGCGGCGCAGCCATAGCCGCGACAGGGCGACGCCGAAGAAGGAATTGAAGCCGTAGCTGAGATAGGGAATGGCAAGTCTCGGCTGCGCGACGGCGCGGTCGAGGAGATTGCGTCCCGGCTGCGCATTGCCGGAGAGTGCGATCTGCGCTGAAACCAGCGGGATCAACCGGTCATGGGCGACGGTCAGCGAGGCGAACTGGCCGCGGTCGAGATGGAACGGTACTTCCGGATGGGCATAGGTCAGGAAGAAGTCGGCCTCGTCGTTGACCAACGCATCGAGATTGGCCTCGATGCCGCCGCGGTCCGCGATAAGCGAGGTGCTGAATGCCCCGCCGGCCGTTTCCAGTGCCTTCAGCCAGCGTGGGAAGAAGGTGACCGTCAGCGTGTGTAACGCGGCAAAGCGGATGAGGCCGGGCTCGTGCGAAGGGCTCAGTGCCTCGCGCGCCGCATAGAAGGTGCGGATGGCCTCCTGTGCGACGGGCAGGAAGCTGCGCCCGGCGGGCGTCAGTTCCGCCGGCATGGTGGCGCGGCTGATCAGCGTTGCGCCGAGCCAGCTCTCCAGTTGCTTGATCCTCCGGCTGAAGGCCGGCTGCGTGACGTTGCGCAGGTCCGCCGCGCGCGAAAAGCTGGACGTGTCGGCAAGCGTCACGAAATCCTCCAGCCACTTGATCTCCATCGCCCGCCACCCTTCCGATCCTGTCCGCCCGAGAAAACGATCATAAGTCATTCAATCGAAATATGTATGCCGTTTTCGCATGGGCTGGTGCCAAAACCGAATTGGCCAAGCCGGCCTCCAGCTCTCACCTTGCGTCTGGAGGAAACAGGTGTTGGCCGGAGCAATTCAAGACGCAGCGATCCTGTGTCCGTGAATGCACATATGGTCTGGCCGGTGCCCACAGGGGGAGCTGTGAATGGCATTCGGAATTGAAGCCGATCTTATCCTGCACAATGGCCGCATCTGGTGCGGCCGGGAGGAGGGGATCAACGAAGCCCTCGCCATCTGGCAGGGCAAGGTGCTTGCTACGGGCACCAATGCCGACATCCTGAGCCTGGAGGGCCGGACAACCGACGTCATCGATCTTGAGGGCCGCTTTGCCAGCCCCGGCCTTATCGACAACCATCTGCATCTGATTGCGACCGGCATCGCCATGGGCTTTGTCGATGCGACTCCCGCGGTCGCGCCGACGCTTGCCGCGCTGATGAAGGGTGTTTCCGACCGCGCCGCCGGAACACCCAAGGGCGGCTGGATCCGCGCCCGTGGCTATGATCAGGTCAAGCTCGACACGGGAACGCACCCGACGCGGGAAGACCTCGACCGTGCGGCGCCCGATCATCCGGTCATGTTGACGCGCGCCTGCGGCCATGTCTCGGTCGCCAATTCCCGCGCGCTGGCGCTCGCCGGTATCACCGAGGCGACGCCGGTGCCGGAGGGCGGTGTGATCGGCCTCACCGATGGCAGGCTGAACGGTTTTCTGGCGGAGAACGCCCAGAACCTCGTCAAGGCGGTCATGCCCGAGGCGACGACCGAGGATCTGATCGAAGGCATCGAGCGGGCAGGGCAGCATCTACTTTCTTTCGGCATTACCAGTTGCATGGACGCGGCGGTCGGACATGTCGCAGGTTTTGCCGAGATCCAGGCCTATGAAATGGCGCGGCTTGCCGGCCGCCTGCCGGTGCGCGTCTGGCTGACCCTGCTCGGCGATCCCGGTGTCTCTATCGTCGAGGATTCCTGGCGCGCCGGCCTTCTGTCCGGTGCCGGTGACGACATGCTGCGCGTCGGCGGCGTGAAGGTCTTTCTCGATGGCTCAGCGGGTGGGCGAACCGCCTGGATGTCGAAACCCTATCGGGGCGAGCCGGAGAATATCGGCGTGCAGATGCTGTCCGACGCCGTTGTCGAGGAGGTCGTCAAGGACTGCCACGACCGCGGCTACCAGATGGTCTGCCATGCCATCGGCGACGGTGCGATCGAACAGCTCATCACCGCCTATGAGAAGGCGCTGGCCGCCAATCCCGATCCCGACCGCCGCCACCGCATCGAGCATTGCGGTTTTCCCACCGAAAAGCAGAATGCGCGCATGAAGGCGGCGGGTATCCTGCCTGCGCCGCAGATGGCCTTCATCCACGATTTCGGCGACAGCTACATTTCCGTGCTCGGGGAGGAGCGCGGCATGGCCTCCTACCCGATCGGCAGCTGGATGCGCCTCGGCCTCAAGCCCTCGACCGGCTCGGATTCGCCGGTCTGCTCGCCCGATCCCTTCCCGAACCTGCACGCGATGATCACGCGCCAGACCGGCAAGGGCACGGTGATGGACGCCTCGGAAAGGCTGAGCCGCGAGGAGGCGTTGCAGGCCTATACGGAATATGGCGCCTGGTCGCAGAAGGCGGAGGGCGTGAAGGGGCGGCTCGTATCCGGCCAGTGGGCCGACATCGCCGTCTTCGACAACGATCTTCTGGAGGCTCCGGCCGACACCATTCTGTCAGGCACACGCTGCCTGCTGACCCTGCTTGCAGGCCGTGTCGTGCATGATGCACGCTAGGCGCAATTCCTGCGATTTGGAGAAAAGCGAAAGAATGCGCTAGCCTGCCGGACACAATCGAAACGATGCCGAAAACGGCACGAGAGGGAGAACGAAATGCTGAAAAGACTGACACTGGCCGCAATGCTCAGCCTCGGCGTGGCAACCGGGGCGCTTGCCGCGGGCGAACGTTCCGGCGGAACGCTCGTCTTCACCGCACCCTACGGCTCGAGCTTCGCCACGCTCGACGTGCAGGCGAGCCCGAACACGCAGGAAGAGTTCATCACGCAGGCCATCCACCGCGCGCTCTATAGCTGGGATTCCAACCAGAACAAGCCGGTCCTGGAACTGGCGACCTCCGAGGATGTCTCCGAAGACGGCACGGTCCATACCTATCACCTGCGCCAGAACGCCGTGTTCCACAACGGCAAGCCCCTGACGGCCGACGATTTCATCTACAGCTACAAGCGTATCGCCAATCCGAAAAACGCCTTCCCGGGCGCCAGCTTCATCGCCAACATCAAGGGTGCGGACGACTTTATCGCCGGCAAGGCGGAGGAGATTTCGGGCCTCAAGAAGATCGACGACCATACGCTTGAAATCACCTATACCGGCCCGATCAATCCCGGCTTCCCGCTGATGCAGAACACGACGGTGATCTATCCGTCGAATGTCGAGGACGAGACGTCATTCGGCAAGAACCCGGTCGGCCTCGGCGCCTTCGTCTTCAAGGAGCACGTGCCCGGCTCGCAGGTCGTGGTCGAAAAATTCGACAAGTATTACGAAGAAGGCAAGCCCTATCTCGACCGCATCAACATCGTGCTGATGGCCGAGGACGCCGCGCGAGACGTCGCCTTCCGCAACAAGGAAATCGACGTTTCGGTCCTTGGCCCGACCCAGTACCAGGCGTATCTGGGCGAGGATGTGCTGAAGGATCATCTGCTTGAAGTCGCCGAGGTTTATACCCGCAATATCGGCTTCAACCCCGCTTTCGAGCCCTTCAAGGACAAGCGGGTGCGTCAGGCGATCAACCATGCGATCAACGCGCCCCTGATCATCGAGCGCCTCGTCAAGAACAAGGCCTATCCGGCCGCCGGCTGGCTGCCGATCTCCTCGCCCGCCTTCGACAAGGACAAGGCGCCCTACGCCTTCGATCCGGACAAGGCCAAGGCGCTGCTGGTGGAAGCCGGCTATGCCGACGGCTTCGAATTCGAGGTGACGGCGAGCCCGAACGAAAGCTGGGGCGTGCCGATCGTGGAAGCCATCCTGCCGATGCTCAAGAAGGTCGGCATCACCGTGAAGCCGAAGCCGGTCGAAAGCTCCGCGCTCGGCGAGGCGGTGACGGCCAACAACTTCCAGGCCTTCATCTGGTCGAACCTGTCCGGTCCCGATCCGCTGAATGCGCTGCGCTGCTACCATTCCAAGACGGCGCAATCGGCCTGCAACTATGCGAGCTATTCGAGCCCCGAATTCGACAAGCTCTACGATGCGGCCCAGCAGGAACGTGACCCGGCCAAGCAGAACGATCTCCTGCGCCAGGCCAACAACATCGTGCAGGACGACGCGCCGGTCTGGTTCTTCAACTACAACAAGGCCGTCATGGCCTACCAGCCGTGGATCCACGGCCTCGTTCCGAATGCAACGGAACTGGCGGTCCAGCCCTATGACGAGATCTGGATCGACGACACGGCGCCGGAATCGCGCAAGTAAGACCTTGAGGGGTTCGGGGGCGGCGTAAAGCTGCCCCCGTATCGATTGTCGCGCCCGAAAGGGCGACCAAAACGGAACCGCTCATGCTTCGCTTTACCCTGCGCCGCGTCCTGCAGATCATACCCACGGTCATCGTGGTCGCGCTACTCATCTTCGTCATCTTCTCGGTCGTGCCGGGCACCTTTGCCGCGAGCCTTTTCGCCGATGGCAGGCGCGCCGCCGATCCGCAGATGATCGCCCGTCTCAACGAGGAGTTCGGACTGAACAAGCCGTTGATGGAGCGCTTCGTTACCTATGTCACGGATCTCGCGCAATTCGATCTCGGCACCAGCTTCCGCACCCGCCAGCCGGTGATCGACCTCATCAACGACCGCATGTGGGCCTCGTTGCAACTGGCGATCGCCGCCATGGTCTTCGCCCTCGTCATCGGCGTGCCGCTCGGCTTCCTTGCGGCGCTGAAGCCCGGCTCGATACTCGATACGGTGACGATGATCGGCGCGGTGTCCGGCCTCTCCATGCCGCAGTTCTGGCTGGGCCTCCTGATGATGTATCTCTTCGCCCTGCAACTGAACTGGCTGCCCAGCTTCGGCTACGGCGATGGGTCGTTCCGCAACCTGATCCTGCCCGCCATCACGCTCGGGGTGACGCCGCTGGCGCTTCTTGCGCGCACCACGCGGGCCGGCGTGCTCGACGTGCTCAACGCCGATTTCATCCGCACCGCCCATTCCAAGGGCATGAGCGAGTTCAAGGTGGTGCGCTGGCATGTGGCGCGGAACGCGCTGGTGCTGATCGTCACCACGGTCGGCCTGCAATTCGGCTCGCTGATCGGCCAGGCTGTCGTCATCGAAAAGCTTTTCGCCTGGCCCGGCATCGGCTCGCTTCTGGTCGATAGCGTGGCGATCCGCGACATTCCCGTGGTGCAGGGCACGATCCTCGTCATCGTGCTCTGGTTCCTCGTCATCAACACTGCCGTCGATCTGATCTATGCCGCGATCGATCCGCGCATCAAGCAGGAGTGACGGGATGCGTCTCGGCTTCAACTTCTGGCTCGGCGCCGGCCTGACGGCGCTGGTGATCTTTGCGGGCATTCTCGCCCCGTGGATCGCGCCCTTCGATCCGGTGCTCGATGCGGACCTGATGAGTTCCGAGCTGCCGCCCGACTCCACCTTCTGGTTCGGCACGGACGCGCAGGGGCGGGACGTCTATACCCGTATCCTTTACGGCGCGCAGATCTCGCTGACGGTCGGCATCGTCTCGCAGGTGATCAATTCGGTGATCGGCGTGACGCTCGGCATGACCGCCGGCTACTGGGGCGGCTGGTGGGACGATCTTGTCAACGGCCTCACCAATGTGATGCTCGCTATTCCCTCGCTGATCTTCGCGCTCGCCGTGATGGCGGTGCTCGGCCCCGGCCTGCCGTCGCTGCTCGTCGCGCTCGGCCTCACGAACTGGAGCTGGACCTGCCGCATTGCCCGCTCCTCGACGCTCTCGCTGAAATCGCAGGGCTATGTGCAGGCGGCCCAGACGCTCGGCTATGGCGACCTGCGCATCATGTTCACGCAGATCCTGCCCAACATGATGGGGCCGATCCTCGTCATGGCGACGCTCGGCATGGGCTCGGCGGTGCTGTCGGAGGCGGCGCTTTCCTTCCTTGGTCTCGGCATCCAGCCGCCGTTCCCGAGCTGGGGCTCGATGCTGACCGATGCGCGTCAGCTCATCCAGCTTGCGCCCTGGGTCGCGGTCTTCCCCGGTCTTGCCATCTTCCTTTCTGTGCTCGGCTTCAACCTGCTCGGTGACGGCCTGCGCGACAGTCTCGACCCGCATATGAGGACGCGCAAGCCATGACCGCGCCGCTGCTCGACATCAGGGACCTGCAATTGGGCGTGGCGCTCGGCCGCTCCGTCCATCCGCTCCTCAAGGGCGTCTCCTTCCAGATCATGCCGGGCGAGGCCTATGGCCTTGTCGGCGAATCCGGCTCCGGCAAGTCCGTGACCTCGCTTGCCGTGATGGGGCTTCTGAAGAAGCCGCTCGCCGTGTCCGGCGGCGAGATCCTGTTCAAGGGTCAGAACCTCCTGGCGTTGCCGAGGCGCGAGATGCGCCGCCTGCGCGGCAACCGCATCGCCATGATATTCCAGGAGCCGATGACGGCGCTGAACCCGCTGTCCACCGTCGGCCGGCAGATCGCCGAAATGTTCGTGCTGCATCAGGGCAAGAGCTGGGGCGAGGCGCAGAAACTGGCGGTCGAGGCGCTCGCCAGCGTGCAGGTGCCCAATCCCGACCGCCGCGCGAAGAACTACCCGCACCAGATGTCGGGCGGGCTGCGCCAGCGTGTGATGATCGCCATGGCGCTCGCCTGCAACCCCGACCTCCTGATTGCCGACGAGCCCACCACGGCGCTCGACGTGACGGTACAGGCGGAGGTGCTGCGCCTCATCAAGGAACTCTGCGCCGAGCGTGGCACGGCTGTTCTGTTCATCAGCCACGATCTCGGCGTCATCGCCAGCATCTGCCAGCGCGTCGGCGTCATGTATGCGGGCTGCCTTGTCGAGGAGAACGAGACGCGGGCGCTGTTCGACGATCCCAGGCACGACTATACGCGCGGCCTCCTCGGAGCACTGCCGCGCCTCGGCAGCCGCAGTCAGCACGGCCGCCAGCGGCTGGTCGATATCGACAGCATCATTGCCGACCGCTCGAAACTGACCGAAACCCGCTTCATCGCGCCGCGCGCTGCGCAAGGGAGCCAGCCATGACCGTGCCCCTTCTGCAGGTGGATGACCTCCATGTCCGCTTTCCGATTTCCGGCGGAGGGTTGCTCGGGCGAGGGCGGCGCATGCTGCACGCCGTCAACGGCATAAGCTTCGAGCTCGCCAAGGGCGAATGCCTGTCGATCGTCGGTGAATCCGGTTGCGGCAAGTCCACCACGGCGCTTTCGATCCTCGGCCTGCAGGAGCCGACGGAAGGCACGATCCGCTACCGCGGCCAGCTGCTTGCCGGTCCCGGCGCACCGGGTCGCATGGAGCGCGCCAAGGCGGTGCAGATGGTGTTCCAGGATCCCTATGCCTCTCTCAATCCGCGCCAGTCCGTGCGCACGTCTCTCGCTGCGCCGCTGAAGTTGCACGGTATCACGGCGGCCTCCGAGATTTCCGACCGCATCGAGGCGATGATGGCCAATGTCGGTCTGACACCCGAACAGGCGGACCGCTATCCGCACGAGTTTTCCGGCGGCCAGCGCCAGCGCATCGGCATTGCCCGGGCGCTGATCCTCGAACCGGAGATCGTGGTTCTGGACGAGCCGGTCTCGGCCCTCGACGTGTCGATCCGCGCGCAGATCATCAACCTCCTGCTGGACCTGCAGGAAAAACTCGGCCTGTCCTACCTCATGATCAGCCACGACCTCAGTGTGGTCGAGCACATGAGCGACAGGGTGCTGGTCATGTACTTCGGCCAGATCGTGGAAGAGGGCGGCTGGCGGCAGATTTTCGAAGCGCCGTCGCATCCCTATACACGCCGGCTGATCGCGGCCATTCCGGACCCGGACGCCGTGCTGGACCCCAATGCGGAACGGGAGCGTTTTGCCGATATGCCGTTGCTGGACGGGCGTAGCTTCATTTCCGATGGCCGGACGGCGCCGGATGTCTTTTCAGCCCCTCTACCCTCCGAATTGGTAGAAATCGCGCCGAAGCACCGCGTGAGGCTCGCCGCCGCCGGTTGACGAGCGGCGGCCATTCATCCCGACACCCTGAACCCTTGCCGCTGTCTTCCGGCCGGCGCGTGCCGTCTTTCGGGACCGCGCGCGGGCGGCTGGGTGCCGTTTGCCTCCTCGTTTGGAAATCTGCGCCCGGTCAAATTTTGGGTTTACAATAGTAATACAATATGATGTTTTACCCGTGCTGCGGAGGAGCAGCTTTCTTTTGGAGGACATCATGAAACTCAAAACCGCACTTGCGAGTGCCACGATCCTTGCCGCCGCGATGTTCAGCGCCGCATCCGCCGCCGACCTGACCGTGGGCTTTTCGCAGATCGGCTCTGAATCCGGCTGGCGCGCTGCGGAAACCACGCTGACCAAGCAACAGGCCGAACAGCGCGGCATCGACCTCAAGTTCGCCGATGCGCAGCAGAAGCAGGAAAACCAGATCAAGGCGCTACGCTCCTTCATCGCGCAGGACGTCGACGCCATCCTCGTCGCGCCTGTCGTCGCCACGGGCTGGGACGAAGTGCTGCAGGAAGCCAAGGATGCGGAAATCCCGGTCATCCTGCTCGATCGCACCGTCGATGCGTCGGACGACCTCTACATGACCGCCGTCACCTCCGACCTCGTGCATGAAGGAAAGGTTGCCGGCCAGTGGCTGGTCGACACGGTTGCCGGCAAGCCCTGCAACGTCGTCGAACTCCAGGGTACGACCGGCTCCTCGCCGGCCATCGATCGCAAGAAGGGCTTCGAGGAAGCGCTTGCTGGCAAGGACAACCTGAAGATCATCCGCAGCCAGACCGGCGACTTCACCCGCACCAAGGGCAAGGAAGTCATGGAAAGCTTCCTGAAGGCGGAAGACGGCGGCAAGAACATCTGTGCGCTCTACGCCCACAACGACGACATGGCCGTCGGCGCCATCCAGGCGATCAAGGAAGCGGGCCTGAAGCCCGGCACCGATATCCTCGTCGTCTCGATCGATGCCGTGCCGGATATCTTCCAGGCGATGGCCGCCGGCGAGGCGAACGCCACCGTCGAACTGACGCCGAACATGGCAGGCCCGGCCTTCGATGCGCTCGATGCCTTCCGCAAGGACGGCAAGGTGCCGCCGAAGTGGATCCAGACGGAATCCAGGCTCTACACCCAGGCCGACGACCCGGCGAAGGTGTACGAGGAAAAGAAGGGCCTCGGCTACTGATCTCTCCAGATGTCCTGCGCCAGGCTTCTGTTTGGCGCGGGGCATCCACCTAGCCCGCCTGCCGTCTCCTTGCGAGGCGGCGGGCGGCCATCGTCAGACAGGTCGGGATCATGCAGGCGGACAGTTCCTATGTTCTTTCGGCGACGGGGATCGACAAGATCTTTCCGGGCGCCAAGGCGTTGAGCCATGTCGACTTTTCGCTGAAGCGCGGCGAGGTCCATGCGCTGCTCGGTGAAAACGGCGCGGGCA
The DNA here is from genome assembly GCF_049651085.1 of Shinella sp. Taxonomy (GTDB): domain Bacteria; phylum Pseudomonadota; class Alphaproteobacteria; order Rhizobiales; family Rhizobiaceae; genus Shinella. Next base: position 652,954 of record NZ_JBASBL010000027.1, read on the forward strand.
AGTCGACGCTCGTCAAATGCCTCACCGGCGCCTACCGCCGCGATGGCGGGCGCATCCTTGTCGATGGCGCGGAGGTCGATCCGCAGAGCACGCTGGAGGCGCAGAATCTCGGCATCGGCACGGTCTACCAGGAGGTCAATCTCCTGGCGAACCTCACGGTCGCCGAAAATCTCTTCCTCGGCCGCCAGCCGAAGCGTTTCGGCCTCGTCAGCGCGCGCGAAATGAACCGGCGCGCCAGGGCGCTGCTGGCCGAATACGATCTCGATATCGATGTCACCGCCGAGCTTGCCGCCTATTCGGTCGCGGTGCAGCAGGTGATCGCCATTGCCCGCGCCGTCGATCTTTCCGGCAAGGTGCTGATCCTCGACGAACCGACGGCGAGCCTCGATGCGCATGAGGTCGCGATGCTCTTTCGCATCGTGCGCCGTCTCAGGGAGCGCGGCCTCGGCATCATTTTCATCACCCATTTCCTCGAGCAGGTTTACGAAATTTCCGACCGCATCACCGTGCTGCGCAACGGCCAGCTCGTCGGCACGCGCGAGACGGCCGAGCTGCCGCGCCGCGACCTTATTGCCATGATGCTCGGCCGCGAGCTGGTGCAGGAAGTGGCGGCGGGGCACGGGCCGAAGGGCGCGGGCGGCGAGGTGCGCTTCCGCTTCCGCAAGTTCGGTCGCAAGGGCCATATCCAGCCGTTCGATCTCGACGTGCGCGCCGGCGAGGTGGTGGGCATTGCCGGCCTGCTCGGCTCGGGCCGCACGGAGACGGCGGAGATCCTGTTCGGTGCCGAACGTGCCGACAGCGGTGCGGCGGAGGCCGAAGGCCGCGCGCTCGACCTTTCCACGCCCCGCGCCGCCATCCGCGAAAAATTCGGCTTCTGTCCGGAGGATCGCAAGATCGACGGCATCATCGGCGATCTTTCCGTGCGCGAGAACATAGCGCTCGCCCTTCAGGCCCGGCGTGGCTGGGCGCGGCCGATCAGCCGCGCCGAACAGGACCGCCTTGCCGACAAGTACATCAAGGCCCTCGACATCCGCACGAGCGACCGCGAGAAGCCGATCAAGCTGTTGTCCGGTGGCAACCAGCAGAAGGCGATCCTCGCGCGCTGGCTCGCCACCAATCCGGATTTTCTCATCCTCGACGAGCCGACGCGCGGCATCGATGTCGGCGCGCATGCAGAAATCATCCGTCTCATCGAATCCCTCTGCGAAAAAGGCATGTCGCTGATCGTGATTTCCTCCGAACTCGAAGAACTCGTCGCCTATTCGAGCCGCGTCATCGTGCTGCGCGACCGGGCGCATGTCGCCGAACTCACCGGCGAGAGCGTCACCACGGAGGGCATCGTCGAGGCGATCGCCGCTTCCGCGGGGAGGGCGGGCGCATGAATTCCACGCTGAAAGCCTATGCCATCCGCCTCTTGCCACAGGTCGCGGCCCTTGCCGCCATCCTCTTGATGGTTTCCATCGCCTTTCCCGGTTTCTTCCGGCTCGAAATGCAGAACGGCCGGCTCTATGGCAGCATCATCGACATCCTGAACCGCGGCGCGCCCGTGGCGCTGCTCGCCATCGGCATGACGGTGGTCATCGCCACCAAGGGCATCGACCTTTCCGTCGGCGCGGTCATGGCGATCTGCGGGGCGGTCGCCGCCGCCTGCATAACGTCGGGCTACGGGCTGGCGATGACGCTCCTCATCACGCTCGGCACCGGCATCCTGTGCGGCCTGTGGAACGGCATCCTCGTCGCCGTGCTCGATATCCAGCCGATCATTGCCACGCTCGTCCTGATGGTTGCGGGTCGCGGCATCGCGCAACTCATCACCGAGGGGGCAATCCTGACCTTCAACGATGCCGGGCTCATCTTCATCGGCAGCGGTGCGCTCTTCGGCCTGCCCATGCCGGTAGTGATCTGGCTCGCCTTCGGCATCATCGTCGCGCTTCTGGTGCGCCGCACGGCGCTCGGCATGCTGATCGAGGCGCTCGGCGTCAACCGCCGCGCTTCCACGCTTGCCGGCGTCTGGACCGGCGTGCTGCTGATCGCCGCCTATGTGCTTTCCGGCCTTTGCGCCGCCATCGCCGGTATCATCGCGGCCGCCGATATCCGTGGCGCCGATGCCAACAATGCCGGCCTCTGGCTGGAACTGGATGCAATCCTCGCGGTCGTCGTCGGCGGCACGTCGCTGCTCGGCGGGCGTTTTTCCATCGCCGCCTCGCTGCTCGGCGCGCTCATCATCCAGTCGATCAATACGGGCATCCTGCTTTCCGGCTTCCCGCCCGAATTCAACCTCATCATCAAGGCCGCGATTATCGTCCTGATCCTGGTCATCCAGTCGCCGCGCGCCCGGTCAGCTTTCGTCTGGTTCTCGCGCCCGCAGGCGAAGGAAAACAACACGGAGCAGGAGGCGAAATGAACCCGCGTTATCTTCCGCTCGCCGCGACGGTCGCGATCTTCCTGATCGCCTATGCCATCTGCATCGCGCAATATCCGAACATGCTGTCGACGCGGGTGATCGGCAACCTCATCACCGACAACGCCTTTCTCGGCATTGCGGCAGTCGGCATGACCTTTGTCATCCTCTCTGGAGGCATCGACCTCTCGATCGGCGCGGTCATTGCCTTTACCGGCGTCTTCCTCGCGGTGCTGCTCGAAGCGACGTCGATCCATCCGCTCCTCGCTTTCGCGCTGGCGCTCGCCATCACCACGGCCTTCGGCGCGGTGATGGGGGCGATCATCCACCATCTCGAAATGCCGCCCTTCATCGTGACGCTCGCGGGCATGTTCCTGGCGCGCGGCATGGCGTTCGTGCTGTCCATCGATTCCATACCGATCAAGCATCCGTTCTACGCCACGCTGAAAAGCTTCTATTACAAGCTGCCCGGCGGCGGGCGCATCACGCTGATCGGCGGCCTGATGCTGCTGGTCTTCGGCGCAGGCATCCTGATCGCCCACCGCACCCGCTTCGGCGCCAATGTCTACGCGCTCGGCGGCGGCACGGCGACGGCGCGGCTGATGGGCGTGTCGCTCGGTCGCACGACGATCCTGATCTATGCGCTGTCCGGTTTTCTTGCGGGCCTGTCCGGTATCGTCTTCTCGCTCTACACCTCCGCCGGCTATTCGCTGGCGACGGTGGGCGTCGAGCTGGATGCCATCGCGGCCGTGGTCATCGGCGGCACGCTCCTTACGGGCGGCTCCGGATTCGTTGCCGGAACGCTGGTCGGCATCCTCATCCAGGGGCTGATCCAGACCTACATCACCTTCGACGGCTCGTTGTCGAGCTGGTGGACGAAGATCCTGATCGGCCTTTTGCTCTTCACCTTCATCCTGCTTCAGAAGGGCCTGATCCTCGTCACGAACCGCCGGCGACGCTACGCCTGACCGGGTTCCATCCATCGCCAGCCGGCAGAGACGCCCGCCCGCCGCCCCGGTTTTCCTGTCCGCGCCGGCAGGCGCTGTTTTAGCGTACCGGAATGAGTGGTGATGGGGGCTATATTTGCCTGCAGGAGTATGATTGTATTTCGAAAATGGCAGCCGGCATCACCGGGTGCCCGAAGGACAATCGTTAAAAAACGGGGAACTGGAAATGAACAGGGAAAAGATCTCGATGCATATTCGCCCGCTGCTCGCCGGTGCGGCCTTCTCGCTGCTGCTCGTCTCGGGCGGCGTGGCGCCGGCCTTCGCTGAAACGCCGGCCGATACGCTGGTCCAGGCCTGGGCGATCGACGATACGATCACGCTCGACCCGGCCGAATCCTTCGAGCTGAGCCCCGCCGAATTCATCGGCAACGCCTATGACATGCTGGTGCGTCTCGACGTCGCCGACACGACCAAGGTCAAGGGCGGCATCGCCGACAGCTGGACCGTTTCCGACGATGGCCTCACCTATACGTTCAAGCTGAAGCCGGGCATCAAGTTCGCTTCCGGCAATCCTATCACCGCCGAGGACGTCGCCTGGTCCTTCGAGCGCGCCGTCAAGCTCGACAAGAGCCCCGCCTTCATCCTCACCCAGTTCGGCCTGACGGGCGACAACGTCACGGAAAAGGCCAAGGCCGTGGATGAGGCCACTTTCGTCTTCACCGTCGACAAGGCCTACGCGCCGAGCTTCGTGCTGAACTGCCTGACCGCGACGGTGGGCGCCGTACTCGACAAGAAGCTGGTGATGGAACACGCCGAATCCACCACACCGAGCGATGAGTACAAATACGATACCGATTTCGGCTATGCGTGGATGAAGACCAACTTTGCCGGCTCCGGCCCGTTCAAGATCCGCGACTGGCGCGCCAATGAAATCCTCGTCATGGAGCGCAACGACAACTACTACGGCGACAAGCCGGCGCTCGCTCGTGTCATCTACCGACACGTCAAGGAAAGCGCGACCCAGCGCCTGATGCTGGAAGCCGGTGACGTCGACGTCGCCCGCAACTTGGAGCCGGGTGACTACGAAGCTGTTTCCAAGAATACCAGCCTTACCACGGCCAGCGCGCCGAAGGGCACGGTCTATTACATCAGCCTCAACCAGAAGAACGAGAACCTCGCCAAGCCGGAAGTGCGCGAGGCCCTCAAGTATCTCGTCGACTATGACGCCATCGGGGCGACCCTCATCAAGGGCATCGGCGAAATTCGCCAGACCTATCAGGCCAAGGGTGTGCTCGGTGCGCTGGATTCCAACCCGTACAAGTTCGACGTCGCCAAGGCCAAGGAACTGCTGGAAAAGGCGGGTCTGAAGGACGGTCTGTCCGTCACTTTCGACGTGCGCAACACGCAGCCCGTGACGGGCATTGCCGAATCCTTCCAGCAGACCGCTGGTCAGGCCGGCGTGAAGGTCGAGATCATCCCCGGCGACGGCAAGCAGACGCTCACCAAGTACCGCGCCCGCAACCACGATATGTATATCGGCCAGTGGGGCATGGACTACTGGGATCCGAACTCGAACGGCGAAGCCTTCACCTCGAACCCGGACAATGGCGACGAGGCCTCGGTCAAGACGCTCGCCTGGCGCAATGCCTGGGACATCCCGCAACTGACGGAAGAGGCCAAGGCAGCGCTTCTCGAGCGTGACAACGACAAGCGCGCGGAGATGTACAAGAAACTGCAGCAGGAAGCGCTGGACACCAGCCCCTTCGTCATGATCTTCCAGCAGATCGAAGTAGCCGGGGTGCGTGGCGTAGTGAAGAACTACAAGCTCGGTCCGACCATGGATACGAACTTCCTTGCGACGGTGAACAAGGAATAGGCCTGAAGGATCGGTTCCTTGAGCACTGCTGAAAGCCAAATGCCGGAAAGGCGCGCCAATCGGCGCGCCTTCACGATCCTCAAATCGGTCGCCGGCTTCGTCGTGGTCGTCGCGACCACCTATCTCGGCCTTCTCGCCGTGACCTTCTTCATCGGCCGCGTCGTGCCGATCGATCCGGTGCTGGCGATTGTCGGCGACCGGGCGCCGGAGCACGTCGTTGAGCGCGTGCGCCAGGAGATGGGCTTCAACCTGCCGTACTACCAGCAATTTCTCCTGTATGTGAAAGGCGTTTTGCAGGGCGATTTCGGCACGTCGGTGCTCACCACAAATCCGGTGATGACCGACATCCGCCGCGTCTTCCCGGCGACCATGGAGCTTGCCACGGTAGGCACAGTCATCGGCGCTTCATTGGGAATTCCGCTCGGCGTCCTGGCGGCCGTCAAGCGCGGCAGCCTTGTCGACCAGATCGTGCGCATCATCGGCCTTGTCGGATATTCGGTGCCGATCTTCTGGCTCGGCCTTCTGGCGCTCCTTGTCTTCTATGCCCGCCTCGGCTGGGTCTCCGGCCCCGGCCGCATCGACGTGGTGTTCGAATATACCTTCACGCCGGTCACCGGTTTCTATCTGCTCGACGCGATCATCAACCGCGACTGGGCGGCCTTCCGCGATATCTTTTCGCACATCATCCTGCCGGCCTCGCTGCTCGGCTATTTCTCCATGGCCTATATCAGCCGCATGACGCGTTCCTTTATGCTCAACGAGCTGGGGCAGGAATACATTGTCGCGGCGCGTGCGAAAGGCCTGTCGGAAACCCGCATCATTTGGGGCCATGCACTGCGCAATGCCGCCGTGCCGCTCGTCACGGTGATCGCGCTCTCCTATGCCGGCCTTCTGGAAGGCTCTGTGCTGACGGAAACCGTCTTCGCCTGGCCGGGCCTTGGCCTCTACATTACCAATTCCCTGCAAAACGCCGACATGAACGCGGTGCTCGGCGGCACCATCGTCATCGGTTCCGTCTTCATCGCCATCAATCTTCTCTCCGACGTGCTTTACCGCATGCTCGATCCCCGAACGAGGACGCGATGAGCGAAGTCGCCATGACCCGCCGCGAATGGCTTTTGACCGACCGGCCGCAATCGCGCCTGCAGGCCCGGCTCGGCCGCGCCTATGTCGCCTGGCGGCGCTTCACCGCCAACCGGCTCGCCGTCCTCGGCCTGCTGATCATCCTCGGCCTCGTCTTCCTTGCCATCTTCGCGCCGCTGCTCGCGCCCCATTCGCCCTATGTCGGCGACCTTGCGAATGCCCGCCTGCAGGCGCCGGGGGCGGTCCACTGGCTCGGCACGGACGACCAGGGCCGCGACATCCTCTCTCGCCTCATCTACGGTTCGCGCCTCACCTTGCAGGTCGTGCTGCTGGTGGCGATCATCGCCGCGCCCCTCGGCCTTCTCGTCGGCACGGTCGCCGGCTATGCGGGCGGCTGGGTGGATGCGGTGCTGATGCGTATCACCGACATTTTCCTCGCCTTTCCCAAGCTCGTCCTGGCGCTTGCCTTCGTCGCGGCGCTCGGCCCGGGCATCGGCAATGCCATCATCGCCATCGCCATCACCTCCTGGCCCCCCTATGCGCGTATCGCGCGGGCCGAGACGCTGACAGTGCGCAATTCGGATTATATTCTGGCCGTGCAGCTGATGGGGGCGTCCCCGTGGCGCATCGTGCTGCGCCATATCATGCCACTGTGCATTTCCTCGCTCATCGTGCGCGTGACGCTCGACATGGCGGGCATCATCCTTACGGCGGCGGGCCTCGGCTTCCTCGGCCTTGGCGCACAGCCGCCGCTGCCCGAATGGGGTGCGATGATCGCCTCCGGCCGCCGCTTCATTCTCGATCAATGGTGGGTCGCCGCCATGCCCGGCTTTGCCATCCTCATCGTCAGCCTCGGCTTCAACCTTCTCGGTGACGGCCTTCGCGATGCGCTCGATCCGCGCGGGAGCGGCCAGTGAGCGCGCTCCTTCACGTCGAAGACCTTCGCGTCTCCTTCCCGACGCGCACCGGCCTTATCGAGGCCGTGCGCGGCGTCTCCTTCACGCTCGGCCGCGAGCGGCTCGGTATCGTCGGAGAATCCGGCTCGGGTAAGTCTCAGACCGGCCGCGCCATCATGGGCCTTACGGCGGAACACGGCGATATCGCCGCAAAGAGGCTGGAATTCAACGGGATCGACCTTCTCAAGGCGTCGAGGGCCGAACGGCGGGCGCTGCGCGGCAAGCGCATCGCGATGATCCTGCAGGACCCGAAATATTCGCTCAACCCGGTCATGACCATCGGCCGGCAGATCGTCGAGACGCTTCGCACGCATGAGCCGGTGGGGCGGGTGGAGGCGAGGAAGCGTGCGCTCGACATGCTCGCGGCCGTGCAGATCCGTGATCCCGAGCGCGTCTACGACCTCTATCCGCACGAAGTGTCGGGCGGCATGGGCCAGCGCGCCATGATCGCCATGATGCTGATCGCCGGGCCGGAACTGCTGATCGCCGACGAGCCGACCTCGGCGCTCGACGTGACGGTGCAGCTCGACGTGCTTGATATCCTCAACAGGCTCGTCGCCGACCGGGGCATGGGGCTGATCTTCATTTCACACGACCTTCGGCTTGTCTCCTCCTTTTGCGACCGCGTCATCGTCATGTATGCGGGCCGCATCGTCGAGGAACTGCCGGCCGCGCAGCTTTCCGAGGCGAAGCACCCCTATACGCGGGGGCTTCTCAACTGCATGCCGCAGATCGGCGCCGGGAGGCATCCGCTGCCCGTGCTCGACCGCAAACCGGAGTGGAGCTTATGACGCCGGCTCTCACGATCGACAGCGTCAGCGTCGTCTATGACGATTTCACGGCGCTGGACAATGTCAGCCTTTCGGTCGCGTCCGGCGAGTCATTCGGGCTGGTCGGCGAATCCGGTTCCGGCAAGTCGACGCTTCTGCGCGCCCTGGCAGGGCTTGCGCCGGTTTCCGCCGGCACGATCACCGTCGATGGCAAGGTGCTCGGCCGCAAGCGCGACAAGGCCTTCTACCGGCAGGTCCAGATGGTGTTCCAGGATCCCTACGGATCTCTGCATCCGCGCCAGACCGTCGACCGGCTGCTTCTGGAGCCGCTTGCCGTTCATGGCTTCGACGATACCGAGAACCGTATCGTGCGGGCGCTCGAAGAGGTGGGACTCGGCTCCGGCTTCCGCTTCCGCTATTCGCACCAGCTTTCCGGTGGCCAGCGCCAGCGCGTGGCGATCGCCCGCGCGCTGATCCTCGAACCGTCCATCCTGCTGCTCGACGAGCCGACCTCGGCACTCGACGCCTCGGTTCAGGCCGAAGTGCTGAACCTGCTCGAGCAACTGCGTGCCGCCCGCAAGCTCACCTTCGTCATGGTCAGCCACGACCTTGCCGTCGTCACCCATATGTGTGATCGGCTGATGGTCATGCAGTATGGACGCACGGTTGAGGAGCTGTCCTCCGCGGATCTTTCGGAGCGCAGGGTGACTGAAGATTACACGCGTGGCCTGCTCGCCGCGAGCGAAGGGTTCCGGCGCAGCGGCTGATCCAGGATGTCGCCTGTAAATAAATTGTGTTCAAACTTCAAATGCATGAACAAATTGTAGCGCAAATCCGTTACTATATTTGCATCGGGTGAGAAACGAATCACACTCGCCCAGCAAGCGTGGGGGTGTTTCCATGGCAACCGCTGGCAGCGACATTTTCGACCTCTTTTCCAAAACTTACGCGAGTACGGCGCAGGAAGAACTGAGCCTTCAGGAATACCTGCTCGCCTGCCGTGAAGACCGAACGATGTACGCCACCGCACCGGAGCGGATGGTGACGGCCATCGGCGAGCCCAAGCTGGTCGATACCAGCGCGGACGAACGCCTCGGGCGCATCTTCGCCAACCGGACCATCAAGCTCTATCCCTCCTTTGCCGATTTCTTCGGCATGGAAGACACCGTCGAGAGGATCGTCGGCTACTTCCGCTATGCCGCGCAGGGTCTGGAGGAACGCAAGCAGATCCTTTACCTGCTCGGGCCCGTCGGCGGCGGAAAGTCGTCGCTCGCCGAGCGCCTGAAGAAGCTGATGGAGGAGCAGCCGATCTACACGCTCGCCATCGACGGCAAGGTCAGCCCGGTATTCGAATCTCCACTCGGCCTTTTCAGCCGCGAGCGGATGGGCGATCTTCTGGAGGAGAAGTATGGCATCGCCAAGCGACGCCTCACCGGGCTCATCTCGCCCTGGGCGACGAAGCGGCTCGACGAGATTGGCGGCGACATTTCCAAGTTCAGCGTCGTCAAGCTCATGCCTTCCCGGCTGCGCCAGATCGGCATCGCCAAGACGGAGCCCGGCGACGAGAACAACCAGGACGTCTCGGCGCTGGTCGGCAAGGTCGATATCCGCCAGCTCGAGAATTTCAGCCAGGCCGATCCCGATGCCTATTCCTTCAGTGGCGGTCTCAACCGCACGACGCAGGGCCTGCTCGAGTTTGTCGAAATGTTCAAGGCGCCTATCAAGGTGCTGCACCCGCTGCTGACCGCCACGCAGGAGGGCAGCTACAACGGCACGGAGAACTTCGGCTCCTTCCCCTATCAGGGCATCGTGCTCGCCCATTCCAACGAGTCGGAATGGCTGCAGTTCAAGCACAACAAGAACAACGAGGCTTTCCTCGACCGTATCCTCGTCGTGAAGGTGCCCTATTGCCTGCGCGTGACCGAGGAGCGGCTGATCTATGAAAAGCTGCTGCGCGAGAGCGAATTGTCCAATAGCCCCTGCGCGCCGGAAGTCCTTGAAAATCTCAGCCGCTTCACCGTCGCCACGCGTCTTGCGGCGCATGAGAACTCGCCGACCTATACCAAGATGCGCGTCTATGACGGCGAGAACCTGAAGGACACCGATCCGAAAGCGAAATCCCTGCAGGAATATCGTGACGCCGCCGGCGTCGACGAAGGCATGCGGGGCATCAGCACGCGCTTCGCCTTCAAGGTCCTGTCGGAAACCTTCAACTACGATACCAGGGAGGTCGCGGCCGACTCGGTTCACCTGATGTACATTCTCGAGCAGGCGATCCGGCGGGAACAGTTTCCCAAGGAGATCGAGGCGGGCTATCTCGATTTCATCCGCTCGGAACTGGCGGCCCGCTATGCCGAGTTCATCGGTCATGAAATCCAGAAGGCCTATCTGGAATCCTATAGCGAATACGGCCAGAATCTCTTTGACCGCTACATCTCCTATGCGGATGCCTGGCTGGAAGATCAGGACTTCAAGGACCCCGACACGGGGCAGATCCTCAACCGCGACATCCTCGACAGCGAGCTGTCGCAGATCGAGAAGCCCGCCGGCATTGCCAACCCCAAGGACTTCCGCAACGAGGTCGTCAAGTTCACCCTGCGCGCCCGCGCCCGCAATGGCGGACGCAATCCGGCCTGGACGAGCTACGAAAAGCTGCGCGAAGTCATCGAGAAGCGTATGTTCGGTCAGGTGGAGGATCTGTTGCCGGTCATCAGTTTCGGCTCGAAGAAGGACAGCTCCACCGAGAAGCAGCACGCCGAATTCGTCGAGCGGATGACCGAGCGCGGTTATACCGTTCGTCAGGTCCGGCGCCTCGTCGACTGGTACATGCGCGTCAACAAGGCCGGCTGACGACACCGGCGCAGTTCCGGCAAGAGCGTGAACTGGTTTGCGTCCGCAGTTGCGTAAAGGTTTTGGAGCGGGGACTGGCAAATGCCGAATTTCATCGATCGCCGCCTGAACCCCAAGGACCGCAGCCTCGGTAACCGGCAGCGCTTCCTGAAACGGGTGCATGACGAATTGAAGCGGTCGATCCGCGATCAGGTCAAGTCGGACCGGATCGCCGACGTGGACGCCGCCCATGGCGTCCCCGTTCCCCGGCGCGGCGCCGACGAGCCGAGTTTCCGCCATTCCGCCGACAGCGGCGAGCGGCATCATGTGCTGCCCGGCAATGAAAGCTTTTCGGCTGGCGACCGGATCGCCAAGCCGCAGGCCGGCGGCGGCGAGGGGAGCGGGCGCGGCCCCGGGCGGGGCGAGGGGGACGACGACTTTCTCTTCGTCCTGTCGCGCGATGAGGTGCTGGATCTCTTCTTCGAGGATCTTGAGCTTCCCGACATGGTCAAGCTCAACCTCAAGGAGACCGTATCCTACAGGTCCCATCGCGTCGGCTTCACGACCTCGGGCACGCCGAGCAACATCAATGTCGGGCGCACGATGCGCAACAGTTACGGGCGGCGCATCGCGCTCGGGCGGCCGAGCGAGCAGGAATACTTGGAGGTCGTAGGCGAGATCGCCGCGCTGGAAGAGGAAGCGAACCCTTCCCAGCCGCAGCGCCGGCGGCTGGCGGAACTGCGGGCGGTATTGGACGGCCTTGAACGGCGGCGCAAGCGCATCGCCTATGTCGATCCCGTCGATGTGCGCTTCAACCGCTTCGAGCGCCTGCCGATGCCGAATGCCAGTGCGGTGATGTTCTGCCTGATGGACGTCTCGGCCTCGATGGGCGAGCGTGAGAAGGATCTGGCAAAACGCTTCTTCGTTCTGCTCCACCTGTTTCTCAAGCGCCGCTACGAGCGCATCGATATCGTCTTCATCCGCCACACCGACGAGGCGCGGGAGGTAGACGAGGAAACCTTCTTCTTCAGCAAGCAGAGCGGCGGCACGATCGTCTCGACGGCGCTGGAGGAAATGCAGCGCATCATCCTCGACCGCTATCCGTCGAACATCTGGAACATCTACGCGGCCCAGGCCTCGGACGGCGACAATGCCTCCGGCGACTCCGACCTCTGCGCCACGCTCCTGCGGGACGAGTTGATGAAGCTCTGCCAGTATTATGCCTATGTCGAGATCATCGACGAGCGTGAGAGCGAGATCTTCGGCACGACGGACAACGGCACCTCCCTCTGGCGCGCCTATCGCATCGTCGACGGCGCGGTGCCGAATTTCCAGATGACGCGCATCGCCCGGCCCGCCGATATCTATCCGGTGTTCCGCAAGCTCTTTGCCCGTCAACCCGTCGCATTGCGCGCCTAGGGGAGGATCGCATGGCAAGCCGTCCGTCCTCCCCACTGCTGTTTGAAAGTTCCGAGTGGAGCTTTGCGTCGCTATCGCACGCCTATGATGCCATTGAGGAAATTGCAGTCGGCGAAATGGGGCTGGACGTCTATCCGAACCAGATCGAGGTCATCTCCTCCGAGCAGATGCTGGATGCCTATTCCTCCATCGGCATGCCGCTGATGTACCAGCACTGGTCCTTCGGCAAACGGTTCGTCTTCGAAAGCCATTTCTACCGCAAGGGCTGGCGGGGGCTCGCCTATGAGCTGGTCATCAACTCCAATCCTTGCATCACCTATCTCATGGAAGAAAACACCATGCCGATGCAGGCGCTGGTGACCGCGCATGCCGCCTTCGGCCACAACCATTTCTTCAAGAACAACTACCTCTTTCGCCAGTGGACCGATGCCGGCGCGATCCTCGGCTATATGGACTTCGCCAAGAAATACATCGCCAAGTGCGAGGAGCGGCACGGGCTGGCCGCCGTGGAGGAAATTCTCGATTCCGCCCATGCGCTGATGGATCAGGGCGTCTTCCACTATCGCCGGCCGCCCCGGCTATCGCCCGCCAAGGTGACGGAGCGGGCGCGCGAGCGGCTGGAATACGAAGAGCAGACCTATAGCGACCTGTGGCGGACCTTGCCGATGGCGACCGGCACCGTCAGCATTGCAGAGGCGGAAGAAGAGGCGCTCGAGCGCAAGAAGGCGCTGAGCCTTCCTGAAGAAAACCTGCTCTACTTCCTCGAAAAGCACAGCCTGATCCTCGAGCCCTGGCAAAGGGAAATTCTCAGGATCGTCCGCGTCATCGCGCAATATTTCTATCCGCAGGGCCAGACCAAGGTGATGAACGAGGGATGCGCCACCTACGTGCACTATACGATCATCAACCGGCTTTTCGATCAGGGCAGGATGAGCGAGGGCGCCATGCTGGAACTCCTGGCGAGCCATGCCAATGTCGTCTTCCAGCCGGGCTTTGACGACCGGCGCTATTCCGGCATCAATCCTTATGCGCTTGGCTTTGCCATGATGCAGGATATCGAGCGCATCTGCACGAAGCCGACCACCGAGGACCGGGACTGGTTTCCCGACATTGCCGGCAACGGCGACGCGATGGGCACGCTGATCGACGCGTGGGAGAACCACCGCGACGAATCCTTCATCCTGCAATATCTGAGCCCGGCGCTGATCCGCAAATTCCGCCTTTTCCATCTGTCCGACCGCGCCAGGGACCGGTTCTGCCAGGTTGCCTCCATCCACGACGAGCGGGGCTATTCGGAAGTGCGCGCAGCGCTCTCCCGCCTCTATGATCCGGGAGCCAACAGACCGGATATCCAGGTGGTCGACGTCGATCTTCTCGGCGACCGGCAATTGCGGCTGCGCCACACCGTCAAGAGCGGCCTGCTTCTGGAAGTGCCGAACCGCGATGCGACCCTCGCCCATATCCGCCGGCTCTGGGGCTATGGTGTGAGCCTTGAAGGTGTCGAGGCAATCACCGGCAAGATTCTCTACGAGTGTGTGTCGGACGAGGCGTGACTGGTGCGATCAGGCTCGCGGCATGCCCGTCGGCCGCAAATGGCGGCGCAGGGCTGCGATGCGGAAGATCGCATTGGCCGCGCCATAGCCGCGATAGCCCCGGCGTTCCACGATCTCGAAGAAGAACCCCTCATGGTAGGTGGGGCTGTAGAGCTGGAAATATTCGCCGTGCTCGTCCCGGTCATAGAGGATATTGCGCGCCTGCAGCCGCTCGGTGAGCTCGGGATCGAGGCCGAAACGGGCCTCGAGATCGTCATAGTAGTTGCGTGAAATCTCAAGCGCGACGAAGCCGTTCGCGGCCAGTGCGTCGGCGGTGGCGAAAATGTCGCTGGTGGTGAAGGCGAGGTGTTGGATGCCCGAGCCGAAGGTCTCCGTGATGAAGCGCCCGGCAACCGTGTTGCGATTCTCCGCGCCGTTCATGGTGATACGCAGCGACCCTTCCTCGTTTTCCACGGCCTGGCTGCGCACGAGGCCGGACGGATCGACGATGTCGACCATCGGCGTCTTTTCGGCCTCGAAGATCGAGGTGTAGAACAGCAGCCAGGTCAGAAGCTCGTCATAGGGCATGGTCTGGGCGACGTGGTCGATGCCCCGCAGCCCGGCATCGCGCGCATATTCGGTATTGGGCACAGGCTCGAATTCGATGTCCCAGATGCGCGACAGGTCGCTCGTCCGGTCGAGGAAATAGAGAATGCCGCCGCCGACGCCACGCACGGCGGGCATCTCGATCTCGCCGGGATCGATCGGCTGCGCGAAGGCTTCCGCGCCGAGCGCGATGGCGCGTTGCTGCGCCGCCCGGGCATCCTCGACCAGAAGGCCCATCGCATAGGCGGAGGTTCCATGCACCAGATAGGAGGAGGAGGCGAAGCCGCGCTCGTCCGCATTGACGACCAGCCTGATCTCGCCCTGCCGAAACACGGTAACGTTCTTGGTCTTATGGCAGGCGTCACGATGAAAGCCGAGCGTCGCGATCATGGCCTCTATATCCGGCGCTTCTGAAGCGTCCACCGTGAACTCGATGAAGGCGACACCCTCTACACGGCTGCGCGCCGGCATGTCCGGCACGGCGAGGGGCAAGCCCGGATTGGCACGCCGCACCTGGTCGCCGAGATAGAGCAGGGACCGGTGCCCGTCGGCGGCGATGGCGCTGGGCGAACCACCCCGGAACTGGTCGTTGAAGATCTCCAGCGAAAGGTAGCCATCGTAGCCCGTCTCGGCGACGGCGGCCATGAAGTCCTCGACGGGCAATTCGCCTTCGCCCGGCATGTTGCGGAAGTGCCGGCTCCAGTAGAGGAGGTCCATGTCTATCTTCGGCGCATCGGCAAGCTGAATGATGAAGATCTTCTCCTTCGGGATCGAACGGATCGAGTTGACGTCGATCCTGCGCGCCAGTGTGTGGAAACTGTCGAGGATCAGCCCGATATTGGGATGGTCGGCGCGGCGCACGATCTCCCACGCATCGCGGTGGTCGTTGATATGCCGGCCCCAGGCAAGCGCTTCGTAGCCGACCCTGAGGCCGCGCTTTGCTGCGCGCTCGCCCAACTCGCGAAAATCGGCGGCAGCGCGGTCGAGCCCGCCGAGAGCGGCGCTGGAGACGTTCGAGCAGACGAGGACGAGGTCGGTCCCCATTTCCTGCATGAGGTCAAACTTGCGTTCGGCCCGGTCGAAGGTGCGGCTGCGCAGCGGCTCGGGCATGCCCTCGAAATCGCGGAAGGGCTGGAACAGGGTGATTTCCAGGCCGAAATCCCGCACCATGCGGCCAAGCTGTCGCGGGCTCTCGTCGAAGACAAGGAAGTCGTTCTCGAAGATCTCAACGCCGTCGAAGCCGGCCTTGGCAATGGCCCCGAGCTTTTCGCGCAGATCGCCGCTGAGCGAGACGGTTGCGATTGAGGTCTTCATGACGGCATTCCCTTCAGCGGGCGAGGGTGTTGAAATGAACCAGCATGCGTGCGGCGTCCGGTTCGCGCCGGGTGAACAGGCGGAACGCGCCGACGGCCTGGTAGACAGCCATGCCGCCCCCGTCGAGCGTCTGGCAGCCGCGCCGTCGCGCCTCACGCAGCAGGGCGGTTTCGAGCGGGAAATAGACGACCTCGGCCACCCAGTGCCGGGGCGAAAGGAGGTCGGCTGGCAACGGAAGGCCGGGATATTTCGCCATGCCGGTCGGCGTTGCGTGCACGAGGCCGGCAACTGCCTGCATTGCAGCACCCAGATCGTGCGCGACCTCGATCACGGTATCCGGGAAGAGCGCGGTCATGGTCTGTGCGAGCGATGCCGCGCGCTCCGTCTCCCGGTCGAAGATGAGAAGCGACCGCAGGCCGAGCGACAGGAGCGCATAGGCGGTGGCGGCACCCGCGCCGCCCGCGCCGAGCTGCAGGGCGGATGAAAGGTCCGCATGCGGCAGCCCCTCGCGGAAGCTTTCGGCAAAGCCCCACCAGTCGGTGTTGTGGCCATGACGCTTGCCGTCGCGCAGCACGACGGTGTTGACCGCGCCCAGATCGCGGGCTTGCGGCGAGAGATCGTCGAGAAAGGCTATGACGCTCTGCTTGCAGGGATAGGTGATGTTGAGCCCGGAAAGCCCGCGCGCCTCCGCTTCATCGAGCAGACGCGGCAGATCCTCCGGCGTCGCGCCGATCTGACTGAGGTCGATCAGCTCGTATTCATAGGAGAAGCCCTGCGCCTCGCCCTCGCGCATATGCATGGCGGGGGTCAGTGATGCCTGAATACCGGAACCGATCAGCCCGGCCTTCATCGGTTTGAGCAGCGTCTCGTTCATCTCTCGAAATCCATTGGGGAAAGGTCCGGCCCACCGGTGCGGGTGGGCCGGTTCGCGGGCTCTACTTGCCGCGGATCGTTTCGAGTTCATTGAAGAGCGCGGAGACCGTCTCCTGGCCGATCTCGGCGCTGAACTTGTCGATCAGCGGCTTGACGGCGTCGCGCAGTCTCTGGGTTTCCTCGGCCGACAGCTCGCCGACTTCCATGCCCGTGGCCTTGATGTCCTCAAGCGCCTTGGCGTCAAGCTCGCGAGAGATCTTGCGCTGGTAGTCGCGGGCTTCCGTTGCGGCGGACTGGAAGACTGCCTTTTCCTCGTCGTTCAACCCGTCCCAGGTCTTCTTGCTGATCAGTACGATCTGCGGATTGTACTGGTGACGGGTGACCGTCATGTATTTCTGCACTTCGTAGAATTTGGCATTGAGGATGTTGGCGGCCGGATTTTCCTGGCCATCGACGGTGCCGGTTTCGAGTGCGGTGTACAGCTCGGTATAGGGCAGCGGCACGGCGTTCGCGCCGAGGCTGTTGAACAGCTCGATCGGGATCGGCGACTGGATCGTGCGGATCTTCAGCCCGTTGATGTCCTCCAGCTTGGTGATCTGGTGGCGGTTGTTGGTGACGTTGCGGAAACCGAGTTCCCAATAACCAAGGCCGATGAGGCCCGTATCGGGCAGAAGCTCCATCAGGCCGGTGCCGAAGGAACCGTCCATCACCTTGTCGGCTTCCTCGCCGCTGTTGAAGAGGAAGGGCAGGTCGACGGCGCCGAACTGCTTGACGTTGCTGGCGAGAATGCCGGCGTTCAGCACGGTCATCTCGATGACGCCGCCCTGCAGCGCCGAAACGGTCTGCACGTCGCCTCCCAGTACGCCGCCTGGGAAGAGCTTGACCTCGATTTTGCCGCTGCTTTTTTCCTTGATCAGCTCTGCAAATTTCTCCATGCCGGTCACCTGCGGGTGACCCTTGTTGTTGGCAGCCGCGAACTTGATCTGGTGTTCCCGGATTTCGGCCGAAGCCGGAAGGGCGGCGAGCACGGCCAGCGGCATGATGGCCCCGAAAGCCAGTTTCCTTAATGTATAGAGCATGTTTTCCTCCCAGGTTTGGCCGCGCCTTCGCGCTTGGCCGGTTGAAACCTCGTCGCTCAATTGCTCAACAGCGCCACGGGAACCGTGACGAGCTGAGGAAACAGGACGAGCAGCAGAAGCACGATGATTTCGGCGATGAGGAAGGGCATCACGCCCTTCATCAATTGTTCCATGTTCAGTTTGGCGACCCCGCAGATGACGTTGAGCACGGTGCCGACCGGCGGTGTGATCAGGCCGATGGAGTTGTTGATGATGAAGAGGACGCCGAAATAGACGGGATCGATGCCGGCCTCCTTGATGACGGGCATCAGCACCGGCGTCATGATCAGGATGGTCGGCGTCATGTCCATGGCGGTCCCCACCAGGATGACGAGGGCCATGATCGCGAGCAGAAGCAGCGTCTGATTGTCCATCAGCGGTTCGAGCAGGGAGACCAGTTCGCCCGGAACGTCGGCGACGGTGACCAGCCAGGCCGACACAGACGCGCAGGCGACCAGGAACATGACGACCGAAGTGATCTTGGCGGCAGAAACAAAGACGCCGAAAAGCTTCGTGGGCGGCAGCTCGCGGTAGATGACCATCGAGACGAACAGCGAATAGACCGCTGCGACGACACCGGCCTCGGTCGGCGTGAATACGCCGAATTTCAGGCCGAAAATGATGATGACCGGCAGCATCAGCGCCCAAATGGCGTCGACGAATGCCTTGAGGCGCAGCGCGCCGCTCTGGCGCGGCGGGAGGGTAAACTGCTCCTTGCGGGCGACGAACAGCCAGGTGATACACAGCGCTGCGGCAATCATCAGCCCGGGAAAAATGCCGGCGAGGAAGAGCTTGGTGATCGAGACCCCGCCTATGACGCCATAGAGGATGAAGCCGATGGAGGGCGGAATAATCGGCCCGATGATCGAGGCGGAGGCGATGAGCCCGCCTGTACGCGCCGGGTCATGGCCGGATTTCACCATCATCGGATAGAGCAGGGCGCCGAGTGCCGCCGCATCGGCCACTGCCGAACCGGACAGGCTCGACAGGATACAGGCTGCGAAGATGGCGACGAAACCCAGCCCGCCGCGGATATGGCCGACCAGGGCCATGGCGAGGTCCACGATGCGGCGCGACAGGCCGCCGGTGTTCATCACCTCGCCCGCCAGCAGGAAGAACGGCACGGCCATCAGCGGAAAGCTGTCGGCGCCGTTGAGCACGTTCTGGGCGACGATCTGCGCGTCGAAGAGGCCGAGATACATCATCAGGGCGACGCCGCTGATGATGAGGGCGAAGGCGATCGGCACGCCGAGCGCCATGGGAACGAGAAGCGCGCCAAGGAAGATCGATACGGTCATCGGCGCGGCCTCAATGCTTGACGAGCGGGGCGGGGAGGGGTGAAGCGGGCTGCTGCTCCAGTGCCAGTTCGTCTTCGCTTTCCTTGACGAATTCCGTTGTGGCGACATCGATACGGCCCGTAATCACGCCGAGCATGTCCCACAGGATGAGCAGGAGGGCGGGCACGCCGAAGGCAAGGCCGGCGCCGTAGAAGAAGCCCATCGAGATGCCGGTTGCCGGTGCGGAGACATGAAGGTTGATCAGCGTCTGGGTCCAGCTTCCGCTGATCATCAGCCAGGTGGCCCATAGCATGAGCGCCTGCCCGCAAAGCACCGCGATACGGGCGCTGGCGGGCGGCATGCGGCGAAGAAGGGTATCGACCCCGAGATGCCCGTGCTCGTGCATCGCCACGACCGCGCCGAGAAAGGTCAGCCAGAGAAAGAGGATGCGCGAGAGTTCTTCCGAATAGGTGATGCCGGTGTTGAAGGCGTAGCGCAGGACGACATTGCCGAAGACCATCACGACCATGCCTGCAAGCAGTGCGGCGATCGTGGCCTTCAGCGCCAGGAAACAGAAATCGATAATGCGAACCATTGCGCTCCTCCCAAAGCCTGATGCCGCGCATGCGGCCCGTTCGTTCCTAGCGCAGGTCCGATGCAGAGCGTTAGGGGCACGGTGCCATGACGATCTCCTCCTGATCGGTATGGTGCATTCAAAATGTACGAACTAGTACGTATGTCAAGCGGCCTCTCTTGAAAGAGCCCCGAAACCCCAATATGACTTGCCTGAGAGGTGGGAGACGGGCGTCGCTGGTACGCCAGTTTGGGTGTGATTTTCCTGATGAAAATCAAGGTGATTGCGGAGGCCGGCGGAGGAACGGTGGCGAGGGCGGAAAAAAGTCGGAAAAACGATCCGGGGCGCACGCAAGAGGATATCCTCGTCGTCGCGACTGAGGAATTCGCGACTCATGGCCTTGCCGGCGCACGCGTTGATGCCATCGCGGAGCGCACGCGCTCCTCCAAGCGCATGATCTACTACTATTTCGGCGGCAAGGAGGGACTCTATCTCTCTGTTCTGGAACGTGCCTATCGCAAGATCCGCACGCTGGAAGAAGATCTCAAACTGGCGAGCCTCGCGCCGGAGGAAGCACTGCGCACGCTGATTTCCAGCACTTTCGAGCACGACGAGGCCAATCCCGATTTCGTGCGCCTTGTCAGCATCGAGAACATTCATCACGCGGCTCACATGCTGCGCTCGGAGGCGATCCGCGACCTCAATGTCTCGGTTATCGAGACGATCGCCGGCATTCTGGAGCGCGGGCTTGCCACCGGTGTATTCACCCGGCAGGCCGACCCGATCGACGTCCACATGCTGATCAGCGCCTTCTGCTTTTTCCGCGTCTCCAACCGCTATACATTCGGTACGATCTTCCGCCGGGACCTTTCCGAGCCTGAGACGATGACCCGCCACAAGGGCATGATCGCTGACGCTGTCATCACCTATCTCAAGGGCTGACTGCCGGGCCTCTGTGGAAAACCGTCTTTCCGGCGCCGCTAGCCTTGCCCCCTGCCGCGCACGGCGGTCGGCACGATGCCGAAGTGGCGGCGGAAGGCGGTGGCGAAATTGGCGGCGCTCGTATAGCCGGCGATGGCGCTCGCTTCCTGCACCGTGACGTCGCCGCGTTCGAGCGCGGCATGGGCGCGCTCCAGCCGGACCCTGCGCACGTAGTCGAAGACGCTGTGGTTTTCCGTGGCGCGGAACAGGCGTTGCAGGCCGCTTGCGCTGATGCCCGCCTCGCGGGCGATGGTTTCCACGCTGAGCGGCTCGGCGCCGCGACTGGCGATGAAATCCTTGGCGCGCCGCAGGCAGACTGCATCCTGCCGCGTCATGAGGGCGCCACCGGCATCGCGGCGATCCGCCTGGAGCATGGCCGCCATGGTCTCCGCCACCAGTTCCACGGCGCGACCTTCGAGATAGAGGTCGCGCAATTCCGGAATGAGCGGGGAAGGGATGAAAATCTGGCGTACAAGCTCGACCATGCGCGGCGTCAGCGTCCAGCGGTGCTCGGCGAGATGGTTGCGCAGCAGGCGCGTGCCGCCCGGCGTATCGGCAATCGCTTCGAGGGCGTCGCGGTGCAGCCATTCGGGCGAGGCCGACACCACGAGATGGCGCAGGTGCTGGCGCCCGCGCGAGGCGCGCGCAAAATTTTCCGGGCAAGTATTCATGATGGCGACGCCGCGCGCCACGCCGCGATCGGCCTGGAACGCGAACTGGCGGTCGCCGATGGAAAGATCGACGCTGCCTTCCAGGAAGAAGATGCAGGAAAGCTCTTCCGGCAGCATGGACGTGGCGGTAAAGGCGCGCTCCTCGATGGCGTCGCTGACATGCAGCACCAGTCCCTGCCGCAGTTCGCGGTGCAGGAATGCGCCCTTCATCAGCGTGTCGTCGAGGCCGAGCCGGTCGTCGGGGCTGTCGAGCGCGATGCCGTCATGGCGCATGAAATCGCGCACGCGGACGTGTCCGTCGCTCACCTGGTTTCCGGCATCGCCCTGTGCGGCCGCCATCCCTGATCCTTCAATTGCGCGGTGCTCGCTGCCACGAATGCCCGCGATGGTTAGCGAAGCTTCACCCGCGGCGGAGATTTCTCCGCTCGCAAAGGTTTTTGCGTGTCAGGCAAAGGAACCGACATTGTCGCTCATGCGATTGTTGCCCTAGGAATAGCTTAACTTGATTCATGTGGTCAAGTTTAAGAAAAGCTATACGCGGTTGGGGCTGATGATGCGTTTGGAACAGATGATGGGGATGATGGCAACGATGACGGCAAGGCGTGCGATGGCGCGCAAACGCCTGTGGCGCGCCTCGACCGTGGCACTTGCCGTTGCGGCCGTCGCCGGCCCGGCGCTGGCGCAGGATGCGGGGACGACGACGCTCCAGGCCATCACCGTCGATGGCGGCGAGGGAAACCCGAAGGGGCCGGACCAGGGCATCGTCGCAAAACGCAGCCTCAGCGCCTCGAAAACGGACACCTCGCTGCGTGAGACACCGCAGGCGATCAGTGTCGTGACGCGCGATCAGATGGATGCGCAGGGCGCGGGCACCGTCGCCGAGGCGCTACGCTATACGCCGGGCGTGCTTCCCGATCCGAACGGCTACGACATCCGGTACGACTGGCTCTATATCCGCGGTTTCAATGCCTATGGCACGATGTGGCTCGACGGTCTCATCCTGCCGGGCGATCCGAGCAATTACGCGACGCCCAGCGTCAATTCCTTCGCGCTGGAGCGCATAGACGTCATCAAGGGGCCGGCCTCGGTGCTCTATGGCCGCGCCGTGCCGGGCGGCCTCGTCAATCAGGTCAGCAAGCGACCGCAGGAAACGGCCAGAAACGAGGTGGGCCTTCAGACCTCCTCGCATGGCGGTCTTCAGGGCACGCTCGACATGACCGGCCCGCTGACGCAGGACGGCGACTGGCTCTATCGCATCATCGCCCTTGGAAAGAACATGGGAAGCCAGGTCGACCGCGAGCGCGAAAAGCAGCTCATGCTGGCGCCGAGCCTCACCTGGGCTCCGACGGACCAGACCTCGCTCACGCTCTACGGTTCCTATCAGAAGGATCGCCCGCTCTTCTCGCCGCGCTTCTATCCGGCCATCGGCACGCTGATCGACAGCCCCTTCGGACAGATTCCGCGCGATATCTATTTCGGCGATCCGAATGCGGAGGTTTTCGAGCGGGATTTCTTCACGCTCGGCTATGAATTCGAGCACGAATTCAACGAGACGTGGACGGTGCGGCAGAACCTGCGCTACGGCCAGTCCGACCAGTACATGTTCCTGGCGCTGATCAATCCGGCCTTCGCGTACCAGCCGGACGGACACACGCTGAACCGCGCCTCGGCCGTGTCGGACGACTGGGTTTCGACCTTCAACGTGGATACGCAGCTCGAGGCGCGCTTCGATACCGGCGCATTCGACCACACGCTGCTGCTGGGCCTTGATTACCTGCGGGCGAATTCCTCGACCAATTTCGGCAATGGTATGGGCGTGCCGCCCCTGGACCTGCTCAACCCGCAATATGGCACCGCGCCCATCGCCGTACCTGCCGTCCAGCGCTCAGGCTTGCAGGAGCAACAGCAGATCGGCCTCTATGCGCAGGACCAGATCCGTTACGACAACTGGGTCGGCACGTTCGGCATGCGCTATGATTTCTCCGACATCAAGACGACGGACCGGATGAAATCGCCCGAGGTCGTCACCACCAATGACGACCAGCGACTGACCTGGCGGGCGGGCCTCACCTATCTCTTCGACAATGGTCTGGCGCCCTATGCCAGCTACTCGACGTCGTTCCTGCCGACGCTCGGCCTGGATGCCAATCTCAAGCCGATGAAAGCACAGACGGCCGAGCAGTTCGAGATCGGCTTCAAGTATGAGCCAACGGGCGGTCGCGGGCTCGTCACGGTCTCGCTGTTCGACATGACGCTGGAAAACGCGTTGTCGAACATCGGCATGAACCAGTATCTCCAGATAGGCGAGCAGCGCGTGCGTGGCCTAGAAGTTGAGGGCAAGTATGAGCTGACGCCGGAACTCAGCCTGCTTGCTTCTTACGCCTACTCGGATTCCGAGGTGACCAAATCCCGCAACGCCGTCGAACTCGGCCGTGAGATGCTGCGCCTGCCGGAACATCAGGGCAGCTTCTGGATCACCTACCAGCCGAGCTACATCGAAGGCCTGACGCTGAATGCCGGGGCACGGGCCACGTCGTCCTACCAGACGGACAGCACCTATCGGGCTGACCTGCGCATACCGGCAAAGGCGCTCGTCGATATCGGCGCGGAATACGACTTCGGCGCAATCGACAAGGACTTCGCCGGCACGAAGCTCAGGGTCAATGTGACCAACCTGTTCGACAAGGAGTATGTCTCCCATTGCCTCAACATCACGGGCGGAAGCTGCAACTACGGCGCGGGCCGCGCTATCACCGCGAGCCTGAAATATTCGTGGTGATGGCAGAGCGCAGCAAAAAAACGACGTCGGGAGGGCTTGCCGGGCTGCCGGCGGCCCTCTGTCGGCTGTTGGCGCTGTGCGTGCTGCTGATGGCGACCTTCGCCATGCCGGCGTGGGCTGAAATCGTCCTGTCGGATGCCGCGGGCCGCGAGGTGCGCCTTGCCGCTCCGGCGCAGCGCATCGCCACGAACGAGAGCCTCATCCTGATATCGCTTGCCCTCGTCGATCCCGATCCGGTCGGCCGCATTGCCGGCTGGGCGGCGCCGCAGCGCATCGATCGCGGCATGTACGAGGCCTATCGACGGCGGTTTCCGGCACTCGACGCCATTCCTGCCGTGGGATCCGTCCTGCCGGCAAAGACCTCTGTCGAGGCGATCCTGTCCGTCAAGCCGGATCTCTTCGTCGTCTCGATCTGGGAGACGGGCTGGACCGAGGCGGCCGCCACGCTGGAAGCGGCCGGCGTGCCCGTCCTTTTCCTCGACGGCCCGGTCAACGACGGCAAGGGGCCGGCGGAAACAACGGCCTTCTCCGTCGAACTGATCGCAAAGGCGGTCGGCCAGGAGAGCAAGGGCAGGGCATTCGGCGATTTCCTGCGCGCCCGCTACAAGCGCATCACGGATCGCACGGCAACCGTCACGCCGGTTTCGGTGCTGGTCGATGCCCATGCCGGCGCGACCTGCTGCTCGACGCCCGGCAAGGGCAACCGCATGACGGATTATCTTGGCCTTGCCGGCGGCCAGAGCATCGGCGCGGACGTGCCCGGCTATGACGGCCAGCTCAGCCCGGAATATGTGCTCGGCGCCGACCCCAAGGTCTATATCGCGACCGGGGGACCGCACCTTGCCGCGCAGGGCGGCCTCGTGCTCGGCGGCGGAGTTTCCGCCGAGGCGGCGCATGAATCCTTCGCCGACATTCTCGGCAAGGGTATGCGCGACGCGCTGACGGCGGTGCACGAGGGCAGGGCCCACGCCGTCTCTCACCAGCTTTCGATTTCGGTGCTCAACATCCTCGTCTTCGAGTGTTTCGCCAAATGGATGCATCCCGATCTTTTCGCCGATGTCGATCCTGCGGAGACACTTGCCGAGATCAACGCGAATTTCCTGGCGGTGCCGCTTGAGGGCACCTTTTGGATCGATTTCAAGCCGCAGTAAGGACAGCGACATGCAAGGCAGAGAATACACCGCACAGGCCCTGATTGCCCTCAGCAATCCCGACCCCGTCATCGCGGAATTCTGCGACCACATGGTCGAGCACAATGCCGTGGTGAGCGAGGGGCCGGATGGCCCGGTGCTACGGCTCGGCGCCATTCGCGCACGGTTCACCCGTGAAGGAGAGGCGACGCTGGTCGAAGTCGCCGCGCCGGACCTCGAAGGTCTCTACCTCGCCCGCATGTCCGTTGCCTCGCATATCCTGGAATTTGCCGGCGACAATCCGCCGAATATCGCCTGGACGGGGGATGGCGGGGAGATTGTCCGCCCGCCGAATTTCCAGATTCTCGGCGTCGTTGCCTGCCGGACGCTGACGCCGCATATGCGCCGGCTGACGCTTGCCGGAGAAAATGTCGCGCGCTTCGCCGGGCTCGAAGCGCTACATCTCAATCTCATGGTGCAGCGGCCGGAAGCGGAGGAGCCGCAATGGCCCCACGTCGGCGCGAACGGCGTGATTGCTTGGGAGCGGCCGCACCTTCGCCCTCTCATGCGCAAATATACGGTTCGCTCGCTCGATCTGGCCGCCGGCACGCTCGAAATCGATTTCGTGCTGCATGACGATGCCGGGCCGGGCTCGGCCTTTGCCGAACGGGCGGCGGTCGGCGACCGGGTCGGCGTGGTCGGCCCCGGCGGCGGCGGCCTTGCCTCGGCCGATTGGTATCTCTTCGCCGGCGACGAAACCGCGCTGCCGGCCATTGCCCGCATGCTGGAGCATTTGCCGGCGGACGCGTGCGGCAAGGTCTTTCTCGAAGTGGCCGATGCAGCCGAGGTCCAGCCTCTGAGCGCTCCGCCCGCGGTCGCAATCGAATGGCTGTTTCGCGATGGACGGGCGGCCGGCAGCACGATGCTGCTCATCGACGCGATACGGGGCACCCTCTTCCCGGAAGAGGGGAAGAAGGTCTATCTCTGGGCCGGCTGCGAATTCGAGGCGTTCCGGGCGATCCGTGCCTTCGCCCGGCAGGAAAAGCGCCTGCCGAACAGCGAGCACCTCGTCGTCTCCTATTGGCGGCGCGGCGCGGCCGAAGAGGACTGAGGCCGGCGCGGTTCAGGGCGCCTCGAACGTTCCCGTGTCGAGGAAGGTCTCGATGGCGCGGCTCCAGGGGGCGATGTCGATGCCGTTCTGCGCAAGCCAGTCTGCATTGAAATAGGTGCCGGCATAGCGGTCGCCGCTGTCGCAGATCAGCGTGACGAGCGAGCCTTCGCGCCCTTCCTTCATCAGCGTTTGCGCGATGGTGAGCAGGCCGAAGAAATTGGTGCCGGTGGACGCGCCGACGCGGCGGAACAGGCGATCGGAGAGGACATGCGCGGCGGCGATCGAAGCTGCATCCGGCACCTTGACCATATGGTCGATGACGGAGGGGATGAAGGACGGCTCGACGCGCGGCCGTCCGACCCCCTCGATGCGTGAGGGCGTGGTGCAGGTCGTTTCCGCATCGCCGTTCTTCCAGGCGTCATAGAACACGGAATTCTCGACGTCGGTCACGCAGAGCCTTGTCGCAAGGTTGCGGTAGCGGATGTAGCGGCCGATGGTCGCCGAGGTGCCACCCGTTCCCGCACCCATGATCACCCAGGCCGGTACCGGATGGGTCTCGCGCTCCATCTGGCCGAAAATGCTTTCGGCGATGTTGTTGTTGCCGCGCCAGTCGGTGGCGCGCTCGGCATTGGTGAATTGGTCGAGATAGTGGCCGCCCGTTTCCGCTGCGATGCGCGCTGCCGTGTCGTAGACCTCAGCGGGACGGTCGACGAAGGCGCAGCGGCCGCCGAAGCGCTCGATGACGTCGATTTTGCTCTGGCTGGTGCTGCGTGGCATGACCGCGATGAAGGGAAGGCCGAGCAGGTCGGCGAAATAGGCCTCCGAGACAGCAGTCGAGCCGGAAGAAGCTTCCACCAGCGTCGTGCCCTTGCTGATCCGGCCGTTGCAGATGCCGTAGAGGAAGAGCGAGCGGGCTAGGCGGTGCTTCAGGCTGCCGGTCGGGTGGGTGCTTTCGTCCTTGAGATAGATCGAGATACCCTTGAGGCCCTTGAACACCGGGTTCACCAGATGCGTATCGGCCGACCGGCGTGCGTCCCCCTCCAGGATACCGATGGCATTGCGCGCCCAGGCCCGGTCGGCGCAGTCGAGCGAGGGAACGGTGTCCGGTTGAAAGAGGCTGGTGTTCATGCGTCGGTCCTTCCTGGGCATTTCGGATGTGCCAACTGTTTCAATCCGCTGGCGCGGCCATTTGCAAGCCTGATCCTTGCAGATGCATGCAGTATCGGCCAGCGCTTTTGAAGTTGCGTCGCTGATAGTCCGCCGGCGCAGGGCATGATGGACAAAACGGGCTCGACTATCTATCGTCCCGCCATGCTTCGGTTGCTGGTGCCCATCGTTACTGCCTTCCTGCTTGCACTGGTGTCCTTCACGGCGTCGGCGCATGAAACCGGCATGGCTGTCTCGACGTCGTTCGCCAGCCCCATGCCGTCGATGGATCATGCATCAATGCAGACTACATCCTGCGCCGACACCATGACCTGCGGCAATGTTGATCCCGGCCTGTGCGATCTCGTCTGCACCGGCGTCGGCGTGTTCCTGCCGCCCGCCCGGCTCGGTGCCGGCGTGCAGGCGGCGCGCGAGACCTATCTTCCCGGCCCCGAAACGGCCCTCGTCGCGACGCCGCCGGGCCTCGATGACCGCCCTCCCATAGCGCATCTCCCTTGAGCCTGCGGCAGGACCGATCCTGCCGTCCGTCAGTGGATTTTTGAACGGGACGCAATGTCCCGAGGTAACGCTATGAGACCAATTTTCAGCGGCTTCCCGGCCGCAAGCACAGTCACTTTCGCTGCATTCCGAAGCACTACCGTCGCCACCAGAGCGGCGCGGCAGGGGAGGATCATGCGATGAACAAGGGAAAGATTGCCGTTTTCGCCACCGTCGCGGCGGTGATTGCCGTTGCAGCCATCTGGACGCGGGGCGGGGAGACGTCTCCGCCGGCCGTTGCAAATGCCGGTCAGGCGGCGGCGGTGTCCGTCGCCGTTCCCGCCAGCTTCTCCGACGAGGCGAAGATCGGCGAGCGGGCGTTCAACGCCATCTGCGCCGTATGCCATGGCGTGAATGCCGCCGGAACCGACGTCGGCCCGCCGCTCGTGCACAAGATCTACGAGCCATCGCATCACGGCGACTTTGCCTTCGAGAGTGCCGTCACCAACGGCGTGCGCGCGCACCACTGGCAGTTCGGCAACATGCCGCCGCAACCGGCGCTGACGAAGGCCGACCTTCGTAGCGTCATCGCCTATGTGCGTGAACTGCAACGCGAAAACGGCATCCAATAGCCGGACAAAGACGGCCTCCCTTTGGGGGAGGCCGTCTTCGCGGTCAAACCCGCGCGATGTGAACCGCGCGTGGCAGGGAGGAGAGGATTTCAGGGCCTTCGGCGCGCAGGATGACGATGTCTTCCAGGCGAATGCCGAAGCGTCCGGGCAGGTAAATGCCCGGCTCGATGGAGAACACCATGCCTTCCTCCAGCACGGTTTCGGAGGTGGCGGTGATATAGGGCGGCTCGTGGCCATCGATGCCCATGCCGTGGCCGGTGCGATGCACGAAATACTCGCCATAGCCGGCATCGGTGATGACCTTGCGGGCGGCGGCATCCACATCACAGGCACGAACGCCGGGACGGGCCGCCTTCAGCGCCGCCTGCACGGCCTTCTCGACGATGGTGTGGATCTCGCCATAGCCTTCCGGCGGCAGGCCGACGACGGCCATGCGGGTAATGTCGGAGGGGAAGCCCGCTTTACGCCCACCGATGTCGATCACCACCGCGTCGCCTTCCTCGATCACCCGTTCGCTTGCCGAATGGTGCGGGAAAGCGCCGTTGCCGCCCGCCCCAACGATCCAGAACTGCGGCGAAGCGCCTTCGGAGGAGAAATGCGCGCGGATCTCCGTGGCAAGTTCCTTCTCGGTCATGCCCGGCTTAATGGCGGCAAAGGCCGCCTGCATGGCGCGGTCGGCAATGCCGGCATTCATCTTCAGCTTGGCATATTCGCTGGCGTCCTTGCGCATGCGCAGACCGCCGAGCGTTGCCGGCGTAAAGTCACGGCGCGTATCGGCCGGCAGCGCATCGATGAGCAGCAAGGCGAAGTCGGCGCGCATCGTTTCGTCGAGCGCGAGAAGACCGGGGGCTTCTGCGGCTATATCGGCAAGCGCCGCGCGAAGGGCCGCATCCGGGCCTTCGTCGTCGGCCCAGTTGTGGAAGGCGATGTCCGTGAATTCGCGCGTGCCCTCGGCATTCAGCGCCGGCATCAGGAAGGCTTCCTTCTTCGGGCCGATGAGAAGCAGGCAGGGGCGCTCGTCGGGATGCGGATGGAAACCCAGCACCCAGTCCATGTGGGAACCCGGCGCGATGGCGACGAGGCCTGTTCCGGTCTCGGTCATGCGCTGGCGCAGGGCCTTCAGGCGGGCGGCGGTCTGTTCGGTCATGGTTCTGTCCTCGTTCAGGAACGGTGTGGCCGGCGATGCCGGCCGCTCTCTCTTACAGGCTGACGCCATAGACCTCGCGGGCGCGTTCGGCGGTGATGTAGCCGTTGCGGATATCCTCGCGCACCAGGGCCGGATCGCGTTCCTTCGGATCGCCCACGCCGCCGCCGGCGCCGGTGATCACGCGGATCACATCGTCCTTGTCGACCCGGATGCCGGAGGCGAAGGCGTAGCGCTCGGCCTCGCCGTTCTTGCGCAGGACCATCGCATAGTTCGCCGAACCCTCGTTTCCGCCGTCGAGCGACCAGGGCAGGATGCGCGAGCGGGTATAGCCGAGCGTCAGGAAGGAATCGTCACGGCGAATACGGTAGTCGAGCCGGATGCCGTAGCCGCCGGTCCATTTGCCTTCGCCGCCCGGATCGGTGTTCAGTTCCATGCGGTCGACAACGAGGCCGTTGCGGGCTTCCGAGATTTCCGCCGGGCAATTGTAGGTCTCGCCGTGCACGCCGGAGAAGATCGCCGAATTGCCGTCACGGCCGTTGGAAGCGCCCCATCCGCCGATCTGCGGCTCGATGATCGTGTACTGCCGTCCGGTATCGGGGTGGATGCCGCCGATGAAGGTGCCGGCAATGGAGGAAAAGTGCCCGGCAGGCAGCTTTTCCGGCATGTGCGGGGCAAGGCAGCGCCAGACGAGGTCGTAGCCGCGGATGCCGATCTCGTAGTAGAAGCCGACGGCCGCCGGTTCCTTGGCATGGAAGCACGAACCCTCGCGCGTCAGCACCCGGAGCGGACGGAAGGAGCCTTCGTTGGCCGGCGAGGTCGGGTCGGTCAGCGCCTTGAAGATCACCTGCATGCTGACGAGCGTGTCGTCATAGCCGGCATTCGACGGGCCGGTGTCCTGATCCGGATTGTCCCGAAGATCGATGACGAACTCCGTGTCGGAGATCGTCACCTTGACGTTGAACATGCGCCCGTCGTCCTGCTCCTCGGTCAGTTCGAAGGTGCCGTGCGGGAGTTTCGCGAGCTCGGCAAGCGCGATCTTCTCGCCATGATCCATGAAGCTTGCCATCGCCGCCTCGAAGGTGGCGATCGTGTATTTTTCGGCAAGCTCGGCAAGACGCTTTGCGCCGATGCGCACGGAAGCGATGGCGGCCCAGAGGTCGCCTTCGAGGAAGTCGGGCATGCGCGAATTGACGGTGATGATGTCGAAGATGCCGGGGATCGCCTCGCCCTTCGAGATCATCTTGATGGCGGGAAGGCGCAGGCCCTCCTGGAAGATTTCCGTCGCATCGGCCGACAGCGAACCTGGCGACTTGCCGCCGACATCCGAATTGTGGGCGATGTTGGCCGTCCAGGCGATCAGCTTTTCACCGGCGAAGACAGGCATGCAGACGACGAGGTCGTTCAAGTGCGTGACGCCGCCATAATAGGGGTCGTTGGTGATAAAGACGTCGCCGGGCTGTATTTCACCGGGCTTGGCGAATTTTTCCAGCAGCACCTTCACCGACTTGTCGAGCACGCCGATGAAGCCGGGAATGCCGGCACCCGATGAGGCGAGGCGTCCCGCCGCATCGGTGATGCCCGTGCCCATGTCGAGCACTTCGTAGATGATGGAGCTCATCGCCGTCTTGCGCATGGCCGCGAACATTTCGTCGGCGGTCGCCTGCAGCGAGTTCTGGATGATCTCGAGCGTGATCGGATCGTGGGAAGTCGTCGTCATGTCCCGCACTCCTCAGGCTTTCAGGTGGATGTGGATGTTGCCGAAACCGTCGATCTCGACGCGGTTGCCGGGATGGATGACGATCGTCGTGCCCGGATCCTCGATGATCGCAGGACCAGCGAAGGCCATGCCGGGTTCCAGCTTTTCGCCGTCGTAGATCGCGGCCGGATGTACGCCTTCCAGCGCATAGTCGACCCTGCGCTCGCCCTTCTGCGCGGCGGAAGCAGGCGTCGCCGAAAGCGGCTTTTCCAGCATCTTCAGCTTGCCGACCTCGGCCGAGGCGACGAGGTGGATGCCGACCAGCTCGACGGGGGCGTCGAGGCGGTAGGTATATTCACGCTCGTAGGTCTCGTGGAAGGCGGCCTCGATGGCGGCAAGGCTCGCATCGGTGATCGCGCCCTCGATGAGGACTTCCGTCGTATGCTCCTGGTTCTGGTAGCGGAACTTGCCGTAGCGCAGGAACTTGACCTTCGCCTTCTCGACGCCTTCCTCGCCGAATTGCTGGTGGGCCAGCGCTTCGGTTTCGCTGAACAGGGTCTCGATGGCCGTTGCGGCATCGGCCTTGAGGTCGGCGAGCTTGGTGACGAAATAGTCACGGCGCAGGTCCGACATCATCATGCCCCAGGCCGAGAACACCGCCGCGCCGGCGGGGATGACGACCTTCTTCACCCCCAGCTCCATGCCGAGCGCCACCGCATGCATCGCACCGCCGCCGCCGAAGGCGACCAGCGTGAAGTCGCGCGGGTCGAAGCCGCGGTTGAGCGAGACGAGCTTCAACGCGTTGACCATGTTGTTGTTGGCTATGCGCAGGATGCCGCGCGCGACGTCATCGGTCGAAACGCCGAGTTTGCCGCCGACATCCGACAGCGCCTTTTCGGTCGCCGCCATGTCCGCGACAACCGAGCCGCCGCAGAAATAGTTGCGGTTGATGCGGCCGAGCCAGAGATTTGCGTCGGTGGTGGTGGCGCTGGTGCCACCACGGCCGTAGGCGGCGGGGCCGGGCATTGCGCCGGCCGATTTCGGGCCGACATGCAGCTTGCCGAAATCGTCGACCCAGGCGATGGATCCGCCGCCATTGCCGATCTCGACGAGATCGACCACCGGCACCATGATCGGATAGCCGGCCGACGTGCGGTCGCGCTCGATCCAGTAGTCCGTCATGATGCGGACCTGGCCGTCCTCGATCAGCGAGCATTTCGCCGTCGTGCCGCCGATGTCGAGCGCCAGAACGTTCGGCTCGCCGATCAGCTTGCCGAGTTCGGCCGCGCCCCAGAAGCCGGAGGCCGGGCCGGATTCGACCATGGTGATCGGGATCTTCTTGACCGATTCCAGCGAATCCACGCCGCAATTCGACTGCATGACGAAGAGGTTGCCGGCAAAACCCTTGTCGGAAAGCCCGTCATTGAGGCGCGTCAGGTAGCGCTCGGCCGTCGGCTGCACATAGGCGGACATGACGGTCGTGTTGGTGCGCTCGTATTCGCGCCATTCGCGGGTGATCTGGTGCGAGGCGACGGTGGCGATTTCCGGCCACAGGCGCTTGATCTCGGCAATCGTCGCCAGTTCATGGCTGGTATTGGCGTAGGAATGAAGGAAGCAGACTGCAATCGCCTCCACGCCGTCGGCGCGGAAGTCGTCGAGGATGGCAGGCAGGCCCGAAAGATCGAGCGGCGTCATCTCGACGCCGTGATAGTCGAAGCGGCCGGGCAGTTCGCGGCGCAGATAGCGCGGCACGAAGGGCTCCGGCTTCCTGTAATGGAGGTTGAAGAAGTCCGGCCGGTTGCCGCGGGCGATCTCCAGAGAATCGCGGAACCCTTCCGTGGTGATGAGGCCAACCTTGACGCCCTTGCGCTCGGTCAGCGCGTTGATGACGACGGTAGTGCCGTGGGCGAGGAAATCGACGGTCTTCGGATCGACGCCACCCTTGTCCAGCACGTTCAGCACGCCCTGCTCGAAATTCGGCGGGGTCGTGTCGGACTTGGCCGTGGTGATGCGGGCCTCGCCGGTCGCATGGTCCGTCTCGAAGCAGACGAGATCGGTGAACGTGCCGCCGACATCGGTCGCGACACGAATGGTCTTCTGGCTCATCGGTTTTCCTCTCTCTTCTGCTGGGCATGCAGCAGCATGCAGACGGCGCCGGGCAGCTTGAGCGCGTCGGCGGCGCGCACGCGCTCCTCGGTGTAATAGTCTCGCTCATGCAGGCAGTTCAGCGTGCCGATGACCTCGCCGTCGACAATGATCGGCACGTTGATGACCGATTCGCAGCCCAGCGACAGGATCAGCTCGTGGTCGTCGAAGACCTTGGCGATATCCTCGATCGTGTTGGCGACGAAGGTCTCCTGGCGATCCAGCGCGATCTCCGACCATTCGGTCTCGTTGTATGGCTTGGTGCCGGAGACCGGATAGACATCGGCCATGTTGGAATAGATACGCTCGGAAAGCTTGTCGGTCGTGTCCGAGGTCATGATCGTGAAGAGCTTTACCCCGACGACATCCTTGACCAGCTTTTCCAGCGCCGCATAGGCCCTGTCCGGCTGACCGCCGGCTGCGGCGACGGCTTCGACGAAAGCGTTGTAGTCAGGCATTTCCATTCTCTTGCTCCATGATGTGATCCCGGAGCGCCGCTTCTTCAGAGCTGACGACGGGAACCGCGCCGATCAGCCGGCGCGTGTAGGGATTTTCGGGTCGGGTGAAGATCGCGTCGGTCGTGGCCAGCTCGACCAGCCGGCCCCTTTCGAAGACGGCGACGCGGTCCGCGATGTTGCGCACGACCGAAAGGTCGTGCGTGATGAAGACATAGGTGAGCCCGCGGCTTTCCTTCAGCGCCTTCAGAAGCCTCAGCACGCGCGCCTGCACCAGCACGTCGAGCGCGGAGGTCGGCTCGTCGAGCACGACCAGTTCCGACTGGCAGGCAAGTGCGCGGGCAATGGCGACACGCTGGCGCTGGCCGCCGGAAAGGGCGGAAGGCGAACGCGTCCGGAACTCGGCGGGAAGGCCGACTTCCTCCAGCAGCTCCCCGGTGCGCGCAGTGCGTCCAGCCTTGTCGCCTATACTGTGCACGTCGAGCGCAAGGCGCAGCGACGCGCCGATGGAGCGGCGCGGATTGAGCGAGGAGAGCGGGTTCTGCTGGACGAGCTGGATCGCCCGGCGATGCTCCTGCGTTCGTTTTGCCGGCAGCGTCTCGCCCTTGAAGGCGAGATTGCCCGCCGTCGCGCCGTAGATACCGAGGATGATGTTGGCGATGGTCGACTTGCCGGATCCGGATTCACCGACGATGGCAAGGCATTCACCCTTCTCTACATCGAAAGAGACGCCGTCGAGCGCCTTGACGGTGCGCCCGTTCACCTCGAAATGCTTGGAAACGTTCGATACGGAAAGAAGCGTGCTCATGTGAGGAGTTCCTTCTCGCTGAAGCCTTCATGGGCGACGAGGGGCGCAAGGAACTGCGCCGGATCGTCCTCGATGTCGGGAATGCCGCCGCCGGTGATGCGCGGAACGGCGGAAAGCAGCGCGCGCGTATAGGGATGGCGGGGATCGTCGAAGAGCGCGGCGGTCGGCCCCTGCTCGACGATGTTGCCCTTGTAGATAACATAGACCCGGTCGGCGAATTCGCGCACCACGCCGAGATTGTGCGAGATGAACAGCACCGAGGTCTGGTGCTTTTCGACAAGCCCGGACATCAGCTTGAGCGTCTGCGCCTGCACGGTCACGTCGAGCGCCGTGCCGGGCTCGTCGGCCAGCAGCAGCGCCGGGTTGTTGGCGAGCGCCATGGCGATCATCACGCGCTGGTTCATGCCGCCGGAAAGCTGGAAGGCATAGGATTCCAGCACGCGCTCCGGCTCGCTGATGGCAACGTCCGCCAGCGCGGCGATGGCCTTGCGGCGCGCCGTCTCCTCGTCGAGGCCTGGCTGGGCCCGCTGCAACACTTCGCGGAACAGCGTGAAGATCGGATAGACCGGGTTGAGCGAGGAAGTCGGGTCCTGGAAGATCATCGACATGGCGGTACCGCGCAGCGCATGGCGCGAGGCGGGTTTGAGCGTTTCGAGGTTGGTGCCCTCGAATTCCACCGTGCCGGAGATGCGGGCCGACTTCAGTTGCTGGAGCATGCCAAGCACGATGCGCGCCGTCACCGACTTGCCGGAGCCGGACTCGCCGACCAGCGCCACGCGCTCACCCTTCTTGATGTGAAGCGAGATGCCGTGCAGCACGTCCACCATACCGGACCAGGTCTTGAAGCCGAGGCGCAGGTTGTCGATCCTGAGGGTAGGAGCCGTCATTGATCCACTCCGAGGATTTCGCGCAGCGCGTCGCCGATCAGGTTGAAGCCGAAGACGGCGATCAGGATGGCAAGGCCGGGGAACACGGTGAGCCACCAGCTGTCGGGCAGGTATTTCGCACCTTCCGCCACCATGGAGCCGAGGTCAGGGGTCGGCGGTTGCACGCCGAGGCCGAGGAAGGACAACGAGGAGGCGATCAGGATGACGAAGCCGAAATCGAGCGTCATCTTGGTGATGATCGAGGGGACGCAGTTCGGCAGGATCTCGCGGAACATGATGTGCAGCTTCGAGGCGCCGATGACTTCTGCCGCCAGCACATAGCCCTCTTCCTTCTCGGAGCGTGCGATGTTGTAGACGAGCCGGGTGTACCAGGGCCACCACATGACGGTGACCGCGATCATCCCGTTTGTCAGCGTCGGCTCAAGAAGGCCCATGATGGACATGGCGAGCACGAGCGGCGGGATCGACAGGAAGACGTCGGTAAGCCGCATCAGGAAATATTCCGTCCAGCCGCCGAGATAGCCGGCGGCAAGGCCGATGGCGACGCCGACCGGCACCGCGATGACCAGCACGACGATGCCAAGGATCAGCGAGATCCGGTAGGCATAGACGACACGGGTGAAGAGGTCGCGGCCGACGAGGTCGGTCCCGAAGATGTTCGGCCACTGGGGCGGCTGGTTGAAGTTGGCAAAGTCCACCACGGCGCCGACATGCTCGGGGAATGGCGTGATGAAATCGGCGAAGACGGCGGAGAACAATACGATCCCGACGAGGATCAGCCCTATCAGCGACAGCGGATTGCCGGTGAGGATGACGAGGGTCTTTTTCATGATGCCCTCTGCGAAAGCCGGATGCGCGGATTGATGATCGACACCAGGATATCCACGATGATGTTGACGATGAGGAACATGGCCGAGATGATCAGCACGGTTCCCACGATGGCGTTGAGATCCTTGCGCAGGATGACGGCGACGCCGTAGCGCGACAGGCCCGGCCAGGCATAGACGGCTTCCACAAGGAAGGCGCTGCCGAGCATGGCCGCGAAATCGAGGCCGATAATGGTGAGCGAGGGGATCAGCGACGGGCGGAAGGCGTAGCGCCGGGCGATACGCTTTTCCGGGAAGCCATAGGCCTCGGCCATCTCGATATAGGGCCGCTCATAGGTTTCCACCATGTTGGAACGCACGAGCCGGGCGGCCTGTCCTATGCCGGAAAGCGCCAGCGCGAAGGCCGGCAGGATCAGGTGCCAGACGGCGTCGGCAAAGGCCTTGAGGTTGCCCGCCAGCAACGTGTCGACCAGCATGAAGCCGGTGACGTTCGGCACCGTGAAGGTGTCGGAGAGGCGGCCTGCAATGGGGAAGAGCTTGATGAAATAGGAAAAGACCAGCATCAGCACCACCGCCCAGACGAAGGCGGGAGCGGAAACGCCGAGCATGGTCACCAGCCGGATCGTATGGTCCACCCAGCTGCCGCGATGACGCGCAGAAAGGATGCCGAGCGGCAGGCCGATGGCGATCATCATCAGGCCGGAGACGATGACCAGCTCCAGCGTCGCCGGCAGGAACTGCGCGATGTCGGCCATGACCGGGCGATTGGTGTAGAGCGAGACGCCGAGATCGCCGCGCGCGAGGTCAGCAAGGAAATAGCCGTACTGCGCGAAGAAGGATGCATCGAGATGCAGCTTGTCGCGTAGCAGGGCGACGGCTTCGGGCGTCGCATTCGGCCCGAGCGCAATGCGCGCCGGGTCGCCGGGAATGACCCGGGCAATGGCGAAGATCAGCAGCGATACCCCGATCAGGACGATCAACGAGGTACCCAGCCGCTTCGCAAGGAGGCGGATGAACGGTGACATGACTGGTAACCCTATGGACGGTTCCGGGCCGCGCGGGCGGCCCGGCGTGGCGTCTCGGTTATTGTTTCATTTCCATCAGGCGGAAGCTGAAGCCGAAGCCGGCAAGCGCGAAGGCCTTGGACGGATCGGAGAGCGCGGGAACGGACACCTTGTTCGACGCGGCGAAGACAGCGGTCTGGTCCTGCGCGAAGATCGACGGGGCAATGGCGACGAGGCGCCTGTTGGCTTCCTCGTAGACCTTGGTGCGTTCGGCCTGGTCGAGCGTCGTTCGGCCCTTTTCGAGCAGGGCGTCGACTTCGGCATCCTTCAGGTGCTCCGGCGACATCCATGTGCCGGCCGCGCTCGAATGGTACATCGAGTAGAGCAAGGTATCCGGGTCACCCGACATGGTGTTGACGAAGATCTGGCTGATGCTCGGCGTGTTCTCCGGCTTGGAGACCTGCTCGGTGAACAGCGCCCAGGGCAGCTTCTTCACAGTGGCCTTGATGCCGATCTCGGCGAAATTCGCCTGCATCAGCAGCGCAAAGCGCTCCTCGATCGGCACTTCGCCGATCCAGGTGAGGTCCACGTTCATCTCGTCTGGCTTGTATTTGCACTTGGCGAGGTGTTCCTTCGCCTTTTCGACGTCGCGCTTCAGAGGTTCGCCCGAAAGCGCGCCGAGCATGCCGACCGGCAGCGCACCCGTCGCGGGGCTGCCCTGGGCGACATCGCTGTTGACGGCGACCATCCTGATGCCGGACTCGTAGTCGAAGGCGTAGGAGACCGCGAGGCGGCATTCCACGTCATCGAAGGGTGGCTTTGCCGTGTTCAGCTTGATGTAGAATTCGGTCGTACCCTTCTCGGTGAGCAGCTGCGCGCCATCGGCGGCGAGAGACTTCAGCACTTCCGGCGGCAGCCACTGCGAGGAGATCTCGTGCTCGCCCTGGGCGATCAGCGTGCGCACGGTCGCCGCTTCGAGGCCGTAGCGCAGGCGCACCGTATCGGGCGCGGCAGCCGGGACCTTGAGGAAGAAGTCGGCATTCTTTGCCATGACCGTCTCTTCCTGAGGATTGTGCGAGACGATCCTGTAGGCGCCGGTACCGGCGGTGTTGGTGGAAAGGAAGGCCTGTCCCCAGTCCTTCATTTCGCCTTCGCCCTCGCCGAGATTCTGCATCACGAGCGCCTTGTCGACGATCGGCAGGCGGGTGAGGGCGGAAATGAAGGGGGCATAGACCTCCTTCAGCGTGAACTTCACCGTGCTCGCATCGACGGTCTCGGCCTTCTCTACGTTCTCGAAGAGATAGGACAGGCCCTGGCCGAGCGCGCGCATGCGGTCGAAGGAGAAGACCACGTCGTCGGCGGTCAGCGGATTGCCGCTCTGGAATTTCACGTCGTTGCGCAGCTTGAACGTGTAGGTCTTGCCGTCCGCAGTCTCGAAGGCGGCGGCAAGGAACGGATCGTGGCCGGGCTGGCCCTGCTTGGGAATGACCAGCGTGTCGTAGAGGTTGAACATCAGGATGCTGTCGGCATAGTCCGACGCCTTCGCCGGATCGAGTTCGCCGACGGGCGTTTCATCGAGGCGAAGCACGGTTTCGGCATTCGCATGGGCGCAGAAGGTCGTTGCGGCGAGCAGGGCTGCCGCGATTGTCTTCAGAACGGATGTCATTGCTGTTCCCTTGTTATCCCGAGGATTTGGATCTGGTTGTCTTGAGTGGCTTGGGCGCGCTGCGGCGGGCCGCGGAGCGCTTGACGACGAGGCTTTGCTCCGCCGGAGCGGAAAGCTCGCCGTCGCCGAAGACGTCCATGGTGCAGGTATGAAAGATGGTCGCCGGTTCGTTCGTGTGGTTCCAGGTGACGTGTGTCAGCGTCGAGGGGAAGTGGGCGGAATCGCCGGCTTCCAGAATGGTGCATTCGCCATCGATCTCGAGGGTCACGGAGCCCGCGACGACGAAGTAGATTTCCTCGCCTTCATGCGACATCGGCTCGCTTCGGAAACCCGGGGGCTCGTGGATCAGCGTCGAGCGCAGCACGTTGCCGGGGAAGGAGGCGGAGAGGCGCTCGTAGGAGACGGTGTTGCCGGGGGTGCCGCCGACGGCATAGACGGGGCGGCCTTCGTGCCTTGTGACGGGAGCATCGACGCGCGGGGTCTGGAAGAAGGAGCCCATCTCGGTCTTCAGTGCGCGGCAGACGGCGACCAGCGACGTCAGCGACGGTACGGTGATGCCGCGCTCGATCTGCGAGATGAAGCCGACGGAGAACCCGGCCGTATCCGCGACCTCCTGCAACGTCATTTTCAGCTCTCTGCGCCGCATGCGCAGACGCTCGCCAACGGCAGGACCAGTCCCCGCTTCAGGCTTTTCGACACTTACCACTACGCTCACCAGTTTTTTAGTATTTCTTCAAAACTGCGGACTCTCTTGGAGTTTGTCAACCGCATTTTTTTAGTCAGGCTAAAAACATGCATGGCCCGTGGATTGTGAGGCGACAGCTTGAGCGCGGCGCCCGACGCGCCGGATATGCCGTATGATGCTTATGGCGCGGCGGCGTCCAGGCCGAGAGAGGCCCAGAGGCCGTCGATACGGGCGGTGACGTCCGGTGTCATGGTCAGCACGCTGCCCCATTCGCGGTCGGTCTCGGTGCCGATCTTGGTGGTGGCGTCCAGCCCGAGCTTGCCGCCGAGGCCGGATTTGGGGGAGGCGAAGTCGAGATAGTCGATCGGCGTGTTCTCCACGACCATCAGGTCGCGGCTGGCGTCGAAGCGGGTGGAAAGCGCCCACATCACGTCCGGCCAGCTTTTCACGTCGATATCGCCGTCCACGGCAATGATCAGCTTGGTGTAGCTGAACTGCGGCAACATGGACCACAGGCCCATCATCACCCGCCGTGCCTGGCCCGGATAGCGCTTGTCGATGGAAACGACTATGGCGCGATAGGAGCAGGCTTCCGGCGGCAGCCAGAGATCGCGGATTTCCGGGAACTGGCGCTTCACCAGCGGCACGAAGAGCTCGTTCATTGCCTCACCGAGCCGCGAGGGCTCGTCCGGCGGCCTGCCGGTATAGGTAGAAAGGTAGAGCGGGTTCCGGCGCATGGTGATTGCCGAGAGCGTTATCACCGGGAAAGGTTCGACGGCATTGTAATAGCCCGTATGGTCGCCATAGGGGCCTTCGTCCGCCACCTCGCTGGCCGAGACGATGCCTTCCAGCACGATTTCCGCGCTGGCGGGCACGGGAAGGGGAACCGTCACGCCGCCGGCCGTTTCCTGCCGCCGGCCGCCGAGCACGCCGGCAAAGGCAAGCTCGCTCATGCCGTCGGGCAGCGGCATGACGGCGGAAAGGATCGTTGCGGGATCGGCGCCGATGACGATGGCCACCGGCATGTCCCGCCCGAGCGCCTGCCAGAGGCGATGGTGCCGCGCGCCGCCGCGATGGGCCAGCCAGCGGGCGATCAGCCGGTTCGGGCCGAGTTTCTGCATGCGGTAAATGCCGACATTGATATCCGAAGGGTCGTCCGGCGCGCAGGTGATGACGAGCGGCCAGGTGACGAGCGGCGCTGGCTCGCCCGGCCAGCAGGTCTGGATCGGCAGGCGGGCAAGGTCGAGATCGTCGCCGCGCCAGACAATCTGCTGGCAGGGCGCACGACGTGTCTCGCGCGGGTTCATCGACAACGCCGCCTTGAGATGGGGCAGCTTCTGCCAGGCATCGCGCAGCGAGCGGGGCGGGCGCGGATCGCGCAGGTCTGCAAGGAAGTCGGCAAGCTGCGGCAGGCCGCCGGCCTCCAGTCCCAAGCCCCATTCGATACGCTCGCGCGTGCCGAAGAGATTGGCGAGGAGCGGGATCGGCTGGATATTGCCCTGCGCATCGACCGGCCGTTCGAAGAGCAGCGCCGGGCCCTCTTGCGCCAGCACCCGGCGGTGGATTTCCGTCACGTCATGGACCAGCGAGACGGGCTCGACGATGCGCTTCAGCCGCGCGCGTCGCTCCAGCAAGGCGACGAAATCCTGAAGGTTGTCGAAACGGCGGGGAATGGGGGCATCGGCTTTCATGGGCTTCACTTGCCGGGGAAAAACGCCGCGGTCTTTGACCTGGCGCAAACTCCCCGAGCGCAAGGCTCCCTAGGGTCCGGCGGTTCGTTTCTCATGAAGGGCCACCCATGTCATCGCTTCCGCCGAGCCTTGCAAAACCGGTCGACATCGCTCCCCTCTGGCTGGTGGAGCTGGTGGCGCGCCACATTTTTTCCGGCGTGTTGAAGGCCCATCCCGATATTTTCGAGCGGCTCAATAGCTATCGGCAGACCCGCTACGGTTTCTCCCCGACCGACCTTCCGCTGCACTTCACGGTCGTTCCTGCATCGCGGACGCTGACGGTTTCGCGCGGCGCACCGCCGCTTGCCGATGCGCGCATCGAGGGGCCGCTGGTGCTGCTGCTCGGCCTGCTCGAAGGCCGGTGCGATGCCGATGCGCTGTTCTTCTCACGCGAGCTTGCCGTCACCGGCGACATGGAGGCCATGCTGGCGTTGCGCAACGCCCTCGATGACAGCGCCATCGACCTGCCGCGCGAACTCGGTGCGCTGGCAGGACCGTTTTCGCCGCTCATTGCCGGCACGGCGCGCTACATCCGCACACGGGCGCTTGAAGGAAGGGATATGACATGGAACTGATCTGTCCCGCCGGCACCCCGGCCGCTTTTCGCGAGGCGATAGAGGCCGGCGCCGATGCCGTCTATTGCGGTTTTCGCGACGAGACCAATGCCCGCAATTTTCCCGGCCTCAATTTCAGCCGAGAGGAAATGCGCCAGTCCATCGCGCTTGCCCGCAGCAAGCGGGTGCTGACCTTCGTGGCGCTCAACACCTTCATGCGGGCTGGTGACGAGGCCCTGTGGTATCGCGCGGCGGACGATGCGGTGGCGTTCGGCGCCGATGCGCTGATCCTCGCCGATTTCGGCCTTATGGCCTATGTCGCGGAAAAATACCCCGAGCAGCGGCTTCATGTCTCCGTGCAGGCCTCCGCCTCCAATGCGGACGCCATCCGATTCCTGATCGAGGCCTTTGGCGCAAAGCGCGTGGTTCTGCCGCGTGTTCTGACGGTGCAGGATATCGCCCGGCTGACGCGGCAGATCGATTGTGAAGTGGAGGTCTTCGCCTTCGGCGGGCTCTGCGTCATGGCGGAGGGCCGCTGCTCGCTTTCGTCCTACGCTACCGGCAAGTCGCCCAACATGAACGGCGTCTGCTCGCCGGCAAGCCATGTGCGCTACCGACCGGACGGCGCGGACCTCGTCTCGGAGCTCGGCGCCTATACGATCAACCGCTTTGGTCCCGGCGAGGCGTCCGGCTATCCGACGCTCTGCAAGGGCCGTTTCGAGATCGGCGACGTCGAGGGCTATGCCTTCGAGGACCCGGTCTCGCTGGATGTCATCGATCAGATCGATGCGCTGCGGACGGCGGGTGTTTCGGCGCTCAAGATCGAGGGGCGGCAGCGCGGCAAGGCCTATGTCGCCGAGGTGGTGTCGTCGCTGAAAAAGGCGCTCGATGCCGCGCCGGCCGAACGCAGTGCCCTGGTCGCGCGGCTGCGCATGATGAGCGAAGGCCAGCGCACCACGACGGGCGCCTATGACAAGCGCTGGCGATAGGAAAAAGCATGACAACGATCTCCAAGCCCACAATCAGCCTCGGGCCGGTCTACTATCTCTGGGATGGGCCGAAATGGCGCGACTTCTATTTCCGAATTGCCGACGAGGCGCCGGTGGAACATGTCACGCTCGGCGAGACGGTCTGCTCCAAGCGGCAGCATTTCAGCGAGCCGCATGTGGCCGAGGTGATCGAACGGCTGGAGGCGGCGGGCAAGCGGGTGACGCTCTCCACGCTCGCCATGGTGACACTGGAGCGCGAAAGCCGGCACGTGCGCGACCTCATTGCCGACAGCATTCACCCGGTCGAGGCGAACGATCTTTCGGCGCTCGGCCTCCTCAAGGGGCGGTCGCATTCCATAGGTCCGCTGGTCAACGTCTATAATGCGGCGACCGCACGCATGCTTGCCGCGCGCGGGGCGGACAATATCTGCCTGCCGCCGGAACTGCCGGCAGGGTCCATAAGGCAGATGCTCGCCGCCATGCCGGACTTTTCCTTCGAACTCTTCGCCTTCGGCCGGATGCCGCTTGCCATTTCCGCCCGCTGCGCCCACGCGCGGTCGAAGGGCCTGACCAAGGACAATTGCCAGTTCATCTGTGGCGAGGAGCCGGACGGCCTGCCGCTACGCACGCTCGACAAGCAATCCTTCCTCGTTCTGAACGGTGTGCAGACGATGTCGAACAGCTGTGCCGTGCTGATCGATGATCTTGGGCCGCTGGTGGAGGCCGGTCTTTCACGCGTGAGGCTCTCCCCGCAGGATTGCGACATGGTGCAGGTGGCGAACCTCTACCGCGCCGTCCTCGACGGCAGGTTGGCAGGGGAGGAAGCGCTCGGGGAACTGGCGGAGGTCTATTCGGGAGTGCGGTTTTCCAACGGCTTCCTGCACCAGGCGGAAGGTGCTGCCTGGGTTTCGCGCGGACGTAACGCGGCGATGGGGCAGGGCTGACCGCGGTCGGGCGCCGCCTTCCACGGCGGCGTCCGAAGGGTTTTCAGGCGACGATCCTGATCTTCCCCTTCATGTTGGGGTGATAGCGGCAATAGTAGTCGACCGTGTCGTCGGCGGTTACGACACGGGTC
Organism: Shinella sp.; assembly: GCF_049651085.1. Taxonomy (GTDB): domain Bacteria; phylum Pseudomonadota; class Alphaproteobacteria; order Rhizobiales; family Rhizobiaceae; genus Shinella. The sequence continues at coordinate 697,145 of NZ_JBASBL010000027.1, forward strand.
GCCGCCTTGCCGGGCGGGATGACCACCTCCCAGCCGCCCTTGACGGTGGCGGTGTGGGCGAAGGGATCCTTGTTGATCCATTCGATGGTCTCGCCCGCCTTCACCTCGATCTCGGCGGGCAGGAAGACGAGCTTTTCGATCGTCACATGGATCGTGCCATTGTGGGCGCGGGCAAGCGTGCTGCCTGCCAGAACGACCGCGCCCGTGACGAGCAATTGCCGCCGGTTGAGAAGGCCTGTGGTCATTTCAGGCCAGCCGCGACATGTTCGGCATGCTGCTGGTGGCCCTGGAACAGCTTCAGGCCGGTTTCCAGCAGGCCCTTCAGCTCGCCGTTCTGGGCGGAGGGGATCAGCAGCGTCTCCAGTGCGCCGTTGACCTGCTTGTGATAGGCAACCTCATTGTCGACATAGGCCTTGTCGAAGGCCGCGCCGTCGAGCTTGCCGAGTTCGGCGCGCTTTTCCTCTGCCGCCTTGGTGAGCGCCTGGCTGGTGGCATTGTCTTCCGGCGTCACGTTCAGCTTCTTGACGAGCGCCAGCGCCATGTCGTTGACCGCCGCATGGTCCTTCTGCATCGATTCCGCGAAGGCCTTGACGTCGGCGTTCTTGGTCTTCGACAGGGCAAGCTTGGCGGCTTCCACATCGATGACGCCGGCGCTGTAGGCAATGTGGGCGATCTGGGGATCGGTCGGCTTGTCGGCGGCAATGGCGAGAGTGGCGGTAAGCACGAGGCAGGCCGCACCGAGCGTGGAAATCAGGGTCTTCATCGGGTTCTCCTTGGCGCCGGGAATGAGCCGGCGCCTGTTTCGGTTGACGCAGCATTGGATGCCGGCCCGCCGGGAAGGTTCCCGTTATTCTTTGAGATCGAGTTCTGCGATGACGGCCTCCGTCAGCCGGTCGCAGCGCGTGCCGGCGAAGGGGAAGGCGTCCATCAGCACCGGGCCGATCTGCTCCTCCAGCCGGGTGCGGATCAGCTTGCGCGCGCGGTGGAGCCGGGTCTTCACGGTGGCGGCCGGCAGGTCGAGCAGGCCCGCTGTCTCCTCCACGCTGAGGCCCTCGATGACCCGGGCGACGAAGACGAGGCGGAAGGTTTCGGGAAGCGCGTCGGTCGCCTCCTCGACAAGATGGAGAAGCTGTCGCTGCGCCATGACGCGCTCCGGGTCGGCGGTGGTGGAGGAAAGCGGGAAGGGGATGATCTGCGCTTCCATGGTCGCGATTGGCGGGGCGGCCCGCTTCTGCCGTTTCTGCGCGCGAAGCCGCATCAGGGCGGCATTGAGCGCGATGCGCGACAGCCAGGTCGATAGCGAGGAGTCGCCGTTGAAAGTATCCAGGCTGGCGAAGGCGCGCAGATAGGCTTCCTGCAGCACGTCCTCGGCATCCGCATTGCTGCGCAGGACGGCCCGCACGAGCCGGTAGAGACGCTGGTTGTGGGTCCGGATGATCTGGCGGGCGGCGTCGGCTTCGCCCGCGCTGGCGCGGCGTATGAGCGCCGCCTCGTCATAAGCGGGCAGGAGGGTGGGGGGCTTCAGGGAAACTGGCATCGATTTTCTCCTTTCGGGATTGATTGGATGCCGGTCGTGCCGCAAGGTTCCCGTCTATTGTTTAGCGCGCCACCAAACCGCTGCGCTTCTTGCGGAATTGCTACGGCCGGTTTTTCACCGGCGCGGAGGGGATGACCTCGATGCGCTGGCTGCCGACCGTGCCGTCGGTTTCCACTACCGCCTGCCAGCGCCGGTTGCCGCAACGCACGCTGAGGCGCCAGCGGCCGGCATCCTCCCCTTCGCCGCGCTCGACGCGCGAGGCGACGAAGCCGCGCCGCATCATGTCGCGAAAGGTCTCCGTCGGCCAGCCGAAGCGTGCCGCGAGCATGTCGGCCGGCAACAGGAATTCCCCGGTCTCGTCGCGGCTCAGGGTGAGGGGTTCGGTGTTCGCCCGGGTCATTGCAGGGCCTCGCGGGAAATGGGCGCGATGCGCATGGAATCCTCGCCGCGGTTGAAGGCGATGGCGAGCCGGAAGGAATGGGCGATGCGCAGCGCCCGGTCGAGGAAGAGATCGGCCACTTCCGGCGGGCAGAGCCGTTCGACAGTTTGGCGGAACAGCGAGAGCCAGCGATGGAAATGCTTCTCCTGAAGCTCGGGAATGGCAAGGTGCGGCGATAGCGGCCGGCCCTCGTAGCGGTCGGTGCGCAGCAGCGTCGCCGACCAGAAGTCGCACATCTTGCCGAGGTGCACGGGCCAGTCCTGCGCTGCGATATGCCCGGTGAAGATCGGGCCGAGCAGGTCGTCCTCGCGGATATCGTCGTAGAAACCGTGCACGACGGCATGGACCATCGCCTCGTCGAGCACTTCCGGCAGCGGTTTGCCGTCGACGACGATGGTGCGTTTCGGTGCGGGTCTGCCTCTCATCGGATCGTCCTGTAAAAACCGGCTGGAATGCTTATGCGGCGTCTGCGTCGATGCCGAGCAGGGGGCCGAGCATGGCCTGGTTCTGCACGATGTCGGCGAGCGTGTATTTGTCGAGGACCGCCAGGAAGGCGGCGAGCGCCTCATGCAGCATGCCCTTCAGCCGGCAGGCGGGCGAAATAGCGCATGCGCGCCCTCCCGCCTGCATGCATTCGGCCAGTGAGAACTCCTCCTCGGTCGCCCGCACCAGCGCGCCGACGGGGATTTCCGCAGGCGCTTTGGCGAGACGTATGCCGCCGGTGCGCCCGCGCGTCGTCTCGACGAGGCCCAGATCGCGCAGCGTCTGCGCGACCTTGACGAGGTGGTTGCGCGAAAGCCCGTAGGCCTCGGCCACGTCGTTGACCGTGCACACGTGGCCCGGCCGCGTTGCGACATAGATCAGCATGCGCATGGCATAGTCCGTGTGAAGCGTCAGTCGCATCGGCAAATCCCCCAACGGGCGATAATTGGCATTTCAGATGTCACTTTTAATGTAAGGGCCCGCGCCGCGAAAGTGCAATAGCGTCGCAGCCCGAAAAAGGGCTCCAATGGAGTGGGCTACAGCGGTAGGGTGACGGGGTTGCGCTATGGTCAGCCGGCGCGCGGGATGCTGCTCTGCTCGTCGCTGACGAAGAGCGAAGTAACCGGCGACAGGCCGCGTTCTTCCAGCTGCGCTACGGCGCTCGCGGCGCCCTTCCGGTTGAACCGGCTTCCCAGAACGGCAAAGCTGTCCGCGCTCGCCTCCACCAGGGGAGCGGGCTTCAGCGGATCGAAGCGGCCGACATAGACGATGACGAGATCGAACACGTTGCCGCTTGCGGCCAACCAGTCAGCCAGCGTTCCGGTGTCGAGGCCGCGCCGGGTCGAGACGCGCGGTGAGCGTCGGCCGGCCGGCATCAGCCAGAGGCCGCGCGTGCCGGATGGGGTGATGTAGTCGCCTTCGATCCGCCGCAGCGAAATCGCGTCGAACAGACCGGGAAGGCCGACGGCGGAAGCCTGCCGGGTGAGGTTGGTCTCGGGCTCTGCATCCACCAGCAGAACCGCGCTACCGGCGCGGGCGGCGGTTCGGGCCAGCTGGAGGGCGGTCCGGGACGAGGTGCCTTGCGCCTGCGCGGCGTAAAGCACGATGGTGTGGTTGCTGCGGCCTTCCGCCTCCTGCAGGAACTGCTCGGCAATATCGGTATAACCGCCCTCGGCTATCCCCATGGACGGTGTCGGCCGCGCATCGCGCGGCGGGGTATGGGCGAAGTTGGGCTTGCGCGCGGATACCTTGCGCTCGGGAGCTTCCGGTTCCACAAGTACCCGCTTCGGCGTCCTGCCGCGGCGGATGCGGGCGAACAGCCGTTTCAGGAAATCGCCTCCGCCCGCGCGCTTTCGTCCGGCAGGACGGTCCTGCGCTAGCGCTGCTTGCTCGGGCAGCTTGCGGTCCCGCACGAGCGCGATGCCGCAACCGAACAGCATGCCCAGCACGGTTGCGCCGACAATGATGAGCGAGCGCTTCGGGCCGGCCTTGCCGAGCGGCGGCTGCGCGACCGAGATGATCTGCGGGTTTTCGCTGACGGTGCGTTCCTGACCGGAAAGCTGCCGGGTGCGCAACAGGAAGGATTCGTAGACTGCCCGGTCGCTCGCCAGCTTGCGTTCGAGTTCGCGCAGGCGAACCATCGACTGGTCGGCCTCGTTGAGCGTCGCCCTGAGCGTTGCAAGGTTGTTGCGCAGCAGCTCACGCTGGCTTTTCAGCTTTTCCCCGTTGCGCGACAGGGAGGCCGCGAAGTCCTTCAGCTGCTTGTTGAGGAGCGCTGCCACCGCCTGGCTGCGCGCCCTGGCGCTGAGGAGGGCCGGATGGCGGTCGCCATAGGACGCCCGCAACACGGATTCCTGCTCCTGGGCGGCTTGATAGCGCGTGCGCAACTCGATGATCGCCGGTGTCAGCGAGGCATCGGGCGTTGCGCGCAGGTAATCCGGGTTGGAACGGGCATGCGCCAGTTCGGAGATCAGCGCCTCGGACTCGGCGATGCTGGCCGAGATGCGGTTGATTTCGGTGTTCGTCTCGGTGATCTGCTGTTCGGAAGGCGTGCGTCCGCCGACATCGACCAGGTTGTGTTCGGCCTTGTAGGCCTGGATGGCGCGGTCGCCGTCCTCGACGGCCTTTTCGAGGTTCGCCAGCTGTGCCGACAGGTCCGTCGTCGCCTGCCGCACGAGGCTGTTGTTCATTTCGACGCGGGTCGAAATATAGGTGTTGGCGATGGCATTGGCGATCCGCGCGGCCTTTTCTGGATCGGCGGTCGTAACGGACAGGTCGATGACGAAGCTCGACTTGTTGAGCGTCGCGGCAATTGCGGCCTGGAGCGTAGCGAGGGCCCGCTGGCTGCGCTGTTGCGGATCGGGGTCATAGGGCTGGGCTGCGCCGAAATCCGGATCGTCGGCGAGTTTCTCCGATTCCACGACGGCTGAGAGAACCTTCACGGAGGTCAGAATATACTGCTGGTTGAGGGTGCGGGCTTCCGTTGCGCGGCTTTCGCCCAGGATTTCGCCATCGACGATGCGCGAGCCTTCCGGGTCGACCAGGATGCTCACGGTGGAAACGTAGTAGTTCTTGAGAAACTGCGAAAAGAAGACGGCCGCGCCGCCGAAGAGCATCGTGATGGCGACGATCATGAAAAAGCGGTTGCGCAGCACGGAAAATAGATGCGCGAAATCGATCTGCGGAACTGTGCCGGTGCTGTGAGCCTCCTCGTGCTCGGCATACGGGTGTGTGTTGTCGACCATGCTTGGTACCGTTCAGGCGATTTTCTGGGCGCGATCCGGAATCGCACCTGTTCGCCCGAAGCGTATTTTCAATGTGTTAAGATACCATTTACCGTAAATCTTCACATTCGGTATACGGGTGCACGATCGCGCGGGCGTTGTGAATTTTCTCAGGCCGCCGCGACGTTTGGTTGCTGTTTTGCCTCGTTTTTGTCGCCGTCGCGTTTCAGTTCGAGGAGGTCTGCGAGCTTTCGGGCGGCCTTGTCCCAGGTAAAGGTCTGGGCATGGGCCCGGCCGGCCAGGCGCATGCGGGCGGCGAGCGCCGGATCGTCGGTGAGGGCGCGGATCTGTTCGATCCAGCGCTCGGCATTGTGCGGGTCGGCGGTCAGGGCGGCATCGCCGCACACTTCCGGCAGCG
>NZ_JBASBL010000028.1:0-9879 GCF_049651085.1 Shinella sp.
CGAGCTGCAAACCGCCGCATCGGCGGAAGAGCGCTATGCGGTGATCCGGGGGGTCTTCCACATACCGGGCGACCGCTCCTGCTCGAAGGAAGTCGAGCGCTATGTATTGAACGCGATTGGAATGGAGCCTCTGGCGGCGTAGCCCTAGCGCCCGCTCACGGAAGGAAGATGTGTTGCGCGGCGGTGCAAAGCGGGCTGCCTTCCTGTAGACAAGGTGGCGGGTATAGAGACGGTCTCTCTTCGCAACCGGGTCGGTTTCATGCTGCTGCGTTCCATGTCTGCCGAGAATTACCGTTCGCTTCGCTCGATCCGCATGGATCTCGGGCGGGTGAACCTGTTCGTCGGCGAAAACGGGGCGGGCAAGTCCAATCTCTACCGCTCGCTGCAACTGGTTCAGGCGGCGGTGCGTGGCACCTTCGCCCATGAGGTCGCGGCGGAAGGCGGCATGGCTTCGGCGCTTTGGACGGGCAGGCGGCGGGCGGGTGAGCCGGTGCGCATCCGCCTCGAAACGGAACTGCTCGACGAGGATCGCGCCATCACCTTCCGCTATCGCGTCGAGGCGGGCCTGCGCCCGCCGAAGGCGGCGGCCGGCTTTACCTTCGAGCCGCAGGTCAAGGCGGAAGAACTTTCCATCGAGACCGGGCGCCGGCCGGTGACCGTGATGAAGCGCGCCGGGCCTGGCATCCTGGTGCGCGACGAGACCGGCCGCATGGTCGAATATCCCGAGCAGGCGCTAACGTCGGAAACGGCCATCGCGCTGCTCGGCGATGCCGGGCACTACCCCGAGATCGGCACCTTCCGCCGCGCCGTCTCGCAATGGCGCTTCTTCCACGGCTTCCGTTCGGATCGCGATTCGGCGCTTCGCCAGCCCTGCCTTGCCGTGACCGCGCCGCTGCTCGATCAGGACGGGGCCAATATGGCCGCGGTCTTCGCCACGCTGGCATGGACGCGCGAGGATACGGTGAACCTTGACAGGGCCGTGGCGGACGCCTTCGGCGGTGCGCGGCTTTTCGTGCCGGAGCCCGAGGAGTTCGCCTCCTACGGGCTGATCTTCCCGCAGTTTCCGCAGCGCGTCTTCCAGCCGCGCGAGCTTTCCGACGGGCAGATCCGGTTTCTGGCGCTCGCCGCCGCGCTGCTTTCCTATCGCACGCCGCCGCTGATCGCGCTCAACGAGCCGGAGGCGAGCCTCCATCCCGACATGCTGTCGCCGCTTGCCGGGATGATCGCGCAGGCGGCCGAGCGCAGCCAGCTCTGGATCGTGACCCATTCCGAGCGGCTGGCGCGGGAGGTCGAGACGCGCTGCGGCGTGCGGGCAAAGCGCGTCGTGCGCAATGACGGGGCGACCTGGATCGACGGCATGCGGCTGACCGGCGAAATGGCCGAGGAAGACGAATGAGCGGATCGGCGATCTTAGCGGTTTTCTTCATGCGGCCGCGGGGGCATGTTCGCGGGCGATGAGCAGCGATTCGATCAACCTTTTCGGGGACCGACTGTTTCCGCGCACCGTGCCCGTGCTGGTGCCGGTGCCGACGCCCGTGCCCTATTCCTACACGGTTCCGGAGGACATGGCGGTCCAGCCGGGTTCGATCGTGCAGGTGCCGCTCGGGCCGCGTCTGGTGGCGGGCGTCGTGTGGGACGGCGGGGATGACGGCAAGGTCGATCCGAAGAAGCTGCGCGCCATCACGAAGGTTTTCGATTGCCCGCCGCTCTCCCGGGAGATGCGCGATTTTCTCGACTGGGTCTCCGATTATACGGTAACGCCTCCCGGCCTCGTCGCGCGCATGGCGCTGCGGGCGCCGGCCGCCTTCGATCCCGAACCGATGATCGAGGGGCTGCGCTTTACCGGGCACAGGCCGGAGCGGCTGACGAGCGCGCGCGAACGGGTGCTGGAACTGGTCGAGGACGGTCTTCCATGGACGCGTTCGGGCCTTGCCAATGCGTCCGGCACCTCGACGAGCGTCGTCGACGGGCTTGTGAAGCAGGGTACGTTCGAGACGGTCTTCCTGCCGCCAGCGCCGGTGGTGGCCGCGCCCGATCCCGATTATGTGGAGCCGCGCCTTCAGGGGCCGCAGACGGATAGCGCGGCGGAACTGATCGAGAGCGTCCGCAAGCGCGACTTTTCCGTCTCGCTGATCGACGGCATCACCGGCTCGGGCAAGACGGAGGTCTATTTCGAGGCGATCGCCGAGACGCTGCGGCAGGGCAGGCAGGTTCTGATCCTCCTGCCGGAAATCGCGCTGACGGCGAGTTTTCTCGAGCGGTTCCAGGACCGCTTCGGCGCAAAGCCGGCCGAATGGCATTCCGATCTCGCCCCGCGCACCCGCGAAAAGGTCTGGCGGCAGGTGACGACCGGGGATGTGCGGGTCGTGGCGGGCGCGCGCTCGGCGCTTTTCCTGCCCTTCGAGAATCTCGGCCTCATCATCGTGGATGAAGAGCACGATCCGGCCTACAAGCAGGAAGACCGCGTCTTCTACAATGCGCGCGACATGGCGGTGGTGCGCGCGCGCATCGGCGATTTCCCGGCCGTGCTCGTCTCGGCGACGCCCTCGGTCGAGAGCCGGGTCAACAGCGATGTCGGGCGCTATCGCAAGCTGCACCTGCCGACGCGCTTTGGCGATGCGGCGCTGCCGGACCTCCATCTCGTCGACATGCGCCGCCATCCGCCGGCGCGCGGCGGGTTTCTCTCGCCGGTCCTCCTGCGCGGCATCGCCCGCACCATCGAGAAGGAGCAGCAGGCGCTGCTCTTCCTCAATCGGCGCGGTTATGCGCCGCTGACCCTGTGCCGCGTCTGTGGCCATCGCTTCCAGTGCCCGCAATGCTCCAGCTGGCTCGTCGAACACCGGTTCCGCGGGCAGATACAGTGCCATCATTGCGGCTATGCCGAGCGCACGCCGGATGCCTGCCCTGAATGCGGGACCTTCGATCACCTCGCGGCGTGCGGTCCGGGTGTCGAGCGCATCGCGGAAGAGGTGGAACGGCATTTTCCGGAGGCGCGCACCATCGTGCTCTCCTCCGACCTGATGGGCGTCAAGCGGCTGCGGCTGGAGCTGGAGGCGATCGCGCGCGGCGAGGCGGATATCGTCATCGGCACACAGCTCGTCGCCAAGGGACACAATTTCCCGCTGATGTCGCTGGTTGGCGTGGTGGATGCGGATCTAGGGCTGTCAAACGGCGATCCGCGCGCGGCCGAGCGGACGTTCCAGCTGTTGTCGCAGGTGACGGGGCGCGCGGGACGTTCCGGCCTCAAGAGCCACGGCCTCATCCAGACCTATCAGCCGCTGCATCCGGTCATGCAGGCCATCGTCTCCGGCGACGCGCAGGCCTTCTACGACCGCGAAATCGGCGAAAGGGAAAAGGCGCTGCTGCCGCCGTTCGGGCGGCTCGCCTCGGTCATCGTGTCGGCCGATACCCGCGTCGAGGCGGAGGGTCATGCGCGCGGCCTGCGGCAGGCGGCGCCCCATGTCGACGGCATTTCGGTTCTTGGTCCGGCAGAGGCGCCGCTGGCGCTGGTGCGCGGCCGCCATCGCTTCCGCCTGCTGGTGCACGGAAGGCGGGGCAGCGACATGCAGACCTTCCTGCGCACCATGCTGGCCAATGGACCGAAAGAACGGGCCTCCCTGCAGGTGCAGCTCGACATCGATCCGCAGAGCTTCCTCTGACGGCATGGTTAACAAAGAGTTGTGTGAATTCGGCGCGCCGGCTTCTGCCCTTCCGGCGCCTGTGCGATAGAGGGCCGAGAGGCACCGACGGGAGAGACGGCAAGATGGAATTCTACATCCCTACCGAAACGGGCGAGTTCCTGGCGTTCTGCGCGGCCGTCGCAACGGCGCTCCTCGGCCTCTTCGCGCTCTTCGCCCCGGGCACGGCATTGAAGCTGGCGGGGCTGCAGGCCCGCGAAGGCAGCCACGAGGGCTTTGCCTTCGTCCGTTCGACCGGCGGTTTCTACGCGGGGCTCGCCATCGTTGCGCTGATGATGGCGCAGGACTGGATCTACATGGCCATCGGCGGCGGTTTTGCGATCGCCGCTTTCGGCCGCATCCTCTCGCTGATGTCGGACGGCTCCTTCACGATGAAGAACCTCCTCGTGCTCGCCGTGCAGGCGGTTCTTGCCGCCCTTCCGCTCGGCTATGCCTTCGGTTTCCTCTAGGCGAAAACCGGCTTTGCAGCCGGCGAGGCGGCAGAACATAGTCCGCGCAGCCAACTTTTGCTCTGACTATGGCCGACTTATGGCTCATTCCTGCCTCCGGCGTGTTGCGAGTCCCGGTTTCGTATGCTAGACGAACCGCGAAATTCAGAAAAAGCGGGCAAAACAGCCTGTGGGAGCTGAAGATTACCGCAACGATTTCAGTTTGTTAGGACTGTAGCTCCGCTACCGCCCTGAATTCTGGATGAAAAGAAGAGAAGCTTGTGCCCGTGGCAGACACATCCCAGCTTGTTTCCGGTGTTGCAGAAAGATACGCGTCTTCGCTTTTCGACCTCGCGCAGGAAGCCGGTTCGGCTGCCAGTGTCGGTGCCGATCTCGCCCGTTTCCAGGTGATGATCGATGAGAGCGAAGACCTGAGGCGGCTGATTGTCAGCCCCGTCTTCTCCGCCGAAGATCAGACCAAGGCCATCGCTGCCGTTGCCGCCAAGGCCGGCATCACCGGCCTCGTGGCAAACTTCCTCAAGGTGGTTGCGTCAAATCGCCGCCTCTTTGCAGTCCCGGGCATGATCAAGGCATACCGCGTCATCGCGGCCCGCGCCCGCGGCGAAATCACGGCCGACGTTACCTCGGCCCATGCGCTCACCGCAGCGCAGGAAAACGAATTGAAGGCGGCGCTGAAAGGCGTCACCGGCAAAGACGTGGCGATTTCCGTCACCGTCGACCCGTCCATTCTCGGTGGTCTGATCGTCAAGGTCGGGTCCCGCCAGATCGACACTTCCCTTCGCACCAAACTTTCTACCCTTAAGCTTGCACTGAAAGAGGTCGGCTGATGGATATCCGCGCCGCGGAAATTTCCGCAATTCTCAAAGATCAGATTAAAAATTTCGGCAAAGAGGCGGAAGTCTCGGAAGTCGGCCAGGTGCTCTCCGTCGGTGACGGTATTGCCCGCGTTTACGGCCTCGACAATGTTCAGGCTGGTGAAATGGTCGAGTTCCCGGGTGGCATCCGTGGCATGGCGCTGAACCTCGAAAGCGACAACGTTGGTGTCGTTATCTTCGGTTCGGACCGTGACATCAAGGAAGGCGACACCGTCAAGCGTACGGGCGCCATCGTTGACGTGCCGGTCGGTCCGGAACTGCTCGGCCGCGTCGTCGACGCGCTCGGCAACCCGATCGACGGCAAGGGCCCGATCAATGCCAAGCAGCGCTCGCGCGTTGACGTCAAGGCTCCGGGCATCATCCCGCGCAAGTCGGTGCATGAGCCGATGTCGACCGGCCTCAAGGCCATCGACGCCCTCATCCCGGTCGGCCGCGGCCAGCGCGAGCTGGTCATCGGTGACCGCCAGACCGGCAAGACCGCGATCATCCTGGACACGATCCTGAACCAGAAGGCGATCCACGACAACGGCCCGGACGGCGACAAGCTGTACTGCGTCTACGTCGCTATCGGCCAGAAGCGTTCGACCGTCGCCCAGTTCGTGAAGGTTCTCGAAGAGCGTGGCGCTCTCCAGTACTCGATCATCGTTGCTGCAACCGCCTCCGACCCGGCGCCGATGCAGTATCTCGCACCGTTTGCCGGTTGCGCGATGGGCGAATACTTCCGTGACAACGGCAAGCACGCCCTCATCGGTTACGACGACCTTTCCAAGCAGGCCGTTTCCTACCGTCAGATGTCGCTGCTGCTGCGCCGCCCGCCGGGCCGCGAAGCCTATCCGGGCGACGTCTTCTACCTGCATTCGCGTCTCCTCGAGCGCGCTGCAAAGCTCAACGACGACATGGGCGCTGGCTCGCTGACGGCTCTGCCGGTCATCGAAACCCAGGGTAACGACGTTTCGGCGTTCATTCCGACCAACGTGATCTCGATCACCGACGGCCAGATCTTCCTTGAAACGGACCTGTTCTACCAGGGTATCCGCCCGGCCGTTAACGTCGGTCTGTCGGTTTCCCGCGTGGGTTCGTCCGCTCAGATCAAGGCGATGAAGCAGGTTGCCGGCTCGATCAAGGGCGAACTCGCCCAGTATCGCGAAATGGCAGCCTTCGCCCAGTTCGGCTCGGACCTCGATGCCTCGACGCAGCGCCTGCTCAACCGCGGTGCACGCCTGACCGAACTCCTGAAGCAGCCGCAGTTCTCGCCGCTGAAGACGGAAGAGCAGGTCGTAGTGATCTTCGCCGGCGTCAACGGCTACCTCGACAAGATCGCCGTTTCCCAGGTTGGCGCATTCGAGCAGGGTCTGCTCGGCTACATGCGCTCCGAGGGCAAGGGCATCCTTGACACGATCCGTACCGACAAGGCGATCAGCGACGATACCAAGGGCAAGCTCAAGGCTGCTCTGGATACCTTCGCCAAGTCGTTCGGCTAAGGCTCACGGTTCTCGTCCTGCGCGCCCATGGCGCGCAGGCGGTCCACGAATTTTGGATTGACGCATGATCCTCTGGGATCGTGTTACAGGACGGAAAACGGATGCCTTCACTTAAGGATCTGAAAAATCGGATCGCCTCCGTCAAGGCGACGCAGAAGATCACCAAGGCGATGAAAATGGTCGCCGCGGCAAAGCTTCGGCGTGCCCAGGAAGCGGCCGAGGCCGCCCGGCCCTATTCGCAGCGCATGAGCGCCGTGCTTGCCAACATCGCCCAGGCTGTCGGCCAGGACGATTCTGCGCCGCGTCTGATGACCGGCACCGGCAAGGACGATGTTCATCTGCTCGTCGTCTGCACGGCCGAACGCGGTCTTTGCGGCGGCTTCAACTCGCAGATCGCGCGTCTGGCGCGTGACCATACCCGCAAGCTTCTGGCGAGCGGCAAGACGGTCAAGATCATCTGCGTGGGCAAGAAGGGCTTCGATATTCTGCGCCGCGAATTCGCATCGCTGATCATCGACCGCGTCGACCTGCGTGAAGTCAAGCGCGTCGGCTTCGAGAACGCGGACCAGGTTGGCCGCAAGGTCATCGACCTGTTCGAGAAGGGCGAGTTCGACGTCTGCACGTTGTTCTATTCCGAGTTCAAGTCGGTCATCTCGCAGATCCCGACCGCACTCCAGCTCGTTCCGGCCTCCGCTCCCGCGGTCGTTGCCGAGACGAATGGCGCCGCGGCGATCTACGACTACGAGCCGGATGCCAGCGCGATCCTCGGTGACCTCATCCCGCGCAACATTTCCGTCCAGATCTTCCGGGCCCTGCTCGAGAATGTCGCTGGCGAAATGGGTGCCAAAATGAGCGCCATGGACAACGCGACCCGCAATGCCGGTGAGATGATCAACAAGCTGACGCTCAACTACAACCGTCAGCGTCAGGCTCAGATCACCAAGGAACTCATCGAAATCATCTCGGGCGCTGAAGCGCTCTAAGGACCAGGACAAAGAGGGTAAGAGATATGGCTAAGGCAGCTACCCCGAAGGAAACTGCAGCGGAAAAGAAGCCGGCTGCTCGCAAGCCGGCGGCTAAGACCGCCGCTGCAACCAAGGCCGCAGCTCCGGCAGCTGTTGCCGCCGGTGCAACCGGTCGCGTTACCCAGGTTATCGGCGCCGTCGTTGACGTCGCCTTCGACGGCGACCTGCCGCAGATCCTGAACGCGCTGGAAACCGACAACAACGGCAACCGCCTCGTTCTCGAAGTTGCCCAGCACCTCGGCGAAAGCACCGTTCGCACGATCGCCATGGACTCGACCGAAGGTCTCGTCCGCGGTCAGCCGGTCGCCGATACGGGCGCTCCGATCACCGTTCCGGTCGGCCCGGAAACGCTCGGCCGCATCATGAACGTCATCGGCGAGCCGGTTGACGAAGCCGGCCCGCTCGTCACCGCCGGCAAGCGCGCGATCCACCAGGACGCACCGTCCTACGTCGAGCAGTCGACGGAAGCGCAGATCCTCGTCACCGGCATCAAGGTCGTCGACCTTCTCGCTCCCTACGCAAAGGGCGGCAAGATCGGCCTCTTCGGCGGCGCAGGCGTCGGTAAGACCGTTCTGATCATGGAACTGATCAACAACGTCGCCAAGGCGCACGGTGGTTACTCGGTGTTCGCAGGCGTGGGTGAACGTACCCGCGAAGGCAACGACCTTTACCACGAAATGATCGAATCCGGCGTGAACAAGCACGGCGGCGGCGAAGGCTCCAAGGCAGCCCTCGTTTACGGCCAGATGAACGAACCGCCGGGCGCACGCGCTCGCGTCGCTCTGACGGGTCTGACGATCGCTGAAGACTTCCGCGACAAGGGCCAGGACGTTCTGTTCTTCGTCGACAACATCTTCCGCTTCACCCAGGCAGGTTCGGAAGTGTCCGCACTTCTCGGCCGTATCCCGTCGGCCGTGGGCTACCAGCCGACGCTCGCCACGGACATGGGCCAGATGCAGGAACGCATCACGACCACGACCAAGGGCTCGATCACCTCGGTCCAGGCCATCTACGTTCCCGCCGACGACTTGACCGACCCCGCGCCGGCAACCTCGTTCGCCCACCTTGACGCAACGACCGTTCTGTCGCGCTCGATCGCCGAAAAGGGTATCTACCCGGCCGTTGACCCGCTCGACTCGACCTCGCGCATGCTCGACCCGATGGTTGTCGGCGAAGAGCACTACGAAGTCGCCCGTAAGGTTCAGACGACCCTGCAGCGCTACAAGTCGCTCCAGGACATCATCGCGATCCTGGGCATGGACGAACTGTCGGAAGACGACAAGATCGCCGTTGCCCGCGCCCGCAAGATCGAGCGTTTCCTGTCCCAGCCGTTCTTCGTTGCCGAAGTCTTCACCGGTTCGCCGGGCAAGCTCGTCGCTCTCGAAGACACGATCAAGGGCTTCAAGGGCCTCGTCAACGGCGAGTACGATCACCTTCCGGAAGCTGCTTTCTACATGGTTGGTTCCATGGAAGAAGCCGTCGAGAAGGCCAAGAAGCTGGCTGCCGAAGCCGCTTGATGTTTTTGACGGGCGCCCGGCAAGGGCGCCCGCCACAGTCTCGCAGTGCCGGACGGAAAGCTGCTTTGCGCTCTCCCCGGAATTGCACTCCGGCCGTATGAAATCAGAAGAAGTGAATGGTCATGGCTGACAGTTTCAACTTTGAACTCGTTTCCCCCGAGCGCCTGCTGGTTTCCGGCAGCGTCAGCGAAGTCGTCATCCCGGCGACCGAGGGCGAGATGACCGTCATGGCCAACCATGCGCCGACCATGACGACGATCAAGCCGGGTATCGTCACCGTGAAGTTCGCCGACGGAAAGAAGGACCGCTACGTGGTCTTCGGCGGTTTCGCCGACATCATCCCGACCGGCTGCACGCTGCTGGCCGAATCGGCCGTCCATGTCGACGAATTCAACCGTGACGATATCGGCCGCCGCATCGAGGCAGCCCGCAAGGAACTCGATCACGTCAAGTCGGATGACCAGAAGTTCGGTATCGAGACCTATCTGGCCGAACTGACGACGCTTCAGGGCATCGTAATGCCGGTCTGATCATCGACGATCCGGCCCATGCTGACATTGAACCCGCCTCGGCGGGTTTTTTGTTGCCTGGCAATCGGCAAGGTCCTCTTTACCTTAGCGGCGAGAAAGCCGTCTCTTAGGTCGACAACTTCAGGGCGATTTCCGGTTTCTTTACGCCCCTGCGCAAGATTGCTGGAAAACGCGAGCCGCCATGAAGGCGGGTTTCAAGCATCAGGATGGAATGGATGAGCAGCAAGATCGTACCCGTCATCATGGCCGGCGGTAAGGGCACGCGCCTTTGGCCCCTGTCGCGCGCCTCGGCGCCGAAGCAGTT
>NZ_JBASBL010000029.1:0-1880 GCF_049651085.1 Shinella sp.
TGTGCATCTTGGTCCGGCTGGCATCGGATCTGTCGTCAGACCGTTGTATCTTGTCCTCGATCCGCCGAAGATCCTCCAGGATTGCCCGCTGGCTGGCGATTAGTTCGCCCATCTGCTGGTGCAGCGCCGCATCTGGCATCATTGCCTCTCCCCATGCCGCTGGCATTCATCCTTTGTCCAGACCCCGCCGGCACACAGCCCAACGACCGTCCGGTCGATCTTCCGTTGATCGGCCGCCGTTGCTCCGCGCGCGCCGACCAGATCAGTCCCCACGACGCGACGCTGGCCCGTCACATCGGCCGGCCCGGAAATTCCACAGCCCGCCAGCATCGAGGCACCGGTCATAAGCGCTGCGAGCGTTGTCAGCCGCGTTGCCTGCTTCATTGTTCTGCCTTTCAAGTCTCGAGGTGACGGACCGCGCGCCATCGGCGCGGATGTCGGCGTAAAGCCAGATGAGGGCGGCGGCGATGACGACACCCAGAATGATCTTGTGCCAAGGGATCATGCCGGATCCAGCCGCTTCTTGATGAAGAAGAACAGGCCAACGCCGAAGGAGATCACAAGGATGATCGCCAGCGCCCATTGCAGCGGGCCACTTCCTGCCCCGGCGAGGCCGAGCGTCGAGAGGATGCCGGTAAACCAGGAGACGTACTCCTTCGTGACGACGGGCTCCGGCCTGGGCTTCGCCTCCGTCGTGTTGCTGGAGACAAATTCGCCCTTCGCCCAAAGGCCCGCTTCGGCCGAGCGCCGGTTGACGAGGCCCTTCACCCGCTTGCCGCCGGCATTGACCCACTTCATCAGCTCGGCCGGCACGGCGTCATAGTCGCCCGCATTGAGTTTTTTCAGAAGCGTGGACGAGTGAAGTTTGCCGGTGTTGAAGTCGAAGGAGACGAGAACGGCATGCTGGTTGTCGGTCAGCGGGACCTTGACCAGGCGCTGCACCCGCTCCTCGAACTTGCCGAGATCGGCGCGAAGGATGTCTTCCGCCTCCTTCTGGCTGATGCGCATACCGGCCTTGACGTGCGGGATGCCCGCAGCGCTGGTGTGGCCGTAGCCGATGGTAAGCACCCCGGCCACGTCCTTATAGGCGGTCAGCTCACACCCTTCCCACTGCATGATGTGGGCAAGGCCCGCCGCGTTGATACGTCGTGTCATGGCAATTCCTTTCGGTTGCGATGGAAAATGATTTGTGGCTATGTGCCGATGCCGCTCGCACATCGAGCGGCGGGGCGTGAGAACCCCTCAGAGGCGGCTTTGTGCAGCCGTTACATGCACTCTCCGGTCAAAGGGTCGGGGAGGCCCACGCGTATGTTCAGGGGGCAACCCTAAAGGCGTGGGCGCTCTCCTCTGAGAGTTCTCAACTCCCCGGCTCTGATCTCGACCGGGAAGAAATGCGCAAGATCCTGACAAAGCTGCTAGGCGAGCCAGCACCCGATGGCGGCTGGTCCGTACAGATTTTCCTGACCGACAAGACGCTTACCGAGACGGGAGAGCAGGCGCGAGGTTTGCTCGCCCGCAAGAAAGTCGATGGCGAATGGGTCTACCGCCGGCCGACGCCGGTCGAGGAAAGCGATTACGTCTCCGGCGACGCCTGGTAGTCAGGAAACCAAAGGCGAGAGCGCCGCCACGATGCCTGGCACTGTGCGAGCGCGGTGTGCCGCGATAGTCGGATGAAGGCCATCCGGCAGGTCAGCGGTCGTCGCGCCGGCCCAACCCGGCGCAAGGTCGATCAGCCCGACATTCAGCGACCCGGCGAGCGTCCGGTACATCGCGTAGTGCGAAGCCAGCGTCGAGCGAGCCGTCACCGGCGCCGAACTGCCCAACAGGGTATTCATCGTCATGAGGAATATGCTCGTTGACGGGCTGATCGCCTTGATGCC
>NZ_JBASBL010000030.1:0-141634 GCF_049651085.1 Shinella sp.
GCCGGGCGCCTTCCGCCTGCCAATAGTCGATATGCGATGTCATGAAGGCATCGACCGGCGTGCGGGCGCGGAGTTCCTGGACGAGGTGATCGCCAAAGGCATCGAGCCGGCTCCAGGCGCGCGCATAATCAGCAGCGCGATATTTCTGGTATTTGGTCTGGGCGCGCATCTCGGGCGGGCACCAGGCCTTCTGGACATGGCCAAGGAACTCGTTGTTGATGCATACCCAGTTCAGCGCCGTTCTTTTTTCAAGCTCGGCGATATCCTTGTTGAACAGCGGCCGGGTGAGCGCGACGACCGTCGGACGGCCCGGCACATAGTCGTCGAAATCCGCCCGGCCGACGATGAATTTCGCGGCAAAGCGCGGACCGGCGATGCGGCACGCGGTCACAAGTGCGGTGATCTTCAGCTTTTCGATGAACCGTCGTAGACGAGCATCCCATGGCAGATATTGCATTCCATTTCCTTAGCGTGCGGTATGAATAGTCGCCGGACATTGCCGTCCGCCGAGGCCGCGTTTCGAAAATTCCTTCGGCTCCCGAGGCGCGGCCTGCTCCTCGAAAACTGCAATCGATCGACGCGCGCCCTCGCCCCATTCCTTTTGGTGATCGCGGAAAACCAGCGCGACACGACAAGTTCATGTCGGAAGCGTTCATTCCTGAAACCGAAGTCGATTTTTGAGATTTGCTGGCGTGCGGAGCCGTAGCTGTCGAGTGAGTGAAGCTTAAAGCAAAGCAGAAGGCGGCTCTGTGCGGGCCGCCCGCTTCATCTCAGTCGATGCGCGCGGAGAATAGACACTTGAATACGTATTCATCGAGATTCAAGAGCAGCTCCTTGCCGTTTTCATCGCGAAACTGACAGAGATAGTCTCCGCATTTCGCATGTCGAACCAGACCGGTCTCGCCATCGATGTACTTCATGCCACCCTCCTCCCACTCGAATTGCGTATCAAGCGTATGGAGCCAGGCCGTGAAGTCATCGATCTCCATGCCGTTGACGCCACCATCGTGAGGAAGCGAGAACCACCCTTCGGTGGGGATTCTCATGCAGCAACCTTCAAGGTTTTTTGCTGCCAGCGTGAAGTTTCTTAGTTGGTTCATCTTTCAATTCCACCTAGTCTTTTGCGGCCTATCTCGAATTGAGGCCAGAGCCCTTTCTGGTGTCCATGCGCGATGCGCATGGATCGATCTTATTCAACTGCAACCGGTCTCGTTGTGATGCGCCGCCGCTGACGGAAGCCGGAATCCCGGGCCACTTGGTTGGTTAGCGTAGCTGACTGCATCCTTCAACCGCCTCATTTTAGCAAATCCCTAACGCCAATCGTCCATCCTGCGGCAAACCGCCAAGGGGCAGGACATGAACGAACTTCTCATCATCGCCGACCAGACGCTGATGGCCGAGCGGCAGGGCTGGCTCGCCGCGCTCGCCGAAGAGCGACGCCTTTCGGACAACACGCTCGAAGCCTATGAGCGCGACACGCGCCAGTTCCTCGCCTTCCTCACCGGGCATCTCGCCGCTCCGGCCCGGCTCAAGGATATCGGGGACCTGCGCCCGGCGGACCTGCGCGGGTTCCTGGCTGCCCGGCGCCGCGACGGTGCGGGCGCGCGCACGCTCGGCCGCGGCCTTGCCGGCCTTCGTTCGTTTCTGCGCCATCTTGAGCGCAAGGGGCTTGCCAATGCAGCGGGCGCCGCTGCCGTACGCTCGCCGAAACAGCCGAAATCGCTACCCAAGCCGCTCTCTGACCGGCAGGCCATCGCCGTCGTCGACGCCCATGAGCAACTAGCCGAGGAACCCTGGATCCGCGCGCGCAACGCCGCCGTTCTCGTCCTGCTCTACGGCTGCGGCCTGCGCATCTCCGAAGCCCTGTCGCTGACACCCGCCGATTTCGCCGGAAGCCCCACCTCGTTGCGCATCAACGGCAAGGGCGACAAGACGCGCATCGTGCCGCTGATCGCGGCGGCGCTATCGGGCGTCGAGGACTATATCAAGCTCTGCCCCATCCCGCTGACCGACGACAAGCCGCTCTTTCGCGGCGCGCGCGGCGGGCCATTGCAGCCGGCCATCATCCAGCGGGAGATGCAGAAGATGCGCGGCGCGCTCGGCCTGCCGGACAGCGCGACGCCCCACGCACTGCGCCACTCCTTCGCCACGCATCTTCTGGCCGGCGGCGGGGATCTTCGCACCATCCAGGAACTGCTCGGCCATGCCAGCCTTTCCACCACGCAGGTCTATACTGGCGTCGATTCGGCCCGGCTGCTCGAAATCTACGATCGCGCTCATCCGCGCGCCTGAGCCTTGTTGAGAGTGAGCCTCATTAAGAAATTGTGAGGCAGATCGGCATTAGGGTCCGCCCAAAATGCAGGGAGTTCGACCATGACAGTCCTTCTTCGAAAAAGCCGCCCGGTGCTGGCCGAACGGCTGGCCGATGCTGGCCTCTGGATTATCGCCGCCATCCATGTGCTGGTCGCGCTTTCCTTCCTCCTCGTGCTCGCGACGCTTTCACCGGCCCAGGCGCAGGAGCCACCGGCCTGCGGCGGCGAAAACCTGCTTGCGAAATTTGAGAAGGACGACCCGGCCGGCTTCGCGAGGCTGCGCGCCGAGGCGGACGCCGTGCCGAATGGCCGGGGCATCTTCTGGAAGATCGAAAAGGCCGGCCAGCCCGCGTCCTGGCTGCTCGGCACCATGCATGTGACGGACCCGCGTGTCCTCGCCATGCCACAAGCCGCCCGCTCCGCCTATGCCGACGCCGCGACGATCATCATCGAATCGGATGAGATCGCCGACGAGAAGAAGGCCAGCATGGCGATCATGGCCCGTCCGGACCTCACCATGTTCACGGACGGCAAGTCCATCACCGACTTCCTCGACAAGGAAGACGCGAAGACGCTGGCGGAAGGGCTGAAGAAACGCGGTCTTTCTCTCGCTGCCCTCGGCCGCATGAAGCCCTGGATGATCGCCAGCTTCATCGCGTTGCCGGCCTGCGAGATCGCCCGCAAATCGGCCGGCGCCGCCTTCCTCGACCAGCGCCTTGCCAGGGACGCCCTTTCGGACGGCAAGACGCTGAAGGGCCTCGAAACGCTGATCGAGCAGATTTCCGCCCTTGATTCACTCCCCGTCGAGCCGCAGGTCCAGGGCCTCGTGCAAACGGTGGAACTCGGCGATACGCTGGAGGACGTCATAGAGACGATGAGCCAGCTCTACCTTGCCGGCGATGTCGGCATGATCATGCCGATGACGCGCGCGGCAAGCCCCGAAACGAACGACGATGCCGCAGCCTATGCCGATTTCGAACAGCGCATCATCGTCGACCGCAACCACATCATGGCGGACCGTGCCGCGCCGGTCCTTGCCGGCGGCAATGTCTTCATGGCCGTCGGCGCACTGCACCTGCCCGGTCCGGAAGGCGTGGTCGAACTCCTGCGCAAGCAGGGCTTTTCGGTCACGGCGGTGAATTGACGATCCGCGCCCCGATTCCCGACAGCATCGTGCGCACGATCAGCTTGTGGAAGGGCATGACGGCGGCGAGATAGAGCCGGCCGATCAGATTGTTGCGGTGGACGAGCGTCATCACGCTCAGGGTCTGGCCACTCGGCCGGTCCTGCCGCACGTCGATGACGATGCGAAAATCGAGATGCCGGTCGTCGAAGCCGAGCACCACCCGGTCATCGCTGACGCTCACCACCGGAAAGCCGCCGATCTCGGTGTCGGAGGTCGCCACCTTTTCCGCCGCGCTCTTCAGGCCGAAGGGCGCGACGAGCGCGTTGCGCAGCACCATGAGCCTGCGCACCCAGCCCGGCGGATATTCGAGCGCAAGCCGCGCCGCCTCGCGTGCCGTGAGATTGTTGACGGGCAGGCCGAGCGTGAAGCGGTCCGCCCAGTCGGCGGCGGGCAGAAGCGGATGGGGGAGCGAGACGGGTCTCGACACGGGCGACATGGGAGCCTCCTTGTAGGCTCCCCCATGCTGCCTCTGTTCGGCCGTGGAAGACAGGCGGCCGGTTGTCGCAGCCGCCTGACAGGATCACATATGGATCGGCTTGAAGAAGGTTGCGAGGGCCGCTTCCTTGACGGCTTCCGACATGGTCGGGTGGGCGTGGCAGGTGCGGCCGAGGTCTTCGGAAGAACCGCCGAATTCCATCAGGACGGCCGCCTCGTGGATCATCTCGCCGGCGCCGAAGCCGACGATATGCACGCCGAGCACGCGGTCCGTCTCCTTGTCGGCGAGCACCTTCACGAAGCCGTCCGTCGCGACCATGGCGCGGGCGCGGCCGTTGGCGGTGAAGGGGAACTTGCCGGCCTTGTAGGCGACGCCCGCAGCCTTCAGTTCTTCTTCCGTCTTGCCGACGGAGGCGACTTCCGGCTGGGTGTAGACGACGCCCGGAATGACGTCATAGTTCACGTGACCGGCCTGGCCCGCGAGGATTTCGGCAAGCGCGACGCCCTCGTCTTCCGCCTTGTGGGCGAGCATCGGGCCGCGCACGACGTCGCCGATGGCATAGATGCCGGCAACGTTGGTCTGGAAGTGGTTGTCGATCTCGACACGGCCGCGGTTGTCGAGCGCGACGCCGGCTTCGGCAAGGCCGAGGCCTTCGGTGTAGGGCTTGCGGCCGGTCGCGATCAGCACGACATCGGCTTCGATCGTGGTGGCATCGCCGCCCTTGACCGGCTCGAAGGTCACCTTGGCGCCGGCACCCGCCTTCTCGACGCCCGTCACCTTGGCGCCGAGCTTGAACTCCATGCCCTGCTTGGCGAGCATGCGCTGGAACTGCTTGGAGACATCGCCGTCCATGCCGCCGAGGATCGCGTCGAGATATTCAACGACGGTGACCTTGGCGCCGAGGCGGGCCCAGACCGAGCCGAGCTCGAGGCCGATCACGCCGCCGCCGACGACGACGAGATGGGCAGGCACCTTTTCGAGCGCGATACCGCCCGTCGAGGAAACGATGACCTTCTCGTCGATATCGACCGGAACGCCCGGAATGCCGGCGACGTCGGAACCCGTGGCGATGACGATGTTCTTCGTCTCCAGAACCTGCTCTTCACCCTTGTCGTTGGTGACGGAGACCTTGCCCTGGCCGAGCACCTTGCCGGTGCCCTGGATGCCGTCGATCTTGTTCTTCTTGAAGAGGAAGGCGACACCGTCGACGTTCGACTTCACTGTCGCATCCTTGTGCGCCATCATCTTGGAAAGGTTCAGCGTCGGCTTCACACCCTCGATGCCGAGGACATCCATGCCATGGGCGGCGTGGTTGTACATTTCGGATGCGTGCAGCAGCGCCTTGGAGGGGATGCAGCCGACATTGAGGCAGGTGCCGCCATAGGTCGTGCGCTTTTCGACGACCGCGACCTTCAGGCCGAGCTGTGCCGCCTTGATGGCGCAGACATAGCCGCCGGGGCCGGAACCGATAACGATGAGATCATATGCCATGACAAAGTCCTTCCTGCGCGGGCCTAGCGGCCGCCGCTGACGTTGAGGGCGGCACCCGTCACATAGGATGCCGCATCGGAGAGAAGATAGAGAATGGATCGGGCGACTTCCTCGGCCGTGCCCGGCCGCTGCATCGGGATGAGCGATGCCATGTCGCGCGCACGGTCCGGGAGGCCCCCGGAGGCGTGGATTTCGGTATCGATGATGCCGGGGCGCACGAGATTGACGCGCACGCCCTCCGTCGCTACCTCGCGGGCAAGACCGATGGTGAAGCTTTCGATAGCGCCCTTGCTGGCGGCGTAGTCGACATATTGCCCCGCCGAGCCCAGCTGAGCCGCCACGGACGACATGTTGACGATCGAACCGCCGCTGCCGCCGTGGCGCGTCGACATGCGGCGCACCGCTTCCTGCGCACAGCGGATCGAGCCCATGACATTGACCGCGAACATCCGCTCCAGCCGCTCGGAGGACATTTCGTCCACCCGCTGCGGCAGCGCGACGATACCGGCATTGTTCACCAGCCCGTCCAGCCGGCCGAAGGTGCCGTCGATGGCCGAGAAGATCGAGGCGAGGCCGAGCTCGCTGCCGACATCGCCCTGAACGGCGATGGCCGAACCGCCGCCCGCGCGTATGTCCCCGACCACCGCCTCGGCGGCCGCAAGGTTGGAAACATAGTTCACCGCAACCTGCCAGCCGGCCGCGCCGGCCAGACGGCAGACGCTGGCGCCGATGCCACGGCTGCCGCCGGTGACGAGAAGAACGGGAGCCTCCGTCACGCCGCGCATCCTTTTCGCTTGAACTGGTCCCAGGGCACCACGCTCGCCTTGCCGGTGTCCCACAGGGTGGAGTAGCGCAGCGACGGGCCGAAGCCGGCAAGCAGCAGGTTCTCGGCCGCCTTGGCGCCCTCCTCGGGCAGGAGTGCGGCGTCACTGCCGTCAAGCGCGTAGATCACGCCTTCCCAGACCGTGCATGCGGCGATCTCCTCGCCGGTTACGTCCCCTTCCGGGCAATTGTACATGACCATGCCATTCGAGCGCACGGGATCGTCGCCGGGCATGACGATTCCGTCGAGCACCACGCCGCTTGCCAGAACCTTCAGCTTGAAATGATGGCTTGTCGCGGCCGCAGCGGAGCCGACGGGCTCGAAGGCCAGCTCGTAGCCGCCATCACGATCCGCATAGATCGCGCGGTCCTGCCTGCACTCCGCCGCTGAAGCGGCGGTTGCGGCAAGCAATCCGGCAAGGACGAGGGCGATGCGCATGGCTCAGTGCGCCTTTTCCGTGGCGAGCTTGATGCCGAGCGCGATGAAGACGAGGCCGCTCGCCCGGTCGATCCACTGGCTCGCCCGGCCGAAGGCGGCACGCATGCGCGGCGTCGTCATGAAGAGCGAGACGCTGACGAACCAGGCGATGAGGCATATGGCCATGACGAGGCCATAACCAAACTTGACGGCCATGGGCGTGTGTGCGCTGACGACCGTGGAAAAGATCGACAGGAAGAAGAAAACGGCCTTCGGGTTCAGTGCATTGGCCAGAAAACCGAGGCCGAAAGCGCGCAGCAGGGATTGCTCGCCCTTGCCCTCTTCGCCGTCCTTCACCGCCGCGACGGAAAGGTCGGCCTTGCTGGCGCGCAGCGCCTTGACGCCGATATAGACGAGATAGGCGACGCCGCACCACTTCACGATGTTGAAGAGGTAGATCGACTGGGAAATGATGAGGCCGAGGCCGAGGATCGTATAGGTGAGGTGAAACATCAGCGATGCGCCGATGCCGAAAGACGTGACGATCGCCGCACGCCGTCCATGCACGAGCGACTGGCGCATGACCATGGCCAGGTCCGCACCGGGCGAAACGATAGCGAAGGAGAAGATCGCCATCAGGGAAGCAAGCTCGAACAGATAGGGATGCATGTTTCCTCCGGCCGCGCCCCGCGCGGCACCACGATCAGAACACGAGCGCGACGAACATCATCATGAGGCCGACCCCCGCGCCAAGCCAGGCGAGCGACCGGATATAGGGAATGCCCGCAAGATAGAGCGGAATATAGGCAATGCGGAAGCCGAACCAAGTCCAGGCGCCCGCCAGCCCCAGTCCCTCGCCCTTTCCGGCAATCGCCAGGGCCAAAGCGAGCGCGACGAAGGCCGGATAGGTCTCGCGAAAATTCGTGGACGCCCGTTCAGCCCGCCCGGCAAGCGCGCCGGCCGGGCGTTTTCCCTCGTCCCGCGGACCGGCATTCCATGCCGATCCGAGTTCGCGTGTCGCCGTCATGCCCTGCAGCATGACGTGGACGAAGAGCAGCACGACGCTCCAGCCAACCAGCGCAAGCAGGGGGGATGCGAGTGCCGCCTCCATAGGAACCTCCCTTAGAGATCGAGAACGAGACGTTCCGGATCTTCCAGGCTGTCCTTGACGCGCACGAGGAAGGTCACCGCTTCCTTGCCGTCGACGATGCGGTGATCGTAGGAGAGCGCGAGATACATCATCGGACGGATGACGATCTGGCCGCCGACGACGACCGGACGCTCCTGGATCTTGTGCATGCCGAGGATGCCCGACTGCGGGGCATTGAGGATCGGCGAGGACATCAGCGAGCCGTAGACGCCACCGTTCGAGATGGTGAACGTGCCGCCCTGCATGTCGGCCATCGACAGCGCGCCGTCACGGGCGGCCTTTCCGAGGCGGCCGATTTCCTTCTCGATCTCGGCAATGCTCATCTGGTCGGCATCGCGCACGACCGGAACCACGAGACCCTTGTCCGTGCCGACGGCGACGCCGACATGGCAGTAGTTCTTGTAGATGATGTCGGTGCCGTCGATTTCGGCGTTGACCGCCGGCAGCTCCTTGAGCGCGTGGGTCACGGCCTTGGTGAAGAAGCCCATGAAGCCGAGCTTGACGCCGTGCTTCTTCTCGAAGAGATCCTTGTAGCGGCCGCGCAGGTCCATGACGGCCGACATGTCCACCTCGTTATAGGTGGTGAGCATGGCGGCAGAGTTCTGCGCATCCTTGAGACGCTTGGCGATCGTCTGGCGCAGGCGCGTCATCTTCACGCGCTCTTCGCGCGGCGCATCGGCCTCGGAGGAGGCCGGACGGGCGACAACCTTGACCGGCTCGGCGGCGGCGGCCGGCGTCGCGGTGATACCCTTGGCGACAGCGGCGATGACATCGCCCTTCAGCACCTGGCCACGCTTGCCGGAACCATCGACCTGATCGGCCGACAGGTTGCTTTCAGCAAGCAGCTTGGCGGCGGCCGGCGCGGCCGGCATGGCGGAGGAAGCAGCAGCAGGCTTGGCTTCGGCAGCCGGCGCAGCGGCAGCCTTCTCGGCCTTTTCGGCAGCGGCCGGCGCTGCGGCGCCCGCGGATGCGCTGGCGGAGATCTGGCCGAGCAGGCCGCCCGGCTCGACCGTATCACCGGCATTGGCCGTGATTTCCGACAGGACGCCGGAGGCCGGCGCCGGCACTTCGATCGTCACCTTGTCGGTTTCGAGCTCACAGAGCGGCTCGTCGGCCTTGACCGTGTCGCCGACCTTCTTGAACCAGGTGCCGATGGTTGCTTCGCTAACGGATTCGCCCAAAGTCGGGACGCGGATTTCGGTAGCCATGAGTTAAGTTCCGTTCGTTGATCTGTCGTTTAGGGAAGCCGGGCGGATCAACCGCCCAGCGCGTCCTCGAGGAAGGCAGCAAGCTGCGCGAGATGCTTGGACATCAGACCCGTTGCCGGCGAGGCTGCGGCCGGACGACCGGTGTAGCGCACGCGCTGATACTTGGCGTCGATATGGGCAAGAACCCATTCGAGGTAGGGGTCGATGAAGGCCCAGCCGCCCATGTTCTTGGGCTCTTCCTGGCACCACACCATCTCGGCATTGCGGAAGCGCGACAGCTCGTTGATCAGCGCCTTGGCCGGGAACGGATAGAGCTGTTCCAGGCGCAGCAGGTAGACGTCATCGATGCCGCGCTTTTCGCGCTCTTCCAGAAGGTCATAGTAGACCTTGCCCGAGCACATCACGACGCGGCGGATCTTGGCGTCCTTCTGCAGCTTGATCGGGCCGTCCTTGATGACCTCGGCGTCGTCCCACAGCAGGCGGTGGAACGAGCTTTCGCCCGCCAGTTCCGACAGCGAGGAGACCGCACGCTTGTGGCGCAGCAGGGACTTCGGCGTCATCATGATCAGCGGCTTGCGGAAGTCGCGCTTCACCTGACGGCGCAGGATGTGGAAGTAGTTCGCCGGCGTCGTGACGTTGGCGACCTGCATGTTGTCCTCGGCGCACATCTGCAGCCAGCGTTCGAGGCGGGCGGAGGAGTGCTCAGGGCCCTGGCCCTCATAGCCGTGCGGCAGCAGGCAGACGAGACCCGACATGCGCAGCCACTTGCGTTCACCCGACGAGATGAACTGGTCGAAGACGACCTGTGCGCCGTTGGCGAAGTCGCCGAACTGGGCTTCCCAGAGCGTCAGCGCGTTCGGACGGGCAAGCGAGTAGCCGTATTCGAAGCCGAGCACCGCCTCTTCCGAGAGCATCGAGTTGATGACCTCGTAGCGCGCCTGCGTCGGCGAGAGGTTGGCGAGCGGGATGTAGCGGTCTTCGGTCTCCTGATCGTAGAGGACCGTGTGGCGCTGCGAGAACGTGCCGCGTTCGCAATCCTGGCCGGAAAGGCGGATCTTCGTGCCTTCGACGCAGAGCGTACCGTAGGCAAGCGCTTCCGCCATCGCCCAGTCGATACCCTCGCCCGTCTCGATCATCTGCGCACGGTTGTCCATGAAGCGCTGGATGGTCTTGTGAGCCTTGAAACCCTCCGGAATGGTCGAGATCTTGCGACCGATTTCCTTCAGCTGCTTCATCGGCACGGACGTCTTGCCGCGACGCTGTTCGTCCTGGTTGTCGGCCGAGCGCAGGCCCGACCAGGCGCCGTCCAGCCAGTCGGCCTTGTTCGGCTTGTAGGACTGACCGGCCTCGAATTCCTGTTCGAGGTTGGCGCGCCAGTCAGCCTTCATCTTCTCGAATTCGCCCTCGCTGATGACGCCTTCGGCGATCAGGCGCGAAGCGTAGAGGTTCACGACCGTCTTGTGGGCGCGGATCGCCTTGTACATCTTCGGCTGGGTGAACGCGGGCTCGTCGCCTTCGTTATGGCCGAAGCGGCGATAGCAGAACATGTCGAGCACCACCGGCTTGTGGAACTTCATGCGGAATTCGGTCGCGATCTTGGCAGCGTAGGTCACCGCTTCCGGATCATCGCCGTTCACATGGAAGATCGGCGCCTCGATCATCTTCGCGACATCCGACGGATAGGGCGAGGAGCGCGAGAAGGCCGGATTCGTGGTGAAGCCGATCTGGTTGTTGATGATGACGTGGACCGTGCCGGCGACACGATGGCCGCGCAGGCCCGACAGGCCGAGGATTTCGGCCGTCACGCCCTGCCCGGCAAAGGCCGCGTCGCCGTGCAGAAGCAACGGCATGACCTGCGCCCGCTCGAACAGCGGAATGATGTCGCCCTCGAAGACCTTCGCCATCTGGTCCTGCTTGGCGCGGGCCTTGCCCATGACGACAGGGTTGACGATTTCCAGGTGCGAGGGGTTGGCGGTCAGCGACAGGTGCACCTTGTTGCCGTCGAACTCGCGGTCCGAGGAGGCGCCGAGGTGGTACTTCACGTCGCCCGAGCCTTCCACGTCGTCGGGCGCGTAGGAGCCGCCCTTGAACTCGTGGAAGACGGCGCGGTGGGGCTTGGCCATCACGTTTGTCAGAACGTTGAGGCGGCCACGGTGCGCCATGCCGAGCACGATTTCCTTGAGGCCGAGCTGGCCGCCGCGCTTGATGATCTGTTCGAGCGCCGGGATGAGCGCTTCACCACCGTCAAGGCCGAAGCGCTTGGTGCCCTTGTACTTGACGTCGATGAACTGCTCGAAGCCTTCCGCCTCGATCAGCTTCTGCAGGATCGCCTTCTTGCCTTCCGACGTGAAGTCGACGCCCTTGGCCGGGCCTTCGATGCGTTCCTGGATCCAGCCCTTTTCTTCCGGGTTGGAGATATGCATGAACTCGACGCCGATCGTCGAGCAATAGGTCCGCACGAGGATTTCGACCATCTCGCGCACGGTCGCGTATTCGAGGCCGAGCACGTTGTCGATGAAGATCTTGCGGTCGAGATCCTTCTCCTCGAAACCGTAGTTCGAGGGAGAAAGCTCGTTGTAGTCGTCAACCGGGTCGGCAAGGCCGAGCGGGTCGAGCTTGGCATGCAGGTGACCGCGGGCGCGGTAGGCGCGGATCATCATGATGGCGCGCACGCTGTCGCGCGTCGCCTGGTTGACCTCAGCCTGGTTGACCGGCGTGCCGGCCTGCACGGCAACGGCCTCGGCCTTCGCCTGCACCTTCTTCTCGATGACCTTTTCGACGACGCCCCAGTTGCCGTCGAGCGCCGAGACGAGTTCGCCTTGCGCGGCGATCGGCCAGTTCGCGCGCTTCCATGAGGCGCCCCTGGCGGCCTTCACGACATCGGAGGGCTGGTCCTCGAGGGCCTTGAAAAAGGCCTGCCATTCCTCGCCGACGGAGGCGGGATCCGCCTCGTACTTGGCGTAGAGCTGTTCGATATAGGCCGCGTTCGCTCCGTCGAGGAAGGACGTGGCCAGAAATTGTTCGTTGGCGTCTTGCCGTGCCATGGTGTCTTGCGGGCGCCGCGCCCGCCTCCCGAACGATCGTGTTGACCGGGCTTTCCCCGGCTTGCCGCCCGGCCGTGCTGTCCGCACGGGGCCGGAAAGTGAAGGACAGGCCGGCCTTTTCAGCCGGCCCGTCCCGTTTCGTATGTCAGCCCTTGAGGACTTCGACCAGGGTCTTGCCCAGACGTGCCGGCGACGGCGAAACGCGGATGCCCGCAGCTTCCATCGCAGCGATCTTGGATTCAGCATCACCCTTGCCGCCGGAAACGACAGCGCCGGCATGGCCCATGGTGCGGCCCTTCGGTGCCGTGCGGCCCGCGATGAAGCCGGCCATCGGCTTCCTGCGGCCTTTCTTGGCTTCGTCGATAAGGAACTGCGCCGCATCTTCTTCGGCCGAACCGCCGATTTCACCGATCATGATGATGGAGGTCGTGGCGTCGTCGGCCAGGAACATCTCGAGAATGTCGATGAATTCAGTGCCCTTGACCGGATCGCCGCCGATGCCGACAGCCGTCGTCTGGCCGAGGCCTTCGTTGGAGGTCTGGAAGACGGCTTCATAGGTCAGCGTGCCGGAGCGCGAGACGATACCGACCGAACCCTTGCGGAAGATCGAGCCCGGCATGATGCCGATCTTGCACTCTTCCGGCGTCAGGATGCCGGGGCAGTTCGGACCGAGCAGCCGCGACTTGGAACGGTCGAGGCGGGCCTTGACGCGGACCATGTCGGCAACCGGGATGCCTTCGGTGATGCAGGTGATGAAGGGGATCTCGGCGTCGATCGCCTCGATGATCGCGTCCGCGGCGCCTGCCGGCGGAACGTAGATCACGGATGCGTCCGCACCGGTCTTTTCCTTGCCTTCGGCAACCGAGGAGAAGATCGGCAGGCTTTCGCCCTTCGAGCCGGTCCAGGTTTCGCCACCCTTCTTCGGGTGGATGCCGCCGACCATTTGCGTGCCGTAGTAGGCCAGCGCTTGTTCGGTATGGAAGGAACCGGTCTTGCCGGTCAGGCCCTGAACGAGGACCTTGGTGTTCTTGTTGACGAGAATCGACATTAGGTCAGGTCCTTCAGTTAGCCGTTGATCGCGGCGACGATCTTCTTGGCGGCGTCGTCCAGATCGTCGGCGGCGGTGATCGCCAGACCGGATTCGTTCAGGATCTTCTTGCCAAGCTCGACATTCGTGCCTTCGAGGCGAACGACCAGCGGAACCTTGAGACCGACTTCCTGCACGGCAGCAACGACGCCCTCGGCGATGACATCGCACTTCATGATGCCGCCGAAGATGTTGACGAGGATGCCCT
Organism: Shinella sp.; assembly: GCF_049651085.1. Taxonomy (GTDB): domain Bacteria; phylum Pseudomonadota; class Alphaproteobacteria; order Rhizobiales; family Rhizobiaceae; genus Shinella. The sequence goes on from NZ_JBASBL010000030.1 coordinate 13,363, forward strand.
CGACCTTCGGGTCCGCCGTGATGATCTTGAAGGCCGCAGCGACCTTCTCCTTGCCGGCGCCGCCGCCGACGTCACAGAAGTTCGCCGGCTCCTTGCCGTAGAGCTTGATGATATCCATCGTCGCCATGGCAAGACCGGCGCCGTTGACCATGCAGCCGATATTGCCGTCGAGCGCCACATAGGCGAGATCCCACTTGGAGGCCTCGATTTCCTTGGCGTCTTCTTCCGTTTCGTCACGCAGCGCCTTGATGTCGTCGTGGCGGAACAGCGCGTTGCCGTCGAACGAGACCTTGGCGTCGAGAACGCGCACGCGGCCGTTCTTCATGACGATCAGCGGGTTGATCTCGAGCAGGCTCATGTCCTTCTCGACAAAGGCCTTGTAGAGGATCGGGAACAGCTTCTCGCCATCAGCCTTGGCTTCGCCTTCGAGCTTGAGTGCCGAGGTCAGCGCAGCCAGGTCGGCGGCGGTGACGCCGGCTTCCGGGTTGATCGCGACGGTGACGATCTTTTCCGGCGTGTCATGCGCGACGGCCTCGATGTCCATGCCGCCTTCGGTGGAGACCACGAAGGCTACCTGGCCGACGGAGCGGTCGACGAGCAGCGAGAGGTAGAGTTCGCGCTCGATGTCGGCGCCGTCTTCGATATAGAGGCGGTTCACCTGCTTGCCGGCTTCGCCGGTCTGCGCGGTCACGAGCGTGTTGCCGAGCATGTCCTTGGCATGAGCCTTGGCTTCGTCGATCGAGAAGGCAAGACGCACGCCGCCCTTGGCGTCGGGGCCGAGTTCCTTGAACTTGCCCTTGCCGCGGCCACCGGCGTGAATCTGGCTCTTGACCACGTAGAGCGGGCCGGGAAGCGCCTTGGCAGCAGCTTCCGCCTCGTCGGCGGAGAAGATGGCAACGCCTTCGGCGACCGGTGCGCCAAAGCTCTTGAGCAGAGCCTTGGCCTGATATTCATGAATGTTCATGGGAAAGATCCTGTCTGGATACCGAACTACTTCAGCGAAGGCGCGATGTTGATGCAGGCTTCGCAAAGACCCGCAACGGCACCGACCGACTTTTCGAAGGCTTCCTGTTCGGCCTTGTTGAATTCCACCTCGATGATGCGCTCGACGCCACCTTCACCGATGATCGTGGGAACGCCCACATACATGTCCTTCACGCCGTACTGGCCGGAAAGGTAGGCCGCGCAGGGCAGGACGCGCTTCTTGTCCTTGAGGTAGGATTCGGCCATTTCGATTGCCGAGGCAGCCGGCGCGTAATAGGCCGAGCCGGTCTTCAGCAGGCCGACGATCTCGGCGCCGCCGTCACGGGTGCGCTGAATGATTTCCTCGAGGCGCTCCTTGGTGACCCAGCCCATCTTGACGAGGTCGGTGAGCGGAATGCCGCCGACGGTCGAGTAGCGGGCGAGCGGCACCATCGTGTCGCCATGGCCGCCGAGAACGAAAGCGGTGACGTCCTGGACGGAAACCTTGAATTCCTCGGAGAGGAAGAGGCGGAAGCGGGCCGAGTCCAGCACGCCGGCCATGCCGACGACCATGTTCTTCGGCAGGCCCGAGAACTTCTGCAGCGCCCATACCATCGCGTCGAGCGGGTTGGTGATGCAGATCACGAAGGCGTTCGGGGCATACTTCTTGATGCCGGCGCCGACCTGTTCCATGACCTTGAGGTTGATGCCGAGCAGGTCGTCGCGGCTCATGCCCGGCTTGCGGGCGACGCCGGCGGTGACGATGCAGACGTCCGCGCCTTCGATGGCGGCGTAGTCGCTCGCACCCGTCAGCGAGGCGTTGAAGCCTTCAACCGGCGCGGACTGGGCGATATCGAGGCCCTTGCCCTGCGGAATGCCGTCGGCGATGTCGAAGAGGACGATGTCGCCCAGTTCCTTCAGGCCGGCCAGATGCGCCAGCGTGCCACCGATCATTCCAGAACCAATAAGTGCGATCTTCTTGCGGGCCATGAAAGCTTCCTCTTGCTCCGATCAACGGTCCCTCATGTCGCAATTGCGGGACCTTTCGGCGCAAGGACTTACGCTGACTAGGTAAAAAATTCAATACATACTTTTGGACTGAAGTATTTCAATCGGTTAGATATAAAAATTGTTACGTAAACGTAAGAATTTCCGTCACGCTTCCGTCACGTTTCACCATATCGCGCCTGATGATCGGCAAGATATTCGGTGCTGCGGATCTCGATAAGGCGCGAGACCGTGCGATCGAATTCAAAGCCTTCCGTACCCTTGCGGGTGACGAGCAGGTTTTCCGGCGCGGCGGCGGCGGACGCGAAAAGGCGCGCGCGATGATCGTAGATCGTATCGACGAGATTGATGAAGCGCTTGGTCTCGTTGCGCTTTTCAGCCCCGAGAAGGGGTACGTGGTCAATGAACAGCGTGTCGTAGTGCGACAGGATCTGGAGATAGTCGGCGGCGCCCAGCGGCCGCGCGCACAGGTCGGCAAAGGAGAAGCGCGCAACGCGCCCCGCCGCCCGCGGCACCGCGATGCTGCGCCCGCGGAAGGAAATCGTCTCAGTGCCGACGGTCCTGCCCGCTGTCTCCCGCCGCCAGGCCGCATCCATCGCCATGTCGGCCTCATCGCCCAGCGGGTGACGGAACACCGGCAGGCCGCTGTCCTTCTCCAGGCGGTAGTCCGTCATGGAATCGAGGGGCATGATCTCGACATGCCGCTTCAGCAGATCGACGAAAGGCAGGAAGAGGCCGCGATTGAGACCATCCTTGTAGAGATTGTCCGGCTCGACATTCGACGTCGCCACGAGGATGCAGCCGCGCTGGAACAGCTCGCCGAAGAGGCGCGACAGGATCATCGCATCGGCAATGTCCGTCACCGAAAACTCGTCGAAGCAGAGAAGCCGCGCCTCTTCGATCAGGCTCGCGGCGACCGGCGGCACCGGATCGGCCTGCTTCGTTTCGCCCGCCTTCAGCTTCTGCCGGTGCTTGTGGATGCGCTCGTGCACATCCGCCATGAATTCATGGAAATGCGCCCGCCGCTTGCGCTTGATGGGCGCCAGCTCGAAGAACATGTCCATGAGCATGGTCTTGCCGCGCCCGACGCCGCCATGAATGTAGAGCCCCTTCGGGACGCTTGCGGTCTCGGGCTTGCGGGAGGCGAAGAGCCAGCCGAGCGCGCTCGATTTACGCGCCGGGCGCTGGGCGTGGACCTCGACGAGCAGACGATCGAACCGCGCCGCCATCGCCTTCTGGGCCGGGTCGGGCTTCAGTTCACCGCTTGCGACAAGGGCCGCGAGCTTGTCCAAGACGCCACGGTCCGAATGCGTCGCAACCCTGTCCCAGTCCTTGGCCATGGGCGGAAAATATCCGTATCTGTTTCAGGAAAGCCGGATCAGCGCGAGAGGCTGACGGGCTGGCCGGAATTGGTCGAGCCGTCAAAGCGGGAATCCGCCGTCTTGTAGAGACGCGCGATCGGATTGCCGCCGCGATCCTTCAGGACGACCTGCTTGCCGGCAACTTCCCAGGAGCCCATCGCGGTCAATTCGCCCGCGCAACCGCGCGTGCCGCCACGCGAGCCGCCGCCAAGATTGGTGAGCGTCAGGAACATGTCGCAAGAGGACGGGCCGCTTGCCACGCGCCAGTTGCCGACCATGGCTTCCTTCTTGACGTCGAGCGCGCTTGCCGCGGCAGCATCACCCGCGCCGCCGACACCGGTCGCCATCGCCGTATCGGTCGCCGGCTTGTCCGGGAACTGGCCACTCGTATTGGTGGTCGGATCGGGAAGCTGGCTGGACGAAACAGTGCCGATCGGCTGGGCTTCGAGCGGCGTGATGTTCTGCCGCGTGTTCACGCTGTCCATCGACGCAGTCCGCTGGCAACCAGCCAGAGCAAGCGCCATCATCAGTCCGCCCGCTACATGTACAATCCGCATGTCGATACTCCCGATATCTGCCGATACTGCTGCTGTGCAACAATTCCCGCCGAATTAACGTGAATCGCCCGCACGAATCAAGGTGGAACGGCCCGATTTGCCGAACCGCCACCTCACGTTTCGTAAACGGTGCTTATCTAGGTCAGAGACGGCGCTCGACCAGCATCTTCTTGATCTCGCCGATTGCTTTGGCCGGATTAAGGCCCTTCGGGCAGGCCTGGGCGCAATTCATGATCGTGTGGCAGCGATAGAGGCGGAAGGGATCCTCGAGATTGTCGAGGCGTTCGCCCTTGGCTTCATCGCGGCTGTCGATCAGCCAGCGGTAGGCCTGGAGCAGGACGGCCGGGCCGAGATAACGGTCGCCGTTCCACCAGTAGCTCGGACAGGAAGTCGAGCAGCAGGCGCACAGGATGCACTCGTAGAGGCCGTCGAGCTTCAGACGATCCTCGTGGCTCTGCTTCCATTCCTTGGCGGGCGTCGGCGACACGGTCTTCAGCCACGGTTCGATCGAACGGTGCTGGGCGTAGAAGTTCGTCAGGTCCGGAACAAGGTCCTTGACCACCGGCAGATGCGGCAGCGGATAGACCTTCACGGTGCCCTTCACCTCGTCCAGCCCCTTGGTGCAGGCGAGCGTGTTGGTGCCGTCGATGTTCATGGCGCAGGAGCCGCAGATGCCTTCGCGGCAGGAGCGGCGCAGCGTCAGCGTCGGATCGATGTTGTTCTTGATGTAGAGCAGCGCGTCCAGAACCATCGGGCCGCAATCGTCGACATCGATGGTGAACGTGTCGATCGACGGGTTCTTCCCGTCGTCCGGGTTCCAGCGATAGATGCGCAGCTCGCGGGTGTTCGTGGCGCCGGCCGGCTTCGGCCAGACCTTGCCCTCGGTCATCTGCGAGTTCTTCGGGAGAGCGAGTTCAACCATGTCCTGTTCTCCTCGGGATCAGTAGACGCGCGCCTTGGGTTCGATCTTCTTGGGATCGATCCCGTCCGCGATGAGGTCGGTATGCACCGGGCGATAGTCGAGCTTCACGTCGCCCGCCTCGTTCACCCAGGCGAGCGTGTGCTTGCGCCAGTTGACGTCGTCGCGGCCACCAAGCGGGCCGGTCGCATAGTCCTCGCGGGCATGCGAACCGCGGCTTTCCTTGCGGGCCTCGGCGCCATAGACGGTCGTGATGGCGTTGGCCATCAGGTTTTCCAGTTCCAGCGTCTCGACGAGGTCGGAATTCCAGATCATCGAGCGGTCGGTGACCTTGACGTCCGGCATTTCCTGCCAGATCGCCGTCATGCGCTTGCAGCCGCTTTCCAGCGATTCCTGCGTGCGGAACACGGCCGCGTCTTCCTGCATGGTGCGCTGCATCTTGTCGCGCAGGATTGCCGTCGGCGTACCGCCATTGGCATTCCGCAGGCGGTCGAAGCGGTCCATGATCTTGTCGCAGGCAGCGATGTCCAGCGCGGGGACGGCGCCTTCGCGGTCGATCACCTGGCCGGCGCGGATCGCAGCGGCGCGGCCGAAGACCACGAGGTCGATCAGCGAGTTGGAGCCGAGGCGGTTTGCACCGTGCACCGAGGCGCAGCCGGCTTCGCCGACCGCCATCAGGCCGGGCGCGATGCGCTCCGGGTTCTGGCTGTCTGCATTCAGCACTTCGCCCCAATAGTTCGTCGGAACGCCGCCCATATTGTAGTGAACGGTCGGCAGGACCGGGATCGGCTCGCGCGTCACGTCGACGCCGGCAAAAATCTTCGCGCTCTCGGAAATGCCGGGCAGGCGCTCGTGCAGAACGCCCGGATCGAGATGGTCGAGATGCAGGTAGATGTGGTCTTTGTTCTTGCCGACGCCGCGGCCTTCGCGGATTTCCATCGTCATGCAGCGCGAGACGACGTCGCGCGAGGCAAGGTCCTTGGCCGACGGCGCATAGCGCTCCATGAAGCGCTCGCCTTCGGAGTTGACGAGATAACCGCCCTCCCCGCGTGCGCCCTCGGTGATGAGGCAGCCGGCGCCGTAGATGCCGGTCGGGTGGAACTGGACGAATTCCATGTCCTGCAACGGCAGGCCGGCGCGAGCGACCATGCCGCCGCCATCGCCCGTGCAGGTATGCGCCGAGGTGGCGGAGAAATAGGCGCGGCCGTAGCCGCCGGTCGCCAGCACCACCATCTTAGCGGAGAAGCGATGGATCGTGCCGTCATCGAGGTTCCAGGCGACGACACCGGTGCAGCGGCCATCGGCCGACATGATCAGGTCGAGCGCGAAATATTCGATGAAGAATTCCGCATTGTTGCGCAGCGACTGGCCATAGAGCGTGTGCAGGATGGCGTGACCGGTCCGGTCTGCGGCGGCGCAGGTGCGCTGCACCGGCGGGCCTTCGCCGTAGTTCTGCATGTGGCCGCCGAACGGGCGCTGGTAGATCTTGCCTTCCTCGTTGCGCGAGAAGGGCACGCCGTAGTGCTCCAGTTCATAGACCGCCTTCGGCGCTTCCATGGCGAGATACTGCATGGCGTCGACGTCGCCGAGCCAGTCGGAGCCCTTGACGGTGTCGTAGAGGTGCCACTGCCACGAGTCCGGCGTCATGTTCTGCAACGAGGCCGCGATGCCGCCCTGGGCGGCAACGGTGTGCGAACGCGTCGGGAAAACCTTGGTGATGCAGGCCGTCTTGAGGCCCTGCTCGGCCATGCCGAGCGTTGCACGCAGACCCGCGCCGCCGGCGCCCACGACGATCACGTCGAAGGAATGGTCCACATAGTTATAGGCCTTGCCGTTGGCCGCCGGGGAGGAGATCGCTGCCATGATGGATTATCCTGCGAAAGCGATTTTGAGGACGGCGAAAAGACAGAGCCCGCCGACCAGGATCGCGAAGAAGGTGTTGAGCATGAGAAGGCCGATCTTCACGCCTTCGGCGTGCACGTAGTCCTCGATGACGACCTGCATGCCGAGCTTCATGTGAATGAGGCCGGAAATGACGACGAGGCCCATGAGGACGGCGACGATCGGATGCGACAGGGCGGCCGTCACTTCAGCGAAGGAGGCGCCATTGTAGCAGATGAGGAAACCGACGAAGAAAAGCAGAAGCGGAACGTTGGCGACGGCCGTCAGGCGCTGGCGCCAGAAATGCTCCGTGCCGTCCTTTGCCGAACCGAGGCCGCGAACCTTGCCGAGGGGCGTGCGCATATCCATGGGAACTCTCCTCAGCGGGCCAGGTAGCCGACGACCCAGACCAGCACCGTCAGGGCGACGGAAACGACCGGAGTTGCAAGCGCAAGTTTCGTGGAAAAGTGCTTGTCGTAGCCGCGACCCATGTCCCACATGAAGTGGCGAAGGCCGCCGAGCATGTGCTGCATCAGCGCCCAGGTATAGCCGAAGAGGACGAGACGGCCGACCAGCGTGCCGAAAAACCAGTTGACCCAATCGAAATAGGCCTCACCAGAGGCGGCGGCGATCAGCCACCAGGCAACCAGAACGGTGCCGAAATAGAGCGCGATACCGGTAATGCGGTGCACGATGGACATGACCATCGTCGGGATCGGCTTATAGACTTGGAGATGCGGCGAGAGCGGCCGGCTTCGAGTGACATTCGCCATCTGAACCTCACGGAACCCCGGAGAGCCAAAACTGGACAGAATTTCTCCGGAATTGCAGTATGTTGTGCACAATGCAGTGATTGCGACGTTTAATCACCGGAAAGCGGAACCACAAGCCTCATTGCAGTGCAAAATGAATTTAATCGATTAGAGGATGCAGCCGAATTGCACCATCGCGGCACGCTCCGCCCGCGTTAACCACAGTCGTGGAATCCATAAGCAAATCCGTGACTTTCGCCCTCACCTGCCCCATCTTAACGTTAAGGATTTGTTAAGCGTAATGCGGAAGGCAGGACAGAATGACTCTGTTATCAGCGCTCCGTGCGACCAAAGTCATAGGGCTGGCGGTCGTGCTTGTCGCAGGCGGCATGACGGCCGCCGACGCCCGTGACGGCTGGCAGCCCCGCCATCACGGCCACCATTCACGACACAAGCTGCTCCCGACCCTCGAGCGGGAAGGCCATGGCGGCGGACTGAGCACCCGGCTTCGCTACAGCAGAAGCGATCGCGAATACGCGCAAGGCGGTGGCAATTTCTACGGCGGCGCGATTGCAGCCTATCGCGACGGTGGAAACGGCACCTACTTTTATATCGACAATGACGGCGCAATCGAACGGCCCGGCCGGACGGCGAAGCGCGAGCGTAGCGGGCCGAAGATCATCATCGTGACGCCGGGGCTCAGCGGCTGCTCATGGGAAGCCGGCGTCTGCGTCATTCGCCCCGGTCTTTAACGGACGCAAACCGCCAGACCGTCGTCTTCTTCACTTCGCTATCTTCCAGCGCGCGGGTCACCGGCACCGTATAGGTGGCAAGCGCCTCCATGCGTTCGCGCGGGCAATAGGCCCGGCCGGGATCGCCGACGAGCACCGTGGCGCCGCGCGCGGCCAGCACCGTGAACCACGGAATGATCCCATCGGCAAAGGCACGATCGTAGAAGACGTCGCCCGCAAGCACCACGTCCCAGCCCGCATCGCGGCCGACAAGATCCTCGGCCGTATAGTCGACCGTAACGCCGTTGAGCGCGCCGTTCAGCCGGATCGCCGTTTCGCTCCAGGGATCGATATCCGCGGCAAGCACTGCGGAAGCGCCGGACCGGCTTGCCGCGATGCCGACAAGGCCGGAACCGCCGGCGAAATCCAGCACCGACTTCCCCGCGACCAGCGCCGGATGATCGAGCACATGGCGGGCAAGCCCCTGCCCGCCTGCCCAGGCGAAGGCCCAGAAGGGCGGCGGCAACCCGATTTCCTCCAGTTCCTCTTCGGTCTTCAGCCAAAGCGCATGCGCATCGGTGGCCAGCCTCAGCCTGACCTCCGGCACATGCGGCGGCGACAGCACGTCCGTGTTGTCGCGAATGAAGGCTTCCGGCTCGGTTTTCACGGGCTTTTCCGGAACTGCTCTAACGCGGCGGGTTGTCGAGGCCAGCCATGCGGCAGACTTCGAGCCACTCGTCCTCCGTCACGGGCTGCACCGAAAGGCGCATGGAGGTGACGAGCGCCATGTTGGCGAGCTTCGGGTTGGCCTTGACGTCCTTCAGGGATACCGGGCGCGGCACATCGCACACGGCGCGGATGTCGACGCACTCCCAGCGCGGATCAGCACCGGCGGTCGTGTCGGGATGCGACAGCGCGCAGACCTCCGTGATGCCGACGACTTCCAGCCCTTCGTTGGAGTGGTAGAAGAAGCCCTTGTCGCCGATCTGCATGGCCCGCATGTTGTTGCGCGCCTGGTAATTGCGCACGCCGTCCCATTCCTCGCCGGCCTCGCCCTTCGACTTGAGCATTTCCCAGGAGAACTTGAAGGGTTCGGACTTGTAGAGCCAGTATGCCATGGAGGTCTTATGCCTCCGGGCTGTTGAAGACCCAGTTCCAGGCATTCACCTGGACATCGGAAAAGAGCCCGGCTTTCGCATAGGGGTCGCTCTCCGCGATCTGCCGCGCCTCTTCGATCGTCTCGGCCTTGACCACGACAAGGCTGCCGGTCGGCTTGCCGTCATCGCCGAGGAAGGGGCCGGCGAAAGCCAGCTTGCCGTCGGCGTTCAGCGCGTTCAGATGGGCAAGATGGTCGGGGCGCGTGTCGAGGCGAACCTGGAGTGCGCCGGGCTTGTCCGTGCAGATGAATGCGAAATGCATGAAGCGATCCTTCCTGTTGGTTTCTGGCCGTTCGGTCATTCCTGGGTGATCGGGCGCGTCATGAGCTGCCCGATGGCGGTCTTGACGTCGAGTGTGCCGTCGATGATGCGGGCGACGGCGTCGGTGATCGGCATGTCGATGCCTTTGTCTGCGGCGACGCCCGAAGCGACGGACGCGGCAAATGCGCCCTCCACGAGATCGCCCGACCAGCCGGCCGGATTGCCATGCTGGCCCAGCGCGATGCCGAAGCGCAGGTTGCGCGACTGGTGGCTGGTGCCCGTCAGCACGAGGTCGCCTAGGCCGGACAGGCCCGTCACCGTGATGCCTTCCCCGCCATGCGCCTCGACGAAGCGCGACAATTCCGCAAGGCCGCGTGAAATCAGCGCCGCGCGGGCCGAATCGCCGAGCTGGGCGCCCTCGATGATGCCGCAGGCGATCGCCAGTACATTCTTCAGCGCCCCGCCAAGCTGCACGCCGACACGGTCGGTGGAGGGATAGAGGCGGAAGGTTGGTCCGGAAAGCGCCAGTGCCAGCGCCGCGCCGATCTCGCCGGTGCGCGCCGCAATCACCATCGCGGTCGGCAGGCCCCTGGCGATATCGGCGGCGAAGCCGGGCCCGGACAGAACCGCGATCTCGCGGCCGGGCAGTTCTTCCTCCAGCACGTCCGTCAGCAGCCGGCCGGTGCCTTTCTCCATGCCCTTGGCGCAGATGACGACCGCCGTGCCCGGCGCCAGCAGCGGCGCGAGGGATCGCGCGGCCTCGCGCTGCGCCTGCGAGGGCATGGCGAAGAGCACGATGCCTGCCCCACGAATGGCTTCCACATCGGCGCTGTAGGCGAGCGCTTCCGGCAGGTCGATGCCCGGCAGCGCCTTTTCATTGCGGCGCAGGGTCCGCATGGTCTCGACGGAAGCGGCGTCGCGGCCGACCAGCGTGACGTCGCCGCCGCTAGCCGCGGCGACGCTTGCCAGCGCCGTTCCGAAAGCGCCGGCGCCGACAACGGCGATTTTCGAACTGATCGTCATGCCTTGGCTCCCCGCTTGCCGGATCCGAGCTTTGTCGCTGCCTCCCGGTCGAGCGGCCAGCGCGAGCGCGGCGCGACCGCAAGATCGTCCGGCGCAAAGCCGGCCGCCATGCGCTCCAGCCCCGCCCAGGCGATCATCGAGGCATTGTCGGTGCAGAGCGCCATCGGCGGCGCGATGAAACGAAACTTGTGCTTGTCGCACAGCGCCTGCAGCGTCGTGCGCAATTCCGCATTCGCCGCCACGCCCCCGGCAACGACGAGCGCCGGCGCCTCGCTATCCGGATGGAGCCTGCGGAACCGCTCCAGACCGCGGCCGATGCGATCCTGCAAGGTGCGCGAGACGGCGCGCTGGAAGGAAGCGCAGATGTCGGCGATGTCCTGATCCGTCACTGGTTCGATCGACTGCGCCGCCTGGCGCACCGCCGTCTTGAGGCCGGAGAAGGAAAAATCGAGCCGCGCCTCGCCGACGAGCGGGCGCGGGAAGGTGAAACGCTTCGGATCACCATTCTTCGCCATGCGCTCCACTGCAGGCCCGCCGGGATAGGGCAAGCCGAGCAGCTTGGCCGTCTTGTCGAAGGCCTCGCCGAGCGCGTCGTCGATGGTCGTGCCCCAGCGTTCGTAGTCGTCGACGCCGCGGACCAGCACGAGCTGGGTATGGCCGCCGGAAACGAGCAGCATGAGATAGGGGAAGGAAAGCCCGTCCGTCAGCCGCGCCGTCAGCGCATGGCCTTCCAGATGATTGACGGCGTAAAGCGGCTTGCCGGTCGCCCGCGCGATCGCCTTGCCCGTCATCAGCCCGACGATAAGGCCGCCGATCAGCCCCGGCCCGCTCGTCGCGGCGATGGCATCGACATCCTCAAGGGAGCGGCCGGCGCGCAGCAGCGCTTCCGAAATCAGGCTGTCGAGCGCCTCGACATGGGCGCGCGCCGCAATTTCCGGCACGACGCCGCCATAAGCGCTATGCTCTTCGAGCTGGCTCAGAACGACCTCGCCAAGAATCTCGCCCCTGCCCTGCGCATCGCGCATGACAACCGCAGCGGCGGTTTCGTCGCAGCTCGTTTCGATGCCGAGGATGGTCAGATGGGACGACATGAAGCACTTGGATTGATTGCGATAGGCCGGAAACCCGGTTACGAGACATCCCGGTAACAATGGATCAAGACGGATGCAAACAAAACCTTTCAGGATCGGCACGCGTGGCAGCCCGCTGGCGCTCGCCCAGGCCCACGAGACCCGTTCGCGCCTGATGGCCGCGCACGGCCTGCCGGAAGAGATGTTCGAGGTCGTCGTGCTCTCGACGAAGGGCGACCGCATCACCGACCGCTCGCTGGCGCTGATCGGCGGCAAGGGGCTGTTCACGGAAGAGATCGAGGCGCAGCTATCCTCCGGCGAACTCGACTTCGCCGTGCACTCCTCCAAGGACATGCCGACGAAACTGCCGGAAGGCCTGCACCTGTCCGCCTTCCTGCCGCGCGAGGACATCCGCGACGCCTTCATCGGCCGAACCGCAAAGCGCCTCCTCGACCTGCCGCATGGCGCCACGGTCGGCTCGGCCTCGCTCCGCCGCCAGGCCCTCATCCGGCGGCTTCGCCCCGACCTCAACGTCATTGTCTTCCGCGGCCAGGTCGATACGCGCCTCGCCAAGCTCGCCCAGGGCGAGGCCGATGCGACGCTGCTCGCCTATGCCGGCCTGAAACGTCTCGGCAAGCTCGACGTGCCGACGGAGCTCCTCGATCCCGTCTCCTTCCCGCCGGCACCGGCGCAGGGCGCGATCTGCATCGAGAGCCGCATCGGTGACGCGCGCACCGCCGGACTGCTTTCCGCCATCGACGACCGGGCGACCCATGTTGCGGTCTCCTGCGAACGCGGCTTCCTCGCCACGCTCGACGGCTCCTGTCGCACGCCGATCGCCGGCTATGCGACGATCGATGGCGACCACCTCCAGTTCCACGGCATGATCCTGACGCCGGACGGCAGCGAGTTCCATGAAATCGAGGCGAGCGGCCCGATTTCCAACGCCGAGCAGATCGGCAAGCAAGCCGGCGAGACGATCCGCGCCAGGGCCGGAGCGGACTTCTTCGAAAGCTGGGGCTGATCCATGCGCGTCCTCGTCCTTCGTCCCCAGCCTTCGGCATCCCGCACCGCCGGCAGGCTCGCGGCGCTTGGACATGAGACGGCGCTGTTGCCGCTGTCGCGGGCCGAGCACCATGTCGATGCGGTGAGGGCGGCGCTTGCCGGACCTCATGCCTCGATCGCCATCACCAGCGCGGAGATGGCGCGTCTCCTGGGCGGGCTCGGCGACGAACGCACGCCCCACCTGTCGACCACCGTCTTCGCCGTCGGGCAGGCGTCTGCCGACGCCATGCGCGACATCGGCTTTTCCACCGTCCTGCATGCAGATGGCTATGGCGAGAACCTCGCCAGGCTGATCGCCGCGCATGCGCGTGAGAACGGCAGGACCACCGCGCCCCTCCTCTATCTCGCGGGCAATCCGCGCGCACCCGGCTTCGAGAGCCGGCTTCAGGAGGCGAACATTCCGTTCCGCACCGTCGAGAGCTATCGCATGGTGCCGCTCGCGCTTTCGCGCGCCGAAACGATGGCCGCCCTGCTGCAGCCGGTGCCGGATGCCGTCCTGCTCTATTCGCGGGAAAGCGCCCGAGCCTTTTTTGCTCTCGCGCCGTTCAGCGAAATGCCGGGCCGGTTCGACACAACGCGCATGCTCTGCATGAGCCCCAATGTCGCAGCCGCCGTGCCGGAACGCTTTGCCGAACAGGCCGCCATCGCCGCTGCACCCGACGAGGAAAGCCTGCTGGCCCTCCTCTGAAGGCAGGCCGCGGCCGACGAATTTGCCGCAAGGGTCTTTCCCTCCCTGCCTTCCCTGTCTACCTTTAGTGCAATGCACATGAACGCGAGGAGGTCGCCATGGAACCGGAAACCCCGTCCCGTCGAAAGAAGACCGGCGACGAGCCCATGACGATCGATCTCGAAGCGGTTCCCGCTTCCGCAAGTGACGACGAGACGCGCGCGGCCGACGAAAAGGCCGCCGCCACGACGGCAGAAACGGAAAACGTCGAAAGCCCTGCGTCCGGGGCCACCGGCCCGGCCTTCGAGGAAAAGCAGGAGCCGATCGAACCCGCCCGCGCGACCTATGAGGAGCCCGTGAACGAGCCCCTGCACGCCGAACCCCCGGCGCCTGCCCCGCGCGGCAATGCCGGTCCGCTTGCGGCGGGCATTCTCGGCGGCCTGATTGCGCTGCTCGGCGCCGGCAGCCTGCAATATGGCGGCTACCTGCCGACCCTCGCCCCCGAACGGGCTGCCGACACCAGCGCTGTCGCGAGCCTCTCCAGCGAGATCGAGGCGCTGAAGGCCCGCCTTTCCGAAATCCCGGCCGCAAGCCCGGTCGATCTCCAGCCGATCGAGACGCGCATCGCGGCACTCGAAACATCGGCCGGCGAAGGCACGGCTGCTGCCGGCACCAATCCGGAAGCCGTCACGAAGCTGGAAGGCGACGTGTCCCGCCTGACGACGGAGCTTACGGCGCTGCGCGAGGCCATCGCCCGCACCACCGAGGCGGTCAACACGACGGAAAGCCAGCTGACAGAGCGCATCGCCGCCGCCGAACAAAAGCTCGACGAGCCGCGCAGCGACATCGAGATGGCCCGCGCGGTCGCCGCGAGCGCGCTGAAGACCGCCATCGACCGCGGCGGCTCCTATCTCGCCGAGCTGGAAGCCTTCGCCAGCGTTGCGCCGGACGATGCGTCCCTGGCGGGCCTGCGTGAGCATGCCGCCATCGGCGTGCCGTCTCGTTCTGACCTCGTGCGCGACTTCCAGCCGGCGGCCGAAACCATCCTCGACGCCGTGCATCAGCCGGAAGGCGATCAGGGCATCTTCAATCGCCTGATGTCGAGCGCCGCTTCCGCCATCCGCGTGCGCCCGGTCGGCAGCGTCGAGGGCGACAGTCCCGAGGCGGTCGTCGCCCGCATCGAGACGCGGCTGCAGAACGGCGACTTCAAGGGCGCGCAGATCGAATGGCAGACCCTGCCGGAGAACGGCCAGGCCGCAGCGACGGACTACAAGCGCAAGCTCGACGAACGCGTTGCCGTCGAGGAACTGATCGGCACGGTCGTTTCCGGCGCCCTGAACGGCCCGGCAACCGGCACCGCCAACCAGGGCTGAGGAGAACGGCTTCATGATTCGCATTCTGGTCTTCGCCCTCTTCGTCCTTGCGCTTGCCGCCGGCTTTGCCTGGCTTGCCGACCGCCCCGGCGAACTCTCCATCATCTGGCAGGGCCAGCGCGCCGACATGAGCCTCATGGTCGCCGCGACGCTCGTCGTCTCGCTGGTCGCCGCCGTCATGTTCTGCTGGTGGCTGGTGCGCGTCGTGTGGACCTCGCCACATTCGATCCAGCGCTATTTCCGCGCCCGCAAGCGCGACCGCGGCTACCAGGCGCTCTCGACCGGCCTGATCGCAGCCGGCGCGGGCGACGCCGTCAATGCGCGCAAGATGCTGACCCGCACCAGGGGCCTCATCAGCGCCGACCAGGAGCCGCTCATCCACCTGCTCGAAGCGCAGGCCGCGATGATCGAGGGCCGCTACGACGACGCGCGCAAGAAATTCGAGCTGATGGCCGACGACCCGGAAACACGGGAACTTGGCCTGCGCGGTCTCTATCTCGAGGCCCGCCGCCTCGGCGCCAACGAGGCCGCCCGGCAATATGCCGAACGCGCCGCCGAAAAGGCGCCGCAGCTGCCCTGGGCAACGGAAGCCGCTCTCGAATATCGCTCGCAAGCCGGCGACTGGGACGAGGCGCTGAAGCTTCTCGGCGACGGCCGATCCGCCTCGCCCGAAGACAAGAAGACCTATGCCCGCCGCAAGGCCGTGCTGCTCACCGCCCGCGCATCGGCAAAGCTCGATGCAGACCCGAAGGGAGCGCGCGAGGATGCCCATCAGGCACTGAAACTCGACGAGAATTTCGTGCCGGCCGGCCTCATCGAGGCAAAGGCCTACCTGCGTGAGGACAATCTGCGCAAGGCCGCCTCGATCCTCGAAAAGCTCTGGAAGGCGACGGCGCACGGCGATGTAGCGAAGCTTTATGTGCGCGCCCGCAGCGGCGATTCGGCCGCCGACCGCCTGAAGCGGGCGGAAAAGCTGGAGGCCATGCGCCCGAACAATGCCGAAGGGCTGTATGCCGTCGCGGAAGCCGCGCTGGAAACGCGCGACTTCGCGCTGGCCCGCGCCAAGGCGGAAGCCGCCGCCCGCCTATCGCCGCGCGAAAGCGCTTTCCTGCTGCTCGCCGATATCGAGGATGCCGAAAGCGGTGACCAGGGCCGCATCCGTCACTGGATGAACCAGGCGCTGAAGGCGCCGCGCGATCCCGCCTGGACCGCCGACGGCATCACGTCGCCGGAATGGCGCGCCGTCTCACCGGTCAACGGTCGCATCGACGCCTTCGAATGGAAGACGCCGGTCAGCCCGCTGGAAGGCCCGATCGAGGAGGGCTCGACCGACGCCGTCGACGAAGCCATCCGCACCCTGCCGCCGCGCGCCATCGAGGCGAAGCCCGCCATGCGGGTCGAAGAGGTGGTAAAGGACGTCAAGAAGCCGGTCGTTGTGGCTGCGGTCGTGGAGCCTGTTGCCGTTAAGACCGTGGTGCCGGAAAACGCGAAGGTGGAAACAGCCGCAGCAGCAGAAGAGCGCCCCTTCCATGGCCTGCCGGACGATCCGGGCGTGAAGGAAGGTGTCACGGAAAAGCGCGAAGCCGCCACGAGCTTCCGATTGTTCTGAAATTGAAAACACGAGGCGAACCATCGATGTTTGAACGCTTGCAGCAGTTTCTCGTGAGTCTTTCCGGCGGCGACAAGCCGGCCTTCGCCGCCGATGACCCGCGGGTCGCCGTCATGGGGCTCTGCATCCAGGTGATGGAGGCGGACGGCAAGATACTGGACGTCGAGAAGACGGCGCTGCGCGCCCGCTTCAAGGAGTTCTACGGACTGGACGAAGCCGAACTCGACGCCCTGATCGCTGCGGGCACCGATGCGGAGAGCGAGGCGATCGATTTCTTCCGCTTCACCTCCGAGCTGAAACGGCAATTGTCGGAAGAGCAGCGCATCGACCTGATCGGCCTGCTGTGGGAGATCGTCTATGCGGATGGCGAGCGCAGCGAGATGGAGGATCACGCCATCTGGCGCATCGCCGACCTGATGGGCGTCTCGGGCCGTGAGCGCATCATGAAGCGGCAGGAAGTGGCCGGAAGGGTTGGCGCGGCGGTGGACGGAGAGGCGACGGACGAAGGCTGAGCCATGCTCGATCTGCCCATCAAGGCACGCACCAGGCGTCCCGTCCTCATCGTCCTGCACCAGGAGACCTCCAGCCCCGGCCGCGTTGGGCAGATCCTGCAGCAGATGGGCCATGCACTCGACATCCGCCGCCCGGTGCTCGGCGATCCGCTGCCCGCGACGCTCGAACATCATGCCGGCGCCGTCGTTTTCGGCGGGCCGATGAGCGCCAATGACGACGAGCCCTATCTGCGCCGCGAGATCGAATGGCTTTCGGTGCCGCTGAAGGAGAACCGCCCCTTTCTCGGCATCTGCCTCGGAGCCCAGATGCTGGTAAAGAACCTCGGCGGCGCGGTTTTCGGCCATGCGGAAGGCTGGGCGGAAATCGGCTGGTATCCCTTGCAGGCGACCGAGGCCGGCACGGCGCTGATGTCCTGGCCGCAGATGGTCTACCAGTTTCACCGCGAAGGCTTCGATCTTCCCTCCGGCGCAACGCTGCTCGCCACCGGCCACCACTACGAGAACCAGGCCTTCCGCTACGGCGACAATGCCTGGGGCATCCAGTTCCACGGTGAACTGACGCTGGCCATGATGCATCGCTGGGTGGTGCGCGGCGCGCATCGCTTCGATCTTCCGGGCGCGCAGGCCGGCCGCGCCCATCTCGATGGCCGCCTCCTCCACGACATGGCCTTGCGAGCCTGGATGACGGCCTTTCTCGACCGGGTTTTCCACGAAGCCTGAGCACAATTCCGGCAAATGTGAAAAGCGGCCTTGCGTCCGCAATGACGCCGATGAAAAACCATTCGTATTAAACATCTTGGCCTGCTGCATGGCCTCGGCCTTGCTGGCAGGGCCGGCAATGGCTACATGTCAGCACGAAACACAATTGGAGACGTCAATGATAGCGGTCATCAACACCCTATTGTTCATCATCAGCATTGCATGGTTCCTGGTGATCGCCTCGGCGATCTTCTCCTGGCTCTATGCCTTCAATGTCATCAACGCGAACAATCAGGTGATCGCGACCATCGGTCGCTCGCTCTACCAGCTGACCGAACCGATCTACCGTCCGATCCGCCGCATCCTGCCGAATTTCGGCGGCGTCGACCTTTCGCCGCTCGTCGTGCTCGTCATCCTGTTCTTCCTGGAGCAGATAATCCGCAGCGTGCTGGCCCCGGCGCTCCTGGCCCCGTGACGGAGGCGCTCAGGCGCCACGGCGATCATGTGCGCCTGACCGTGCGGCTGACGCCGAACGGAGGGCGCGACGCGATCGACGGCTGGGAAACCGGCGCCGACGGCGAAAACCATCTGAAGGCGCGGGTCAGCGATCCGCCCGACAAGGGCAAGGCGAACAAGGCGCTGGTGGCGCTTATCGCCAAGGCGGCGGGCGTGCCGAAATCGGCCGTGAGCCTTGTTTCCGGCGACACCCAGAGAAAGAAAATCCTCCGGATCGAGGGCGACCCGGAGGATACGATCGTCAGGCTCGAAAGCGCCGCAAGGCGCTGAGCGCTTACTTCTGTGCGTTGTGGCGCTCGACTGCTTCGAGGATCATCTTCTTGGCGACGTCGACGCCCTGCCAGCCGGCGATCTTCACCCACTTGCCGGGCTCCAGATCCTTGTAGTGCGTGAAGAAGTGCTCGATCTGCTTCAGCGTGATTTCCGGCAGGTCCGTGTAGTTCTCGACCTTGTCGTAGCGGCGCGTCAGCTTCGGCACCGGCACGGCGATGATCTTCTCGTCCTTGCCGCCATCGTCTTCCATGACCAGAACGCCGATCGGGCGCACGTTGATGACGCAGCCCGGAACGAGCGGACGCGTGTTGGCGATCAGGACGTCGATCGGGTCGCCGTCTTCCGACAGCGTGTGCGGCACGAAGCCGTAGTTCCCCGGATAGGTCATCGGCGTGTAGAGGAAGCGGTCGACGATCAGCGCGCCGGCTTCCTTGTCCATCTCGTACTTGATCGGGTGGCCGCCGACCGGCACCTCGACAATGACATTCACATCATCAGGCGGGTTCTTGCCAACGGAAATCGCATCAATACGCATGGGTAATCCCCTCAGGTGGAAACGGAGTGATTTGCGGGTTTCCTAATGCGAATCCCGTTGCGGCGCAACATGACTTTCGCCCAAGCCCGACAAAGCCGGGCGCAATGGTGAAAGCTGCCCGTTAATCGTTTGCCGAGCCCGCCGGATGTCCGGTGAAGATGTGCCGCAGCGTCGTTTATCGCCGCATCGAACCGTAATGGCCCGGAAGAAAGCAATCCTCGATGAACGGGCGCTGCCCGCCGGCTGGTGGAAAAGCGTCAGGACCAGACGAAACCGATCTTCTTGAGTTCCTTGTCACCGAAACTTTCCATGCCCTCGGCAATGTCGCGCCCGCCGGCGGACCGGAAGAAATCATGAGCGTGGTCGCTATCCTCGAGGCACCAGACAATCATCCCCCTGCATCCGAGGGACTTCAACAGCCGCTGCGCTTCGCCGAACAGCAGCTTGCCGAGGCCGATGCCCTGATATTCGGGGCGCAGGTAGATTTCGTAGATCTCGCCTTCCTGCGGCAGCGCGCGGGCGCGGTTGAGGCCGAGCGTGGCATAGCCCGCCACCGTACCGGCCACGTCCAGCACCAGGAGCGTGGCAGGGCCGCGCGTCGCCTTGCGCCACCAGATCTCGTCCCGGCGATCGACCATCTGGTTGAGCGGCTTGTGCGGAATAAGGCCGCCATAGGCCTGCAGCCACGACACCCGATGCGTCTCGGATATCGCGCGTGCATCCTGCGGCTCGGCGCGCCGCACATCGATCGACAGTGTTTTCATAACACGACTCTTATTCCCGCACCGGTGCCGCCGGAATCCCGCTCCAGGCGAAGACCCTCCTTGCCCACAGGCGAGTTGGCGGCGGCAACGCAGAAAGTTAACGCTTTTTTAACAAGCGTCACAAGTCGCAAAACGATGGCACACACATGAAAAACCCCGGCACAGGGCCGGGGTCGATCTTTGTCTCGTTCTGGGACCGTCCGCTTATGCGGCGCCGGCAGAGCGCTGCTTTTCGAATCGCTTGCGGTCGTTGGCGTCGAGGAACATCTTGCGCAGACGGATCGACTTCGGCGTCACTTCCATCAGTTCGTCGTCCTGGATCCACGAAAGCGCCCGGTCGAGCGTCATGCGGATCGGCGGGGTCAGCTTCACGGCTTCATCCTTGCCGGCGGCGCGGATGTTGGTGAGCTGCTTGCCCTTCAGCACGTTGACCTCGAGGTCGTTGTCACGGCTGTGGATGCCGATGATCATGCCCGCATAGACCTTTTCGCCCGGCTCGATGATCATCGGGCCGCGGTCTTCGAGGTTGAACATGGCGTAGGCGACGGCTTCGCCCGAACCGTTCGACAGCAGCACGCCATTGACGCGGCCGCCGATCGCACCCTTGAAGGGCTGGTAGTCGTGGAACAGCCGGTTCATGACAGCCGTGCCGCGCGTGTCGGTCAGAAGTTCCGACTGGTAGCCGATCAGGCCACGGGTCGGCGCCAGGAATTTCAGGCGAACGCGGTTGCCGCCCGACGGACGAAGCTCCGTCATCTCGGCCTTGCGCTCGGACATCTTCTGCACGACGATACCCGAATGCTCTTCGTCAACGTCGATGACGACTTCTTCGATCGGCTCCATCGTGGTGCCGTTCTCGTCCTTGTGCATGACGACGCGCGGACGCGACACGGCCAGTTCGAAACCTTCGCGACGCATGGTCTCGATCAGAACGGCGAGCTGAAGTTCACCACGGCCGGAAACGTAGAACGAATCCTTGCCTTCGGCTTCTTCGATCTTCAGCGCGACGTTGCCTTCGGCTTCCTTGAACAGACGGTCGCGGATGACGCGGCTCGTCACCTTGTCGCCTTCGGTGCCGGCAAGCGGGCTATCGTTGACGATGAAGGACATGGTGACGGTCGGCGGATCGATCGGCTGCGCCGTCATGGCTTCGGCGACCGACGGATCGCAGAACGTGTCGGCAACGGTGCCCTTGGAAAGACCGGCGATAGCGACGATGTCACCCGCATGGGCTTCATCGATCGCCGTGCGCTCGATGCCGCGGAAGGCGAGGATCTTCGAAATACGGCCGCTTTCGATGAGCTTGCCATCCTGGCCGAGAACCTTGACGGCCTGGTTCGGCTTGATCGAGCCGGAATGGATGCGGCCGGTGATGATGCGGCCGAGGAAGGGGTTGGCTTCCAGGATCGTGCCGATCATGCGGAACGGGCCTTCGGCAACCGTCGGCTCCGGCACGTGCCTCAGCACGAGGTCGAGCAGCGGCGCCATGCCTTCGTCCTTGGGGCCTTCCGGATTGACGTTCATCCAGCCGTTGCGGCCCGAACCGTAGAGGATCGGGAAATCGAGCTGCTCGTCGGTGGCGTCGAGATTGGCGAACAGGTCGAAGACCTCGTTCAGCACTTCCTCATGACGGCCATCGGGACGGTCGATCTTGTTGATCGCGACGATCGGCTTCAGGCCGACCTTCAGCGCCTTGCCGACCACGAACTTGGTCTGCGGCATCGGGCCTTCGGAACTGTCGACGAGAACGATCGCGCCGTCCACCATCGACAGGATGCGCTCCACTTCGCCGCCGAAGTCGGCGTGGCCGGGCGTGTCGACAATGTTGATGCGCGTGCCTTTCCATTCGACCGAGGTGGCCTTGGCGAGAATGGTGATGCCGCGTTCTTTTTCAATGTCGTTCGAGTCCATGACGCGTTCGGCGACGCGCTGGTGTTCACGGAACGAACCGGACTGCTTCAGGAGCTCATCGACGAGCGTGGTCTTGCCATGATCGACGTGCGCGATGATCGCGATATTGCGGATAGACATGGTATAATCTCTGAGGTTCGGGGCGCGCTAAACAAAAAGGCGCCGTCTTCAATGGCCGGGCTCTTACATGTTTTTCCGCAAATGCGAAAGGGGAGGGCTGCAACTCTGTTGCGTCAGGACGAGCGAATTGGAGGCAAGGTGATCCGCCAGAGCTCCTGATCTTCCCTGTCCATGAGGCGCACGGTCATCTCCTGGCTCGCGCCATGAATATCGACGAGACCGAAGAATTGCAGGCCGGCGGAAGGCGGCAGATTGCTGTCGATACCGCCCTTGGATGATTTTATGAAGCGCACCTCTGGTCCGAAGGTCATGTCGAGCGGCTTCGGCCCGTAGGTGCCGGAATGCAGCGGCCCGGAGACGAATTCCCAGAACGGGTTGAACTCCTGGAACTTCGCGCGCGACGGATCGTAGTGATGGGCGGCGGTGTAATGCACATCCGCCGTCAGCCAGACTACATTGTGGATCGCATGGTCGCGCATGAAGGAGAGAAGGTCGGCAATTTCCCGCTCTCGCGCCGCCGGCGGACCGTTGAGACCATCCGCGACGCCCTCATAGCCGAGGCTGCTGGCGTGATCGTCCCAGATGACGAGGCCGAGCGGCATGTCGCAGGCGATCACCTTCCAGACGGCGCGCGAGGCAGCAAGCTCGCGGCGCAGCCAGTCCGCCTGCCGCCAGCCGAACAGGCCGTTTTCCGTGCCGCCCCGGTTGGGGCTGCGATAGGAGCGCAGGTCCACGAAGAACACATCGAGCAACGGACCGTAGGCGACCTTGCGGAAGATGCGGCCGGGCTCGGTGGGAAAATAACGGATCGGCGTCATCTCGTGGAAGGCGCGCCGCGCGCGGGCTTCATAGATTCCGATATCCTTTTCCGCATAACGCCGGTCGCCCGTCAGGTCGCTCGATTGCGACCAGTTGTTCAGCACCTCGTGGTCGTCCCACTGGAAGAAGGTGGGGCACTGGCTGTTGAAGGAAAGCAGATGCTCGTCGAGCAGATTGTATTTCCACTGGCCGCGAAATTCAGGCAGCGTGCGCGCCACGGTTCGCTTCTCGTCGGTGACGATGCGGTTCTTCCAGACGCCGCCGTCACGCAGCTTGATCTCGTCCGGGATCGGCCCGTCCGCATAGACCGTGTCGCCCGAATGGATGAAGAAGTCCGGCTCGTGGCGCAGCATGGTCGAGTAGGTCTTCATGCCGACATCGTCGATGCCCCAGCCCTGCCCCGCCGTATCGCCCGACCAGACGAAGCGGACGGAGCGGCTGCGCATCGGCGCCGTGCGAAACCGGCCGACGATGGGCTCGGAAACGAGATGGCTGGAATAGGGATCCGTCGCGGTGAAGCGGTAGAAGATGTCCTGGTCCGGCAACAGGCCCTGCAGCATCGCCTTCACGGTGTTGTCGGTGCCAAGGCTCGCCTTCTGCAGCGGCAGACGCACCGCATCGACAAAACTCTCGGTGGTCGAATAGTCCAGCGTCACCTCTGCCGGCCGGTCGGTTCGCGCCCAGACCATGCCGGAGGAGCAATCGACGTCGCCGGACTGCACCCCGTGGGAAAAGACCGGACTGCCATGGCGCCGTGCATAATAGGGCACGGCCAGCGCCGAGGACGTGGCAAGCGCGCCCGCGCCCGCCGTCAGAAGGAAGGAACGCCGCGTCAGCGTCTCCGGTACAATCGCCATGCCACCTCCGGTCAAGCCCGCAAATCGAGGGGCCGACCATGGGTCTGCGGCATGTCAGTCCGGTAACGGAACGATGACGGTTCACCCAAAGTTCGGTGACGGGACGATGACGCGGCTGGAGGCGGCTCGGCCTTGCCGAGCGCCTCTTCAGGCAGCCAGCCCCTTCTTTTCCAGCATCGCTTCCGGGCTCGGCAGCTTGCCGCGGAAGGCCTTGTAGGCGTCTTCCGGATCGACGGAGCCACCCACCGCATAGATGTAGGATTTCAGCCGCGCGGCCATGGCCGGATTGAACGCATCGCCCGTCTCGGTAAAGGCGGCGAAGGCGTCGGCGTCCAGCACTTCCGACCACATGTAGGAATAGTAGCCGGCCGAATAGCCGTCACCGGCAAAGACATGCTGGAAATGCGGCGTCGCGTGGCGCATGACGATAGAGGCCGGCAGGCCGATCTTCTGCAACACATCCGCCTGCACCGCCATCGGATCCTCCACCGGCCCGCGCGTGTGGAACGCCATGTCGACCAGCGCGGAGGAGGTGAACTCCACCGTCGCGAAACCGGAATTGAAGGTGCGGGCGGCGAGTACCTTGTCGAGCAGGGCCTGAGGCATCGCCTCGCCCGTCTGGTAGTGCACCGCATAGCGCGTCAGGACTTCCGGCACCGTCAGCCAGTGTTCGTAGAGCTGCGACGGCAGTTCCACGAAGTCGCGCGAAACGCCCGTGCCCGAAACCGACGGATAGGTGACATCGGACAGCATGCCATGCAGCGCATGGCCGAATTCGTGGAAGAGCGTGCGGGCGTCGTCCAGCGAAAGCAGCGCCGGCTTGCCTTGTGCAGGCTTGGCGAAGTTGCAGACATTGTAGATGATCGGTATCTCGCCGACCGCGCCGTTCGCAAGCGGCAGGCGGTGCTGGCTCTGGTAGGAGCTCATCCAGGCGCCGGAGCGCTTGGAGGACCGCGCGAAATAATCGCCGAGGAACATGGCGACGAGCTTGTCGTTGCGATCACGGATCTCGAAGACGCGAACGTCCGGATGATAGACGGGCACGTCCTTCTTCTCGATGGCATGGACATCGAAGAGCCGCTCGGCGACGTCGAAACACGCATCGATGATCTTTTCGAGCTGGAAGTAGGGCTTCAGCTCCGCCTCGGAGAAGCTGAACTTCTTCGCGCGCAGTTTTTCGGCGTAGTAGCGCCAGTCCCAGGGCATGACCTCGTGATTGCGCCCTTCTTCGGCGACGAGGGCGGCAAGCTCGGTTTCTTCCTCGCGGGCCCGCGCCACCGCCTTTTCCCAGACCTGCATCAAAAGGCCGTTCACCGCTCCCGGCGTCTTCGCCATGGTGTTGTCGAGCTTCAGTGCGGCAAAGCTGTCATAGCCGAGCAGCCCGGCCTTTTCCGCGCGCAATGCCAGCGTATCCTTGACGATGCCGCGATTGTCCGTCTCGCCCTCGTTCTCCCCCCGCGCCACCCAGGCGCGGAAAGCCTGTTCCCGCAGGTCCCGGCGGGCGGAGAAGGTGAGGAACGGCTCGATGATCGAGCGCGACAGGGTAACCGCGAAGCGCCCGTCGTCATGCCCGCGCTCGCGCGCGGCGGTCGCCATCGCATCCCTCAGGAAGTCCGGAAGTCCATCGAGGCCGTCACCTTCTTCGAGGTAGAGCACCCAGTTCTTCTCGTCGGCGAGCACGTTCTGCCCGAATTTCGCGCCGAGACCGGCAAGCGTCTCGTTGATTTCCGAAAGCCGGTCCTGCTCAGGCTTTTCGAGCTTTGCGCCCGACTTGACGAACCCCTTCCAGTGCCGCTCCAGCACGCGGGTCTGCTCCAGCGAGAGGTCGAGCGCCTCGCGGCCCTCCCACAGCGTATCGATCCGCTTGAAGAGCGCGGCATTGGTGCCGATCTTCGAATAGTGACGCGACATTTTTGGCGCGACCTCGCGTTCCAGCGCCTGGATCGTGTCGTTGGTGTTGGCTCCGGCACGGCTCCAGAAGAGCGCCGAGACGCGCGAAAGCGCATCACCCGCAATTTCCAGCGCGACGATGGTGTTTTCGAAACTCGGCGGCTCCTGATTGCCGGCGATGGCGTCGATCTCCGCCTCGTGCGCCGCCAGCGCCGCGTCGAAGCTTGCCGCGAAGGCCTCGTCCTGCACGAGATCGAAGCGCGGCAGCCCATTGAGGCCGGTCCATTCGACGAGGGCGGGATCGATGCGCGTTTCAGTCATGGGGTCTGGTCCTTTCGGCAAATCATCGTGCAGCGAATATAGGGATGAGCGAGGGGTGTGGTACAGGGCACCTTCAGAAAATACGGGAACCGATGGCGGGTGGCCGCGTTGTGGGCTTGCGGCACCCTGCCTCTTGACGCGGACGCAAACTTCGGTGAAAACACCGCTGATCCGTGGCCTTTTGACATCATCTGCCGCGGTGAACCCTGGTGCCGGGCCCCTCTGGCGAGAGTTTTACGGCGCTCTCGTGATGTCGGTACCGCCAGCAATTAGCCGGCGGATTCAAACGCACATGAAAATCCTGACCATGCCTGACCCGCATGCCCGTTGCGGCATGCGCAATCGCACTTCCCGTTCTTCCATGGCTCCCAGCATGGAGGCGCTGTCATGATCGGCAACGGCGAAGGCAAAACCACCCTCTCCTATCTCAAATGGGCCTTCATCTTCACGGCCATCGGCCTTGCGCTCGGCGCCTGGCTCGGCTGGCAGACGGAAGGCACGCTCGCCGGCATGGCGACCGTCTTCTTCATCTGTGCCGTTCTCGCGGTGCTGGAGATCTCGCTCTCCTTCGACAACGCCATCGTGAACGCCAACAAGCTCAAGGACATGACGCCGGTCTGGCAACACCGGTTCCTGACCTGGGGCATCGTGATTGCCGTCTTCGGCATGCGCATCGTCTTCCCGCTGCTGATCGTGGTGATCGCCGCCCGCATCGGCCCGATCGAAGCGCTCGTGCTGGCCGCACGCGAGCCGCAGGAATATGCCCGCATCATGAGCGAGGCGCACCTGCCCATCGCCGCCTTCGGCGGCACCTTCCTGATGATGGTCGGCCTCACCTACTTCTTCAACCATGAGAAGGACGTGCACTGGATCGGCTTCATCGAGAAGCACATGGCCCGTTCGGCGACCGTCAAGGGCATCGAGATCGCCTTCGTTCTCGCCCTGATCATCCTCTTCTCGAACCTGCTCGAGGGCGAGGACGCCAACACCTTCGTCTTCTCCGCCATCTACGGCCTCCTGACCTTCCTTGCAGTGGAAGTCGTCGGCGGCCTGCTCGACGCCTCGCAGAAGGCGATGTCGGAAGCGGCCAAGGGCGGCCTCGGCGCGTTCATCTATCTGGAAGTGCTCGATGCCAGCTTCTCGTTCGACGGCGTTATCGGCGCTTTCGCGCTGACGCAGAACCTCTTCATCATCGCCATCGGCCTCGGCATCGGCGCCATGTATGTGCGCTCGATGACGATCATGCTGGTGGAGAAGGGAACGCTTGCCGAGTACCGCTACCTTGAGCATGGCGCGTTCTACGCGATCCTGATCCTCTCGGTGGTCATGTATTGCCAGACGCTGGTGCACATTCCCGAAGTCATCACCGGCCTCGGCGGCGCAACGCTGATCGGCATCTCGCTCTGGTCCTCCATCCGCTACAACAGGCGCGAAAGGGAACTCGAGCTTCGTGCCGGCACGCATGGCTCCGACCACGTGGCGAGCCGGATCAGCGAGAACGCCTGAATATCGGGCCGGCCGTTTCGACGGCCGGCTATTCCACTTTGGAACCCTCTCCTCCTGCATCCTCGGGCTCGACCCGGGGATGAGGCGTCTGACGAAGTAAAACCAAACAGACACGGATCCCGAAATACAGAAGGCCCGCTGATCTTGCGACCAGCGGGCCTTTTCATTGGAAGAATTCTCTCTGTCGCGTCAGACGCGCGGGAAATCGGCAGGATTGATGCCGAGCGTCTTCAGGTCGCGATCCTTCGGGCGACGGTGCCCTTCGACAGCCGCGGCGGCTGCGTTGGCAGCGCTCAGTACGGCGAAGGCCCGGCCGAAGAAGCCCTGGGCGAAGGAATTGCGGAGGGTGGTCATTGGATTGCTCGCTTTCTGTTTTAGCTTACGAGCACAAGATGGCGTTCAGGGCCTCAAAGTACAAGCGACGGAATCTCAGCCCAGCCATGCAACCAATGCAGGCCGGAAACGAGTTCCCGGCCTGCATTGGTTTCAATCGTCAAAGAAAGCGTCAGTCTTCGTTCGCGGCAAACTGCGAAAGGACTTCGCCCTTGCCGCGAGCCCGCAGGATGAGCGGCACGATGACGGCCAGCGCCGCCAGCACGAAGAGCACGGCGGCGATCGGCGACATGAAGAGCGCCGTCACATCGCCCTGGCTGATCGCCAGCGCCCGGCGCAGCTGCTGCTCCGCCATCGGCCCCAGGATGAGCCCGACGACAACAGGGGCGATCGGATAGCCGAACAGGCGCATGGCAAAGCCGAGCAGGCCGAAGGTGAGCAGCATGCCGAGCTCGAAGACCGACGGATTGGCGCCGATGGTGCCGAGCGTCGCAAACAGCAGGATGCCGGCATAGAGCCACGGTTTCGGGATCGTCAGCAGCTTCACCCACAGGCCGATCAGCGGCAGGTTCAGCACCAGCAGCATGAAGTTGGCGATGAGCAGGCTGGCGATGAGGCCCCAGACGAGCTGCGGATTGGTGGCAAACAGCAGCGGACCCGGCTGGAGGCCGTATTGCTGGAAGCCGGCAAGCATGATCGCGGCGGTCGCCGTCGTCGGCAGGCCGAGCGAGAGCAGCGGCACGAGCGTGCCGGCGGCAGACGCATTGTTCGCCGCCTCCGGTCCCGCCACGCCTTCGATGGCGCCCTTGCCGAATTCATCCTTGTGCTTGGAGAACTGCTTTTCCGTCGAATAGGACAGGAAGCTGGCGATATCCGCGCCGCCTGCCGGCATTGCGCCGATCGGAAAGCCGATGAAGGTGCCGCGCAACCAGGGCCTCCACGAGCGCGCCCAGTCCTGCTTGCTCATCCAGACCGAGCCCTTGACCGCCTCCACCTTCTCGGGGATGCGGTCGCCCTGACAGGCGACATAGAGCGTCTCGCCGATGGCGAACATGGCGACGGCGAGCGTCGTCACCTCGATACCGTCGAGCAGGTCCGGAACACCGAAGGAAAGCCTTGCCTGGCCGGTCTGCTGGTCGATGCCGATGACGGCGAGACCGAGGCCGACGAAGAGCGCGGTAAGGCCGCGCAGGGTCGAATCGCCGAAGGCCGCCGAGACGGTGACGAAAGCCAGCACCATCAGCGCGAAATATTCGCGAGGGCCGAAAGAGAGCGCGAACTTCACGACAAAGGGGGCGATGAAGGCAAGCCCGAGCGTCGCGATGAGGCCAGCGACGAAGGAACCGATCGCCGCTGTCGCAAGCGCCGGTCCGCCGCGGCCGGCGCGGGCCATCTTGTTGCCTTCGAGCGCCGTCACGACCGAGGCGCTTTCGCCCGGCGTGTTGAGCAGGATCGAGGTCGTCGAGCCGCCATACATGCCGCCGTAATAGATGCCGGCGAACATGATCAGCGAGCCGGCCGGATCGAGCTTGTATGTGACGGGCAGCAGCAGCGCCACGGTGAGCGCCGGACCGATGCCGGGCAGGACGCCGACAGCCGTGCCGAGCGTCACGCCGATCAGCGCATAGAGCAGGTTCATCGGCTGGGCGGCAATGGCGATGCCCTGAAGCAGGAATTCAAAGGTACCCATCGTCGATCCTCAGAAGAACAGATGCTCAAGCGGCCCGGCGGGCAGCGAAAGCTGAAGGAAGCGGCCGAAAATGATATAGACCACGAAGCTGAGCGCTATGCCGATCGGCAGCGAGATCCACAGCTGGCGCCGTCCGAAGCCGAAAGCCGTCAGCGCGAAGAGCACGCCGGTCGCTATCGAGAAGCCGGCGGTCTTGAGCAGCAGCATCTGCCCGGCAAGACCCGCGACGATGAAGATAACCGGCTGCACCTCGATGGGTTCGCGCTCCGGGAAATCGCCGCGCCAGGCCTCGAAGGCCGTCCAGACGGCGAGCAAGGCCAGGCCGATGGCGACGACATGCGGCACCGTGGCAGGACCAATGCGCGAATAGTTGCTCATTTCAGCCAGCCGGCCGGCATCCCACCAGATAACGCCTGCGAGAATGAAAAGAACCGGGGCGATGACCAGCGCCGCCCGATCAGGGCGGCGCTTTTCGTTAGAGGACGGAACCTCGCTCATTTGACGAGCCCGATATCCTTGAGGATGCTTTCCGTTGCGGCGACATCCTTGTCGAGCTGCTCGGCGAAGGCCTCACCGGCCAGATAGGTGTTCTGCCAGCCCTTGGTCTTCAGGACGTCCTTCCAGCCGTTGGAATTCACCAGCTTCTCGATGTCGCCATTGATGGCCGCTACCTGCTCATCCGAAATGCCGGGCGCGGCAGCAATCATGCGCCAGTTTTCGACGACGACGTCGAGGCCGCCTTCCTTGATGGTCGGGGCATCGATGCCTTCGATGCGCTCGGCGCTGGAAATGGCGATCAGACGCAGCGCGCCGGCCTTCACCTGAGCCTCGAATTCACCATAGCCGGAAATGCCGGCCGTCACCTGGTTGCCGAGGATGGCGGCAAGCGCCTCGCCACCGCCGGCATAGGCGACGTAGTTGATCTTGGTCGGATCGACGCCGGCCGCCTTGGCGATCAGGCCCGCGGTGATGTGATCGGTGCCGCCTGCCGAACCGCCGGCCCAGGAAACCGCGCCCGGATCGGCCTTCAGCGCCGTCACGAGGTCCTGCATGTTCTGGATCGGCGAAGCGGCCGGAACGACGATCGCTTCATACTCGCCGGTCAGGCGGGCAATCGGCGTCACGTCCTTGAGCGTTACCGGCGACTGGTTGGTCAGGATCGCACCGACCATGACGTAGCCGCCGACGATGAGCGCGTTCGGATTGCCGTTGTTCTGACTGGCGAACTGGGCAAGGCCGATCGTGCCGCCGGCGCCCGGAACGTTCACGACCTGCACGCTGCCGGAAATCTTCTCGTCCTGAAGGACGGTCTGGATCGAGCGGGCGGTCTGGTCCCAGCCGCCGCCCGGGCCGGCAGGCGCCATGATCGAATAGTCTGCGGCAAAGGCCGGAAGCGCCATGGCGCCGGCAATGAGGGATGCCAGGAAGAGATGTTTCAAGAGTGTATCCTCCGTCAGGCGCGGTTTTCGCGCATTGTTGCTTGTGGCGAGAGGATAGGCGGCCGTAGCGGCGCGAACGATGGTTCGCGGGCGCGGTTTCGGCAGAATTCTCCTCCCGGTCTTCTGTCCGCCTCCACGGACGATGAAGACCCCTAAGCCAGCACAGGAAGCTGACATCTACCTGACATGGTAGCGCACAAGCCCGCATTGTCGAGCGTTTGAGCCCTATTGCGTGCGCAAAACCTCGTTCCAGCGGGCGATCAGCCGGGCACGCTTGACCTGGTCGAGATAGACCATCAGGCCGGGGCTCACGGGCACGGGCTTCAACTGCGCGCCGAGCAGCGCGCTCATGGTGCGCGCCGTGTTCGAGCCCGAAACGTCGGGACTGACCGCGGCGATCTGCAACTCGCGCGCCATGATCGTCTGGCCCTCCTTCGACATGAAGAATTCAAGATAGCGCCGGCCGAGTTCGGCCGAGGCTGCCGCCTGCGGCACGAGGCCGATGCGCGACATGACGACCGTGTAATCCTTCGGCAGGACGATGCCGACATCGGGGTGGCGCGAGGCCCAGTCCGCCGCATAGGAACCGAGGATGTTGTAGCCCAGCACGAAGCGTCCGTCGGCAACGCGCTCGAGAATGGCCGAACTCGTAGAATAGAGCTTCACCCCGGCCGCGCCCATCGCCTGGATCACGCTCCAGATATCGCCGAACTGCTCCTGGTCGCGCGCCATGAAGAGGAAGCCGACGCCAGAGCGCTCGATGTCGTAGGTGCCGATGCGGCCATAGGCCTTTTCGCC
Source organism: Shinella sp. (assembly GCF_049651085.1). GTDB lineage: Bacteria > Pseudomonadota > Alphaproteobacteria > Rhizobiales > Rhizobiaceae > Shinella. The sequence goes on from NZ_JBASBL010000030.1 coordinate 44,743, forward strand.
CTGCTCCTCGAGGTAGTCGATGAACTCGGCGCGGGAGGCCGGGGGCTTGCGGCCCTTGAAGCTCGGCTTGTGATAGACGAAGACGGCAGGCTCGAAGGTCAGCGCATAGGCCGTATTGCGCCAGTTGGCCCAGGCCGGCCAGCGTGTGCTCATCGGCATGTCGCTACGCTGGGCATAGCCGTCATTGCTGAGCTTGACCTGAAGATCCATCGCCGAGGAGAAGGCGAAGTCGGCGGTCTTTCCGCCGGCATCCGTCTCACGTACGATGCGGTCGTAGACCTCACCCGTCAGCATTTCGTCATAGCGCACCGCTATGTCCGGATTAGCCTCCTGAAACCCCTTTATCATCGGCCGGGCGAGCGGCTCGTCGAGCGAGGAATAGACCACCAGCACCGGTGCATCGGCATTGCCGCCATGCGCCGGATAGAAAGTCGGCTCGGCTTGGGCGGAGAGGGGCGCGCAAAAGAGCGCGAGAAGGATGAGGACAAGACGCATGGAGTGACCTTGCCAAAGCGCGAGGCCGTTCACAAGTGCGCCGCCCGCCGTTAAGCTTCCTGCGGGAGGACAAACAACGTGCGCATACTACTTGTCGAGGACAACGAAGCCCTGGCGGACGGCCTTTTCGCCATCCTCAAGGGCACCGGCCATGCGGTGGACGTGGTGCGGGACGGCACATCGGCCGATGCCGCGATCGCCTCCGAAAGCTTCGACCTCGTCATTCTCGACCTGACGCTGCCCGAAATGGATGGCCTCGACGTTCTGCGCGCCATGCGGGCGCGCAAGAGCAAGGCGGCCGTCCTGATCCTGACGGCCCGCGGCGCGCCTGAGGAGCGGGTGCGCGGCCTCGATCTCGGGGCCGACGACTACATGATCAAGCCCTTCGACATATCCGAGTTCGAGGCGCGCGTGCGGATGCTGCTGCGCCGGCAGGCGGGCCTGCGCTCAGCCGCCATCACCTTCGGCGGCGTCGCGCTCGACCTCAATTCGCGCACCTTCTCCGCCGAGGGAGCGCCGCTCGACATTCCCGCCCGCGAACTCGGCCTCCTCGAAATCCTCTTCATGCGCGCCGGCAAGGTGGTCGCCAAGGAGGCGATCATGCAATCCCTCGCCGCCTTTGACGACGACCTATCCGCCAACGCTATCGAGCAATATGTGAGCCGGCTAAGGAAGCGGCTGGCACCGCACGGCCTTACGGTCCGCACCGCCCGCGGCATCGGCTACTATCTCGACAAGGCGGCGGCCGCTTGACCCTCTTTCCGGCTTCATCGCTCCGCCGGCGCCTTCTCCTGTGGCTGCTCGTGTCGACGGCGGTGATCGGCATCATCGCGCTCGTCGATACCTATTACGAGGCGGTAAAGACGGCAAACACGGTCTCGGACCGGGTGCTCGCCGGCTCCGCGCTCGCCATTGCCGAACGTGTCGTGGTAACGGAAAACGGCATGCTGGAAGTCGACATCCCCTATGTCGCGCTGGAAATGCTGACCTCGGCCGCGCAGGATCGGGTCTTCTACCGGGTCGACGGGCCGCCCGGCCAGTTCATCACCGGCTACCAGACCCTGCCCACCAGCGCGAATATGGGCGGCCCGTCGATCGGCTTTTCGGACGCGACCTTCCGCGGCGAACCGATCCGCATCGCCGTGCTGCAGCGCTCAGCCTCCACCGGCATCAATTCGGTGCCCTTCGCCGTGACGGTCGCCGAAACCACCATTGCCCGCCGCCAGCTGACTCACACCATCCTGCTGCGCTCGGCGCTGCGTCTGGCGATGATGATCGCCGGCGCCGCCATCATCGTCTGGTTTGCCGTCACCGTCTCGCTCCGCCCGCTCTACCGGCTCAGCGACGCGATCGCCGAGCGCAATCCGAACGACCTACATCCGATCGAACAGCACGTGCCGAGCGAGGTGCAGGGGCTGGTCGATACGGTCAATTCCTTCATGGTGCGCCTGCAATCGGCGCTCGATGCACTGCGCCACTTTTCCGGCAATGCCAGCCACCAGCTGCGCACGCCGCTCGCCATCATCCGCACCCAGCTCGCCCTTGCCAGCCGCGCCGGCACGCTGGAGGAGGCCCACGAGGCCGCACGCAAGGGCGATGCGGCCGTCGCCCATGCCGAGCGCATCCTCGCCCAGCTCCTCCTCATGGCGAAGGTCGACGCGGCCGGCTCGAAAGAGCCGCAGAAACCCGCACCGATCGACATCGCCGCGCTTGCCCAGCAACTGACCGCCGACCGCGTGCCCGCCGCCGCCGAAGCCGGCATCGACCTCGGCTATGCGGGCGACGGCCCGGCGATGGCCCGCGCCGAACCGCTGCTGTTCGGCGAGCTCCTGCGCAATCTCGTGGAAAACGCCCTCGCTTATGCCGGAAAGGGCGCGGAAGTGACGGTCAGCGTGCGCGCGAACGGCGAGGCGGTCCTGCTGACCGTCGAGGACAATGGCCCCGGCATTGCCCCCGAGCGACGCAACCTCGTTTGCCAGCGCTTTTCGCGCGGCGAGCACCGCGACGCACCGGGCATGGGGCTCGGCCTGCCGATCGTGGAGGAGATCGCCGCCTTGTTCGACGCGACGATGGCGCTGGAGAGCGGTGCGGACGGGCGCGGCCTCACCGTGACGATCCGCTTTCCCGCCATTGCGGCGGCCTAAAGCATTTCCGGCTTTCACCGGAATTGCTTCAGGACTTGCGCCAGCCGAGAAGACCGGGTGCGGCATGCCAGATCGCCTGCACGGCAAAGCCCATGAAGAGCAGGCCGGACAGGCGCACGATGGCCAACTCGTGGCGGCGGTAGAAACGGCGCACCAGGCTTGCTCCGATGATCCCGACCAGCACCATGTCCGCCAGCAGGAAGCCGACCAGCGATGCGCCGAGCAGCGTGGGCAGCGCCTGGAAATCCAGCGCGTTCGACGAGCTGGCCAGCAGCGCCGTGAAGGTGGCGAGCGCCACTGGATAGCCCTTCGGGTTGGTCAGGCCGAAGATCAGGCCGCGGCGCAGCGGCCGCTCCACCGTCATCATCGCGCCGCCGTCCGTGCGCTTCTGCGCCCGGAGCGCCGACCAGCCGAGCCAGGCAAGGTAGAAACCGCAGAACAGCCCGAGCACGTCGAAGACCATGGTGCCGATCGTCTTGGCGCCGACGATGGCGACAAGCGCCAGCGTCGACCAGACGAGGTCGCCGGCAAGATGCCCGCCGAGAAAAAGCGCACCCGCCTTGCGACCTTGTCCGGCCCCGATGCCGAGCAAAGCGAGGAACGCCGGGCCGGGGATAAGCACATAGATCAGGGCAGCCCCGAAGGCGCCGAGCAGCATCGAACTGGTCATAGGAAATCCCCTTGAATCTCAAGGCATTCCAGCCCGAGCCGCTGGATTCGTCAAGATGGCTCCGGAGCGATTTTGCGATTTCGCCGGCTACCGCGCCCGTCAAGTTGACGGTTGTCGATTGCGGCGGCGTATAGTAAGCTAAACTTATAATAAGCTAGAAAGTGATCATGCCCTCCCGCCCCGATCCCGATACTCTCGGTTTCGTCCTTACGGACGTTGCCCGCATGCTGCGCAGCGCTTTCGAGCGCCGCATCAATACCGCCGGTCTGGGCCTCACGCCGGGCGAAGCGCGCACCCTCGTGCGCATCGCCTCGCTGGAGGGCAGCCGCCAGCTCGAGATCGCCCAGCGCATGGGCATCGAGCCGATGACGCTCTCCACCTATCTCGACCGCCTCCAGAGCCTCGGCTTCATCGAGCGCCGCCCGGATCCGGCCGATCGCCGCGCCAAGCTGATCTTCACCACGACGGCTTCCGTCGAGCTCATCGCCAATATCCGGGCCGAGCAGATCGAACTGATGCAGCATGTGACGAGCGGCATGGACGTGGCGGAGCTGGACCTGATGCGCGGCCAGTTGAAGCGGCTGCGCGCCAATCTTCTTGCCCTCGAGGAAGGCGATTCCGCCCTCGACAGGGAGGTGGACCGTTGACGAAAGCAAGGATGAGCGAGCGCCGCACGAGCATCATCAGCGCCTTTCTCGTGGCGCTCGGTCCTGTCTCCATGGCACTCTACACTCCGGCCATGCCCGAGCTGGTGCATGCCTTCGGATCGACGGAATCGGCGATCAAGCTTTCGCTCTCGCTCTATTTCGCCGGCTTCGCCCTTGCGCAGCTGGTCTCCGGCACGATGTCGGACGTGCTCGGCCGGCGCAAGACGACGCTGGTCTTCATGATGATCTATCTGGCCGGCAGCCTGATGGCGGCCCTCGCGCCCACGGTCGGCGTGCTGCTTGCCGGTCGCCTGGTGCAGGGCATCGGCGCTTCCGTCGGCATGACAGTCTCGCGCGCCATCGTGCGCGACCAGTTCACCGGCACCGAGGCCGCCCGCATCATGAACATGGTGGGCATGATGCTTGCCATCGGCCCGGCCGTCTCGCCGACGCTCGGCGGCTTCGCGCTCGGCCTCTTCGGCTGGCAGTCGATCTTCTTTTTGATGGTCGGCTTTGCGCTCGCCGCCTGCGGCGCCGTCTATTTCTGGATGGCCGAGACGACGATACCGGATCCGGCCAAGGGCCGTGTCGGCCCGATCCTGCGCGCCTATGGGGAACTTGCCACGAGCAGCCGCTTCGTCTCCGCCACGCTCGTCATGGCGGGGGCCGTCGGCGCGCTCTACGCGCAGGCGACCATGTTGCCCTTCGTGCTAATCGACAGGGTCGGCCTGACGCCGACCGAGTTCGGCGTGGGCATGCTCATGCAATCGGGCTTCTTCTTCGCCGGAACCGTCGTCGTGCGGCAGTTGATGCGACAGACCCCGCCGGCCCGCATCGTCTTTCCCGGCCTCTGCTTCATCGGCATCGGCAGCATCCTGATCGCGCTCACCTCGCACCTGATGGAACCGACCTTTCTCAGCGTGATGGGCCCCGTCGGCATCTATGCCTTCGGCATCGCTTTCGTCATGCCCTACATGATGACCGCGGCCATGGAGCCCTTCCCGCATATTGCCGGTTCGACCTCCGCCGCCATGGGCTTCATCCAGATGGGTTCCGGCTTCATCGCCGGCCTGATCGCGGCCGCGGTCGGCCTGCCCCTCCTCGCCTTCGGCACCATCATCCCGGCGATGGGCCTGATGGCGATCGTCTCCTACGCCTGGTATCGGGCGGTCCTTGCGCGCGACGTTCGGCTCACGACGAAGCCGGCGGAATAAAAAACCCGCCGCCGTCTCCGGCAGCGGGCTTTGCATTTTCGGCTGAGGCCGGTCAGCCGCGCTTGTTGCGGGCGGCGAGCGTGCGCAGGCGCAGCGCGTTCAGCTTGATGAAGCCGGCAGCGTCCTTCTGGTCATAGGCGCCCTGGTCGTCCTCGAAGGTGACGAGCTTGTCGGAATAGAGCGACTTGTCCGATTCACGGCCGATGACCATGACATTGCCCTTGTAGAGCTTCAGGGTCACCTCGCCCTCGACATGCTCCTGGCTCCTGTCGATCAGCGCCTGCAGCATCTCGCGCTCCGGCGAGAACCAGAAGCCGTAATAGATCAGCTCCGCGTAGCGCGGCATCAGATCGTCCTTGAGATGCGCGGCGCCGCGGTCGAGCGTGATGCTCTCGATGGCGCGGTGCGCGGCAAGCAGGATCGTGCCGCCGGGCGTCTCGTAGACGCCGCGCGACTTCATGCCGACGAAGCGGTTTTCGACGAGGTCGAGGCGGCCGATGCCGTTGTCACGGCCGTAGTTGTTGAGCGTCGCCAGCAGCGTTGCGGGAGACATCCGCACGCCGTTGATCGAGACGGCATCGCCGCGCTCGAAGCCGACCTTGATGACGGTCGCCTTGTCGGGCGCAGATTCCGGCGAAATGGTGCGCATATGCACATATTCCGGAGCCTCGACGGCCGGGTCTTCCAGCACCTTGCCCTCGGAGGAGGAATGCAGAAGGTTCGCGTCGACCGAGAACGGCGCTTCGCCCTTCTTGTCTTTTGCGACCGGGATCTGGTGCTGCTCGGCGAATTCGAGCAGATGCGTGCGGCTCTTGAACGACCAGTCGCGCCACGGCGCGATGATCTTGATGTCCGGGTTCAACGCATAGGCGGAAAGCTCGAAGCGGACCTGGTCGTTGCCCTTGCCCGTCGCGCCATGCGCGATGGCGTCGGCGCCGGTCTTGGCGGCGATCTCGATCAGGTGCTTGGAGATGAGCGGGCGGGCGATCGACGTGCCGAGCAGGTAGACGCCTTCATAGACCGCATTGGCGCGAAACATCGGGAAGACGAAATCGCGCACGAATTCCTCGCGCACGTCCTCGACGAAGATCTCCTTGATGCCGAGCATCTCGGCCTTCTTGCGCGCCGGCTCCAGTTCCTCGCCCTGGCCCAGGTCAGCCGTGAAGGTCACGACTTCCGCATTGAGTTCGGTCTGAAGCCACTTCAGAATGATCGAGGTATCGAGGCCGCCGGAATAGGCGAGCACGACTTTCTTCACGTCTTTATGTGATGCCATGATATTGAGGTCCGTTACATGAAAAGTCCGCGGCAAACCCGCAAGGCCCAGTGTCGCGGCACTTTTAGCGAGATTGGCGCGTGACGCAAGGGCGAGGGTCATCGCAGCATACCACAAGTCGGGTTTGATCCTGCCGGATGGCTTCCCATATTTGGCTGAGTGAGCATTGAAGGAGCGATCCCATGACCACCATCAAGGACATCCTCAAGCCGGCCAATGTCGCCGTCGTTACCGGCGGCGCCTCCGGTATCGGCCTTGCCGCCGCCCGGCGTTTCGCCGAAGCGGGCATGTGCGTGGCCATTGCCGACCGCAACACCGACCAGCTGGCCGAAGCGCGTGCGGAACTCGAGGCGATCGGCGGCGAGGCGAACGTCATGGCCGTGGAAACCGACGTCGCCCACCGGCATGAGCTGGAGGCGCTGGAGCGCGCGGTGCTCCAGCGGTTCGGCCGCGTACATGTGCTGATGAACAATGCCGGCATCCAGCCGGACACATCCGTCTTCAGCGCCGAGGCCAACTGGGACCATATCCTTGCCGTCAATCTGACGGGCGTCATCCACGGCACGCAGGTCTTCGGGCCCAACATGCTGGCGCATGGCGAGCCCGGCCTCATCATCAATACCGGCTCCAAGCAGGGTATCACCACGCCGCCCGGCAACCCGGCCTACAATGTCTCCAAGGCGGGCGTGAAGGTCTTCACCGAGGCGCTCCAGCACGAGCTGCGCAATACCGTAGGCGCAAGGCTCTCCGCCCACCTCCTGATCCCCGGCTTCGTCTTCACCGCCCTCACGAAGGGCGAGCGCACCGAAAAGCCCGATGCGGCCTGGACGCCGGCGCAGACCGTCGATTTCATGCTGGAAAGCCTGGAGCGCGGCGACTTCTACATCCTGTGCCCGGACAACGACGTCTCGCGCACGCTCGACGAGCGCCGGATGGCCTGGGCGATGGGCGACGTCATAGAGAACCGCCCGCCGCTCTCGCGCTGGCACAAGGACTATGCCGACAGGTTCAAGGCGTTCATCGAGCGCGCTTGACGGGCGGCCATCGCCGCTGATTGGCAGTTTGGCGAAAGCCGGGTAAGAGTTGGCTCTCTTCTCCGGCTTTCGAGACCCGTCCGATGGATTTCCTGCCCACGCTGCCGACGCTTCTTGCCTTCACCGCCGCGAACCTGCTGCTTGCCATGACCCCCGGCCCGGACATGACGCTGGCGATCAACTGCGCCCTTTCGAAGGGACGTGCGGCAGCGCTCTATCTCGTCATCGGCACCAGCCTCGGCATCGTGGTGCACACGCTGCTCGTCGCCTTCGGCATTTCGGCGCTGATCACCGCCTCGCCCATGGCCTTCACGATCCTGAAGGCTGGCGGCGCGGCCTACCTGCTCTGGCTGGCCATACAGGCGATCCGTTACGGCTCGAATTTTTCCGTCAAGGCTGGGAACGGGACGCAGGACACGATGCTGGCGAATATCTCCACCGGCTTCTGGGTCAATCTGCTCAACCCAAAGGTCATCATCTTCTTCATGACCTTCCTGCCGCAGTTCATCAGCGCGGGCGATCCCGACGTCACAGGCAAGCTGATCGTCTTCGGTGCGCTCTTCATCATCATCGGCATACCGGTGACCGTTGCCGCGATCCTTGCAGCCGACAGGCTTTCCGGCTGGCTCCAGCAGAACCCGAAGGTCCTGCGCGCCATCGACTATACCTTCGCCGGCGTGTTCTCGCTCTTCGCCATCAGTATACTTTTCACGCAGACGCGATAGGCGAAGCCGGAGCGACAGGTCTGTCGCTCAGCCGATCAGAAGGGCGTCGTCGTCCAGCGTCTGGCCGCGCATCTTGCGGAACATGGCGATCAGGTCCTCCACCTGGAGGGTCTTGCGGCTGTCGCCGGAGACATCCAGCACGGTCTCGCCGCCATGCAGCATCACCGTGCGATGGCCGTAGTCGAGCGCCTGGCGCATCGAGTGGGTCACCATCAGCGTCGTCAGCTTGCGCTCGGAAACGATCTTCTGGGTGAGGTTCATGATGAACTCCGCCATGCCCGGATCGAGCGCCGCCGTATGCTCGTCGAGCAACAGCACGTCGGAACCGGCAAGCGTCGCCATGACGAGGGAGACGGCCTGCCGCTGACCACCGGACAACAGATCCATGCGGTCGCGCATGCGGTTTTCAAGACCGAGATTGAGCTCGGCGATACGCTCGCGAAAATGCGCACGGCGCTGCGGCCCGAGGGCCGAAGCGAAACCGCGCCGTTCGCCGCGGCGGGCGGCGAGCGCAAGGTTCTCCTCGATCGAAAGGGCGCCGCAACTCCCCGTCAGTGGATCCTGGAAGACGCGGGCGACACGGCCGGCGCGAGCGGCGGTGCCAAGGCGGGTCACGTCCGTCGGGCCGATCTTCACCTGTCCTTCGGTGGCGATCACGTCGCCCGCCAGGACACCGAGCAGCGTCGACTTGCCGGCGCCGTTCGAGCCGATGACGGTGACGAACTGCCCCTGTTCGATGGTGAGGCTGATGCCGTTCAGCGCCTGCTTCTGCAGCGGCGTTCCCTTGCCGAAGGTGACCTTGATGTCGGTAACGGAGATCATCAGGCGGCTCCCCCGCGGCGAAGGCGCGGCAGCACGAGCGCCACGGTGACGAGCAGCGCCGTCACGAAGTTGAGGTCGGAAGCCTTGAGGCCGAGCACATCGGAAGACAGGGCAAGCTGGATGGCGATGCGGTAGAGGATCGAGCCGAGCACGCAGCCGATCAGCGCCATGAGAATGCCGCGTGCGCCAAACAGCGTCTCGCCGATGATGACGGCGGCAAGGCCGACGACGATGGTGCCGACGCCGGAGGTGACATCGGCAAAGCCGTTGGTCTGGGCAAACAACGCCCCGCCGAGCGCAACCAGCGCGTTGGAGAGCGCGATGCCGAAATAGATCTGGCGATTGGTGTCGACGCCCTGCGCGCGCGCCATGCGGGCATTGGCGCCGGTCGCGCGCATCGAAAGGCCGGCGTCGCTCTCGAGGAAGCGCCAGACGAGGATGACGGCAATGACGACGAGGATGCCGACGAACAGCGGGCGAACGTAAAAGTCGCGCAGGCCGAGGCCGAAGAAGGGGCTGATCATCGTCTCGGCATTGATCAGCGCGACGTTCGGCTTGCCCATGACGCGCAGGTTGACCGAGAAGAGCGCGATCATCGTCAGGATCGAGGCAAGCAGGTTGAGGATGCGGAAGCGCACGTTCAGCGTCGCCGTGACGAGGCCCGCAATGGCGCCGGCCACCATGGCCACCGCCGCGGCAATCCAGGGGTTCACACCCGCGATGATCAGCACGGCCGCAACGGCCGCGCCAAGCGGAAAGGACCCATCCACGGTCAGGTCCGGAAAATCCAGGACGCGGAAGGAAAGATAAACGCCGATCGCGACGAAGGCAAAGACCAGCCCCAGTTCGACGGCACCCCAGAAGGCAATCAGGCTCACGGCTTTCGGCTTTCTTTTTGCCACCCGTTCCGCGGGTCGTGCGGCAGGGGCTTTTTACAGATCAACCGCCGCCGGTCGATCCGGCAGCGGTTGATTCCGATCCTACATGTCCGGCAAGCCGGGTTTATTCGATCACGTTGGTCGCGCGGCCGACGACGGCTTCCGGCAGGGTGACGCCCATCTTGGCGGCCGCGCCCTTGTTGACGACGAGGTCGGTGCCGGCGGCAACCTTCACGGCGATGTCGCCCGGCTTTTCACCCTTGAGGATGCGCACGACGATCTCGCCCGTCTGGCGGCCGACGTCCTTGTAGTTGAAGCCGAGGGCCGCAATGGCGCCGCGCGATACGGAATCCGTGTCGGCGGTGAAGAGCGGAAGCTTGGCTTCCTCGGCAACGGCGACCGCGCCTTCGAGAGCGGAGATGATCGTGTTGTCCGTCGGGATGTAGATCGCATCGGCGCGGCCGACGAGCGCACGGGCGGCGCCCTGTACTTCGGCGGACTTCGTGGCGGCGGATTCGACGACCGTCAGGCCGGCCTTTTCAGCCTCTTCCTTCAGCACGGCGAGCAGCGAGACGGAGTTCGCCTCACCGGAATTGTAGAGGAAGCCGACAGTCTTGGCTTCGGGCAGGATTTCCTTGATCAGCGCCAGGTGCTCGGCAACCGGCGACATGTCGGAAAGGCCCGTGACGTTGCCAGCCGGCTTGTCCATGTCCGAAACGAGCTGCGCGCCGAGCGGATCGGAGACGGCCGTGAAGACGACCGGGATGTCCTTCGTCGCGGAAACGACGGCCTGGGCGGACGGCGTGGAGATCGGCACGATGACGTTCGGCTCTTCGCCGGCGAACTGGCGGGCGATCTGCGCGGCCGTCGCGGGGTTGCCCTGCGCCGACTCGTAGAGGAACTTGAGGTTCTCACCTTCCTTGTAGCCGGCCGCTTCCAGCACTTCCTTCACGCCGTCACGGGCTGCATCGAGCGCCGGATGTTCGACGATGGCGGTCACGGCAACCGTGACGTCTTCAGCCTTGGCAGGCATGGAAATCGCGAGCGAAGCCGCGACGGCAAGCAGAAGGTGGCGCATGGATTGTTCTCCCTAGATTGATTTTAAGCTGGTTCTAGGCAAAACCGCGGTTCAAATCAATTCTCGGAAGCCGTTGAGTCGATCATATTTTCTGATGCGAGGTCCGGACGGCCGCTCAAGTCAGTCGTCTTCGCCGTGGCCGACGATCATCATGGCCTCGAAAGCCATGCGGTCGACCTTGCGCATGCGCTCGGATTCCGACTTGAGCTGACCACAGGCGGCCAGAATATCGCGGCCGCGCGGGGTGCGGATCGGCGAGGCATAGCCGGCCTGGTTGATGAAATCGGCGAACCGCTCGATCTGCTCCCAGTCCGAACACTGGTAGTTCGTGCCCGGCCAGGGGTTGAAGGGAATGAGATTGATCTTGGCCGGAATGCCCTTGAGCAGCTGCACCAGCAGCTTGGCGTCCTCGAGCGAATCGTTGACGTCCTTCAGCATCACATATTCGAAGGTGATGCGGCGGGCGTTCGACAGGCTCGGATAGGCGCGACAGGCGTCGAGCAGCTCCTTGAGCGGATATTTCTTGTTGATCGGCACAAGCATGTCACGCAGGTCGTCGCGCACCGCATGCAGCGAAATCGCCAGCATGACGCCGATCTCGGAACCGGTACGGTAGATCTCCGGCACGATACCGGAGGTCGACAGCGTGACGCGCCGCCGTGAGAGCGACAGGCCGTCGCCGTCGGTGGCGATCAGAAGCGCGGTCTTCACGCTCTCGAAATTGTAGAGCGGCTCGCCCATGCCCATCATGACGATGTTGGAGACCTTGCGGCCGTCGGCGGGCACGATGGCGCCGGCAGGCGTATCGCGGTCGGGGAAGTCGCCGAGCCGGTCGCGCGCCAGCAGCAGCTGGGCGAGGATTTCCTCGGCCGTCAGGTTGCGCACCAGCTTCTGCGTGCCGGTGTGGCAGAAGGAGCAGGTGAGCGTGCAGCCGACCTGGCTGGAAATGCAGAGCGTGCCGCGGCCCTCTTCGGGAATGTAGACGGTCTCGATCTCGACCGGTCGGCCGGCGCCGCGCGCCGGGAAACGCAAGAGCCACTTGCGCGTGCCGTCGCTGGAGATCTGCTCGTCGACGATCTCGGGACGGGCGATCGTGAAATGCTGCTTCAGCATTTCGCGCATGTCCTTGGAGACATTGGTCATGTCGTCGAAGTCGGAGACGCCGCGCACGTAGAGCCAGTGCCAGAGCTGGCTGACGCGCATCTTCACCTGCCGTTCCGCAACGCCCTTTTCAGCGAGCGCGCGGCCCATGTCCTCGCGCGACAGGCCGATCAGCGACGGCTTTTCGGCGGCCGGAAGATTGCGGGCGGCCGGCGCCTTGACGGGCTCGTCCGTGTTGAGAAAGTCCATGCTTGCCATCGGGTCAACCTCAAGAACAGGGCGCGCCGGCGCAGGCTTCTGCGCCGCTAGCGGTCCATGCTCGACTGATGTTCATCGCGGGCCTGTCATTGCCGACAGATGCGGCTTACGGCCCAGTTGCCGGCCCTTTAGCATTGTTCCGGCGGAAAGTCACCTGCCTTGCCGGTACAGACCTCACGCAGGCACGTCCTCAGCCAGCGATGCGCCGGATCGGCATCCATGCGCGGATGCCAGAGCAGCGAGATGGTGAAGGCGGGCAGCGCGAGCGGCAGGGTGAAACTCGCCACGCCGTCGCGAAGCGACATCGTCGAAATGTCCGATACCTCAGCGATGAGGTCGGAACCGCGGACCAGCGTCACGGCCTCGGAAAAGCTGGCGACGCTGACGGCTATGGTGCGCTTCAATCCCCTCTGCGCCAGCGCCTCGTCAACCGGGCCGCGCGCACGCCGTCCCCGGGAAACGAAGATATGGCTGCCTTCCGCATAACGCTCGGGGGTGATGGGCCCGTCCAGCAGCGGATGGCCCTTGCGGACGATGCCGATGAAACGGTCGCGAAACAGTGCCTGCGCCCGCATTTCCGGCCCCGTCGTATCGCCGATCACGCCCGTTTCGAGATCGACCGCCCCGTCGCGCAGCGGCGCGCTCTCCTTGTCGGGCTTCGGCACGAAGCTGATCTTGACGCGCGGCGCCTCCTGCGCGATGCGCGCCAGCAGCGCCGGCCCGAACGTATCGACGAAGCCCTCGCGGGTGCGCAGCGTGAAGGTTCGCTCCAGCCCCTCAAGGTCGAGGAGCCTGGCCGGCCGCAGAAGCGCCTCGGCCTCCTCGACGACCCGGCCGACCTCCTGCCGCAATTCCAGCGCCCGCGGGGTGGGAACGAGCCCTCGCCCGGCCCGCACCAGCAGCGGATCGCCGGTCACATGCCGCAGGCGCGCGAGCGCGCGGCTCATCGCCGAGGGACTGAGCCGCAGCCGCTGCGCCGCGCGCGCGACATTGCCCTCCGCAAGCAGCACGTCGAGTGTGACGAGAAGGTTGAGATCGGGTCTGGCCATGGCGCGATCCTAGCACGCCCACGGGAAGATGACATGGCGTCCGATGCATGAATTGAATGCAAATGATGCGCCTTCCGCCATGTTATCCAGCGGCGCATATCTGCTCCGAAAATGCCGCAAGGGGGCACGCCATGGATCATGCACAAACCATAGAAACCAAAGCAGGGGCGGGAGCGCTTGCCGGTCTCTCGCTCTCCATCCTGCTTTCCTCGCTCGGCACCAGCATTGCCAATGTCGCGCTGCCAACCCTCGGCGAGAGCTTTTCGGCGACGTTCCAGCAGGTCCAGTGGGTCGTGCTTGCCTATCTTCTGGCCAGCACCGTGCTGATCGCCGGCATCGGGCGCCTTGGAGACCTCTTCGGCCGCCGCCGGCTGCTCCTGACGGGGCTCATGCTCTTCTCGCTCGCCTCGCTGCTTTGCGGCCTGTCGCCTTCCCTGCCGGTGCTCATTGCCGCCCGCGCTATCCAGGGGGCAGGGGCCGCCGCCATGATGGCGCTCGCCATGGCCTTCGTCAGCGAAACCGTCCCGAAGGAGCGGATCGGCAGCGTCATGGGCCTCTTCGGCACCACCTCCGCGGTGGGCACCGCCCTCGGCCCGTCGCTTGGCGGGCTGCTGATCAGCGGCTTCGGCTGGCCGGCGATCTTCCTCGTCGCCGTCCCGTTCGGCCTTCTGGCCTTCGCACTCGCCTGGCGTTTCCTGCCCACCGACCGCGCTGCCGCGACACAAGCCCGCTTCGATCTCGCCGGAGCCGGCCTGCTCGCAGCAACGCTGATGGCCTATGCGCTGGCGATGACGGTCGGCAAGGGCCGGCTCGGACCCTTGAACCTGACGCTCATCGCCGTGTCGCTTTCCGGCGCCGCGCTCTTCGTCCTGCGGCAGAAGACCGCCGCCTCACCGCTGGTCCGGCCCGCCGCCTTCCGTCGCCACGGCTTTCCTGCCAGCCTTGCCGCCAACCTGCTCGTGGCGACGGTGATCATGGTGACGCTGGTCGTCGGGCCGTTCTATCTGTCGCGCACGCTCGGCCTTGGTCCGGCCGCGGTCGGCTTCGTGCTGGCAACCGGCCCCTTCGTCTCCGTTTTGAGCGGCATCCTTGCCGGGCGGCTGGTCGACCGCTTCGGCAGCGCGCCGATGGTGCTGGCAGGGCTTGCAACGATGGCAACGGGCGCTGCCGGGCTGCCGGTACTCTCGGCGCTCTTCGGCCTTTCCGGCTATATCGCGGCGATCGCCGTCCTGACGCCGGGCTACCAATTGTTCCAGGCCGCCAACAATGCCGGCGTCATGATGGGCGTTCCACCGGATGAAAGAGGCATCACCTCCGGCCTGCTCAACCTGTCGCGCAATCTCGGCCTGATCACCGGCGCCTCGCTGATGGGCGCGGTCTTCACAGCGGCCGTCGGAACGGCGGACGTGGCGAATGCGGACGGCGCGGCCGTCGCCACGGGCATACAGGTCACCTTTGCGGTCGCCGCCCTCTTGATTCTGGCGAGCCTTGCCTTGATGGCCACCCGCTCAAGAGGCCGCGCCGCTTGAAAACCGTGCAAACGAAAAGGCCGGCATGATGCCGGCCTTTTTGCGTGTCTGGTCGATGCCTCAGCGGCAGCCTTCGATCTGCTTCAGCGCTGCTGAAATGCCGGAAAGCGAATAGGAGTAGGACGTGCCGGTGCCACGGCGCGATTTCGCCTGGACCTGCATATCCTTGCCGTTCTTCATCGCGGCGACGAGCGCCGGCTCTTCGGCGGCGTTCTCCACCCAGGCCGAATTGCCCTTGGTGAACATGACGAAGGAGCGGCCGTCGATCACGACATTGACCTTGGAGCTTTCCTGCAGCGGATAGCCCATCATCGCCTGCGGCTCATAGCTGATGTTCTGGCCCGGGCGCTGCGAGACGAGGAAGAACACGTCGCCATGGTCGACGCCGGCCGGGTTCTTCTCCTTGGGGACGGAAAGAACGTAGCAAACCTTGCCGCCGTTCGCCTGATAGGAATAGGCGCCCCAGGCATTGAACTGCTGAATGCGCGTCGGCGTCTGTGCCGAGGCAACGCCTGCGGTCGTCAGAACGAGGGCGAGTGCGGTTGCGAGCTTTCTTACGAACATGTTTTCCTGCCGGTTGTCTTGCCAATGATTCCAGCCGAAGGGCGCGCCTTCGATGCCGGTGTCGGCCACGCATGATGACAATTTGATTTATTTTGACTTAATCCAGGTTACCAAACCGTCAACATACGAGCATTTTACAAAGGTCTTCCACGCCGCACCGGGACGAATATGCGTCAGAATTACGCCGCTGCCTTTAAAATGAAAGGCGGGCGTGCCCAGTCCCCAGTTGGTGAGATAGAACCCGTCGAAGCTTCTAATGGCACAAGGAATAGGGCGAGAATTTGACCCGCATTTGCGCGGGCCGAACCGACAGCCGGGCTAGCGGGCCGGTTGCATGTCCGGTTCTTCCGCCAGGGCCTTGTCGGCCGCCACATAGTGGTCGTCGCGGATATGGCCGCGGATGGCCGCAAAGGCTGCCGTCAGCACGGCAATATCGTCGGAAAAGCCTACGAGCATCAGGACGTCCGGTATGCCGTCGAGCGGCAGGACGAAATAGGCGAGCGCCGCGAGCAGGATGCCGCGCACCTTCATCGGCGTGCGGGGATCGAACGCGCAATAATAGGCGGCGACGAGGTCTCGGGAGAACGGAACCTGCCGCATGGCGCGCTTCAAAACCGGCCAGAACCGCTTCTTGACGCGCCGGGTCTGGCGCTCCTGTTCGTCTTCGTCCCCCGGCAGAAGGATCTCGCCGATCTTCACATCATCCATGCAGGGCCTCCCTTGGGCGGCAGCGCCGGCATAGCCCGGCGCAAATCATATGGGGGCGCCTTCACATCCCGTCAACTGTTCGTGCGCAAGGCCGCCGCCCTCTCCATCGCACCCGCCAGCTTGAAGTCGAGTTCGGTGAGACCGCCGGCATCGTGATTGGTCAGCCGCACGTCGACGCGATTGTAGACATTGAACCATTCGGGATGGTGGTTGAACTTCTCCGCCGCCAGCGCACCTTCGGTCATGAAGCCGAAGGCCTCGCGGAAGGTCTTGAACTTGTAGCGCTTCTCGATGGCGATGCCGTCGTCCGAGCGGCTCCAGCCGTCAAGCGCCGCCAGCGCCTCGCCGATTGCCTCTTCGGTCAGCTTTTCCTGTTTCATGACGCCCTCTCCTTCCAGTCCGATCCTATGAAAACGGCGCCCGAAGGCGCCGTGTTCCCTGTCTTCGGTTCGCGTCAGACGAAAAACTGGCCGCCATTGGCCGAGATCGTCGAACCGGTGATGAAACCGGCATCATCAGAGGCGAGGAAGACGACGATGCGGGCGATTTCCTCCGGCTCGCCAAGCCGGCCGACCGGGATCTGCGGGATGATCCGTTCGTTCAGCACTTTTTCCGGGATGGCGCGGACCATTTCCGTGCCGATATAGCCGGGGCAGATCGCATTGACCGTAATGCCCTTGGCGGCGCCTTCCTGGGCGAGTGACTTGGTGAAGCCGAGGTCGCCGGCCTTGGCGGCGGAATAGTTCGCCTGGCCCATCTGGCCCTTCTGGCCATTGATGGAGGAGATGTTGACAACACGGCCGAAGCTGCGGTCCCGCATGCCGGACCAGACCGGATGGGTCATGTTGAAGAGGCCGGTAAGGTTCGTGTTGACCACCGCCCCCCACTGGTCCGGGGTCATCTTGTGGAACATCGCGTCGCGGGTGATGCCCGCATTGTTGACGAGGATATCCACCGGGCCGAGATCGGCCTCGACCTTGCCGATCCCCTCGACACAGGCTTCGTAGCTCGAAACGTCCCATTTGTAGACCGGGATTCCGGTTTCCTCCTTGAACGCGTTGGCGGCGTCGTCATTGCCGGCATAGTTCGCGGCCACCTTGTATCCGGCGGCCTTCAGCGCGACCGAAATGGCCGCGCCGATGCCCCGCGATCCGCCCGTTACCAATGCTACCCTGCTCATGTGGCTCACTCCCCTTGTTCTGTTTTTGGGTCGACCCGTCGCCCCGCCGGCGGCAGGTCATGGCAAAGCAGCGTGCAGGCCGATGCTCAGAGGCTCTCGATGCACATCGCCACGCCCATGCCGCCGCCGATGCAAAGCGTGGCAAGGCCCTTCGAGGCGCCGCGGCGCTTCATCTCGAAGAGGAGCGTGTTGAGGATGCGGGCGCCGGACGCGCCGATCGGGTGACCGATGGCGATGGCGCCGCCATTGACGTTGACGATCGAGGGATCCCAGCCGAGGTCCTTGTTGACCGCGCAGGCCTGCGCGGCGAAGGCCTCGTTGGCCTCGACGAGGTCGAGGTCGCCGATCTTCCAGCCGGCGCGTTCAAGCGCCTTGCGGGACGCCGGGATCGGGCCGGTGCCCATGATCTTCGGATCGACGCCGGCCGTGGCCCAGGAAACGATGCGGGCAAGCGGCTGGATGCCGCGGCGGGAAGCTTCCGCTTCGCTCATCAGCAGCGCGGCAGCCGCGCCGTCATTGAGGCCGGAAGCGTTGGCCGCCGTCACTGTGCCTTCCTTGTCGAAGGCCGGACGGAGCTTGGCCATCGATTCGAGCGTCGCGCCATGGCGGATATATTCATCGGAATCGACGGTGACGTCACCCTTGCGGCCCTTGACGATGAAGGGGACGATCTCGTTCCTGAAGCGGCCTTCCTTCTGGGCGGCCTCGGCCTTGTTCTGCGAGGAGACGGCGAAAGCGTCCTGCTCATCGCGCGAAAGCTGCCACTGCCTGGCGACATTCTCGGCGGTGATGCCCATGTGGTAGCCGTAGAAGGCGTCGGTCAGACCATCCTTGATCATCGTGTCGATCATCTTGAAGTCGCCCATCTTCACGCCGCCGCGCAGATGCGCGCAGTGCGGCGCCATCGACATGGATTCCATGCCGCCGGCAACGATGATGCCGGCATCACCCGTTGCGATCTGCTGCATGCCGAGCGCTACGGCGCGCAGGCCCGAACCGCAGAGCTGGTTCATGCCCCAGGCCGTCGCCTCCTGCGGCAGGCCGGCCTTCATGGCGGCCTGGCGGGCCGGGTTCTGGCCCTCGCCGGCCTGCAGAACCTGGCCGAGGATCACCTCGTTCACTTCGCCCGCTTCAACGCCCGCGCGCTCCAGAACCGCCGAGATGACCGACGCGCCGAGCTCGTGGGCAGGCGTGTTGGCAAAGGCTCCGTTGAAGGATCCGACCGCGGTGCGGGCGGCGCTGGCAATGACGATGGACGGGGTGCTCATGGTGTATTTCCTCAATTCTGGCGACCTTGCGGCCGGCCCTGGAACCGGGTTCAGCACGCGAACGGCGCGAGCCCGGCGGTTCTCCCGAAATCAAAACTGGCAAAGCGGAAGGGGAGAGTCAAACGGGATATCCGATGCCGCTAAAATTTCATCGCGGAGGCGTGCAGCATGAAAATCCATGTTGCGCAGCATTCCTCGCCGCATCGCACAATTCGATTGTCAGCAGGTATCTTTTTGCGGATACTCCCCGGAACCAAAAAAGAAACAGGAACACGGGGATGAGGAGACCCTAATGGCCAAGAACGACGGGCAGATCGTCATCAAGAAATACGCCAACCGGCGGCTCTACAATACGGGCACGAGCACCTATGTGACGCTCGACGATCTCGCGGTCATGGTGAAGAAGGGCGAGGAATTCACCGTGCAGGACGCGAAATCCGGCGATGACATCACCCATTCCGTCCTGACGCAGATCATCTTCGAGCAGGAATCCAAGACCGGCAACACGCTGCTGCCGATCTCCTTTCTCCGCCAGCTGATTTCCTACTACGGCGACCAGATGCAGATGGTGGTGCCGAGCTATCTCGAGCACTCGATGCAGGCTTTCACCGACCAGCAGAGCCAGATGCGCGAGCAGATCAACAAGACCTTCGGCGACACGCCGATCGGCAAGAACCTGCAGGTGCCGATGCAGCTCGTCGAGGAGACGGTGCGGCGCAACACGGAAATGTTCCAGCAGGCGATGAAGATGTTCTCGCCCTTCGCCAATGCTGCGCCGGCGAAGGAGCCCCGCAAGGCCGAGGCGAAGGATCTCGACGAACTGAAGGAGCAGCTGCGCGCGCTCCAGACCAAGCTCGACAATTTGAGCTAGGGCGGGCTGGGCTGAAAGGCCGGCCGAACGAAAGGATGGGACGGCGCGGGGACACCCCGCGCCTTCAGAGCCCGATCGAGAGATCCCGGCTCGCCGTGCGGATAGAGACCGCAAAGCCTGCGATGACGTCGATGAACGTGATCGTCATCAGGATGAAGAAGATTTGCGTCGCCGCGCCCTGCACCAGCAGGAATTCGACGAGAAACACCACGAACAGCACCATCGACAGCATGTGATCGAGGAGCGCCCGCGAGCCCGGCCGCGTGGCCTTGAGGATTTCAACGAAGAGCAGCACGAGCGCGATCAAGATGAGCAGGTCGCCGAAGGCCATCGTCCAGGTCGTGCCGGACAGCATGTTGACCGCCATCACCTCGCTGTCGAGCACGGCAACGCCGCCGTCACCGAACAGCCCGGTCATGGCGAGGTTGTAAAGGGCGAACGGAATGATCAGCAGCGGTATGGCCAAAAGCATGGAGAACTCCCTGGGCCGCTCTCGCATGGCGGCGTTCCGGCCGTCTTAACCGAAGAATCGGCACAAGAAAATGTCGCGGATGCCGGAAGGATGCAGATAGCCTGAAAAGAAAAGGGCCGGTCAAACCGGCCCTTGATCTCAGCTGATGCCGAAAACGCAGATTATGCGCTTTCCTTCGGCGTCAGAACCTGGCGACCGCGGTACATGCCGGTCTTCAGGTCGATGTGGTGCGGACGGCGCAGTTCGCCCGAGTTCTTGTCTTCGATGTAGGTCGAACCCTTCAGAGCGTCTGCGGAACGGCGCATACCGCGCTTGGACGGGCTCGTTTTTCTTTTTGGTACAGCCATTTCACTAACTCCACTTATCGGGCGAACACATCCGAAGGCCACCGAATGGCCGACAAAGACATGTCTTTATCTCGGAAATTTGGCGGGCTTATACATGGCAAAACCCCGCTTGACCAGTCCCCGGCCTGATTTTTTCGAATCCAGGCTCAGACCTCGTCTTCCGGCACGATCCACGGTTCGGCAAGCGCGGCCGCCTGCCATTTCTGCCAGGCCGGATGCGCCTTCATGCGCGCCATGTAGGCCAATACGACCTCGTCCTGCGTCAGGCAATAGGCCTCCAGACGATTGACGACCGGTGCATACATGGCGTCGGCCGCCGAGAAGGCGCCGAACAGGAACGGCCCGCCGGAGCGCGCAAGCGCCGCCTTCCAGAGCGTTTCGATCCGCGTCACGTCGCCCCGCACGCCCTCCGGCAAATCGATCGCGCCCGGCTTGCGGCGGATGTTCATCGGGCAGGCATTGCGCAGCGCACCGAAGCCAGACAGCATCTCCATCGAGATCGCCCGCGCCTCGGCCCGCAGAGCGCGGTCCTTCGGCCAGATGCCGGCATCGGGGAAAAGGTCGGCGGCATATTCGATGATGGCGAGCGATTCCCAGACCCGCACTTCGCCATGATGCAGAACCGGCACTCGGCCCGTCGGCGAAATCTTGCGGAATTCCGGGTTGCCGGCGGCAAAATCGAAGGGGATCACCCGGTCCGTGAAGGGCACGCCCGCCGCTTCCAGCGCGATCCACGGCCGAAAGGACCAGGAGGAATAGTTCTTGTTGCCGACATAGAGGACGAGGTCCGACATTTCTTGCTCCTTGCGAGGCCTGGACCCTAAGCGTTCACCGGCGGCAACACCAATGAAAACCCATGAACTCAATCATAAAGGCACCTGATATATTCGCCCGACCGGCTCGCCCGCCGCTCGATGAGACGGGCAAGGCGCTGCAGGCCGTTCCCCGGATTTCCGGCATTCCGCTCATAGGGATTGGGCAGCGAGACGGCGAGAAGGGCGGCCTGCCGGCGCGACAGTTTTGCGGCCGGTATGTTGAAATGGTGCTGCGCGGCGGCCTCGATGCCGTAGATGCCCGGCCCCCATTCGGCGATGTTGAGGTAGATTTCCATCAGTCGCTGCTTGCTCCAGACGAAATCCGCCACCACCGCGAGCGGCATCTCCATCACCTTGCGCAGGAAGGAGCGGCCGTTCCACAGGAAGAGGTTCTTGGCCGTCTGCATCGGGATGGTGCTCGCGCCGCGCGTCTGTTCGCCGGCCAGTGCCTCGCTCACGACGGCCCGCATCTCGCCCCAGTCGACGCCCGAATGGCGACAGAACTGACCGTCCTCGGACATCATGACCGCCTGCACGAGATTGGGAGAAATCTCCTCGAACTCCACCCATTGCCTGTCGTAGCCGCGCAGGAGCACGAGGTCGCGCAGCATCAGCGTCGAAACCGGGCGGACGAACTCCACCGTATAGAGGAGGATCAGCACATAGGGCAGTGCGACGAACGCCAGGAGGGCAAGAACGATGCGTCGCCAGCTCCGGCGAAGCCGGCTCATCCCGCCGCCCCTCTCACCGGTTGCAACCTCCATGTCTGCCCGTGTTTCCGGTACGATGTCCAAGAGCCGGCGTCCGTCCTTCCGTCGTTGCGCCTTCATACCGTCCCGGCTCTTCAAAAACCAGTCTGCGGCGCGATTCTTTGAAGCAGTCCAGGCATTACCGTTGCTTCACCGGGGAGCCCATGCCAAAGAGCGGCCATGAGCGAACGTTACCAGGAATTCCAGTCCCTCCTGAGGACCAATGCCGAAGCGGTGGAGACGCTGCTCACCGACCTGCTGTCGGCGAATTTGCAGTCGGACGAGATCGCACGGCCCGAACGACTGCTCGCCGCCATGCGCCACGGCGTGCTCAACGGCGGCAAGCGGCTGCGCCCTTTCCTCGTCATCGAATCGGCAGCCATGTTCCCGGATGTGGAACGCGAGACGGCGCTGCGCATCGGCGCCGCGCTCGAATGCATCCATTGCTACTCGCTCGTCCACGACGACCTGCCGGCCATGGACGACGACGACCTTCGCCGCGGCCAGCCGACGGTGCACATCGCCTTCGACGAAGCCGCCGCAATCCTTGCCGGCGACACCCTGCTGACGCTCGCCTTCGACATTGTCGCTGCGCCCGAGACGCGTCTTCCCGACGCCACCAAGACGGCGCTGGTGCTGGCGCTTGCCCGCGCCGCCGGCATCGGCGGCATGGCGGGCGGCCAGGCGCTCGACCTCATGGCGGAAAACGCTGCGCCGGAGGAGGACGACATCGTCACGCTCCAGGCTATGAAGACGGGCGCGCTGCTGCGTTTTGCCTGCGAGGCCGGCGCGATCATCGCGGGCGCCCCGCAGGATGAGCGGCAGACGCTCCGCCGCTATGGCGAAACCGTCGGCCTCGCCTTCCAGATCGCCGACGACCTGCTCGATCTCACCGCCGATAGCGCGACCATGGGCAAGGCGACCGGCAAGGACGCCGAGCGCGGCAAGGCGACGCTCGTTTCCCGCCGCGGCCAGGCTTGGGCGGAAAACCGTCTCAAGGGACTTGTCATGGAGGCCGAGGCGCTTCTTGCGCCGTTCAGCCATCGGGCCGGTATTCTCATCGAAACCGCCCATTTCATTGCAAATCGCAGGAACTGACGCCATGAGCAAATTCTGGTCGCCGATCGTCGCCACGCTCAAGCCCTATGTCGCAGGCGAGCAGCCGCGCATTCCCAACCTCATCAAGCTGAACACCAACGAAAACCCCTACGGCCCCTCGCCGAAGGCCATCGCCGCGATGCAGGCCGCCGTCGCCGACAGCCTGAAGCTCTACCCCGACCCCAGCGCACTCGCCTTGCGCCAGTCGATCGCCCGCTTCCACGGCGTCGATGCGGATGAGGTTTTTGTCGGCAACGGTTCGGACGAGGTGCTGGCGCACGCTTTCGTCGCGCTGCTCAAGCACGACAAGCCGCTGCTCTACCCTGATATCACCTACAGCTTCTACCCGACCTATTGCCGCCTCTTCGGCATCGAGGCCGTCGAAATCCCGCTGATGGACGATTTCACCATCGCCCTTTCAGACTATGACCGCCCCGCCGGCGCGATCATCCTGCCGAATCCGAACGCCCCGACCGGTATCGGCCTGCCGCTTTCGGCAATCGAAAAACTCGTTGCCGATCATCCGGACCAGCCGGTGGTCATCGACGAGGCCTATATCGACTTCGGCGGCGAGAGCGCGATCCCGCTGACGAAGAAATACGACAACCTGCTGGTCATCCACACGCTGTCGAAATCCCGTTCGCTGGCGGGGCTGCGTGTCGGCTACGCCATCGGCCAGCGCCCGCTGATCGACGCGCTGGAACGCGTCAAGGACAGCTTCAACTCCTATCCGCTCGACCGGGTCGCCCAGGCCGGCGCGGCTGCCGCCATCGACGACCGCGCCTGGTTCGACGAAGCGCGGGGCAAGGTCATCGAAACGCGCGAACGGGTCACCGGGGCGCTGCGCCAGCGCGGCTTCGAGGTGCTGCCTTCGCAGGCGAACTTCGTCTTCGCCCGCCATCCGGCCCATAGCGGCGAGGCGCTGGCCAAGGGTCTGCGCGAGCGCGCCGTGCTGGTGCGCCACTTCGCCAAGCCCCGCATTTCCGATTTCCTGCGCATCACCATGGGCACGCCGGAGGAATGCAACCGCCTGATCGCGGCCATCGAGGATATCCTCTAGGACGAAACCTGCCGCCATCCCCTTTCCGGCCGCCCATTTCTTCGGGCGCGGGAGAGGGACATGTGGTGCAATTCCCCCGCTTGGAGCGTAAAAAGCGATGGGTTATGGTCCGCGAATATCCGCGGGTGCTCCATGACCGATCTTACGCCCTACCTGCCCCAGCTCGCCGTCGCCTGGACGGCCTACTTCATCGCCACGGCCGCGCCGGGGCCGGCGATCATCGCCATCATCGCCACCTCCATCAGCCAGGGCCGGCGCTCCGGGCTGGCGCTCGCCTCCGGCGTGCTGACGGGCTCCTATGTCTGGGCCATTCTCACGGCATCCGGCCTGTCCGCCCTCATCCGCACCTATGGCGAAGCGCTCGTCGTGCTGAAGATCGTCGGCGGCTGCTACCTCCTGTGGCTCGCCTGGAACGCCTGGCGCGCTGCGCGCAGGAGCGAGGCGGCCTACCGCGCACAGATGGCCGCCATGCCGCCGCTCTCGCTGCGACGGCAATATCTGAAGGGCCTCGGCATCCACATCACCAATCCGAAGGCGATCTTCAACTGGATCATGCTGACATCGCTCGGCATGCCGCCCGGCGCACCCGGCGGCGTCATGGCGGCCTTCATCGGCGGCTGCATGCTGATCGGGATTGCCGTCTTCCTCGGCTTCGCGCTGGTCTTCTCGCTCGGCCCCGTGCACCGGGCCTACCTGAAGGCGCGCCGCGCCATCGAGGGCATCATGGCCGCCTTCTTCGCCTTTGCCGGCTTCAAGCTGCTGACGACGCGGCTTTGAGCCGCGCCGCCCAAAAGCTTACTCGGCGGCGGCCTGATCCCGGCCGTAGCGCTTCTCGATATAGTCGTTGACCAGCGCCTCGAATTCGCCGGCGATATCGGTGCCGCGCAGCGTCATCGCCTTCTTGCCGTCGACATAGACCGGCGCGATGGGGAGTTCCCCGGTGCCCGGCAGCGAGATGCCGATATCGGCATGCTTGCTTTCGCCCGGCCCGTTGACGATACAGCCCATGACGGCGACCTTCAGACCTTCGACACCCGGATATTTCTCGCGCCAGACCGGCATGTTCTTGCGGATATCGTCCTGGATCTTCTGGGCGAGTTCCTGGAAGACGGTCGAGGTCGTGCGCCCGCAACCCGGACAAGCGGCAACCACCGGAATGAACTGGCGGAAGCCCATGACCTGCAACAGCTCCTGCGCCACCTGCACCTCGCGGGTGCGGTCGCCGCCGGGCTCCGGCGTCAGCGAGATGCGGATCGTATCGCCAATGCCCTGCTGCATGAGGATGGCGAGCGAGGCGGAGGAGGCAACGACCCCCTTCGTGCCCATGCCGGCTTCGGTCAGGCCGAGATGCAGCGCATGGTCGGAGCGCGCCGACAGCATCGCGTAGACGGCGATGAGATCCTGCACGTTGGAAACCTTGGCGGACAGGATGATGTGGTCGCGCGGCAGGCCGATCTCCTCGGCCAGTTCCGCCGACAGCAGCGCCGACTGGCAGATCGCTTCGCGCATCACCTGCTGGGCCGTCAGTGGAAAGCCCTTGTCCTGGTTCTGGTCCATCAGCCGCGTCAACAGCTCCTGGTCGAGCGAGCCCCAGTTGACGCCGATACGCACCGGCTTGTCGTGGCGGATCGCCGTCTCGACGATCGCGGCGAACTGCCGGTCCTTCTTGTCCTTGAAGCCGACATTGCCGGGATTGATGCGGTATTTCGCCAGCGCCTCGGCGCAGGCCGGATGATCGGCCAGCAGCTTGTGGCCGATATAGTGGAAGTCGCCGACCAACGGCACGTCGAGGCCGAGGCGGAGCAGGCGCTCGCGGATTTTCGGCACCGCCGCCGCGCTCTCGTCACGGTCGACCGTGATGCGGACGATCTCGGAGCCGGCGTGGTGGAGCGCGGCCACCTGGGCCACCGTCCCGTCGATATCCGCCGTATCGGTGTTCGTCATCGACTGCACGACAACCGGCGCGCCGCCGCCGACAAGCACGCCGCCGACATCGACACCGACGGACTGGCGCCGTGGTTTCGGTTCAAAGTCGAAGGAGAAGGACATTTTTGGAGCCTCTTGCTCGAAAAGCGGCCGCGCCGCTTGGGGCGCGCGGCCTTTGCCCTCAGGTGGATCAGGAAATGTGGCTTGTCAACTGCAAGCGCCGGAACGCGCGACGATTTGATCACCGCGCATGCGCAAGTGCCTCAATTCCGATCGCGTACATCCGCATGCACCGCATGGTGCGACAGCAGCAGCACGACGATGAAAAGCAGCGGCAGAAGGGCGAAGATCAGCGCGAAGCCGGTATGCTCGGCGATGAAGCCGATGACGGAGGGCGCAAAGAGCGAACCGGAATAGCCCATCACCGTCGTCACCGAGAGCGCCACGCCCTGCGCGAAGCCCGGCAGGTTGCCGGCCGCGGAGAAAGCGATCGGCACCATGTTGGAAATACCGATGCCGCAGATCGCAAAGCCCACCATCGCCACATAGGCGTTCGGCGCCGTGCCCGCGACGACCATGCCGATGATCGCCATGACCGTGCAGAAGCGCAGCGTCTTCACCGCGCCAAAACGGTCGCGCACATGATCGCCGGCAAAGCGCATGACGGCCATGGTCAGCGAGAACGCACCGAAGGCAAAGCCGGAAAGCGCCAGCGACGCACCCAGTTCGTCGCGCATGTAGAGCGCACCCCAGTCGAGGATCGCGCCTTCCGGCACCATGCAGAACAGCGCCATGATGCCGATCAGCCAGGGCAGCGGCGTCATCGGCAGGCGCACCTTCTGGCGCTCCTCGCTCGGATGCGGCGCATCGTGCAGGACGCGCGGCCAGATGAAGAGGAGCATCGCCGCTCCGGCCACGGTCAGCAGCGCGGCATGGCCCATCACGCCCAGCGTCGCCATGAGGAAGCCTCCGGTCGTCGCGCCGATGAACGCGCCGAGGCTCCAGAAGGCATGGCAGGACGACATGATCGCCCGGCGCATGGACTTCTCCACCTCGACGGCATTGCCGTTCATGGCGACGTCCATCGCGCCCATCAGGCCACCGAAGAAGAAAATGGCAATGGCGCCGAGAGGGATCGTCGGCGCAAGCGACAGAAGCAGCAGGGTCGAGAGAAAGAGGATCGTCGCCCCCTTCACCGTGCGCGTCGTCCCGTAATGGGCGATCAGGATGCCGGCGATCGGCATCAGGATGAGCGAGCCGATGCCAAAGCACATGATCATCAGGCCGAGCCCGGATTCGGTGAGCCCCAGGCGGCTCGCGAATTCCGGGATCTTCGGCGCCCAGGCGCCGGCAAACGTGCCGTTGAGCAGGAAGAGGCCGGAAACGGCAAGCCGCGTCGACGGGAAATAGGTCTTGGCAAAGGATTTGCCGGCAAGGGCGTTTTCAGGCGTCGTCATGGGATATCCGTTTCGCAGCGTCGTGTAGCCGGGGCATTCAGCCGGCGCGTAATGTTTCGATGCCGGCCGCCGTCAATGCGGCGGCCTCTGTTTCGTCCGCATCCGCCTCGATGACGGCGTGCGCAATGCGCGAGAGCGGCACGACCGAATAGGGGGCGGCGGTGGAAAGCTTGTCATTGGTGACCGCCACGAGCACTGTCCTTGCGCGCGAGGCGAGGAAGCGCTTGAACTCCGCATCCTCGAATGCATCGGCGGTCACGCCGGCCTCCGCGTCCATGGCGCAGACGCCGAGCACGAGGATATCGGGGCGGAAGGCTTCGGCGTCGCGCATCGCCTTGGCGCCGATGGCGCCGCCGACACGCGGATCGATCAGTCCGCCGAGCTGGATCGTCGCAATGTCGCGTTCGAGCAGCGCAGCGGCGATGGCCGGCGCATTGGTCGCGACGGTGAGATCGCTGCCGGCGGGTAGCGCGCGGGCGAGCGCAAGGTTCGTGCTGCCGGCATCGAGGAAAACGGTGACGCCCGCAGGAATGAGCCCTGCCGCCGTGCGCGCCAGCGCCGCCTTGCGCTCGCCGCCGGCTGCCATGCGCTCGTTCATCGTCGTGGTCGTGTGGGAAATACGCAGCGCCCCGCCATAGACGCGGCGGCACAGGCCGGACGCCGCCATCTCGCGCAGGTCCCGCCGGATCGTATCCTCCGACACGCCGAGTTCCTGCGCCAGTTCCGCCGCAATGACCCGCCCCGAAAGGTCGAGCCGCGCGCGGATGAGGTCCTGCCGTTCCCCGAGAAGTAGATCCTGTATGGACATTGATCAAACCAAATCATGCACGATTGGGCAACAATGCGCACAAGTAGGCAAAAACGTCAATGAACGAGGGTTATCACGATTGATTGCGGCAAGACATGCAAGGCGTGCCGATCAGCACTTCAGGGCGCCTTGCTCTCCTCCGGGACCTCGATCGCATGACGCATGATCAGCGGCATCTGCGAGAGCGTGAAGAGTATGGTGATGGGCATGGTGCCCCAGACCTTGAAGGCGACCCAGAAGTCCGTCGAGAAATTGCGCCAGACCACTTCGTTCATCACCGCGAGCACGATGAAGAACAGGCCCCAGCGCAGCGTCAGCTTGCGCCAGCCCTCGTCATCCAGCCGGAAGGCTGCGTGGAATACGTAACCGAGCAGGGACTTGCCGAACAGCAGGCCGCCGAGAAGGATCGCACCGAACAGTGTGTTGACGATGGTCGGCTTCATCTTGATGAAGGTATCGTTCTGCAGCCAGAGCGTCAGCGCGCCGAAGACGAAGACGACGATGCCGGAAATCAGCGGCATCATCGGCAGCGTGCGGGTGAGGATCCAGGAGACGATGAGGGCCGTGGCGGTCGCCGCCATGAAGAGGCCGGTGGCGATGAAGATCGGGCCCCCCATTTCGGCAAGAACCGGAAATTGCGAGGCCAGCCATTCGCCGCGGGAATTGGCGAAGAAGAAGACGACGAGAGGGCCAAGCTCCAGCACCATCTTGAGGAAGGGGCTGACCTTCTCCTCCGCCTTGGCCGGGGCGTCCAGCGTTGCCTTGCTCATGCCTGTACTCCTGCAATCGCTTCCGCGAAATCCTTGGCCTCGAAGGGTTCGAGATCGTCGATCCCTTCGCCGACACCGATGAAATAGACCGGCAGCTTGTGCTTGGCGGCGATGCCCACAAGGATGCCGCCGCGGGCCGTACCGTCCAATTTTGTCATGATCAGGCCCGTTACACCCGCAACGTTGCGGAAAATCTCGACCTGGTTCATCGCGTTCTGGCCGGTGGTGGCGTCGAGCGTCTGGAGAACGGTGTGCGGCGCGTCAGGATCGAGCTTGCCGAGCACGCGCACGATCTTTTCCAGTTCCGCCATCAGTTCCGTCTTGTTCTGCAGGCGACCGGCCGTATCGACGATCAGCACGTCGCTCTTCTTCAGCTTGGCCTGCTCATAGGCCTCGTAGGCAAGACCGGCCGCATCGGCGCCGAGCTTGGAGGAGACGATGTCGGAGCCGGTGCGGTCCGCCCAGATCTTCAGCTGCTCGATGGCGGCGGCGCGGAACGTGTCGCCGGCGGCGAGCATGACCTTGAGGCCCGCGCCCGAAAGCTTGGCCGCGAGCTTGCCGATCGTCGTCGTCTTGCCGGTGCCGTTGACGCCGACGACGAGGATGACATGCGGCTTATGATTGAGGTCGAGCGCCAGCGGCTTGGCGACCGGCGAGAGGACCTTGGTGATTTCGCTCGCCATGATGCGCGAGACGTCCGCGCCGGTCACGTCCTTGCCATAGCGCTCGGCAGCGAGCGTATCGGTGATGCGCAGCGCCGTTTCGACGCCGAGATCGGCCTGGATCAGGAGGTCTTCAAGATCCTGCAGCGTATCGTCGTCGAGTTTGCGCTTGGTGAAGAGGCTGGTGATCTGCCCGGTAAGCTGCGAGGAGGTGCGCGAAAGCCCGTCGCGCAGGCGCTGGAACCAGGTGCGCTTCGGCTGCGCTGCCGGGGCGGCTTCTTCCAGGGTTTCGCTTCCGGCGCTGGCAAAGCCCTTCGGCAGGACAGGCGCTTCCTCCGGCGGCTCGGCGCGGATGGCCTCGGCGAGAACGGGGTCCTCGATCCCGGCGGCGGTCTCTTCCGGCGCAGCCTCCTCGAGCGGTGCGATTTCCTCGTCCGGTTCGGCAATCTCGTCTACGACTGCGACCGTCTCTTCCTCGACGGTCTCTTCCACCGGCTCCGGCTCGGCCTCCAGTTCGGGAGCGTCTTCGTCGCCGGCCGGTCCGCCGGCGGTTTCCATTTCAACCGGCGCTACCGGATCTTTGGCGACCGGCAGGACTGGCGCGTGCGGCAGCGGATAGATCTCCGGCTCGACATCCTCGGAAATGTGGTAGTCGGCTTCCGGATTGGCGGCTTCCGCCTCGTCAAGCAGCGCGTCGCGCTCCTCGACCATGGTGGTTTGCGGGATGGCTATCGGGGCCTCGACCGCCGCCTCGTGCGCCGGCTCGCTCACCTGCGGCTCGATGGCAGGCGTCACCGCCTCCGGCTTCGGCTCGGCCGCCGGGTCTTTTCCGAATGTAAAAATCTTCTTGATGAAGCCCAGAGCCATGAAAGGTATCCGCTAGTTGCGTTGCGTGGCGGTGGCAGGAGCGATCACTGGCCGCATCGTCAGGTTCTTTCCATTGTGTCCGGTGATCGTCACCGGCACAAGGTCGCGAGGTTTCAGGCCCGTGGCGTCGACGAGCGTGAAGTTTTCCGTGTGGGCGAAGCCGTTGTTCTCCACGAGGATCATCTCCTCTCGCCCGATCATGGAAGCGAGATGGGCCTCGTGCAGTCTCTTTCCAGTCTCGCGCAGGCGGCCAGCGCGCTCCTTGACCAGGGCCCGGTCAAGCTGGGGCATGCGCGCAGCCGGCGTGCCGGGGCGCGGGCTGTAGGGAAAGACGTGCAGATGCGCGATGCCGCACTCCTGCGCATGCCGCGCGGCGTTCTCGAACATCTCTTCCGTTTCCGTCGGAAAGCCGGCGATCATGTCCGCGCCAAAGCTCGCTTCCGGCCGCAGGGCGCGCGCCCGGGCGCAGAAGGCCAGCGCCTCGCTGCTCGAATGGCGGCGCTTCATGCGCTTGAGGATCATGTCGTCGCCGTGCTGCAGCGAAAGATGCAGATGCGGCATGAAGCGCGGCTCGTCGGCAATCAGGTCCCACAGGTGCTCGTCCGCCTCGATGCTGTCGATCGAGGAGAGACGCAGGCGGCGGATTTCCGGCACCTGCTTCAGCAGCGTCCTGGCGAGCTGGCCGAGGCTCGGCGCGCCCGGCAGGTCGCCGCCATAGCTGGTCGCGTCAACCCCGGTCAGCACGATCTCCACATAGCCGCTCTCGACCAGTTTTCGCGCCTGGTCGACCACAGCACCCATCGGCACCGAGCGGGAATTGCCCCGACCGTAGGGGATGATGCAGAAGGTGCAACGGTGGTCGCAGCCGTTCTGCACCTGCACGAAGGCGCGGACATGCCCGTCGATCAGGCGCACCATCTGCGGCGCGGTTTCCCGCACGCTCATGATGTCGTTGACGCGGAGCTTCTCTTCCGCCGAGACGCCGAAATCCGGCAGCGCGCGATAGGAGGCGCTTTTCAGCTTCTCCTCGTTGCCTAGCACCGCATCCACCTCCGCCATGTCGGCAAAGGTTGCGCTTTCCGTCTGCGCGGCGCAGCCGGTGACGATGATGCGGGCATGCGGATTGTCGCGCCGCGCGCGGCGTATCGCCTGGCGGGCCTGGCGCACCGCCTCGCCCGTCACGGCGCAGGTGTTCACCAGCACGGCATTGTTGAGCCCCGCCTTCTCGGCTTCGGCGCGCATCACTTCCGATTCGTAGGTGTTGAGCCGACAGCCGAAGGTTATGACCGTGACGCCGCTCAAAGGGCGGACGCCTGGGCGTCGTCCCGGCGGAAGGCCCCGGTTGCGGGATCGAGCGTGCCGGACCATTCCCATTCGGCAGGTCCCGTCATGACGACATGGTCGTCGTCGCGCCAGTCGATCGTCAGCGTGCCGCGATTGGGGCTGCTGGCAACGGTGATGGCGACCTTGCGGCCGGTGCGCCCGGTGCGTGCGCCGCTGACGCCGGCCGCGCAGGCAGCCGAGCCGCAGGCGAGCGTCAGCCCCGCGCCGCGCTCCCAGGTCCGCGTCGTCATAGCCGTCGGCGAGGTGACGTGCGCCAGCGTGATATTGGCCTTTTCCGGGAACATCGGGTGGCTTTCGAGCAACGGGCCGAACCGGTCGAGATCGAACGTCATCGGGTCACGGTCGACCCAGAAGATGGCGTGCGGATTGCCCATCGACATGGCGGCGGGCGAATGCAGCACCGGCGCATCGATCGGCCCGATCTGCAATTCGATGCGGCTCGTGTCGAAGAACTCTTCCGCAAGCGGGATGCGGTCCCACGCGAAGACCGGCTTGCCCATGTCGACGGAGATCGTACCGTCCTCATGCTCCACGGCGTTGAGGATCCCTGCGACCGTCTGGAAGGTGAAGACCTTCCTGCCCGTTTCGGCGGCGAGCGCCTGCACGACGCAGCGCGTGCCGTTGCCGCAGGCCTGCGCCTTCGTGCCGTCGCAATTGAGAATATCGATAAAGGCGTCCGTGCCCTCGACCCTCGGGTCGTGCACGGCCATGATCTGGTCGAAACCGGTGTCGGGATCGCTGTTCAGCGCAATCGCGGCGGCCGGCGTCACGACATCGCCGCGCCCACGCATGTCCACGACCAGGATCTTGTTTCCCAGCCCGTTCATCTTCGCGAAATCGACCGTCTTCGTCATCACGTCTGCCCGATTGGGCCAGAGGGGCCCGTTGCGGCGTATATGGCGGAAAAGTCCGCGGATTTCCAGTGCCTTGCACGCCGGCGCGTCAGACGGCGGCGGCGGGAACCTCGAAGACCTCTCCGGGCCTGAGCGCCCGGAAGCGTTCGCGCTCGATCCCGGCCGCATCGAGCGCGGCCACAAGGGCCGCCAGCGGCTCGTCTATGCCTTCGTTGGTCAACCGGAACGTGCCCCAATGATGGCCGGCGACGTAGGCGGCGCCACATGCTGCCATCCCCTGCACCGCCTCGAGCGGATTCTGATGCTGCGGACGCATGAACCAGCGCGGCTCGTAAGCGCCGAAGGGCAGATTGGCGAGACGGATGGGACCGTGTTTTTCACGGACCGCCCGATAGTTGATGGCCTGGTGAAAGCCGGTATCGCCGATGTGGTAGACATTTCCGCCCGGCGTCTCGATGAGAAAGGCTGCCCAGAGCGCCATGCGACGATCACCAAGGCCACGGGCCGACCAGTGATGGCAGGGTTCGCAATGGATGGTCACGCCGTCCGTCACGGCAAGGTTGCCGCCCCAGTCCATCGTCGTGACAAGCGTATCTCCAACCGCCGGCGCGATGATCCGGTCATTGCCGAGCGGGGTGACGATGCGGCAGCCATCCCGGTCGGCGAGCGCCTTCAGCGTTGCAAGGTCGAGATGGTCGTAATGGTTGTGCGTGACGAGCACGATATCGATCTTCGGCAGGTCGGCAAGGCGTATGCCCGGCGGATTGACGCGCTTCGGGCCGGCGAAGGCAAGCGGGCTGGCGCGATCGCTCCAGACGGGATCCGTCAGGATATTGAGGCCCGCGGTCTGGATCAGCAGCGCGGCATGTCCCGCCATGGTCACGACGAGGCGATCGCCCGCCACCCGCGCCGCCGGCACCGCGGCGGGAAAGGGGCTTGGCCAGTCGGCCGGCCAGGCGGCGCGGCCGCCGCCGAACTGCCAGCGCAACAGCTCGAAGAAATTGTTCGGCTCTTCTCCATCCGGGTTGAAGAAGTACGTGCCGTCGAAATGGTCGCTGACAGGGCCGTCATAATAGCGGTTGGCGGCAAGGCTGCGGCTTGCAAAGGCGCCGCCGGCAAGTGCTGCCAGGGCGCCAAGGCTCGACCATTTGAGGAACTTGCGACGGTTCATTGACAAAACATAAGTCCTGCCCGCAGGCGCTGCAATGCGTGACTGCACTCTCTCGGAAATGTGACAGGCGGCCCTCTGCCGGCTGATCCTTGACTTTCCGGCTTCTTTGCTGTTTAAGCCGCGCATCTGCGACAAGTGAGAATGCTTGAAGCCACCGACCGGGACCCATAGCGGTATAAAGAGATCCCGGAGGTCAACACCCGACAGCGCGATGCGCCCTCGGGTGCTTTTTGGCTTTGCGTCTTGTTTTTGTCGGAGATAGCACCGACGTTTCCGCGTGATCGGAAACAAGAAGGAAAACGTGATGTTTGAAACACTCCAGGACCGCCTTGGCTCCATTCTGAATGGACTGACAGGCCGTGGCGCGCTTTCCGAGGCGGATGTCTCGGCAGCGCTGCGCGAGGTCCGCCGCGCGCTTCTCGAAGCGGACGTGGCGCTGGAAGTGGTGCGTTCCTTCACCGATGCGGTACGCCAGAAGGCCGTCGGCGCGGAAATCCTGAAGTCGATCAAGCCCGGCCAGATGGTCGTGAAGCTGGTGCATGACGAGCTTGTCTCGATGCTCGGCTCCGAGGGCGTCTCGATCGACCTCAACGCCGCCGCCCCCGTCGTCATCATGATGGTGGGCCTGCAGGGCTCCGGCAAGACCACCACCTCCGGCAAGATCGCCAACCGGCTCGCGACGCGTGACAAGAAAAAGGTCCTGATGGCCTCGCTCGACACGCGCCGTCCGGCCGCGCAGGAGCAGCTTCGCCAGCTCGGCGTCCAGACCGGCATCGATACGCTGCCGATCATCGCCGGCCAGTCGCCGACCGATATCGCCGCGCGCGCCGTTCAGGCCGCCAAGCTCGGCGGCCATGACGTCGTCATCCTCGACACCGCCGGCCGTACGCATATCGACGAGCCGCTGATGATCGAGATGGCGGAGATCAAGCGCAAGTCCAATCCGCACGAAATCCTGCTCGTCGCCGATGCGCTGACCGGTCAGGACGCCGTCAACCTCGCCCGCAACTTCGACGACCGCGTCGGCATTACCGGCCTCGTGCTCACCCGCATGGACGGTGACGGCCGCGGCGGTGCGGCCCTTTCGATGCGCGCCGTCACCGGCAAGCCGATCAAGCTGATCGGCGTCGGCGAAAGAATGGGCGAACTCGAGGAGTTCCATCCCCGCCGCGTCGCCGACCGCATCCTCGGCATGGGCGACATCGTCTCGCTTGTCGAGAAGGCCGCGGAAAACATCGACGCCGAAAGGGCGGCCGCCATGGCCGCCAAGATGGCCAAGGGCAAGTTCGACCTCGACGACCTCGCCGACCAGCTGCGCCAGATGCAGAAGATGGGCGGCATGGGCGGCATCATGGGAATGATGCCCGGCATGGCCGGCATGAAGGACAAGATCTCCGCCGCCGGCCTCGACGACAAGCTTTTCGGCCGCCAGATCGCGATCATCTCCTCGATGACCAAAGCCGAGCGCGCCAACCCGGATATTCTCAAGCACTCCCGCAAGAAGCGCATCGCTGCCGGTTCCGGCACGGATGCCGCCGACATCAACAAGCTTCTGAAAATGCATCGCCAGATGGCGGACATGATGAAGATGATGGGCGGCAAGAAGGGCGGCATGATGAAGCAGATGATGGGTGGCCTTGCCGGCAAGATGGGTCTTGGCGGCATGGGCGGAATGGGCGGCATGCCCGACCTGTCGAAGATGGATCCGAAGCAGCTGGAAGCGCTTGCCAAGCAGGCCGAAGCCGCCGGCATCAAGCCCGGCAGCCTGCCAGGCCTTGGCGGCGGTGGCGGCCTTCCGGGTCTGGGCGGCGGACGCCTTCCGGGTCTCGGCGGCCTGCCGGGTCTTCCCGGCCTGCCGAAGAAGAAGTGAGGGATTTGAGGCATGACAATCGATCAGAACGTCAAGCAGCAATTGGGGGAATACCGGCAGTCGATCGACAATATCGACGCTGCCCTTGTGCATATGCTCGCCGAGCGTTTCCGCTGCACGAAAGCAGTGGGCGTGCTGAAGGCGACGCATGAACTGCCGCCGGCCGACCCGGCGCGCGAGGAATACCAGATCGAGCGCCTTCGCCGCCTGGCGAAGGATGCCAATCTGGATCCGGATTTCGCGGAGAAGTTCCTGAACTTCATCATCCACGAGGTGATCCGGCACCATGAAGCCATTGCTGCCGAACATGGCGGCGCAAACCAGACTACCGCTTGAAGAAGCGGTCCCTACATCTCAAGGAGAAATGACATGGCACTGAAAATTCGTCTCGCCCGCGGTGGCTCCAAGAAGCGCCCGTTCTACCAGATCGTCGTTGCCGACGCCCGCTCGCCGCGCGACGGCCGCTTCCTGGAAAAGCTCGGCTCCTGGAACCCGATGCTCGGCAAGGACAACGCCAACCGCGTTCAGATCGACCTCGACCGCGTCAAGGAATGGCTTGCCAAGGGCGCACAGCCGACCGACCGCGTCACCCGCTTCCTCGACGAAGCCGGCGTCCTGAAGCGCGAAGCCCGCAACAACCCGGACAAGGGCAAGCCGGGCAAGAAGGCAATCGAGCGCGCTGCCGAGAAGAAGCAGAAGGAAGAAGACGCTGCTGCAGCCGCCGCCGGCGAATAAGCGACTTCTCCACCATTCTGAAGCGGGCGGCGTGTTTCATGCCGCCCGTTTTTATTTTGCTTTTACGCGGTTGCGGACGCAAAACACTCAGGCACTTTTGCTGGAATTGCTCTAGGAGCCTTGGCGCGGACGTCGTATGAGGCTTCATTGAACGCACGGAACGGAGCCATGCTGAAACTGGAAAATCCCGTCCTCATGGGCAGCGTCGGCGCGGCACAGGGCCTGCGCGGCGAGGTCCGTGTCAAATCCTACACCATCGATCCCAGGGCGATCGGCGACTACGGGCATCTGCATACCGAGGACGGCCGGTCCTTCGAGGTGCTTGAGGTGCGCGAGGGCAAGAACGTAGTCGTGGTGCGCTTTCGCGGCATCAACGACCGCAATGCCGCCGAAGCGCTGAACGGCCTCGACCTCTATATCGAACGCGAAAACCTGCCGGACGAGGAACTGGACGAAGACGAGTTCTTCTATGCCGACCTCGAAGGTCTGGAGGCGGTCGACACGGCCGGGCGCAGCCACGGAAAGGTGACGGGCATCTTCGATTTCGGGGCAGGCGATCTCCTGGAACTCAAGGGACCGGGCAAGCGGCCCGTGCTCATTCCCTTTTCCGAAGCCGCCGTGCTTGAAATCGACCTCGAGGGCGGACGCCTGCTGATCGATGCGGTTGCCGCCGGCCTCGAAGACGAGGAAAAGGACGGCCCGGGCAGCCGACGCCGCCGCCCGCCTGAAGAAAACGGAGAATGACGTGGCCTTCCACGCCACCATCCTGACGCTCTATCCGGAAATGTTTCCGGGTCTTCTCGGCCAGTCCCTCTCGGGCAAGGCGCTGGCGCGCGGCGACTGGTCGCTGGACTGCGTGCAGATCCGCGATTTCACGACAGACCGCCACCGAACCGTCGACGACACGCCGGCCGGCGGCGGTGCCGGCATGGTGCTGAAGCCGGACGTGCTGGCCCGTGCCATCGACCATGCCTCCGAGGGCGACAACCG
This sequence comes from Shinella sp., assembly GCF_049651085.1. GTDB lineage: Bacteria > Pseudomonadota > Alphaproteobacteria > Rhizobiales > Rhizobiaceae > Shinella. Next base: position 82,249 of record NZ_JBASBL010000030.1, read on the forward strand.
CCCGCGCCTCCTCATGAGCCCGCGCGGACGACCGCTGACGCAGCAGCGCGTGCGGGAGCTTGCCTCCGGCGAAGGCGCCATCATCGTCTGCGGCCGGTTCGAGGGTGTCGACCAGCGCGTCATAGACGGGCGGCAGCTCGAAGAGGTCTCCATCGGCGACTACATCCTGTCCGGCGGCGAGCCGGCGGCGATGATCCTGCTGGACGCAATCGTGCGCATCCTGCCCGGCGTGATGGGCAATGCGCTCTCCGGCGAACACGAGAGCTTCGAGGGCGGCATGCTGGAACATCCGCACTATACCCGCCCGCAGGTCTGGGAAGGACAGGAAATTCCCGGCGTGCTGACCTCCGGCCACCATGCCGCCATCGAGACCTGGCGGCGCGAAGAAGCCGAAAAGCTGACGCGCGAGCGCCGGCCGGACCTGCTTTCCACTCAGCCGGTCAGGAAGTAATAGGCCGTCAGCGCGATGCCGACCGCGACCACGAGCGCGCGGATCACCGGCTGCGCCACGCGTCGCGCCGCCCAGACACCACTATAGCCACCGAGCGCGGCCGCCGGCACCATCACCGCGGCCTGCGGCCAGCCAACCACATTGCCGCTGGCAAAGACCACGATCGCCATGCCGGCGATCACCACCGCGAGGAAATTCTTCAGCGCATTCAGGCGGTGGTAGTCGCCGCCCTTGGTAAGGCCGAGCACGGCGAGCGTCATGATACCCATGCCGGCGCCGAAGAAGCCGCCATAGATCGAGGTGACGAACTGACTGAAGAGACCGAGCGGCGAGACCGGCTTTTCCGGGCTCAGCGTTTTCGGCTTGAGGTAGGGGCCGGCGGCAAAGATCGCGGTCGCGGCAAGCAGCAGCCAGGGCACGAGCGCGCGAAACGACGGATTGGAGAAGGAAAGCAGCAGCAGCGCACCGGCAAGCCCGCCGACCAGCGACAGCGCCCCGAGCAGCAGCGCTTCTTTCCAGTCCGCCCGGATCTCCCTTGCATAGGCGAGCGAGGACGTGACGTAGCCTGGAAACTGCGTGATCGCGGAGGTCGCATTGGCGACGATCGGCGGCAGGCCGATCAGCGTCATCGCGCCGAAGGTAAGGAAGGTGCCGCCACCGGCAATGGCATTGACGACGCCGGATAGAAAACCGGCAACAAACAGCAGTATGGCATCGGCAAACGTCATGAACACTCCCCGTGGCGCAGCCGGAAGCGGCCGCCCTCCCCTCCAGAGCGTGATATCGTGGCGCCGGAAGGCGGGCAAGACCCGAGAAACCGCCGTTTTCGCGTCGATTTTTCGTCGTCGGGGATGACAAGCCCGCCGGATGCGTGTATAGGCCCGCACGGATTTGGGATTATCCCGCCGACCTGCAATCAAAGAATGGCGAATCCGCTCCGTCCGGCAACGGACTAACCTTCGAAGGCATGGACCTTGCAAGGTGACCGTCGAGCGCTCTGGCTGTTTCAGAAAAACCAGAAGGTTAGACCGATGAACATCATCCAGCAGCTCGAAGCCGAACAGGCCGCGAAGATCGAAGCCAAGCGCACGCTTCCGGAATTCTCCCCGGGCGACACCGTGCGCGTCAACGTCCGCGTGACGGAAGGTACGCGTACCCGCGTGCAGGCCTATGAAGGCGTCTGCATCGCCCGTTCGGGTGGCGGCATGAACGAGAGCTTCACCGTTCGCAAGATTTCCTACGGCGAAGGCGTCGAGCGCGTATTCCCGGTTTACTCGCCGCTCGTCGAAGGCGTCGAAGTCGTCCGCCGCGGCCGCGTCCGTCGCGCGAAGCTGTACTACCTGCGCGATCGTCGCGGCAAGTCGGCTCGTATCGTCGAGAACACCGGCACGCGCGCCCGCAAGCTGAACGATTCCGAGCGTCAGGCCATTGCCGAGGAAAAGGCACGCCTGGAAGCCGAAAAGGTTGCAGCAGCCCAGGCGCTCGCCGCTGAAAAGGCCGCAGCAGAAGCCGCCGAAAAGGCAGCAGCCGCTGAAGCCGCAAAGGCTGCGGAAGCCGCCGCCGAATAATCGGCAGCGCATCCGATCGATCGAAGCCGTCGGCATCTGCCGGCGGCTTTTTTGTTTTACGGAAAAGCATTCGCGCGCAAGAGTCATGCTTGCTTGCCCGCCTCAACCTGTGACAGTGTTCCGCTGCCACAATTTCAGGAGCATATTTGATGTTTTCCCGTCGCGCCGTACTTGCAGGCCTTGCTGCCGCTGCGCTCATGCCCGCCGCCGCCTTCGCCTCGGATCTTCCCGATCTTGGCGGCAAGACCGTCGTCGTCGTGACGGAAAACGCCTATCCGCCGCTGCAATTCGTTGATCCGAAGAGCGGCGAGCAGATCGGCTGGGAATATGACGCGATGAACGAGATCGCCAAGCGCCTCAACGTCAAGGTCGAATACCAGAACACCAGCTGGGACGCGATGATCCAGGCGGTCTCCGACAACCAGTACAACATCGGCATGACCGGCATCACCATCAAGGACGACCGCAAGGAGAAGGTCGACTTCTCCGACGCCTATATGCGCTCGCAGCAGTTCATGCTGGTGCGCGCCGACGAGGCTCGCTTCACAGACGCCAAATCCTTCGCGGCGCTGACGGACGGCCTGATCGCCGCCCAGCCCGGCACCTCGCCCTTCTACACTGCCGTCTACGAAATCCTCGACGGCAACGAGCAGAACCCGCGCATCAAGCTGTTCGAGACGTTTGGCGCGACCGTGCAGGCGCTGCAGGCCGGCGACGTCGACCTCGTCCTCACCGACAGCGTCGCGGCCAAGGGCTATGTCGATGCCTCGGGCGGCAAGCTCAAGGTGGTCGGCGAGCCGCTCGGCACGGAAGACTTCGGCTTCATCTTCCCGAAGGGTTCCGACCTCGTCGCCCCGGTCAACGCGGCGATTGCGGCGCTGAAGGCCGACGGCACGCTGGAGGCGCTCAACAAGAAGTGGTTCCTCGATTACAAGATGGGTCAGTAGCGGGCAGCCATGGCGCCCGTTTCCTCTGACGCGGCAAAGGGCGACTATCCCTGGTGGCTGGTCGCGCTTGCCGTGATCGCGCTGGCACTTGCCGGCCTGATCATCACCAACGATCTCTACACGCAGGTGTTCAGCGTCGTGCTGAAGGGGCTGTGGGTCACGATCTTCGTGACCCTCGTCGCCTTCCTGCTCGCCACGATGCTCGGCCTTGGCATCGCGCTGATGGCGCTCTCCGAAAGCAAGCTGCTGCGCCAGATCGCGCGCTTCTACACGGAGGTGATCCGTGGCGTGCCGGTCCTCGTGCTGCTCTTCTACATCGCCTTCGTCGGCGCGCCGGCGCTGGTGGCGGTGATCAATTTCGTGATCTCCCCGCTGGTTTCCGCCGGCGCCGCCGAGCCGATGCTGGTGCGCGACCTCTCCTTGATGTGGCGGGCGATCATCGCGCTGATGATCGGCTATTCCGCCTTCATCGCCGAGGTATTTCGCGCCGGCATCCAGTCGGTGGACAAGGGACAGATCGAGGCGGCCAAGGCGCTCGGCCTGTCGCGCTTCCAGCGCTTTCGCCTCGTCGTCTTCCCGCAGGCGGTGCGCGTCATCCTGCCGCCGCTCGGCAACGATTTCGTGGCGATGGTGAAGGATTCCTCGCTCGTCTCCGTGCTCGGTGTCGCCGACATCACGCAGATGGGCAAGGTCTATGCGTCCGGCTCCTTCCGGTTTTTCGAGACCTATTCCATCGTCGCCTATGTCTACCTGATGCTCACTATCGGCCTGTCACTTGGCCTGCGGGCGCTGGAAAGGCGGCTTCGCCGCCACTGAGGCACGCTCAGTTGCGCGAGAGAATGATCAGGCGATCGTTCGGGCCGAAGGTCACCATGTCCGACTTCACCGGATTGACCACGACCCCGCCCATGTTGCGCGGGTCGTGCCCGACCGGGTTGGCGCGGCTGTAGCCGAGCGCCACCTCGCCGCGGATGAGCGCCGCAAGATTGACGGTATAGAAATTCACCGGCCCGTCGGTGGCGATATAGTCGGTGACAGGCCGCATGTAGATTTCCGAACCATCCTCGTCGAGTAGCTCGCCAAAGATCTGCGCCATCAGCTCGTTTTCCGAGGCCTGCGCCAGCATGAGGCTCACCAGCTTGTTGCTTACGACGAAATCGTCGGCGCGGGTGACGGCGGCAAGGTTGCGGTTGCGCACGTCGATCATCTCGCTGACGATGCCGATATGCTTGTTGGCGGCATCCGCAATCTTGCGCAGCTGCAGCAGCGTCACCAGCGTCGCCGTGTCGGCGGGCTGGGCGGCCATGTGGTCGCTGTAGCCGAGCACCAGAACATGGTCGTAGGCGGGCACGTCGAGCGCATCGAGCGCCGTGCGGTTCGTCGTGTCGAGGACGGCGCAGCGCACCGTCAGGTTTTCCTTGATGTTGGCAATGCCCGCGACCTCCGTGTGCAGATCCGGCGTATTGGCGGCAATCATCAGCTCGGAGCCGGGCGCGACATAGCGCGAAAGCTCCTGCGTGATGATCGACCCGCGCCGGTTCCAGCCGAGCAGCAGCATGCGCTCGGGCACGGGATCGCGGTGGACGTGGTGGCGCACCGCAGCCCGATCGACCGCAAAATCAGCGCCGCGCAGCTTGATCGTGGCGTCGTCCTCGGCAATCAGGATCGCCCGCTCGCCGGCCACGATGACCCGGTTCGTCGGCGGGTTGAGTTGCACGATGCCGGCTGTGTCGCAGATGCCGATCAGCGTCGACGTGTCATAGGCCATGACGGCGTTGCCGAAGGATTTTCCGACGATCTCCGGCTGCTCGACCGCGTAGATTTCCGAACCGTCGAAATCAAGCAGTTCCGTATAGACGGCCGAAAGGCCCGCCTGCCGGCTGGAACTGACGACGATGCGGGAAATCAGTTCGTCGGCAAGCACCAGCTGCAGCTCCGCACCGCCGACGATGCGGGCGACCTCGGCGTTCTTCGCATCGCGGATCTCGGCGGCGATCTGGTAGGGTTCCTTGCGCCGCTCCGGGTCGTTGACGAGGGCAAGCACGGTCTTGATGACCTCGGAATCGGCATAGTCGCTTTCCGGCGACAGCACGATGATCGAGCGCGAGGCCTGCGGGTTGACGATATTGACGTCATAGAGGTCGGTCGGGTCGCCGCTGCGGCAGATGATGCGGGTATTGCCGAGATCGGCGATCTTGTCGGCAATCTCGTCCTCCATTTCCACCTTGTCCTTCGAGGCCATGATGACGATGCGCGGATTGCGGCGGCTCTGGTTGGCGATGACGAGTTCGGAGATGATGTCGAAGATCGACGACGACCAGTTGAAGATGATCGTGTGGTCTTTCTCCAGCACATGCGAACGGCCCTTGCGCAACTCGTCGAGTTTCTCGTCGAGGCCGGAGGAGAGCACGCCGATAAGCGCCGAGAAGACGAAGATGCCGGCGACGGTGACAGCGAGAGAGACGCCGCGGAAGCTCCATCCGGCATCGCCGCCCATCGTGCCGGCATCCATGGTGCGCATCAGCGATTCCCAGGCGCCCTCGATGAAGGAGACGCGCTCGCCCCCCTCCGGTGCTATGCCGGTTATTGCCAGGAAAAGACCGGCGAGAATGATGACGATCAGAGAAATGACCGCAAGCCATCCGATCAGCGCGATCGGCCCCGCCGCCATGCTCCTGTCGAACTGGTAGCGCAGGCGATCCCGCCATGTAATCGTCTTCATAATTTTGCCCCTCAGCCGACGCTTAGCCGGATACGTCTATCGAGTGTCAAATATTCTGGGGCACGGCAAGCAGGCCGCTGAAAATATTCGGCAAGAGCGTAAAATGACGGCGCGGCGGACAACTTGCCCAACCGGCGAAAAATCGTTATATGCAGGCCATGGAATCCAAGTTCGGATGCACGGAAAAGCATGTCGTTGTGCTGCAGGACCACAAGCGCCTGCCGGCACGCTTCTTTGCCCGTGTCTTCGGGGCGCTCACCAGCCGCCCCGCCTGATCGTTGCCGATCCAGCGAGCCCATGGCTTGCCGATTTCCCGTACCCCAAACATGCCAAGCGGATGAAGAGCCATGAGCGCACCCCGGACACTCTACGACAAGATTTTCGACGACCACATCGTCAGCCGCCAGGAAGACGGCACCTGTCTTCTCTACATCGACCGTCACCTCGTTCACGAAGTGACGTCGCCCCAGGCTTTCGAAGGCCTACGCATGTCCGGCCGCAAGGTTCGTGCACCGGAAAAGACGCTCGCCGTCGTCGACCATAACGTCCCGACCTCGCCGGATCGCCACCAGGGCATCAAGAACGAGGAGAGCCGCATCCAGGTCGAGGCGCTCGCCAGCAACGCTGCGGAATTCGGCGTCGAATACTATTCGGAGAAGGACGTTCGCCAGGGCATCGTGCACATCGTCGGCCCGGAGCAGGGCTTCACCCTGCCGGGCATGACGATCGTCTGCGGTGACAGCCACACGTCCACGCATGGCGCTTTCGGCGCGCTGGCGCATGGCATCGGTACGTCCGAGGTGGAACACGTCCTGGCAACCCAGACGCTGATCCAGAAGAAGGCGAAGAACATGCTGGTGCGCGTCGACGGCCAGCTGCCCGACGGCGTTACCGCCAAGGACATCATCCTCGCCATCATCGGCGAGATCGGCACGGCCGGCGGCACCGGCCACGTCATCGAGTTTGCCGGCGAAGCGATCCGCTCGCTCTCGATGGAAGGCCGCATGACGATCTGCAACATGACGATCGAAGGCGGCGCCCGCGCCGGCCTCATCGCGCCGGACGAGAAGACCTTCGAATATATCAAGGACAAGCCGCGCGCGCCGAAGGGCAAGGCGCTGGAAATGGCGCTCGACTACTGGAAGACGCTGTACACGGAGGAAGGCGCGCATTTCGACCGCGTCGTTGTGCTTGACGCCGCCAACCTGCCGCCGATCGTCTCCTGGGGCTCGTCGCCGGAAGACGTCGTCTCCGTCGAGGGCATCGTGCCGAACCCAGACGATATCGAAGACGAGACCAAGCGTTCGTCCAAGTGGCGCGCGCTCGACTATATGGGCCTGAAGCCGGACACCAAGATCACCGACATCGCCATCGATCGCGTCTTCATCGGCTCGTGCACCAACGGCCGCATCGAGGATCTGCGCGCCGTTGCCGCCGTCGTCGAGGGCAAGAAGGTCGCCTCCACCGTCAACGCCATGATCGTTCCGGGCTCCGGCCTCGTGAAGGAACAGGCCGAGAAGGAAGGTCTCGACAAGATCTTCAAGGAAGCCGGTTTCGACTGGCGCGAGCCGGGCTGCTCGATGTGCCTTGCCATGAACGACGACCGCCTGAAGCCGGGCGAGCGCTGCGCCTCCACCTCGAACCGCAACTTCGAGGGCCGCCAGGGCTTCAAGGGCCGCACGCATCTTGTGTCGCCCGCCATGGCCGCCGCAGCCGCGATCGCCGGCCACTTCGTCGACATCCGCACTTGGCAGTGATCACGGGCGCCCTGCCGTCGTGACAGCGGCGGGGAGCACGCTCCCATCCCGGAAGGCGATGCAGGCAGCCTGAACCAGCCCAACAAGCCAGAATGGCCGCCTCCAGAAAGAGGCGGCCATTTTTCATGGGATGGCGATGGCCGGAATGATTGCGGGAATGAACCGCGACACGGCACTCGCCAGACACCCCGGACGTCAAGGAGGCGGAGCCTCAAAACAAAGAAGGCCCCGGACAAACCGGAGCCTTCAAATCACGTCCAGACAGCCCGAAGACCGGGCGTCAATTTCAGGAGATGGCCTGGATCAGGCTGCTTCGTCCTGAGTTTCGTCCTCTTCGATGGACTTGCCGCGCTTCGGACCCTTGGCGAGGTTGGTCTCTACGAGACGGACAGCCTCGGTCTCCGACATCTTGTTGACGGCGGCGATTTCGCGAGCGAAACGGTCGAGAGCGGCCTCGTAGAGCTGGCGCTCGGAATAGGACTGCTCCGGCTGGTTCTCAGCGCGGAAGAGGTCGCGGACCACTTCGGCGATCGAGATCAGGTCGCCCGAATTGATCTTGGCGTCATATTCCTGCGCACGGCGCGACCACATGGTGCGCTTCACACGGGCCTTGCCCTGGACAACCTTCAGCGCGCGTTCGACGAAATCGGTCTCCGACAGTTTGCGCATGCCGATCGAAACGGCCTTGGCAACCGGCACCTTGAGACGCATCTTGTCCTTTTCGAAATCGATGACAAAAAGCTCGAGCTTCATGCCGGCGACTTCCTGCTCCTCGATGGCCACGATCTGGCCGACACCGTGAGCGGGATAGACGATCGACTCGCCGGTCTTGAAGCCCTGGCGCGTGGAAGATTTCTTCTGCTGGGTCGTCATTCTGTTCAAATACTCCCTGTTACGCTCCGGCATGAGCCGGATGGGTCCGAGGACCCAGGAAAGACGTGTGCACCTTGCGGTGCCACCACTCTGCTCCGTCCGCGATACGCAAAAAGATCCGCTTCGACGCGTTCACATTTGAGCAACCGAAGTTGCCTATGGGAGGTGAGCGACGTTGAGGGATCGTTTACTTTCGTGGTGGTGTTCGGGCATGCGAAAATGCCGCGATTTGGATCAGTATCGTGACCCTATCACAAAAAAGTGCCGAAATCAATAATTTGCTTCGCATGGGTCATCAAGCCTGCCCTATCGCCTTTCGACAGGAGCAAGCCTTTTTCCCCAAAATCCGTCAACGCGCCGTGGCGCGGTCAGTCGCCCTTGCCGGGATTGGGCGAGAAGTACAGTTCGTACTTGCCTTCCACGCCGTCCATTTCCTTGGCTTCCGGCATCGCATCGCGCTTGACCGTGACGTTCGGCCAGATCGACGCGAATTCCGTGTTCACCTGCAGCCACTTGTCGAGGCCCGGCTCGGTGTCCGGCTTGATCGCCTCGGCGGGACATTCCGGCTCGCACACGCCGCAGTCGATGCATTCGTCCGGGTGAATGACGAGAAAGTTCTCACCCTCGTAGAAGCAGTCGACGGGGCACACTTCCACACAGTCCATGTACTTGCAGCGGATGCAGTTGTCAGTCACGACATACGTCATGATTCACTCCAGAATGGTCACGAAGCGGCTGAAAATGGGTCATCCATCACCGCAAAACCCGTCATGCGATCGGCTTGCCCGGGGAGGAAAAGGCCGCGTGCGCAGGCTGTCAGGTGGGTGAGGTAAAGGCTTTGCCGGCGCTTTGCAAGCGCAATACATGCGCGTTCCGGCGTGCGGGAGGTATAGAATTCTAATCGTCGTCGTCGCCCGGAAATCCGCGCAGGCGGTCGGTTTCCCGGCGTTCCCGCTTGGTCGGGCGGCCAGTGCCTCTTTCGCGCGTCGCCTGCTCGAAAAGCGTGCGCTCCTCGCGCGGCGGCGGGGGCGGCGTCATGTCGCTGTAGAGAAGCCGTGCTTCCTCGTAGGGACCGCGGCGTTCGCCGGGCTGGAGGACCTTGACGACCATGTCGTGCCGGTCGAGCGAAAGCGTGATGACGTCTCCGGGGCGCACGCCATGCGACGGCTGGCGGACGCTCGCGCCGTTGATGCGGACATCGCCCGCTTCCACGGATTTCGCCGCCAGCGAGCGGGATTTGCGCAGCCGCGCGAAGAACAGCCATTTGTCGATGCGCTGTCGCGCCTGACCTGCCGGCTGTTCCTCGTCACGTGCCATCGGCTTACTTCTTCAGCTGCTCCTTGAGCGCTGCAAGCTTGGCGAAGGGCGAATCCGGGTCGATCGGCTTTTCCTTGCGGGGCGGCCTTGCCTCGAATTTCGCCTGCTGCGGCTTGCCGCCGCGTTCGTTGCGCTCGCCGCGATCCGGGCGATTGCCACCCTGCGGCTTTCCGTCGCGGCCCTTGCCCTGGTTGGGACGACCGCCATCACGGCGCTCGCCGCGTTCGCCGGCCGGCTGGCCGCGAGGACGACCACCTTCGCGGCGTTCACCCTGGCCCTGACGGTCGCCCTGGCGCTCGCCGCCGTGACGCTGGCCCTGGCGCTGGTTGTCGTGGCGCGAGCCCGGACGCCAGAGCAGGACGGGCTTGGCCTCGACCGGCTCAGCATCGGCAGCGACGCCTTCGGCAGCCAGCGCTTCGGCCTCTGCAGCAGGCGTCTCCACCGCAGCGGCGGCTTCGGCAGTTTCCGTGGCCGGCGCCTGTTCAGCGGCAACCGGCGCTTCGCCTTCGGCATCCGCCGCATCGGCGTCGTGCTCGTCGGCGGCTTCCGCAGTGGTTTCTGCAGCTTCCGTCGGCGCAGCGGCACTTGCACCGGCCGGGGCCTGCGCGGCGAGGAAGGCGGCAGCTTCTTCCGCCTTCACGCTGTCGGCGCGATAGCCGAGACCCTTGAGGATCTCTTCCATGTCGTCCGGCGTCGCGCCGAGGATGGAGAGCATGGCGGTCGTCGCCACGAAGCGGCGGCCGTCATAGGCGCCGTCGGGACGCGGCGTGCCCGGCTTCCACTGGAGCAGCGGACGAATGAGATCGGCCAGCCGCTCGAGAATGTCGATACGCACGGCGCGCTTGCCGAGGAAACGGAAGCCGGCAAGCTTGTAGAAGGCGCGCTCGAAGCTCGGATCGGTGACGACCGAGGTGCGGCCGGCGGCAAGCGCCGGAATGAGATCGCCGTAGCCGGGCTTGTCGAGGCCGTCGTTCTTCAGCGCCCAGAGCAGGGTGATGAGTTCGGCCGGAGCAGGCTTCAGCAGCGCCGGCATGAAGATGTGATAGGCGCCGAAGCGGATGCCGTGCTTGCGCATGGAGGCGCGAGCGTCCTGATCGAGGGTCTTCACATCGTCCGCGACGTCGCGGCGGAACAGCACGCCGAGACTTTCGACGAGCTGGAAGGCCAGGCCCTTGGCAAGGCCCTGGAGATCTTCCGCGCGGGAAAGGTCGTCGAGCGGCTTCAGCACGGTCGCGATATGATGGTTCACGAAACGCTCGATGCGGGCGGCGACGTGATCGCGCGCATTGCCGACCAGCTGCTCGTCGGAGAGCAGGATGACGCGCGGGCGCATGATGTGATCGCTGGCGGTCAGGCGCGCAACGGGATCGCCGAGCCAGCGCACCGTGCCGTCCGAGCCGAGCGCGAGATCGGCATTGCCGGCGGCATGCAGACGTGCGGCACGGGCCTCGAACTCGAGCGCAAGCGCCTTCTGCGCAGCCGCCTGCACGGCCTTCGCATCCGGGCCTTCCGTTCCGGGGACGAGGGTGAACCGGAAACCGGCCAACTGCCCGACATGATGTCCTTCTACGAAGACATCACCATTCACACTGATTTCAGCTTCCAGCATCGCATTCTCTCTCAGGCGCTTCATGAGCACAGATGTCCTGCGATCAACAAAGCGTTTCGTCAACCGTTCATGTAGCGCATCGGACAATCGGTCTTCGATTTCCCGCGTCTTTTCCTGCCAGTGTGTCGGATCGGCAAGCCATCCCGGCCGATTCGATACATAGGTCCATGTTCTTATCTGCGCGATTCGCGCCGAAAGCGTGTCGATTTCACCGTCGGTCCGATCAGCGCGGCGAACCTGGTCCGCCATGAAGTCTTCATTAACCGTGCCGCGTTTTACGCGATCTGCGTAGATTGTCGAGATCAGATCGGCGTGCTGGGCCGGCGCGATGCGGCGGTAGTCGGGAAGCGCGCAGACTTCCCAGAGCTTTTCGACCCGTTCCGGGCTCGTCGCAAGGTCGCGGACGTCGGGATAGCGCGACAGATGTTCCAGCGCCTGCTGGTCGACGGCCGGCAGCGCGCGCGTCAGCCCACCGATCGGCGGCGGGGCGTCGAGCGACTGGCGCAGGCTCGCCAGCGAGGAATAGTCGAAGCGGGTGGTGCGCCATTGCAGCATGCGGACGGGATCGAACTGGTGGGTCTCGATGCGCTTGACCAGCTCGTCGTCGAACGGATCGACGCGGCCCGTCACGCCGAAGGTGCCGTCGCGCAGGTGCCGGCCGGCGCGGCCGGCGATCTGGGCGAGTTCGGCGGGGTTCAGGTTGCGGAACTGATAGCCGTCGAATTTGCGGTCCTGCGCGAAGGCGACATGGTCGACATCGAGATTGAGGCCCATGCCGATCGCATCGGTGGCGACGAGATATTCGACATCGCCTTCCTGATAGAGCGCAACCTGCGCATTGCGGGTGCGCGGTGAGAGCGCGCCGAGCACGACGGCCGCCCCGCCGCGCTGGCGGCGGATCAGTTCGGCGATCGCATAGACCTCGTCGGCCGAGAAGGCGACGATGGCGGTGCGCTGTGGCAGGCGGGTGATCTTCTTGGAACCCGAATAGAACAGCTGGGAGAGGCGCGGGCGCTCGATGACGTGGATGCCGGGCAGGAGCTGCTCGAGGATCGGCTTCATGGTGGCCGCGCCGAGCAGCAGCGTCTCGTCGCGACCCCTCAGATGCAGCACGCGATCAGTGAAGATATGGCCGCGCTCGAGATCGCCGGCCAACTGCACCTCGTCGATCGCGACGAAGGAGGCGCGCGTCTCGCGCGGCATGGCCTCGACGGTGCAGACCGAGTAGCGCGCCATGTGCGGCGTGATCTTCTCCTCGCCGGTGACGAGGGCGACATTGTGCTGGCCGACCTTGTCGACGAGACGCCCATAGACCTCGCGCGCCAGCAGGCGCAGAGGCAGGCCGATAACGCCCGTCTCATGTGCCACCATGCGTTCGATTGCGTAGTGGGTCTTGCCCGTGTTGGTCGGGCCGAGCACCGCGGTGACCCCGCGGCCGCTCAAGATCATGGGTGCTTGCGACAAGACACGCCCCGGCAGGTTTCAATTTCGGCCGGAAGCACTCCCGGCAGGCCACAGATGCCCATCGGGGCGGGGAATGGCAAGGGGGAAGGCGAAATCTACCACTTTTCCGGGTCTTTCGCCGGCTCATGGAACAGGGACGGAACGAAACGGCGACGAATCGCTGACTCAGCCGGATTCAGGGTTTGTTCACCGCAAGGGATTGACCGGATTCGCGCCTGCACCACGAAATGTTGAATCGGATCAGACACTAGGTCAGCATTTGACTACGGGCGGCTGGCAGGCCCTGCAACGGCGCAGGCAGCCCAGTGAATCCGAGCAGTCCCACGGCGGGGATCACCTTGCGGACCTCGGGTCAAACCGGATGATCGCGCACATCCGCGCTGTCCCAGCTGTTGCCCGAATCGTACAGCGGGAAGACCTCTTCGGTGAGGTAGGGGCCGCCGCCGACCGATTCCTTGGAGGACATCAGCACGAAACGGTTCACCGTGAAGGGTGCGGTGTGAAAATTGCCGCGGCCGGTGAGGTAGCGCGCAACATCCTCGGGGCGGGCATTGCGCAGGCGGGCGAGCGTGACATGCGGGGTGAACTTGCGCGGGTCGGCGGCAAGGCCGAGGCGCTGGCAGATGCGCTCGATTTCTGCCTGGAGGGCGTACATTTCGGGGCTCTGCGTGACACCGGCATAGATCGAATGGGGCTTCTTCGAACCGAAGGACCCGATGCCGGATAGCGCGAGCTGGAATTCCGGGCGCTCGATGCGGTCGAGCTTGTCGACCACCTCGTCGGCAGTGCGCCCGTCGATATCACCGATGAAGCGCAAGGTAATGTGGAAGTTCTCGACATCGATCCAGCGAGCTCCGGGAAGTCCGCCTCTCAACAATGAGAGGCTCATCGCCGCATTTCGCGGCACTTCGAGGGCAACGAAAAGTCTCGGCATGGCGACTTCTCCCTACTGGAATGTAACGCCAGCGAATCACGCAAACGCCTTTTGTGCAACCCCTATTTTGCGCCCGCGAGAACTACTCCCCCGCCGATATCGACTTGAGGAAGGCTTCCGCCGTCGGAAGGATCGACTGCACCATGACGTCGACGCCTTGCGGGTTGGGATGCATACCGTCGTCGAGCTGGAGGTTCGCCTTCGTCACCACCCCTTCGAGGAAAAACGGGTAAAGTGACACATTGTGCTTGTCGGCAAGGCGCTGGTAGATGCCGTTGAAGCGTTCGGCATAGTCAGCGCCCATGTTCGGCGGGGCGAGCATGCCGGCAAGCAGCACCGGGATGCCGCGCGCCTTGAGGCGGGTCAGCATGGCGTCGAGGTTCTTTTCGCTCTCTTCCGGGGCAATGCCGCGCAGCGCATCATTGGCGCCAAGCTCGAGGATCACGCCCTGCGTTCCGTCCGGGATCGACCAGTCGAGGCGAGAAAGGCCGCCGGATGTGGTATCGCCGGAGACGCCCGCATTGGCGATCTCGACCGCGTAGCCTTTCGCCCGAAGCGCCGCCTCCAGCTTCACCGGAAAGGCGTCCGTGGCGGGAAGCTGATAGCCTGCCATCAGGCTGTCGCCGAAGCCGACGAGCTTGACGGGCTCGGCCCGCGCGATGCCGGTGGATAACAAAGCTGTGATCGCAAGTGAGGCGAAAAACCCAACGGTCGCTTTAAACGACATATAGCTATTCCTAGATTGCTGACATTCCAGTTGTTCCAGATACATATAGGGCAGAATTCCTTGGCCAAAACCATCATCGATCTGAAAAAAGCCGATCTCACCCTCGGCCAGGCGGCCGCCTCCGTTCACGTGCTGAAGGGGATCGACCTTGCGATCGATGCGGGCGAATCGGTTGGCATCGTCGGTCCGTCCGGTTCCGGCAAGTCGACGCTGCTGATGGTGCTTGCCGGCCTCGAACGGCTGGACAGCGGCGAGATCCATATCGACGGCGCAGGCCTGCACGCGATGAACGAGGACCAGGTGGCGGATTTCCGCGGCCGCAATATCGGCATCGTCTTCCAGTCCTTCCACCTCATCCCCAACATGACCGCGCTGGAAAACGTTGCGGTGCCGCTGGAGCTTGCCAATGTGCGCGACGCCTTCGAGATCGCGCGGCGCGAACTGACGGCCGTCGGGCTCGGCGAGCGCCTGTCTCACTATCCCGGCCAGCTTTCGGGCGGCGAGCAGCAGCGCGTGGCGATCGCCCGGGCGCTTGCCCCTTCGCCGAAACTGCTGATCGCCGACGAGCCCACCGGCAATCTCGACACCGAGACCGGCCGGCAGATCGCCGACCTGCTCTTTTCCAAGCAGGCCGAGCGCGGCACGACGCTGGTGCTGGTGACGCACGACCCGTCGCTTGCCGCCCGCTGCGGCCGGCAGGTCGCCATGCGCTCCGGCGAGATCGTTTCGGGGGCCGCGCCCATCCGGGCTTCGGCCGCAGCGGTGCCGGCATGAGGATTGGTTCAATTCTCCGGCAGGTGCCGCTCGCCCTCAGGCTGGCGCTGCGCGAGATGCGCGGCGGCCTGAAGGGCTTCTACATCTTCCTCGCCTGCATCGCGCTCGGCACGGCGGCGATTGCCGGCGTCAATTCGGTATCGAGCGCCATAACCCAGGCCATCGCCTCGCAAGGGCAGTCGCTGCTGGCCGGCGACGCGCGCTTCGAGTTCAGGAACCGCCTGGCGACGCCGGAGGAACTGAAGCATTTCCAGGGGCTTGGCGATGTGTCGCTGTCGACGGGCCTGCGCTCCATGGTGCGCCTGCCGGATGGATCCGACCAGACATTGGTCGAGGCCAAGGGCGTCGACGGCGCCTATCCGCTCTACGGCGCGCTTGAGGCCGAACCGAACAAGCCGGCCCCTGACCTTTTTGCGCGGCAGGGCGATGCCTATGGCGCCGTGGTCGCGCCGCTGCTGCTCGACCGGCTCGGCGTTGCCATCGGCGACGAGATCCTGCTCGGCACGGCAAAACTCACGATCGTGGCAACGCTGGTGCGCGAACCCGACGCCGTTTCCGAAGGCTTCGGCTTCGCACCGCGGCTGATGGTGTCGCAAGAGGCTCTGCAGGCCAGCGGCCTCGTGCAGACCGGCAGCCTCGTGGAAAACTCCTACCGCATTCGCCTCGCCGATCCCGGCACGTCGTTCGCCACGTTGCGGGCCGAGGCCAACAAGGCCTTCCCGACGGCCGGCTGGTCGATCCGCACCTCCGACAGCGCCGCACCGTCGCTGACCGCCAACATCACGCGCTTCTCGCAGTTCCTGACGCTCGTCGGCCTGACGGCGCTGATCGTGGGCGGCGTCGGCGTGGCGAATGCCGTGCGCGCCTATCTCGATTCCAAGCGTTCGGTGATCGCGACGTTCAAATGCCTCGGCGCGCCCGCCTCGCTGGTGGCGCTGGTCTATCTCATGCAGATCGCGCTGATCGCTTCGGTCGGCATCCTGATCGGCCTAGTCGCCGGTGCGCTGATGCCGATGGTGGCCATGCAGTTCCTCGGCGGCGTGCTGCCGGTGCCGGCGGAAGCCGCGCTCTATCCCTCCTCCCTGCTGCTCGCTGCGGTTTTCGGCCTTCTGACGGCGCTCGCCTTCGCGGTCCTGCCGCTCGGCCATGCCCGCGAAGTGCCGGCGACGGCGCTTTTCCGCGAACAGGGTTTCGATGCCGGACGCCTGCCGAGCTGGCCCTATGTGCTGGGCGCGGCCGTCTTTCTCGCGGCACTCGCGGGGCTCGCGATCTTCACGGCCTATGATCGCTATATCGCCGTCGTCTTCCTTGGCGCGATCGCCTTCGCCTTCGTCGTGCTGCGGGTCGTCGCCATGCTGATCACGGCGCTGGCCAGGCGCAGCCCGCGGGTGAATTCGCCGGCGCTGCGGCTGGCGGTCGGCAATATCCACCGGCCGGGAGCGCTGACCTCCTCCGTCGTGCTCTCGCTCGGCCTTGGCCTTGCGCTGCTCGTCACGCTGACGCTGATCGACGGGAACCTGCGGCGCGAACTTACCGGCAACCTGCCGGAGCGGGCGCCAAACTTCTTCTTCGTCGATATCCAGAGCAACGAAGTGGAAGGCTTCCGCACCGTGCTCTCGGCAAACATGCCGGAGGGCAAGATCATCGAGGTGCCCATGCTGCGCGGCCGGGTGATGGAGCTGAACGGCGTGGAGGTCGGCAAGGTCAAGGTGCCGCCGGAAGGGCAATGGGTGCTGCGCGGCGACCGTGGCATCACCTATGCCAAGCGCGTGCCGGAGAATTCGACCCTGTCGGCCGGCGAATGGTGGCCGGAAGATTATAGCGGCGAGCCGCTCGTCTCCTTCTCGACGGAAGAGGGCCGCGAACTCGGCCTCAAGCTCGGCGACACGGTGACGGTCAACGTGCTCGGGCGCAACATCACCGCCCGCATCGCCAATTTCCGCAACGTCGAGTGGGAATCCCTGTCGATCAACTTCGTCATGGTCTTCTCGCCGAACACCTTTGCCGGCGCGCCGCATGCCTGGCTGGCCACCGTCATCGACCCGTCGGCAACGGCAGTCGAGGAGGCGGCGGCCTTGAAGGCCATCACCAATGCCTATCCGACCGTCACCAGCGTGCGGGTCAAGGATGCGCTCGACGTGGTCAACGAGCTGGTCGGCCAGTTAGCAACGGCGATCCGCGCGGCGGCGGCCGTCGCGCTCATCGCCTCGATCCTCGTGCTTGCCGGCGCGCTTGCCGCAGGCAACCGGGCGCGCGTGCACGATGCCGTCGTCCTGAAGACGCTCGGGGCGACGCGCACGACGCTGATCCGCGCCTTCAGCTACGAGTATATGATGCTGGGGCTGGCGACGGCGGTTTTCGCGCTGTTTGCCGGCGGGGTGGCCGCGTGGTTCGTGGTCAGCCGCATCATGAAACTCCCGTCGAGCTTCCTGCCGGATGTGGCAGTGACGACCGTGGTGATTGCGCTCGTCCTGACCGTCGGCATGGGCCTTGCCGGCACCTGGCGCATTCTGGGGCAGAAGGCGGCGCCGGTCCTGCGCGAGCTATGAAATCGGCACGGCCCGCGTCCCCCGCAGGGGGTGCGGGTCTTGTGCGAGACACAATTCATGCGCATATTTATGGGCAGGCAAGCTGGAGCCCCGCAGCGGCTGCCTGGATCCCGCAAGCGCTTCAAACGACCGGAGCGAACAGGCGGGAGCCCGACACCGTAAATTCTTGGGGCTTTACGAGAGGAAAACATGGCAGATCTCCGCAACTACCAGACCCGAACGGCCAATACCGGCGCTCAGGCCGGTGCCGTCATCGACGAGGGCCTGCGCGCTTATATGCTCCGGGTCTACAACCTGATGGCTCTGGGCCTCGCGATCACGGGTGTCGTCGCTTATTTCGCCTCGCAGGCCGCCTTCGCAGACGGCCAGCTGACCGGCTTCGGCCAGGCGATCTATGTCAGCCCGCTCAAGTGGGTCGTCATGCTCGCCCCGCTCGCGCTGGTCTTCTTCCTGAGCTTCCGCATCCACACGATGAGCGTTTCCACCGCGCAGGCGACCTTCTGGGTCTATGCCGGCCTGATGGGCCTGTCGCTGTCGTCGATCTTCCTCGTCTATACGGGTGCCAGCATCGCGCAGACCTTCTTCGTCTCCGCCGCCGCCTTCGGCGCGCTGTCGCTGTTCGGCTACACGACGAAGCGTGACCTCTCCGCGATGGGCTCGTTCCTGATCATGGGCCTCTTCGGCCTGATCATCGCCTCGCTCGTCAACCTGTTCCTGCAGTCCTCGGCGCTCGACTTCGCGATCTCCGCGATCGGCGTTCTGGTCTTCGCCGGCCTGACGGCGTGGGACACGCAGAAGATCAAGGAAATGTACTTCGACGCCGACGACACTGCCGTCGCCGGCCGCAAGGCCATCATGGGCGCGCTGACGCTCTACCTCGACTTCATCAACCTGTTCCTGTTCCTGCTGCGCTTCCTCGGCAACCGCGAGTAACGCAAGCAGCCGGATGGCTGATACGGACCCCGCCGGAAACGGCGGGGTCAAGCTATTGAGAACCGCCGTTTCCCCGGCGGTTTTTTTGTGGATTTCATTCAGGTGCGGCAGCCATCCCGCCTGATTTCATCCGGTTACCAGCCAGCCTGAAACCTAATTTTTTCTTGGAACTTTTTGACGCGGCTATCGTTGTTAGGCCCGAGGACGACCGGCTTCGGGCGGCCGCGGGTGTGGCGTAGCCACTTTATCGTCGCGAAATCACTTTCGAATGAACCCATCGGTCTCCATGAAACGTCATCGTTAAGCAGGGCGCAGGGCACTTTCCTGCGTCGGTTCGGTTCACGTGGAGAGACCGCCATGGCTACGACGACCGCAGACCGCCGTATGATCAAGCTCGCAATGTCCGCCCCCTATCTCGAACGCGCCGAGGAACAGGCGCTCGCCTATGCCTGGAAGGACAACAAGGATCAGGAAGCCCGCAACCGTATCGCCATGGCGCATATGCGCCTCGTCATCTCGATGGCCGGTAAATTCCGCAACTTCGGTCTGCCGCTGAGCGACCTGGTGCAGGAGGGCTATATCGGCCTTCTGGAGGCCGCCGCCCGTTTCGAACCGGAGCGGCAGGTGCGCTTCTCCACCTATGCCAGCTGGTGGATCCGTGCCTCGATCCAGGACTATGTGCTGCGCAACTGGTCGATCGTGCGCGGCGGCACCAGCTCGGCGCAGAAGGCACTGTTCTTCAATCTCCGGCGCCTGCGCGCGCGGCTGGCGCGCGGCGACACCTACCTCACCAGCGAAGCCATGCACCAGGAGATCGCCGCAGCGATCGGCGTTTCGACCGCTGACGTGCGCACCATGGACGCCCGCCTCTCAGCCTCCGACATTTCCCTCCAGGCACCGATTTCCTCCACCGAGGGCGAAGGTGCCAACCGGCTGGATTTCCTCACCAGCGACGAACCGCTTCCCGACGAGCAGGCGGAAGGCAGTATCGACGGCGAGCGCCGCCATTGCTGGCTGCAATCCGCCCTCGGTCAGCTCAATGAGCGGGAAATGAAGATCATTCGCGCCCGCCGCCTCGCTGAAAACGGCGCGACGCTCGAGGAGCTGGGGGCGATGCTCGGCATTTCCAAGGAGCGCGTCCGCCAGATCGAAAACCGGGCGCTGGAAAAGCTCAAGACCGTGCTGATCGGCATGACGACGGATTTCGCCTACGCGTGAGGGCGCGCCTCAAGCGATAAAGCGTTCCGGGCGATACGGCCCGATATTGAGGACCGTGCGCTCGCCCAGCATTTTCTCCGCCAGAACCCGGCCGGTAACGGGGCCGAGCGTCATGCCGTGATGGGCGTGGCCGAAGGCGAACCACAGGCCGGCATGACGCGGCGCCTTGCCGATCACCGGCATCATGTCCGGCGTGCAGGGGCGTGCGCCCATCCACGGCTCCTCGTCGCGCCTTTCGGCAAGCGGGAAGAATTCGCGCGCCACCTTTTCGGCGCGGCGCAGCTGGACGGGCGTCTTGCGCGCATCGCGCTCGGCGAATTCCGCCCCGGTGGTCAGGCGAATGCCGCGCGCCATCGGCGCGAGAAAATAGCCGCGTTCGGCATCGAGCACCCAGTTGTTGAGTTTCGCGCCCTCCTGCGTACCGTAATGCATGTGGTAGCCGCGCTTGACGGCGAGCGGGAAGCGGTAGCCGAGCTTGCGCGTCACCGTATCCGCCCAGGGGCCGAGCGCCACGACGACATCCCGGGATTCGAGCGGGCCTTCCGGCGTCGCGACGCGCCAGCCCTCCCCTTCCAGCACATGCTCGATGGTCGCCGCGTCACCCGATTTCAGCTGGCCGCCGAGCGACTGGAAATAGGCAAGGTAGCGCTTCAGCAGGCTTTGCGGATCGACAATCGTCCAGGGATCGGTCCAGCGCAGGCCCCCGGTCAGGTCCGCGCGAATGTCCGGCTCTGCCGCCGCCATCTCGGCCGCTGTCAGTTTCTGGTGACTGATACCGAAATTGGCGGAAAGTTGTTCGGCATCCGCATAGGCCGCATCGCGCTCCTTCTCCGAGCGGAAAACCTTCATCCAGCCATCCTTGCGGACAAGGTCTTCGGCACCGGAGGCCGCGATCAGATCCGCATGCTCGGTGATCGAATGCTCGATCAGCGGCGCATAGAGATGGGCGATGCTCTGGTGCCGGCGAAAGCCGGAATGCCACCAATAGCGCGCAAGGAACGGGATGATGCCGGGGATCGCCGACAGATGGTAATGCGCATCGATCGTGTTGTTCAGCGCATAGCGGAACAGCGCACCGAAATCATGCGGGAAACCATAGGGGAAAACGCCTTCGCGCTGGATGAGACCGGCATTGCCGTAGGAGGTCTCTTCCGCCGCGCCGCGACGGTCGACAAGCACCACCGATTTGCCGCGCCGCGCCAGATGGATCGCCGTCGAAATACCGACCACGCCGGCGCCTAGAACAATGACATCCGTCTTCATCTGTCCGCCTCAATGAAAGACCCGGCCGGCACGCCTATTGCCCGGCGAGCCTGAGCAGATTTTCGATCGCCGACCGCTCGAAGCCGCCGATGCCTTCCGAAATGTCGGCCTTGATCGCCACCGCCACGGCGTCCTCGTCGCGCTTGCGCAGCGCCTCGATCGCCTCCTGGTGACGGTCGACGAAATAGAGCTGGGCGACATGCTCCATGGCAATGCCGAGGAAGGGACCAAGCTGCAGCCAGACGCTCTCCACCATCGGCATGATCACCTGATCGGGATTGGCCGTGTAGAGCGTGCGATGGAACTCCTGGTTCAATAGCAGGGCGGTTGCCTTGTCCTTGCGGGTGATCGCTTCGTCCTGCGCGCTGTCGATCTCGGCGAGCCGGTCGATGCGCCGCTCGGTGATATGCGGCACGGCGCGTCGGGCGGCATGCTGTTCGAGCATCGCACGCAGCGAGATGAGTTCGCTGAAGCGGTCCGCCGTCATGCGCGGCACCATGATGCGGCGATTGTCGAGCACCCGCAGCGCACCTTCGGAAGAGAGCCGCCGCAGCGCCTCGCGCACGGGCGTCGGGCTGCTCTCCATCGCTTCGGCAATACCACGGATCGTCAGGGATTCCCCGGGACGGATCGAGCCCACCATGATCGCCTGGCGCAGGCGTCGATGCGCATATTCATGCGTCGTCATGCCTTCCGGCCGCTCCAGCGGTTCCAGCGCCAAATTGCCCAATCGATCCCTCCTGTGACAGGATAGCGGGTGCAAACCTACCCTTTGTGACAGGTTCTAGCAGCTTGACCCACGACAAGAAAGTGTGCATATTTTCAAAATGTGATCACAAAAATAATTATGTGATACGGAAAGGACCATACAGTGAGCGACGATTCCAACTGGCTTATCAATGCCGATGGCGTGGAGAGCATACAGGCCGTCGTCTGCGACCTGAATGGCATTCTGCGCGGCAAGCGCGTTCCCGTCGGACAGGCGGAAAAAGTTCTGAAGGGCGGCATCCGCATGCCGCTTTCCATCGTCGGCGTCGACGTCTGGGGCGAGGATATCGTCGGCTCCAGCCACATTTTCGCGAGCGGCGACATGGACGGCATCTGCGCGGCGACCGGCCGTGGCGCGCTGCCCGTCAACTGGACGCTGAAGCCCTCCGCCGTCGTACCGCTCTGGCTGTTCAAGGAGGACGGCGAGCCCTATCTGGCCGACCCGCGGCAGGCGCTCGCCCATATCGTGCGGCAGTATCATGACCTGGGCCTGCGCCCCGTCGTCGCCTCGGAAATGGAATTCTACCTGATCGACGCCGAACCGGACCATGCCGAGCCGCCGATCTCGCCCTATACCGGCAAGCGCCTCGATTCCGACGCCATCCTGTCGATCGACGAACTCGACGATTTCGGCGAATTCTTCTCCGACGTCTATGCGGCATGCGAGCGGCAGAACGTGCCGGCGGATTCGGCCGTGGCGGAAAACGGCATCGGCCAGTTCGAAGTCAACCTGATGCATTCCGACGACCCGCTGAAGGCGGCCGACGACGCGCTGTTCTTCAAGCGCATCATCAAGGGCGTCGCGCGCAAGCACGGCTTTGCCGCCACCTTCATGGCAAAGCCCTACGGCATGCGTTCGGGCAGCGGCATGCACATGCATTTCAGCGTGATCGACGAAGACGGCAACAATGTCTTCGACGACGGCACGGCGGAAGGCTCGGCCATCATGAAAAACGCCGTCGCGGGCCTGACGCGCGGCATGGCCGAATCGACCCTGCTCTTTGCCCCGCACTACAATTCCTACCGGCGCCTGCGCCCCGATACGCACGCCCCGACCTCGATCTCTTGGGGCTACGAGAACCGCACGGCGGCGATCCGCATTCCCGGCGGCAACCACAAGGCGCGCCGCATCGAGCATCGCGTCGCCGGTGCCGACGCCAACCCGTACCTCGTCATGGCCGCCATTCTCGGCGCCGCCCTCGTCGGCATCCGCAACAAGTGGGAGCCACCAGCGCCTGTCTCGGGCAGAGCCTATATCTCGCAGCTGCCGCGCATTCCCTCGGAATGGGGCTCGGCGGTCACCGCCTTCGAGAACGGCTCGATCGTCTCGGAAATCTTCGACCAGGACCTCCGCTCCATGCTGATCGCCTGCAAGCGGCAGGAAATCGCCGGTTTCGCCGAACAGGTGACCGACTTCGAGTTCAGCGCCTATCTGGAAATCGTCTGATGGCCAACAACCAGTCCTATGCCGGCAACGGTGCCTATCCCGACAGCTACTATGCCGCCTCCCGCAACATCGTCCGCACGCCGAAGGTTCTCGAAGGCGCGGTGACCGCCGATGTCGCCGTGCTCGGCGCGGGCTATTCGGGCCTGTCGACCGCCATCCACCTTGCCGAAAAGGGCTACAAGGTGGTGATGGTCGAAGGCGCGGGCATCGGCTGGGGCGCGTCCGGCCGCAATGGCGGCCAGGTCGTCAACGGCCTCAATGCCAGCCTCGACACGATCAAGCGCCGCTATGGAGACCAGGCCGGCGCCTTTGTCGGCGGCCTCGTGCAGGAGGGCGGCAAGATCATCCGCCGCCTCGTCTCCCAGTACCAGATCGACTGCGACCTGAAGGACGGCAGCATCTACTCCGCCTATACGCCCGCCCACATGAAGGAGCTGGAGCACAAGAAGGCGCTGTGGAAGAGCTACGGCATGGACGACCACCAGATGCTCGACAAGGCGGCGATGCAGAAGCTGGTCAATACCGACGCCTATATCGGCGGCATGCTCGATACGACCGGCGGCCACATGCATCCGCTCAACCTCACCCTCGGCGAGGCCAAGGCGCTGGAATCGCTCGGCGGCGTGATCTACGAACAGTCGCCCGTCATCCGCGTCGAACACGAAGCCGAAAAGCCGGTGATCCACACGGCGAAGGGCAGCGTCACGGCCAATGCCGCCGTGTTGTGCGGCAATGCCTATCTCGGCCATGTCGTGCCGAAGCTCGTCTCGCGCGTCATGCCGGTCTCCACCCAGATGGTCGCGACCGAACCGCTCGGCGAACGCGCCGATGCACTGATTCCGAGCGACATGTGCGTCGAGGACGTGCGTTACATCCTCGACTACTTCCGCCTGTCGGCCGACAAGCGCATGATCTTCGGCGGCGGCACCGTCTATGGCGGCACCGACCCGGCGGACGTCCGCGCAAAGATCCGCCCGAACCTCGAAAAGGTCTTCCCCTCGCTCAAGGGCGTGAAGATCGACTACGCCTGGAGCGGCAATTTCGCCCTCTCCTTCTCGCGCGTGCCGCAGATGGGCAAGATCGGCAGGAACACCTATTTCGCCCACGGCTATAGTGGCCACGGCGTCACCGGTTCGCATCTCTTCGGCCGCATCCTCAGCGAGGCGATCGACGGCGACCTGTCGCGTTTCAGCCAGTTCGAGAAACTGCCCTGGATCCCCTTCCCGGGCGGGCGCATGTTCCGCGCCCAGTATTCCACCGTCGGCTCCTGGTGGTACCAGTTCAAGGACGCCTTCGGCCTCTGAAGGCTCCCGCGCGAACTGCTTCACCATGCATTGTGGGCGAAGCATTGCGCCTTGCGGCCCTCCGGCAAAAAGAAGACCCGGATGCAGGGACATCCGGGCCTGTCTGGAGGTCGGCAGCTACGGGGGATTAGCGGCAGACGCGGAACTTCTTGATGATGACATTGCCGTAGTAATCGTACGACTTCACCTTCTTGACGAAGCAGGTGGGCTGATAGTCGTAGCCGTAGTAGCCAGCCTGCGAGGGCGCAGCGAAGGAAACGGCAGCGACGACGGCGAGGGCAGCGGAAACGATGATCTTGCGCATGGGTCTCTCCTGATCGGTGGGGGATGAGCCTCTCTCATCCGGTGATCACAAGGTCGCACACCGCCCCGCCGCCCGCTGTTCCATGCGGAACAGCCCTTGCGCGCCGCCCGAAGCGGCATTATGCCTTCTTCTGCTCTAACGGGGTGCTCCGCGGGTTTCGATCCGCCGGCTGAGAGGCATTTGCCAACCCGAAGAACCTGATCCGGTTAGCACCGGCGGAGGGATTAGACGGCACATTCCAGCGCCCTATTCCCGTTTGTGACCAGACAAGGAGGCGCTGATGCGCACGGCATTTCTTTCTTCCATCGCGGCGCTCGCCGTATCGCTGGCCTTTCCCGCCTTCGCGCAGGAAAAGACGCTGACCGTCTACACCTATGAAAGCTTCGTTTCCGAATGGGGTCCGGGGCCGAAGGTCAAGGAAGCATTCGAGAAGACCTGCGGCTGCAAGGTGGAATGGGTCGGCGTTGCCGATGGCGTGGAACTCCTGACCCGCCTCAAGCTCGAGGGCGAGAGCTCCAAGGCCGACCTGGTGCTCGGTCTCGACACCAACCTCATCACGGAGGCCAAGGCGACCGGCCTGTTCGAGCCCCACGACCTTTCGCCGCAAGACCTGACGGTGCCGGGCGGTTATGCCGACGACACGTTCCTGCCCTACGACTACGGCCACTTCGCCGTCGTCTACGACAGCGAGACGCTGAAGACCCCGCCGGCGAGCCTCAAGGAACTGGTCGAGGGCGACGCTTCGCAGAAGATCGTCATCGAGGACCCGCGCACCTCGACGCCGGGCCTCGGTCTCCTGCTCTGGGTGAAGTCTGTCTACGGCGACAAGTCGGCGGAAGCCTGGGCAAAGCTCAAGGATCGCGTCCTGACGGTCACCCCCGGCTGGTCGGAAGCCTATGGCCTCTTCACCAAGGGCGAAGCGCCGATGGTGCTGTCCTACACGACCTCGCCGGCTTACCATGTGATTGCCGAGAACACCGAGCGCTACAAGGCGGCGGCCTTCTCCGAGGGGCACTATATCCAGATCGAGGTCGCCGGCCTGATGCGCACCTCCCATGACAAGGCGCTTGCCCGCCAGTTCCTCACCTTCATGACGGGACCGGATTTCCAGTCGATCATCCCGCAAACCAACTGGATGATGCCGGCGGCGAAAACCCGCGACCCGCTGCCCGCCGCCTTCGACGCGCTGGTGAAGCCGGAAAAGACCTTCCTGATGAAGTCGGACGAGGTGGCGGCAAACCGCAAGGCCTGGATCGACGAATGGCTCGGCGCCATGAGCGCCAAGTAACGGGACAGGCAGGGTGATCTTCGCCCGCAACGAGCGTCGGACGCTGCGCACCGCCGGGGCCCTTGCCCTCGGCGGCGTGCTCGCCTTTGTCGGCGCGGCGACCATCGTGCTGCTCGCCCATGCGGGCGACGGTGGAGACGCGCCGCTGTTCGACGCCTATATCGGCCGCGTCGCACGGTTCACGCTGATGCAGGCGGCGCTCTCAACCCTGCTCTCCCTCGTGCTCGCCATTCCCGTTGCCCGCGCGCTTGCCCGGCAGCGGACCTTCTGGGGACGTATCTGGATCATCCGGCTTTCCGTCGTGCCGCTCGGCCTGCCGGCACTGGTGGCAGCGCTCGGCGTCATCGAGATCTGGGGGCGGCAGGGCGTCGTCAACGATCTGCTGCGCCTTGCCGGGCTGCAGAGCCCGGTCAGCGTCTACGGGCTTGCGGGCATCCTCATCGCCCACGTCTTCTTCAACTTGCCGCTCGCCGCACGTTTCCTGCTTGCCGCGCTCGACCGTATTCCACCGGAATACTGGCTATCCTCAGCCAATCTCGGCATGAGAGGCGGAGCAATGTTCCGGCTGATCGAATGGCCGGTCATCCGCCGCGTGCTGCCGGGTATCGCCGGCCTCGTCTTCATGCTTTGCGTGACGAGCTTCACCATCGTCCTGACCCTTGGCGGCGGCCCTGCCGCCACCACCATCGAAGTCGCCATCTACCAGGCGCTACGCTTCGATTTCGATCCCGGCCGCGCCGTGCTGCTGGCCTTCCTGCAGATCGCCGTGACGGCAGTCCTGCTGTGGCTGATCTCGCTTTTCGCCCGCCCGCCGGAAGAGGGCATGACCGCCGGCCGCGCAATCCGCCGCTTCGACGGTCGCCGGAACCGCATTGGCGACGGGCTGGTCATCCTCGTCTTCACGCTGTTCACCGCCGCCCCGCTCGCCGCCACCCTTACCGCGGGCCTTGCCGCCGATTTCGCCCGGCTGGCGCTCGATCCCCTGCTGCACCGGGCGCTCCTCACCAGCCTCGTGATTTCCCTTGCCTCGGCAAGCCTCAGCCTCGCCATCGCACTGCCGATCGTGCTGGTACCGCCGCTGGCGGAAACCGGCGATGCCGGCATCGCAACTCGGCTGATGGCGCGCATACTGCCGGCAGTCGGCTCGCTGATCCTGCTCGTGCCGCCGGTCGTCGTGGCGACCGGCTGGTTCCTCATGCTGCGCACTTTCGGCGAGGCCGGCCGTTTCGCGCCCACCGTCGTCACCGTGCTCAATGCGCTGATGGCGCTGCCCTTCGTCGTGCGCGTGCTGGAGCCCGCCTATCGCACCCATCTGTCCCGCACCGCACGGCTTGCGCTCAGCCTCGGCGTCACCGGCAGGCAGCGCCTCGCCTGGATCGACTGGCCTGCGCTGAAGAAACCCTTCCTCACCGCCTTCGCCTTCGCCATGGCGCTGTCGCTCGGCGATCTCGGCGCGGTCGCCATCTTCGGCGCGGAAGGCTTCGTCACGCTGCCCTGGCTGCTCTATTCCCGCATGGCGAGCTATCGCACGGCCGATGCGGCCGGCATTGCGCTGATCCTCGGCGTGCTATGCCTTCTGCTGACGCTGCCCTCGACGGCCGCCGAGCGCACAACCGAAAGACCCGGCTCCGATGCCTGATACCGCCATTCGCCTTGCCGATGTTACCGTGCGCTTTGCGCAAAAGCGCCTCGCCTTCGACTGCGCCATTCCCGCGGGCGCGGTCGTCGCCGTCGCCGGGCCGTCGGGTGCCGGCAAGTCGACACTGTTCAACGTCATTGCCGGTTTCGAGACGCCGGCAGCCGGCAGCGTGACGCTGCTCGGGCAGGACATGGCGGGCCACGACCCGGCGGAGCGGCCGGTCTCCATCGTCTTCCAGGACAACAATCTCTTCGCCCACCTCTCCATCGCCGACAATGTTGGCCTCGGCATCGATCCCGCCCTGAGGCTCGATTCCGCCGCCCGCCAGAGCGTCTTCGCCGCGCTGTCGCGCGTCGGCCTCGGCGGCTATGAGCGGCGCCTGCCGGGCTCGCTGTCCGGCGGCGAGCGGCAACGCGTCGCGCTGGCCCGCGCGCTGGTGCGCCGCCGGCCGATCCTGCTCCTGGACGAACCCTTCGCCGCGCTCGACCCGGCCATGCGCGCAGATATGGCGAGCCTCCTTCTCGAGCTTCACGCAGAGACGAAGAGTACGCTCCTCTTCATCAGCCACCAGCCGGAGGATATCGGCCGGCTTGCCGAACGGGTCCTGTTCCTCGACGCTGGCGCGATCGTGGTCGACGAGACTGTTCAGGGTTTCCTTGCGCGCCGGGAGCCACCGGCCGTTGCAAAATTCCTCGGCCAATCCACGCTTTAGCCGGAAACGAAGCAATTTGACCGGATGGCGCGCCACAATTTGGACGCCCCCCTGTGTCACCGGAGCCACATGGGAACCGTTTGTCGAATCGGGAGTTGCCGGCCGGGTGTGGCGCGTCTATCTCATCCTTCGAGAAGCCGGTAAGGGCTATGGGCAAAAGAGATGGCGAAAGCAACGCAGGCAGCTGCAACAGTATCCGGACGCGGGGTGTTTAGGCCCGTCGCGGCCCTGATGCTTGCCGGCATGCTGCTTTCCGGCTGCCAGTCGCTCATCGAGCAGACCTATGAGCCGACGATCTCGCCCTCGTCCAATCCGCAGATCGTCGACGAGGTTCAGAAGAACGACCCGCGCGCCCAGATGGGCGCCCGCGAGCATCCGCGCATCGTCGCGAGCTACGGCGGCGAATACAAGGACGCCAAGACCGAGCGGCTCGTCGCGCGCATCACCGGCGCGCTGACGGCGGTGTCGGAAAATCCGAACCAGTCCTACCGCATCACCATTCTCAATTCGCCGGCGATCAACGCCTTCGCGCTGCCGGGCGGCTATCTCTATGTCACGCGCGGCCTGCTGGCGCTTGCCAACGACGCCTCGGAAGTGGCCGCCGTCCTGTCGCACGAAATGGCGCATGTCACCGCCAACCACGGCATCGAGCGGCAGAAGAAGGAAGAGGCGGAAGTCATCGCGAGCCGCGTGGTGGCCGAGGTGCTTTCCAGCAACATTGCCGGCAAGCAGGCGCTGGCCCGCGGCAAGCTGCGCCTTGCCGCCTTCTCGCGCAACCAGGAACTCCAGGCCGACGTCATCGGTGTGCGCATGCTGGGCGAGGCGGGCTACGATCCTTACGCCGCCGCACGCTTCCTCGATTCCATGGCGGCCTATGCCCGCTTCACCGCGGTCGATCCCGATTCCGACCAGAGCCTCGATTTCCTGTCGAGCCATCCGAACGCGCCGCAGCGCGTGGAGCTTGCGCGCCTGCACGCCCGCGCCTTCGGCGCGGAAGGCACGATCGGCGATCGCGGCCGCGACTACTATCTCGCCGGCATCGACGGCCTGCTCTACGGCGATGCGCCGGAGGAAGGCTATGTGCGCGGCCAGACCTTCCTGCACGGCAAGCTCGGCATCCGCTTCGACGTGCCGGCCGGCTTCCAGATCGACAACAAGGCCGAGGCGGTTCTCGCGACCGGGCCCGGCGATGTGGCGATCCGCTTCGACGGCGTGGCCGACAGCCGCGGGCAGGATCTGGTCAACTACATTTCGAGCGGCTGGGTCACGGGCCTGCGGCCCGACACGATCCGTGCGGTCACGATCAACGGTCTGCCGGCGGCAACCGCCAGGGCCGCTGCCGACCGCTGGGAATTCGACGTCACGGTCGTGCGCATCGACAACCAGATCTATCGCTTCCTGACGGCGGTGCCCGCGGGCTCGAAGGCGCTGGAGCCGACGGCGGCGACCCTCAAGGGCTCGTTCCGCAAGCTGACGCCGGCGGAAGTCGCCTCGTTGAAGCCGCTGCGCGTGCGCGTCATCACGGCGCGCGCCGGCGATACGCTCGCCTCGCTCGCCGGCCGCATGATGGGCACCGACCGCAAGCTGGACCTCTTCCGCCTGATCAACGCCATGACCGCGACCAGCACGGTCCGCGCGGGCGAAAAGTTCAAGATCATCGCCGAGTGACAGCGGCAAACGGTGGAAACTCGGGGCAGACCCGAGGGTCCACCAGTTCCGGCAGCCCATCCCGCGATGCTGCCTGAAACCCGCGCGCGAAAACCGCCTTATAGGGCCGCCCGCCGCACCCCGGCCGCCAAAAACTTTCCCTTTCCCGGAAACATGCGCTAAGGGCATCAGCCATGACCATGCCCGCACCGACAGATGAAGAATTCGTCGTCCTCCTCGGAGGCGCACTCGCACTGACACCGCGTCTTGCGGCGGACATTGCCGGTGCGCGCGTCGTGGCGGCGGATGGCGGCATGCGCCATGCATCAACCCTCGGCGTCACGCCGGAAATCTGGGTCGGCGATTTCGATTCCACGCCACCGGCGCTGCTTGAGGCCTGGGCGGGCGTGGAACGCCAGCCCTACCCTGCCGCAAAGAACGAGACGGACGGCGCCATCGCCGTCTCCGTGGCCATCGAGCGCGGCGCCCGGAAGATCGTGCTGGCCGGCGCGCTCGGCGGCGAGCGCAGCGACCATGCACTGATGCATCTTCTCCATGCCGTCTCGCTGGAAGAAGGCGGTCTTGCGATCAAGCTCACCTCCGGCGAGGAAGAGGCCTGGCCGCTCCTTCCGGGCAGCCGCGAGATCGACCTGCCGAAGGGCAGCCTGTTTTCCATCCTCGGCCTGTCGCCGCTTTCCGGCCTCTTCATCGGCAACGTGCGCTACCCGCTGAACGATTTCTCGTTGCCCTTCGGCTCGCCGCGAACCATTTCCAATGTCGCGGAGGGCCCGATCCGCCTTTCGCTCGCCTCCGGCCGCGCGATCCTCATCGCCCGGCCCTATGACCTTTCAGGAGCCTGACCCTTGGCACCGCCTATTCTCAAACTCGTCGATATCTTCCTGAGCTTCGGCGGCACGCCGCTGCTTGCCGGCGCGAGCCTGCAGGTCGAGCCCGGCGACCGCATCTGCCTCGTCGGCCGCAACGGTTCGGGCAAGTCGACGCTGATGAAGATCGCCGCCGGCCTCGCCGAGGCCCAGTCCGGCGAGGTCTTCCGCCACCCTTCCGTGACCATCCGCTACCTGCATCAGGCACCGGATTTCGACGGCTACGACACGGTCGCGGCCTATGCGGAGGCCGGTCTCGGCCCGAGCGACGATCCGTACCGCGTGACCTACCTGCTCGAACATCTCGGCCTTACCGGCGCCGAGGACCCGAAGTCGCTTTCGGGCGGCGAGGCACGCCGGGCGGCGCTTGCCCGGGTCATGGCGCCCGAACCGGACATCCTGTTGCTCGACGAGCCGACCAACCATCTCGACCTGCCGACCATCGAATGGCTGGAAGGCGAGCTGCAATCGACCCGCTCGGCCCTCGTCGTCATCTCGCATGACCGCCGTTTCCTCGAAAAGGTCTCCAACGCCACCGTCTGGCTCGACCGCGGCCAGTCGCGTCGCCTCAACCGTGGTTTCGGCCATTTCGAGGCGTGGCGCGACGAGGTGCTGGAGGCCGAGGAACTGGAGCAGCACAAGCTCGGCAAGGCCATCGAGCGTGAGGAACACTGGTTGCGCTATGGCGTGACGGCCCGCCGCAAGCGCAACATGCGCCGTCTTGGCGAATTGCACGACATGCGCTCGCGCTATCGCGGCCACAAGGGACCGCAGGGCAGCGTGCAGGCCAGCGCCTCCGACGCGCAGGAATCCGGCAAGCTGGTCATCGAGGCGGACAAGATCGCCAAGACCTACGGCGAGCGCACCATTGTCGCGCCCTTCTCGATCCGCGTGCATCGCGGCGACTGTATCGGCCTCGTCGGCCCGAACGGCGCGGGCAAGACGACGCTTCTGAAGATGCTGACCGGCCAGCTCGAGCCCGACAGCGGTACGGTGAAGCTCGGCACCAACCTCGAAATCGCCACGCTCGACCAGCGCCGCGAAGACCTGAACCTCGAAGATACCCTCGCCCACTACCTGACGGACGGGCGCGGCGACACGCTTCTCGTCAACGGCGAGCAGCGCCATGTCACCGGCTACATGAAGGAATTCCTGTTCCAGCCGGAGCAATCCCGCACGCCGATCCGCAACCTTTCCGGCGGCGAACGCGCGCGGCTGATGCTGGCGCGCATCCTGTCGCGCCCGACGAACCTGCTCATCCTCGATGAGCCGACCAACGACCTCGACATCGAGACGCTCGACCTGCTTCAGGAAATCGTGGCGGGCTTTACCGGCACCGTGCTGCTCGTCAGCCACGACCGCGATTTCCTCGACCGCACCGTCACCTCGACCATCGCGCCCGCCGATCCGGAAAACCCGGACGGCCGCTGGATAGAATATGCCGGCGGCTATTCCGACATGATGGCGCAGCGCCGCGGTGCGATCGAGGAAAAGCGTCGGACTGAGAAGGCCGAGAAGGCAAAGGCGGCCGAAAGCGCGACGCCGGCCGCGGAAAACAAGGGTAAGGGGAAACTCTCCTACAAGCAGAAATTCGCGCTCGAAAACCTGCCGAAGGAAATGGAGAAGGCGGAAAAGGAGATCGCCGCCCGCGAGGCGAAGATGGCCGATCCGGCGCTCTTCACCAGGGACCCCGCGACCTTCAACAAGCTTGCCGCCGAGATGGAGAAGCTGCGCGCCTCCCTCGTGACGATGGAAGAGGAATGGCTGGAGCTGGAAATGCTGCGGGAGGAGCTGGAGGGCTGACCAGCCCTGTTTCTCCCGGAACAGCGCCTGCCCGGCCGACATGGGACAGTCCGGTCACTGGATGAGAGAACTCATCCTGTCACCGGAAGAGATCAGGAGAGTCCCATGCGCAAGTTCATCATTTCCGCCGTTATCGCCGTCGTCGCCGCCGTTTCTTTCGCCGCTCCCTCGCAGGCCGGTTACTACGGCTACGGCCACAAGAACCATGGCTACAAGAGCTATGGTCACAAGCATCACGGCTACAAGCCGTACCGCTACGTCAAGCGCTGGAAGAAGCACTATGGCGGCCACCACTATGGCGGTCATTGGGGCGGCCACAAGCAGTATTACAACAGCTACTACTGAGCAGCACTGTTCAGGAATATCTACAAGGCCGGGATGCTCGCCGCATCCCGGCCTTGTAGACTTTCGGGGTGGATTGATTCGCGCACGCAGGAGCGCTATTTAAATCACTCGTGGTGATTTGGCCGGCCGGCTTGCAGCCACGTTAAACAAGTCGCTAAAGGGCCGCGCGAGGAAGACCCTTACGTGGACCGGTTGCGACATCGTTGCGGCCGGTTTTTGTTTTGGATCGAGTTGAGACATGCCCATCAAGATTCCCGATACGCTCCCCGCCTTCGAAACCCTCGTTCAAGAGGGCGTGCGGGTGATGACCGAAACGGTGGCGATCCGGCAGGATATCCGCCCGTTGCAGATCGGGCTGCTCAACCTCATGCCGAACAAGATCAAGACGGAAGTGCAGATAGCGCGCCTCGTCGGCGCCTCGCCGCTGCAGGTCGAGCTGTCGCTGGTGCGCGTCGGCGGCCACCGCGCCAAGAACACCTCGGAGGAGCATCTTCTCGCCTTCTACGACACATGGGAAGAGGTGCGGCACCGCAAGTTCGACGGTTTCATCATCACCGGGGCACCGGTGGAGACCCTCGACTATGAGGAGGTCACCTATTGGGACGAGATGAAGCAGATCCTCGACTGGACGGAAACCAACGTCCATTCGACGCTGAATGTCTGCTGGGGCGCCATGGCGGCGATCTACCACTTCCACGGCGTGCCGAAGCACACGCTGGAAGAAAAGGCGTTCGGCGTCTACCGCCATCACAACCGCAAGCCGTCCTCCATCTTCCTCAACGGCTTTTCCGATAATTTCGAGGTTCCCGTCTCACGCTGGACGGAAGTGCGCACGGACGACATCCGCGCCGTTCCGGACCTCGATATCCTGCTGGAATCGGATGAAACCGGGGTCTGCCTGGTGGAGGACAAGTCCAGGAGCCGGCTCTATATCTTCAACCATGTAGAATACGATTCCACGTCGCTGGCCGATGAATATTTCCGCGACACCTCGGCGGGCGTGCCGATCAAGATGCCGAAGAACTATTTCCCGCACAACGATCCCTCGCTTCCACCGCAGAACCGCTGGCGCGGCCATGCGCACCTGCTCTTCGGCAACTGGATCAACGAAATCTACCAGACCACACCTTATGACCTTGAAAACATAGGAACCGGAGCCTGACCATGAGCCGTGTCGTCATTCGCCCCTTGCACAAAGATGATGAAGGCGAGTGGCGGCGCCTCTGGACCGCCTATCTCGCCTTCTACGAGACGGTCCTGCCGGAGGAGATCTTTGCGACCACCTTCGCCCGGCTGACCGGCGAGGCGGCCGACGGCGAATATCGCGGCTTGCTCGCCACGCTCGACGGCAAGCCTGTCGGCCTTGCGCACTATCTCTTCCACCGCTCCTGCTGGACCATCAACAGTGTCTGCTATCTGCAGGACCTCTTTGCCGATCCGCAGGTGCGCGGCTCCGGCATCGGCCGGGCGCTGATCGAGGGCGTCTATGCCAAGGCGAAGGAGGCCGGCTCGCCGGAGGTCTACTGGATGACACAGGACTTCAACAACACCGCCCGCCGGCTCTACGACCGCATCGCCGACAAGACGCCCTTCATCATCTACCAGAAGAATTTCTGACGCAGGCTTCTGAAAAGTATGATTTTTTAGTTGCGAGAAAAGGGGAATCGCCGCAGGTTGCCGCCCCAGGAATATGGCGAAGGAGACGCGGGCGTGGGTGCAGGAAACGAGATATTCGGCCACCTGCCCTCGGGCGAAGCGGTCGAGCGCATTGTTATTGCCGGCGGCGGGCTGACCGCCCATGTCCTGACCTGGGGCACGGTCATCCAGGACCTGTGGCTCGACGGTCATGATGCGCCGCTCGTGCTCGGTTTCGAGGACCTTTCGTCTTATCTCGGGCACTCCCCCTATTTCGGCGCCACACCGGGGCGCTGCGCCAATCGCATCGGCGGCGGCCGGTTCTCCATCGACGGCACCGACTATCAGCTTGAATGCAACGAGCGCGGCATCACGCATCTGCACGGCGGCAGCGACGGCATCAGCCAGCAGAACTGGCGCGTTACAGCCCAAGGCGTCGACTTCGTCACGATGACGCTGACCGACCCGGCCGGCCGTGCCGGCTATCCCGGCAATTGCGCCATCACCTGCACCTACCGGCTTCCCGGAGACGGCGTGCTCTCCGTCATCTACGAGGCGGTCACGGACGCGCCGACCCCCGTCAACCTCTGCCAGCACAGCTACTTCAATCTCGACGGCAGCGCCGACACGCTCGGCCACGAAATCCGCCTGAAGGCCGATCACTATCTACCGGTCGACGAAAACCTCATTCCGACCGGCGAGGTCAGGCCGGTTGCCGGCACCCCCTTTGATCTTGTCGACTGGACGCCGCTTCGCCGGCAGACGGAACCGGAAGGCGTCGCCCTCGATCACAATTTCTGCCTTTCGTCGGAACGGCAGGAAAAACGGCTGGTGGGCGAGGTGCGCAGCCCCCTTTCCGGTGTCTCGCTGGAGGTACTGACCACCGAGCCGGGCGTCCAGCTCTATACCGGCGCCTATGTGAAGCCGAACGTCGCCGGGCTCGGTGGTCGCCGCTACGGCCCGTTTGCGGGCCTCTGCCTGGAGACGCAGGTCTGGCCGGATGCCGTCAACCACGACAATTTCCCAAGCCCGATCCTGAGGCCGGGCACAACCATGCGGCAGGAAACCGACTACATCTTTCGCAGGGGTTGAAACTCAATAAAATCGAAACTTTTGTAGCTGACAAATTGCCCATTGATCCGGAATGTTGCCGGGTTGTGTGGGATTGACGCGCCAGGATGGCACCGGCCTCCCTCCAGGGACCCTGCCATGAAAATCTCGGATCTCTCCATTTCCCGCAAAGTCGGCCTGCTCGTCCTGCTGATGGGCATTGCCGCCGGCACCATCGCCGCCGTCGGCAGCCGGGGCCTGACCTCGCTCGGCGCGGCCCTCCAGGATACCGGCGCGCGCGAGGAAGTGGCGCGCGAGGCGATGGACCTGCGCCTCGACGTCATCGCGATCAGCCGCATGACCTACCAGCTCGCCATGGCGCCGGAAAAGGCCGCCGATTTTGCCGCCGAGACGGAAAGGCGTGCGAAGGAGATGCTGGACCGCCTGCCGAAAATCGCCTCGACGGCGGATGCGACCGAACTGAAGCAGCTCGAAACGATCCGGGCGGCGCTGATGCCCTATGTCGAGGATATCCGCGCCATGGTCGCCATCGCCGGTTCCAGCAAAGGGCAGGATCAGGCCGCGATCCGCGCCGCGCTCGACAAGGCGCTGGAGGGCCAGAAGGCCGTTACGGTCGCGATCAAGGAATATTCAACCCATTCCGCCGAGACGCTTGCAGGATCGCGCGCTGTCGCGATCTCCCGCTCGACGACGACGCAGGTTCTGCTGCTTGCCACTGCCTTCGTCTGCATCGTCGCGGGCATGCTGCTCGCCATGCTCTTCGCCCGCAACGGCATCGTGCGTCCGATCCAGCTTCTCACCGGCGTGATGTCGAACCTTGCGAGCGGCAAGCTCGACGACACGATTCCCTGCACCGAGCGCATGGACGAGATCGGCGCGATGGCACGCACGCTCGACGTCTTCCGCGCCAACGAGATGCAGATGCGGGAAATGGAAGCGCAGGAAGCCGCCCTTCATGCGCAGAGCAAGGACCTGCAGTCGAACATCAGCACCATCGTCGCCGCCGCAGCCGCGGGCGATTTCTCCCGCCGCATCACCAAGGCCTATGAGGACGACGACCTTCGCCGCTTCGCCAGCGGCGTCAACGAGCTGGTCGAGAATGTCGACCGGGGTGTCAGCGAAGTGCGCCGCGTGATCGCCTCGCTCTCCCATGCCGACCTCACGCAGGAAATGGCCGGCCACTTCCAGGGCGATTTCGCCGAACTTCAGGCGAACGTCAATGGCGCGATGCTGACGCTGCGCAGCACGATGACCGGCATTCTTTCCACCGCCGGCACCATCACCGGCAATTCGCGCGAGCTTTCCGCCGCCGCCGACCAGCTCGCCCATCGCACCGAGCAGCAGGCAGCCTCGCTGGAAGAGACGGCGGCTGCGCTGGAGGAGATCACCACCACGGTCAAGGCCTCCACGACCCGCGCCATCGAGGCTTCCGAAATCGTGCGCGAGGCGAAGGACAGCGCCGACAAGTCGGGCGACATCGTCCAGAACGCCATCAGCGCCATGGGCCGCATCGAGCAATCCTCGCAGAAGATCAGCCAGATTATCTCGGTGATCGACGAGATCGCCTTCCAGACAAACCTGCTGGCGCTCAATGCCGGCGTGGAGGCAGCGCGAGCGGGCGAAGCCGGCCGAGGCTTTGCGGTCGTGGCGCAGGAAGTGCGCGAACTCGCCCAGCGCTCGGCCAATGCCGCCAAGGAAATCAAGATGCTGATCAACGCGTCCGCCGGCGAAGTGAAGGGCGGCGTGTCGCTGGTGCTTTCGACCGGCGAGGTGCTCTCGGAAATCAAGGACCTCGTGAACCGTGTCAACGACCACGTCGTCTCCATCGCCCGCGCCGCCCAGGAACAATCCGCCGCACTCGGCGAGATCAACACGGCCGTCAACCAGATGGACCAGATGACCCAGCAGAACGCCGCGATGGTGGAGGAAACCACCGCGGCAAGCCAGGTCCTCGCCAGCGAAGCCACCCAGCTTCAGACCGCACTCTCTCAGTTCCATATCGGCGAGGGCCGCGACTACGCGCTCCAGCAGCGCCAGGCGGCATAATCCGCCTTGCCGAAGCGCAACCAGGCCACCGCCGGTTGCGCTTCGACCGCGTCATCGATTCTGCCAGCACAAGTATGAAATGGCTCAGCCGACTCACCTTGCCGATCGGCAGTCGACTTCGAACCACCCATTAACAAATTGACTTGAATACTATTTTCCAGCAGCAAGTTTGCTGTAAATTTCCTGTTGCTTCGGGAACGACTTCTTATAAAACCCGCTGAAGGGCAAACCAGCGCTGGCGACATTTCAAAATACACTTGCTTGGCAGCCGTAGTGCAAGTCTTATGCCGGATCGGTAAAATTTCCACGAAATCAAGAACCGTGAAATTCCATTCACCTTAAAACGGTGATAATTCACCAATCCAAAGTACTGTCTGAAATCGTGAACGGATAAAGCGGACATGAAAGCTGATTCGAAGGGAACCAAGGGCGCTCAAATTGCAATTTCATCCGTAATAAAAAGGCTTTTTTCGATCTTTTCTCCGCGTCCGAAGCAAAAAAATACGGACACTTTCGCGCAGTATGAAATGCGGCTTCCAACGCATCAAAATGCGATCGACGCGCTGGAG
The DNA here is from genome assembly GCF_049651085.1 of Shinella sp. Taxonomy (GTDB): domain Bacteria; phylum Pseudomonadota; class Alphaproteobacteria; order Rhizobiales; family Rhizobiaceae; genus Shinella. Next base: position 120,817 of record NZ_JBASBL010000030.1, read on the forward strand.
GGCTGGAGCTCCATGTTCCCACACCATCTCGGGTTGAAGGCAGGCACGATCCCGCTTTTCCACGACACGCGCATTACGGCGGCCCTGGATGCCTACGGCTCGATAGAAGATCGACAGATCCTGGAGATCGGCCCGCTGGAGGGAATGCACACCCACATCCTCAATCAGCGCGGCCCCGCCAATATCGATGCGATCGAGGCCAACCAATCCTGCTTTCTGCGCTGCCTCGTCACCAAGGAAATATTGAAGATCGACAAGGCCTGCTTCTATCTCGGAGATATACAGAAGTGGCTGGAGGAAACCGACAAGCAGTATGACCTGGCCTTCGCATCCGGCGTCCTCTATCACATGCCCGATCCGGCAGAATTCCTCCGCCTGCTTTCCACCCGGGCAAAGGCACTGTTCCTCTGGACGCATTTTTACGATGAAGCGGCCATGCCGCCTTCCGATGTGCGCCGCTATCCTTTCAACGGCAAGGTCGAGGTGCGCTCCGTCGCGGGAATGGACATCCACTACCATGAGCGCAGCTATCAGCATGCGGACCAGAACGCTGCGTTCTGCGGCGGCATGAAAGACCGCCATTTCTGGCTTGAGAAAGATGAAATCCTGTCTCTTCTCAAACGGCTTGGCTATAACGAGATTCACGTTCAAGCACTGGACAACGACCATGCGGGCGGGCCCTGCATCTCCGTTTTCGCCAGGAAGTGATTGAAAACTGGCTCTTCTATCTACGAAGAGCCTTCTAGTGGAATCGGTCGGTTGCTGTTTAACGTCGAATTTGATCGCAAGGGCATCATCGAGGGGTATCTGATCCCCGACGGTTTCTCCGATCAGTCCAGCATCCTCGTCACCCGCGACGATGGCACGGTTGTTTCATTTCCCTGCGACCAACCGCGTCCGGCCGTCGTGCAGTCCGGACGCCATGCGACGGGCATTGTGGGTTTCCGCATCGATGAAAGCCGGATGCCGGATCTGGCATCCCAGCGCCGGCTGGCAATCCAGGATGCCAGGACGGGCCTGCTCATCTATCGTCGGCCACCGGTGGATGAGCCAGTAGAACTGAAGCTCCTGCGCCTGGAGCTGAACATCGTGCCAATGGCGAAATTCGACGCCTACTGCGGCGGGAATTTCCAGTACGCGATTTCAGCCGTCGAGCGCTTTGGACATGAGACGACGATGCAGGCGTTCCATCTCCATGCCCACAAATCGATCTATATCAGCGGCCGGCTCCTGCTGCGCAACTACGAGGAGTTCCTGGACAACGGCTTCCAGGCCATCGCAGACGTGCCTGATCCATATTACGAGATGGCCTGCCGGCTCTTCATTCTCAAGCGCCTCGCCAAAGGACCGGTGACGTTTCTGGGCGACCGGGATCGGCTTATCCTGACCCCTGCGAGCGAACATTTCGCCGAGGTCAATCTCGATGATGACAAGGCTGTCAACCGTGCGCTTAAAAAGGCATCGGACAAGGCAAGAAGCGTATTGATATCACCCATCACACGCCAACTGGTCTGCACCTACCCCGAACAGCGGGTAACGCGGCGGGACATTGCGGCGGCGATCGGTACCTTGTCGCGTTTCAAGGTTGTTGGCCATGAGGGTGACCATGCGCATTTCCAACAGGCCATCGGGGAATTGCTGTCATTGCCGCCCATGAATATTCCCGTTATTCCAAGATACTCGCTTCTTGAGGAGCTCGCCATGCGCTTACGTCAGATGCCGGTTGCGGAATCAATGCTGGAAGAAGACCTGATCCTCGATCACTACGTGCGCCAGGCCATGGTACCGAGCGCACAGCGCACCGGTAAGCCGCAACGATGACCAACACCATCGACAAGCCGAGCGACACGCAGAACATGTATGTCGAAATCGAAGCCGATACCCGTCGGTCCGGCTTGCTCCGCCTCTACGATGCCGGCAGGCGCCATCTTCTCCGGAAGAGCGAACCGGAGATCGAACACGAGTCCGATGTCGAACCTGTCGCGAAAGCGGGCGGGCGGACACCCTGGATGTTCCTCTCCTTCCTGCTGATGGTCATGGTCCCGTTCCTGGCCGCCCTCGTCTATTTCGCATTCATCGCCTCCGACCAGTACACCGCCGAGGCGCGTTTTGCCGTGCGCTCCATGGCCGACGACGGGTCGGAGGAAAAGCTCGACGCGGGCATCATGAACATGAAGTCCACCCCCCAGGACGCCTACGTCGTGGCGAGCTTCATCCACTCGTCGGAAATGCTGAAGCGGCTGGACGGCAAGATCGACTATCGTGCGATTTTCCAGCATCCGGAAGCCGATTTTCTGGCCCGCTTCGATCCGAGCGACTCCGCGGAAGTGTTCCTGAAATACTGGGTCAAACACGTTTCGGTCTATATCGACGGACCATCCGGAATCGTCACACTGAAGGTACAGACCTTTACGCCGGAGGATTCGGTCAATCTCGCCAAAGCGATTCTGGACGAGAGCGAGAAACTGGTAAACGAACTGACGGTCCGCGCCAGGGAAGACATGATGTCGAGCTTCCGCAAGGAAGTCGAGCGAACGGAGCAAGTCTACCAGGAGGCGCTCGGTGAGCTTAAAAAATTCCAGCAGGACTCCGGCCTGCTCAGTCCAACCGAGCAAGCACGGCAAAAAGGCCTCCTGCTGACCGGGCTACTGGCCAGCAAGCTCGAGCTGGAAAGCCAGTTGTCGGTGATCCGCGAGGCGAAGAAGACGGATTCCCCGCGATACCGCCAGCTCGTCCTGGCCCAGAAAAGCCTCGCTCAGCAGATCGACGATATCGGGGGGCAACTCACCGGTAGCACCGATGCCTCGCTTGCAAAGGTGATTACCGATTTCTCGGCAGTGGAGACGGATCGCCTGGTTGCGGAGAAGCTCTACGAGGGCGCACGGCGTAACTACGATCAGGCCCTCGCGGCAGCGATGCGCAAGGCCCTCTATCTGACGATCTTCGTCCATCCGGCGCTGCCCGAGGAGGCGCTCTATCCGCGGCGCCTGCTTTCTCCGATTTTCATCTTCCTCGGTTTCCTCGTGGTCTGGTCTACGCTGACGCTCGTCTGGGCATCGGTCGAAGACCACCGGCTTTAGGTGGCCGCATGATCCGCTTCCACAATGTCTCGAAGCACTTCAAGACACAGAGCCACAAGAAGATCATTCTCGACAGGGTGAGCTTCGAGCTCGAGCGTGGCTGTTCCTACGGCATCCTGGGGGTCAACGGCGCCGGCAAGTCGACCACCATGCGCATGATCGCAGGAACGATCCTGCCGAATTCGGGCCGCGTGTCCAAGAGTGTCCGGCTCTCCTGGCCACTCGGCTTTTCCGGTGGGTTCAACTCGTTGATGACAGGCAAGGAAAATCTGAATTTCGTTGCCAGGGCCTATGGCGAGGATGTCAGGCGCGTCTCCCGCTTCGTCGAGGAATTCGCCGAACTAGGCGACTATATCAACGCCCCCGTGCGCACCTATTCCTCGGGGATGGCCGCCCGGCTGGCCTTCGGCCTGTCGATGGCGATCGAATTCGAGTGTTATCTCGTCGACGAGGTGACAGCCGTCGGTGACGCCCGTTTCCAGCAGCGATGCAAGGACGCCTTCAATAGCAGACGTAAGAACGCAGATATCATCATGATTTCTCACGGCATGGGCACGATCAAGGATTACTGTGACAAGGCGTTTTTGCTCGTGGACGGCCGGATGATATATTATGAGGACGTAGAACAGGCTATCGAGGCCTACTATCGTCTGAATCGATGACAGAGAAGTTCAGTATCGGCACAGGGACCCGTCAGCCGGTCGCCGTGAATCGTGGATGGAAACCTTGACACAGCAGCAGAAGGACGGCGGCGGCTCTCTGGTGAGCCTTGAGGCCAGCCGCAAGGTTTCCGAGCGTCTCGCATCCAGCGCGCGCAAGCTGCGCCTGTCGACGTCGTCGCGAAGCAAGCTATACAAAGTGGTCGGCCTGCGGCCGCGTCTGACAGATCGCCTCTTCACTGCTGCTGTCGTGTTGGTGACGCTCTTCGGCCTAGTTCTGCCGAACACGGTCTCCCTGCTGTACTACGGCTATTTCGCTTCAGACCAGTACGAGTCCGAAACTCGTTTCACGGTCCGCTCTTCAACGCCGGCGCTTGGCAAGGATCAGCTCGCCAAGGTGACGGGCATGCCGGCGGCCAAGATCGCCCAGGACACGCAGATCGTCCTGAACTTCATCAAGAGCCGCGAGATACTCGACATCCTGCGTGATCGCAGCATCGACTTGAAGCGGATTTTCGGCAATGACGCGATCGACTACTGGTCGCGCCTGCCCGATGACGCCACTTCGGAGGAACTGCGAGAATACTGGGATTCCATGGTGACGACCACGGTCAGTCCCTCCAGCGGCATCGTGGCAGTCAGCGTGCGGGCCTTCTCGCCGGAAGATGCGGCAAGTCTTGTCGAGGAAATCGTCAAGGCGTCAGAGGTCGTCGTCAACCAGGTCAACGACCGTATATGGAAGGACGTGATCGCGACGGCGGAAGCCAATCTTGAAAACGCGAAACTGCAGCTCGGCAACGCACGGAAAACGGTCGCGGAAGCGCGCAATCGCGAAGGCGTGCTCAGTGTGGACGGAAGTTCCGAGATCATCTCCACGCTGATCGTCACGATAGAGACGGAAAGGCTGAAACTACAGCAGCAATACGATTCGCAGGTCTCGATCGTCTCGCCCGATTCACCGCAGATGCGGGTTCTGCAGCGTGAAATCCAAAGCAAGGAGCAACAGATCGCCGAGCTTAAAGGGCAGCTTGCGGGCACCGGCAAGAAGCGAAACCTCGCGGATGTATCGTTGGACTTGTCACAGCTGGAGCTCGCCCAGAGCCTTGCGGAACAACAGTTCTCCTCCAGCGTCCGGACTGCGGAGCAGGTTCGCTTCATCAGCCGCCAGCAATTGCTCTACCTAGACAGTTTCCTCACGCCGCGCATTCCGGATGAAGCGCTCTATCCCCGGCGTGCGCTGTGGATCGGCGTAGTCCTGCTCATAAGCCTGTTGTCATGGGGAACCCTCATGAGCCTGCTTTATCTCGTGCGCAGCCGCCTGTCGCACTGAGCCGATGCGAGGATACCGGCCTTGAAACTGCGCGATCTGATCTATTCCATGCTGGCGAAGCCTGCGGCGCGCAGGACGGCGGAAGCATCGCAACAGGCCAAGCGGCTGCTCGTGCTGACCAACGGGCATAATCCGACCTTCACATACTACCTGGAAGAGCGGCTCTCCCGCTCGCCCCTCGCAAGCGACATACGTGGCCTGACCGATCGGCTCGACGACCTCGATCCCGACGGTCTCTTCGTCATCGTCTGTCGCTATATCCGTCCCCGCCAGCTGCTCTGGCTGTACCGGAACCGCCGGAAACTGGCTGGCGCCTGCCTTTTCATCGATGACGACGTAGCCGCGACCGTGACGGCAAAAGGAGGAAGCCTCCCGTACAAGGCCTATCTGTTGGCAATAGGCATTGCACCGCTTCCCGTCCTTAACCGGCTCCTGACGGCGGTCTGGGCTTCAACCCCGGCGCTGGCGGCGGCTCTCAAAGCAGGCGGCAGGTCACGTTCCGTGACCACGCTGGCCCCTTTTCCGCCGCAGGCGACGATCACGCCTGCCGTATCGGACGGAAACAAAAACCCTCTGATCATCGCATTCCACGCGACCGGCAGCCACGACGCCGAGCACGCGTTTCTCGTTCCGGTCATCCGGGAGGCTCTGGCTCGCTGCCAGGACATACATTTCGAGGTCATCGCCGAAGGCGGTCCTGCGCGATTGTGGTCCAAAGCGCGGCTGCCCCCGGAGCGCTTTGCCCTCCATCCCAAGCGGGACTGGACAGGCTATCTCCGCGAAACCGCCCGGCGAAGAACTGACATCATGCTTGTTCCGCTGCTGCAAAGCAGGATGAACGATGTCCGGTCCGGCACCAAACGTTTCGACGCGGTCAGAATGGGAGCGGCCGTGATCTTTTCCCGTTGCTCCGTCTATGAACGCTTCGCCGATGCAGAAGAGATTCTTGTCGGCAACGATGTCTCCTCGTGGGTCGAGGCCATTTGCCGGCTTGCCCGGGATAGCGAAACGCGCCAGCGCACGAGGCAGGCCACCCTGCGTGCAGTCAGCGCGATCCTCGCCGATACGCCAACGTCCTTTCCGATATATCCGGGCAACCATTCCGAGAAGATGCCGACATGACAGCCAGCAAGACTGCCCCGCGCGCGACGATCCTCGAAGCCCTCATCGAGAAAAAGCACGTCATGACCGCCGTGGCCCTGAGGGACATGAGGAGCCGGTTCTTCAATCATGGCCTCGGCTTCCTGCTGGTGTCGCTCTGGCCGCTGGCGCACATGATCATCCTGCTTGCTATCTATACCGTCATTGGTCGCAAGGCGCCTTATGGTGAAAGCCTGAACGTCTTCTTCGCGACCGGACTGATCCCGACGCTGGCCTTCACGTATGTCGCGCGCTTCATGTCGCTATCGCTTCTGATGAACCGGTCGATGCTCGCCTTTCCGGTGGTGACGGTCATCGACATCATGATGGCGCGGGCATTCCTGGAAATCATCGCGGCGGCGCTTACGCTGTTTTTCATGTTCGTCATCCTTCTGGCGCTCGGAGACAACCCTTTTCCGACGGATCCGTTCGAGGCCGTCTATGCCTATCTGGCGGCCCTCCTCCTGGCGATAGGCTCCGGGTTCCTTGCCGGTGTGGCCGTCATGTTCGCACCGTTCTTCGCTACGGTCTTTGCGCTGATGATGATCGTCGTATACATTGCGTCGGGAACCCTGTTCGACACCGGTTCGCTTCCTGAACAGGTCGCCTATCTCCTTTCCTGGAACCCGGTTTTCCACGCGGTCGAATGGATGCGCCTTGCCTATTACCCCGGCTACAGCGACAAATGGCTCGATAGGACGTATCTCATCAGCTATGGCGCGATAAGCCTTTGCCTCGGTCTTCTTCTCGAGCGGGTGCTGCGGATGAAGATGCTGGAAGTATAAGAGGCGACATGACACTGAACATTGTTGCAAGCCGCGACCTGCACGCCCTGCCGTCGATGGAAGGCGACCTCTGGTCCAGCAGCGGAGACGATCCGTTCTTCGATATCCGGTTCGGCTTCCAGCGTGCGCCCATCGTCGTTGCCTTCCTCAAGGCGACCGGTTCCGAGGGGATCGAGCCGAAAGTCTATGTGAACCGCGGGAGCGGCTACCGGGAGAAGGATGCGATCTCCCACCCATCCCGCCAGGGCGTCATACTCGTCGCCGATGTCGGGCGGTCAGGCCTGATCCGCTCGATGCGTCTCGATCCAGCCAGCGGTCCCGCCGAGTTTTCCTTCTCCGTTCAATCCTTCGCGGACAGGGAGAGCGCGCAACGGGCGATCCAGTTACGCAGTGCGGGCGACATGGCCGGCGCAGCGCTATGGGATATCGGACGCCTGCCGCGCTTTCGCATCGGCCTGCCATCCATCCGCCTGCAGCGTAAAAATGCGGGGCTGTTGAAATTCCTCAAGGCGCAGCACGCGCTTGCCGAGAGCCTGCCGCCGCTACGGCCAGAGCCACAGGACGCCGTGTGGCTGAGTATTGTCGTGCCGGTTTACAATGCGCCGAAACGCTACCTCGACGACCTCGCCGCGTCTTTCGCGGCGCAGGAGATCGATGGCGCCGAACTGATCCTCAGCGACGATGCCTCGACGTCGGCGGAGACCTTGCGCTGGTACGAGTCCTCCCCGCACCTCAAGCGTGTCAGGATCGTGCGCAATGCCGTCAATGGTGGCATTGCGAAGGCGACGAATGCCGGGCTGGCGCAAGCCTCGGGCACCTGGATCGCGCTGCTCGACCACGACGACATGGTTGCGCCGCATGCGCTGAAGGTCATCGCAGGAGCCATAGCCAGCCACCCCGATGCCGCATTCCTCTATACGGACGAACTGGTCGTCAACGATCAGTTGAAGCCCAATGCCCTGATGCTGAAGCCCGCCTACGACCCGGTACTGCTGACCGGCGTGAACTACATCAACCATTTCTCGGTCTACCGGCATGAACGGTTGCGCGAGATCGGCTACCTGCGGGAAGGCTTTGACGGGTCGCAGGATTACGACCTGCTGCTGCGTTACCTGGATGGCATCCCGGAACAACGCGTCGTGCACATTCCCTACCCGGCCTACTGGTGGCGGCGAACCGGACAGACCTATTCGCGCCGCTTCCTTGACAGGGCGACTGACGCGGCACGCACCGCGCTTGCCGACCGCTTTGCACGCGAGAACGAGGCCGTGACGGTCGGCTCGACCCTGACGCCTACGCTGCATCGCGTCGAGTTTCCCGATCCCGGTCCATCGGGCTGGCCGAAAATTTCCGTCATCATCCCCAGCCGGGACAGCTACGGCCTCATCAGCACGGTGCTCAAGGGCCTCTATGAGGGAACCGACTACCCCGATCTCGAAGTCATCATCATCGACAACGGCACGAGCGATACCCGGGTGCTGGATCTCTACCGGCATTACGAAAGCAGCCGTGCCGGCTTTTCCGCGGTGATCCGGGAAGAAAAGTTCAACTTCGCGCGCGCCATCAACAAGGGCATGCAGCAGGCGACAGGCGAGCACCTCCTCGTCCTCAACAACGATATCGAGATTATCGATGCCGGCTGGCTGAAGGAAATGGTGTCCTGCCTGAAATTTGCCGCGACCGGCATTGTCGGCGCAAAGCTGCTCTATCCCGGCGGACGGATCCAGCATGCCGGCGTGATCGTCGGCTTTGGCGGCCTTGCCGGGCACTGGTATCTCAACAAGCCGGCGGGCTATGGCGGGCCGATGAACCGCCTGCACCTGCGCAATTCCATGACCTGCGTCACCGGCGCAGCGATGCTGATCTCCGGCGACTGCGCCCGTGCGGTCGGAGCCTGGGACGAAGAGAACTTCGCCGTCGCCTACAATGATGTCGACTACTGCATCAGGGCCCACAAGACCGGCTTCCGCATCATCTGGACGCCGTTCGCCTGCCTTTATCACCATGAGTCCGCCTCCCGCGGCTCCGACCTCGTGGGCGAGCGCAAGCGGCGCTTCGAGCAGGAGAAGGACAACCTGCGGCGGCTTCATGGCACGGATACGTTCGAGGATCCCGCGCTCAATCCGGGCTACGAGAAGGGACACTCCACGCCCAGCCTGGAAATCCCCGCGCAACTCGCCCGCCCCCGCCGGGGCCGTGCGACGATTCGAGACGCCGGAAAGCGGCTCTGAAGCATTTCCGATTCTCGTCGCGCTTCGCACAAGAGCCCCGGAAAACCGGGGCCTTTAAGCTTCGGGAAGGAGAAGTGGCCGACTTAGGCGGTCAGAGCATTTCCAGTCGAAGCGGCATCGCTTCGGCGTTGAATAATGCGGCAAAAACAAAACCCTGGCGCAATTGCGGTGCTCCGGTTTTCACCGGAATTGCTCTAGAATCCCACGGTGAAACCGACAGTGCCCTTGAAACTGTGGCTACCCCGGAAGCTGGCAGCGGCCAGCGCTTCGCCGTGCAGGGCATATTTGCCACCGGCCCATTTGTACGTGCCACCGAAGCCGATCTCACCGCCGAAGCGCTGCTGCTCGAACGACGCATCGATGTCCGAAACCGCGACCGAGGTCCCGTCGAGGAACTCGTAGCTCAGGTTGGCGATGCCGTAGACATGGCTGCCGGTTGCCGCCTCGTCGTAGTTCACCGCCATGCCGAGCCGGCCCTTCAGGCTGTCGCCCTTGCGCAGGGCAACCTCGGCCCCGAACGCATCGGTGAAGGCATCGAAGTCGACCGACGAATAGGCCAGTTGCGCCTGCGGCGTCAGCGACCAGTCGTTGTCGAGCGCGACCTTGCGGCCGGCCTCAAGGCTCAGCGCATAGCCGCTGCCATGAAGGCCGTCGCCGATGGCGCCGACCATGCGGGCATTCAGGTCGCTGCGCAGGGTCGCCACCTGCGCCTGGCCGTCGATATAGAGGCCGTCTGCGCCATACCAGGTCAGGTTGGCGCCGATGCCGTAGCTGTCTGTGGCGTTGGAGCCGTTGCCGAAGCTGGAGTAGATGTCGGCCGAGGCTTGGGAAAACTGCGCCGTGAGGCCGCCGACCAGCATCCCTGCGGTGCTGTCGGAAAACTGGCCGTCGACGCCGACCTGCCACGTCGTCGTGTTGCTGTCATAGGCGGCATCGGCAATCGACGCCCTGGCCTCGACACGGCTGTGGGCCGCCTCGAAGCGTGTCCACACGGCCGACCGGTGGGCCTCGCCGCCCGCGTTGACGACCCGGTGGCGATCGCCGGCACGCTGCTGGAGCGTTGGCAGGGCGATCAGCCCGAGCAGCACCTGCGGATAGGTCTCGTAGACCGGTACGCTCGGCGCAAGACCCGCGGAGCGCAGATACCAGTCGCCGTCGTTCAATGTGCCCGTCAGGTCGTTATGGAACAGGCCGTAGCGATAGGCGCCCGCGATCACCGGGCCGTTGAGCGCGAAGGCGCCGGAATCGGAGATGCCATCGACCTGGATGATGCGGATGCCGTCGGCGGTGGTCAGGCCGCCCGCGCCGCCGACATTGATGACGCTGACCAGCGTGGCGCCGCTGCCGAGAATGCTGTTGCCGGTGATGACGAGCAGGTCCGTCGGCGAGTTGTCGCCGCCGAGTTCGGCGGCGATCTCGAGCACGCCGCCATTGCCGGTATAGTCGCCCGCGACGGTCAGTGTCGTGCCCGGTGCGCTGCCGAATGTGATGCGACCAGCGTTGTTGAGCGACGCGACAACCTGATCAAAGTTGTTGAGCGCAAGCGTGCCTCCGCCCAGAACCATATGCGCCGACCCGGCGCTGAAGACGTTCGCAGCCCCCGCAGCCAGCACTCCCGACGCGACGGTCGTGCCGCCGGTATAGCTGTTGACGCCGTTCAAGGTCAGCGTACCCAGGCCCTCCTTGGTCAGTCCGCCCGCACCCGTCATTTCGGGGGCGATGCCGATATTGTAGCCGTTGGTATCGAGGATACCGCCAGCGGCACCAAGGGTGATCTGTTGTGCGCCATAGTTGCGGAAGAAAGTCGCATTGTCGCGAATAGCCCGAACTATGCCGCCATCCAGCGTGACATCCGCCGTGCCCACGCCACCCCGGAATCCGCTGGTTTCCAGAACCCCGCGAGCACCTGGGGTGCCCAACACGTTCAGCGTGCCGCTTGCCGTGACGTCCGACATGCCGAGATAGACGCCGCTATTTGCGAAAACCCGTGCGCCATCGTCGATGGTCAGGGCGCCAATGCCGTAATTGCCCAATGTGAGGTTGTAGTCGGTCATCTCCCAACTCGAACCCGCACCTGTCACCGTCACGGTGCCGTCGCCACCCACTTCGGCGCCGACATAACCCTGATTGCTGGTGACATGGGCGCCGGCCTCGATCCGCAGAGTGCCCTGGGCGAAAAGGCCAATCGTCAACTGCTCCGCCATCGTCCAGGACGCGCCCGAAGTCAGCAGCGCTTCCCCATATGCGTCTATGCCAATGATACCGTCCTGGCTCGACACGGTGGAGCGGTCCGAGACGAGAATTTCGCCCTGCCCGAAACTGCCTACGTTGATCCTGCCGCCAGTCACGACCCGGCCGCCATGGGTAACGTTCAATGTGCCGCGCCCCTCATCGCCAATATGGAGGCCGTATTGCTGGGTCCAGGTCGATGCATTGCCGAAGCCGTCATTGCCGGAGACTGTCACAACACCGACGCCGCTGTGGCTGGCACCAATATAACCGCTCTCACTGCTGACAAGCCCGCCCGCGAGAACATCGAGCGTTCCAGTGCCCTCATCGCCGACATAGAGAGAATGCGCGTTGGTCCAGGTGGAGGCATTGCCCATGCCATCGTGCCCGGTGACGATGACTGCACCATCGCCGCCTGGGCTGCTGCCGACGGAGCCCTGCCTGTTGGTCAGAGTTCCGCCGTTCTGGATGGTCAAGGTGCCGATGCCGGTGCGGCCGATCTCCAGATCTACGCCGCTATTGATGCCCGCTGGACTTGAAGGATCAGCGTCGCCACCCAGGACTACCTGTTGGGCCGAGGCCGAGACTGGCACGCTCGCCAGCATCAAGGCCAAAGGCGCCACGGCCATAGGCAGGCGGCGGTGAGGCAGCTGGGAGGTCCCAGGCAGGTGGCGATTCTTCAACATGGAAAACCGAAATGATTCAAACACTAAGCAATGTTAGGAAGTTTATGCTTAATAGTTCGATAATTTGCGTCCGCTGACACGATCGAAAATTCGCAGGCAAACAGGCCGCGATGAAAGGGGGAGCGCTGGTTCGCGAGCCAATCCGCTCTAGGCGCAATCGCGTGGAAGTCCGCTTCGAGAAGCCATCCCCCCTGGATAGCAAAGCATATCGACGCAGAAACGTTGACGAGCGTCGCTTCCGCAAACTCAAGAATTGGAGACGCATCGCAACGCACTACTCGCGCGATTTCAGCCGTGCCAAAACGCACAAAAGCCCCGGCGAACCGAGGCTTGGCAACTTTAGGAAGAATGGAGCGGGTGAAGCGATTCGAACGCTCGACCCCAACCTTGGCAAGGTTGTGCTCTACCCCTGAGCTACACCCGCTCATTGTCGACGGCCTGGGGTAGTTGGTGGCCGAAGGTCGCTGCGTTGCGGCGACGGGCGGTATATGGCCTAAGCCCTTTTCAAATGCAACAGGGAAATGTCGGATTTTTGAGAAAAAATCATGGTCGCTTTCAAAGCGCCGGTTTTCTGGGCGGTTGCGCGCGGCCGGTCGAAGCCGTATCAGCGGTGAGATGCAATTCACGCCGGGAAGACCAGAATGACCGATGCGCAGCCCAAGACGGACAAGGACCTTTTTCAGTTTCTCGACGGGCTCGGCATTGCCCACAGCACGAAGGAACACGAGCCGGTCTTCACCGTCGCAGAATCGGTGTCACTGCGCGACGAAATCCCCGGCGGCCACACGAAGAACCTTTTCGTGAAGGACAAGAAGGATAACTACTTCCTGATGACCGTCGAGGAGAACGCGGCAGTGGATCTCAAGACGGTGCACACGGTGATCGGCGCCTCAAGCCGCGTCTCCTTCGGCAAGCCGGAGAAGCTGATGGAATATCTTGGCGTCATTCCGGGCGCCGTCACCGCCTTTGGCGTGTTCAACGACACCGCGGCCAGGGTGAAGATCATCGTCGATGCGGGCCTGATGGCCTACGACACGATCAACTGCCATCCGCTGCGCAATGATGCGACGACCTCGATCGGCTCGAAGGATCTGCTGCGCTTCATCGAGGCGACCGGACATGAGCCGCTTGTCTTGAAAGTCACGGCCTGACATACGATTTTTGGCCAGGACACGATATTGAAGGCGCGATGCGCCACAGGAGAGACCCATGAGTGCAGGCGACAACCCCTATGCATCGTCCTATGGCGGGCAGATGAACGTTTCGGCGAGCTATGGCGGCGCGGCACCGGCGGATGACCTGATCAAGGACACGACGACGGCGAATTTTGCACGCGACGTGATCGAGGCCTCGCAGCAGCAGCCCGTTCTCGTGGATTTCTGGGCGCCCTGGTGCGGCCCCTGCAAGCAGCTTCAGCCGGTCATCGAGAAGGTGGTGGGCGAGAGCGCCGGCCGGGTTAAGCTCGTCAAGCTCAACATCGACGACCATCCCTCCATTCCCGGCCAGCTCGGCATCCAGTCCATTCCCGCCGTCGTCGCCTTTTCCGGCGGACGGCCGGTGGACGGCTTCATGGGCGCGGTGCCGGAAAGCCAGATTCGCCAGTTCATCGACAAGGTCGCCGGCCCCGCGGGCGCGGACGAGAAGGCCGAGATGGAGGCGCTGCTTGCCGAGGCCAAAAACCTGTTCGACGCCGGTGACATTGCCGGCGCGGCCGATCTCTACGGCGCGCTGCTGCAGGCCGATCCGGAAAACCCGGCGGCGCTGGCCGGCATTGCCGAATGCATGATCACCGCCGGACAGCCGGAAAACGCCCGCCAGCTGCTTTCCGGCGTTTCGCCGGAGATCGCCGCCGACGCCGCCGTCGCAGCGGTGCTGAAGAAGCTCGACCAGATCGAGGAGGCCCGCAAGCTCGGCGATCCGGCAGCGCTCGAACTGGCGCTGGCGCAGGATCCCGACGACCACGCCGCCCGGCTGAAGCTTGCGAAGATCCGCAATGTCGAGGGCGACCGCCAGGTGGCGGCCGATCACCTGCTCCTCATCATGAAGCGCGACCGCACCTTCGAGGACGACGGCGCGCGCCGCGAACTGTTGCAGTTCTTCGAGGTTTGGGGGCCTACGGATCCGGCAACGATCGCCGCCCGCCGCAAGCTCTCGTCGATCCTGTTTTCCTGAGGCTTTTTTCCCGGCAAGGCCACGCCCTCCCTTGAGAAACCGCGCGCCTACCCCACATTCGGGGGAGGCGCGTCTGGGAGCGGGAGACGTTTCGCCGCGCCGCGGAATGGAAGGCAATGCCATGCATGTGGGAAATGCGCGTTATCTGAAACGGGAAGACCTGCCCGAGGCGATCCCCGTCTTTCCGCTGACGGGCGCCCTGCTTCTGCCCGGCGGGCAGTTGCCGCTCAACATCTTCGAACCGCGTTATCTTTCCATGTTCGACGACGCGCTCACCACGCACCGGCTGATCGGCATGGTGCAGCCGGTGTTCGGCGCCGAGCGTGCGGAAGATGCGACAGCGGAAACGCCCGCGCTCTGTCAGGTCGGCTGCATCGGCCGCATCACCTCCTTCGCAGAGACCGGCGATGGGCGCTATATCGTCTCGCTCACCGGCGTGTGCCGCTACCGGCTGCTGGAAGAAATGAGAGGCGGCAGATCCTATCGCAGCTTCCGCATCGCCCCCTTCATCGCAGACCTCACGACAGGCGACGACGACCAGAGCGTCGACCGCGAGGCGCTGCTGGCGGCCTTCAAGGCCTATCTCGACGCCAACAAGCTGGAAGCGGACTGGGAAAGCGTGGAGCGCGCAAGCAACACGACGCTCGTCAATTCCATGGCGATGATGTCGCCCTACGGGCCGGCGGAAAAGCAGGCGCTGCTGGAAGCGCCGGACCTCAAGACGCGCGCCGAAACGCTGATCGCCATCACCGAAATCGTGCTGGCGCGCAGCTATGGCGACGTCGACACGAGGCTGCAATAGGACGGAACCGATGGATGCCATCACAAGCCGGGTCGATCCCAAGCTTCTCGAGCTTCTCGTCTGCCCGCTGACCAAGGGACGCCTGACCTACGACGCCACGGCCGGCGAACTCGTTTCCGAAAAGGCGAAACTCGCCTATCCGATCCGCGACGGCATACCGATCATGCTCATTTCCGAGGCGCGCGAGATCAAGGACTAGCGCATTTCCGGCCGAAGCGGCATGGCTTCGGCGTCGGATTATGCGGCAATACCCCCCCTTGGAGCGGCTTCAGCAGAAGCGTGAGACGCAGATCAGATCCGCAGACCCACCAGCATGCGGGGATGGCCACCGCCGGCCGTGCCCTCGGCCTGGCGGATGAAGAAGGATTTGAGGCCCGGCAGGCGGTCGACGACACCAAGACCGACATCGCGCAGCACGCGCAGCGGCGTCACGTCGTTGGAGAACAAGCGATTCAGCACATCCGTGGTGATGCCCATGCGAACGGTGTCGAAACGGCGCCAGCTCTCGTAGCGCTCAAGCACCGACATTGCACCGATATCGAGGCCGAGGCGATCGGCCTCGACGATCGTTTCGGCCAGCGCCGCCACGTCCTTGAAGCCGAGATTGAGGCCCTGGCCGGAAATCGGATGGATGCCGTGCGCGGCGTCGCCCGCCAGCGCGAATCGCGGCGCGACGAAGCCACGGGCGAGCGTCAGGCCGAGCGGGAAGGCGCGGCGGCCGCCGACGACCTTCAAGGCGCCCAGCTTGTGGCCGAAACGACGCTCCAGCTCTTCCTCGAAGACGAGGTCGTCGCTCTCCACGAGGCGGCGGGCGTCTTCCGTGCGCTCGGTCCAGACGAGCGAGGAGCGGTTGCCGGTGAGCGGAAGCGTGGCAAACGGACCGGCAGGCAGAAAGTGCTCTTCCGCCGTGCCCTCGTGCGGGCGCTCATGCTCGACCGTGGTGACGATGCCGGACTGGCCGTAATCGAAGCGAACCGTCTTGATGCCCGCCATGTCGCGCAGCTTCGAGCGCACGCCGTCGCAGGCGACGAGCAGACGGGTCTGCCGTTCCGTGCCGTCGGAGAGGTTGACCGTCGTCACATGCTGTCCCGCCGTAAACCCGTCCGCCGAGGTGGACCAGCGAATGGCGACGCCGAGGAATTCGGCCTGGCGCAGCAGGCTGCCGGTAATCGCTCGGTTGGGGATCATATGGGCAAAAGGCTGGCCGTCATCGCCGGAACCGGCGCCCTCGAAGGTGAGAAAGACGGGGCGCACTGGATCGGCCGTGCGCGAATCGGTGATGACCATGCGGCGGATCGGCTCGGCCTCGGGTGCGATCTCGTCCCAGATGCCGAGCACGTCGAGCAGGTTGCGCGCGGAGGCGACGAGCGCAAAGGCCCGCTCGTCCTTCCGCCAGACATGCTCCGGCGCACCATCCACGACCTCGACGGCGAGATGCGGCGCGGCCTTCTTGACGGCGACTGCCAGCGACAGGCCGACATAGCCGCCACCGGCCACGAGTACGTCGAGAATGGGGGCTTCGGACATGGCGTACTCCTCGACGCTTGAGGTCTTCTTTCCCTCTATATAGAGGAGGAGAAGCCTCTTTCCTACCTCGGGTCCAGCTTGGGAGCCACGTCCAAATGTCGCGCCAGAACACCAGGAACCCCGCCATGAACATCCTCCTCGAGACGCTGGACCTCGAAAGGCTGGAAACCCGCCTGTTCCGCGGCCAGAGCCCGCAGGTCGGCTGGCAGCGGGTGTTCGGCGGGCAGGTGATCGGCCAGGCGCTCGTCGCCGCGACACGGACGGTGGAGGAGGAGGGCCGCTTCGTGCATTCGCTGCACGCCTATTTCGTGCGGCCGGGCGATCCGTCCGTCCCCATCCTCTACGATGTGGAAAACATCCGCGATGGCGGCTCCTTCGCCACGCGCAGGGTCGTCGCCATCCAGCACGGCAAGCCGATCTATTTCATGACCGTGTCCTTCCAGGATGACGAGGACGGTTTCGAGCATCAGGTGGCGATGCCCGACGTGCCGCCGCCGGAAAAGCTGCTCGGCGAGGCGGACCTGAAGGCGCAGTTCATGGCCGCCGCGCCGCCGCATATCCGCGCCTACTGGGAACGTCCGCGACCAATCGAATTGCGGCCTACCTCCCTGACGCATTACCTGTCGACGGAGAAACTGGAGCCGCACCAGAATATCTGGGTGCGCACCACCGGGCCGGTGCCGGCCGAACGCCACCTGCAGGCGGCGGTGCTGGCCTATCTCTCCGACATGACGTTGCTCGACACATCGCTCTTTGCGCACGGCACCTCCGTGCTCGACCGGTCGTTGCAGGTGGCGAGCCTCGATCATGCCATGTGGTTCCACCGGCCGCCCGTCCTCGACGACTGGCTGCTCTACAGCCAGGACAGCCCCTCCGCCTTTGGCGGGCGCGGCATGACCCGTGGCGCGATTTTCACCCGCTCGGGCACGCTCATTGCCTCGGTCGCCCAGGAAGGGCTGATTCGGAAAAAAGCAACAGACTAAATTTTAGCCACCATCCCATTAGCGTCTTTTTTTTAATCATCTGCGATGGCGATTTTTTGCACCGCAGCATGATCGTCATTTTTATCGATTTAATTTCATAAACTTAGCCAAGGCGCTCGAATCTGGCACGCCCCTTGAATGTGTAGTTCCCAGTCGTTGCTGACATTGCGTCCTCAACGGCAAGGAGATGGCCCCGGCTGGGGACAAGCACGAAGGATGGGAAACCAGATGAAAATCGTAATGGCCATTATCAAGCCGTTCAAGCTCGATGAGGTTCGCGAAGCCCTTACCGCCGTCGGCATCCAGGGCCTGACCGTGACGGAAGTGAAGGGCTACGGACGCCAGAAGGGGCACACGGAAATCTACCGCGGCACCGAATATGCCGTCAGCTTCCTGCCGAAACTGAAGATCGAGATCGCCGTGCCAAGCGACATCGTGGACACCGCGGTCGAAGCGATCGCGACCGCCGCCAAGACCGGCCAGATCGGTGACGGCAAGATCTTCGTCTACGCCATCGACCATGCCATGCGCATCCGCACCGGCGAAACCGATTCCGAAGCGCTCTAAGCAAACGGCCTATCAGGGAGCCTATTCAACATGTCGTCATTCAAGCCTTCCCATACCCTCTGCGGCCTTTCCGCAGCCGCGACGGCCCTTCTTGCGCCCATCGTCGCCTTTGCGCAGGAAACCGCACCAGCCGCCACGGAAGCTGCCGCCGCCGCGCCCGTACCGGACAAGGCGGACACCGCCTTCATGTTCCTCGCGACGCTTCTCGTCTTCTTCATGCTGATCCCCGGCCTCGCCCTGTTCTACGGCGGCCTGGTGCGCACCAAGAACATGCTCTCGGTCCTCATGCAGTGCACCGTCATCGGCGCCATGATGATGATCATCTGGGTCACCTACGGCTATTCCTTCGCCTTCGGCGGCTCCACGAGCCCCTATTTCGGCGGCTTCGCCAAGATGTTCCTGTCGGGCGTGACGGTGGAGAGCACGGCTGCCACCTTTACCGACGGCGTCGTCATCCCGGAATACATCTTCATGCTGTTCCAGATGACCTTCGCCGCTCTTACGCCCGCTCTCATCGTCGGCGCCTTCGCCGAGCGCATCAAGTTCTCGGCGGTCCTCCTCTTCACCATCCTCTGGGCAACCTTCGTCTATTTCCCGATCGCCCACATGGTCTGGGACGGCAACGGCCTGATCTTCAACATGGGCGCGCTTGATTTTGCCGGCGGCACCGTCGTACACATCAATGCCGGCGTCGCGGGTCTCATCGGCGCGATCATGGTCGGCAAGCGCACCGGCTTCGGCAAGGACATGATGGCGCCGCACTCCATGACGCTCACCCTCGTCGGCGCCGCCATGCTGTGGTTCGGCTGGTTCGGCTTCAATGCCGGCTCCAACCTCGAAGCCTCGGGCGGCGCGGTCCTCGCCACCGTCAACACCTTCGTCGCCACGGCGGCCGCCATCCTCGCCTGGTCGCTCGTCGAAACCTTCACCCGCGGCAAGGCCTCGCTGCTGGGCGCGGCTTCCGGCATGATCGCCGGCCTCGTCGCGGTCACGCCGGCTGCCGGCTCCGTCGGCCCGTTCGGCGCCATCGTGCTCGGCCTCATCGTCTCGCCGGTCTGCTACTTTTTCGTCGCCGTCGTGAAGAACCGGTTCGGCTATGACGACACGGCTGACGTCTTCGGCATCCATGGCGTCGGCGGCCTCATCGGCGCGCTCGGCACCGGCATCCTCACCGCCCCGTCGCTCGGCGGCACCGGCGCGGCGGACTTCTCCATCGCCTCGCAGTTCATGACGCAGCTCACCGCCGTCGTCATCACCATCGTCTGGTGCGGCGTCGTCTCGGCGATCCTCTACAAGGTAGTCGACCTGATCGTCGGCCTGCGCGTCACCGTCGAAGCCGAGCGCGAGGGTCTCGACCTCTCGTCCCACGGCGAAGCGGCCTATCATTCCTGAGCCGTTTGCGGCGTCTCCAGGGAGCTGGGATGCCTTTGGCCCGGACCTTCGCGGTTCGGGCCCTTTTCGTCTGCCGCACAGAAACCGGGGCGCAGACACGCATGGTTAACACGCCATTAAGGCTTCCTTCGTAGGGTTCACAATCAGGCGCATTCCGCGAATCAGGCGGACCGTCGCGATTTTCCTTGAGTGGACGATAGGCTGTAATCATGAGCAGAAGCATTTCGGCAGGACTGGATAACCGTCACGACCGTTTCGTTCTGTCGGCATTCGTCTGGCGGCAGGTACAGATCCTCATCGGGCTCTGCATCTTCCTCAGCCTCGCGCTCGCCGTGGCGGCGCTCTCGACCTGGAATGTCGCCGATCCCAGCCTTTCCTACGCCTCCAGCGGCGAACCGAAGAACATCCTCGGCTACGCGGGCGCCGTCTTCGCCGATCTTTTCATGCAGTTCCTCGGCCTTGCCAGCGTGATTGCACTGCTGCCGGTGGTCGCCTGGGGCATTGCGATGATCAGCGGGCGGCGCTTCAACCGCGTGCCGCAGCGCGCAGCCGCCTGGCTCGGCGGCGCGATCCTCGCCTCCGCCGCGCTCGCCTGCATTCCCGGCCCTGTGACCTGGCCATTGCCGACCGGCCTTGGCGGCGTGTTCGGCGACATGATCCTGCGCTTTCCGGCGCTCTTCACCGGCGCCTATCCGACCGGAATGTTCGCCACCATCCTCGGCTCCATCATCGCGCTCCCCGCCGCCTGGCTGATGGTCTTCAGCGCCGGCCTGATCGGCACCATCGCCATCGACGACGAGGAAGACTATGCGCCCGTGCCGACGGCAAGCCGCGCCCGTGCCGTTGCCGAAGACAGCGACGAGGACGAGGAGCGCGAAGGTCCGCTCACCGTGTTTGCCGGCGCCATGACCCATGCCTGGTATACCGGCCATGCCCGCTTGCGCCGTATTTTCGGCCTGTCGAACCAGCGCCGCAGGGCGCGCGGCATCGAGCAGCCCTACGATTTCAACGAGGACGAATTCGGCACGCTGAACGAGCCGGTGCGCGCCCGCACCCCGACCCGCGCCAGCGAGCGCGTCGAGCCGTCCATGGACGGCCGCCGCGCCGTCTCCGCGCCTTCCATCGCGCTTGACGACGACCTGCCCTTCGACATGGACGGCGAGCCGCTCGCCCGGCCGACCGGCATCCTGCCGGACGACGACGCGGACGACATCGCCGCCGACTGGGCCCCGCGC
>NZ_JBASBL010000031.1:0-6651 GCF_049651085.1 Shinella sp.
GAATGCGTATTTGGCCAGCCTCAGTATCAATGCAATCTGGTATCCAAACGGCTCCCACGAGTATCTTCCGTTGATCCTTTCCGAATTGCTCGAACAGTTGTCCTTGGCTGCCTGACGCTCTCTAGCCTTGATCTATCTAATCCCCTATTGCGCGCTACTTGATGCGCTTCCGGTCTTGGATATCAAAACCTGGAACAGAGAGCCCAACAATCATGTCGATGAAGCGCTTTGCTTCGGCGATGATTTCGCCAGCCTCATCTGGGTTGCTGAACCGCCCCTGATGCACAACCTCATTGCGAACCTTATTGATCTTTTCCGATGAGGCAATCAGAGCTTTGGCGGTTTTGCTTTTCTTCGGGTGCGCAAAGTAAACGGGAACAAAAAGTCTATCGATCTTCCCGCGCAGGCCATTCGCCCAGAGAAGAAGCTGGTCGATGATGGTCGCGTCTGACGTGCTCCCCAAAGCTCCTCCGGTCATAGCTAGAGTCCGGGGTTGGTATGGTGCCCGTCGGGGCGGTGTTGCACAACCCGCCCGGCAGCATCGGCGGGCGTCAGCCCGCCTATCCCGCTATGCGGCCGCACATGGTTGTAGTCGTCACGCCAGAGCCGCAGCACCGAGCGGGCGTGGCCGAGCGACACGAACAGCGTCTCATTGAGGCATTCGTCGCGCAGGCGACCATTGAAGCTCTCGACGTAGCCGTTCTGCTGCGGCTTGCCCGGCGCGATATAGTGCCACTCGATCGTCCGGTCCTGCGTCCATTTCAGGATCGCCAGGCTGGTCAGTTCGGTGCCGTTGTCGCTGACGATCATCAGCGGCATGCCTCGGGCGGCGATCGAGCCTACATGGCTTTGACACTGCGTCGTCGTCCCAACGACCAGCTCCGCCTTCACGAGCTTTCGAACCTCGCCGCCCAGATCCGGGTCGCGACCGTGGTGACGAACGACGTCCTCTTCCACGAGCCCGCCCGCCGCATCCTTCAAGACGTGGTCACCTGCATCCGGCACAACGTCACGATCGATGCGATCGGCGACCGTCGCGAACGCCATGCCGACCGATACATCAAGCCGCCTGAGGAAATGCACCGCCTTTTCAGCCGCTACCCCGAGGCGCTCACCCGAGGCCTGCAGATCGCAGACCGCTGCCGTTTCAGCCTCGACGAGCTGGCTTATCAATATCCTGAGGAGCGCGACGATCCGGCCCTCACACCGCAGGAGACGCTGGCGAAGCTCACCTGGGAAGGCGCCGCCGAGCGATACCCGGAAGGCCTGCCCAATAGCGTGATCGCCGCGCTTCAACACGAGTTGCGGCTGATCGAGAAGCTCGATTACGCGCCGTATTTCCTGACCGTGAACTCGATCGTCCGCTTCGCGCGCTCAAAGGACATTCTGTGCCAGGGGCGCGGATCGGCCGCCAACTCTGCCGTCTGCTACGTCCTCGGCATCACGTCGATCGACCCGGGCCGCAATGATCTTCTGTTCGAGCGCTTCGTCAGCGAGGAGCGGCGCGAGCCGCCCGACATCGACGTCGATTTCGAGCATGAGCGGCGCGAGATCGTCATGCAGTGGGTGTTTGACACCTATGGCCGTGACCACGCCGCGCTGTGCTCGACCGTCATACGCTATCGCACCAAAGGCGCCTTGCGTGATGTGGGCAAGGCGCTTGGCCTGCCCGAAGACCTGATCGGCACCTTGTCGTCGCAGGTGTGGGCCTGGTCGGAAGAAGGTGTCGAGCAACGCCACGTCGAGGAGCTGAATCTCAATCTTGCCGATCGCCGCCTTCGCCTGACGCTCGATCTCGCCCGGCAGCTCATGGGCGCGCCGCGCCATCTCAGCCAGCATCCCGGCGGTTTCGTGCTGACCCATGACAGGCTTGACGACCTCGTGCCGATCGAGCCGGCCGCGATGAAGGACCGGCAGGTCATCGAATGGGACAAGGACGACATCGACGCGCTCAAGTTCATGAAGGTCGACGTCCTGGCGCTCGGGATGCTCACCTGCATGAAGAAGGGGCTGGACCTTCTGGCCGAGCACAAGGGCGTCAATCTCGATCTTTCCTCCATCCCGGCCGAGGACCCGCGCACCTACGCGATGATCCGCAAGGCGGACACGCTCGGGACTTTCCAGATCGAGAGCCGGGCGCAGATGTCGATGCTGCCACGCCTCAAGCCGCGCACCTATTACGACCTCGTCGTGCAGGTGGCGATCGTCAGGCCCGGTCCCATCCAGGGCGACATGGTGCATCCCTATCTTCGTCGCCGGGAGGGCCTGGAGCCCGTCCACTACCCGAAGCCCGAGCTAGAAAAAGTGCTCGGTAAGACGCTCGGCGTGCCGCTGTTCCAGGAGCAGGCGATGCGCGTGGCCATCGAATGCGCCGGCTTCACCCCCGGCGAGGCGGACATGCTCCGCAAGTCGATGGCTACGTTCAAGTTCACCGGGGGCGTCTCGCATTTCCGGGACAAGCTGATCGCGGGCATGGTCGCCAATGGTTACGAGGCCGAATTCGCCGAGCAGACCTTCAAACAGCTTGAGGGCTTCGGCAGTTACGGATTTCCGGAAAGTCACGCAGCCTCTTTTGCACTGATCGCCTACGCCTCGGCCTGGCTCAAATGCTGGCATCCCGAAGTGTTCTGCGCGGCGTTGCTGAACAGCCAGCCCATGGGCTTCTATGCGCCGGCGCAGATCGTCCGTGATGCGCGCGATCATGGCGTCGAGATCCGCCCGGTCTGCGCCAACGCCTCCCGATGGGATTGCACACTTGAGCCCTCTGGCAGCGAGGAACAGTTTGCCATTCGCCTGGGTCTGCGCATGGTCAAAGGCCTCGCCAATGCCCACGGCGCCGCGATCGTCTCGGCCCGGGCGGGCCAACCCTTTGTCTCCGTCGACGATCTCTGGCGCCGGGCCGGCGTTCCCGTGGCGGCGCTAACGCAGATCGCCGAAGCCGACGGGTTTCGTTCGCCGTTCGGTCTCGCCCGTCGTGAGGCCCTATGGGCAATCAAGGCCTTGCGTGACGAGCCGCTGCCGCTCTTCGCCGCCGCGTCGGCACGTGAAGCCGGGATTGTGCCCGAGATCGCCGAGCCGGCCGTCATCCTACGCCCGATGACGGCGGGCGGTGAAGTAGTGGAGGACTACCGGCATGTCAGCTTGTCGCTACGCGACCACCCGGTCTCGTTTCTGCGCCCGGAGCTGCGCCGCCGTCGCATGGTGACGTGCCAAGAGGCGATGGACGCAAAGGACGGCCGTTGGCTGGAAGCGGCCGGCATCGTGCTGGTGCGCCAGCGGCCCGGCAGCGCGAAGGGCGTCATGTTCATCACGCTCGAAGACGAGAGCGGGATTTCCAACCTCGTCGTCTGGCCCAAGGTCTTCGAACAGAACCGCCGTACCATCCTGTCAGCCGGCATGATCGGTGTCCGCGGGCGCGTCCAGCGCGAGGGGGAAGTAGTCCATCTTGTCGCGCAGCAGCTGACGGACCTTTCGGCGGAGCTGGCGAGCGTCGGCGAGCGCGACACCGCCTTCCCGCTGCCTCACGGGCGTGGCGACGAGTTTCACCACGGCTCGCCGACGCCCGACCCCCGCGGTCAGCCGCCCCGAACGGTCCGACCTCGTGATATTTTCATACCCGACCTGCACATCGATACGATCAAGGTGAAGACCCGCGACTTCCGCTAGCCATGGCGCGGTCGCATCGGCTTCTCAGCGTAGCCGGTGATCATAGTGCTCCCACAACTCACTGTCTGGGATCGTGATCGTCTCGATGATGTCAGGAGGCTCGACGTCGCGATACAGGATCATGCCGCAATCCAATTCGAGCGCAGACGTCTCCGTATCGCCTGTGCTCAGGAACCACGACACGCTCTGAAATAGCTCCCGCAGGAGGTTTGGATGCTTCATCTCGCCGAAAGGATTGGCCGCCGCCAATGCCTCCTCGCCGGAGAGCCGAACACGATAGAGGATGGCCTCGCCGCGACGACGATTTTGCTCATGGCATTCTTCGCCAAGCAAATAGTTCGCAACGTGGTGGTCGAACTCCGAGCCCTCGACGAGATAGTGGTTGAAGCCCTTGACCAGTCCTTCGCGCGAGAGCGTCAGGTGCACCTGACCCGCACGATTTCCCGCGCCACCGCGTTCCATGAACGCGAGCGCTTCTGGCACGCGATGCCTGATCTCATCCCATCTCGGATGTTCGCCTAAGAACGCTTCTATGGCGGTCGAGCGGTCCGCTGGAACGAGCCGCCGAAGCCCGTTTCGCGCGACAGACCCCTGCTGCACCGGATTCAGACGCGTTCCGTGGTACGCGGCCACGTCTCGCTCCGACACCCATCTGCGCATCGCCTCATAAACTGCGTCGATGTCGACGGCTTTGGAAAGGGTCTCGCTGGCGCTCCAAGGCCCGTCCGGTTGGGTGGAGGAGATCAGGTCCCGCGCATTCCGGGGAAGCAGGGCTCCAAGTGACGCTGCCAAGATCGGAAGCCACGAAGCGCCGTCATCGAATTCGAAAAGTGAGGCGGCTCTGTCGCTGTCGGTCCCAGCGTCGTGGGTCATGGCCGGTCACCGAAGATACGACGCAACTTGCGTTGTTGCCAGTCAGGGATGCGCCGCATGCCTATGGCCATCGCGTTGGCTTCCAACCATGTCCACCAGTGGTCGCACAAAGACACGAAGCGATTCACTGCCAAGCCTTCGTACCGACCGTCCTCCTTGAGGTGATGGAGAACGTAGCCCGGCGGGCAATCTTCATCGCCCTCCTGCCAGTCGAGGCTTACCCTTCCTCCAGCCAACTCACCATCGTTAAGCCGGGCATGTTTCGCCGTATTCGCAATCGCGTCGCACGCTGCTTGCTCCGGAATTGCCTGCGCAATCTCATCGAAGAAGGCGCGCCGATCGAAGTCGATCCCCAAGCGCCGCTGATTGCGCGCTCTCACGCTCTCAACCCAGTTGCGAAGGCTCCACGCCGCAATGCAAACATTGACCGCGGCGTAGGCGAGCGGCTCCGGCTCGTCTGGGTAGCTCACCTGAATGTCGCGGAATACCTCGACATCCCAAGCCAGCTTTGACCACATACTCGCGGGGTCACGGATTATCGCCGTGTGTCTTGTCGCGTGCTCGATCGGAAGACTCGCCTTACGTGCCATCACAGCACGCTAGCGGCAGGAGGCATACTGAACCAGAAGTTCAACCAAGCTTGGCCGCTAGTGAACGAGCTGAGGCTTTCGCACGGCGCTCTCGAAACGCTACTATGAAGTTGTGACGTCGAATTGGACCTATGGACGCTGTGACGTAGCAGCGATCGAAGTTGCAGCTCAGTGCGGCGCGGCCGGCCGTTCACTGGCGGGGCACTTCCACAGTCAGATACAGGTCGTCTCGGTCCGTCGAGGATGGCGCCGCTTCCTAACTCCAATGGGCGAGCTAATCGCAGGCCAAGGTGATCTGCTGGTAATCCCTGCGGGCATGTTCCACACACCCATGGGGTGCGTCGGCTCATCAACATTCAATCTTTACCTGGATACTGATGATCCGACGCTATCCGACATCAAGGTCCCGATGCTGCTCCACGGAGTACAGGCGCTTCATCCCGAAGAGATAATCGATACGGTACGATCATCATCGCGTGGACCGTCGTTACCGATGAGCAATGATGCTCAGGAGATGCAGCGGTTGCTGGTCTCGACAGACTATTCTGTGGCCGAACTCGCCAATCAGCTTGGCTATTCGCCGGACGGCTTCATCCGAATTTTCAAGCGCGCTGTCGGCGCCACGCCAGGCCAATATCGCCGGGCCCATTGGCTGACCGAGGCGAGAAGACGAATACGTGGCGGCGCCTCGCTGGCGGACGCGGCATTTGCAGCAACCTTCGCCGATCAGAGCCATCTCGGACGGCATTTCCTCAGGGCCTACGGCGCCACCCCCGGAGGTTATCGCGCCGCATTTCAGCCTGGCCGTCGATCGATTTCATTCCAGACAAGCGTGGACGGCTGAAACAGGGTCGACTTTTCAGCCGGGGCGAATTCGATGCACGACCAATATATCACGCCGGAACCACTCGCTTCTGCTTTGATCACCATCGATGTCCAGAATGACTTCGCGCGTGCCGGATCGCGCGCGTACATCCCTGGGACCGCCGACGTCGTTCCAGCGATAAGTAGGGCGCTAGACGCCTATCGTGATGCGAGGCGGCCGATCATCCACGTCGTGCGCTTATACAGCGCCGACGGCTCGAACGCCGACCTTTGCCGCCGCACGTTGATCGAAGGCGGCGCCGAAATTGCTCGCCCGGGAAGCGACGGCGCAGAACTAGCAGATGCTCTGAAGCCCGATCCTTCCGTCACGCTGGACGCTCATGCCTTGCTCGCTGGTGAGTTTCAGCAGCTCTCGGACCATGAATGGGTTCTCTACAAATCCCGCTGGAGCGCGTTCCACAGAACCACGCTCGACGCGAAGCTCCACGGGCTTGATGTCACGTCGATTGTCGTGACCGGCTGCAATTTTCCTAACTGCCCCCGAGCTACCATCTACGACGCCAGCAGCCGGGATTATCGTATCCTGGTCGTCGAGGATGCCATTTCGGGTTTCAACGATCAGGGGCGAATGGAGATGGGGAGTATCGGCGTAAAAATGGTCAAAGCTTCGGAGCTCCATTCCTGGCTAATCGGCGAG
>NZ_JBASBL010000032.1:0-219387 GCF_049651085.1 Shinella sp.
CTCAGTAACGCCATGTCGATCACTCCAGAGCCCCCGCTGAAACCTCGCGAGGGATGATTGAAACATGGGTCAAATCTCAGTGATAATTTCCCGCAATCCCGGGTCAGCTCTCAGTGCAAATCAACACCTTGCCAGCATCCGGCATCGCCAGGAGCAGCGGCGCGGAAATACACATGTT
This sequence comes from Shinella sp., assembly GCF_049651085.1. Lineage (GTDB taxonomy): Bacteria > Pseudomonadota > Alphaproteobacteria > Rhizobiales > Rhizobiaceae > Shinella. Next base: position 179 of record NZ_JBASBL010000032.1, read on the forward strand.
CCGCGCAGGAAATAGTTGACGACACCGGGATAGTTCGATCAAATAACGGTTGGCTCAAGTCGCGCATAGCCCTGTAGACTGACGAAAAACAGGTGGAATACCACCGAATTCCCGGAAACGGGCGGGACGCCGCGCAAAACACCTTCACACGATTACCCCGCTAAACCGTAAAGTGTTTATCGCCAAACTATACTTGCGGCCTTCCATTCCGTTACCAAAGATGACTGACCCGTTGGAGGACGGGTATTTGGGCGGTCGACGTGATGGGAGGAGAAACCATGAGCGACACAACCAGCATACACCCGGTGGACGAAAAGCTGCCGACCGGCAGACTTGCGACGCTGGGCATTCAGCATGTTCTCGTAATGTATGGCGGCGCCGTCGCGGTGCCGCTCATCGTCGGCCGCGCATTGCAGCTCAGCCCCGAGGACGTCGCGTTCCTGATTTCGGCCGACCTCTTCGTCTGCGGTCTGGTCACCATCATCCAGTCACTCGGCTTCGGCCGCCATGTCGGCATCCGACTGCCCGTCATGATGGGTGTTACATTCGCCGCCGTCGGCCCGATGGTCTCCATGGCCACGCTGGTGCCCGGACAGGAGGGTGCCCGGCTGATTTTCGGCGCCATCATCGGCGCCGGTTTCATCGCCCTGCTGCTCGCACCGATCATGGGGCGGCTTCTGCGCTTCTTCCCGCCCGTCGTGACCGGCACCATCATCCTCGTCATCGGCGTGTCGCTGATGCGCGTCGGCATCAACTGGACCTTCGGCAACCCGTTTGGTCCGACGGCACCCAAGCTGGTCAACCCTGCCCACGCGGAATGGCTGACGCAGATGAAGACACTCGCCGAAACCGGCGGCCCGGCCGTGCCTGACGGCTTTGCCATCGCACCGACCGTATCCAACCCGATCTATGCCGAACCGAGCCACATCGCCCTTTCGGCGCTGGTTCTCATCTCCATCCTGCTCATCGCCCGCTTCGGCCGCGGCCTGATCAGCAACATTGCCGTCCTGAGCGGCGTCGTCATCGGCTGCGTCGCCGCATCGATCCTCGGCATGATGCACTTCGACCGCGTGGCCGATGCCGGCTGGTTCGCCGTCGTCACACCGTTCCGTTTCGGCATGCCGATCTTCGATCCGGTCCTCATCGCCACCATGACGCTCGTGATGATCGTCGTGATGATCGAATCGACCGGCATGTTTCTCGCGCTCGGCGAAATCACCGGCAAGCCGATCGCCCAGCAGCAACTCACCGCAGGCCTGCGCGTCGACGGCATCGGCACGATGATCGGCGGCATCTTCAACACGTTCCCCTATACGAGCTTCTCGCAGAATGTCGGCCTCGTCGGCGTCACCGGCATCAAGAGCCGCTATGTCTGCGTTGCCGGCGGCGTCATCATGATCCTGCTCGGTCTCGTCCCGAAGATGGGTGCGCTGGTGGAAGCCGTGCCGACCTTCGTGCTCGGCGGCGCGGGCCTCGTCATGTTCGGCATGGTCGCGGCAACGGGCGTGCGAATCCTCTCCACGGTGGACTTCAAGACCTCACGCAACAACCTCTTCGTCGTTGCCGTTGCGGTCGGCTTCGGCCTCATTCCGTTGCTGGCGCCGAATTATCTGATGTGGTTGCCCCATTCGATCCATCCGATCATCGAATCGGGCATCGTGCTCGCCTCGATCGCTGCCGTGGTCCTCAACGCCTTCTTCAACGGCGTGCGCTTCGAGCAGTCCGCGGCGATCGACGCCGCACGGATGGCCGACAGCCACTGACGAGAGCATTTCCAGCCGAAGCGGCATCGCTTCGGCGTCGGATAATGCGGTAAAAACAGAAAGCCGGCCCGTTCGTCACGGGCCGGCTTTTCTTTTCAGCAAATGCAGTCGATCAGTTCAGCGGAACCCGGACGCCGCCGTCGGAAACCTGCGGGCGGGCATAGGTCGTGTTGTCGCCCGACGTCGTGTTGCAGCCGGCAAGCGTCAGAACCGCCAGCGCCGCGACGATAAGACCGGAAATGGGACGCATGATCCTCTCCTTTGTGATTTGCCCGTATGACATAGGCGCTTGCCCCGGCCCCGTCTACGCAGACCGCAATGGAAAAGCCCGGCAAATGCCGGGCTCTATGGATCATGGAAGAGGTACGCCTACCACTCGGCGACGCTGCCGTCTTCATGGCGCCAGACGGGATTGCGCCAGCGATGGCCTTCCTTGGCCCGCTCGATGACATACTGCTCGTCCACCTCGATGCCGAGGCCCGGCCCCTGCGGGATCGACACGAAGCCGTCCGCATACTCGAAGACTTCCTTGTTCGCGATGTAATCGAGGATGTCGTTGCCCTTGTTATAGTGGATACCGAGGCTCTGCTCCTGGATGAAGGCATTGTGGGAAACCGCATCCACCTGGAGGCAGGCGGCCAGCGCGATCGGCCCCAGCGGGCAATGGGGCGCCAACGCCACATCATAGGCCTCCGCCATCACTGCGATCTTTCGGCATTCCGTGATGCCGCCGGCATGGGACAGGTCCGGCTGCAGGATATCGACATAGCCATCAGACAGGACCGACTTGAAGTCCCAGCGCGAATAGAGCCGTTCACCGAGCGCAATCGGCGTCGAGCAATGGTTGGCGATTTCCTTCAGCGCCTCGCGGTTTTCCGAAAGCACCGGCTCCTCAATGAAGAGAAGCTTGAACTGCTCCAGTTCCTTGGCCAGCACCTTGGCCATCGGCCGGTGCACGCGGCCGTGGAAATCGACGCCGATGCCGATATAGGGACCGATCGCCTCGCGGATCGTCGCGATGGTCTCCACCGCCTTCTCCACCTTGTCCCAGGTGTCGACGATCTGCATTTCCTCGCAACCGTTGAGCTTGATGGCCTTGAAGCCGCGGGCGACGACCTCGCGGGCATTGTTGGCGACATCCGCCGGGCGGTCGCCGCCGATCCAGGAATAGACCTTGATCTTGTCGCGCACCTGGCCGCCGAGCAGCGCATGGACCGGCTGGCCATAGGCCTTACCCTTGATATCCCAGAGCGCCTGATCGATGCCGGCGAGCGCCGACATGTGCACCGCCCCACCGCGATAAAAACCGCCGCGATACATGACCTGCCAGTGGTCCTCGATCAGCAGCGGGTCCTTGCCGATAAGGTAGTCCGACATTTCCTGCACGGCCGCTTCCACCGTCAGCGCGCGGCCTTCCACCACCGGCTCACCCCAGCCGACGATGCCCTCGTCGGTCTCGATCTTCAGGAACAGCCAGCGCGGCGGCACGATATAGGTGGTCAGCTTCGTGATCTTCATGGAATACCCATCTCTCGTCAGTTCAAATTGCAGCCGCGGGACGCACCCGTGGAATTCTTCATAGTTTCTCGCTCCCGCCCATCAGGCCGGAAAGATCGCGAGCGGCGAGAGCGAGAATCTTGTGCGAACAGGCCTCGGCCCGCGCCCCATCGCGAAGGCGCAGCGCGTCGACCAGCGCCCGATGCACGTCCAGTGCCTCGTCATATCCGGCCGCCGCGCGGTTGGATGCATGCAGCGCATGGAAAAGCGCGGCGTGAATGATGGACGAGAGCTGGTGAAAGACCTGATTGTGGCTCGCCTTCAAAAGGGTCTCGTGGAAACGGGCATCAGCAGCGGTGAAGGCTTCCAGATCGCCGCCTGCATCGCCCATCTCGTCGCAGGCCCGCTCAAGATCGGCAATTTCCTGCGTCGTCGCCCGCGAGGCGGCAAGGAAGGCGGCAGCTGGCTCCACAGTCCGGCGCGCTTCGAGGATCGAGCCCAGCAGTTCGGACGAAAGCACGTCCGGACCCATCCATTCGAGGATCTGCGCGTCGAGCACGTTCCAGGCCGAGCGGTCGCAAACGAGCGTGCCGACGCGTGGCTTGCCCAGCACGAGCCCCTTGGTCTCGAGCACTTTCAGGGATTCGCGGATGACCGTGCGGCTGACGCTGTAGGTCTCGCACAGATCGCTCTCGCGCGGCAGGACCGAGCCGGGCGGAAAACGTCCGCCACAGATATCCGCGCCAATCGCCGCCGTCACGTTGTGGCGCACGCGCGGGCGGCGCGACAGCGGTCGCTGAACCTGTCTCTTTGCCTTGTCCGCCACACTATCCTCGCCGAAGGACTAAATCATCATACAAAGAGCCTATATTTATATGACAAATTGATGGCCAACGCCACGGCCTTGCGGGTCGAGATGCAGAAAAACCAAGATATTGACTTTTGCTGACAAAGTGCATAATGCGCCCAGCGCAACCCAGGAGCCGCCATGCTCACCGACCTGCCCGCCGTGCTTGTTCTCAACCCGAAAGACAATGTCGGCGTCGTTACCGCCAATATGGATGCAGGCCGGACGCTGGCTGGTGGCATCGCTGCCGTCGAGCGCATTCCCCGCGGCCACAAGGTCGCGATCGCGCCGGTTGCAGAGGGCGCGCGGTTGCTGAAATACGGCCAGATCATCGGCTATGCGACGCGGGCGATCCGCCCCGGCGAGCATGTGCACCTGCACAACCTTGCGATCCTCGACGTCGAGCTGACGCACGATTTCTGCGCCGACAACGCCCCGCCAGTCATGGTGCCGGAGGCCGAGCGCCGCACCTTCGAGGGCTACGACCGCGGCAATGGCCGCATCGGCACGCGCAACTATATCGGCATCCTCTCGACGGTGAACTGTTCCGCCACGGTCTCTCGCTATGTGGCCGAGCACTATGCCCGCAGGTTCCGCGAGACCGGCCACGACAATATAGACGGCGTGGTTGCGCTCACCTATGGCGGCGGCTGCGCGCTGAACCTCAAGTCCGAGGGCGGGCGCATCCTCACGCGCACCTTCAAGGGCTATGCGCGCAATCCGAATTTCGGCGGCATCCTGATGATCGGCCTCGGCTGCGAGACCTTTCAATACGGCCCGCTCGTCGAGGAGGCCGGGCTGGAGGAGGGAAAGACCTTCCGCACCATGATGATCCAGAACCACGGCGGCACGCGCAAGACGATCGAAGCGGCCTGCGAGATGATCGACGACATGCTGCCGGATGTCGGCCGCATCCGCCGCACGCCGCAGCCGCTTTCCGGCATCAAGCTGGCGCTCGAATGCGGCGGCTCGGACGGCTATTCCGGCATTTCCGCCAATCCGGCGCTCGGCGTGGCCTCCGATCTCCTGGTCAGGGAGGGCGCGACGACCGTGCTGTCCGAGACGCCGGAAATCTATGGCGCCGAACATCTGCTGACCCGCCGCGCAGCCCGGCCGGAGGTCGCCGAAAAGCTGCTCGCGCGCATCGACTGGTGGCGAGATTATACCGCCCGGAACGACGCCGAACTCAACAACAACCCCTCGCACGGCAACAAGGCGGGCGGACTTACGACCATTCTCGAAAAGTCGCTCGGCGCCGTTGCCAAGGGCGGCTCCATGCCGCTCAATGCCGTCTATGAATATGCCGAGGAAGTGACGGAGGCGGGCTTCGTCTTCATGGATACGCCCGGCTACGACCCCGCCGCCGTGACCGGCCAGATCGCCGGCGGCTGCAACCTCGTCGCCTTCACCACCGGCCGCGGCTCGGTTTCCGGCTACAAGCCCGCGCCCTGCATCAAGATCGCCACCAACACGCCGATGTACGAGCACATCAGGGAAGACATGGACATCAATTGCGGCACGATCGTCGATGGCACCGAGACCATCGAACAGGCCGGCCGCCGCATCTTCGACTTCGTCATCGACACCGCCTCCGGCCGCAAGACCGCGAGCGAGGCCTTCGACTATGGCGACAACGAATTCGTGCCCTGGCAGGTTGGCGCCATTACCTGATCAGCGCGCAACGGGCGTCGCATAGGCCGGCACTTCCGGCCGGTGCGCTTCACGCAATTCCCCGACGCGGCCGATGACCTTGGGCAGCGAGACGGCGATGTGATGGCGCAGCGTCTCGGCCGCCCGCGCGCCGTCGTCCACGTCGAGCGCGCGGAACACCGCCAGGTGCTCGGCGATGAATGGCTCGTCGGCAGGCATGCGGTGCGAGACACCGATGATGTGCTTGCTGACATTCAGCATGAAACGGGCGCGTCGCAGCGCGATCAGTAGCTCCCGGTTGGGGCAGTAGCCGAGGCAGGTGATGTGCAGATCGGTTTCCAGATCGTCCATCGCCTCGACAGAAAGGTCGGGATAGACCGCCAGCGCCTCCTCCAGCCGTTCCGTCATCGCGCGGCGCTCGGCAGGCGGAATGAAGGGGGCGGCAAGGGTGAGCGCCACGGGCTCCAGCGCGATGCGGATATCGTGCAGGTCGCGCATGCGCTGCTCGTCGAGCGGCACGAGCGTCCAGCGCATGCGCTCGTCCTTTTCCACGATGCCGAGCGCTTCGAGCCGGGTCAGCGCATCGCGCGCCACCTGCCGGCCGACGCCGCGGGCGCGGGCCAGCTCCACCTCGTTGATCCGGTGGCGGCCGAAGACGGATAGATGCACCATCTCCCGCTCCAGGCTGTCGTAGATCGCCTCCCATGCCGGCGCCTTGCGAAGGCCCGGCGTCTCCTCGTCAAGGCCGAGCATCTCGGCCGTCAGCGCCACGCGCTTCGGCCCGCTGCGTCCCTGCCCCACCAGAAAGCCGCGACCATCGAAGCGCCGGATCAGCCCTGCGGCCTCCAGCAGCGCGAAGGCCTGGCGCACGGGCGTGCGCGTGGCGGAGAAAAGGGTCGCCACCGGACCTTCGAGAAGCAGCGCGCCCCTCTGCAGGCGGCCGGCGGATATGGCGTCAGCCAGCACGTCGCGGATGCGCAGATAGAGCGGGCTCTTGTCCTGTGCCTTTTCGACGCCCTGCGCGTCCGCTTCCGCCGATCCGTGGCCCTTGTCGTTCATGGCGCGGACCATGGCATGAATGCCTTGTGCCGACAACGGTCATGCCCGGCCCCGGCAGCCAGCAAGGAAATTGCGTCACACCGGCAAAAATTCGTCATTCCTTTCGTGACCTTCGAGGCGATTTGCGCTAGGGAACCCTGCAAAGGCTCGCAATCCGGCCATCAAGGGGCCATATGCGGACCACGCCCGTTGTAAGGAAGAAACCCATGCCTGCATATCGCTCCCGAACCACCACCCACGGCCGCAACATGGCCGGTGCCCGCGGCCTCTGGCGCGCGACCGGCATGAAGGATTCGGATTTCGGCAAGCCGATTATCGCGGTGGTGAACTCCTTTACCCAGTTCGTGCCCGGCCACGTGCATCTGAAGGATCTCGGCCAGCTCGTCGCGCGCGAGATCGAGGCTGCCGGCGGCGTCGCCAAGGAATTCAACACGATCGCCGTCGACGACGGCATCGCCATGGGCCATGACGGCATGCTCTACTCGCTGCCGTCGCGCGAGATCATCGCCGACTCGGTCGAGTATATGGTCAATGCGCATTGCGCCGACGCCATGGTCTGCATCTCGAACTGCGACAAGATCACGCCCGGCATGCTGAATGCCGCCATGCGCCTCAACATCCCCGCCGTCTTCGTTTCCGGTGGCCCGATGGAAGCCGGCAAGGCGGTGCTGCATGGCAAGACGCAGGCGCTCGACCTCGTCGACGCCATGGTCGCCGCCGCCGACGACAGCATTTCCGACGAAGACGTCAATATCATCGAGCGCTCCGCCTGCCCGACCTGCGGCTCCTGCTCGGGCATGTTCACTGCAAACTCGATGAACTGTCTGACCGAAGCCCTCGGCCTGTCGCTGCCGGGCAACGGCTCGACGCTGGCGACCCATGCCGACCGCAGGCGCCTCTTCGTCGAGGCCGGCCACCTCATCGTCGACCTCGCCCGTCGCTACTACGAACAGGACGACGAGAGCATCCTGCCGCGCTCGGTCGCCAACAAGCGGGCCTTCGAGAACGCCATGGCGCTGGACATCGCGATGGGTGGCTCGACCAACACCGTGCTGCACATCCTTGCCGCCGCCTATGAAGGCGGCATCGATTTCAACCTGGATGATATCGACGCCCTGTCGCGCCGGGTGCCGTGCCTTTCCAAGGTCGCCCCTGCCAAGGCCGACGTCCACATGGAAGACGTCCACCGCGCCGGCGGCATCATGCGCATCCTCGGCGAACTCGACCGCGGCGGCCTGCTCCACCGCGACACGCCGACCGTGCATGCCGAAACGCTCGGCCACGCCATCGACCGCTGGGACATCACCCGCACCAGCAGCGAGACCGTCCGCACCTTCTTCCGCGCAGCTCCCGGCGGCATCCCGACGCAGGTCGCCTTCAGCCAGGAAGCACGCTGGCACGAACTGGATACGGACGGCGAAAACGGCGTCATCCGTTCCGTCGAGCATCCTTTCTCCAAGGACGGCGGCCTTGCCGTGCTTTCGGGCAACATCGCGCTCGACGGCTGCATCGTGAAGACAGCCGGCGTCGATGAATCGATCCTGAAGTTCTCCGGTCCGGCCGTCGTCTTCGAAAGCCAGGATGCGGCCGTAAAGGGCATTCTCGGCAACGAGGTGAAGGCCGGCGACGTCGTCGTCATCCGCTACGAAGGCCCGAAGGGCGGCCCGGGCATGCAGGAAATGCTCTATCCGACGAGCTACCTGAAGTCGAAGGGCCTTGGAAAGGCCTGCGCGCTCATCACCGACGGCCGCTTCTCCGGTGGCACGTCCGGTCTTTCGATCGGCCATGCCTCGCCGGAAGCGGCGCAGGGCGGCGCCATCGGCCTCGTGCGCCAGGGTGACATCATCGAGATCGACATCCCGAACCGCACCATCAACCTTGCGGTTTCCGAGGACGAACTGGCGAGCCGCCGCGCCGAGCAGGACAAGCTCGGCTGGAAGCCGGCCGCACCGCGCAAGCGCAATGTCACGACGGCGCTGAAGGCCTATGCCGCCTTCGCCGCCAGCGCCGACAAGGGTGCCGTCCGCATCCTGCCGGAATAAGCAATCCAGCCGGGCGCGAGAGATTTTCGCGCCCGGCGGCTTCTACAGCAGTGGCGCCTCCCGGCCCGCCTGTACCCCGGCATGGCCGCATCCATCCAATACCGGACGGCAGCCCGCCAGCTCTCCAAAATCTTCAAGGCAACCGAAACCCCCATCGCCGCGTTTAGGGCGAAAGCCGATCCGTGCCCGAGGCCCGGGCCACGGCCTGGTTTTGACACGAGCTATAAATGTTGATACCAACTCATTTTGTCGAAAGCCCGCGAAAGAGGAGTTCCGAGCATGAGACCGAACCACGAGATCGTATCCAGGGAAGACTGGCTTACCGCCCGAAAAGCTCTGCTGACACTGGAAAAGGAGGAGACGAAGCTGCGCGACAAGGTGCGCGCCGAACGGCTTACCCTACCCTGGGTCAAGGTCGAGAAGGCCTATAGCTTCGACACGCCCCAGGGCCGAAAGACGCTGGCGGAGCTGTTCGACGGCCGCAGCCAGCTCATCGTCTACCATTTCATGTACGGCCCCGACTGGGAGGCCGGCTGCCCCGGTTGCTCCTTCATGGCGGACCATATCGACGGCATGCTGCCGCACCTCAACAATCACGACGTGACGATGGTCGCGGTTGCCCGCGCGCCGCTGGAAAAGCTCGAGGCCTATCGCAAGCGCATGGGCTGGAAATTCCCCTGGCTTTCCTCCTTTGGCAGCGACTTCAACTTCGACTATCATGTCTCCTTCACGAAGGAGGAACTGGCCAGCGGCAAGGTCGACTACAACTACCGTGAGACCGACGCCGCCCAGGCGCATGACGAACTTCCCGGCCTCAGCGCCTTCTTCAAGGACGAGGACGGCAATATCTACCATACCTATTCGGACTATGCCCGCGGCGGTGAAGAGGCGATCGGCACGCTGATGATCCTCGACCGCGCGCCGATGGGCCGCAACGAGACCGGCACGCTCAGCTTCGTCAAGCGCAAGGACGAATATGCCGACGCTCCCAAGGCGTCTTCCTGCTGTGATTGAAGCGAAAACCCCGAAGACAGGAAGGGAAGACCAGATGCACAAGGACTATGGCAAATTCTGCTGGTACGAACTGATGACGACCGACGTTGCCGCCGCCGAGCGGTTCTATTCCTCGGTCGTCGGCTGGGAAACGCGCGATTCCGGCATGGAGGGCATGAACTACACCCTCGCCTATGCGGGCGACAGCCAGGTCGCCGGCCTCATGGCGCTTCCCGCGGACGCGCAAGACATGCCGCCCTCCTGGATCGGCTACATCTTTACCGACACCATAGAGGCGACGGTGAAGGACATCTCCGCCAATGGCGGCCGGATCTACCGGGAGCCGCAGGACATTCCCGGCATCGGCCGTTTCGCCGTCGTCGCCGATCCGCACGGGGCGGTCTTCTCGCTCTTCACCACCGAGGATGAAGGCCCGGCCCAGCCCGGCATGATGACACCCGGCCATATCGGCTGGAACGAACTGATGGCCGGCGACCTCACCAGCGCCTGGGACTTCTATTCGAAAACCTTCGGCTGGACGAAGGACGTGGCCGTCGACATGTCGGACGGCGGCATGGGCGTCTACCAGACCTTCGCTGTGCGTGGCGGCGACGCGGTCGGCGGCATGATGACCAACCCGCCAGGCTCCCCCGCGCCGCCCTACTGGGGCTACTATTTCGTGGTCGAAGGCCTCGATGCGGCCGGAAAACGCGTCACGGACGGCGGCGGCAGCATCATCATGGGGCCGATGGAGGTTCCCGGCGGCGCCTGGATCCTCAACTGCGTCGACCCGCAGGGAGCCTATTTCTCGCTGGTCGCAATGACGCGCTGAAGCAATTCCAGCGGAAATATTCAAGACTGTTTGCACCGGCGGGGCCTTTCGTTCCGCCGGAATACAGCTTTCATAAAACTGTCACTGAGTCGTCATCGCGAGAGGCGATAGTGGCGGCCGTCAGAGCCGGGCTTTCCTCCGGCCGCAGGATGCGTTTCTGGCAGCCGGCACCGGCATGATCTGTAGCTGCGTATCGTTTCAGAAATCATTCCATGCGCCTTTCCATCAAGCTCTCGCTTGCAGCGCTGCTGCTGGCCGTCATCGCCATCTCCGCGACCAGCGTCGCAAGTCTCTATCTCAGCGCCAGCCAGTCGACGGCCGCCGCCGTGACAAAGCTTGAGACGCTGGCGGACGGCCGGCGCAACGAGCTGTCGCAGTATCTGCAATCGATCGTCAAGGAAACGCGCGATCTTGCCGGCCAGAAGGTCGTCGCCAAGGCGCTCGACGACCTGTCCGGCGCCTTCGGTGCGATCGAGGGCGACCGGAGGGCCGAACTTCAGCGCCGCTACGGCGGCAAGGCCGATCGCAAATCCGCTGAAATCGATACATTCGACCGGTTGCACGCCCGCTACCAAGGCTTCTTCCAGCGCAACGCCGAAGCGCAGGGTTTTGAAGACATGCTGCTGGTCAATCTCAGCGGCGATGTCGTCTATTCGCTGCGCAAGCATGACGATTTCGCCCGGAACGTCACGACCGATGCCACGCTCAGCGACACCAGCCTCGCCAAGGTCTTCAGCGAGGCCGCGCCGGGCACGGATACCGCGCTCGTCTCCTTCGGCGGCTTCCAGGCCTATGCGCCGGCGGGCCGCGCCACGGCCTTTCTCGCCGCCCCCGTCTCTTCCGTTGCCGGCAAGATCGGCGTGCTTGTCGTGGCGCTTCCAGGCGAACGCATTGCAGAAAGGCTCAACAATCCGGTCGGCCTCGGCGAGAGCGGCGAGGCCGTGCTGCTGAACGCCGAGGGCTATTTCCTCACCCGTCCCACCCATGGCGATGAAGCCGACATCCTGTCCATGCGCATCGCCCCGGCACTTCTCGCCCCGGCAGAGGGCGCGACAATGGCCACCGCCACCCTGTCCGACCATCGCAGCCGCGAAGCAAGACTCGCAGCCGCCCCCTTCGATTTCCTCGGCCAGAACTGGACCGTCGCCGCCGTCATGGCCTCGAGCGAGGTCTTTGCCGGGCTCATGCGCCTCATCCGCTGGACGTTGTTCATTTCGCTCTGCGTGCTTGCCGTGACCGCCGCCGTCGGCCTCCTCTTCTCCGGCCGCCTCTCGCGCCCGATCACAGCTCTCGTTTCCGATATGAATCGCCTTGCCGCCGGCGACACGACCATCGACTGCGATGGGCAGGACAGGCGCGACGAGATCGGCGACATGGCCCGTTCCGTACTCATCTTCCGCAATGCCGCCATCGAGAAGGAACGCCTGCAGCAGGAAACCACGACGATCCGCGAGGAGGCCGAAAACGAACGCACGGCACGCGAGGCCGCCAAGCGGCAGGAGGACGCCGCGACGGAGGAAGCGGTCCTTCACCTTGCCCAGGCCCTGCAGCACCTCGCCCATGGCAACCTCACGCAGCGCATGGAGGCACCCTTCATCGCGGCGCTCGACCGCATCCGCACGGACTACAACGTCTCCGTCGAACGGCTCGCCGAGGCGATGATCACGGTCCGGGTCAACACGCACCGCATCCGCGACGACGCCAGCGAGATGCAGGAGGCCCTCGTCCAGCTCTCCGGCCGCACCGAGCGGCAGGCCGCCTCGCTCGGCGAGGCCGCGACAGCCCTCGCCGAAATGACGCAGGCCGTACAATCCGCCGCCGAGCGCACGACGGTCGCCGAACGCCTCGCCGCCGACACGAAGAAGAGTTCCGCCGCATCCGAACGGGTGGTCGACAATGTCGTCGGCGCCATTGGCGAGATCGAGACCTCCTCCCGCCAGATCGAGAACATCATCGGCGTCATCGACGACATCGCCTTCCAGACCAACCTGCTCGCCCTCAATGCCGGGGTCGAGGCGGCCCGGGCCGGTGAGGCCGGCAAGGGATTTGCCGTCGTTGCGCAGGAGGTGCGGGAACTGGCGCAACGCACCGCTGGCGCTGCTCGCGAGGTGAAGGCGCTGATCACCAAGTCCGCCGGCGAGGTTGCCCGCGGCGCGGGCCTCGTGCGAGAGACCGGCACCGTGCTGCGCGACATCGCCGGCAAGGTCCACGCCATCGATGCGGAGATCAAGGAGATCGCCCGCGCCGCCCGCGACCAGTCCGCCGGCATTCACGAAATCAACACGACGATCCGCCAGCTCGACGCGGTCACGCAGCAGAATGCGGCAATGGTCGAGGAAAGCAGCGCCGTCACCCACCGGCTGTCGGGTGAATCAGCGACACTCGCCCGTCTCGTCGGCCAGTTCGAGATTGCCCGGCCCGAGCCTGCAGCAATGCCGGAGGCCCGCCGCGTCGCGTGATGCCGAATGGCCCCTGCGATCGCGCTTGCAATCTTTCTTCGCATTGCACAAACTCCGTTCGATGATGGCCAAGACCGTCACGGGGGAACAGAGCGCGCATGTCGATCAAGGCCGGTATCTACCACCTCACCCACTACAAATACGACAAGCCGGTCCGTCTCGGACCCCAGATCATCCGGCTGAAGCCGGCGGCGCATTCCAAGACCAAGGTCATCAGCCATTCGCTGAAGGTTTCGCCGGACAATCATTTCGTGAACCTCCAGCAGGACCCCTACGGCAACTATCTTGCGCGCTACGTCTTTCCCGATCTGGTCACGGAATTGAAGATCGAGGTCGACCTCGTCGCGGACATGACGGTCTACAACCCGTTCGACTTCTTCGTGGAGGAACAGGCCGAGCACTGGCCCTTCGACTATCCTGAGGATCTGCGGGAAGACCTCATGATCTACCGCACGCCCGAGCCGATGGGCCCGGCGCTCGACGCCTTCATGAAGACGGTCGATCGCGCGCCGCACCAGCGCACGGTGGACATGGTCGTCGGCCTCAACGCACGCCTCCAGCAGGAAATCGGCTACGTCATCCGCATGGAGCCCGGCGTACAGTTGCCGGAACAAACGCTGACGACCGCAAGGGGCTCCTGCCGCGATTCCAGCTGGCTTCTCGTCCAGATCCTGCGCAATCTCGGCTTTGCCGCCCGCTTCGTCTCGGGCTATCTCATCCAGCTGACACCCGACCTCAAGGCGCTTGACGGCCCCTCCGGCACCGAGGTCGACTTTACCGACCTTCATGCCTGGTGCGAGGTCTATATCCCGGGCGCCGGCTGGATCGGCCTCGATCCAACCTCCGGCCTTCTGACCGGCGAAAGCCACATTCCGCTCGCCGCCACCCCGCACTACCGCAACGCCGCCCCGATCAGCGGCGGCTATTTCGGCGAGGCGAACACGCAATTCGACTTCGCCATGACCGTGACGCGCGTCGCCGAGCATCCGCGCATCACCAAACCCTTTTCCGACGAGAGCTGGGAGGCGCTGAACGCGCTCGGCCGCGATGTCGACACCGTGCTTGCCGGCAACGATGTGCGCCTCACCATGGGCGGCGAGCCGACCTTCGTTTCCATCGACGACTTCGAAGCCGAGGAATGGAACACCGCCGCCGTCGGCCCGACCAAGCGCGAAAAAGCCGACCAGCTGATCCGCCGGCTACGGCAGCGCTTCGCCCCCGGCGGCTTCCTGCACTACGGCCAGGGCAAATGGTATCCCGGCGAAAGCCTGCCGCGCTGGACCTTCTCGCTCTACTGGCGGCGCGACGGCAAGCCGATCTGGCAGAACCCGGAGCTGATCGCCGAGGAGGGCAGCGATACGGGCGTCGGAGAAGCCGAGGCCAAGGCGGTTCTCACCGGCATTGCGGAGGAACTCGGCGTTGCCGCCGACATGGTGCTGCCCGCCTATGAGGACCCTGCCGAATGGATCGTCAAGGAAGGCAACCTTCCCGACAATGTCGATCCTTCCAATTCCATGCTGGAAGACCCCGAGGAGCGTAGCCGCATCGCCCGTGTCTTCGCGCGCGGTCTGACCGCGCCGACCGGCCATATCCTGCCGATCCAGGCCTGGAACGCCCGCGCGAGCGACCAGCGCTGGATCAGTGAAAAATGGCAAACACGCCGCGGCAAGATCTTTCTCGTTCCCGGCGACAGCCCCGTCGGCTACCGCCTGCCGCTCGGCGCCCTGCCCCATCTTCCGCCTTCCAGCTATCCCTACATCAATCCGTCAGACCCTTCCGAGAACAAGCCGCCGCTGCGGGACTTTGCCGAGACCGGCCGCACGATGGCCGAAGCCTCGTTCCAGCCGAGCGAAGCCGGGCAGGAGCGCATCGAGCAGGTCCGCAGCGACATCGTCGGCGCGGTGCGCACGGCCATGAGCGTGGAGGCCCGCGACGGCCGGCTCTGCATTTTCATGCCGCCCGTCGAGCGGGTCGAAGACTATCTGGAACTGGTCACTGCCGCCGAGCGGGCGGCCGACCGGCTCGGCCTCCCCGTCCATATCGAAGGCTATGCGCCGCCGCAGGACGAGCGGCTCAACGTCATCCGCGTCGCGCCCGATCCCGGTGTCATCGAGGTGAACATCCACCCCGCCGCCAACTGGCAGGACTGCGTCGACATCACCGGCGCCGTCTATGAGGAGGCGCGGCTCTGCCGCCTCGGCGCCGACAAGTTCATGATCGATGGCCGCCATACCGGCACCGGCGGCGGCAACCATGTGGTCGTCGGCGGCAAAAGCCCCAACGACAGCCCGTTCCTGCGCCGCCCGGACCTGCTCAAAAGCCTCGTGCTGCACTGGCAGCGCCATCCCTCGCTCTCCTATCTCTTCTCCGGCCTGTTCATCGGCCCGACGAGCCAAGCGCCGCGCATCGACGAGGCCCGGCACGATACGCTCTACGAGCTGGAGATTGCCCTTGCGCAGGTGCCCGCACCCACAGAAGGCGCGCCGCCCCTGCCCTGGCTCGTCGACCGGCTCTTCCGCAACCTGCTGACCGACGTCACCGGCAATACGCATCGCGCGGAAATCTGCATCGACAAGCTGTTTTCGCCCGACGGCCCGACCGGCCGGCTTGGCCTTGTCGAATTCCGTGGCTTCGAGATGCCGCCGAATGCCCGCATGAGCCTTGCCCAGCAGCTTCTCATCCGCGCGCTCATCGCCCGCTTCTGGCTGAACCCGACATCGGGAAGCCTCGTGCGTTGGGGCACCACGCTGCACGACCGTTTCATGCTGCCGCACTATGTCTGGCAGGACTTTCTCGACGTATTGGCGGATCTACGGGCGAACGGCTTCGACCTGCGGCCCGAATGGTTCGCCGCCCAGCTCGAATTCCGCTTCCCGTTCTGCGGCGAAGTGGAATACGAAGGCGCTAACCTGGAAGTGCGGCAGGCGCTGGAGCCCTGGCACGTCATGGGCGAGCAGGGCGCGATCGGCGGCACGGTGCGCTATGTCGATTCCTCCGTCGAGCGGCTTCAGGTGAAACTGGAGACGGCCAACCCGGAACGCTATGCCATCGCCTGCAACGGCCGGCCCGTGCCGCTGAAATCCACCGGCAGGAAGGGCGTCTCGGTCGCCGGCGTGCGCTACAAGGCGTGGCAACCGGCCTCGGGCCTGCATCCGGTGCTTCCCGTCAACACACCGCTTACATTTGACATTTATGATACATGGTCACAGCGGGCGATCGGCGGCTGCATTTATCACGTTGCCCATCCCGGCGGGCGCAACTATGACAGCTTCCCGGTCAACGGCAACGAGGCCGAGGCGCGCCGGCTGGCGCGGTTCGAGCCGTGGGGGCACCGGACGGGCGGCTATACGCTGCGGCCGGAAACGCCGTCGGCGGATTTCCCGCTGACGCTGGATTTGCGCAGGCCGCCCGGAATCTAGCCGCCGGCAGGAGTATACGGATTGAAGACCACGACTGTGGAGGCGGGGCCGATCGAGGCGGGCACGGCGCAAACGCCGTCGCGCGGCTATGCGCCCCTTCCGGGCGTCGCCGACGAAATGGTCGATACGCATGGTGAGGTGCGTCCCGTCTGGCGGCATTTCCTCAAGGCGCTCGACCGGATGGACGAGACCGATCTTGCCGGTCGCTTCGCCCGCGCCGACCGGTATCTGCGCGATGCCGGCGTCATTTTCCGCGCCTATGGCAAGGAGGCCAGCACCGACCGCGCCTGGCCGCTCTCCCACATTCCCGTGCTGATCGACGAGGCGGAATGGGAAACCCTGTCGCGCGGCCTCGTCCAGCGCGCCGAACTGCTGGAAGCAGTCGTTGCCGATATCTACGGCAAGAACGAACTGGTGGCGAACGGCCTCCTGCCGCCCGCCTTCGTCGCCTCCAACAGCGAATTCCTGCGCCCGCTCGTCGGCGTGCGGCCGGCCGAACAGCATTTTCTGCATTTCATCTCCTTCGAGATCGGGCGCGGACCGGACGGCAACTGGTGGGTGCTTTCCGACCGCACGCAGGCGCCCTCCGGCGCCGGCTTCGCGCTGGAAAACCGCGTGGCGACGACCCGCGCCTTTTCCGACGTCTATGCCGAAACCCACGTCCACCGCCTAGCCGGCTTCTTCGGCGCCTTCCGCAGCACGCTGCAGGCGGGCAAGGCCGCCGATGACCGCATCGCCGTCCTGACGCCGGGCCTTGCCAACGAGACCTATTTCGAGCACGCCTATATCGCCCGCTATCTCGGTTTCATGCTGCTCGAAGGCGAGGACCTGACGGTGGTCGGCGGCAAGGTCATGGTGCGCACGGTCGCCGGCCTGAAGCCGGTCGGCGTGCTCTGGCGACGCCTCGACGCATCCTTCGCCGATCCGCTCGAGCTGAACCAGAACTCCCATATCGGCACGCCCGGCATGGTCGAGGCCCTGCGCTCCGGCTCCGTCACCTTCGTCAATGCGCTGGGCGCGGGCATCGTCGAAACGCGCGCCATGCTCGCCTTCCTGCCGAATATCTGCCGCCAGCTTCTCGGCGAGGACCAGCTGCTGCCGTCGGTCGCCACCTGGTGGTGCGGCCAGCAGAGCGAGCGCCACCATGTCGCGGCCAATATCGAGCACATGGTCATCGGCCC
The DNA here is from genome assembly GCF_049651085.1 of Shinella sp. Lineage (GTDB taxonomy): Bacteria > Pseudomonadota > Alphaproteobacteria > Rhizobiales > Rhizobiaceae > Shinella. The sequence continues at coordinate 17,921 of NZ_JBASBL010000032.1, forward strand.
GGCCTATTCCACCCGCCCCTTCTTCGACGACAACGAACAATCAGTGCTGGGCTCAACGCTGCGCGACACGGCAAAACAGTCGATCACCGAGTGGCTCGATTCGGATGGCGCCAGGCTGGTCGGTCAGGAGGCGGTGACGCTCTCCACCACGCCCGCCTTCATCGACGGCAAGCTCGTGCCGCGACCGATGAGCCTGCGCGTCTTCGCCGCCCGCACCCGCGACGGCTGGCAGATCATGCCGGGCGGCTTTGCCCGTATCGGCGCAGGCGACAACGTCGCGGCCATCGCCATGCAGGAGGGCGGCTCGGCCGCCGACGTCTGGATCGTCTCTCGCAAGCCGGTCGAACGCACCTCGCTGCTTCCGGCCGAAGCGGTCTTCACCCGCAACCTGCCGGGCAGCCTGCCGAGCCGCGCCGCCGACAATCTCTTCTGGCTCGGCCGCTATATCGAGCGGGCGGAAGGGGCGCTGCGTATCCTGCGCGCCTGGCACGGCCGCTATGCCGAATATGCCGATCCGGAACAGCCGCTGCTGAAGGATGTCAGCAGCTATCTCGACGCGCTCGACATCGACACGTCGGAAGCGGTGCCGACGAGCCTCATCCGCAACATTGACAGCGCCGTCTTTTCCGCCAGCAACATTCGCGATCGCTTCTCGCCAGACGGCTGGTTGGCGCTGAACGACCTGTCGAAGACCGCCCGCCGCTTCCACACCAGCATCCAGGCGGGCGACGACGCGACGCGCGCCATGACGGTGCTGCTGCGCAAGCTCGCCGGTTTCGCCGGCCTCGTGCATGAGAACATGTACCGCTTCACCGGCTGGCGCTTCCTGTCGATCGGGCGCTATCTGGAACGCGGCCTGCACATGACCCGCCTGCTCGGCCACATGTCCGGCGAAGACGCTCCGGACGGTGCGCTCGACATGCTGCTGGAGATCGGCGACAGCGTGATGACCCACCGCCGCCGCTACAACGTGGCGACGGCGCGCCTCACCGTCACCGACCTTCTGGCCCTCGATGCGCTCAATCCGCGCTCGATCCTCTACCAGCTCAACGAGATCAAGAACGAGGTAGAGCAATTGCCGAACGCCTATGCCAACGGCCAGATGTCACCCTTCTACCGCGAGGCCATGCGGCTGCATGCGGGGCTGGCGGTAATGACGCCCGAAACCATGACGGATGCGGTCTACGGGCATTTCGAGGCGGAACTCGAAAAGCTGTCCGACATTCTCGCCAAGACCTATCTCAGCTGAACGAAAGGGAGGTGCTGCGACCATGCTCTACGACGTCAACCTCCATATCAGCTATCTCTACGACACGCCGGTTTCCGGCGGTCGGCATATCGTGCGCGTGCTGCCGCTCTCCATTGGCGGGCGCCAGCGGCTCGTTGCCGGCACTGTCGGCCTGACCCCCGGTCCGAGCGAGCGGGTCGATCACCACGACTTCTTCGAAAACCCGATGAGCGCCGTCCTGTTCCGCAATGCGCACGAGCAGCTGGATATCCGCATGCAGGCGCGCGTCCATGTCGACATGCCGGAGCAAGCCGCCGATTTCTCGCCGCGCGCTGGCGACCTGCCGGCAGACATCGCCGGCTACTGGTCGCTCGATGCCGGCTCGCCGCATCACTATACCGGGCCGAGCCCGCGGCTGGTGGAATGCCCCGACATTGCCGACTATGCCCGCGCAATCGCAAAGCCCGACATGACGGTCCGCGCCATCGCGACAGCCATCTGCGCCCGCATCCACAAGGATTTCACCTACGACCCGAAGGCGACCAGCGTCGACACGACCCCGCGCGAGGCCTTCAAGCTGAAGCGCGGCGTCTGCCAGGATTTTGCCCATGTGATGATCGTGGCGCTTCGCAGCCTCGGCATTCCGGCCGGCTATGTCAGCGGATTCCTGCGCACCATTCCGCCGCCGGGCAAGGAGCGGCTGGAAGGCGCGGACGCCATGCATGCCTGGGTGCGCTACTGGGGCGGCCGGGTGAACGGCTGGATGGAACTCGACCCGACCAACGACATTCCCGCCGGCACCGACCATATCGTCGTCGCCTACGGCCGCGACTATGCCGACGTGGCGCCGGTCATCGGCGTGCTCAAGGGCTACGGCCAGCACAAGACGACCCAGGCCGTCGACGTCATCCCCGTCCAGCAAGCACAGTAGGTTCCCGTTTGGAAACAGCGCAGGCCCCGGGACACCGGGATCGGTGCAGTTTTACGAAAACTATACCACGCGCCCGAACCGTTGAATAACACTTCGCTGGTAGCTTCCACCCACATTATGACGATGGTGGGTGAGGTCTCATGAAGACGATGGCGGAAAAAAATGCTTTGCTGTCCCGGCTCCGGAAGGACCGCCGCGGCAATTTCGCAATGATGGCGGCCATCGCCGTGCCGATCATCCTCGGCGCCGGCGGTTTTGCCATGGATCTCACCAACATGGTGCTCGCCAAGGCCGAACTTCAGGACGCCGCGGACAGCGCTGCCATCGCTGCAGCGTCTGCCCTCGCAAGCGATGGCAAAAGCATAGACGAAGCCAGGGTCATCGCGGCCGCCTTCATGAAAACACAGCTCTCTGGCAGCAGGGTATTCACCTGGGGCAAGGACGGCATTCCAACCCCGTCAATCGAGATCACGCAAGAGACGACGGCCGGGGTTGGAAAGACCTTCAAGGTGGCGGTCGTTACATCAGGAAGTCTTGAATTCACGCCGCTCACAAAACTGATGGGTTTCAACTCCACAACCCTTAACGCCAGCAGCTCCACCGAGAGCGCGACGGAATCCAAGAACGCGCTGTCGATGTACCTTGCACTCGACCAATCCGGCTCGATGCTGGCCAACACCAACGAGTTGAACACCGCCGTCACCGGCAGATGCGAACAGTTCAACGAGAGCGGCACAAGCATCGGAAAAAAGTCGCCCTGCTACATCAAGAAGATCGAAGCGCTTCAAATCGCCGCCACCAGCCTCTTCAATCAGTTGAACAAAGCGGACCCGAACACCAAATTCGTGCGCACGGCAACCGCTTCCTATAACAGCAGCCTGGTCAAGTCCTACGAACTGGCCTGGGGCACCACCGCCGCCCAGAAACAGGTGGATGCGCTTAAGGGCGGCGGCGGCACCAGTTCGACGGGTGCCATGAACGCGGCCTATACCAAGTTGAGCGCCGACACTGAGCAGAACGAACACAAGCTGAAGAACGGCCAGGTTCCTACCAAATACATCATCCTGATGACGGACGGTAATAACAACAACACGTCGGACGACGGCGCGACCGAGACGATCTGCAAAAACGCGAAGGATGCGAAAATGGAGGTATACGGCGTCGCCTTCATGGCGCCGGCGCGCGGCCAGAAGCTGCTCAAGGCGTGCGTTTCCTCGCCGGAAAACTACTTCGCCGCCGAAAAGATGAGCGAACTCGTCGATGCCTTCAAGGCCATCGGCGACAGAGCGTCTGCCATAGTGGCGCGCGTGACCCGCTGACATCTGAAAGCAGGACAAATTTTGAACCCGCTGCGCCTCGCGCGGCGGGTTTTTTATCGCCTTCAGTGTATTTCAGGCATGCCGAAAATGCATGGACCCTTTCTTGAAAAGGCGTATTGCAAGCGCTTCGGATAGATGCATAAATTGATTTAAACGCTATTTCGCCAGAGCGAACACAGGCAATGCAAGAGGCATAAGTTCACCGATGATGAACCGGGTAACCAACAACGACCTCGCGCCCGCCCCCCGGTCATCGGACCGAGAACAGCTTGCAACCGAGTTGCTGGAACGCCTGAAATACCGCATCGGCAAGGATCCGAAAGTCGCCAAGCCGCATGACTGGCTGACGGCCGCCATCCTGGTTGCGCGCGACCGCGTCACCGACAAGTGGATGGACTCCACGCGCCGCACCTATGCCACCGGCGCAAAGCGCGTCTACTATCTCTCTCTCGAATTCCTCATCGGCCGCCTGATGCGCGATGCCATGACGAATATCGGTATCCTCGAAGAGATGCGCCATGCGCTGGCCTCGCTCGGCGTCGATCTCGACGTCATCGCCGAACTGGAGCCGGATGCGGCGCTCGGCAATGGCGGCCTGGGCCGCCTGGCCGCCTGTTTCATGGAGAGCATGGCGACGGTGGACGTGCCGGCCTATGGCTACGGCATCCGCTACGTACACGGCCTCTTCCGCCAGCAGATGGCCGACGGCTGGCAGGTCGAACTGCCGGAAACCTGGCTGGCGCATGGCAATCCCTGGGAATTCGAGCGCCGGGAAAGCTCCTACGAGGTCGGCTTCGGCGGCGCGGTCGAGACGATCAATATCGGCGAAGACAAGCAGCGTTTCGTCTGGAAACCGGCCGAACGGGTCATCGCGACCGCCTACGATACGCCGGCCGTCGGCTGGCGGGCAAAGCGCGTCAACACGCTGCGCCTGTGGGCCGCCAATCCGATCGATCCGATTCTGCTCGAAGCCTTCAATGCCGGCGACCACATCGGCGCGCTGAAGGAAAGCAACAAGGCCGAGAGCCTGACGCGCGTCCTCTACCCGGCTGATGCGACCTCCGCTGGCCAGGAACTGCGGCTGCGCCAGGAATTCTTCTTCTGCTCCGCCTCGCTGCAGGACATCCTGCGCCGCCATCTCCAGCAATATCCCGACTTCACCTCCCTGCCGGATGCGGTCGCGATCCAGCTCAACGATACCCACCCGGCGGTTTCCGTCGCCGAGCTTGTGCGCCTCCTCACCGATCTGCACGGCCTTGATTTCGACAGCGCCTGGGACATTGCGCGCCGCACCTTCGCCTACACCAACCACACGCTCCTGCCGGAAGCGCTGGAAAGCTGGCCGGTGCCGCTGTTCGAGCGCCTGCTGCCCCGTCACATGCAGATCGTCTACGCGATCAATGCGAAAATCCTCATCGAGGCGCGCAAGGAAAAGGGCTTCGAGGACCAGCGTATCCGCAACATCTCGCTGATCGAGGAATCGGGCGAGCGGCGGGTGCGCATGGGAAACCTCGCCTTCGTCGGCTCGCATTCGATCAACGGCGTGTCGGCGCTGCACACCGAACTGATGAAGGAAACGGTCTTCGCCGACCTGCACACCCTCTATCCCGACCGCATCAACAACAAGACGAACGGCATCACGCCGCGCCGCTGGCTGATGCAATGCAATCCGGGCCTGTTCGAGCTGATCCGCGAAGCGATCGGCGATGCCTTCGTCGACGATGCCGAGGCGCTGAAGGCGCTCGACGCCTTTGCCGACAACACGGATTTCCAGGAACGCTTTGCCGCCATCAAGCGGGCGAACAAGAACCGTCTCGCCAACCTCATCGGCAGTCGCATGGGCGTGCGCATCGACCCGACGGCGATGTTCGACATCCACATCAAGCGTATCCACGAATACAAGCGCCAGCTCCTCAACATCATCGAGGCCGTGGCGCTCTACGACCAGATCCGCTCGCACCCCGAGCTCGACTGGGTGCCGCGCGTAAAAATCTTCGCGGGCAAGGCGGCGCCGAGCTACCACAATGCCAAGCTGATCATCAAACTTGCCAATGACGTGGCACGGGTGATCAACAACGACCCGGCCGTGCGGGGCCTGCTGAAGATCGTCTTCGTGCCGAACTACAACGTCTCGCTCGCCGAGATCATGGTGCCCGCCGCCGACCTATCCGAGCAGATTTCGACGGCCGGCATGGAGGCTTCGGGAACCGGCAACATGAAATTCGCGCTGAACGGCGCGCTGACGATCGGCACTCTCGACGGGGCCAATGTCGAGATGCGCGACCATGTCGGCGAAGAGAACATCGTGATTTTCGGCATGACCGCCGAAGAGGTGGCAAAGGTCCGCGCCGACGGGCACAATCCGCGCGCCATCATCGAGCAGTCACGGGAACTGTCGCAGGCGCTTGCCGCCATTTCTTCCGGCGTCTTCTCCCCGGATGACCGCAACCGCTTCGCCGGCCTTGTCGACGGCATCTACAATCACGACTGGTTTATGGTGGCGGCCGACTTCGACGCCTATTCGCGAGCCCAGCGCGATGTCGATGCCATCTGGAACGACAAGCCGTCCTGGTACTCCAAGACGATCCGGAATACCGCCCGCATGGGCTGGTTCTCCTCCGACCGCACCATTCGCCAATACGCCAAGGAAATCTGGAGGGCCTGATGACCGCACCGCCAAAAAAAGGCACGACGGATCAACCGTCAGAGCTTCTGGCGAGGGCGGACATCGACGCGATTTTGGAAAGCCGGCACCCGGACCCCTTCTCGGTGCTCGGCCTCCAGGCGGCTGGTGACAAATATGTCGCCCGCTGCTTCCTGCCCGGCGCGGCCGAGGTCACGGCGGAAACATTGACCGGCAAGGAGATCGGCGCGCTGACGCAACTCGATCCGGCCGGCATTTTTGCCGGAGAGGTCTCCGTCCGGAAGCTTCAGCCGATCCGCTACCGCGCCCGCAACGAGGGCGGCGAGTGGATTGTCTTCGATCCCTACAGCTTCGGTCCGGTGCTCGGCCCGATGGACGACTACTATATCCGGGAAGGCTCGCACCTGCGCCTCTTCGACAAGCTGGGCGCCCATCCGATGACGCTCGACGGCATCGACGGCTTCCACTTCGCGGTCTGGGCTCCGAATGCCAAGCGCGTCTCCATCGTCGGCGACTTCAACGAATGGGACGGCCGGCGCAACCCGATGCGGCTGCGCCGCGACACCGGCATCTGGGAAATCTTCCTGCCCGGCATCACCGAGGGCCGCATCTACAAATACGAGATCGTCGGCATCGACGACGAGGTGCTGCCGCTGAAGGCAGACCCCTTCGCCCGCCGTTCGGAACTGCGCCCTGACAATGCATCGATCACGACGGGGCCGATTGCGCAGGAATGGGAAGACGCGGCGCATCTTGCCCATTGGGGCTCCGTCGATGCGCGCCGCCAGCCGATCTCGATCTACGAGGTCCATGCCGGCTCCTGGCAAAAGCACGGGGATGGCGCCTTCCTGAACTGGGACGAGCTTGCCGACCGGCTCATCCCCTACTGCGTCGACATGGGCTTCACCCATATCGAGTTCCTGCCGATCTCGGAATTTCCTTACGACCCCTCCTGGGGCTACCAGACGACCGGCCTCTATTCGCCGACCGCCCGCTTCGGCGAGCCGGAAGGCTTCGCCCGCTTCGTCAACGGCTGCCACAAGGTCGGCATCGGCGTCATCCTCGACTGGGTGCCGGCGCATTTCCCCACCGATGCGCATGGCCTGCGCCACTTCGATGGAACCGCGCTCTACGAGCACGAAGACCCGCGCAAAGGGTTCCACCCGGACTGGAACACGGCGATCTACAATTTCGGCCGCGCCGAGGTTCTCGCCTATCTCGTCAACAACGCGCTCTACTGGGCGGAGAAGTTCCATCTCGACGGCCTGCGCGTCGATGCTGTCGCCTCTATGCTCTACCTCGATTATTCGCGCGAGCATGGCGAGTGGATCCCGAACGAATATGGCGGCAACGAGAACCTGGAAGCCGTGCGTTTCCTGCAATCGATGAACAGCCATGTCTATGCCGCCCATCCCGGCATCCTGACGATCGCCGAGGAATCCACCTCCTGGCCGAAGGTTTCGCACCCTGTCCACGAAGGCGGGCTCGGCTTCGGCTTCAAGTGGAACATGGGCTTCATGCACGACACGCTGCAATATCTGTCGCGCGAGCCGGTGCATCGCAAGTTCCACCACAACGACATGACCTTCGGCCTGATCTATGCGTTCACGGAGAACTTCGTGCTGCCGCTGTCGCATGACGAGGTCGTGCACGGCAAGGGATCGCTGATCGCCAAGATGACCGGCGACGACTGGCAGAAATTCGCAAATCTCAGGGCCTACTACGGCTTCATGTGGGGCTATCCCGGCAAGAAGCTACTCTTCATGGGCCAGGAATTCGCCCAGTGGCAGGAATGGAGCGAGGCCCGTTCGCTCGACTGGAACCTGCTCGAATATCCGCTGCACGAGGGCATGCGCCGGCTCGTGCGCGACCTCAACGGCACCTATCGCCGCAAGGCCGCGCTGCACGCCCGCGACTGCGAGGGGGACGGCTTCGAGTGGCTCATCGCCGACGACCGCGAGAACTCGGTCTTCGCGTGGCTGCGCAAGGCGCCGGGAGAAAAGCCGATCGCCGTCGTCAGCAATTTCACCCCCGTCTACCGGGAAAACTACGGGGTACCGCTGCCGGTGGAGGGCCGGTGGCGGGAAATCCTCAACAGCGATGCGGAAATTTACGGCGGTAGCGGCAAGGGGAACGGCGGCACCGTACAGGCTAAGAAACAGGCAAACGGCAGAATCACGGCCAACATCACCCTGCCGCCGCTGGCGACACTGATGCTCGAGCTGGACGCATAATCGACAAGTCGGGAGGAGACACCATGGAGCAGAAGCGCAATCAACCCCTCGCCCGTGACGCGATGGCTTATGTTCTGGCGGGCGGACGCGGCAGTCGCCTCAAGGAACTGACCGACCGGCGCGCCAAGCCCGCGGTCTATTTCGGCGGCAAGGCGCGCATCATCGACTTTGCCCTTTCCAATGCGCTGAATTCCGGTATCCGCCGCATCGGCGTCGCCACCCAGTACAAGGCGCACTCGCTGATCCGCCACCTGCAGCGCGGCTGGAACTTCTTCCGCCCGGAACGGAACGAGAGCTTCGACATCCTGCCAGCCAGCCAGCGCGTGTCCGAGACGCAGTGGTATGAAGGCACCGCCGACGCGGTCTACCAGAACATCGACATCATCGAGGACTACGGCGTCGAATACATGGTCATCCTCGCCGGCGACCATATCTACAAGATGGACTACGAGCTGATGCTCCAGCAGCACGTGGATTCCGGCGCGCAGGTCACCATCGGCTGCCTTGAAGTCCCGCGCATGGAGGCGACCGGTTTCGGCGTCATGCATGTGGACGAGAAGGACCAGATCATCGCCTTCGTGGAAAAGCCCGACGACCCGCCGGCCATTCCGGGCAATCCGGACATGGCGCTCGCCTCCATGGGCATCTATGTCTTCCACACGAAGTTCCTGATGGACCTGCTGCGCCGCGACGCCGCCGACCCGACCTCCAGCCGCGACTTCGGCAAGGACATCATCCCCTATATCGTCGAGCACGGCAAAGCCGTCGCCCACCGCTTCACCGCCTCCTGCATCCGCTCCGACTTCGAGCGCGAAGCCTACTGGCGGGACGTCGGAACGGTCGATGCCTACTGGCAGGCCAATATCGACCTGACGCATATCACGCCCGAACTCGACATCTACGACAGCTCCTGGCCGATCTGGACCTTCGCCGAGATCAAGCCGCCGGCCAAGTTCGTGCACGACGACGACAATCGCCGCGGCTCGGCCACCTCCTCGCTCGTTTCAGGCGACTGCATCATTTCCGGCGCCTCGCTGAACCGCAGCCTGCTTTTCACCGGCGTTCGCGCCAATTCCTATTCCCGCCTCGAAGGCGCCGTCATCCTGCCTAATGTGATGATCGGCCGTCATGCCAATCTCAGGAACGTCGTCATCGATCGCGGCGTCATCATTCCAGAGGGCCTTATCGTCGGCGAGGACCCGGAACTCGACGCCAAGCGCTTCCGCCGCTCGGAGAACGGCGTCTGCCTCATTACTCAACCGATGATCGACAAGCTGGAGCTCTAGCCAAGACATGAAAATCCTTTCGGTGGCATCCGAAGTATTCCCGCTCATCAAGACGGGAGGCCTCGCCGACGTCGCCGGCGCATTGCCGATTGCGCTCGCCGGGCATGGGATGCACATGCGCACGCTCATGCCCGGTTATCCGGCGGTCATGCAGCGGCTGGCCAAGGGCGAAGTGGTCGCCACTTTCGAGGACCTGCTCGGCGAGCCGGCCCGCATCCTCGCAACGATGCACGAGGGTCTCGATATCCTCGTGCTCGATGCGCCCGGCTTTTTCGACCGTTCCGGCGGGCCCTATACGGACGCCACCGGCAAGGATTTCGTCGACAACTGGCGGCGTTTTGCAGCTCTCTCGCTGGCGGGGGCCGAAATCGCCCGCGGCCTCCTGCCCGACTGGCAGCCGGACATCGTGCACGCCCATGACTGGCAGGCGGCGATGACTGCGGTCTACATGCGCTATACCGGCCTCCAGCACATTCCCACCGTCGTCACGGTGCATAACCTTGCCTTCCAGGGCCAGTTCGGCGCAGACATCTTCCCCGAGCTTGGCCTGCCGCCGGCAGCCTATTCCGTCGACGGGCTCGAATATTACGGCGATGTCGGCTTCCTCAAGGGAGGCCTGCGCACGGCCTGGTCGATCACCACGGTCAGCCCCACCTATGCGCACGAGATCATGACGCCGGAATACGGCATGGGCCTTGAAGGCCTCATCATCGACCGTGCCTCCGATCTTGCCGGCATCGTCAACGGCATCGACACGGACGTCTGGAACCCCGAGACCGACACCCATATCGCCCGCCCATACGCCGCCGGCTCGCTCAGGCAGCGCGCGGTCAACCGGCGCGCCGTTGCCGAGCGGTTTGGCCTGGTTGACGACGACGGGCCGATCTTCTGCGTCATCAGCCGCCTCACCTGGCAGAAGGGCATCGACATCATCACCGAGGTCGCCGACTGGATCGTTGCGGAAGGCGGCAAGCTTGCCGTGCTCGGCTCCGGCGATCAGGGGCTGGAGGGCGCCTTGCTTGCCGCCTCCTCGCGCCATCGCGGCCGCATCGGCATCGTGATCGGGTACAACGAACCGTTGTCGCATCTCATGCAGGCCGGCGCCGACGCCATCCTCATTCCCTCGCGCTTCGAGCCCTGCGGCCTCACACAGCTCTATGGCCTGCGCTATGGCTGCGTGCCGGTCGTCGCGCGTACCGGCGGCCTTGCCGATACCGTGATCGACGCAAACGAGGCCGCCCTTGCCGCCCGCGTCGCTACGGGCTTCCAGTTCACGCCGATCAATACCGAGGGCCTGCGCCTGGCGCTGCGCCGGGTCTTCAAGGCCTGGCGCGAGCCAAAAATATGGGCACGCCTGCAGAACCAGGGCATGAAGTCCGACGTTTCCTGGGAAAACAGCGCCGCACGCTACGCCGACCTCTATTCCAGCCTAATTTCGCGAGTATGACGCCGATGACCATCAAGACCGTAACGACCACGCCTTATACCGACCAGAAGCCGGGCACTTCGGGCCTGCGCAAGAAGGTCCCCGTCTTCCAGCAGAAGAACTATGCGGAGAACTTCATCCAGGCGATCTTCGATTCCCTCGAAGGGTTTGAGGGCCAGACGCTGGTGATCGGCGGCGACGGCCGGTACTACAACCGCGACGTCATCCAGCTCGCCGTCAAGATGGCCGCCGCCAACGGCTTCGGCCGCGTGCTCGTCGGCCGCGGCGGCATTCTCTCGACGCCCGCCGCCTCCAACGTCATCCGCAAACACAAGGCCTTCGGCGGCATCGTGCTTTCGGCCAGCCACAATCCCGGCGGGCCGACGGAAGACTTCGGTATCAAGTACAATATCGGCAATGGCGGCCCTGCGCCGGAAAAGATCACCGACGCCATCTTCGCCCGCACCACATCGATCGACAGCTACAAGATCGCCGAGGTCGGGGATGTGAACCTCGACCACGAGGGCACGCAGGAGATCGAAGGCATGACGGTCACCGTCATCGACCCGGTCTCCGACTATGCCGAGCTGATGGAACAGCTCTTCGACTTCGCCGCCATCCGCAGGCTGCTTGCAGGCGGTTTCCGCGTCGTCTTCGACGCGATGAGCGCCGTCACCGGCCCCTATGCCAAGGAAATCCTGGAAAACCGCCTCGGCGCCACCAAGGGTTCCGTGCTAAACTTCATGCCGCTGCCCGATTTCGGCGGCCATCATCCCGACCCCAACCTCGTGCATGCCCGCGCGCTGTACGAAACGATGATGGCCGACGACGCCCCGGACCTCGGCGCGGCCTCGGACGGCGACGGCGACCGCAACCTCATCATCGGCAAGGGCATCTTCGTGACGCCCTCCGACAGCCTCGCGCTGCTGGCCGCAAACGCCCATCTCGCCCCCGGCTATGCCGCAGGCCTTGCCGGCATCGCCCGCTCCATGCCGACAAGCGGGGCGGCCGACCGGGTCGCCGAAAAGCTCGGTATCGGCATCTATGAAACGCCGACCGGCTGGAAATTCTTCGGCAACCTGCTCGACGCCGGCCTCGCCACGATTTGCGGCGAGGAAAGCGCCGGCACCGGCTCCGACCATGTGCGCGAGAAGGACGGCCTCTGGGCGGTGCTGCTCTGGCTCAACATCCTCGCCGTTCGCAAGGAAGGCGTGCTCGACATCGTCCGCCAGCATTGGGCGACCTACGGGCGCAACTACTATTCCCGCCACGACTACGAGGAAGTCGATACCGACGCGGCGAACGGCCTGATCGCGAACCTGCGCGCTCAGCTGCCCACCCTGCCCGGCAAGAGCTTCGGCGCCCTCAAGGTCGAAACCGCCGACGATTTTGCCTATAGCGACCCGGTCGATCACTCGGTCAGCAAGAACCAGGGCGTGCGCATTCTCTTCGAAGGCGGCTCGCGCGTCGTCTTCCGCCTCTCCGGCACCGGCACGTCAGGCGCGACGCTGCGTGTCTATATCGAGCGCTTCGAACCGGACGCCGCCCGCCACGACCTCGACACGCAGGAAGCGCTTGCCGACCTCATCGCGGTCGCCGACGAAATCGCCGGCATCAAGAGCCGGACCGGCCGCACCGCGCCGAGCGTGATCACCTGAGATGAGCATCACCGCCCCCTCCTTCGCGCCGGGCGCCACGCTTTCTGGGGACGGGGTGGAGTTCTCGGTCTATTCGCACGACGCCGCCCGCGTCGAACTTTGCCTGTTCGACGGCGTCGGCGACAGGGAACTCGCCCGCCTCACCATGGGGCGGGACGAGAGCGGCTTCCACCGTGTCTTCGTCGAGGGCGCGGCGGCCGGCACGCGCTACGGTTTTCGCGCGGACGGCGTCTATTCGCCGGAGCACGGCCTCTGGTTCGATCCGGCAAAGCTGCTGGTCGACCCCTATGCCAGGGAACTCGACCGCCGCTTCGTGCATGACGGCCGGCTGGCGGTCTTCGGTGTCGAAACGGCGGATATCGTGCCGAAGGCGATCGTCACCCAAGACCGGCCGGTGACCGTCAGGCCACCGCTCTTTCGTGCAGGCGGCTTCATTTACGAAATCGCTGTGCGCGCCTTCACCATGCTGCATCCCGATGTGCCGGAGGCAATGCGCGGCACCGTCAGGGCGCTCGCCCATCCCGCCGTGCTTGCCCACCTCAAGCACCTCGGCGTCGATGCGGTGGAACTGATGCCGATCACCGCCTGGATCGACGAGCGCCACCTGCCGCCGCTCGGCCTTTCCAACAGCTGGGGCTATAACCCGATCGCCTTGATGGCGCTCGATCCGCGCCTCGTGCCCGGCGGCATGAAGGAACTCGCCGATACGGTCGCGGCGCTGCGGGCGGAAGGCATCGGTGTCATTCTCGACCTCGTTTTCAACCATTCCGGCGAGAGCGACCGCCACGGCGCGACGCTCTCCATGCGCGGCCTCGACAATCTCACTTATTATCGCCGCGTGCCGGACCGGCCGGGCGAGCTGATCAACGATACCGGCTGCGGCAACACCATTGCCGGCGAACATCCGGTCGTGCGTCAGCTCGTGCTCGACAGCCTGCGCCATTTCGTGCGCCATGCCGGCGTCGACGGCTTCCGCTTCGACCTTGCCACCATTCTCGGCCGCGAGGAGAACGGCTTTTCCGCCCGCGCGGTCCTGCTGTCCGAAATCTGCGCCGACCCGTTGCTGAAGGACCGCGTGCTCATCGCCGAGCCCTGGGATATCGGCCCCGGCGGCTACCAGCTCGGCAATTTCCCCGCGCCCTTCCTCGAATGGAACGACCGTTTCCGCGACGACAGCCGCATGTTCTGGCGCGGCGACAGCCACATGCTGGGCGCTTTCATCACCGCCTTCGCCGGTTCCGTCGACATCTTCTCCCGCGACAGCGACGAACGCACGCGCTCGGTCAACTTCCTCGCCGCCCATGACGGCTTCACGCTGATGGACCTCGTTTCGCACAAGGCCAAGCACAACGAGGCGAACGGCGAGGACAACCGCGACGGCCACAACGAGAACCATTCCTGGAACAATGGCGCGGAGGGCGCCACCACGGACGGCGCGGTGCTCCTGGCCCGCCGCGCGGATGTGAAGGCGCTGCTTTCCAGCCTCTTCCTCTCACGCGGCACGGTGATGCTGTCAGCGGGCGACGAGGGCGGGCGGAGCCAGCGGGGCAATAACAATGCCTATTGCCAGGACAATGCCATCACCTGGCTGCACTGGGACAGGCTGGACGAAGGCCTGATCGAGCACAGCGCCATGCTGTCGGCGATCCGCAAGCGCTTTCCCGCGCTCGGCGAGACGGCCTTTTTTACGGGCGCGGGCGATGTCGAATGGCTGACGCTTGCCGGCAGCCCGATGACGGTCGCGGACTGGGAAGCCCCTTTCGCCGGCACCCTGCTGGTGGTGTTGAAGACGCCGGATCTCGAGCAGCGGCGCATCGTGCATCTTGCGATCGCCATCAACCGCACCCATGCTGAACAGGCGCTTGCCTTGCCCCTGCGGGATAGGCGAAACTGGGCGAGCCTGCTGTCCGTCAATCACCCCGCGGCCGGCATGCTTCATCCACGTTCCGTCGAGATTTTTGTCGAAAAGTACTGATTTTCATTGCCCGTGCGAACCGTCCCTCTAGAAGGGACCTGATTGAAGCGGCGAGAAGGCCAGATGCCAGCCAATATCCATTTGAAAGATATTTCCCCTCTCGTCGGATCGGAAATCGGCGTCTCGCGCTGGTTCACCGTCGACCAGACGATGATCGACCGTTTTGCCGACGCGACGGAGGACCATCAGTTCATCCATACCGATCCGATCCGGGCTGCGGCCGAGACGCCGTTCGGCGGCACGATCGCCCACGGCTTCCTGACCCTCTCGCTGCTCTCGGCGATGAACTACGATTGCCTGCCGCGCATCATCGAGCAGACGATGGGTATCAACTACGGCTTTGACAAAGTCCGCTTCATGACCCCGGTGAAAAGCGGCGCGCGTGTTCGCGGCCGCTTCACCCTGGCCGAAGCCCGTTTCCGCGGCGCCGGCATGGTCACCATCCGCTACGACGTGACAGTCGATATCGAGAACGAGCGCAAGCCGGCTTTGACCGCCGACTGGATTACCATCATCCAGTTCGATCCGAAGGATCGGCCGGAGGACGTATAAAAATCCCGCCTCGAAGGCGGGATTGTTTTCAGAGACCGGCGTCTTCCGCCCCTTCCGACAGAAGTCCGAAGGCATAGGGCGAGAACGAGCGCCAGCATTCGACGCGGTAATCCTCCTTGCCGGTGCGCAGCAATACGATCTCGATCTTGCCAAGCACCGTGCGCGCCGCCGCGCCGACCGGGAAGATCGCATTGCCGAGGTCGAGCGGGCATGCGCTGGCAATCGCGCCGGCCGCATTCGGGCCGGAAACCAGGACCGCCGTGTTGCGGTGGGAAACATCCGTCGCCGAATGCAGCACGCCGGAGCCATTGGCAGCAGCCATGAGATCCGCACCGTTCTCGTCGATCAGCAGCCACTCGTCCGGGCCGAGCCAGAGCGCATGGCGACCGTTCGCGCTGGACGAGGTCTTCGGGCGCGTCGGCAACGGAAGGCCGAAGGCCGCCGAGAGCGCACCGAGTGCATCGGCACCGGCACGCAGCGATAGGCGGGTTGCGGGAGCGGCGGGCGTGACGCGCGCGCCGGCGGAGCCGCCATGGCTGCCGGCGAGCGGCGCCTTGCGAAGAGCTTGATCAGCCATTGAGGCGTCCTCCTTCCTTGTCGATGAAGACCATGTCGCTGACCTCGACCGCGATGGTGCGGTCGGGCATCGGCACGTAGAGCGTCTGGCCCAAACGGGCCTGACCACCGGCGACAAGCGCCATGGCGATCGACCGGCCGCAATTCTCCGACCAGTAGGACGAGGTCACGTGACCGAGCATTTTCATCGGCTTTGGCTCGTTCGGATCGGCGACGATCTGCGCGCCTTCCTCCAGAACCACCTTTGGATCCTTCGTCAGAAGGCCGACAAGCTGCTTGCGGCCCTCCTTGACGAGGTCCGGCCGCTTCAGACCACGAATACCGACGAAGTCCGTCTTCTTCTTGGAGACGGCCCAGCTGAGGCTCGCATCATGCGGCGTGACCGTGCCGTCCGTATCCTGTCCGACGATGATGTAGCCCTTTTCGGCGCGAAGGACGTGCATGGTCTCCGTACCGTAGGCGCAAGCGCCGAGCGGTTCGGCCCGGGCCCATATGGCCTCCCAGACGGCCTGGCCGTAGTCGGCCGGCACGTTGACTTCGAAGCCCGCTTCCCCGGTGAAGGACATGCGGAAGAGCCGGGTCGGCACGCCGCAGATCTTGCCTTCGCGCACGCTCATATGCGGGAAGGCGTCGTTGGAAATATCGATGCCTTCGATCAGCGGTTCGATGATTTCGCGCGCCTTCGGGCCCTGCACGGCGATAACCGCCCACTGTTCGGTGGTGGAGGTGAGCCAGACCTTGAGATGCGGGAACTCCGTCTGGAGATAGTCTTCCATATGGTTCATGACGCGCGGCGCACCGCCCGTCGTGGTCGTCACATGGAACCGGTCTTCCGCCAGACGCCCGACGACGCCATCATCATAAACGAAGCCGTCCTCGCGCAGCATGATGCCGTAGCGGCAGCGGCCGGGCTTCAGCGTATCCCAGGCATTCGTGTACATGAGATTGAGGAATTCGGCCGCATCCGGGCCGACGACCTCGATCTTGCCGAGCGTCGAAGCGTCGAAGATGCCGGCGGCGTTGCGCACCGTGCGGCACTCGCGGTTGACCGCATCGTGCATCGTTTCGCCCGCGCGCGGATAGTACCAGGCGCGCTTCCAGTTGCCGACATCCTCGAACAGCGCGCCATGCGCCTCTTCCCAGGCATGCATCGGCGTCTTGCGCGCCGGGTCGAACAGGTCGCCGCGCGAATGGCTGATCAGCGTACCGAAGGTCACCGGCGTATAGGGCGCGCGGAAGGTGGTGAGGCCGATCTTCGGAATCTCGCGGTTGAGCACTTCCGAGGCGATGGCGAGGCCATGGATGTTGGACAGCTTGCCCTGGTCCGTCGCCATACCGTTGGTGGTGAAGCGCTTGATATGCTCGATCGAATGCATCCCCTCACGCACCGCAAGGCGGATATCCTTGGCGCAGACGTCGTTCTGGAAGTCGACGAAGGCCTTGACCGTCGTATCGACGCCGGCTCCCTCGCCGCTGCCGGCCATGCCGCCGGTCCATTCGAAGGCATTTTCGCCGCGCAGCTCGACCTTGCCGCCGCCCTCGTTGCCGGTGGCGCGGGCCATCAGTTCGCCCGCAGCCAGCGATTCCTCGATGGCCGCCTGAAGGCCGTCCGTGCCATTGCACGAGCCGACCGAGAGGCAATCCTGCGCATAGGTGCCCGGCAGGAAGCGGCCGGAAGCGGCGTCATAGACGACCTTGCCGCGCGACTGCGAGAACAGGTGGACGGAGGGCGTCCAACCGGCGGACATCAGGAGCGCATCGACCGGGATGGCACGCGCCGAGCCGCCGCCATTGCGGGCGACCGACATGGCGGAGACGCGCAGCTTGCCCTTCGTGTCGACGACCGAATGGCCGGCGAGCACTTCGATGCCGAGCTTGCGGGCTTCGGCAAGAACGGCTTCGCCCGGCTTTTCGCGATTGTCGACGATGGCAGCGATGGTGACGCCGGCACGCTTCAGGTCGAACGCCGCCTCATAGGCCGAGTCGCTCGCCGTGTAGACGCCGATCTTGCGGCCGACGGCAACACCGAAATGGTTGAGATAGGTGCGCGCCGCAGACGCCAGCATGATGCCCGGACGGTCGTTGTTGGCAAACACCATGTGCCGCTCGATGGAGCCGGTGGCAAGGACGACGCGCTTGGCGCGGACTTGCCACAGACGCTCGCGCGGCAGCTTCCTGTCGGGACGCGCGAGGTGATCGGTCACGCGTTCGACGAGGGCCACGAAGTTGTGGTTGTAGTAACCGAAGGCCGTCGTACGGGTCAGAACGGTGACATTCTCCATCGCCTTCAGCTTCGCAGCCGTCGCCTGCGCCCAGTCATAGCCGTTCTTGCCGTCGATGGTGACGGAGTTGTCGTAGTGCAGCGCACCGCCCACTTCCGGCTGCTCGTCGACGAGGATGACGCGCGCACCGGCTTCTGCAGCGGCAAGCGCCGCGGACAGGCCGGCAACGCCGGCACCGGCGACCAGCACGTCGCAATAGGCGTAGCGGCTGGCGTAGTGATCGGGGTCCTCTTCCGTCGGCGCGACGCCGAGGCCGGCAGCGCGGCGGATGAAGGGCTCGTAGAGCTTTTCCCAGGCCGCCTTCGGCCACATGAAGGTCTTGTAGTAGAAGCCGGCCGCGAAGAACGGAGACATCAGGTTGTTGACGCCGCCGATATCGAAGGCGAGCGACGGCCAGCGGTTCTGCGATTCCACCTTCATGCCGTCGAAGACTTCCTGCACCGGCGCACGCACGTTCGGCTGGCGGCGGGCGGCATCGCGCGACACGTCGATCAGCGCGTTCGGCTCTTCGGGACCGGCGGAAAGGATGCCGCGCGGGCGGTGATACTTGAACGACCGGCCGACGAGATGCACGCCATTGGCAAGCAGCGCCGAGGCAACCGTGTCGCCCTCCAGCGCCTCATAGGTCTTTCCATCGAACGTGAAACGCGCCGTTCTGGCGGGCGTCAGGCGGCCCTGGCCGGCAATGCGATTAGCACCGCTCATTTCGCGGTTCCTTCCGTGGCTTCATGGGTTTCGCCCGTCTTTTCGGCGAGGGGCTTTTCGGTGGCGGGAGCCGCCGCGGAAAGGTCCGGTTTGGGCTCTCCGGCCTTGTAGCTCATGACGAACTTGTCGCTCACGGTGTCGCGCGCCGCGTTGAAGAAGCGCCCGCAGCCGTGGATATGGCGCCAGCGCTCGAAGATCAGACCCTTCGGGTTGTCGCGCATGAAGAAGAATTCCTGGAACTCCTCGTCCGTGATATCGGCCATGTTCGTCGGCCGGGCGATGTGCGCATCGCCGCCGTTGCGGAATTCGAGCTCCGAGCGCTCTTCCTCGCAGTAGGGGCAGTAGATCAGCAGCATTTTATCCTACCTGTTTAAAGCTCCGGTTCCGTCACGAGCGTGCCCGGTTCCTGATCGCAAAGTCGCTGGCCCATGGTGACGAAGGGCACAAGCCGATAGAGCAGTTGCGCGCTATCGTCGTAGGGGGCCAGCACGTCCGTTATTCCAATATTGGCCACGCTCATCGCCAAGAGGTTGATGTCGATGTGGTAGGCGCGTTCCATGTCGTCGCCGGGAATGAAGTAGACCACCCGCTCGCCGAGCATTTCCGCGCATCCCAACATCCCGCTCTCGGCGACGAAGGGCCAGTTCTTCTCGCCCGCCGCCTTGCTGATTGTCTGAAAACGGAAATCATCGGGCTCCGGCATGATCGAACCCGCCGGCACGACGCCGGCCGTCATCAGCAATCCAGCAAGCAGCGCGCCATTCATCAGTGGGCCACGGCCGCCGCCGCCGCCTCATCGATGAGGCGGCCGGTGCGGAAGCGGTCCAGCGTCAGGCCGGCCGCCAGCTTGTGCGGCTCTCCCCTGGCGATCAGATGCGCAAGGAGGTGGGCCGAACCCGGCGTCGCCTTGAAGCCGCCGGTGCCCCAGCCGCAATTGACGAAGAGGTTCGGAACCGGCGTCACGCCCTGGATCGCCGAGCGATCCGGCGTGTTGTCGGTGATCCCGCCCCATTGGCGCATCATCTTGACGCGGCGGAACATCGGGAAGAGTTCGCAGATAGCGTCCAAGGTATGCGTGATGATCTGCAGGCTGCCCGTCTGGGAGTAGGAATTGTACTGGTCCGTGCCCGCGCCGATGACAAGCTCGCCCTTGTCCGACTGCGAGATATAGGCATGCACCGAGTTGGACATGACCACGCAGGGGAAGATCGGCTTCATCGGTTCGGAAACCAGTGCCTGAAGCGGCGAGGACTGCAACGGCAGCCTGACATCGGCCATCGACAGGATGACCGAGTTGTGGCCGGAAGCCGACACCGCGATCTTCTTCGCGCCGATGAAGCCCTTCGACGTCTCGACGCCCGTCACCGCACCGTCCGGTCCGCGGCGGATGCCCTTGACCTCGCAGTTCTGGATGATGTGCACGCCGCGATCCGACGCCGCGCGGGCATAGCCCCAAGCGACCGCATCATGGCGGGCGGTACCGCCGCGGCGCTGCAGGGCCGCACCGTTGATCGGGTAGCGGGCGGTGGCGGCAATATCGAGCGGCGGGCAATATTCCTTCGCCTGCTGCGGCGACAGCCATTCGTTGTCGATGCCGTGCAGACGGTTGGCATGGATGTGCCGCTGGAAGGATTGCTTGTCATGCACATTGTGCGACAGCATCATGACGCCGCGCGGCGAGTACATGACGTTGTAGTTGAGATCCTGGCTGAGCCCTTCCCAGAGCTTCAGCGAGTGCTCGTAGATATCCATGCTCTCGTCATAGAGATAGTTCGAGCGGATGATCGTCGTGTTGCGGCCGGTATTGCCGCCGCCGAGCCAGCCCTTCTCGATCACGGCGACATTGGTGATGCCGTGCTCCTTGGCAAGATAGTAGGCCGCGCCGAGGCCGTGGCCGCCACCGCCGACGATGATCACGTCGTATTCCTTGCGCGGCTCGGGCGAGGCCCACTGCGCCTCCCATCCCTTGTGGCCGCGCATCGCCTCTCGGGCGACGGCGAAAGCCGAATATTTGCGCATTACCCAGGTCCTCGATGTCTCGCCGGCCTCGCCAGCTGTTTCCGTTCCGATAGAAAGCAAATCCTGACGCCGCGCGCCGTATCCTTTGCGACGCATTCAGGCGCACCTTGTACCACATGCGACATGGCCTCGATCGAGGTTTTGCAACGGTTTTGCGCGCCTTGCCTGCAAAAATCCCGCACGGCCCGGCCCGCAAGACTGGACTCCCGCCACATGTTCTGTTATCCGACGCGCCAATCGTCAGCCTGCCAGGTTGCACGAACGTCACTTATTGCCTGACGACCTCAAGGAATCGCCGGGTTAACAACGAACAAAGGAACGGGATTCTCGTGCAGGTACTTGTCCGCGACAACAACGTTGATCAGGCTCTCCGCGCTCTCAAGAAGAAGATGCAGCGCGAAGGTATTTTCCGTGAAATGAAGATGCGCGACTACTACGAAAAGCCGTCGCAGAAGCGTGCGCGTGAAAAGGCTGAAGCCGTTCGTCGTGTTCGCAAGCTGGCTCGCAAGCGCGCCCAGCGCGAAGGCCTCATCAGCGCGCGTCCCAGCACCCGCTAATCGGCCGTCATTTCGACGTTTTCGGATGCAAGACCGGGCGGGGGCGAACAAATCGCCACCGCCTTTTTTGACGTGACCGGAAGATTTTTACGCTTGTGAAACGCTTCCTGTGCAATTCCGGGGCAACCGCTACGCATCTTGCCGGAGTTGCCGCCGATCAGGCAATAAAGGATCACAGCGTCCTTCGCGCGTCACAGACGGCGCGCGGCACTGTGAAAGTGCCGTAGCAACCTCTTCGCGCATGAGGCGTGGAAGAAACCCACTTTGAGGATTCGCACTTGGACATGGCTGCATCTACCAGGTTCCCGACCGATCGTCTTTCTTCCTCGTCCATCCGCATTCGCCGCCCTCTGATGGCCGCCGTCGCCGCCACGTCGCTGGCCCTCATGCTTGCAGGCTGCCAGTCGACCACCTCGACGGACGTCCTGAAGGTCGAGCGCGCGCAGGGCTCCCAGCAGAACATCGCTTCGCTCTCCGCCGTGATCGCCGCCAACCCGCAGGATCCGGAAGGCTACAACGTGCGCGGCTCGGCCTATGGCCGCGCGGGCGAACATCGCCGGGCGCTCGAGGACTTCAACCGCGCCATAGAGCTCAATCCGCGTTTCTATCAGGCCTATGCCAACCGCGCGCTCGTGCAGCGCAGCCTCGGCGACCAGGCACAGGCGGCAGCCGACTACAACACGGCCCTGCAGCTCAGCCCGAACTATGACGTCGCCTATATCGGCCGCGGCAACCTCTACCGCCAGTCCGGCCGCCTCGACGACGCGTTCCGCGACTTCAACCGCGCCATCCAGCTCGATACGACGGATCCGCGCGCCTTCCACAATCGCGGCCTGATCTACCAGGCGCGCCGCCAGCACGAGAAGGCGATCGAGGATTTCTCGAAGGCCATCTCACTCTCGCCGAATTCGGCCGAGCCCTACAACGGTCGTGGCATTTCCTTCGCGGCGATGGGCGACGACGACAATGCGTTCCAGGATTTCAACACGGCGATCAACCTCGACGGCAAGCTTGCCGAATCCTGGGCGAACCAGGCGCTGATCTATGAGCGCCGCGGCGATACGGCCCGTGCGACCAAGTCCTATTCCCAGGCGCTGCGCCTCGATCCGAACTATGCACCGGCAAAGACCGGCCTCGCCCGGACCCGAGGCGGCGCAAAGCCCGCCTGACCGGCCAGACCATCGTTCAAACAAAAGCCCCGCGACCTTCCGGCCGCGGGGCTTTTTTCGTTTCGTTCGGCTGGAACCCTTAGTGGTTCATCGCCTTGACGATATCGTCCGTCATCTTCTTGGCATCGCCGAGCAGCATCATCGTGCCGTCCTTGTAGAACAGCGTGTTGTCGATGCCGGCATAGCCGGAGCCGAGCGAGCGCTTGACGAAGAGGCAGGTTTTCGCCTTGTCGACGTCGAGGATCGGCATGCCGTAGATCGGCGACGACTTGTCGTCACGCGCGGCGGGGTTCGTCACGTCGTTGGCGCCGATGACATAGGCGACGTCCGCCTGGGCGAATTCCGAGTTGATGTCTTCCAGCTCGAACACTTCGTCATAGGGCACGTTCGCCTCGGCGAGCAGCACGTTCATGTGGCCCGGCATACGGCCGGCAACCGGATGAATGGCATACTTGACCTCGACGCCGTTCTTCTTGAGCGCGTCCGCCAGTTCGCGCACCGCGTGCTGCGCCTGTGCCACCGCCATGCCGTAGCCCGGCACGATGATGACCTTGGAGGCATTCGACATCAGGAAGGCTGCGTCGTCGGCCGAGCCCTGCTTGACCGTCCGCTGCACGCCGTCGTCGCTTGCCGCCGCCCCGCTATCGCCGCCGAAGCCGCCGAGGATGACGGAGATGAACGAGCGGTTCATGCCCTTGCACATGATGTAGGACAGGATCGCACCCGAGGAGCCGACCAGCGCGCCGGTGATGATCAGGGCGAGGTTGCCGAGCGTGAAGCCGATGCCGGCCGCCGCCCACCCCGAATAGGAGTTGAGCATCGAGACGACGACGGGCATGTCCGCCCCACCGATCGGAACGATCAGCAGCACGCCGAGCACCAGCGCCAGGACGACGATCAGCCAGAAATCAAAATGGCTTTCCGACAGCGTCAGGCCGACGACGAAGAAGACGATCGCCGCAAGCAGCACGATGTTGATGACATGCCGGTAGGGCAGCATGATCGGCTTGCCCGACATGCGCCCGTCGAGCTTCAGGAAGGCGATGATCGACCCGGTGAAGGTGATCGCACCGATGGCAGCGCCGAGCGCCATTTCGACCAGCGCCTGGCCGTGGATTTCGCCCACCTGGCCGAGACCGAAGGAGACCGGCGAATAGAGCGCCGCCGCCGCCACCAGCACCGCGGCAAGACCGACGAGCGAGTGGAAGCCGGCAACGAGCTGCGGCATCGAGGTCATCGGAATGGAGCGGGCGATATACGCGCCGGCACCGCCGCCGATGGCAAGACCGAGCACGATGAGCACGAGACCGCCGAAGGATGGCGTCGCCAGCAGCAGCGTCGTGCCGATGGCGATGCCCATGCCGATCATGCCGAGCATGTTGCCGCGGCGGCTGGTCGTGGGATGCGACAGGCCGCGCAGGGCCATGATGAAGAGAACCCCGGAAACGAGGTAGAGGAAGGCTGCGAAGTTAGCGTTCATCGGGCCGGCCTCACTTCTCTTTTTTCTTGTACATCGCCAGCATGCGCTGGGTGACGAGGAAGCCGCCGAAAATGTTGACGGAGGCAAGGATCAGCGCGACGAAGCCGAAGCCGGTCGCGATACCCGAAAGCGAGATGCCGACGGCAAGCAGCGCGCCGACGACGATGACCGAGGAAATCGCATTGGTGACGGCCATCAGCGGCGTGTGCAGCGCGGGCGTCACCGACCACACGACATAGTAGCCGACGAAGATCGACAGCACGAAGATAGCGAGGCGGAAGACGAATGGGTCGATCGCCCCCCCGGAAACGCCATGCGCCACGGCAGCGGCAGCATCCGGCACATATTCGGAAGCGGTGCGAACAGCCTCCACGGCCCGTTCGAGATCGGTGATCGCCTTGTCCAGAAGTTCGTTCGCCATCACTTGCCCTCCCCTTGCTGCACGGCGGCGCCGCCAAAGTTCGGATGCACCACGGCCCCGCCATGAGTCAGCATCGTCGCCTTGACCAGTTCGTCCTCGCTATTGACCGAGACCGACTTGTTTTCCTTGTCGACCATGGTCTCGAGGAAAGTGAGAAGGTTCTTGGCATAGAGCGCCGACGCCGAGGCCGCGATGCGGCCCGGCACGTTGAGGTAGCCGATGACCTTCACGCCTTCGACCTCAGCGACCCTGCCGGCCTCTGCGCCCTCGATATTGCCGCCGCGTTCGACGGCGAGATCGACGACGACCGAACCGTTGCGCATGGCGGCGAGCATCTGGCGCGTGACGAGACGCGGCGCAGGGCGGCCGGGAATGAGCGCGGTGGTAATGACGATGTCCTGCTTGGCGATGTGCTCGGCCACGAGCGCGGCCTGCTTTGCCTGATATTCCCTGGACATTTCCTTGGCGTAGCCACCGGCGGTTTCGGCGGCCTTGAACTCGTCGTCCTCGACGGCGATGAACTTCGCGCCGAGCGAGGCGACCTGCTCCTTGGCAGCCGGACGCACGTCCGTCGCGGAGACGGCAGCGCCGAGGCGGCGAGCGGTGGCGATGGCCTGGAGGCCGGCGACACCGGCGCCCATGACGAAGACCTTGGCGGCCGGAACGGTTCCGGCGGCAGTCATCATCATCGGCATGGCGCGGTCGAATTCATGAGCGGCATCGATGACCGCCTGATAACCGGCAAGGTTCGCCTGCGAGGACAGGATGTCCATCGACTGGGCGCGCGTGATGCGCGGCATCAGCTCCATGGCGAAAGCGGTGAGTCCTGCCCTGCCCATCTCGGCAATGGCAGCCTCGTTGCCGTAGGGGTCCATCGTGGCGATGACGATGGCGCCTGACTTGTAGGTGGCAATCTCGGCCGTGGTCGGCCGGCGCACCTTCAGGATCACATCAGCCGACTTCGCCTCTTCCGGCCCGACGATGCGAGCGCCGGCAGCCTCATAGTCGGCATCGAGGATGCGCGATCTGAGACCGGCGCCGGCTTCCACCAGCACGTCGAGCCCCAGGCTCTTTATTTTCTTGATCGTTTCTATGGAACCTGCGACGCGGCCTTCTGCCGAATCGCTTTCCCTTGACACAAAAATACACTGACTCAAACCGTGGTCCTCCCCCCGAGACTGGCCGTGTTGAAGCGCGACGCCGGATGGCGCCGCGGCGAACCGCAGGTGCGGTTCTATGGAATCAACGAAGCAGGTAGTAGCCGGCGACGTTGAGGATGATGAACAGCAGGAAACCGCTGAAGAAGCCGGCGCTGGTGAAGAATGCAGCGGCCATGGCGATCATCAGCGCCACGCAGAACAGCGTGACGAACTTGGTGACGTTGATGAAGAAGTTGTAGGTCTTCTCGTGCTCGGGATAGTCCATCGGAGCGCCCATTTCGACCGGTCCGTTATGATGTTCAGCCATAGTCACCTTCTCCTAAGCAGCCGCACCCGCCAGCCGGAAAGCTCCACCCGATGAGCGTCTAAAACAGGCCGGCACCTGGACGGTCCGGCGATTCCCTCAAGCGCGAAAGCGCGCACCGTTCTGGCCATACACAATGGATCGGCAAAGCGCAACGGCAAGCCGGGCTGTGCTTTTCCGCCTGTATCGTTTCCGAAACAGAACAGGCCGGTTTCTTGCGAAACCGGCCTGTCTGGTACAGTCAAATCGCAAACCTCAGCCGGCGAAGGCGCCGCTGGAAAGCTGTATGCGGTTCTGGGCATGGGCAAGGCGTGCCGTGGGGCGCACGGTCAGCGGGCTGAACGGCATTTCCTCTCCGCGGGCAAACAGCATGCGCCGCTCGAAGGCTTCCGACTGGAAGAACGGGAAACGCGCATAGAGCGACGAGCGTATGTCCTTGCAGCGTGTCGCCATCAGCATCAGGTCGATGATGAACTTGCCCTGCTTGCTCTTCGGCGAGGCGACGAAATCACCGTCGAAAACACGCCTGTAGAAGGCCGAGTGCGCCGGCTTGACCATCTGGAGGACGCGATCGGCATCGAAATAGTCCGCCGCCATCGTCGCAAGACGCAGCGTGAGATAGGGGATCGCCGGCATCTCGCGCCAGACATCCGGGTCGGCGGCGAGCCGGACCGGATCGATCAGCGACATGCCCGCATCGAGGAAAGCCTTGATCTCGTCGGGAAACACCTTGCCGGACGAGGTGACCCGATGCTCCGGCGTCACATGGTGCAGGCGCACCGTCGAGATCAGCCGCTCCTCGTGGTAGACGCCGAAGACATAAGCGTGACTGTCGAAGTCGGCCTCATCGATGAGAAGCGCCGCGTCTTCGGCCAGATGCATCACGCTGCCGGCCTTGTAGGCCTTGTAGCGGATGCGGGCGATATCCTCCATGTCCTCACTCGTCTCGACCCGGCGATATTCCACCCTGTCGAGCAGCCCAAGAAGCTTTTCGGAAAAGCGATTGTTCGCCGTTTCCACAATGGCCATTGCTCATCCCTCTGATCAAAAAGCCGGCCCACTGTGGCCGACTTCATGATCCTCGATATAAGACAATTTGTGTAAAATACCATTCATTAACCTTAACATATGGTTAACGCTAATTTTGGATAAGCTTATATATGGATGATCGGGACGTTTTCAGGGAAAGGAAGGCGCGTCAGGCGACGCGGCGGCCGCGACGACGCGGTTCGACCGGCTTGCCGCCGAGGCTTTCGTAAAGGTCACGCAGCGCATCGAGCGACATCGGCGCTGCGAAGACGTAGCCTTGGACCAGATCGGCGCAGCGATACGTGTTGATGAGGGCGAGCTGCTCCTCGGTCTCCACGCCTTCGATGACGATACGCAGGCCAAGCTCGCGCGACAGGTTGACCGTGCCGCGCAGAAGCTTGAAGCGACGCGGGTCCTCGCCGATATTGCGCACGAAGGACCGGTCGATCTTGATGACGTCGAGCGGAAGCTGGTCGAGATAGCTGAGGCTCGAATAACCCGTGCCGAAATCGTCGATGGCGATGGTGATGCCCCGCGCACGAAGCTCCTGCAGGATCGCCTGCACCTTCAGCGGCTCCTCCATCAGGCAGCTTTCGGTGACCTCGAGATGAAGCCGGCCGGGCGCAAGGCCTGCTGTCTCCAGCGCTTCGGAAACCACTTCGATGATCCCGGTGCCGCGCAGGTCCTGCACCGAAAGATTGACGGATACGCTCATATCCGCCGGCCAGGTCGCGCAGTCGGCGCAGGCCCGGTTGATCATGAAACGCGTGATCTCGGAGACGACGCCCATCTCCTCGGCGATCTGGATGAAGGCGGTCGGCGCCACAGGACCGCGCTCGGGATGCGTCCAGCGCGACAGCGCCTCACAGCATTCAATGCGCGAGCCATCGGGCACGAACATCGGCTGGTAGGCGACCGAAAGCGCGTCGTTGGCGAGCGCCTGGCGCAGGTCTTCCTTCAGTTTCTGCCGATCCATGTAGCGTGCATCCATCTCCTGCTCGAAGACGGTGAAGCTGCCCTTGGCGCGCGACTTGGTTTCAAACAGCGCCAGATCGGCACGGATCTGCATTTCTTCCAGCCGGAAATCATCACTCGCGACGGTCACGCAGCCCGCACTGAACGAAACGAAGAGATTGATGCCCTCGAATTCGTAGTTGCCGCGCAGTTGCTCGTGACACCGTCGCATGCGCGTTTCGAGATCGCGCCGGTTCGTTTCGTTCGGAAAGAACAGGATGAACTCGTCGCCCATCAGATGGCCGGCAAGCACCCGTTCACCGGCAAGCCGGCGCAGCCGCTCGGCAATGGCGCAGAGCAGCCGATCGCCGGTAACGTGCCCCTTCATGTCATTGACGTGTTTGAAGTCGTCGACGTCGAGCACCATGAAGCCGACCGTGCCCGGCTTCTTGCGCTCCGCCAGCGCTTCCTGCACCAGATCGGCGAAATAGGTGCGGTTCGGCAGGCCCGTAAGGCTGTCGTAGCGCACCATGTGCAGGATCTTCTTTTCCGCCCGAACCCGCGCCGTCACGTCCTCAAAAATGAGGACCGCGCCGCCGTTTTCACGGGGCGCGGCGGTAAATTCCAGATAAAGCCCGTCCGTCACCTGCAAGAGCGCGCGCGAGCGTTCGCCCTTCAGAAGCTCGTCAAGCTGCCGCAGGATCGTCTTGCTCTGCTCGGCATTGAGAAAGGTGTTGCGGACACCGAAGCGCAGGACCACGTCGAGGTGGCAATCCTTGAGCCGGTCCTGGCTGCCCAGATGCAGGAGTTCGCAGGCTCGCCGGTTGGCGACGAGGATACGATTGTCCGCATCCAGCATGAACAGGCCGTGCGGCATGTTGTTGAGCGCCGTGTCGAACCGGTCGGCAATCGTCGCCAGTTCCCGCGCTGCCAACACATTTTCATAGAGGAAGGTCCGCACGCCGTTCGCCATGCTCCGCGTCGTCATCGCAAACGGCAGGACGAGCGAGGCGAGCACGGCATGATAGAAGTCCCCCAGCCCCAGAAAGCCCACCACGATCGGGAAGCAAGCGGAGAAGACCATGTAGTTGACAGCCCGCGGCGAGCCGTAGTTGCGCCCGACGACGGAAACCATGGTGGCGAGCGTCACCGAAATGCAGGCGATCTCGGCGAAGGAGTCGCGGGAGACGATCAGGCTGTAGCAGCAGGCGGTACCCAGCGCGAGCGTCGTCCCGACGGCGCCAAGATTGTACCAGTTCTCCCAATAGCGGGTGCCGGCCGTGTCGCGGACATCCTTGTCCGCACGGTCGAAACGGCGCATGCCCTGCGCGCGCAGCATCCAGATGAGCACGACGAGCGCGCTCCAGACGAGAAAAAAGGGATCGGCGGTCTTGGCGTAGACGAAGGAGAACGTGATGACATGCGAGATCATGCCCACGAAAAGGGTCTGGCGGTTCCCGTACAGCGAGCTGACGAATGACAGGTACACATCAGCAGGCAGCGTGTCTTGACCCTTATCCTTCATGGACTCGGCACTCCCTATGGCGTTTGAGGGTTACCGGGCAAAATTTAATGAATGATTTCGGGAAATTACCCAATAAGTTGGGGTATGTTCAGGCAGCACTGCACGCATGCTCAACCAGAAAGGGATACATTCAACCAGATATTGCGAACGAGGCACTTTAGGAGAGACTAACTCAACCATTCATAGGCCAGATACGTAATTTCCTGACTCGCAGGCGACAGAGTATTGCGCAGCCGGCGCGCACGGAAAACTTGCCGCGCAATCCTCGTTTGTAGCGCTGTGGTTAACGGCTCACCTCCAGCAGACGGCAAAAACTTGCAATTCGAGCCTTGCCGCGGCGTGCAATCATACCGCCAAAACCTGGCATTTGTCGTCATTTCGCCAGAAAGGGGGAATTGACTGACGCTGGATTTGATATCAAATCCCTATTTGGTATTTCTTTTCTTCGGAGCGCATCATGTCGAAACCCGTCGTCGCCATTCCCGCCGATATAAGGGAAATCGAAGGCAACGTCTGGCAGGCCACCCCGAACCAGTATGTGCGCGCCGCCGTCAAGGGGGCGGATGTCACGGTTTTCCTCGTTCCGGCGCTTGAGGCCGACAACGATTTCGACGGCATTCTCGACAGGGTCGACGGGCTTCTCGTCAGCGGCTCGCGCACGAACGTGCACCCCTCGCTCTACGGCAAGGAAGCAACTGCGGCGGAAGGCCCCTACGATACGGCACGCGACGCAACCAGTCTGCCGCTCATCAAGCGGGCGCTTGAGCGCGGCATCCCGCTGCTCGCCATCTGCCGCGGCATCCAGGAACTCAATGTCGTGCTCGGCGGCACCCTCGCCAACGAAATCCAGGAACAGCCCGGCATGTGGGATCACCGCAAGCCGGATACGCCCGTACTCGACGTCGCCTACGGCATCCGCCAGAAGGTTACGGTCAAGGAAGGAAGCTGCCTCGCTTCGGTGATCGGCGCGGGCGACGTGCAAGTGAACTCGCTGCACCGGCAGGCGATCTCGGAACTGGCACCTCGGCTTGCCGTGGAAGCCGTCGCCGATGACGGCACCGTCGAGGCCGTCTCCGTCATCGGCGCGAAGGCCTTTGCGGTTGGCGTGCAGTGGCACCCCGAATACTGGGTGGGCTCCGACCAACCTTCCAACAAGCTCTTCGCCGCTTTCGGCGCGGCCGTGCGCGACTATGCGGCCGCCAAAGAAGGCGTGCAGCACCGGACGGCGGCCGAATAGGCCCCCGTCAGTCGGCGGAAATCATCGTGACCATGGCCTCGGCGGGTTCTACCGCCTCATAGGCAAGACCGTCTCCCTCGGTGACCGTAAGGATCGCCTCGCCCTGCGCATCGGCAACGACGACCGTGCCGTCGCCATTGTTGGTCCATGTGCGCGCCTTCGAGAGGCCCGGCCATACGGCATCGCAGTCCGCGCCCGCCGTAAAGCGCGCGCTTCGGCTGGAGATCGGGGTGCCCCGCTCACCAAGGCAGGCCGTATTCGCCACCACATTGGACACTGTGTAGCTGTGACCGGCCGCCGGCGCGGGAATGGAATTCGAAATCATCGGATCCACGCCGGGCGCGTCCAGCCCGATAAAGGCCCATACCCCCAGCGACACGGCACCGGCCAGAGCGGCGATCGTCAGCGTCTTCATGGGGCTCTCCTTCATCAGCGATTCGATGATGAAAGCATGAGCCCGCAAACTTGCCGAAAGGTTAATGAAGGCTTTAAAGCGCCTGGAGCAATTCCGGTGAAAGCCGAATCACCGCGATTACTCCAGGGGGTTGTTTTTGCCGCACTATCCGACGCCGAAGCGATGCCGCTCCGACTGGAAACGCTCTAGGCGGGCTTTCGCGCGAAGGGCGTCTCCGGCACCGGCGTCAGCGCCGCGCCCTGCCCGAACCAGGCGAAGAGATTGTCCGCCACGAGATCGGCCATCGCATCGCGCGTTGCGACCGAAGCGGACGCCACATGCGGCAACAGCGACACGTTCGGCAGATCGAGCAGCGCCTGCGGAACATTCGGCTCGTCATAGAAGACGTCGAGGCCGGCGGCAGCAATCACGCCGTCCCTCAGCGCGACAGCAAGCGCATCCTCGTCAACCGTCCAGCCGCGCCCTACATTGATCAGCACGCCGTTCGGCCCCAGCGCGCGCAGCACCGCCGCATCGACGGTCTTGTGCGTCTGCGCCGTCTTCGGCACGATGGCGATCAGGATATCGACCGCCTCGGCCAACGCCGTCAGCGAAGGATAATAGGCATAGGGCACGCCCTCGCGGGGGTGGCGCGTATGATAGGCGATATCGAGCCCGAAGCCCTTCAGCCGCTCGGCGATGGCAAGGCCGATACGCCCGAGGCCATAGATGCCGGCCCTGCGGCCGCGCAGGCTGAGCGGCGTCAGCGGGAACGCGCCCTCGCGTTTCCAGCGCCCCTCGCGCAGCCAGCTTTCCGCCTGCGGGAAGCGGCGTACGGTGTTGAGCAACAGGCCGATGGCGGTGTCCGCCACCTCGTCGTTCAGCACATCCGGCGTATTGGTGACCGCGATGCCGCGCGCCGCCGCCGCGGCGACGTCGACGCCGTCATAGCCGACGCCGAAACTTGCGATCACTTCCAGCGCCGGAAGGTGCTCGATCATCGCCGCACCGAAGGCGCCCGAAACGGCAACGCCGGTAATGCTCGCGGCCTCGGAACGGGCAAGAAGCGAAGGATCGGCCTTGTCGATGCGCACGACGTCGAACGCATCCTTGAGACGATCGAGAACCCGTTCGCGGATCTTGCCGGGCACGAGAATGCGTGTCTTGGCCGTCATGGCGAAAATCTCCTTGGCCTGAAACGCCTCAGCCTTCCGGATGCGGCTTCAGCGGTCCGGTGGACTGCCGGATGCGCATTTCTGGCTTGATCAGGTGGATGCCGTCCGGCTCATGGCTGCCCGAGAGCTTGTCGAGCAGCGCACGGGCGGCGTTGCGCCCGACTTCGGACTGGCCGTTCCAGACTGTGGTGAGCGCAGGCGTCGCGATCGCAGCCTCTTCAAGGTCGTCATAGCCCGTGACGGAAACATCGCGGCCGGGCACGAGGCCGGCGCGGGCAATGCCGTTCATCAGTCCGATCGCCACAAGGTCGTTCCAACAGACCGCTGCGGTCGGCTTCTGGGGCAGCGAGAGGAAATGCACCGCCGCCTCGAAGCCGCCCTGCTTGGTGCGGGGGCCCGGAATGCGCAGGCTGGGATCGACCTCGATATTCGCCTTGCGCAGCGCGTTGACATAGCCCTGGTAGCGGTCGCGGCCGGTCGACGTCTGGTCCGTGCCGCCCACCATGGCGATCGTCCGGTGGCCGAGGCCGATCAGGTGGTTGGTGGCCAGCGATATGCCGTAGCTGTCATCGCCGCGGAAGATCGGCACGTCCAGTCCGTCGATAGAGCGGGCGATCAGGATCGCCGGCATGCCATTGTCCTCGGCAAGCTGTATGTCCTCCGGCGGCGTTCCGATGGCCGGCGACATGATCACCCCGTCGCCGCCGAGCTGGAGCAGCGTCTCGATGAAATTGCGCTGCTTTTCGACCGAATCGTAGTGATTGGACAGGATGAACGTCTGCCGGTCGCGGTCGAGTTCGCTTTCGATGGCTTTCAGGATTTCCGCGTAGAACGGGTTCATGATGTCGTGCACGACGACGCCGATGATGCCGGAGCGCGAGGTGCGCAGGCTCGCCGCACGACGGTTGTAGATATAGCCGAGGGCGCGCGCCTGTTCCTTGATCCGGTCGCGGGTCGCTGCTGCGACGAGCGGACTGTCCCGGAGTGCAAGCGACACCGTCGCCGTGGAAACGCCGAGCGTGTCCGCGATGGTGGAAAGCTTGATTTTTTGGGCCACGACCCCTCCCTGGCGAACGCGCAGAAACGCGGCTTTAAAACCGTTTATTTAAACAGTTTAAATGTCGTCGGCAACTGTCTTTTCGCCGTTGCGGGGCACATCCGGCAGGGTGGCATGCAGGTTCTCGTCCATGGCGCGCAGGAGCTTGAGCAGGTTGCGCACGTCCTTCTCGCTAAGGCCATCGGCGGCCTGTTCCTCACTGATCCGGCCGGCTTGCGTGATCTGCTCGATGGAGGCATGGCCGGCTTCGGTGAGATGCACGACGGTGAGGCGCCCGTCCGTCTCGTCCGGCCGCCGCTCGACGAAGCCCTGCGCCTCCAGCCTGCCGATCGTTCGCGTCATGGTCGGCGCCTTGACGCCGAGCCGGGCGGCGAGCGCGCCGGCCGTCAGACCGCCCTCTTCCGAGAGCGCCAGGATCACGCCGTCCTGTCCGGCATAAAGGCCGGTGGCAAGCAGGTTTCGGGACAGCACCGTGCGCATGGAGCGGGCGGCATTGACGACGGCCGCGGCAAGGCCCGCGCCGGAGACATCCTCGTGCGATTTCTTTTTCTTGGCCTTCTTGCCGTCCTTGCCGTCCTTGTGCTTCTTGCCCATCCATCGCCTCCTGCAGCACCCTTGCATCACGGGCACGGCCTTGTATGACTCAGGATCAAGGCAGGCGGCAAGTGAGGATCGGAGAGACGTCATGGCGCATCCCAAGATGCGATGGTCCGAAAACGACCCGATGCTGACGCCGGAAGACCGCGCGAACTGGATCGCCGTCCTGCCGCTCGGCGCCCATGAAGGGCATGGACCGCACCTGCCGCTGGCGACCGACACGCTGATCGCCGAGGGCTTCGCCGAACGGCTCGCGGTCGCTCTGCCGGCGCATCTGCCGGTCACCTTCCTGCCCGCCGAACCCATCGGCTATTCGCCGGAACATCTCGACGTGCCCGGCACGCGCTCGCTTGCCTATGCGGAGGCGATCGAGCGCTGGCTGCGCATTGCCGAAGACCTCCACCGCCTGGGCATCCGCAAGCTCCTCCTGCTCAACGCCCATGGCGGCAATTCGCCCCTGATGACCATCGTCGCCACCGAGGCGCGCGTTCGCCTCGACATGCTCGTCGTTGCCACCGCCTGGACCCGTTTCGGCCAGCCGGAGGGCTGGATCACGCCGCAGGACAAGGCGATCGACATCCATGGCGGCGATATCGAGACTTCCGTCATGCTTGCCCTTCATCCCGATCTCGTCGAGATGGACAAGGCGGAACGCTTCGGCTCGCGGCAGGCAGAGTTCGCCGCCCGCTTCGCGCATCTGCGCGCCTATGGCCCGCACGCCTTCGGCTGGAAGATGTCCGACCTCAATGCGAAGGGCGTGGCGGGCGACGCCAGCGCTGCGACGGCTGAAAGGGGCGAGCAGCTGATCGCCCATGCCGTGCGCGGCCTTGTTGCCCTCCTCGAAGACGTCGCCGCCTTCGACGTGGAGACGCTCCTTTAGCGTCGAAACTTCGCCATCCGGCATTTGCGCTGGCCCGTTCGATCTCCTATATCAGTCGCCAACCGGACGT
Source organism: Shinella sp. (assembly GCF_049651085.1). Taxonomy (GTDB): domain Bacteria; phylum Pseudomonadota; class Alphaproteobacteria; order Rhizobiales; family Rhizobiaceae; genus Shinella. The sequence goes on from NZ_JBASBL010000032.1 coordinate 52,765, forward strand.
CTCCGCCGTCCCAGCCATTGCTCGAGGTTCCCATGACCGAAACAGCCCTTCCCAAGCCCATTCCCGTCACCGTGCTCACCGGCTATCTCGGCGCCGGCAAGACGACGCTGCTCAACCGCATCCTCACCGGCAATCACGGCAAGAAATACGCCGTCATCGTCAACGAGTTCGGCGAGATCGGCATCGACAACGACCTGATCGTCGAGTCGGACGAGGAAATCTACGAAATGAACAACGGCTGCATCTGCTGCACCGTGCGCGGCGACCTGATCCGCGTGGTGGAAGGCCTGATGCGCCGCCCCGGCCGCTTCGACGCGATCATCGTCGAGACCACCGGCCTTGCCGATCCGGTGCCGGTCGCCCAGACCTTCTTCATGGACGACGATGTGCGCCAGAAGACTGAACTCGATGCGGTCGTCGCCCTCGTTGACGCCAAGCACCTGCCGCTGCGCCTCAAGGACAGCCGCGAAGCCGAGGACCAGATCGCGTTCGCCGATGTCGTGCTGATCAACAAGACCGACCTTGTCAGCCCGGAAGAGCTGGCGACGATCGAGGCGACCGTGCGCGCGATCAACCCGTCCGCCCGCATTCACCGCACGACGCGCTCGGAAATCGACCTCACCAAGGTTCTCGACCAGGGCGCTTTCAACCTGGAACGGGCGCTGGAAAACGATCCGCACTTCCTCGACCACGATCACGAGGACCATGTCTGCGGCCCGGATTGCGGCCATGACCATCATCATGATCACGATCATCACCACCATGATCACGATCACGGCCATCACAACCACGATCATGACCACCATCATCACGACCATGGCGCTTCGCCGATCCATGACGTGACGGTGCAGTCGATCTCGCTGCGTGGCGGCGAGATGAACCCGGACCGCTTCTTCCCCTGGATCCAGAAGATCACCCAGACGGACGGCCCGAACATCCTGCGCCTCAAGGGCATCATCGCCTTTGCCGGCGACGAGGAGCGTTATGTCGTTCAGGGCGTGCACATGATCGTCGAGGGCGACCACCAGCGCGCCTGGAAGGATGGCGAAAAGCGCGAAAGCCGCCTCGTCTTCATCGGCCGTGACCTTGACCGCGAGAAGATCGAGCGCACCTTCAAGGCCTGCGAGGCAGCCAAAGCATGAAGCCGGAAAGTGTGAAACGGTTTTCGGATAACGTCATGCGCCAGAAAGATGGAAATTAATGCCGACCGTTGCGCCTCTTGATCTCGACGGCCACGTCGTTACGGCTGCCTTCCTCGGCGACGTACCGTTCTTCGCCTCCGCCACCGGCACCATCCATCGCCTCGATCATGGCCAGAAGGTCACCGAGGCGCATGACGGGCTGCTCGCCTGCATCCGCGACGACGCGAACGATACGCTGATTTCAGGCGGCGAGGACGGCAAGGTGCTGCGGATTTCCGCCGATGGCACTGTCACTGTCGTCGCGGAAGTGCCGCGCAAGTGGATTTCCGTCGTCGCCGCCGGCCCGCAGGGTGCGGTGGGTTTTGCCGAAGGCCGCACGGCGCGCGTCCGGCTGGCGGACGGCACGATCAAGGAGTTCACCGAGGCGCGCTCGATCGAGGGCATCGCCTTCGCACCGAAGGGCCTTCGTCTCGGCGCGGCGCGCTACAATGGCGCCTCGCTGCATTGGGTGGCGATGGCTGCCCAGCCGGTCGATCTGGAATGGAAGGGCGCCCATAACGGCATCACCTTCTCGCCCGATGGCCGCTTCGTCGTCACCAGCATGCAGGAAAACGCGCTGCACGGCTGGAAACTCGATAGCAAGCCCGGCGCAGAGACCCGTCACATGCGCATGACCGGTTATCCGGCCAAGGTGAAATCGCTGTCCTGGTCCGCCAAGGGCAAGTGGCTCGCCTCCTCCGGCGCGCCGGCCGCCATCGTCTGGCCCTTTTCCGCCAAGGACGGCCCGATGGGCAAGCCGCCGCTCGAACTCGGCACCCGCGCCGACGTCATGGTCACGGCCGTCGCCTGCCATCCGGGCGAGGACGTGGTCGCCATCGGCTATTCCGACGGCATGGTGCTCGCGGCCCGCTTTGCCGACAGCCGCGAAGTGCTGCTGCGCCGCCCCGGCAAGGGCGCCATCACCTCGATGGCCTGGAGCCGCAACGGCAAGCTCCTCGCCTTCGGCAGCGAAGCAGGCGATTGCGGCGTCATCGACCTCGCCGGCTGAGACACCCAAATAAAACAATGGAGCCCGGGAGAGCGAAGCTCTCCCGGGCCACACTGACCACGTGGACGGGTGGGGGTAACGCGGTCAGTGTTTGCGCTTCTTGCAGCCGCAGTCGCTGCCGCCGCTGCCGCTCAGGATCCCGAGGGTCGCACCGTTGAGGATGCCCGACAGGGTCCCGTTGAGGTTGTTGTTGAGCACGCCGTTCAGCACCTTGTTGCCGTCGTTGTCGCTGAGGATGTTGCCGACGCCGAGGCCAACGCTGGGGGCGATCACGATGCCGCCGGTCTTGGTCTTGTTGCCATTGAGGATACCAAGGCCACCGAGCAGGCCGCCGGCCGAAGCCTGACCAGCGCCGGCGAGTGCCATGACAGTTGCGATAGCGATGATGCGGGTCTTGTTCATGTCTCTCTCCTTTGGTTGCGCACCTCTTCGGTACACAATCAAAGGTAATATAAGCATTGATTTACTCAACCGCATTTGCCAATCATAGCAAAGAGTTAACCATAACAGAGACAAGTTTAACGAATCCCTATTTTTAGCAATCCCAGATTGTGCAGCTTACGCAAAACCAAATCAGCGCAACCATTGAGGGATTTTTTAACCATACAACCCTAGGATTCCGTTTCAGAAACGGACAGGGGCAGTTTGCGATGCGTTCTCTTCAAGCTTTGCTTTACGGGGCTTTTGCGCTGGCGAGCTGCAACCCGGAAAATGCGAATTCAACCATTGATTACAGCTTTGGTAGCGGCTGGACATCGAATGTTTTCAAGGATCCAACCTCACTCCGGGCCTCCTTCGACGAGGCGAGGATCGTCCTGCGCGGCACTCTTGCCATCGAGGAATCCCATTTCGCCTATCGGCTGACGGCAAGCGGGCGGCGCGTTCCCCGCTATCGTTTCGCCGACGAGCGGAAGATCGGCGTCGAACTCGGCCTCACCCGCGACCTGGGCGAGGCCGTCAAGCTCACCCTCAAGGGCGGTATCGAGCAACAGCGGGACGGCGATATCTTTCTCGCTTTTCCCGGCCTGTTGATCGGCTACCGCAAGGCCGATGTGTCGGCCGTGGCAAGCGCCGGCCTCACGATGGAGCATTGGGGCGGCAAGAGCCACCTCACAGCAGCCCTGTCCGATCTCAATCGGGGCAAGGTCGACTTCACCCTGAAGGGCCTGCCGCGGCTTCAGCTCGAGGCCGGCAACCGGCTGCTCGACCTGACCGCCGGACATATCCGCCCCCTCTTCGACGGCGAGGTGGGCGCGACGCTGCAATATCGCACGAACCGCATCCCCTCCGAAGACCAGGAGCAATTCGAGCGCTTCCCTGCCCGCACGCTGCGCGGTTCGCTGGCTTATGGTCGCGCGTTCGGCGACGACATCACGCTGATGGCGGAGGCCGGCATTGTCCGCGTCGCCAGTCCCGACCTCGGCAAGACGGTCGATCCGACCCGTCCCTTCCTGAAGGCAGAACTCGCGTGGCGGCTTCCAGGCGACAGCCTGCTCAAGGCTACGCTCTCGCGCGACATTCAACTTGCCGATATCGACGACCCGCTCGGCGAGGATGTGCGCACGGTCGGTCTGTCGCTGGAAAAGGCGCTGACGGAAAAGCTGAAACTCGGCCTCGCCTACGAGCAGGCCTATAGCGACTGGCTCACATACGACTACCGCACGCGCACGACGGCAACGAGCGCAACGCTGAGCTATACGCTAGACAAGGGGGCGGCGGTCGCACTGGAATACAGCCGCCTCCTGCGCCGTGAAACGGACGAGACCGCCGATTTCAGGGTCGACGGGCTCGCTGCCCGGTTTTCAGGCTCGTTCTGAGATTTACCATTCAAGCTCCAGATGCGGGCGGCCGTTCGAGGTCTTCGCGGCCGTCCGCCCCGTCTCGTCGACGGTGCAGTTCACGCGCTGGCGCAAGGCGGAGAAACTGTCGAACGTCACCACGTCCACCGGCTCGTCGAAGTGCAGCGTCATGCGATAGTGCCCAGGATGGCTCGTCAGCGCCTGCACGCCAAGAATCTCGGCATCGAAGGGCTGGCCGAGATAATGGCCGCGCACGCGCGAACCGAGCATCCAGGGATTGAACGGCGGACGGTTGCCGACCGCCGCATGCAGCGTGTTCCAGTCGCGAAAGCCGTATTGTGCGGCGACGAGTTCCAGCGCCCGGGAATGGGAAACGGCCTGCCCGTCGTCGGCAAAGCGCGCGCGCAGCCGCTTTGCTTGGTCTTTCAGGGTATCAAGGGATGGAAGTGGCGTCGATGTCGGACGCATGTCTGATCTCCAGTCGTCGCATGCGTCATTTCGGAGGGAGCCCGCATTGCCACCGGTTCGCATGCATGATGCTGGAAGACCGATTGTCTGATTGAGAGACTTCACCAAAGCTTGCGCTCGCGGACGGCAGGGGCTCTCACCCATGCCGTTCCGATAGCGCAATCACGCCTTGCAGTCAAACCGGCGGACCGTCAGGCCGCCTTGCGCATCTCCACCGCCAGCCGGCGGCCGCTTGCAACGACCATGCCGGCCGCGCCGTCGAGCCAGCCTTCCACGAGTTCCAGCGCCAGGAAACGGCGGCGCTCGAAGGGGCCGGGCATGACGAGATGCTGCGCCGGCTCAGTGAAGAAGCCGAAGCGCTCGTAATATTCAGGATCGCCGACGAGCAGCACCGCACCGTGGCCACGATCCCGCGCCTCGGTGATCGCCGCGCGCATCAGCGCGCCACCGATGCCCTTGCCCTCATGCGCGCAGTCGACGGCGAGCGGACCAAGCAGCAGCGCAGGAACGGCGTTGCCATCCGAATCGACACCCGCCTCGACGTTCCACAGGCGCACGGAGCCGATGACGTGATTGTCCGCATCGCGCGCAACGAGCGCAAGGCCCTCCGCCGGCAACCGGCCCCTGCGAACCTTTTCGGAGGACTTGCGAAAACGCCCCTCGCCCATGACGCGATCAAGCAGACGCTCACGCGCGACAACGTCGCCAGCGTTCTCCCGGTCGATGGAGAAGGCGGCATGCGCGAAAAATGCGCGGACAGAATCAAGAACAGCGGCCATCTCTGGGCCTCCCGCACTCAAAGCCGTTTCAAACGGTTTCCGGAATGAATTGTGAGAGCGGCGCCCCCGCAGGGACGGGAGCGCCGCGGCAGTCAGATCACGTAGGCTTTGAGAGGCTCAAAGCCGTTGAAAGCGACCGCCGAATAGGTCGTCGTATAGGCGCCGGTGCCTTCGATCAGAACCTCGTCGCCGATCGAAAGGGTGATCGGCAGCGGATACATGTTCTTCTCGTAGAGCACGTCCGCGGAATCGCAGGTCGGGCCGGCGAGCACGCAGGGCTCCATTTCGTCCGCGTCACGCGCCGTGCGGATCGGGTAGCGGATCGCCTCGTCCATGGTTTCGGCGAGACCGCCGAACTTGCCGATGTCGAGGAAGACCCAGCGGTGGTTGTCATTGTCGGACTTCTTCGCGACGAGAACGACTTCCGCCTTGATCACACCCGCATTGCCGACCATGCCGCGGCCCGGCTCGATGATGGTTTCCGGGATCTGGTTGCCGAAGTGCTTCTTCAGCGCACCGAAGATCGCCTTGCCATAGGCCTCTGCCGACGGCACGTCGCGCAGGTACTTCGTCGGGAAGCCGCCGCCCATGTTGACCATCTTCAGCTCGATGCCCTGCTTGGCAAGCTGCACGAAGACGCGCTTGGCATCGGCGAGCGCCGAATCCCAGGCATCGAGCTTCGTCATCTGCGAGCCAACGTGGAACGACACGCCGTAGGAGACAAGACCGAGCTGGTGGGCATAGACGAGCACGTCGACGGCCATCTGCGGCACGCAGCCGAATTTGCGCGACAGCGGCCATTCGGCGCCTTCGCCATCGGTCAGGACGCGGCAGAACACGCGGGCGCCGGGAGCGGCGCGGGCGATCTTCTCGACTTCCTCATGGCTGTCGACGGCGAAGAGCGAAACGCCAAGCGCATGCGCCTTGGCGACGTCGCGTTCCTTCTTGATCGTGTTGCCGAAGGAGATGCGCGATGCGGTCGCGCCGGCTTCGAGCGCCATTTCGATTTCGGCGACGGACGCGCAATCGAAGCTGGAGCCCATGCTGGCAAGCAGACGCAGGACTTCAGGCGCCGGGTTTGCCTTGACGGCGTAATAGATCGCGCTGTCCGGCAGCGCATGACGGAAGGCCTTGAAGTTGTCGCTGACGACATCGAGGTCGACCACAAGGCACGGGCCATCGGGACGTCGGGTGTTCAGGAAGTCGATAATACGTGCAGTAGCCATCTCGGTAGTCCCCATATCCAGACTGCTCCGGGCAGAACCCGGAGGACAAAGGGCAGATACGGTCACGCTCTGGAACCAGCCGGTGGAGACCCCGGAACCAAGCATGCGCATCGTGCGCGAACGGTGAACCGAAGCCCGCCTAGGCTTCAATTCGGCTTTGTCTGCCATGGATTGGTGGGAAACCCGACCGCACTTCCGGCAATGAAGGTGTGCCTCTTCAGTAACCCCGGCTGATGGAAAGCCGGCAGACACCAGAAAGGCCCGCACCGTCGTTGCTTCAAGATGTCCTCGCTCTTCCGGTTGGCCGGAGAAACGACTGGAGGGGTTAGTTCCAGGTACCTTACCGATTTCCTCACCAATTCGAGGGTCGGCGGACACCCACAGGCACGTGCGACTTTGGGCAGAGGGGAGATAAGAAGAATCGCTGTCGTAATCAAGAGATTTTTGCAGGCTGCTATTGAAAATATTGTGACAGTCACGACATTCGCCGCAATGGTTTTCAAAAGTCGTTTATAACGCGCTGGCCACCGCATTGCGGCCGGGCGACCCGCCATTCCTTCGCAGCAGCATCAACGAGGCGAAGCAATGGTCAGCCAAGTGGGGACACATGGATACATTGACCCGAATCCGGGCCTTCATCGACGTCGTCGATGCCGAAGGCTTTTCTGCCGCTTCGCGCAAGACAGGCCGATCCAAGGCGCTGCTTTCCAAATATGTGCGCGAACTGGAAGACGAGCTGGGCACACTGCTGCTTAACCGCACGACCCGCCAGTTCTCGATAACCGAGGCCGGCCATACCTACTATCGCCCTGCCTCGGACATCCTGAAGGAAATCGACAACCTCGCCGATCTGGTCCGCGAGAAGAACACGGACCTGCGCGGTAAACTGAAGGTCTCCGCGCCGCGCACCTTCGTGGATGCCGATATCGGCCAGTCGCTCATCGATTTCGGCCGGGAGCATCCCGAGCTTTCGCTGGAAGTCGTCGCGGACGACCGGTTCGTCGACCTGGTGGAAGAAGGTTTCGACGTCGCGCTCCGAATCACGCGGCTGGAGGATTCCGCCCTCATCGCGCGCAAGCTGGGCGATTTCTTCCTGAAGATCTGCGTGACCGAGGAATTCCTCGAGCGCGCCGGCCCTATCAACCATCCAAGCGATCTCGCACGCCTGCCCTGCATCATCGATACCAACGGCAAGTCGCACAGCAACTGGCGCTTCGTCGACGAGAAGGGCGGCGGCTTCAGCGTACCTGTCAGCGGCCATATCGAGGTCAACAGCCCGACGGCGGCGGTGCGGGCGGCGGCAAGCAGCCTCGGCGTCGCGCAGGTGCCGGCCTTCATCGCCCGTCCCTGTCTTGCTTCCGGCCGGGTGATCTCGGTCCTCGAAGACTATCTTCCGACCGACCGCGGCATATACGCGATCTATCCGCACCGCCGCTACCTGCCGGCCAAGGTCCGCACCTTTGTCGACTTCCTGCACGCCTGGTTCCGCCGAAACCCCGGCATCGAGGCGTAGAGGTCCCAATTCCGACCCATTTCCGTTACATCCCAGCAAGTGATTCTGTCGTGCGACATGCCGCTCCGAGAGGCTTGAAACCCATGCGATTCCTCCCCCTTCTCGTTGCGGCTGCAGCTTCTCTCGCCCCGGCCACCGCCTTTGCCCATCCGCATATCTTTGCCGAGGCCCGCCTCGAAGTGGTGGCGAACGCGGACGGCACCGTCAGCGAACTGCGCAATGTGTGGCGTTTCGACGAGATGTTCTCCGCCAGCGTCGTCATGGATTTCGACAAGAACAGCAATGCCGAACTCGATCCGGACGAGCTTGCGGAAGTCGGCAGGACCGTGCTCGAATCGCTGGAGGAATTCAGCTACTACACGACGATCACCGAGGACGGGAAAGCCGTAAAGGTCGCCAAACCCGACGCGATCAATGTCGACTACAAGGACGGGCAGCTCCTGATGTTCTTCACCGTCAAGCCGGGCGAAGTCATGCCGCTCAAGGGCAAGCTCACCTTCGGCGTCTACGACCCCACCATGTATGCCGCGATGGATTTCGCCTCCGACGACGATCTCATCACCGTCGGCGACAATTTCGGAGCCTGCAAGCGCGCCGTCGTCCGGCCCGACCCGGACGAGGTGCTGGCCCAGAACCAGGACAGCCTGACGGACGCCTTCTTCAACGATCCGGCGGGCACCGACATGTCCAAACTCTTCGCCACCCGCCTGGAGCTGACATGCTGACCCGCAGCCGTGCCTTCACCATCATCACCCTGACGCTCGCCCTTGCCGCCGTCGCCAGTCTCGCCCACGCCCAGTCGCCGCTCGGCATCGGATCGGCCGAGCCAGGCTTCAACACGACCGGCACCTTCGGCGGGCTTTTCGCCTGGATCAACGCACAGCAGCAGGGTTTCTACCGGATGATGACCGGCGCGCTGAAGGATATGCGCGAGAACCCGTGGGCGGCCTCCTCGCTCGTTGGCCTCTCCTTCGCCTACGGCGTCTTCCATGCCGCCGGCCCCGGACACGGCAAGGCGGTCATCTCTTCCTACATGCTGGCGAACGAACTGGAACTGAAGCGCGGCGTGCTGCTTTCCTTCCTCTCCTCGATCCTGCAGGGCATCGTCGCCATCCTGCTCGTCGGTGCGGCCTACCTGTTCCTGCGTGGCACCACCGTTTCGATGACCGATGCCACCCGCGCGCTTGAAATCGGCAGCTATGCGCTGATAGCCCTCTTCGGGGCGTGGCTGCTCTTCCGCAAGCTTCGCCCGGCGCCCCGCGCCTCCGCGCTCGGCGTTGAGGCCGTCGAGGTCCATGATCACACCCACCACCACCACCACCATGCCGGTGAAGTCTGCTCGACCTGCGGCCATGCCCATGCACCGGACCCATCGCTTTTGAAGGGCGATCGTTTCGCGCTGCGCGAAGCCTGGTCGGCGATCGTCGCGGTGGGGCTTCGCCCCTGCTCGGGCGCGCTCATCGTGCTGAGCTTCGCGCTGCTGAACGGGCTCTATCTCGGCGGCATGCTTGCCGTGCTCGCCATGTCGATCGGCACCGCCATCACGGTCTCGATCCTCGCCACGCTTGCCGTCACCGCCAAGAGCGCGGCCCTGCGCTTTGCCGGCAACGGCTCTGCAGCAGCTCGCATCGGCACGGCCATCGAAATCGGCGGCGCGGCTCTGGTGATGATCCTCGGATTGCTGCTGCTGGGAGCCGCCCTCCAGCTCTGAAGACCGCGATCGCTTGCGCGATGAAACCCTTGGCGCCATGCTTTTCACAGATGTGAGGGAGGCCGAAACTTCCTCTCGGCCTCTGCCCGAATGGGGTTCAGTTCGTGAAAAGCAGCAATGTGAAGACGCCGAACAGCGTCAGGTGCATGAAGCCCTGGATCGCGGACGCCCGCTGGCCGAGATAGGTCGTCAGCGTGAGAGCGAGCGTCAGGGCAAGCAAAATCGTTTCCGTGGATGAAATCCCGAGTATGACGGTCTTGCTCGCCATAAGCCCGACCATCAGGACAGCCGGAACCGTCAGGCCGACCGTCGAAACGAACGCGCCGAGGCAGAGGTTGATCGCCCTTTGCGTCTCGTTGTTGAGCGCTGCCTTCACCGCCGTGATCGATTCCGGCGTGAAGACGATGATTGCGATCAAGACGCCACCGACGGCGACGGGAGCCCCGACCTTTGCAACGCCATAGTCTATGACGATGGCAAGATCGTGCGCCAGCAGGACTATCGGCACCATGAGTGCGACGAGCAGCACGGCATGGACGATATTCTGGGCGCGTCCGGATTTGCCTTCACCACCGTCTTCCGTCTCCCCCACCGGCTGCGACAGCCGGATCGAGAGCTCTCCCTTCTCGGGCTGGACGAAGTAGCGGCGGTAACGTCCCATCTGCAGCACAAGGAAGGCGCCGTAGAGGAGTATCGTGAAAATCGACAACGCGATGGCCTGCGATGGCCAGAAAGTACCATTGCCGGTGCTGAGGGTGTTTGGCAAAAGCAGCGCCGTGCCCACAAGCACAACGGTCATGGAAATGAATGCAACCGCACCCTGCGCGTTATATTCCTGTTCGCCGTAGCGAAGACCGCCGACAATCAAGCAGATACCTGTCACGAGGTTCAGGATGATCATCATGACGGCGAAAATCGAGTCACGGCCAATGGTCGGCGCTTCGCTTGGCCCCATCATCACCGCAGCGATGAGGATGACCTCGATGGAAACAATCGACAGGGTGAGAATAAGCGTTCCATAGGGCTCACCCAGGCTGTGGGCAAGCTCGTCGGCCTCTCCCACCACCCCGAAGGCGGCCATGAGGATCGTTGCAAACAACGCCGCGAAACATGTCCCCGCCACGAGGACGCTCATTGTCGGCGACAGCCAGTCCCGGCCGCCGATCATGAACACGACGACGACGAGCCAGGCGATGATTATCTTGAAGATTGCTTTCTTCGGAATGGAGACAGACGACATCCTACATTACCCATAGAGGGGTCGTCCCCGACATCGGTATGGCGGCTGGGTCGTCCCAGCCGCAGCTCTGAAAGCACGCCGCGGATGTCTAGCAAGTCCCGCGGCCATCGTCCACGAAAAACCTAGATCGAGCTTTCAATCGCTGGGGCGCCATCGAAAGAGAGCCCGAATTCCCGGATCGGGCCTTCTGTCTAGTTGTCGTGGTTGCGCTGGTAGCGCGCGCGCAGCCAGAAGAGCAGGAAGAAGCAGAGCACCAGCAGCGTGCCGACAAGGCCCGCCAGCCAGGGCGAGACGCCGCCGAGGGCGATCATGACGCGCGGCAGGAAGTAGAAGACCACGCCCGTGCCGAGCAGAATGAAGAGCGCCGCGAGCACCGGCGATTTTCCCTTGCGTTCCTCGCTCATGCTGCACCTGCCTTGGAAATCTCCGCGCGAATATCTTCCAGCCTGCGCTTCTGCCGCCCCTCGGCATCGAAGTTGTCGGGCGAGAGCCAGGCATCGAAGCCCTTGGCGATATCCGGCCACTCGCTGTCGATGATCGAGAACCAGGCAGTATCGCGGTTCTCGCCCTTGGAGAGCATGTGCTGGCGGAAGACGCCCTCGAAGGTGAAGCCTAGACGGCTCGCGGTGCGCTTGCTGGGAGCGTTGTCGTTGTGGCACTTCCACTCGTAGCGACGGTAACCGAGATCCTCGAAGACGTGCCTGGCGAGCAGGTACTGCGCCTCGGTGGAGAGTGGCGAGCGCGACATGTTCGCGCCATGGGCGATGCCGCCGATCTCGACGACGCCGTTGGCCGCATCGGGCCGCATGTAATGCGCCATGCCGACGGCCTTGCCGTTCGCCCTGTCGATGATGACCTCGCGCACCCAGCCGGACTTGATCATTGCCTCCGACCAGGCGTCGAAATCCTCGATCCTGCCGAAATCGGCCTGCGTAAAATAACGCAGCAGCGGATTGATCTCCATGCCGCCGAAGGCATCCCACAACGCCTGCAGATGTCTTGCACGATCATAGGGCTCGATGCGCACGGTGCGGCCTTCGAGCGTCACGGGCGCCGGCAGCGGGCAACCCTTCCAATCCTTGAGATCGCGCATGAAATTCCTCCTTCGACCTTGCCGAAGGGATAGAGTAGCGAGAGGGCCGAGGCAATCGGGAAAGCGGGGAGCGGCGTTCGGCCGCCCCCCGGTAAATCAGACCGTGGCGGCGGAAACCGTCGCCTCGATATGGTCGACCAGCGCATCCGGCAGGTTGAGGCGGCCGGCGAGCAGGTCGAGATAGCCGCGTTCGGCGCGCGATTTCGGCTCGATGGCAAGGCGCGAGGCGGTGTAGAGTTCGACGCGCTGCTCCTCCGTCGCGGCGGCCGCGATGATCGCGTCGAGATCGACCGGATTGGCAAGCTCGTCCTCAAGGAACTGCGTGGCATCGGCGCCAAGGCCGGAGACCTTCAGCTTGTCCATGATGCGGGCGCGCTCTGCCTCGTCGATATGGCCATCGGCGCGCGACGCGGCGATCATGGCGCGCACCAGAACGAGGGCGAAGTCGGTGCTGACCGCCTCGGGATGGAAGCCGGAATCGGTCGGCGGCGGCAGGAGTTCGGGCGTCCCGCCCTGAGCGGTCTCGACCGGGTTCTGGCCAGCCTTGTAATTCTTGTAGGCCTGGTAGCCGAGGCCGGCGATGGCGGCGAGACTGCCGAGCTTCAGCGCGGAGCCCGCGACCTTGCGCCCCCCGCCCGTGCCAAGAAGAACGCCGGCAATGGCGATCGAGGCAAGCGGATTGTCCTTGGCAAGCTGGGTGACCTGGCCGGCGCGGTCGCGCACGGAGCCACCGGCGCCGGGCACCTGCGAACCGAGGAACTGGTCAAGCAACTTCTTGGCGTCAAACATAGGGGGTGTCTCCATTTCTCCTGCCGACTGAGAGGCAAGATAGGAATGCAGGCCCTCGATTTCAAACGCATAACGGGCGACCAAGGGCCGCCCGCCTGCAATTTTGCTGAACCTCGCTCAGCCCTTGAGGGCAGCAGCTTCCGCAGCGAGCTTTTCGATGCCTGCCCAGTCACCCTTGGCCACAAGCTCCTTCGGCGCGACCCACGAGCCGCCGACGCACACCACGTTCGGCAGCGAGAGATAGTCGCGAGCATTCGACAGCGAAATGCCGCCCGTCGGGCAGAACAGCGTGCCGGCAAGCGGCGAGGAGAGCGACTTGAGGTAGGCCGCTCCGCCCGCCTGCTCGGCCGGGAAGAACTTCAGCACCTCGTAGCCCTCCTCGCGAAGGCCCATGACCTCGCTCGCGGTGGCCGCACCCGGCAGAAGCGGAATTTCGGAATCGGCGGCCGCGTCGATCAGTTCCTGCGTCGTGCCCGGGCTGACGATGAACTGCGAACCGGCCTCGACCGCGGCCTCGTACTGCGCGGCGTTGAGAACCGTGCCGGCACCGGCGACGGCGCCCTCGACCTCGTTGGCAACCGCGCGGATCGCTTCCAGCGCAGCGGTCGTGCGCAGCGTGATCTCGATGGCCTTGAGCCCGCCGGCGACCAGCGCGCGCGCCAGCGGAACCGCAGTCTTGACGTCGTCAATGACCAGCACCGGCACCACAGGCTGGAGCTTCAGGACGGAAAGGAGCTTGGCGTTTTTCTCACGCATGGCATGACCTTTTAAAACGATTGAATTTAACCCGGAATATCGCGTCTGCGACGTTCTGTCGAGCCTAAAGCAAAACGCCCTGCCTTGTCATGACAGACTTATCGTGCAAATCTCCCCCTCGCCCAAGCCCATCTCCAACAGCGAAAGCGAGCCAATGGCTAAAGAGATCGAGCGGAAGTTCCTGGTATCGGGCCAGCGGTGGCGCACCTTCGCAGACGAAGGGACCGCCATACGGCAGGCCTATGTCGTAGCCCAGGACGACCGATCGCTGCGGGTTCGCCTCTATGGCGACGGACGTGCGCGCATCACCCTGAAAGTCGGCCACACCGCCCTCGTGCGCGACGAATACGAATTCGATATCGATCGCGACGAAGCCGAAGACATGCTGCGCCATGCCATCGGCAACGTGATCGAGAAGGTGCGCTACCGGGTACCGCATGAAGGCCATGTCTGGGAAGTCGACGTCTATGACGGCTCCCACCGTGGCCTCGTCATTGCCGAGGTCGAACTGTCCTCGATCCATGACGAACCTGAAATGCCAAACTGGGTGGGCCGGGAGGTGACCGGCGAAAGCCAGTATTCCAACCAGTCCATGGCGCTCGGCACCAGCAACGGGGCCAGCCTGCAACGGCTCGCCTGAGGCGTTACACCGCGCCGCATTGCCTGAAATGCAGCAAAGCTGTATGTGGCGACCATGACAAACACGATCTCTTCCTCCGCACAGGAAACCGGCTTCCTCGTTGCCGCGCTCTACCATTTCGTCTCGGTTCCGCGCTTTGCGGACCTGCGTGCGCCCTTGCAGGCGCTTTGCGAGGAAAATGGCGTGCGCGGCACGTTGCTGCTCGCCCATGAGGGCATCAACGGCACGATCGCCGGGCCGCATGCCGGCATCCGCACCGTGCTCGCCTTCCTGCGCGGCCAGCCGGAATTTGCGGGGCTGGAACACAAGGAAAGCCACGCCGCCGACATGCCCTTCCTGCGCATGAAGGTGCGGCTCAAGAAGGAAATCGTCACGATGGGCGTCGAGGACATCGACCCCAACCGCTCCGTCGGCACCTATGTGGCGCCCGCGGACTGGAACGCGCTGATCTCCGACCCGGACACGATCCTCATCGACACGCGCAACGACTATGAGACGGCGATCGGCATCTTCAAGGGTGCGGTCGATCCGAACACCAAGACGTTCCGCGAGTTCCCCGACTGGGTGCGCCAGAATACCGGCCTGCACAACAAGCCGAAGATCGCCATGTATTGCACCGGCGGCATCCGCTGCGAGAAGGCGACCGCCTTCATGAAGGAGCAGGGTTTCGACGAGGTCTACCACCTCAAGGGCGGCATCCTGAAATATCTCGAGGAAGTGCCGGCGGAAGAAAGCCTGTGGGAAGGCGCCTGTTTCGTCTTCGACGAGCGCGTCTCCGTCACCCATGGCCTGGAGGAAGGCGAGCACAAACTCTGCCGCGCCTGCCGCCATCCGCTGACGGCCGAGGAGATCACCTCGCCGCTCTACGAGGCCGGCGTCTCCTGTCCGCATTGCCACGAAGCACGTAGCGAGGAGGATCGCATGCGCTTCCGCCAGCGGCAAAAGCAGATGGACCTCGCCAGGAAGCGCGGCGAACGCCACCTCGGCAAATAAGCGGCTTTCGGGGCAGGAACTACGGCGGGCCGCTCAGGCGGCCCGGTGGTTTCCCTTCGGGAATTGACCGGCAAGCGTGGCGTACCACTGGCCGCTCTTCTTCACCGTGCGAACCTGCGTCTCATAGTCGACATGCACGATGCCGAAGCGCATCCGGTAGCCTTCCGCCCATTCGAAATTGTCCATCAGGCTCCAGGCGAAATAGCCGCGCATCGGGTAACCCTCTCCGATGAGATCGGCCGTGACGCCGAGATGGTCGGCGATGTAGTCGAGGCGCGGCTGGTCGTCCACTTCGCCATTTTCCACACCCATATTGTAGCAGGCGCCGTTTTCCGTGATGTAGCAGTCGGGGAGCCGATATTCGGCATTGAGCTGGCGGACAAGGTCGCCGAGCGCCGGCGCATAGACCTCCCAGCCGATATCGGTCTTCACGTCGACGACAGGCGGGACGGCCACGGTCGCCGGAAATTCGGCACTCGCGGCCGGATCGTTCGAAACGCGCATCGGCGTGTAGTAGTTGAGGCCCCACCAGTCGAGCGGCTGGGAAATCGTCTCCATGTCGCCGGGTTCGATGTCCGGCATGCGGTGACCGAGGGCGGACAGGAAGCTTTCGGGATATTCCCCCTTGAAGACCGGACCGAAGAAGACGCCATTGTGAAAATCGAAGGCGCGGGCCGCCGCCGCCCGGTCGGGCGGGCTGTCGCTGCCCGGATAGATGGAATGGGCGTTCAGAACGAGGCCGACAGGCAGGCCCGGCCGCTCGGAGCGGATGGCCGAAACGCCGAGCCCATGCGCCAGATTGGTGACATGTAGCGCATGCAGCGCCGCATCCATGTTGCGCTCGCCCGGCGCGTGGACACCGTAGAGGTGGCTGAGCCAGACGGAGCACCAGGGCTCGTTGAAGGTCGCCACCGCATCCAGCCGGTCGCCGAGCCGGGCAGTGACGATTTTTGCATAGCGCTGGAAGGCATAGGCCGTCTGCCTTGCCGTCCAGCCGCCTTCGCCTGCCAGCATCAGCGGCAGGTCCCAATGGTAGAGCGTGGCGAAAGCCTTGATGCCGCGTGCCTTCAGGCCATCGACAAGCCGGTCGTAGAAATCCAGCCCCTTTTCGTTCACCGGCCCGGTGCCTTCCGGCACGATCCGTGGCCAGGCGACGGAAAAGCGGTAGGCCTCCACGCCGAGCGACTGGATGAGATCGAGGTCTTCCTCGAGCCGGTTATAGTGATCGCAGGCGACATCGCCATTGTGGCGGCCATGAACCCGGCCCGGCATGTTGGAAAAGGCATCCCAGATCGACGGCTTT
Organism: Shinella sp.; assembly: GCF_049651085.1. Taxonomy (GTDB): domain Bacteria; phylum Pseudomonadota; class Alphaproteobacteria; order Rhizobiales; family Rhizobiaceae; genus Shinella. Next base: position 69,265 of record NZ_JBASBL010000032.1, read on the forward strand.
CGCCCATCCATCTTCGCCGCCCCCTCGATCTGGAACGCGGCGGTCGCCACGCCGAACACGAAGTCGCCGGGAAAGCGGTCGGCAAGGGTCTTGGGGTCGATCATCGTCACTCTTCCAATTGCGATTGCTGCGGCATTTCTGGAACCTGTAACGTTGCAGTAGCGTCGTTTTGTAAAAAGTCAATCGCGCCAGAAATGGTAGCGCCCGGCTCGGGCAGCTTCAGTAAGGCCGGCTTTCCTGCCAGACATTTTGGCAAGCATGCGGTGGAACTATTTCCGAAGTACCGCGTTACGACAAAACGATTGTGGGGCCCCACCCATGATCGCACGAGGCCCGGTAGCGCGGACAACACGCTTCCGGGTCTCAATAGTCTTGTGCCCAAGGGGATTGCCTGCTCTATGCACCCTGGCCGCGAAATGGGCGCCTTAGAGAAGACTTAGGGTTTCGCCACATAATGTATCCGTGTACTTGGACGGAGACACACGTGGTACGACGCATTCAAAAACATCTTCTCAGGAAAGGCATGTTCATCGAAGCGGTGGAATGCCCGGATACGGAGTTTTCCGACCGCCGCTTTCTCCTCCAGTCCGACGAGACCCTGCGCGCCATCCTCGCCACATCCGCAGTCTATGCACTGATCAATCCGATGAAGGGCACGAGCGAGGCCGATGCGGTGGCCACACAGGCAGACGAGCGCAAGCGCACGCTCACGTCCGTATCGCAGGCGGCAAGCACCCTGCGCAGCAGCTTCCAGGCCGTCCGCTTCGGTCAATTGCAGGTCGATACGCTGAACCCCGTTGCGGACGAGATTTCCGACCGGATCGATGCCTCACCGGACCTCTTCCTGAAGGTAACGCGCCTGAAGACGAAGGACGAGGGAACCTATGTGCATTCTCTGTCGGTGAGCGCGCTGATGATGCGGCTTGCGCGGTCTATCGGCTATGGGGATGAGAAGGCGCGCGAACTCGGTGTCGCCGGCCTGCTGCACGATGTCGGCAAGCTCATGGTGCCGGACGCAATCCTGAACAAGAAAGGCCGGCTGGAGGAAGACGAAAAACGCGTGGTGCGCAATCACCCCGAGGTCGGCTATCACCTGCTGAAGGATCAGGAGAGCATGTCGGAGCTGATCCTCGACGTCTGTCGGCATCACCATGAAATGCTGGATGGCAGCGGCTATCCGCATGGTCTCAAGGCGGAACAGATCAGCCAGGAAATACGCCTCTCCACCGTCTGCGACGTCTTCGAGGCGCTGACGAGCACCCGCCCCTACAAGCGGCCGTGGAGCAACCGGGATGCATTGAACTGGATGTTCGACCGCGGGCACCTGTTCGACAAAAAGCTGGTCATCCGGCTGGGCAGCATATTCTCGTGAGCAGAGGGCCCGGCCGCCGCATGGTGGCGACGGCCGGAGCTGTTTGTCAGACCTTCACCCAGGCGCCGTTCCTCTTCGAGGACTGCACGCAGGCATCGACGAAGATCATGCCCTTGAGACCGTCATCGACCGTCGGATAGGTGACGGCAGGATCGACCTTGGCGCCGTTGCGCCTAGCATAGATGGCGCGCGCGGCTTCCGAATAGATGTTGGCAAAGCCTTCGAGATAGCCTTCTGGATGGCCGGACGGCACGCGGCTCATGCGTGCGGCAGCTGCGCCAGCCCCCGCGCCGTTGCGGGTAATCAGGCGCTTCGGCTCACCGAAGGGCGTGTACCAGAGGTAGTTCGGATCGGCCTGCACCCATTCAAGCCCGCCCTTCGTGCCGTAGACGCGCACCTTGAGGCCGTTCTCGTGGCCGGGGGCGACCTGGCTGCACCAGAGCGTGCCCTTGGCGGCAACGCCGTCCTTTTCCTCGAAGCGCATCATGACGTGGGCGTTGTCATCGAGGCGACGGCCCGGCACGAAACTGTCGAGATCGGCGGCCAGTTCCGCAAGTTCGAGGCCGGATACGAAGCAGCCGAGATTGTAGGCATGGGTGCCGATATCGCCGATCGAGCCGCCGGCGCCCGATTTGGTCGGGTCCGTGCGCCAGGCGGCCTGCTTCTGGCCGCTACTCTCGATATCTTCCGTCAGCCAGTCCTGCGGATATTCCATCTGCACGAGGCGGATGGCGCCAAGCTCGCCATTGGCGATCATCTCGCGGGCCTGCCGGACCATGGGATAGCCGGTGTAGTTGTGGGTGAGCACGAAAAGCGCGTCGCTCTCCTCCGTCAGCTTCTTCAGCTTGCGTGCGTCGCCCATCGTCGAGGTCAGCGGCTTGTCGCAGATGACATGGATGCCGCGCTTGAGAAACTCTTTCGCCGCTTCGTAGTGCACGTGGTTCGGCGTGACGATCGCCACTGCCTCGATACCGTTCTTCAGCTTGGCCTCGCGGATCGCCATTTCCTTGAAGCTGCCATAGCTGCGCGACGGATCGAGACCGAGTTCGCGCGCCGACTGCTCGGCCTTTTCCGGCGAGGACGAGAGCGCGCCGGCAACCAGTTCATAGTGATCGTCGAGCCGGGCGGCGATGCGGTGTACTGCGCCGATGAAGGCGCCGGAGCCGCCGCCGACCATGCCGAGCCGGATGCGGCGCTCCCGCGTTTCGCTTGCGCTTCCTTCGATTGCCATCCTGTGATCCTCCTTAAAGTCCAAGCATGCGCCGGTTTGCGGCCTGATCCGTGCCGGCATCGGCGAAGTCGTCGAAGGCTTTTTCCGTCACGCGGATGATGTGCGCGTTGACGAAATCCGCACCCTCGCGGGCCCCGTCTTCCGGGTGCTTCAGCGCGCATTCCCATTCGACCACGGCCCAGCCGGCAAAATCGTTGGCGGCCATCTTGGAGAAGACGGCACCGAAATCCACCTGGCCGTCGCCAAGCGAGCGGAAGCGGCCGGCACGGTTCACCCAGCCCTGATAACCGCCATAGACGCCCTGACGGCCTGTCGGGTTGAACTCGGCATCCTTCACATGGAACATGCGGATGCGGTCCTTGTAGATGTCGATATTGTCGAGATAGTCGAGGCACTGCAGAACGTAGTGCGATGGGTCGTAGAGCATGCAGGCGCGGGCATGGTTGCCGGTGCGCTCCAGGAACATCTCATAGGTGATGCCGTCATGCAGGTCCTCACCCGGATGGATCTCGTAGCAGACATCCACGCCGTTCTCCTCGGCATGGTCGAGGAGGGGCTTCCAGCGCCTGGCAAGCTCGTCGAAGGCGGTCTCGACGAGACCGGCGGGCCGCTGCGGCCACGGATAGACGAAGGGCCAGGCGAGCGCACCGGAAAAGCTCGCCATGGCATCGAGGCCGAGGTTGCGCGAGGCGGTCAGCGCCATCTTCACCTGCTCCACGGCCCAGGCCTGCCGTGCCTTTGGATTGCCGCGCACTTCCGGCGCTGCAAAACCGTCGAAGGCCTCATCATAGGCGGGATGCACGGCAACGAGCTGGCCTTGAAGATGCGTGGAAAGCTCGGTGACCTCGACGCCGTTCTCACGCGCCTTGCCGGCGAACTCGTCGCAATAGGTCTTGGATTCGGCGGCCTTCCTCAGGTCGATCAGGCGCGAATCCCAGGTTGGAACCTGCACGCCCTTGTAGCCGATGTCGGCGGCCCATTTGGTGATGGAGTCCCAGGAATTGAACGGTGCGGCATCGCCCGCGAACTGTGCAAGAAACAGGCCGGGGCCCTTGATCGTCTTCATCGGTGGCTTCCTCCCATGGACCAACCTCTCTCCCGGCCAGTCTCGAATATTTTTGCGGTACGTACCGCAGTGCGTGGAAAGCTATCGGCCTTTGACGGCTCGGGCAATGTTAAATGCCGGTCTCGGCCATGAAAAACCGCCCGGGCCATCATTGTCCCGGGCGGCTCTGGTTGTGTCAGATCAGAACGGGGAATCCGGGAAGTAGAAGTCCTTCGCGTTGTCCTTCGTGATCAGCGTCGCGTCGATCGTGTAAACGCCGCGAACCGGGACCTGGCCGTAGAAGTTGGCGGCGGTCATTTCGAGCGCGGTGCCGACCATTGCCGGCGGATAGAGCACGTCGACCGGGATCATCTTGTCGCCGTCCATGACCTTCTTGATCATGTCCTTCGAACCGGCCCCGGCGACGACATACTGGATGTCCGTGCGACCGGACTGCTCGATGGCCTGGAGTACGCCGACAGCCATGTCGTCGTCCTGGCACCATACGACGTCGATCTTCGGGTACTTGGTCAGATAGTCCTGCATGACCTTGAAGGCGTCGTCGCGGTTCCAGTTGCCATACTGGCGGTCGAGAATCTTGACGCTGGAGCCTTCGACGCCCTTGTCGAAGCCGTTCTGGCGCTCCTGGTCGATCGGGATCGGCATGCCGCGGATCACGACGACTTCAGCTTCCGGCGTCGTGGTCTTGATGTATTCGCCTGCCGTCTGGCCAAGTGCAAAGTTGTTGCCGGCCACGTAGAGGTCACGCACGGAATTGTCGTTGACGCTCGGCGCGCGGTCAACGAGCGCGACGAAGGTGCCCTTGTCCTTGATTTCCTTCACGGCGTTGACCAGCGGATCCGGATCGGTCGGCAGGATGACGAGCGCATCGATGCCCTGCGTTGCAAGATCCTGCACGGCATTTGCCTGGCTTGCCGGATCCGGCGACGTCTTGACGACGACGTTCAGGCCCGGATGGCTTGCCATGAGCTGCTTGGCGACGCGCTCGGCATGGTAGATCACGCCCGCGGTCCAGCCGTGGCTGGCGGCCGGGATCGAGACGCCGATCGTGACCTTCTTTTCTTCCTGTGCGTGGGCGACACCGGCGAACACGGCGAGCGCCGCAACCGTCAGGCCCAGTAGTTTCTTGCGCATGAGTTTCCTCCCAAAAGCAGGTCTTCCTTCGTGGCCGGGCGACCCGTGAACCCGGCTATTCTCCGCGCACTTCCGTTGCCGGATTTGCTTGGTGTTACGACTTCCGCACCAGCGAGCGCTGGACGAGCATCGCAATGATGATGATCGCACCCTGGATGGCCCCGATCAGATATTCGCTGATGAAGTTGGAGAGCAGCATGATGTTGCCGACCAGCTCAAGAATGAAGGCGCCGCAGATCGTGCCCCAGACGCGGCCCGCGCCGCCCTTCAGTGCCGTGCCCCCGACGACGACGGCGGTGATCGCCTGCAATTCCCACAGAATGCCTGTCGTGGCGGAGGTAGAGCCGAGGCGCGGCACGTAGAGCAGCACCGCGATGGCGACGCAGAGCCCCTGGATGACGAAGGCGATGGTGCGCACGCGATTGACCGGGATGCCGGAATAGCGCGCAACGTCCCTGTTCGAGCCGACGGCGACGACATGGCGGCCATAGCGCATGCGGTAGAGCACGAAAGCGGCAATGGCCGTGACGACGAAGATGACGACGATCGGAACGGGCACGCCGAGAATGGTGCCGAAATAGACCGGCCGGTAGAGCGTCTGCAATTCCGGCTCGCGCAGCGTGATGGCGCCGCCCTGCGACAGCCAGGTGGTGAGGCCGCGATAGATGCCCATCGTGCCGAGCGTGGCGATGAAGGGCTCGATCTTGCCGACCGTGGTGATGAGGCCGTTGGCAAGACCGCAGGCCGCGCCGATGAAGACGGTGAGCACGACGGCGGCCGCCAGCATCAGCGACGGATCGGCAATCGCGCCGGAATTCATGAACAGGATCATGAGCGACGCGACGAACGCCACCATGGAGCCGACTGAAAGGTCGAGATCGCCCGAGGAAATGACGAAGGTCGCGCCGACCGCTATAATCGCGATGAAGGCGCTGCGCGTCGCCACATTCGCCAGGTTGGTCAGGCCGATGAAGTTAGGATTGACCAGCGCCCCGATGATCAGCAGCAGGATGAGCGCCGCAAAGGGCGCGACCGCCCTCAGGTCGACATCCCGCCAGTTCCGGCCCCTTGTCTTCGCTTCGCCCGCGTCTTCGCTTGCCGTCATTTTCGTCCCCGACGTGAATTCGTTGTTTTGATGCCGCCCGGCATGTCGCTCAGGCTGCGGCCTTTTTCTTCAAGCCTGCCGAATAGCGCATGATCTCCTGTTCGGAGATTTCCTCGCCCTCGAGAATCCCGACGATCCGCCCTTCCCGCATGACGGCGACGCGCGTGCACAGGCCGATGATCTCCGGCATCTCCGAGGAGACGACGATGACAGACTTGCCGTCGCGGGCGAGCGCCGAAATGAAGTGGTAGATCTGCTGCTTGGTGCCGACGTCGATGCCGCGCGTCGGCTCGTCGACGATGACGATGTCCGGCTCGGTCTCCATGACCTTGGCGAGCAGCAATTTCTGCTGGTTGCCACCCGACATGCGGCCGGCGACGACGCGTCCGTCACGCACGCGGATATCGAAACGGCGGCGCGCCCGCTCCAGCGCGTTCGCCTCGCTCTTCGGGCTGAGATAACCGTATTTTCCATGCTGCTCCAGCGATTGCAGCGTGAGGTTCGCCGTCATGCGAGAGTTGAGCAGAAGCCCCTTGTGCTTGCGATCCTTGGTCATGTAGGCGATGCCCACGCGATTGGCGGCATGGACGTCTCCGCCCGGCACGCTTTCGCCGCGCACGGAGACTTCACCCGAAAGACGCGGACAGAGACCGGCAACCGCCTCCATCAGCTCCGAGCGGCCGGAGCCGATCAGCCCGGAAAATCCGAGGATCTCGCCCTTCTTTACGTCGAAGCTCGCATCCTTGACATAGTGGGTCGAAAGACCCGTCACGGCGAGCGTCACCTCTTCGTCGACGCTCGGCTCCTGCTTGGCGGGATAGAGGCTGGAGAGTTCGCGACCCACCATGAGCTGGGCGATGGATTCGCCATCGAGAATATTGGTCGGCGCTGTCTTTACCCATTGCCCGTCGCGCAGCACGGTGACGCGGTCGGTCAGCTCCATCACCTCGTCGAGCTTGTGCGAGACGAAGACGAAGGACGTGCCCTGCTCGCGCAGCTTGCGCACCTGGCGGAAGAGATAGTTGGTCTCCTCGCGGGAAAGAACTGCGGTCGGCTCGTCCATGAAGATGATGCGCGCATCGCGGCTGATCGCCTTGGCGATCTCGACCATCTGCTTGTCGGCGATGGAAAGCGAACTGATCAGCGCATTCTCATCGACATGCGAACCGAGCTGGTCGAGCACGCGGCGCGTCTCGGCGCGCATGAACCTGCGGTCGAGCACCCCGAAGCGCGTGACCTCGCGCCCGAGAAACAGGCTCTCGGTAACGGTCAGATGTTCGGCGAGATTGAATTCCTGGTGGATGATGACAATGCCGAGCGCCTCGGCCTGGCCGTTCGGCGGCAGCTTGACCGACTGGCCGTCGAAAAGGATCTCGCCGGAGGTCGGCTGCTCGAAACCGGAGAGGATCTTGACGAGGGTCGATTTGCCCGCGCCGTTCTCCCCCATGAGCGCATGGATCTCGCCGGCGCGCAGCTCGAAATTGACGCTGAACAGCACCTGTACGCCATTGAAAGACTTACTGATACGGCGTGCGGCAAGAACGACGGGAGCCCCGTCGGCAGCGTCCGGATTCATGATTTCCTCCCTGCGGCTCCTCGACCGACTGAAAGGTGATGTAAACCTTTACACTGGGCATGTAAAGGTTTACATCGTTGGATATCGGGAATTTTCAACAAGCGCCGTTTGACCCTCAGACAAGTCTGTGTAGTGTCCCCCGCAATTCCGTTGTTGTCCGCAATTCCACCCGCAAACCGCTTCGATTTGCTGGAATTGCCACCGCCGAGTGAGAGCCAGAGTGTCGACGTCCAGCCCTGCCACGATCGAAGATGTAGCGCGGATCGCGCAGGTCTCGATCGCGACCGTGTCGCGGGCGATCCACACGCCGGAGAAAGTGGCGAACTCGACAAGGTTGAAGGTCAACCAGGCGATCGCGATCACCGGGTATACGACCAACGCCATGGCGCGAAGCCTGCGCCTTGGCCGGTCGAACATGATTCTCGTCGTCGCGCCCGATATCGGCGATCCGAACTTTTCCAACATTCTTGTGGGCCTGGAAAACGAGGCGCGCTCGCACGGCTATGGCATTCTGATCGGCCATACGCACAATGACCCGCAACGCGGGCTCGAATACCTGAAATTCCTCAACTCCAACCAGGCGGCGGGACTGATCCTGTTCACCGGCATCCTGCCCTTCGGCCACCAGACCATGACGGCCCGCCTGCCGCCAAGCGTCGGCGTCTTCGAGCCGGTCTACAATGGCGGCATCGCCTATGTCGGCGTCGACGACATCGAGGGCGCGCGCAAGATGGTCGACCTGCTGATTGCCGAAGGTCACCGCAAGATCGCCTTCATCGGCGACTCGCGCACGCGCCTTGCCTATAGCCGTCGCCGGCAGGGCTATGACGAGGGGCTGGATGCGGCCGGCGTGCCTGTCGGCGAACGCATCGTGCTGGAGGGCGACGGGACGATCGAAAGCGGACGTCTGGCGCTCGAACAGCTCTTCATGCGCGACACACTGCCGAGCGCCTTCATGTGCGTCAACGACCAGACGGCAATCGGCGTGATGATTGGGCTTGCCGCACGCGGCTACGATATTCCGAACGACTTTTCCGTCACCGGCTTCGACGACGTGCCGCAGGCAAGCTTCATGACCCCCGCGCTCACCACGATCCGCCAGCCGCGCACCGCCATCGGCAAGAGCGCCATGGCATTGCTGCTCGACCTCCTGTCGGGCAACGAGCCGGCGGAAACAGAAATCCTGCTGCGGCCCGACCTGATCGTGCGCAATTCCGTTACCGGCCCCGCGCGACGCTTCCTGAAGCGCTAGCTATTTCCAGCCGAAGCGGCATTGCTTCGGCGTCGGATAGTGCGGCCAATAGCGCCCCGGCAACCCTCCTGGCGCGCAAAGCGGCAAGCCCCATTCAAAAAAAGGGCGCCCGAAGGCGCCCCCCGATGACCGGTAGCAAGGTCCGGCCGGCTCAGACGTAGCGATTGACCACGTTCTCCAGAAATTCCTGGCGGCCGGAGCGCGGCTGCGGATTGACGTTGCCGTTCAGCACATAGGCTTCCAGCGCCTCGAGCGAGGAACCGCCGGCAAGGATCTTCTGTGCATCCGGCGTCTGCCAGCCGGCATAGCGCTCGGCGAGCGGGCCGGAAAGCGCCTTGTCTTCCAGCATCTTCGCCGCCGCCTTCACGCCACGCGCGCAGCAATCCATGCCGCCGATATGACCGATCAGAAGGTCCGCCGGGTCGATCGACTGGCGACGCAGCTTTGCGTCGAAGTTGGTGCCGCCCGTCGTGAAACCGCCGCCGGCGAGAACCTGATAGAAGGCCAGCGCCATTTCCGGCACGTTGTTCGGGAACTGGTCGGTATCCCAGCCGGACTGGTAGTCGTTGCGGTTCATGTCGATCGAGCCGAAGATGCCGAGCGCATTGGCGAGCGCCAGCTCATGCTCGAAGGAGTGCCCGGCAAGGATGGCATGGCCCTGCTCGATATTGACCTTCACTTCGTTCTCGAGGCCGTACTTGCGAAGGAAGCCGTAGACCGTCGCAACGTCGTAGTCGTACTGGTGTTTGGTCGGCTCCTGCGGCTTCGGCTCGATGAGGATCGCACCCTTGAAGCCGATCTTGTGCTTGTATTCGACCACCATGTTGACGAAGCGGCCGAGCTGGTCCAGCTCCTGGCCGAGATTGGTGTTCAGCAGGGTCTCGTAGCCTTCACGGCCGCCCCACAGGACATAGTTGTCGCCGCCGAGGCGGTGCGTCGCGTCGAGGCAGGTTTTAACCGTCGCGCCGGCGAAGGCGAAGACATCCGGGTCCGGATTGGTTGCCGCACCGCCCATGTAGCGGCGGTTGGAGAACAGGTTCGCCGTGCCCCAGAGCAGCTTCACGCCGGTTTCGGCCTGCTTCTTCTCGAAATAGTCGACGATCTCGTTGAGGTTCTTCGTGTTCTCGACGAAGTCCTTGCCTTCCGGACGCACGTCCGCGTCGTGGAAGCAGTAGAACGGCACGCCGAGCAGCTGGAAGAATTCGAAGGCGACGTCGGCCTTCAGCTTCGCCGCCTTGATCGTATCCTCGAACCACGGGCGCTCGAAGGTCTGGCCGCCGAAGGGGTCGCCGCCCGGCCAGACAAAGGTGTGCCAGTAGGCGACGGCAAAGCGCAGGTGATCTTCCATGCGCTTGCCCATGACGATCTCGTCGGGATTGTAGTGGCGGAAGGCGAGCGGATTGGTGCTCTCGGGACCTTCATATCTGATCTTGGCGATATCGCCGAAAAAGCCTGTGGCCATGGTGTTTTCCTCTTCGTGTGTCGGTTGATCAGGCGGCGGCGCGGATCGCCGGGTAGAGGCGGCGATAGCGCTGGTAGGCGTCCTCGTAGGCGGCGGCGAGCGCCGGCTCCGGTTCGATGGTTGCGGCGGTGGCGGGCGCTGTCAGCACCGCAGTCGGATTGGCACCGGTCGCGGCGATGAGGCCGAGGCGCGCGGCGCCGAATGCAGCACCGAAATCGCCGTCCGCAGGCAGGTCGACGGGCAGGTTCAGCGCGGTCGCGATCGATTTCAGCCAGTAGCGCGAGCGCGACCCGCCGCCGATGGCGGTGACGCGCGACAGGGAGGTGCCGGCGGATTTCAGGGCTTCCAGGCTGTCGCGGATGGCAAACGAGACGCCCTCCAGCACGGCCTGCGTCAGCACCGCGCGGCCGCTCTCATGGCCAAGCCCGAGAAACGCGCCGCGGATGGCCGCATCGTTATGCGGCGTGCGCTCGCCCGAAAGATAGGGCAGGAAGGTGACGCTCGACGGGGCCTTCAGCGTATCGCCGAGTTCCATCGTGAGATCGGCGGCGGAGGTGCCGGTAACGCGCGAATGCCAGTTCAGCGCATCGGTGGCCGACAGGATGACGCCCATCTGGTGCCAGGTATCGGGCAGTGCGTGGCAGAAGGCGTGTACCGCGCTTTGCGGGTTCGGCAGGTAGCTGGCATTGGCGGCAAAAAGCACGCCCGACGTGCCGAGCGAAACGAAGGCCGTGCCCTCGCGCACCGTGCCCATGCCGCAGGCCGAGGCCGCATTGTCGCCGGCCCCGCCCGCGATGACGACGCCCTCGCCCAGACCCCATTTCGCAGCGAGTTCCGGCCGCAGGATGCCGGCGGGCTCGGTGCCCTCCACCAGGCCGGGCATCTGGCGTTCTTCAAGGCCGGTGGCCGCCAGTAGGTCCGCCGACCATTTGCGCGCGCCGGTATCGAGCCAGGCGGTGCCGGCCGAATCCGACATGTCGGACAGGTGCTCGCCGGCGAGCCAGACCCGCAGATAGTCCTTGGGCAGCAGCACCCGACGGACCCTGGCGAACGTATCCGACTCGTTGCCCTTCACCCAGGCAAGCTTCGGCGCGGTAAAGCCGGGGAAGACGATGTTGCCGGTGACCTTGCGGAAGCGCGGATCGGCATCGAGCGCGGCGGCCTCGCGGTGGCTTCGCGTGTCGTTCCACATGATGCAGGGACGCAGCACCTTGTCGTCGGCATCGAGAAGCGTCGCGCCATGCATATGGCCGGACAGGCCAATGCCGCGCACGGCGGAAAATTCGGCGGGATGGCCGGCGCGGAGAGCGGCAATCGCCTCTTCCGTCGCGCGGATCCAGTCGGCCGGGTCCTGTTCCGACCAGCCGGGATGAGGCCGCGATGTCTCCACCTCCTTGCCGGATGCCGAGCCGATGACCTTCTGGCCTGCGTCGATCAGCATGGCCTTGACGCCCGATGTGCCGAGATCGATCCCGAGATACATGATTGCCTCCTAGTTACCGGCCGGGCCGGGCTGTTCGTCCTCGTCCGGGCCGGCCGGGAGGTTGTCCTTGATGAAGATGTCGAGACGGATGCGCTCCTGCGCGGCATTGACCGGCAGGCCGTCCGCCTTGGCGCGCAGCACGCGGATGGCGCTGCGCACCTCGTGGCCGGCGTCCTGGTTGAGCACGGCGTCGATCAGGCCGATTTCCAGCGCCGCGCGGGTATCGGCGGTCAGTTCGTGCGCGATGACGCAGATATCTGTACTTCCACGATCGGCCAGGGCCTTGACGAGGCCCTGATTGCCCGCGCCGAGACTGTAGATACCGGCAAGCCCGGGGGTGGAAGCAAGGCAGCCCGAGATCAGCGCGAATGCCGCCTTCGGATCGTCCTGCCCTTCCAGCACCGGCAACACCGTGCGGTTCGCCGGCATGGCCGCCATGGCCGCAAGGAAGCCATCGAGACGTTCGCGATGGTCGCGCACGCGCATGGAGCCGGCAAGCACCGCGACGGGGCCGGGTTGATCCCCGAGGAAGCGACCCATCAGGCTGCCGGCGGTGCGGCCGGCGGCCATGTTGTCGACGCCGGTGAAATGATCGCGGCCGGAGCCGACAATGTCGGAAACCAGCGTGACGAAGGGAATGCCGGCCGCTTGTGCCCGGGCGATGGCCTCGCAGACCTCCGGCGCATCGATGGCGACGGCCGCGATGCCCGAAACACCCTCGGCAATGGCAGCGTCGATTGCCCGCACCAGCGCCGCGGCATCGAAGGCCGGAATGCAGGCCACCGAAAGGCGCGTCCGCTCGGTGGCCGAATGCAGGCCGGCCCGGCGCACCTCGGCCTCCAGCCCGCGCATGAAGGGATTGTCGCCTTCCGGCAGGATGAAGACGAGCGGATACACCCGGCTCTTGGCAAGGTTGGCCGCTGCCACGTCGCGCACATAGCCCAGCGCGGAAATCGCCGCCTCGACCTTGGCGCGCGTGACGCCGCGCACGCCCGGCCGGTCGTTGAGAACGCGGTCGACGGTGGCCAGGCTGACGCCCGCCTCGGCGGCAATATCGTGAACCGTGGGTCTCATTTCTCCTCCGTGGGCGAGACCCTTAGAGGAATTTTTGATGTACGTAAATCAGAAATTTCCGGGCGACGCGTTTCGGCCGCTTTCTCAGGCCGGCAGGCGCTTTCCGAAGGCATGAGTGAAGGCGATGTCGCCCGGCTTTTCACCGGCGCGGGCGAGCGCGACATCCAGGAACCGATCGGTGACGCGCACCAGTGCAAAGCCGCCCATGAAGGCCGCGACCGGCTTGAAGATGTCATACCCTTCGCGGCTGTAGATCATCGGCGTCGGGTGCTCGTGGCCGTGGAAGATACCGACGACATTGTAACCCTTCAGCGTGGCGACAAGCCCAGCGCGCGCGGCATCGGTCCACCAGTGCGCAGGACCGGCGCCCCCGGGATCGAAGGTCCTGGCCGCAGGATCCCAGTGCTCGGTCGAGAACGGGTCCCAGCCGTAGTGCTGGAAAAGCACGACCGGCCTTCCGTCCGCTGCATAGGTCGCAAGATCGTCCTTCAGCCAGGGCAGGCCGCTGATCGCGCCCTTCGTGTCGTCGCCGCCGAAGCGTTGCAGCTGGATGAGGTGCAGGCCGCCCCAGTCCCAGGAATAGTTGTCCGAATCGATATCGTAGTTCGTGACCGGCACCGGGGCCTTGTAGAACACGGTCGAGCGGTGGTTGAGTTCGACATAGTCACGCAGTTCCCGCCGATACCAGTCGCGGTGCGGCGACACGCCGTCCTGATCGAGATCGTGATTGCCGAGGCCGGTATAGACCGGATAGTGCACGCGGTCCGGCCCGGCGCCCTGCTGGTAGCGGCTGGAGAATTGCTGGAGCTGGCGCCCCTCGCCCGGCACCTTCACCTGCCCGCCGCCGTCGTCCGTCATGTCGCCGCCAAGCACCAGGCCGAGCGGTGCGGCGATCTGCGTTCCGGCACTCGCAAGGCCGGACGGCCTGCCGTCAATCTCGTCTGGCCAGATACGCCCGCCGACGGCATTCACCGCCGCGACATGGCGCAGCAGCGCCGCATCGGTCTTGCCCTCGTCCGCACAATGGGCACTGAGGCCGTCGGCCGAGACAAGACAGGCATGCACGTCGCAGGAAAAGAGAAAGGTCGCGTCGGTTGCCGGCCGGCCCGCCTGCGCGAAGCCGGAACGGCCCGGCAGGGCGAGCGACACGCCGAGCCCACCGGCTGCGGTCAGGAGATCACGGCGCGTAGGCTTGAAGGGCATGGAACCTCCCGGCATCGATCGCTTGCGCCATTGTGGCGGAAGGACCGATGGCGCGGCAAGAGGCTTTTGCCGGCGGGGTCAGTGCCCGCCGCCGCCACCGACGCCCGATTGCGGCTTGCTGATTGCAAAGGCGCAGACGACGAGCGAGGCGAAGAGGACGGTCAGCAACAGGAAGATGTCGATGAAGGAGAGGATATAGGCCTGCTGCTGCACGAGGCCGACCATCTGCTTGACCGCAATGGTCGGCCCGTCGAGGCCATGGGCGCTGAAACTGGACGCCATGTTGCGCATCTGCTCGACAGCCACCGGATTGCCCCATTGCACATGCTCGGACAGGCGCAGGTAATGTTCCTGCGAACGCTGGGTGATGAGCGTGTTGATGACCGCCAGCCCCACCGCGCCGCCGAGGTTGCGCGTCAGGTTGAAGAGGCCGGAGGCGTTGCGGATACGGTCTGGCGGCAGCGTGCCGAGCGCCACGTTGTTGATCGGCACCATGCAGATCATCAGTGAAACGCCACGCAGGATCTGCGGCATCAGCAACTCGTAGAAATCCCAGTCCGCCGTCATCTGCGTCATCGACCAGGTGCCGAGCGCGAACCCGCCGAAGCCGATCATCATCATGACACGCGGATCGAGCCGTGACGACATCATGCCGGCGATCGGCGCGGTGCAGAACATGGCAAGGCCCGAGACGAACATGGTCTCGCCGATCATCAGCGAATCGTAGCCGCGAATGCGCGCGAGATAGAGCGGGTAAAGATAGGTGAGGCCGTATAGCCCGATGCCCATGACGAAGGAGAAGATCGAGCCAAAGGCAAAGTTCCGGTTGGCGAAGGCGCGCAGATCCACCACGGGGAACGGCACCTTGAAGGCCCGCCAGAAGAAGACCACGGCGCCGATCACAATGGCGACAGTGCCCATGACGATATGGCCGTCGTTGAACCAGTCCTTGTTATTGCCCTCTTCCAGCACATATTCAAGCGAACCGAGGAAGACCGCCATGGAGGCAAGGCCCCACCAGTCGAAGCGCTTCATCAGGCTGAATTCCGGCTTGTCGAAATCGATCAGGTTCCAGGTGAGAACCGTGACGATGATGCCGGGAATGATGTTGACGAGGAACAGCCAGTGCCAGGAGAAAGCGTGGCTCAGATACCCGCCGACCGTCGGGCCGATGGTCGGCGCGAGCGTGGCGACGAGGCCGATCATCGGCGAGACGATACTGCGCTTGGACGGCGGGAAGATGGTGAAGGCGGCCGCGAAGACCGAGGGGATCATGCCGCCACCAATGAAGCCCTGGATGGCGCGGTAGACGATCATCTGGTCGATGTTCGTCGCCGTTGCCGCCAGCGCACTCGCCATGGTGAAGCCGGCCGCCGAGAAGGCGAAGAGCACGCGCGTCGAAACGATGCGCGCCAGCGTTCCCGACAGGGGGATCATGATGACTTCGGCGATCAGGTAGGACGTCTGCACCCAGGCGATCTCGTCCGCGCCGGCACCAAGGCCGGCCTGGATTTCCGACAGCGAGGCGGAAACGATCTGGATATCGAGGATCGACATGAACATGCCGAACACCATCGCGAAGAACGCGATGACACGGCGGACAGGAACCTTGTCGGATTGCGCGGGCGCGGCCGAAAGGGCGGCGGCTGTCGGGTGAGCGGTCGCGGCCATCGCCCGCGCTCCTTTACTGGAGGAAGCTTATTCGGCCTTCGCGGCGACCGCCGTATCCGTCGGCGCCGTGCGGCTGTCGACGTCGACGACGACGCTGAGGCCGGCCCGCAGCTTGCCCGTATCCAGCGCTTCTCTCGGAAGGGCGATGCGGACCGGCACGCGCTGCGTGACCTTGGTGAAGTTGCCCGTGGCGTTTTCCGCCGGTAGCAGCGAGAAGACCGAGCCGGAGGCCGGCGCGATGGACTCGACCGTGCCGAGGATATCGTCGTTCTCATAGGCGTCGACATGCAGGTGCACCTTCGAGCCGGGCACCAGATGGGCGATCTGCGTTTCCTTGAAATTGGCCTCGACATAGAGGTCCGTCACCGGAACGAGCGCGGCGAGGCGCTGGCCGGCCGAAACGAGGTCGCCGACCTGCACGGAGACATTGCCGACAACACCGTCATAGGGCGCCTTCAGCACGGTGAAGCCGAGGTCTCGCTCGGCCTTGTCGCGGGCAAGCTCCAGCGTGCGGATGCCGCTTTCGGACTCGGCGCGCTGCGCCTGGAGAACGGCAACGCTCGCTCTGGCGGCGACGATATTGGCATCCGCGCCGACGAGATTGGCCTTGGCCTGATCGAGCGCCACGGTGGCGCTGTCGAGCGAGGCCGTGGTGCCGACCGCCTTGGTGTTGAGTTCCTTGGCGCGCTTTTCGGCGACTTCCGCGCCGCCGAGGGCGGCCTGATAGGCCATCTTCTGGGCTTCGGCCTGGGCAAGGCTTGCCCTGGCGCCGTCGATCTGCGCGTCGATCCGGTCGAGCGCAAGCTTCTGCGTGGCGATCTGGGCTTCAGCCTGTTCGCTGGCGAGGCGATAGTCGCCATTGTCGAGCGTGACCAGCGGATCGCCCGCCTTGACCACCTGGTTGGCGACGACGTTAACCGCCTCCACATAACCGGAGACCTTCGGGGAAATCGAGGCGATGTCGCCCTCGATATAGGCGTCGTCCGTCGAGATCATGAAGCGGCCATGCGTCCACCACTGATAGCCGTACCAGCCGCCGACGACGAGCAGCGCAAGGCCAACGACCGGCAACATGAGCCGGCGACCGCCCTTCTTCTGTTCGGGCTGCACGACGGCGGCAGCAGGGACCGCTTCGGTCGCTACCGGCTGCGCCTCGGCGGTTTCAGCCTGGAAATCGTCATCGACAGGACGAACCTTCGCCGTGCCGGCGCCATGGGAAGTCGACATGCGCTTTGTCACCACTTCTGGGATAAATTCTCGAACTGAACCGTTCGGTTCGATTTGACATAATCCCGTTCCTCCCGCATATCAAGTAGAAATCGAACCGCTCGGTTCGAAATAATTGATGCAAGTTTCGGAAACGGGAACGGAGATGCAGACGACAGAAGACAGGCCGGACGCCCCGCAGACGGGTCGCCGCGCCGCCGGGGAAGACCCCGCCAAGCGCGAGCAGATCCTCGACGGGGCCAAGCGGGTGTTCATGGAGCAGGGCTTCGAAGCCGCCAGCATGAACGACATCACGCGCGCCGCCGGCGTCTCGAAGGGCACGATCTACGTCTATTTCGAAAACAAGGAAGACCTGTTCGGTTACATGATCGAACGGGAGCGCCGACGGCTCACCGAGACGGTGCGGCACGCTCTCGACAGCCACAAGCCGATCGGCGAGACGCTGCAGGAATTCGGCATGCTCTTTGCCACGCATATTACGGCGGACCACACGATCCGCGCCATGCGCATGGTCATCGCCGCCAACCATCGCCTGCCGACACTCTGTAGCCGCTTCTTTTCCGCCACACCGATCAACCCTGTCTCTGTCTTGCAGGAATATCTCGACCGTCAGGTGGCGGCCGGGATCGTCATCAGCGACGACACGGCCCATGCGGCCAAACAGTTCATCGAACTGACCACGGTCGGCCTCTTCAAGCCGCGCATCTTCGGATCGATGGAGGAGGTGCCCTCCAAGGCCGCCATCGAAAGGAACGTCACCTCGGCGATCCGCGTCTTCCTTGCGGCCTATGGCGCCAAGCCTTAGCGTTTTTGCAGCGATCGCCCCGAACGCGCAACGGCGATCAAGTGACGGGCCTCGAAGGGAGCCATAAGATGGCTGTCCATGAGGAGCGACCACGCCATGCACCCCGTTGCCAAGGCAATCTGGTACATCGAGAGCCATTTCGGCCGCGCCATCGCGCTTTCCGAAATCGCGGCGATGGCCGGCATGTCGCGCCACCACCTGTCCCGGCGTTTCAGCGAGATGACCGGCCAGAACCTCAACCGCTACCTGCGCGCCCGCCGTCTCTCGGTGGCCGCCCGGCAGCTTGCCGGCGGTGCGCAGAACATCCTGACGGTGGCGCTCGAAGCTGGCTACGGCTCCCATGAGGCATTCACCCGCGCCTTCCGCGAGGAGTTCGGCCTGACGCCGGAAGCCCTGCGCGCAAGGCGCGACCTCTCCGGCCTCACCCTTCAGGAGCCCATCCGCATGTCCACCATCGACAAGAGCAACCTTCCCTCGCCCCGCATCGAAACGCTCGATGCCTTCATCATCGCCGGCCTCGGCGCCGATTTCGAGCCCGGCAAGGCGGCCGGCCGCCAGGCCGGCGCCTTCCCCGACGTGCTCGAATTCTACGGCGAGGACTTCGATCCCGAGACGGGGCTGGGCCGCGTGGAAATCTGGCTTCCACTCGCCGATCAGATGACGAATTCGTGAAATGCAATTTACTAACAGGCGAGCCGCTTGCCAGCGGTCAATTTCTGCATAAATACGGAAGTCCATTCTCAAACCGTATTTTGGAGAGGAAGACCGGATGGACAGCATTCTTGCGCTCATGCAAGACCCGGCCGCCTGGATCGCGCTCATCACGCTTATCGTGATGGAAGTCGTTCTCGGTATCGACAACCTTATCTTCATATCGATCCTGACGAACAAGCTCCCTCCCGAACACCGGGAGCGGGCGCGGCGTATCGGTATCGGCCTGGCGCTCGTCATGCGTCTTGCCCTGCTCGGCACCATTGCCTGGATCGTCCAGCTTACCACTCCGGTCTTCGAGGCCTTCGGCCACGGTTTCTCGTGGAAGGACATGATCCTGATCGCCGGCGGCCTCTTCCTCGTCTGGAAGGCGACGAAGGAAATCCACCACAACGTTGACCCGCTCGATCACAAGGAAGACATGGTCGGCGGCGCCGCGTCGTCGACCTTCGCGGCCGCAATCGGCCAGATCCTGCTGCTCGACCTCGTTTTCTCGGTCGACAGCATCATCACCGCCGTCGGCATGACGCCGCATCTGCCGATCATGGTCGTCGCCGTCCTCGTCGCCGTCACGGTCATGTTGCTGGCTGCAACGCCGCTTGCCAACTTCATCGAGAAGAACCCCACGATCGTCATGCTGGCGCTCGCCTTCCTCCTGATGATCGGCACGACGCTGATTGCCGAAGGCATGGGCTTCCATGTGCCGAAGGGCTACGTCTACGCCGCCATGGCGTTCTCGGCGCTCGTGGAGGTGCTGAACATGTTCTCCCGCCGCGCCCGGCAGAAAAGCAGGGCTGCCAGCGGGCACTGACAGGCAAAAGCGGCGGGGTGAAAATCCCGCCGCTTTCATTTCGGAACAGATGGAAGACAGACCGGACGGGTTGGGAGCTCGTCTGCCGTTTCGTTGGCCGCGGGAGGAAACCGGAAAAAGCCCCGCATTCTCCATCTCCGTCATGTCCGGTTGACACGACCTGCCTTCCCTTGGCAAACCTCTCGGTGGATGAATTGTTCCGCGAAAGCTTTGAACGGTTGCGTTGCTTGCGGCGGAACCGGATGGGCGTGCTGGGAATTCATGCCGAGCATCGTCCCGCCGCACGGACCCCGATATGACCCTAGAGCAGTCCTTCGCCTTCATCGTCATTGCCCTGATGATGGCGGCCTTCATCTGGGGAAGGTTCCGGTACGATCTCGTGGCGTGCTGTTCACTCCTGCTTGCGCTCGCACTCGGCATCGTTCCCTTCGAAAAGGCCTTTTCCGGCTTTTCCGACGACATCGTCATCATCGTCGGTAGTGCGCTGATGGTGAGCGCGGCGGTCGCCAGGTCCGGCATCGTCAATCTGGCGGTAAAACGCTTTTTTCCGAACCTCACCTCAAAGCGCAGCCAGCTGGCGCTGCTGCTTGTTTCGGTCGCCGTGCTCTCGGCCTTCATCAAGAATATCGGCGCGCTCGCCATCATGATGCCGCTGGCGTTCCAGTTCGCCCGAAAATCCGGCGCCCCCGCCTCGAAGTTCCTGATGCCCATGGCCTTTGCCGCACTTCTCGGCGGCCTGATGACCCAGATCGGCACCTCGCCCAATATCGTGGTCTCGCGGCTGCGCCAGGAGATCACCGGCGAGAGCTTCACCATGTTCGACTTCACGCCGGTCGGCGCCACGCTGACGGTCTGCGGCATCCTTTTCATGCTGTTCTTCAACCGCATCGTGCCGGAACGCTCGAACAAGAACGCCAGCATCGAGGAATCGCTGGAAGCCGCCGCCTATTCTTCCGACGCGACGGTGGAGGAAGGCTCGCCCACCGTCGGCAAGTCGCTCAATGAAGTGCTGCGAAACGGCGACGGCGAGGTGATCGCCACCGCCATCGTCCGCGGCCATGTCCACATCGCGCCGCTACCCGACGTACGGCTGATGGCGGGCGACACGGTCCTGATGGAAGGCACGGCGGGCGCACTCGACAAGGTGGTTTCCGCCACAGGCCTGACGCTTTCCGGCCAGCCGATTCGCGCCGGGCGTGGTGAAGCGGGCGAGATCAGCGCCACCGAGGCGGTTGTCGGCAACAATTCCCGCCTCATCGACATCTCGGCGCGCAACATCGCGCTGTTCCATTCCTATGGCATCAACCTGCTTGCCGTCAGCCGGCAGGGAGAGCGCCTGCGGGAGAAGCTCTCCGAGGTGCGCCTGCGCCCCGGCGACGTCATCGTGGTGCAGGGCAACAACAGCACGCTGCCCACCCTCCTGCCGGAACTCGGCCTGCTCCCCCTCGCCCAGCGCGAAATCCTGCTTGGCGCGCCGCGCAAGGCGATCATTCCCGTGCTGATCCTGATTGCCGCAATGGCCTCGACCGCGCTCGGCTTCGTGCCGGTCGCCACCGGCTTCTTTGCCGCCGCCGTCGCCATGGTGCTGTTTCGCGCCGTCCCGCTGCGCGAAGCCTACGGGGCGCTCGACGGACCAATCCTCGTCATGCTCGCCGCCCTCATTCCCGTTTCCGACAGTCTGCGCACGACGGGCGCCAGCGAGCTCATCGCGGGCTGGCTCGGCGATATCGCCATTCATCTGCCGCCCTTCGGCGCGCTCGCCCTCATCCTGCTCACCGCCATGGCCGTGACACCCTTCCTCAACAATGCCGCCACCGTGCTCGTCATGGCCCCGATCGCGGCAAGCTTCGCGAGCGCGCTCGGCTACAAGCCCGAGGCCTTCCTGATGGCAGTGGCGATCGGCGCGGGCTGCGACTTCCTCACGCCCGTCGGCCACCAGTGCAACACGCTGGTCATGGGCCCCGGCGGCTACAAGTTCGCCGACTATCCGCGTGTCGGTCTGCCTCTCTCCTTCCTCATCGTCATCGTCAGCGTGCCGACTTTGCTCATCGTCTGGCCGATGCAGTAGGAAGAGCGGACTTTTTCTTGACGCGCCGGGCTGAATATGGTCTCACCCAGCCCAACGGAAAGCCTTTTATCGCCTTATAACCGGCGCAAAATCGGGCTTTCCCTCCCAAATGTGACGCCTCCGTCGCCGGAAATCTCCGGTGCGGGGCATAAACCATGTCAAGACGGGCCATACCATGAGCACTTCCGGAACTGCATCCGGCGTTCGCGTACGCATCGCACCATCCCCGACCGGCGAGCCGCATGTCGGCACTGCCTATATCGCGCTGTTCAACTACCTCTTCGCGAAGAAGCACAACGGCACCTTCATCCTGCGCATCGAGGATACGGACGCCACGCGCTCGACGCCGGAATTCGAGCAGAAGGTGCTGGACGCGCTGAAATGGTGCGGCCTCGAATGGTCGGAAGGCCCGGATATCGGCGGCCCCTATGGCCCCTATCGCCAGTCCGACCGCAAGGACATCTATCGCCCCTACGTCGACAAGATCGTTGCCAATGGCCACGGCTTCAAGTGTTTCTGCACGCCCGAGCGGCTTGAGCAGATGCGCGAAGCCCAGCGCGCCGCCGGCAAGCCGCCGAAATATGACGGCCTGTGCCTGCATCTGTCGGCCGAAGAGGTGACGAAGCGCGTCGATGCGGGCGAGCCGCATGTCGTGCGCATGAAGATCCCGACCGAGGGCTCCTGCAAGTTCGTCGACGGCGTCTACGGCCCGGTCGAAATTCCGTGGGATGCCGTCGACATGCAGGTCCTGCTGAAGGCAGACGGCATGCCGACCTACCACATGGCGAATGTGGTCGATGACCATATGATGAAGATCACGCATGTGGCGCGCGGCGAGGAATGGCTCGCCTCGGTGCCCAAGCACATCCTCATCTATCAATATCTCGGCCTCGAGCCGCCGGTCTTCATGCACCTGTCGCTGATGCGCAATCACGACAAATCGAAGCTCTCCAAGCGCAAGAACCCGACCTCGATCTCCTACTATTCGGCGCTCGGCTACCTGCCGGAAGCGCTGATGAACTTCCTTGGCCTGTTCTTCGTTCAGATCGCCGAAGGCGAAGAGCTGCTGACCATGGAACAGCTCGCTGAAAAGTTCGACCCGGAGAACCTCTCCAAGGCCGGCGCGATCTTCGACATCCAGAAGCTCGACTGGCTGAACGGCCGCTGGCTGCGAGAGCAGCTCACCGAGGAAGAGTTCACCCGGCGCGTGCTTGAATGGGCCATGGAGAACGACCGTGTCCGCCAGGGCCTGAAGCTCTCGCAGTCGCGCATTTCCAAGCTCGGCGAATTGCCGGACCTCGCCGGCTTCCTCCTGAAGTCGGATCTCGGCCTGACGCCGGAAGCCTTCGCCAAGGTAAAATCGACGCCGGAGGAAATCCTCGAAGTGCTGAACCAGGTGCAGCCGGATCTCGAAAAGATGCCGGAATGGACGGTCGAAAGCATCGAGGCGGAACTGCGCGCCAGCGCCGACAGGCTCGGCAAGAAGCTGAAGGTCGTGGTGGCCCCGCTCTTCGTCGCCGTCTCCGGCTCGTCGCGCTCGCTGCCGTTGTTCGATTCGATGGCGATCCTCGGCCGCTCCGTGGTGCGCCAGCGCCTGAAAGTGGCGGCGCAGGTCGTTGCCTCGATGGCCGGAAGCGGAAAGTAAGGACAAGACAATGAACGACAAGACAGAAACCGCCCTTTCCTCCGATCCGACGGAAGTCCGCCGCCAGAAGCTCGACCAGCTTCGTCAGACGGTCGGCGACGTCTATCCGGCGCATTTCCACCGGACGATGACCAATGCGGAGCTGGCTGCGAAATACGAGACGCTTGAACTGGATACGGAGAGCGGCGACGTCGTGACCGTGGCCGGCCGCGTCTATTCCTCGCGCAACTCCGGCATGTTCATGGATATCCATGACGCCTCCGGCAAGATCCAGATCTTCTCCCACAAGGACACCACGCCGGAAGAGGCCCGCGCGCTGCTGCCGATGATCGACATCGGCGACATCATCGGCGTGACCGGTGTCGTGCGCCGCACCAAGCGCGGGGAACTGACGATCAACGCGCAGGATATCGTCATGCTGACGAAGACCCTGCTGCCGATGCCCGAGAAGTGGCACGGCGTGGCGGATATCGAAATCCGCTACCGCAAGCGCCACCTCGACATCATGACCAACGAGGAATCCAAGCTGCGCTTCCAGCAGCGCTCGAAGATCGTCTCCGGCATCCGCCGCTTCATGGAAAACGACGGCTTCATGGAAGTCGAGACGCCCATGCTGCATTCGGTCTATGGCGGCGCAACGGCAGAGCCCTTCAAGACGCACCACAACACGCTGAAGCTCGACATGTACCTGCGCATCGCGCCGGAACTGTTCCTGAAGCGCACGCTGGTCTCGGGCTTGACCGACAAGGTGTTCGAGATCAACCGCAACTTCCGCAATGAGGGCGTGTCGACCCGGCACAATCCCGAATTCACGATGATGGAGTGCTACTGGGCCTATGCCGACTACGAGGACATCATGGACCTCGTGGAGCGCCTCTTCAGCGAGCTGGCGGTAAAGATCCACGGCTCGACCGAGTTTGCCTATGGCGACAAGGAAATCTCCTTCAAGGGCCCATTCAAGCGCGTACCGATGCCCGAGGCCGTCAAGGACGCGACCGGCATCGACTTCCTCGCCATCAAGTCCGACGAGGAAGCCCGCGCCGCCGCCAAGGCCGCCGGCTTTGCAGTCGAGAAGGACTGGACCTGGGGCGAATGCCTTGCCTTCATCTTCGAGGAAAAAGTCGAGGGCACGCTGATCCAGCCGAGCCACGTCACGCATTTCCCGAAGGACATTTCGCCCTTCGCCAAGGAAGTGCCGGGCGAGCCGCGCCTCGTGGAGCGTTTCGAGACCTATTGCAACACCTGGGAACTGGGCAACGCCTTCTCCGAGCTGAACGACCCGGAAGAGCAGCGCGCCCGCATGGTCGAGCAGCTTGAGCAGGCGCAGGCCCGCGGCGAGAAGGACAAGCAGCTCGACGACGAGTTCCTCGACGCCATCGACCAGGGCATGCCGCCCGCCGGCGGTCTCGGCATCGGCGTCGACCGCCTGATCATGCTGCTGACCAACGCCCCGTCGATCCGCGACGTCATCCTCTTCCCGGCCCGCCGCGCGAAGAACGACTGATACCGAAAGCCCCCGCCCCTTTCGGGTAGCGGGGGCTTTCCTTTTGCCTCACGCCTCGATCGAGACATCGCCGACCGGCCGCGAGCAACAGGCGAGGATATAGCCTTCCTGGATCTCGTCATCGAGAATGCCGCCATTGTGCTGCATGTCGACCTCCCCCGATACCTTCATGACCCGGCAGGTGCCGCAAAGGCCGCCCTCGCAGGCCGCGCCGATGCGCACGCCCGCCGCTCGCGCCGTCTGCAGGATCGTCTGGCCGGGCGGGCATTTGGCGTCCTTGCCGGCCATGGTAAAGGTAATGGTGGAGACGGCATCGGCATCCGGCTCGCCCGGGCCGGCACGAACGGCAATCTCTTCCGGTGCAGGCGCTGCGGCCGGCTGGAAGCTCTCCTCGTGATACCGCTCCATGTTGAAGCCGCAGACCTTCAGCATGTCGCGCACGCCGCGCATGAAGGGCTCCGGACCGCAACAGAAGACGGTTCGATCCCGGAAATCCGATGCGAGCAGCGAGAGCCGGGCGGCATCGATCCGGCCGCGCAGCCCATGCCAGCCGTCCCGCGGATTGTGGCTCTCGACGACGAAGCCGAGCGCCAGGTTCGGCATCTGAGCAGCGAGACATTCGAGTTCCGCCTTGAACAGCAGGTCCTCCGGCTTGCGGGCGCAGGAAACGAAGGCGACGTCCGATTGCGGGGCGCAGTCCGCCATCCAGCGCGTCATCGACATCATCGGCGTGATGCCGGAGCCCGCCGAAATGAAGAGGTATTTCTCGCCCGGATGGCGCACGAAGGAAAAGTCGCCGAGCGGGCCAAAAGCCTTCAGCTTCATGCCGGGTCGCAAATGATCGAACATCCAGCGCGTGCCGATGCTCGTCGCCTGCGCCTTCACCGTCACGGCGACGGAGAAGGGCCGCGACGGCGTCGAGGAGAGCGTATAGGTGCGCATGACCGGCTCGTCGTCCGACACCGGCAATTCCAGCGTGACGAACTGGCCCGGCAGGTAGCGGAACCAGTTGTCGCGATCCGAACGGAACGCAAAGGTCATCACATCCGCCGTTTCCACGGTGACGGCTGTGCATTCCAGCAGGTGCTGGCGATCATTCCACGGCTGGAGTTCGTCGAAATGGCGGAAATGGCTGGCGGCTGTCATGCTAGGCCACCCGTGAAAGCGGCTGCTTGGCGCCGTCGAGCCGCTTCATCATGAAGTTCACGTACCATTCGACGAACTGCATGACGCCGCCCTCGTCCTGCGGCGAATAGGGGCCGGGCTGGTAGGCGGGCGAGCGGATGCCGAAGGCGTTTTCCTCGACGATCCGGCGATCCTGATCGTTGGTTTCGGTCCAGACATGGGTGAGTTCGTCGAGGCGGTAGTCGATGCCCTCGACCGCATCCTTGTTGACCAGCCATTTTGTGGTGACCTGCGTCAGTTCCGGCCCGAGCGGCAGCACGCGGAAGGTCACGGCATGGTCGGCAAGCACATGGTTCCACGTCGTCGGATAGTGGAAGAGCAGCAGCGTGCCAATATGGTTTTCCAGCACGTCATTCGACAGCGGGCGCTGGACGGCGCGCGCGCCGGACATGGTGTAGCTCTCGGCGTCCTGAATGAGCGGCATGCGCGCGGCGCGGAACTGGCCGGTCGGCGACATCAGGAACTCGCTCAGCAGGCCCGAAGCCTCGCACTTTTCCCAGTGGGCGGCGATGACGGGATCGTCCTTGGCGCCCTGCACGCCGGTGGCGCTCGGCGCTTCCGGATAGGTGCGGCAGAGTTCTGGATGATTGGCGGCGCAGTGGTAGCACTCGCGGTTGTTTTCCCAGACAAGCTTCCAGTTGCCCTTCTCTACGATCGTGCTTTCGAAGGCGACCTTCGTTTCGCCGAGCCGATGACGGGCAAGATAGGGTTCGACCAGGGCGCGAAACGCGGAGAAATCCGGTGCCTCGTCCGCCAGGCAGATGAAGATGTAGCCGCCGACGGTTTCGCAGTTGATCTGTTTCAGGCCGTGCTGGCTCTTGTCGAAATCCTCCGCCATGTGGCGGGCAAAGAGCAGAGAGCCGTCAAGCTCGTAGGTCCACTGGTGGTAGGGACAAACCAGCTTGGCCGAAGAGCCCTTGTGCTGCGTGCAGACGCGCGAGCCGCGATGGCGGCAGGAATTGTGCAGGGCCCGCACGGTGCCCGAACGATCGCGGGTGATGACGACCGGGTAGTCGCCGACCTGCACGGTAAAATAGTTGCCGGCCTTCGGGATTTCACAGTCATGGCCGATGAACAGCCAGTCGCGATACCAGATCGTCTCAAGGTCGAGCTTGTAGTGATCGGGGTCGATGTAGAAGGCCTGCTCGAGGCTGTAGCCATCGCGCCGGTTCTTGAGCTTGCGGAGCACGTCGCTGCGAATGTCCATGCCGGATCCTCGATATCCATGTTTGCCACGCAATTCCGGACGGAAAACCGCTTCACACATTCCCGGAATTGCTTTTTTTTGGATGAGGCGCACGGAAGGAGACGGCACTCGGGCGACAAACCGCACGGACTGCACGCTTCCGGGCCGCCCGCCGCAGCCAGTCACGATCGTTCCTCAAGGCTGGTTTCCGGGCTGAGGAGTGTCCTTTCGGACCGGTGCAGCGCCTTCCCAGGCTTTTCGCCCAGTGGCTTCTGCTGCACCTTGCTCCAACACCGTTGCGGGGGCAGCGCCGGATTTAAACCGGCTTCCCAATTCTCCACTCACCTTCGAGAGCGGCACCTTGAGTGTCTATATCTAAGCTCAGGACTTTGCCAGAAGCATGCCGGAAAACGACACGCCGTCATGATTTGACGACAGTCGGCCACAGTGAGATAACAGTCTCAGCATTAAGAAACACATTATATATCAACGAGATAATTCATCTTCGACGGCCACCTACCTCCCCTTTCACCACGACGGGCCCGACAGGAAGGCTGTTGTCATATTGCGACGAAAAAGACCGCCTGCAGGAATGAGGCATGGCGCAGAAACGAATGCTTAACCACGTCTCCATAATCTTTGCTCCGATCCGGGCGCGAGGATGGAGTGCCGAGGCGTGCAGCAGATGAATTTCCGATATTACGACGCCGTCGCCTACAAGCGCGCGAACCCGCCGAAATACGCCACCCATACGGAATTCCTGCGCACCGGCCGGATCGACCGCCAGCGCAGCTGGAGCCCGTCGGAAAAACGCTATCTCGCCTATGAGGAAATCGCCGAACGCACCGGCCGCAAGCTGGAGCGGGCGGGCAGCATCACCCACGGCCGCATCAACGGGTTCCACCGGTCCATCCAGTTCCCCAAGCTGATCTTCCATCGCACGCTGGCCGGGGCGCCCCATCTTGGCTACTGCCACATCACGGTGGCCAATTCGCGCTTTGCGGAATTCGAGAACGTGCAATGGGCCTTCTACATGGCGAATTTTCTCGCCGATATCGGCGAGGAGGAGCAGTTTTTCGCCGATGTTTCCAAAAAGCCGGGCCGCATGTATTTCGCCGTCGCCATCGCGCCGACGGAAGTGGAAGGCCGCCTGAAGATCGATCGCACGGTGCGCGACAACGGCGTCATCTTCCGCACGAACGATCCGAAGCGCGCCATGAAAAACGTGCTGATGCTCGGCGCCCGCAACGAGGCGCTGCGCAAGGCCATCCGGGCGCTCTGAGCTTCGCTTACGCCCTGTAGAGCATCCATTCCTTTCCGGCCGGCACTTCGTCGCCGCGGCCATAGACGACGATCTGGTCCCCGCCGCTGCCTTTCGCCTCCGCAAGCGCCCGTTCACAGGCGGCTGCAAGGTCGAGCGGACTATCGGCGCGATCCGACATACACACACCGGCCGATAGCGTCAGATTGCCAAGATTGCGGCCGGTGCGCGGATCGCGCAAGGCCACCGTCTGGAAGGCGGCGCGCAAGAGGTCGATGAGCCGTGTCACCTCGCTCTCGTCCGACGTGCGGAACAGGAAGCCGAAACGCAAGCCATCGAAACGCACTGCAAGCTCGCTCGAAGGGAATGCCTGACGGATGAGGCCGCCGTAGAAGGTCACGAGGTGATCCGACAGCACCTCGATCTGACCGGGCGAGAAGCGGCGCTCCGCATCGATCTCGGCAACGGCCACACCGCACGACATCGGCAGGCCGGGATTGGCATACACCCGCGCAAGCGCCTTGTTGAAGGCGCGGCGGTTGCCGAGTTTCGTCGGCGGATCCACGAATTTCATCGCCTCGAATTCGGCCATCTCCTTCTGGATGCCCTCCATCGTGGCCGATTGCGCGGCAACCTTCTCCACCATTTCCGCCGTGTGGCTGACCCGCTGCTCCGTCGCCCGTTGCAGGGCTTCGAGCGAGCTGCCGAGCGCACCGCCCGCGTCGCGGATGACCTGCGAAGCCTCGCCGATCAGGCGGCCATAGTCATTGAGCGAAGAGCGTTCCTGACTGAGCAGGTCCATGAAATTGCTCATCTCGTTGCTGACAGCGCCAACAGAGCGCTGCAGGACGCTCGCTTCGTGCTGGTGCGGCAGATATCTGCGGCCAAGCTCGTCGAGGGCGGCCTGCGTCTTGTATTTGCCGAGCGCGATGAAGTCGCGCACGAGGTCCGGGTTGCCGCCGGCATAGGCCTCGTAGACCAGCTCGTAATTGCGCGGCAGGCCATCGATGCCCATCTGCTTCATGGCCGTTGCGATGCGCAGGGCAATATCGGTCGAAGAGGATTTCTTGTGAGCCATCAAAATACGGACCTGTGTGCGGGATGTTCAACCTCTCATAGCAGTGGGCGCTTTCGGCTGCTCTAACCCGGCCGTTCAAATTTTAGGCAATGTTCGCTTGCCCGGCGCAGCCCTTGGCATTTGCCGGAAAAGCGCTGTAAAGGAAGCCGAAAGCGACGGAAGGACGACATGGCTGATATCGTGGATACGCGGACGGATGCGCAGGCCGCGCTGGCGCGCGCTGCAGAAACCCTCGGCCGCGGCGTACCGGTCGCCATTCCCACCGAGACAGTCTACGGCCTTGCTGCCGACGCCACCAATCCGCAGGCGATCACCCGCATCTATGAAATGAAGGGCCGGCCGCGCTTCAATCCGCTGATCTGCCACATGGCCGATCTTGCCATGGCGGAAAAGCACGCCGTCTTCGACCCGCTGTCGCGCCGGATCGCCGAAGCCTTCTGGCCGGGACCGCTGACGCTCATCCTGCCGATCCGCCCGGAAAGCGCGATCCACCCGCTGGTGCGCGCCGGGCTCGACACCGTCGGCATCCGCGTTCCGAGCGGCATCGCCAGCCGGCTGATTTCCACTTTCGGCCACCCTCTGGCCGCCCCGAGCGCCAACACGTCGGGCCGCATCAGCCCCACCAGCGCGCACCACGTCGCCGAGGATTTCGGCGACAAGCTGGAACTGGTGCTAGACGGCGGACCGGCGACCGTCGGTCTCGAATCCACCATCCTCAAGGTCGAGGGCGAGACGATCCGGCTGCTCCGGCCCGGCGGGCTCGATGCCGCCGATGTCGAGCGGGTCATCGGCCGCCCGGTCCTGCGCAACGACAAGGCCGGCGCGACGATCGAGGCGCCCGGCATGATGGCCTCGCACTATGCGCCCGATGCGCCGGTGCGGCTCGACGCCAGCGACGTCCGGCCGGGCGAGGTCCTGATCCGCTTCGGCGGCAAGGCGCTTGCCGGCGAGGACAGCGCGGCGCTCGTGCTGGACCTCAGCCCGAGCGGCGATCTGGCGGAAGCCGCCACCAATCTCTTCGGCTATATGAAACAGGCCGACGCCACGGGGGCACGCTCCATCGCCTTCTCGCCGATCCCTGCGACCGGCCTCGGCGAGGCGATCAACGACCGCCTGCAGCGCGCCGCCGCGCCGCGCGGCTGAAGAGGAAGAAGACACCGTGATCCAGCCAAAGCTTTCGCCCGATCTCATCGACCGCTTCGCAGCGGTCACCGGACCGGCCCATGCGCTGGCCGACGGGAAGGACATCGCGCCCTATCTCGTCGAAAGCCGCGGGCTCTACCACGGCACCTCGCCGCTGGTGCTGCGGCCAGGCTCCGTGCAGGAAGTATCGGACATTCTGGCGCTTGCCACCGAGACCCGCACCGCCATCGTGCCGCAGGGCGGCAATACCGGCCATGTCGGCGGCAGCGTGCCGCGCGAGGGGGAAGCGGACGTCGTCCTGTCTCTTTCCCGCCTCAACCGCATCCGCGATGTCGACCCGGTGGGCAATGTGATCGTGGCGGATGGCGGCTGCGTGCTGGCAGATATCCAGAAGGCCGCCGAGAACGTCGACCGGCTGTTTCCGCTGTCACTCGGCTCGGAGGGCTCCTGCCAGATCGGCGGCAACCTTTCCACCAATGCGGGCGGCACCGCCGTGCTCGCCTATGGCAACATGCGCCAGCTCTGCCTCGGCCTAGAAGTCGTGCTGCCGACGGGAGAGATCTGGAACGGTCTGCGCCGCCTGAAGAAGGACAATACCGGCTATGACCTGCGCGATCTCTTCATCGGCGCGGAAGGCACGCTCGGCGTCATCACCGGCGCGGTCCTGAAGCTCTTCCCCCGACCGCTCGGCCACGAGGTCGCCTTTGCCGGCCTCAAATCCGTGAAGGATGCGCTGGCCCTCTTCGAGCGCGCCTCCAGCCGCTGCGGCACGGCGCTGACGGGTTTCGAGCTGATGCCGCGCCTCGGCGTCGACTTCACCACGCGACACATACCGGGCGTGCGCGACCCGCTAGCCAGCCGGCACGACTGGTACGTGCTGATCGACATCTCCACCTCGGACACGGCCGACACGGCGGCGCGCATGATGGAAGCGCTGCTTGCCGAGGGCATCGAAACGGGGCTGGTCGAAGACGCGGTCATCGCTGCCAGCGAAGAACAACGCAAGGCGCTCTGGCACATGCGCGAAAGCATGTCGCCGGCGCAGAAGCCGGAGGGTGGCTCGATCAAACACGACGTCTCCGTGCCGGTCTCTGCCGTCCCGGACTTCATGGCAGAGGCGGACGCCGCGGTGATGACGGCAATTCCCGGCGCGCGCATCTGCTCCTTCGGCCATATGGGCGACGGCAACATCCACTACAACATCTCGCAGCCCGTCGGCGCGGACAAGCAGGCATTCCTCGACCGCTGGCGCGAGATGAACCACCTGGTGCACGGTATCGTGCTGAAATACCACGGCTCGATTTCCGCCGAGCACGGCATCGGCCAGCTGAAGCGCGACGAACTGGCCAGCGTGCGCGAGCCGATCGAGATGGACCTGATGCGGCGGGTAAAACGATCCTTCGACCCCGCCGGCATCATGAATCCCGGCAAGGTGGTCATCGCCTGAAACTATCGGCCGCCGGTGCGAAGCTGCGCCAGCGACATCATCAGGTCGGCGCTGACGCCGCCCGAGCCGGCACCGGTCAGAACCGAAAGGGCGGGATCGGTCATCGTCTGATTGTCGAGATCGTAGAGTACCGAGAACTTCACGATCATCTTCGAAACCTTTTCCGGATCCTGCAGGTCCTTCAGCTCCAGGTGACGCTCGATCATTTTCGCCTGCGCGTCGATGTCGGCGCTGCCGATCTCGTCCGGCAGCTGGTAGAGCACCTTGAAGACCTCGAAGAGCGCATCGTCGGAGAGGATATCGTAGGGGTTGGAAATCGTTCCGGCCTTGCGCTCAAAATAGAGGGCAAGGCGCACGCCGGCATTGTCGTTGCCCGCCTCCTCCTCCAGCTTCTGGCGAACATGGCTGTCGATCGTCTCGTAGATGCCGCGGCGCGACTGGATCTTCGCTTCGTCCGGCCGCTCGACCATGCCCTGGCCATTGAAATTGAAGGAGGCGACGATCTTGCGATACGAGCGATCCGCCTGCTGGTTCACGAAGCTCTTGGGATCGTCGAGATCCGAGGTGAAGATCTTCGCCATGAACGCTGCGTCGACACTTGTCGGGTCGATGCCGTTTGCCTCCAGCACGAAGGCGACAAGACGCGCATCCGTCAGGAATTCCTTGACGGAGTCGATCTTCTGCATCGCGGAAGAGTAATATTTCGCCTCCTCCTCGGCGAGTTTCTTCTCGTCAGCCGTTCCGAAGCGGGATTTCTCCGTCATATAGGCGCGCGACATGACGAGGATTTCGGCTTCCGACTGCGCCAGCTTCGGCGCCGTGATGTTGCCGTCCGACCCGAAATTGAACGCCTTGGCCAATTCGAGGAAGCGCTCGTCCTTCAGCCCGTACACATAGCTCTTGGGATCGTTGAGATCACTCTTCAGCACATTCTTGATGGTGAAGGCAGAGACCTTTGCCGGATCGATGCCGAAGGCCTTCAACGCGAAGCTGTAGACGGTCGCCTCGCCCAGGAATTCCTGCACGGTCTTCACCGAACCGATCTGGCTCTTGAAGCGCTTGATGGCGAGTTCGTCCGCCTCGTCGTCCTTGTCGTTGTAGTGGATCATGTATCCACGGGTGGCGGCGGCGGTCTGCGCGCTCGTCTGCGCCGGCTCGCCGCCGGAAAGCGTGCCGTCCTCCTGGAAATTGAAGGCGGCGCGCAGCGCGACGTACTTCTCCTTGTCGGCGCCACCGAACAGGTTGACGTAGCTGGTGGGATTGTCCGGGTTCGGATCGCTCGTGATGATGTTGCGTATCGTCAGGCTGCCGACGGCAAGCTTGTCGAGACCGAAGGCGACCTTGAGATAGGAGACGAGACGCGGATCGTTGACGATTTCCTGCGCGGTGGTGATGCTCCCCATGCGGCTTTCGAAATACTCTTTGTTGAGCAAAGCCGCGGCCGAGGTCACACGCGGATTGGAAAGCGTATAGCGCTCGTTCGTTTTCGCCTTCTGCGCCGCATCCTGCACCGTGCCGGCGGTCGCCGTTCCGTCGCTGGCGAAATTGAAGTCCGCCGCAAGCGCATGGTACTTCCCGGCATTGTTGATAATGGCGGTCTGCTGCGTGATCAGCGCCTTGAGCTCCGCAATGCGCGGCTTGTTGGCGGCGTTGGATTCCAGGCCGGCAAGTTCATCCTGCGCCGCCTCGATCGCCGCTGCGGCATCGACCGCGCTGGCGCCGAAATGCGTATTGAAATAGCTGCTCGGATCGCTGAGATCGCTGCTCAGCACCTCGCGGACGACCTGCCGCGAATAGGTGGCCGGGTTGATCCCGTAGGCCGTGAACATGTAGCTGCGCAGGCGGTCGTTGTTGAGGAGTTGATCGGCGCTCGTCACCGTGTCGATGACCGCATTGTAATAGCGCGTCTCCTCCTTGATCGCCGCGCCGGCATTGGTGGCGGTGGCGGAATAGAGACCGATGACCTCGTCGAGCTGCGCCTCGGTCTGGGCCACGGCGGTCGAGGCGGTAAAGCTGAAGGCGCTGGCGAAATCGCGGTAGCGCGGGTCCGTCAGTTTGTTGGCGAAGCTGTTGGCGTCCGCAAGATCGCTTTCCAGCACCTTGCGCATGAAGGCCTTGGCATAGGTCATTTCCTCGAGGCCATGCGCCTTCATGGCGAAGGAATAGAGCTGGTAGTCGTCGAGGAATTCATCGACCGAGGCGACCTTGCCGATGGTCTCCTTGTAATACGCCGCTTCGCGCGCGTTGATCGTTTCCGTCGCTGTCCGGTTCAGCGACGTCAACATGTCCTTCGCGATGAGGTTGTAGCTCGTATAGGTCGACAGCATCGGGGAACCATTCCTTCCAGTCATCGGCAGGCCGATCGGCGGCATTTTCGCGCGCGAGGCTTGTCCCGGCCTGTCGGCGCGACGGTTCGAATGTCGCCGGTGGCGTTCACCTCTCCTAAACCCTAGCCCGTGCGGTTTTGCTAACCATCAGGAACTGCAAAGTTTTCTTAACCGCGATTTTTAAGCGGCAGGGAAGGGAGCGCGCCTATTCTCGCCCTCAGAGGACGAAAAGTCCCGATGAGAAGACCGGACACCGGCTCTCAAGGAAAACAAGGGCGAAAGACATGCTGAATACCGTTTCCAAGCCGGCATGGGCCGGCACCACGCTCCGGCTCGATCCCAAGCGCTTCCCGCAGCAGATGACATTCGAGCTCAAGGCGGAAGGAACCGACGCCACCATTACCCTCGACGAGCGCGGCGCTGTCCTGCGCAAGGTCCTGCCGTCGAGCGGCCTGCCGCTGTCCATCGCCCTGCCCGCCCGCGCCTTCAAGGGCGTCGCGGCACGCGCCATCGACCATGGCAACGGCAA
This sequence comes from Shinella sp., assembly GCF_049651085.1. Taxonomy (GTDB): domain Bacteria; phylum Pseudomonadota; class Alphaproteobacteria; order Rhizobiales; family Rhizobiaceae; genus Shinella. The sequence continues at coordinate 103,821 of NZ_JBASBL010000032.1, forward strand.
CGTGACCGTGACGCTGGAACTGCACCACGACGATCCGGACCTCTGCATCCCGCTGCTGGTGGCGCACGATCTCTGCGACATCGCCGCCGACTGGCGCAGCTGGGCGGACGCCTACCGCATCCCCATGCTCATGGTGGAAGCCGACGGCATCGCCCGCCCGCTCGACGACCATCTGAGCGTCGGCAGCAGCCCCGCCAAGCCGCGTCGCCGCCATTCCTATTTTGCCGACCGCCGTCCCCGCTTCCTCGTGCGCCGCACGACCGGCAAGCTCGGCGTCCAGATGAAGATCGACGGCCGGGAAATCATCGCCCGCCGTTGAGCCTGCGATGAAGACATGACCTCCAGAAAGCCGGCCGTTCCCTGCGGCCGGCTTTTTCGTGTTGCGTCTGAAATGCTCAGGCGAAGGGGATGGCGACGGCCAGCGCAAGGAAGATGGAAAAACCGACGATGTGGTTGAACTTGAACAGCGCCAGGCACTGCACCGGATCGTCGATATCGAGCGTCCTGATCTGCCAGGCGAGCATCGCGGCGGCGGCGGCAAGGCCGAGCCAGGCGACAATGCCGACACCCGCCATGAAGAAGGCAAGTGCGATGAGAAGCACCGCGAGCCCGTAAAGACCGATGAGCCATTGACGTGTCTTTTCGCCGAAGAGACGCGCGGTGGAGCGCACGCCGATCAGCGCATCGTCTTCCTTGTCCTGATGGGCATAGATCGTGTCGTAGCCGATCGTCCAGGCAATCGCGGCAATGTAGAGCGCGACGGCAGCAATGGAGAGATTGCCGAATTCCGCCGCCCAGCCCATCAGTGCGCCCCAGGAAAAGGCCATGCCGAGGAAGAACTGCGGCCAGTCGGTAAAGCGCTTGGCGAAGGGATAGATCGCGACGATCAGCAGCGAGGCGACGCCAAGCCCGATGGTGAAGATATTGAACTGCAGGAGGACGACGAGGCCGACAAGCGCCTGCAGTGCCATGAAGATCTTCGCCTGCCGGCGCGTGACGCGGCCCGACGGCAGCGGACGCGAGCGGGTGCGCGCCACCGCCTGGTCGATATCGTGATCCACGAGGTCGTTGTAGGTACAGCCGGCGCCGCGCATGGCGACGGAACCAAGGAAAAACAGGAAGAGATGGACGAGGAAGCGCGTCCATTCGAACGTGCCGGCCGCCGCCGCGACATTGGCCGACAACGCCGCCGACCAGAAGCAGGGCCACATCAGCAGCTGCCAGCCGATCGGTCGGTCCCAGCGGGCAAGCTGCGCATAGGGCCAGGCACCGCGCGGCAGGGCGCGGTAGACCCAGTTGTCGGAGGGCGCGTCGGCGACGCGACCGGAATCGGAGGGTGAACTGATCATGCACCTAGATCGCAAGCCGCTTGTCGCCGGTCAAGCCGGCACGACGTCGCGGCGTGCGTCAGGGCAGCGTGAAATCGAAGCGGTAGGTGGCCGAAACGCCGATCAGGAACTGGTCGCGGTCGCCGCGCGTCTTGACGAGGCTCGAATCCGCCGCCGAACCGACGAGACGTTTGTATTCGGCGAAGGCGCTGGTCTCGATCTTCTCGTTGACCTGCCAGGTGATCGCCGCGCCCGCACCCACCGAATGAATGCCGCCATCCGGATCGTAGGCGGCAAGACCGGAGGCCGCAGCCTGGCTCGGCTTCACCCCGTAATAGGCCTTCATATAGTCCTTCGAGGCAAGGGTCAGGCGCGGACCGGCCGAAATGCGCACGTCCGGCCGCACATCGACGAAGGCATCCGCCGCGATATCCGCCACGACGCCGTGATGGCTGCGGATGCCGTGGCGCACTTCGCCGCGCACGCGCAGCCAGTCCGTCGGATAGACTTCCGCAAAGGCGCCGAGTTCACCGCCGAGCTTTATCTCCGTCAGGCCCTTGAGGTCGTCCGAATCGTCCTCGTCACGCGGCATGATCAGCTTGCCGGTCGCGCCGGCGCGGAAGGCGCCGTTGTCGATGAGCGCGAAGGCCGGATTGTCATTGCGCGAGGAGAAGCGGACCGTGCTGCCGGCCTTGCCGAGCGAAATCATCGGCGTGACCTGGAACAGGTAGGACTTGCTGCCCTCATAGCGCGGCGCAGCAAAGCCGGCAGCGCCGACTTTCAAATACCAGTCGCCGGACCAGAAATGACCGCCCTCGCCCGCAAGGGCGGAAACAGGCGCAAGAAGGAGAGCGGCCGCAGTCATTGCGGTCGATGCACGGATACTCAATACACAATCCTCGCTTTGCCGGCCGACCCGCCGCGGGCCGCCGAAACCTTTGATTGCATGAACATTAGCCCCGTTTCATTACCGTTTCGCTAACCATCGCCGGCCCGTTGCCGTGGAACGATTCGGACCAGTTTGCGTTTTCCGGCTGACAAAACAAGGAGTTTCCCGATGACAGTCAGCACGATGGAACTGAAGCTTCAGGCAATTCACGACGATGCCGGCCTCTCCCGCAAAGAGAAGATCGCCAGGCTGGAGAAACTACGCACCGAAGCGCGCGCCCTCCAGCGCGCCGCCACCGAAAGCGCGATGGTGGAAGACGACGGCTGGTACGAGGACGTTCACCTGATCGACACGGCACTGGAAAAGCTCGGCCGCACCATCGAGGAAAAGGGCGCAGCGACGCTCTGACGCCCCGTAACTCTTGACCTTTCAGTCCGGCAGCCTTAACCCGCCAGCCAGCAGGGCATTTGCGCTTTTTTCCGAAACAGCCAGACGCTCTGCCTTTCATTTTGACGCGATTGCAAACGCAAAGGCGCAATTGCTCTAGGACGGATCGAGGGTGCGGGCATGAAGGTTCTGTTGATCGGATCGGGCGGACGCGAGCACGCCCTTGCCTGGAAGCTGGCGCAGTCGCCGCTCCTGACCACGCTCTATGCGGCTCCCGGCAATCCCGGTATCGCCGAATGCGCGACACTCGTTGCCCTCGATACAGACGACCACGCCGCCGTCTCCGCCTTCTGCGCGGAAAATGGCGTGACCTTCGTCGTCGTCGGCCCGGAAGCCCCCCTCGTCGCGGGTCTGGCCGATGTGCTGCGGGCTGACGGTATCGACGTCTTCGGCCCCTCGGCCGCCGCCGCCCAGCTCGAGGGATCCAAGGGCTTCACCAAGGACCTCTGCGCCAAATACGATATCCCGACCGGCGCCTACCAGCGCTTCACCGATGCCGCAGCCGCCAGGGCCTATGTGAAGGCTCAGGGTGCGCCGATCGTCATCAAGGCGGACGGGCTTGCCGCGGGCAAGGGCGTGACCGTCGCGATGACGCTCGACGAGGCGCTGGCTGCCGTGGACGACTGCTTCGACGGTGCCTTCGGCGCAGCCGGTGCGGAAGTCGTGGTGGAAGCCTTCCTCGATGGCGAGGAGGCAAGCTTCTTCTGCCTTTGCGACGGCGTGAACGCATTGGCGCTCGCCTCCGCACAGGACCACAAGCGCGTCGGCGATGGCGATACCGGCCCGAATACCGGCGGCATGGGTGCCTATTCGCCCGCCCCGGTGATGACGCCGGACATGGTCGAGCGCACGATGAAGGAAATCATCGAGCCGACGATCCGCGGCATGGCGGCCGATGGCCATCCCTTCCAGGGCGTGCTCTTCGCCGGCCTGATGATCACCGCCAAGGGTCCCGAACTCATCGAATACAATGTGCGTTTCGGCGATCCGGAATGCCAGGTGCTGATGATGCGGCTTGAAAGCGACCTGTTGCCGATCCTGCACGCGGCGGCAATCGGCCGGCTCGACAAGGTTTCCGCCGAATGGCGCGATGCGCCGGCGCTGACCGTCGTCATGGCCGCCAAGGGCTATCCGTCCGCCTACGAGAAGAACACGCCGATCCGTTCCTTGCCGGCCGACGATGCCGGAAGGAAGGTGTTCCATGCCGGGACAGCCCTGAAGGACGGCACGCTGGTTGCGACCGGCGGGCGCGTGCTCAACGTCACGGCCGTCGCGCCGACCGTTGCCGACGCGCAAAGGGCGGCCTATCAGGCACTCGACCGGGTCGAATGGGAAAACGGCTTCTGCCGTCGCGACATCGGCTGGCGCGCGGTAGCCCGCGAACAGGCCTGACACTTCCGGCAAAAACCGGCTGGTAGATCAAAGTTTACCATTTCTCCTGACGGGACCGTAACCGGCGGGCGCTATTCTCCCTTCAACGATGAGGAGAACCGTGATGCGTATCCTGCTGCCAACCATTGCCGTCATGCTTCTTGCCGCGCCTGCCCTGGCAGGTTCGATCCAGCCGGTCGCGGGCTCAAGCTCGGGAGACAGCATCTCGACGATCCGCTGCACCGACTGCCCGACGCTCAAGCAGAAGATCAAGGCCGCGACCTACCATGTCGATGCCATCGCCCCCGGCACGCAGAAGATCGAGATCCGCGAACAGGATGGCGAACGCAGGATCTTCCGCACGGAAGCCTGGATGGGCGGTTCGCCCGTGCTCTTCGTCAGCAAGGCGCCCGCCGAGAGGGTTGTGGCGGCCGACGCGGACAAGCCGGTCGATGCCGTTGGGGTCGATGCTGCTTCTCAGACCAGCGCCGTCAACGCGGACGCCGGACAGCAGGCGGAGGCGGCCACGATGGCAGCCTCACGCGAGTTTGATCCGGAAATGTTTGAACTTCGGCTCAACTGAGCCCATATTGATGAGGCCCTGCCTCTCAGTCCCTCCAGGCTGACAGGAATCCGCGAAAGCGGACGTTTGCGCCCCTGACCTCAAGCAGGGGCGTACGCGTATCAGCCATCTTCCCCCAAATCGCTGACGAGCCGGTCGACCTCGCGGTCGGAATAGACGGTGACCCCGCTCCGGCGCAAAAGCGCCGCCGTCACGCCCTGCCCGGCATGCCGGGCGCCGGAAAACGTGCCATCATAGACGAAACCGGAACCGCAGGACGGACTGCCATCGATCAGCAGCGCGTGCCGACAGCCGTTTTCGCGCGCCACTTCGAGGGCAATGCGGGCACCGTCGATATAGGCTGCAGAGACATCCCCGCCGGAAATTTCGATCACCCGCGCGCGCCCGTCGAGCACGTCATCGCCGTTCAGCCCGTTTTCGATCTCCGCCGGCGGACGCGGCACCTGGAATCCGCCCGCCAGTTCCGGGCAGAGCGTCACAAGCCGTCCCTCCGCCTTCCAGCGGTCGACCGCTGCATGCAGCAACGGCTTGGCCGATCCGTTGTAGCGGACCGGCAGGCCGGCAAGGCAGGCGCTGATGAGGATCTTGCCGGCCATCAGCGCCCGTCCCCTACCCCGTGATCTTGGAGAAATCCGCGACCGTGCCCGTTGCCGAACGGATGGCGGACAGCAGCGCGAGACGGTTGGCGCGGATGGCCGGGTCTTCGTCGTTGACGAGCACGTCGGTGAAGAACTGGTCGACCGGTGCGCGAAGTGCGGAGAGCGCTTCCATCGCCGAGCGGAAGTCTTCCGTCGCGACGGCCGCGGCAGCCCCCTTGGCGGCAGCTTCCACCGCAACGTGGAGCGCCTTTTCGGCGTCGAGCTTCAGAAGATCGGCCGAGACCGCGCCTTCGACGACCGTGCCCTTCTTCTCTTCCGCCGCAAGAAGCTGCGTGGCGCGCTTGGTGCCGGCAAGCAGGTTCTGGCCCTCTTCGGACGTGATGAAGGCCGTCAGCGCCTCGACGCGGCGGGCAACCATCAGCAGATCGTCGGCATCCGGCGTCAGCACGGCGTCAATGAGGTCGTGGCGCGCGCCCATGTCGCGAAGATAAACCTTCAGGCGGTCGTGGAAGAAGGCGAGAAGGTCCGGATCCGGCGCGACCGAAAGGAGCGGCAGGCGGATGTTCTTTTCAAGCAGCGTGCGGATGACGCCGAGCGCCGCACGGCGCAGCGCATAGGGGTCCTTCGAGCCGGTCGGCTTCTCGTCGATCGCCCAAAAGCCGATCAGCGTGTCGAGCTTGTCGGCAAGCGCCACGGTGAGGCCGACCTTGTCGGCGGGCACTCGGTCTGACGGCCCCTGCGGCTTGTAATGATCCTCGATCGCCTCGGCGACGGCGGCATCCTCGCCCTGCAGCGCCGCATATTTACGGCCCATGATGCCCTGCAGTTCAGGGAATTCGCCGACGGCTTCGGTGCGCAGGTCCGCTTTCGCAAGCACCACGGCACGGTCGACAAGCGCAGCATCGGCACCCGTCACCTTCGCCAGTTCCGCCGCAAGCGTGCGGATGCGCGAAACGCGTTCGCCCTGCGTGCCCAGCTTGGCATGGAAGGTGACGTTCAGCGCGTCGAGCTTGGCCATGCGCTGGTCGAGCGGTTTGGCGAGGTCGAGGCCGAACTTTTCGGCAGACACCGCCAGCGTCTCCAGGTCGGGCAGGTCGCCCTGATCGCGCAGCCAGAAGTGCTTGGCGTCCGAGAGACGGGCGCGCACGACCTTGCCGTTGCCATGCACGATCTCCTTGCCGCCATCCTTCGCCTCGATATTGGCGATCAGGATGAAGTGGTTGGAGAGCGTATCGGCACCCGGCTTGCGGGTGACGAAACACTTCTGGTTCGTCTTGATGGTCAGGCGGATGATTTCCGAGGGAATCGAGAGGAACTCCTCGTCGAACGTGCCCATCAGCACCTGCGGCCATTCGACGAGGCCGCAGACCTCTTCCAGAAGCCCCTCGTCCTCGACCAGTTCCAGGCCGTTGGCGAAGGCGATATTGTTGGCATCCGTCGCGATGATCTGCTTGCGGCGCTCTGCATCGAGCACGACCTTCGCCTTTTCCAGATTGGCGACATAGTCCTCGAAGCGGCGCACGGTGATGGCTTCCGGCGCATGGAAGCGGTGGCCGTAGGTAATGTTACCGGCGACCAGCCCGTCGATCTCGAAGGGAACGACACGCGTCTCGTCCGTTTCCGAGCCGAAGGTGCAGACGATCGATTGCAGCGGGCGCACCCAGCGCATCGCACCGGGCTTTGCCGAGGCGGCGCCGGAGCGCATCGACTTCGGCCAGGGGAAATTGCGAATGATGCCCGGCATCACGTCGGCGATGATCTCGTCGGCCGGGCGGCCCGGCTTGACGAGATGCGCGACGTAGAAATCGCCCTTCTTCGGATCTGAATGGACGTGGGCTTCGGCGACAGAGGCCAGACCGGCCTTGCGCAGAAAGCCCTGGATCGCCTGCTCGGGAGCCGAGGTTGCCGGTCCCTTGATATCCTCGCGCACGTCGCTCGAGCGGGCGTTGAGGCCGCGGATGTCGAGCGTCAGGCGGCGCGGCGTCCAGTATTCGCGCGCGCCCTCATAGGTCAGGCCCGCCTCCACCAGCGCATCGGTGACGAGTTTCTTGAGGTCGCCCGCCGCCTTGCGCTGCATGCGGGCGGGAATTTCCTCGGAGCGGAGTTCAAGCAGGAGATCGGGCATGTCAACTTTCCTCACCCTCCCCGCATGGGAGAAGGTCGGCACACCGTGCCGGTATGGGGTAAAAATCGTGTGCCTCTGCTAGCAAAGTTGGGCGGTGCTGTACAACGGCAAATATGCCGCCCGGCTCACGGAAAAACCGTCAATGCGCGCTGGCAGCAACCTCGCGGGTGCCTTCTTCCGCTTCGGCGCCCGCATGCTCACCTTCGGCGGCAGGGCCGGCCTTTGCCGTCTCGGTTGCCTCGGTAGCGTTCGGATCGAAGCAATCCTCCCGCACCTTCATCGCCGTCACGATGGTCTTGATCTCGTCGAACGAGAGTTCCTTGCGCTGGCCGTAGAACTCGCCGTTTTGGGCAGGCGTGCCGGCCGTGTAGCGGGCAACGAAGGGCATGCTCATGCCGGGAATGGCGGCGGGGTCGCGTGCGAAGAGCACTTCGGCGCCGATGGCGCGCCCGCGCATGTCCGCACGGTTCACGGGACCGGCGGCATCGAGCAGGATGACCTGGTAGAGATCCGCCTCTTCGGCGTTGGAGAGCGCACCGGCAACGCGCAGCGCCGTCTTCACGCGCACCTCGCCGTCCTTGGCGTCCGAGCGCACATATTTGCGCAGCCATTGCTGACCGTTGCGGTCGAGGCGGACGGTCGTGACCGTGGTGCAGGCGGCGCCCGAGACCTTTTCCGCCGAGGGTCCGAGCAGCACGTCGCGGCCGACGAAAATCGCCGCCGCACCCGACGTCCCCGTCAGGACGGAAATACCGGCAACGATGATCAGAAGTTTCCGGGACAAGCGGAACGAGGTCGGAAAAAACTTCACGGGCGACGAACTTCTCTTTGAACGCAGAACACGGACGCGCCGAGAGCGCGCGAACTTGGCGCACTCTACCTGCCGGGCGTTTCGGAAGTTTTAAACCCGGGCGTCCGATTTCGGCACGTTCTTGCGAATGATTTGCAATAGCATTGACAGGTTGCAAAAGGGCCCTATAGTCTACTGCAACTCATTCGCAAAAGCAGATCAGGAACCAGATGCTCCGTCGTTCGCTCAATGCCCTTCTCGCAAGCCTTCCGCTTCTCATGGCCGCACCGGCCCTCGCTCAGGAAAAGCCGAAAGTCGTAACGACCTTCACGATCATCGCGGACATCGCGTCCAACGTGGCGGGCGATGCGGCCATCGTCGAATCCATCACCAAGCCGGGAGCGGAGATCCACAACTACCAGCCGACGCCGCGCGACATCCTGAAGGCGCAGGACGCGAAGCTCGTGCTGTGGAACGGCCTCAATCTCGAACTCTGGTTCCAGAAATTCCTCGTCAATCTCGGCGACGTGCCGAATGTCACGGTCAGCGAAGGCATCGAGCCTATGGGCATCGTGGAAGGCCCCTATGAGGGCAAGCCGAACCCGCATGCCTGGATGTCGCCGAACAATGCGCTGATCTATGTCGAGAACATCCGCAAGGCGCTGGGCGCGCTCGACCCGGCCAACGCCGCGACCTACGACGCCAACGCCAAGGCCTATGGCGAGAAGATCAAGGCGCTCGGGGAAGAGATGAAGGCGAAGATCGGCGCGCTGCCGGAAGAAAAGCGCTGGCTCGTCACCAGCGAGGGCGCCTTCAGCTACCTCACCCGCGATTTCGGCCTGAAGGAATTGTTCCTCTGGCCGATCAATGCCGACCAGCAGGGCACGCCCAAGCAGGTCAAGGCAGTGATCGACGCGGTGCGCGAGCACAATATCCATGTCGTCTTCAGCGAGAGCACCGTCTCGGCCGCCCCGGCAGAGCAGGTCGCCGCAGAGACCGGCGCCGCCTATGGCGGCGTACTCTACGTCGACTCGCTGAGCGAGGCGGACGGCCCCGTGCCCACCTATCTCGACCTCCTGCGCGTGACCTCCGAGACCATCGTGAAGGGTCTTTCGCAATGATGATGGGCGGCAAGCCGAAAAAGGTGGACGGCATTGTCGCCGAAGACGTGACCGTCACCTATCGCAACGGACAGACGGCGCTGCGCCATGCCAGCTTCTCCGTGCCGAAAGGCACGATCACCGCGCTGGTCGGCGTCAACGGCGCGGGCAAATCCACGCTCTTCAAGGCGATCATGGGCTTCGTGCCCGTCGCAGCCGGCAAGGTGACGATCCTCGGCCTGTCCGTGCGCGAGGCGCTGAAGAAGAACCTCGTCGCCTATGTGCCGCAGGCCGAAGAGGTCGACTGGACCTTCCCGGTGCTCGTCGAGGACGTGGTGATGATGGGCCGCTACGGCCACATGAACTGGCTGCGCATTCCCACAAGGCACGACCATGAAATGGTCGACAAGGCGCTGTCGCGGGTCAATATGAGCGCCTACCGCAAACGCCAGATCGGCGAGTTGTCCGGCGGCCAGAGGAAGCGCGTCTTCCTCGCCCGGGCGCTGGCGCAGGAAGGCCAGGTGATCCTGCTCGACGAACCCTTCACCGGCGTCGACGTCAACACCGAGGAACAGATCATAGAACTGCTCGGCAAGCTGCGCGACGAAGGCCGCGTCATGCTGGTCTCCACCCACAATCTCGGCAGCGTGCCGGATTTCTGTGATCGCACGGTTTTCGTGAAGGGCACGGTGATTGCCTCCGGCCCGACCAGGGAAACCTTCACCGAGGCCAATCTGGAGCGCGCCTTCGGCGGCGTGCTGCGCCATTTCATCCTTGGCGGCCACGACCTGCACGACGATGAGGACAAGCGCTCCATCAAGGTCATCACCGACGACGAGCGTCCCTTCGTCATCTATAGCGAGAGCGATCCGGAGAAGACCTCGTGATCGAAACGCTCCTCGAACCCTTCACCTATGGCTACATGGTCAACGCCATGTGGGTAAGCGCGCTGGTCGGCTGCATCTGCGGCTTTCTTTCCGCCTATCTCATGCTGAAGGGCTGGTCTCTGATCGGCGACGCGCTGTCCCACTCCATCGTCCCGGGCGTTGCCGGCGCCTACATGCTGGGCCTGCCCTTTGCGGCCGGCGCATTTCTTTCCGGCGGGCTTGCCGCCGCCGCCATGCTCTTCCTCAACCGCAAGACCAAACTGAAGGAAGACGCCATCATCGGCATGATCTTCTCCTCCTTCTTCGGTCTCGGTCTCTTCATGGTCTCGCTGTCGCCGACACCGGTGAACATCCAGACCATCGTGCTCGGCAACATCCTCGCCGTCACCCCGGAGGATACGATCCAGCTCGCCATAATCGGCGCCGTGACGCTCCTCGTCCTGCTGTTCAAATGGAAGGACCTGATGGTCACCTTCTTCGACGAGAACCATGCCCGCTCCATCGGCCTCAATCCGACGGGTCTGAAAATCCTGTTCTTCACCCTGCTCAGCGCCTCGACGGTCGCTGCCATGCAGACGGTCGGCGCCTTCCTCGTCATCGCCATGGTGGTGACGCCCGGCGCAACCGCCTATCTTCTCACCGACCGCTTCCAGCGCCTGATCGTCATCGCCGCCGCACTCGGCGCGGGAACCAGCCTTGTCGGCGCTTACCTCTCCTACTTCCTCGACGGCGCGACGGGCGGCATCATCGTCGTGCTGCAAACGGCGATCTTCCTTCTCGCCTTCCTCTTCGCACCCAAGCACGGCCTTATCGCCGCCCGCCGCCGGAGCCGGCTGGCGCTCCAGAGCATGGAAGGCACCCGGCCATGAACGAGACACTCGAATTCGTCTTTTTGCCCTTCCAGCTCGCCTTCATGCAGAACGCCTTCATGGTGACGCTGATGATCGCGGTGCCGATGGCGCTGCTCTCCTGCTACCTCGTGCTGAAGGGCTGGTCGCTGATGGGCGACGCGGTCTCGCATGCCGTGCTACCCGGCGTCGTCATCGCCTATGTCGTCGGCCTGCCGTTCGCGGCCGGCGCTTTCGTCGCTGGTCTGTTCTGCGCGCTTGCAGCCGGCTTCCTCAAGGACAACAGCCGGGTGAAGGAAGACACGATCCTCGGCATCGTGTTTTCGGGCATGTTCGCCCTCGGCATCGTGCTCTATGTGAAAATCCAGCCGGACATCCACCTCGACCATATTCTCTTTGGCGACATGCTCGGCATCGCCCTATCCGATCTCGTGGAAACGGCGGCAATCGCCTTCGCCTCGACCGGCTTCATCCTCCTCTTCCGCAAGGACCTCCTGGTGCACGCCTTCGACCGGCAGCACGCCTCGGCCATCGGCCTGCCGGTCAAGCTCCTGCATTACGGCCTGCTCACCGTGCTCTCCCTCGTCGTGGTCGGCGCACTGAAGGCGGTCGGCATCATCCTGGCGATCGCCATGCTGGTGGCGCCGGGCGCCATTGCCGCCCTCCTGACGCGGCGCTTCCCGAGCATGCTGATGGTCGCCGTCGCGGTCGCCGTTGGAGCCACCTTCTTCGGCATCTGGCTGAGCTTCATGCTCGACAGCGCGCCAGCACCGACCATCGTGCTCCTGATGAGCATCGTCTTCGTGTTCGCCTTCTTTCGCCAGGTACTGCAAAGCCGCAGGTCGGCGGCGGAGGCAGGCAGGTAGGCTGACCCGGGGGAACAGCCGCTCTGTCGACAGCCACCCGGTTTCCGTCTATCGTCCGGCGCGACCGACCTCGCTGCTTCGCCAGCGTCGGGTCGCAACGATTGACAGAACAAGCAAACGGGACGGCATGGCGCATATCGGTATCGTCGGCGGCGGCCTCATGGGTTGCGCCACAGCGCTCAATCTCATGGAGCAGGGTCACAGCGTCACCATCCTTGAGCGGGACGCTGGCGGACTGCCGGCCTCGGTCGGCAATGCGGGCATTCTGGCCGTGCCGGAAATCGATCCGCTCGCCCGGCCGGACATGCTGCTCTCCGTGCCCAAATGGCTGCTCGATCCGCTCGGGCCGCTTACCGTGCGCTGGCAGGACCTGCCGGCGCTGACGCCCTGGCTCCTGAAATTCCTCTTCTCCGCCCGCGCCGGCAAGGCCGCGCAAAGCCGCGCTGCAATGCTCTATCTCATGAAGACCGCCGAGGCCGATCATATCAGTCTCGGCGCCTTCGCCGGCATTTCCGGCCATATCCGCGACACCGGCGCGCTGACGGTCTTCGACAGTCTTGCCGCCCGCGACAAGACATTCGCCCACGAGGCGGAAAACGCGCAACTGATCGGCTGCAATGCCGAGAAGCTGGATACAGATGAAGCGCGCCGCCGCGTGCCGGCGTTGCAGGGCGCCTTTGCCGGTGCAATCTTCAACGACGGCTACAAGACCTTCGAATATCCGCTGACCTTCCTGCGCCGGCTTCAGGCCGCGCTGCGCGAGCGGGCGACGCTGCTCGATGCGACCGTCTCCTCCGTGGCGCAGACGGAAAACGGTGTCGTCGTGCGCACGGAAGGCGGCCGGGAATTCACCTTCGACCGTCTGGCGATCACCGCCGGCGTCTGGTCACGCCGCTTCGTCGCCGATCTGGGCCTCAAGGTGCTGCTCGAGACCGAGCGCGGCTACAACACGACCATCATGAACCCCTCGACCACGCTGGAAATGCCGGTCTTCTTTTCCGAGCACGGCTTCGTCGCGACGCCGTTCGAAAATGCGCTGCGCATCGGCGGCGCGGTCGAACTGGCCTCGCCGGATGCGCCGGCCAACTACAAGCGCGCCGCCGCCATGCGCAAGAAGATGCGCCGCTACGTGCCCGACCTTCAGGAAGAGGGCGGCACGGAATGGATGGGCCGTCGCCCCTCGACGCCCGACAGCCTGCCGGTCATCAGCCTGCATCCGAGCGATCCGCGCATCGCCTTCGCCTTCGGCCACGGCCATGTCGGCCTGACGCTTTCGGCCACGACCGGCCGCCATATCGCCCGGCTGCTTTCCGGCGAAGGCGAGAGCGCGCTTGCGCCCTTCTCCATCGGCCGCTTCCAGTAGACGCACGATCTCCACAACGGCAAAAACAAGAGACCGACCATGCATAAGGTTATTTTTGACACGGATCCCGGCGTCGATGACGCCATGGCGCTCCTGTTCCTGCACAATCATCCCGAGATCGACCTGATCGGCATCACCACCGTCTTCGGCAACGCCTCCATCGAGACGACGACGCGCAACGCGCTGTTCCTCAAGCGCGAATGGGGCATTGCAGCCCCGGTCGCCCGCGGCGAGGGCAAGACCTACAACCCGATGCGCAACCCGACCGACTGGCCGGTAATGATCCACGGCCATGACGGGCTCGGCAATATCGACGTGCCGGAGACGATCGACCTGCCGGTCGATCCGCGCCCGGCGCACCGCTTCATCATCGAGACGGTCCGGGCCAATCCCGGCGAGGTGACGCTGGTCGCGGTCGGCCGCATGTCGAACCTTGCCTATGCGCTGAAGGAAGACCCTGGCATCGCCGGCCTCGTCAAGCAGGTCATCATCATGGGCGGGGCCTTCGACGTGCCCGGCAACATCACCCCGGCCGCCGAAGCCAATATCCACGGCGACCCGGAAGCGGCCGATGTCGTGATGACCGCGCCGTGGAAGGTGGTGGTCGTCGGCCTCGACGTGACGATGAAGACCGTCATGACACGCAAGCGCCTCGCCGAACTCACCGCGAAGAACGGCAGGCACCTGAAGCTGCTGTCGGACATTTCGCAGTTCTACATCGATTTCTACGGCCGGCATGTGAAGGACGAGGGCATGGTGGTGCACGACAGCTGCGCCTGCATCTACCTCGTCGCGCCAGACCTCTTTACGACCCGCAGCGGCGCGATCCGCGTCGTTGCAGGCGGCATCGCCGACGGCCAGACGATCCAGAAGCCGGACGCCCGCAGCTTCCCGCCCGGCAACTGGGATGGCCTGCCGAGCCAGCACGCCTGCATCGGCATCGATGCGGAAAAGGTGATGGGGCTGCTGGACGAGACGCTGGCGCTCTGAAAAAGAAGCCTGTCCCTCAGTGGACGCCGGTCACCCCGGCGTGCCTGGCAGCGCCCAGTCGATCGGCTTGCGGCCATGCTTTTCGAGGAATTCGTTCGCCTTGGAAAACGGCCGCGTGCCGAAGAAGCCGTTATGGGCCGAGAGCGGCGACGGGTGGGGCGAGCGCAGCACGAGATGGCGGTCGCGATCGACGAAGGCCGCCTTCTTCTGCGCATAGGAGCCCCACAGAATGAAGACGACGGGCTTGTCCTGCTCGTTGACGGTGCGGATGACCGCGTCGGTGAAGCGCTCCCAGCCCTTGCCCTGATGCGAGGCGGCGCGGCCCATTTCCACCGTCAGCACGCTGTTGAGCAGCAGCACGCCCTGCCTGGCCCAATGTTCCAGAAAACCGTGGCGGGCTGGCGGGATGCCGAGATCCGCCTGCATCTCCTTGTAGATATTGACGAGCGAGGGCGGCGTGCGCACGCCCGGCTGCACGGAAAAGCAGAGCCCGTGCGCCTGCCCCTCACCGTGATAGGGATCCTGCCCGAGGATGACGACCCGCACCTCTTCGAGCGGCGTCAGGTCGAGCGCCCGGAAATATTCGGCACCCTTCGGGAAAATGTGCCGCCCCTCCTGCCTCTGCTCCAGCAGGAAGGCTTTCAGCTCGGCCATGTAGGGGCTGGAAAACTCCGCCGAGAGCGGGGCCTTCCAGCTCTCGCCGATCTTCACTTCGCTCGCTGTCATTGTCCGCTCCCGTCGCGCATGTCGTGGAGCGAGTTTAACGCCGGATGAGCGGAACGACCGGCGATATGGCCGGTCGTCCACAGCTAATCCTGAGCGACGCCAAGCACCGCCATCAGGTTCTTCATGCGTGCGGCGGCAAGCTCCGGCCTGTCGAGCACATTCGCCCGATCGGCGAGGCGGAAGACATCGGCATAGTGCATGGCCCCGCGCGCGGACTGCATGCCCGATGGCATGGTGAAATGGTCCTGATGGCCGTTCAGCCAGGCGAGGAAGACCACACCCGCCTTGTAGTATTGCGTCGGCGCCTCGAAGATTTTCCGCGAGAGCGGCACGGTCGGCTCGATGACGGCGCGGAAGGTGGCGACTTCGCCTGCGGCAAGCGAGGCGAGCGCGCTTGAGGCCTGCGGCGCGACGGCATCGAAAATACCGAGCAGCGCATGGCTGTATTTGCGCCCGTCGCCCTCGATCAGTTCGGCATAGTTGAAATCGTCGCCGGTGAAGCAGAGCACGCCTTCCGGCAAACGGTCGCGCAGCGCGACTTCCTTCGCATTCTCCAGCAGGGAAATCTTGATGCCTTCGACCTTATCGCGGTTCTCCCCGATGATCGACAGAACGGCATCCAG
This sequence comes from Shinella sp., assembly GCF_049651085.1. Lineage (GTDB taxonomy): Bacteria > Pseudomonadota > Alphaproteobacteria > Rhizobiales > Rhizobiaceae > Shinella. The sequence continues at coordinate 119,356 of NZ_JBASBL010000032.1, forward strand.
CGCCGGCTCGAAACTTCCCGCCCCCCAATAGCCCTTCAATTGCGGGTCGAACATGTCGCCGAGCCAGTGCAGCACGACCTTGTCCTTCGCCTGACCAAGGATGCGACCATAGACCTTGCGATAATCGTCCGGCGACCTGGCAATACGGGCAAGCGCCCGGCTCGCCATCATGATTGCCCGGCCGCCGTGCTTTTCGACGAACCCGACCTGCTCCTCATAGGCCCGGATCACATCGTCCAGGGTGCTGGCGTCGGAAGGGTCCAGATGATCCGTGCCCGCGCCGCAGGCAAGGTCGGCGCCCGGCACCGTTCTTGCCTCGGCAAGTGAGCGGCGGATCAGTTCCTGCGCGCCGGCCCAATCGAGCCCCATGCCGCGCTGCGCCGTGTCCATCGCCTCGGCAATGCGGAAGCCGAGCGACCAGAGGTGGTGCCGGAAGGCCAGGGTAGCGTCCCAGTCGACCGCAGGCGCCTCCCATGGCCGCGTGTCGCGGCGCGGATTGGAAACCACATGGGCCGCGGCATAGGCAATGCGGTTGAAAACCGGCACGGCGGACGGCCGCTGCGTGGGCGTGCCCACGAGGGCATAGGCTTCGATGCCGCCATCGGCGCGCGGCAGGGAAAGGCTGATCGGCATGGAGTCCTCCCAAGGGGTTTCTCAGGGAAATAATTTAGATCGTTCCAAATTTCAAGGCGATTCTTCAGCGAGCAGCCCTGCCGAGCGAAGGGTTCGGCGCGCAACTGCGCAGGAACAACAAAGGATTGGGCAGTAATACTCGGATCAGCGCCCTTGACATATTTGGAACGATCCAATTAATCTGCATCAACAAGCAGCGGTGGACGCCGCGCAGGGAGGATGAGCGTGAACAAGACCCGAGTGACCGTTGTCGACATTGCGCGCGCCGCCGGCGTATCGAAGTCGACCGTCTCGCTCGTCCTTCAGGCAAGCCCGCTGGTCAACGAAACAACCCGCGCCAAGGTGAACGCAGTCATCCGCGAGCTTGGCTATGTCTACAACCGCGGCGCGGCAAACCTGCGCCAGTCGGCCTCCTCGCGGATCATCGGCATCGTCGTCAACGACCTCACCAACTCCTTCTTCGCGGAACTGGCCGTCGGCATGGACATCGTCATGCAGTCGGCCGGCTACGTCCAGTTCCTGTCGAATTCGGCTGAAAACATCGATCGCCAGCGCGAAGTCATCGCCTCGATGCGCGAGCACGGCATTTCCGGCCTCATCATCTCCCCTGCCCGCGGCACGGAAGCGGCGGACCTGAAGCCGCTCGCCGCCAGCGGCATCCCGGTCGTCGCCGTGGTGCGCAACGTGGTGGGCGCGAAGATCTCCTCGCTGTTGTCCGACAACTATGCGGGCGCGAAGGAAGCCGTCGCACATCTCATCTCGCTCGGCCATCGCCGCATCGCTTTTCTCGGCGGCATTGCCAACACCACGGTCTTTACCGAACGCGTACAGGGCTGGCGCGATGCGCTTGAACAAGCGGGCCTCGACGCTCCCGATGCGCTCGTCATCGGCACGGCGGCCTCGCGCGCCGGCGGTGTTGCCGCCATTGAGCGCGCGCTGCTCCTGCCCGACCAGCCGACAGCCGCCCTCTGCTTCAACGATGCCGCCGCCTTCGGCGTCTGCGACGGCCTGCGCGCCGCCGGCAAGGAGCCTGCCCGCGATTTCGCCGTGGTGGGCTTCGATGACGTGATCGAGGCGGAGACAGCCGTCCCGGCGCTGACGACGGTGTCCGTCGATCCGCAGGGAATGGGCCGGCGCGCCGCCCAACTCCTTCTCAAACAGATCAATTCGGGCCGGGTGGAACCCGAGGCGATCGTCAGCTCCGTGCGCCTCGTCGTGCGCCAAAGCTGCGGCGCCGGCCAGAAGACAAAGAGGATATCGGCATGACACGGTGGGGACTGATCGGGGCGAGCACCATCGCCCGGGAATGGGTGATCGGCGCAATCCGCGCGACGGGCGGCGAGATCGTTTCCGTCATGAGCACCAGCGCCGAACGCGGCAAGGCCTACGCGAGAGAGCAGGGCATCGCGAAGTCGGTGACGGCGCTCGACGAATTGGTCAACGATCCCGACATCGATGCCGTCTACATCTCCACCACGAACGAGCTGCACCGCGACCAGGCGCTCGCTGCCGCCAGGGCCGGCAAGCATATCCTGTGCGAGAAGCCGCTTGCCATGTCGCTCGACGACGCCCGCGCCATGGTGAAGGCAGCGAAGGATGCCGGCGTCGTCATGGCGACCAACCATCACCTACGCAACGCGGCGACGCACCGGGCGATGCGCGAGGCCATCAAGGCAGGCCGCATCGGCAAGCCGCTCGCCGCCCGCGTCTTCCACGCCGTCTACCTGCCGCCGCACCTGCAGGGCTGGAGGCTCGACAAGCCGGAAGCCGGCGGCGGCGTGATCCTCGACATCACCGTGCACGACGCCGACACGCTGCGCTTCATCCTCGACGACGACCCGGTGGAGGCCATCGCCTTCTCGCAGGCCGGCGGCATGGGCAAGGCGGGGCTGGAGGATGCCGTGATGGGTGTGTTGCGTTTCAGGAAAGACGTGATCGCGCAGTTCCACGACGGCTTCACCACGAAATTCGCCGAAACCGGCCTTGAAGTGCATGGCACGGAAGGCTCGCTGATCGGCCGCAACGTGATGACCCAGCGCGCCATTGGCACGGTGACGCTGCGAAATGCCGAGGGCGAGCGCGACCTGCCGCTCGATCACCGCAACCTCTACGAAACCGCCCTTTCCGCCTTCCACGCCGCCATGGCCGGCAAAGGACAGCCCTCCGCCACGGGCGAGGACGGCATCTGGTCGCTGGCGACCGGCCTTGCCGTCGTCGAGGCGGCGCGCACGGGCGGGACCGTCCGCATCGAAACCGGATTGTGATACCCATGAGCAAGCATATTACCCCGCGTCAGGCAGCAGAGCTCATTCCAGACGGCGCCGTCGTCTCGGTCTCCTCCTCCTCCGGCCTTGGCTGCCCGGACCTGATGCTGAAGGCGATCGGCGACCGTTTCGACGAGACCGGCCATCCGCAGAACCTCACGACGCTGCACCCGATCGCCGCCGGCGACATGAGCGGCATCAAGGGCGTCGACTACATCGCGAAAAAGGGCCTCCTGAAGACGATCATCGGCGGCTCCTACCCGTCCGGCCCCTCCTCGTCCGAACCGCCGCTGATCTGGCAGATGATCGGCAGGAACGAAGTCGCCGCCTACAATGTCCCCTCGGGCATCCTTTTCGACATGCACCGCGAGGCCGCCGCCAAGCGTCCCGGCGTCATCACCAAGGTCGGCCTTGAAACCTTCGTCGATCCGGGCCGCGAAGGCTGCGCGATGAACGCTGCGGCCGCCGCCGAACCGGTGGTGGAAAAGATCACCTTCGCCGGCGAGGAATGGCTGTATTTCAAGGCCATCGCGCCTGAGGTGGCGATCATTCGCGCCACCACCGCCGACGAGCGCGGCAACCTGACCTACGAGCACGAGGGCGCCACGCTCGGCGGGCTCGACCAGGCGCTCGCCGCCCGCAACAATGGCGGCATCGTCATCGCTCAGGTCAAGCGCATCACCAAGGAAGGCTCGCTGAAGCCGCACGACGTGCGCGTGCCGGGCGTTCTGGTGGATTATATCGTGGTCGACCCGGACCAGAAGCAAACGACGCAAACGCTTTACGACCCCGCCATATCGGGAGAGATCTTCCGGCCGCTCGACAGCTTCCGCGTTCCGGAGTTCAACATCCAGAAGGTCATCGCCCGCCGCGTCGCGCAGGAGCTTCAGGCCGGCAGCGCCGTCAATCTCGGCTTCGGCATTTCCGCCAACGTGCCGCGCATCCTCCTGGAGGAGGGCCTGCATGGCGCCGTCACCTGGGTGATCGAACAGGGTGCGGTCGGCGGCGTGCCGCTGCTCGATTTCGCCTTCGGCTGCGCCTCCAATGCCGACGCCTTCATGCCCTCGCCCTACCAGTTCACCTATTTCCAGGGCGCCGGCTTCGACGCCTCGCTGCTCTCCTTCCTGGAGATCGGCAGGGACGGGTCGGTCAACGTCTCGAAACTTTCCTTCCGTCCGCATGTGACGGCAGGCTGCGGCGGCTTCGTCGACATCACCGCACGGGCGAAGAAGGTCGTTTTCTCCGGCATGTTCAATGCCGGCGCCAAGCTCGCGGTCGAAGGCGGCAGGCTGGTGATCGAGAAGGAAGGCAAGCTGAAGAAACTGGTCAACGCAGTCGAACACGTCACCTTCTCCGGCCCGCGCGGCGTGGCGCAGGGGCAGGACATCACCTATGTCACCGAGCGCTGCGTGATGAAGCTGACGCCTGACGGCATCGTGCTGGCCGAGATTGCACCAGGCGTCGACCTTCAGGCGCATATCCTCGACCAGTCGGAATTCGACCTCATCGTCTCGCCGGACCTGAAGGTCATGGACGCCGCGCTCTTCACCGACGCACCGATCGGACTGACGCTGCCCCGCAAGGCTGAGCGTCGGCTGACAGGAGCGAACCATGGCTGAGCCGCGCATCCGCATAAGCCTTGAAGGCACGGTCGCGACGATATCAGTCGCGCGGCCGGAAAAGCTGAACGCCTTCGACATCGATATGCTGAAGGAGCTGTCCGCCGCCTGCGACGCGGTGGAAGCCAATGCAGCCGTGCGCGTCGCAATCCTCACCGGCGAGGGCAAGGCCTTTTCCGCCGGCGGCGATATCCGCGCCTGGGCGGACATGGAAGCCAACGAATTCGGCCATGCCTGGGTGCGTTTCGGCCACCGCGTCTTCGAACGGCTGGCAACGCTGCGTATGCCGCTGATCGCCGCCGTCAACGGCCATGCGCTGGGCGGCGGGTTGGAACTTGCGGCTGCGGCAGATATCCGTATCGCGGAAGCCCAGGTGAAGATCGGCCTGCCGGAAGCGGGCCTCGGCATGGTGCCCGGCTGGTCCGGTACGCAGCGGCTGGTCAAGCGCTTCGGCGCGCAGGCCGTGCGCCGCATGCTTATCGGCGGCGAAGTGCTGACGGCGGAGCAAGCCGCAACGCTCGGCATCGTCGATCAGGTCGTCGAGACGGGAACGGCCGTCGAAGCCGCCAAGGCCTATGCGGCGCGCATCACCGCGCGCGGCCCGGCGGCGACGGAGGTTTCCAAGCTGATGATCGCGATTGCCAACGGCGAAGACAACGGCGCGGCAGTGGAGGCCCTCGGCTCGATCCTCGTCGCCAAGACGGGGGACCTCAAGGAAGGCGTCGCCGCCTTCACCGGCAAGCGCCCCGCAGAGTTCAAGGGAGAATGGTAATGACCGCGCATGTGAGACCAAAGGCGCTCGACAACTTCAACGCACGCGATTTCCGCATGCTGATCGACGGCGTGTGGACAGAAGGTGCCGGCAGCGCGCTGGAGCGCAGCGCGCCCAGCCACGGCATCGTCGTCAGCCGCTATCCGGCCGGCACCAAGGCCGATGCCGAGCGCGCCATCGCCGCCGCCCGCAAAGCTTTTGACCATGGCCCATGGCCGCACATGACGGGCGCCGCGCGCTCCAACATCCTGCTGAAGGCAGCCGACCTCATAGCCGCGCGCGCCGACGATCTCGCCTTCCTCGACTGCATCGAAAGCGGCAAGCCGATCAGCCAGGCGAAGGCTGAACTGGGAGGCGCAGCCGATATCTGGCGCTATGCGGCGGCGCTTGCCCGCGACCTGCACGGCGAGAGCTACAACACGCTCGGTGAAGGCACGCTCGGCGTCGTGCTGCGCGAGGCGATCGGCGTCGTCTCGATCATCACGCCCTGGAACTTCCCGTTCCTGATCGTCAGCCAGAAGCTGCCCTTCGCGCTTGCCGCCGGCTGCACGACGGTCGTCAAGCCCTCGGAGTTGACCTCCGGCTCGACGCTCCTGCTTGGTGAGATCCTCATCGAGGCCGGTGTTCCTGCAGGTGTCGTCAACATCGTTACCGGCACCGGCCCGGAGGTCGGCGCACCGATGACGACGCATCCCGATGTCGACATGGTCTCGTTCACCGGCTCCACCGGCGTCGGCCGCCTGACGATGGCCAATGCCGCCCAGACCCTCAAGAAGGTATCGCTTGAACTCGGCGGCAAGAATCCGCAGATCGTCTTCCCCGACGCCAATCTTGACGAGTTCATCGACGCGGCCGTCTTCGGCGCCTATTTCAACGCCGGCGAATGCTGCAATGCCGGTTCGCGGCTGATCCTGCACAAGTCCATCGCCGAGGAAGTGACGGCGCGCGTCGCGGAATTGGCCGGGAAGGTCAAGGTCGGCGATCCGCTCGATCCGGCGACGCAGGTCGGCGCGATCATCACGCCGCAGCATCTGGAAAAGATCGGCGCCTTTGTCGACGGCGCGGAAAAGGCCGGCGCTTCCGTCGCGCTCGGCGGCGCGGCGCTCGATCTCGGCCTCGGCCAGTTCATGGCCCCGACGATCCTTTCCGGCGTGACGCCGGACATGCCGGTCGCCCGTGAAGAGGTTTTCGGTCCGGTGCTTTCGGTCCTGACTTTCGAGACGACGGACGAGGCGATCCGCATCGCCAATGCCATCGACTACGGCCTTTCGGCCGGCGTCTGGAGCCGCGACTTCGACACCTGCCTCACCATCGGCCGCAAGGTGCGCGCCGGCACGGTCTGGATGAACACCTTCATGGACGGTGCATCCGAACTGCCCTTCGGCGGCTACCGTCAGTCAGGCCTTGGCCGCGAACTCGGCCGCCATGCAGTGGAGGACTATACGGAGACCAAGACGCTCAACATGCATATCGGCGCACGCACCGGCTGGTGGATGCCGCGATGAGCAAGACCTTCCCGACAACCACGGCAGGGAACGGCTTTGCCGCCCGCTCAGGGCGTCGGGAAGCTGAATTGCGGGCTCTGGAGGATCGCAAGATCCGCAATGGGATCACCGGCGATGCGTTGCAGCAGCAGGCGGCCCATGGCTTCGCCAGCCGCCGGCAGGTCCTCGTAGATGGTCTCGACCTTCGGCTGGATCTGGCTGAGGAGCCGCGACGTCTGCTTGGCGACGATGTCGTACTCGACGCCGAGCGAAAGACCGTTGTCGCTCATGCCGGTGATCGTGGCCAGCGCCGAAACTTCACCGGGACAGGTAAACCCGTCCGGCGGGTCCGGCTCGGTGCTACGGCGGCGCATGTGGTCGCGGATCATGTCGGCAGGGCTGTCGAGGTCGAGATCCTCCGGGATCTCGTAGGCGATGCCGGCCTCGCGTACCGCGGTCATGAAGCCGTGCAGCATGTGCTGGTTGAAGGTCAGCCGCTTCGGCGGCAGGATGATCGTGACCTTGCGGCGGCCCTTGACGATCAGCCGCTTGGTGGCCTCGTAGGCGAAGGCGAAATTGTCGTAGTCAACGAAGGCATGCGGGGTGGAGAACTCCGTGCGGCCATGCGTGACGAAGGGAAAACCGTTCTCCAGCAGCAGCCGCACACGCGGATCGAAAGGCTCGGTGCGCGAGAAGATCAGGCCGTCGGCCATGCCATTGCGGATGATGTAGTTGACCGCATCGACATTGCTGCCGTCGAGGAAATTCGGCGTGACGATGAGATGGTAGGGCGTCGTCTGGAGCGCCCGCGCCAGGCCGTGCATGATCGACGTGCCGAAACCGAGGATTTCCTCGTGCGGATCGAGAAGGACGGAAATGACATTGGTGCGGCCGGTCTTGAGACGCTGGGCGGCGCGATCGGGCAGGTAGCCGATCTCGGCGGCGACCTCGTGCACGCGCCGACGCGTCGCCTGCGAAATCTGCGGCGCATTGCCGAGTGCGCGGGAAACCGTGGTGATCGCCAGCCCCGTCAGTTCGGCAATGGTCTTGAGCGTCGGCTTGCCGGCTCGGGACGTATTGCGGACGGGTTCACTGTCGGTGGGCTTTTCGATGCGGGACACGGATACATTTCTTCGAATGGCGGTAGTCGATCGGCGGCACCATACCGGCGAGCCACTCCTTCGGCAATCTTGCACTGCACAGAATTTAAAACGATTTCCGTGCAATGCAGCAGACAGATTGGTTTGCATGAAACGCCTGAAGAGCCCGAATCTAGCGCATTTATCGAAGCGTCTTCTGCCGGCATGCCCGACGACTTGACTCTGCAAATTTACAACGTTTTAAATTAGCGCGGCAATTCGAGCCGCAGACAGAATTCCGGCGCCCTTTCGGGCCTCGGGGAAATCGGCGGGAGGAGGTTCTCGCCTACGAACTTGCAAACGGGAGGAATACGATGCGCAAGTTTCTGACAACCACTGCGATCGCCGCGGTGATGATGACGACAGGCGGCCTGTCCGCCAAGGCCGCAGAAGGCGTGGAGGTCCTGCACTGGTGGACGTCCGGCGGTGAGGCCGCAGCCCTCGACGTCCTGAAGAAGGACCTTGAAACCAAGGGTATTTCCTGGACCGACATGCCGGTAGCCGGCGGCGGCGGCACGGAAGCCATGACGGTGCTGCGCGCCCGCGTCACGGCCGGCAACGCGCCGACCGCTGTGCAGATGCTCGGCTTCGACATCCTCGACTGGGCCAAGGAAGGCGCGCTCGGCAACCTCGACGACGTGGCTGCCAAGGAAGGCTGGGACAAGGTCATCCCGACCGCCCTGCAGCAGTTCTCGAAATATGACGGCCACTGGATCGCCGCGCCGGTCAACGTCCACTCGACAAACTGGATGTGGATCAACAAGGCAGCGCTCGACAAGGCCGGCGGCAAGGAGCCGACCAATTGGGACGAACTCGTTGCCCTGCTCGACAACTTCAAGGCACAGGGCATCACCCCGGTCGCCCATGGCGGCCAGCCGTGGCAGGACGCCACCATCTTCGACGCGGTCGTACTGTCCTTCGGCAACGACTTCTACAAGAAGGCCTTTATCGACCTCGACCCCGACACGCTCGGCGGCGACCAGATGAAGGAAGCCTTCGACCGCATGACGAAGCTGCGCTCCTACGTCGACGACAACTTCTCCGGCCGCGACTGGAACCTCGCTTCCGCCATGGTGATCGAGAACAAGGCCGGCCTCCAGTTCATGGGAGACTGGGCGAAGGGCGAGTTCATCAAGGCCGGCAAGAAGCCGGGCACCGATTTCGTCTGCATGCGCTACCCGGGCACGCAGGGCTCCGTCACCTTCAACTCCGACCAGTTCGCGATGTTCAAGGTTGCCGAAGACAAGGTGCCGGCCCAGCTCATCATGGCATCGGCCATCGAGAGCCCAGCCTTCCAGTCGGCCTTCAACGTGGTCAAGGGTTCCGCCCCGGCCCGCACCGACGTCTCGGACGAAGCGTTCGACGATTGCGGCAAGAAGGCCATCAAGGATCTCGCGGAAGCGAACACCAACGGTTCGCTCTTCGGCTCCATGGCGCATGGCCACGCCAACCCGGCCTCCGTCAAGAACGCGATCTATGACGTCGTGACCCGCCAGTTCAACGGCGAGCTTTCGTCCGAGGAAGCCGTCACGGAACTCAAGGCCGCCGTCGAAGGCGCGAAGTAAACGCGAAAGACTGCCCCTCATCCCGCCCCTCTTCCCGTAACCGGGGAGAGGGAGACGACGAGGTCACGGCATGTTCCCTTCTCCCCGCCTGCGGGGAGAAGGTGCCGGCAGGCGGACGAGGGGCCTCCCCGCCGCCGACAAACACACAACAACGGTGGTATCGCCCATGGATAGCCGAAACCGGCTGCAGGAGCTTTTGCCCAAGCTCGTGCTTGCACCCAGTTTTCTCATCGTGCTCGTCTTCGTCTACGGCTTCATCGCCTATACGGGCTTCCTATCGCTGACGGACAGCAAGATGCTGCCCTCCTACAATTTCGTGGGACTCAGCAACTATACCAAGCTGTGGGCGCTGCCGCACTGGTGGCGGGCGATCTCCAACCTGGCGATCTTCGCCTCGCTCTACATCGTCATCTGCTCGGTGCTGGGCCTGGCACTCGCCATCCTGCTCGACCAGAAGATCCGCGCCGAGGGCATCCTGCGCCCGATCTACCTCTACCCGATGGCGCTGTCCTTCATCGTGACGGGCACCGCCTGGAAATGGTTCCTCGACCCCGGCATCGGGCTTGAGAACACCATGCATCTCTGGGGCTGGGAAAGCTTTGCCTTCAACTGGATCAAGGACCGCAACTACGCCATCTATTGCGTGGTGATCGCCGCCGTCTGGCAATCCTCCGGCTTCGTCATGGCCATGTTCCTCGCCGGCCTTCGCGGCGTCGACAACGAGATCATCAAGGCCGCGCAGATCGACGGCGCCTCGACCACCACCATCTATCGCCGTATCATCATTCCGCTGATGCGCCCGGTCTTCCTTTCCGCCTTCGTCGTGCTAGCGCATCTTGCCATCAAGGCCTACGACCTCGTCGTCGCCCTGACCGGCGGCGGCCCCGGCCAGGCGACCGAACTGCCGGCGACCTTCATGTATTCCTACACCTTCACCCGCAACCAGATGGGCATCGGCGCCTCGTCGGCCATCATCATGCTGGTCATGATCTTCTCGATCATCGTCCCCTACCTCTATTCCGAAATCCGCGGAGGCAAAGGCCGATGAGCGCTCCCAGTCCCGACAATGTCATCTCGCACAGCAAGCTGACGCGCGCCCTCATCTATACCGCGCTCCTCCTGTTCGCCGTCTACTACCTGCTGCCGCTCTATGTGATGCTGGTGAATTCGCTGAAGCCGCTGGAGGAAATCCGCCAGGGCGGCATGCTGAACCTGCCGCAGCAATGGACGATCGAGCCGTGGCTGCAAGCCTGGTCGACGGCGCAGATCGGCGTGCAGCCGACGGGCCTTCGCCCCTTCTTCATCAACTCGATCCTGATGGTCGTGCCGGCCGTCGCGATCTCCACCATCATCGGTGCGCTCAACGGCTATGTGCTGACCAAGTGGCAGTTCCGGGGTTCGAACGTCTTCTTCGGCCTGCTACTACTTTCCTGCTTCATTCCGTTCCAGATCGTGCTGATCCCGATGGCGCGCATCCTCGGCATGCTGGGGCTGGCAGGTTCGCTCTGGGGCCTGATCCTGGTGCATGTCGTCTACGGCATCGGCTTCACGACGCTCTATTTCCGCAATTACTATGAGAACTTCCCGACCGAACTGGTCCGCGCGGCCCAGATCGACGGCGCGAGCTTCTTCCAGATCTTCTACCGCATCCTGCTGCCGTCCTCCGGCCCGATCATCGTCGTCTCGGTCATCTGGCAATTCACCAACATCTGGAACGACTTCCTGTTCGGCGCGTCCTTCTCGGGGGCGAACACCACGCCGATGACGGTGGCGCTCAACAACCTCGTCTCCTCGTCGACCGGCGTGAAGGAATACAACGTGCATTTCGCGGGCGCGATCCTCGCCGCGCTTCCCACCCTCATCGTCTACATCGTCTCCGGGCGGTACTTCGTGCGCGGCCTGATGTCCGGCGCCGTGAAAGGATAAAGCCATGTCTTTCCTGAAGATCAGCAACCTGCGCAAATCCTACGGCGCGCTCGAAATCCTGAAGGACATCAACATCGAGATCGAACAGGGCGGCTTCCTCGTGCTGGTCGGTCCGTCCGGCTGCGGCAAGTCCACGCTGCTCAACACGATCGCCGGCCTGGAGCCGATCACCTCCGGCGAAATCGCCATCGACGGCCGCTCGGTCGCGGGCCTGCACCCATCCAAGCGCGACATCGCCATGGTGTTCCAGTCCTACGCGCTCTATCCGAACATGACGGTCGCCGGAAACATCGCCTTCGGCATGGAGATCCGCGGCGTGCCGAAGGAGGAGCGCGAGAAGGCGATCAGAGAGGTCGCCGACATGCTCCAGATCGGCCATCTTCTCGACCGCAAGCCCGGCCAGCTCTCCGGCGGCCAGCGCCAGCGCGTCGCCATGGGCCGGGCGCTGGTGCGCGATCCGAAACTCTTCCTGTTCGACGAGCCGCTGTCGAACCTTGACGCAAAGCTGCGCGTCGACATGCGCACGGAAATCAAGCGCCTCCACCACCGCATGAAGACGACCATCGTCTACGTGACTCATGACCAGATCGAGGCGATGACGCTCGCCACCAAGATCGCGGTGCTGAAGGACGGCGTGCTCCAGCAATTCGGCTCGCCTTCGGAGATCTACAACAACCCGGCCAACACCTTCGTGGCCGACTTCATGGGCTCGCCGGCAATGAACCTGCTGCAGGCCCGGGTAGAGAACAACGGCTCGGGCGTCGCCGTCTCGCTCGCCCGTCACCAGGCAGAGCCACTGGTGCTTTCCGTGCCGAACGCACCGGGCGGGCTTGCCGCCTACAAGGGCAAGGACGTGATCTTCGGCATTCGCCCGGAAGCCCTGACGGATCCGGACGGCGCGGACCGCAATGCCCGCACCGTCGGCGAGGGCGAATGCATGATCGAGGTGGTCGAGCCTGCCGGCGCAGATACCTTTGCCGTCACCCATCTCGGCGGCAAGCAGATCGTGGCACGCCTGCGCGCCGATGTGCGCATCGCCGCCGGCCAGACCGCCCGCCTGGCCTTCAACCTCGACAAGGCGGTGTTCTTCGACCCCGCAAGCCAGCTTCGCATTGCCTGAGCAGATCATGACCACACAGCCGGACATCGTCATCATCGGATCGGGCATCGGGGGCTCCACCACGGCCGCCGCGCTCGCCCCGACGGGCGCGAGGATACTCATTCTCGAGGCGGGCGATCACCTGCCTGACCGCCCGGAGAACCGTGACCAGCGCGCCATCTTCCAGCGCGGCCACTTCCGCCCGAGGGAGATGTGGTACGAGGAAGGCGGCACCGCCTTCAACCCCGGCAACTATTACAATGTCGGCGGCAACTCGAAATTCTACGGCGCGGTGCTGGTGCGCTACCGCAGGGAAGATTTCGAGGAAATGCGCCACCGCGACGGCGTCTCGCCCGCCTGGCCCTTTCCCTATGAGGAACTGGAGCCGTGGTATTCGGCGGCGGAAAAGCTCTACAATGTGCGTGGCACGCTCGGCGAAGATCCGACCGAACCGCACCATTCCGCCCCCTACCCGTTTCCACCCGTGCCGGACGAACCGGCCATCGCGAAGGTCCGCGCCCGGCTGAAGGCGAACGGGCTGCACCCCTATTCACTGTCGCTCGGCGTCGATATCAACCGCTGGCTCGCCAAGGCGAAGACGCCGTGGGACGCGCATCCAAACAGCAATGACGGCAAGATGGACGCGGAGAGCACGGCACTCGCAGAAGCGCTGAAATATCCGAATGTCGAACTGCGCACCAATTGCCGGGTGACACGGCTTGCCACCGCCCCGCACGGCCGCACCATCTCCACCGTGCACTATGAGCGCGGCGGCGAGACCGAAAGCGTTTCGCCGAAACTGGTCATCCTTTCGGCCGGCGCCGTGCAATCCGCCGTGCTCCTGCTGCGTTCGGCCTCAGAGGCCTTCCCGAACGGGCTTGCCAACAGCTCCGACCAGGTCGGCCGCAACTTCATGAACCACAATTCGAGCGCGGTCATCGGCCTGTCGCCCTTCTACCGCAACACCTCCGTCTACCAGAAGAGCTTCGGCTTCAACGACTACTACCTCTCGGACGGCAATGGTGGCCCGCCGCTCGGCAATGTGCAGCTTCTCGGCCGCGTCTCCGGAAAGATTCTCAAGGCCAACATGCCCTCGATGCCGGAATGGCTGCTGGAACAGGTCGCCACCCGCGCCATCGATTTCTACGCGATGAGCGAGGATCTGCCGCATCCCGAAAGCCGCATCACGGTCGATCGCGAGAGGATCGTCATGAAATGGACCCGCACCAACTGGCAGGCCCATCTCGACCTCGTGACGAAGCTCAAGGCCGCGCTGAAAAAGGCAGGCTTCCCCATCGTGCTCGCCCGTGCCTTCGACAAGCGCACGCCCTCGCACCAATGCGGCACCGTGCGCATCGGCAACGATCCGGCGACTGCCCCTCTCGATATCTGGTGCCGCGCACACGACCATCCGAACCTCTTCGTGGTCGACGCCTCCTACCTGCCGACCTCGGCCGCGGTGAACCCGGCGCTGACAGTCGCCGCACAGGCGCTGCGCGTCGCCGACCACATCAAATCGAGGGATCTTGCCGCATGACGACATCCGCACGTCCCGTCGCCATCGTCACCGGCGGCCGCCGCGGCATCGGCCTCGGCATCGCCAAAGCCCTTGCGGCTGACGGTTTCGACATCGCCATCACCGGCATCGGCGACAGCGATGCCGCGACCGACACCATGCTCGCCGACCTCGCCACGCTCGGCAGCCGCGCCATATATCTCAAGGGCGATCTTGCCGATATTTCCGGCCATGCCGCAACAGTCGCCGCCGTCGAAGACCGGCTCGGCGCCATCGGCTGCCTCGTCAACAATGCCGGCATCGCCTCCGTCGTGCGCGGCGATTTCCTCGATCTGGCGCCGGAGAATTTCGATACGATCGTCGCCACCAACCTGCGCGGCACCGTCTTCTTCACGCAGGCCGTTCTGAAGGCGATGCTGCACTCGAAACAGGTCGTGGGGCCGCGCTCAATCATCAACATCACCTCCGTTTCGGCCGGCCTCACCTCCCCCGAACGGCTCGACTACTGCATGACCAAGGCAGGGCTTGCCGCCTTCAGCCAGGGGCTGGCGCTGCGGCTGGCCGATACCGGCATCTCCGTCTTCGAAATCCGCCCCGGCATCATCCGCTCCGACATGACGGCCGGCGTTTCGGCCAAATACGACGCGCTGATCGACGGCGGCCTCGTGCCGATGAAGCGCTGGGGCGAACCGGACGACATCGGCGCAGCGGCAGCAGCACTTGCATCTGGCAAGTTTTCCTTTGCCACCGGCTCGGTGATCAATCTCGACGGCGGGCTCGCCATCGGGCGGCTCTAGGCCGCAAATTCTGAGGACAGAGCATGACGACCTACGACTACATCATCACCGGCGCAGGGCCTGCCGGCTGCGTGCTGGCGAACCGGCTCTCGGAAGACCCCACCGTCCGCGTGCTGCTGCTGGAAGCGGGCGGTGGTGACTGGAATCCGCTGTTCCATATGCCGGCGGGCTTTGCCAAGATGACGAAGGGCGTCGCCAGCTGGGGCTGGGAAACCGTGCCGCAGACGCACATGAAGGGCCGCGTGCTGCGCTATACGCAGGCCAAGGTGATCGGCGGCGGTTCCTCGATCAACGCTCAGCTCTATACCCGCGGCAATGCGGCCGACTACGATCTGTGGGCGAGCGAGGACGGCTGCGAGGGCTGGAGCTACCGGGAGATCCTGCCCTATTTCAAGCGCGCCGAGGACAATCAGCGTTTTGCCGACGACTACCATGACTATGGCGGGCCGCTCGGCGTTTCCATGCCGGTCTCGGCCCTGCCGATCTGCGACGCCTATATCCGCGCCGGACAGGAACTCGGCATTCCCTACAACCACGATTTCAACGGCCGCCAGCAGGCCGGCGTCGGCTTCTACCAGCTGACCCAGCGTAACCGCCGCCGCTCCTCCGCCTCGCTCGCCTATCTCTCGCCGATCAAGGAACGGAAGAACCTGACGATCCGCACCGGCGCCCGCGTCGCGCGCATCGTGCTGGAAGGCACCCGCGCCGTCGGCGTCGAGGTGGTTACGGCAAGGGGCGTCGAGACGATCCGGGCGGAGCGCGAGGTGCTCGTCTCCTCCGGTGCCATCGGTTCGCCGAAGCTGCTCCAGCAATCGGGCATCGGCCCGGCCGATCACCTGAAGTCGGTGGGCGTTCAGGTGAGACACGACCTGCCCGGCGTCGGCTCCAACATGCAGGACCATCTCGACCTCTTCGTCATCTCCGAATGCACCGGCGACCATACCTATGACGGCGTCGCGAAACTCCACCGCACGCTCTGGGCCGGCCTGCAATATGTGCTGTTCCGCTCCGGCCCCGTCGCTTCCTCGCTCTTCGAGACCGGCGGCTTCTGGTATGCGGATGCCGAAGCCCGCTCGCCCGACATCCAGTTCCATCTCGGTCTCGGCTCCGGCATCGAGGCGGGGGTCGAGAGGCTGAAGAATGCCGGCGTGACGCTGAACTCCGCCTATCTGCATCCACGCTCGAAGGGTACGGTGCGACTTGCCTCCGCCGATCCGTCCGCAGCCCCATTGATCGACCCGAACTACTGGGAAGACCCGCACGACAGGAAGATGTCGATCGAGGGCCTGAAGCTTGCCCGCGAGATTATGCAGCAGGCGGCGCTCAAGCCCTTCGTCATGGCCGAGCGCCTGCCGGGACCGAAGGTGATGAGCGACGACGAACTCTTCGACTACGGCTGCGCCAATGCCAAGACCGACCATCATCCGGTCGGCACCTGCAAGATGGGCACGGGGGCGGACGCCGTCGTCGGGCTGGATTTGAAGGTGCATGGACTTGACGGATTGCGCGTCTGCGACAGTTCCGTCATGCCGCGCGTTCCTTCCTGCAACACCAATGCGCCGACCATCATGGTGGGCGAGAAGGGTGCCGACATCATCCGCGGCCTGCCGGCGCTGCCGGCCCAGGTCTTCCTGCACGAGCGCAACGATGCGCGCCCGCGCGCCCGCGCCAACATTCGATAGGAGCAGCCATGATCCGCCATTGCGTCTTCATCCGTTTCAAGCCGACCATCTCCGTCGCGTACAAGACGGAGCTCTTCAACGAGATCGATGCCCTGAAGGACCGGCTGCCGGGCATGATTGCCGTTCACATCGGCACCAATGTCAGCCCGGAAGAAGGCATGGACAAGGGCTTCGGCGATGGCTTCATCGTCGACTTCGCCGACAGTTTCGCCCGCGATGCCTATCTGGAGGATCCCGAGCACAAGCAGACCGGCGGACGTCTGGTCGCCGCCGCCGAAGGCGGTGTCGAGGGCATTCTCGTCTACGACCTCGAGACTGACGACTAACGCACCCGCCCGGCCCGGCGCGCCAGCACGCGCTCAACGGCGGAGAATGCATCGTAGATCAGCACCGCCAGCACCGCGACGACGAGGCCGCCTTGCAGCACGAAGGCGAGATTGTTCGATTGCAGGCCGGCAATGATGACCTCGCCGAGCGTCTTGGCCGCAACCGTCGAGCCGATGGTCGCCGTCGCAAGGCTGATGACGACCGAAAGGCGGATGCCGGCGAGAATGACCGGCAGGGCCAGCGGGATTTCCACCTTGATGAGCCGCTGCCATGCTGTCATGCCGGTGCCGCGCGCCGCCTCGACGATGGCCTGCGGCAGTGTGGACAGGCCCGTCATCGCATTCTCGAAGATCGGCAGCAGGCCATAGAGGAAGAGCGCGATCAGCGTCGGCTTCTCGCCGAAACCGACGGCGGGCACGGCAAGCGCCAGCACGGCGACGGGCGGAAAGGTCTGGCCGATATTCACGAGGCTGCGCGACAACGGCAAGAATTCTGCGCCGATCGGCCGCGTGACGAGAATGGCAAGGGCAACCGCCACGAAGGTCGCGGCAAGCGTCGCGATGAAGACGGTGGTGAGATGCGAGATCGTCAGCGACAGGAGGCTGCCCTGATTGTAGATGGCCGGCGCATTGGCCTGCACGAGCGGCTTCAGGAACGGCTCGAACAGCATGGGCTGGACGAGGAAGGCGATCAGGATAATGAGCGCCGCAAGCCGCAGCAGGTTGGGCAGCAGCCTCATTGCGGCCTCGCGGCGCGGCGGGCCAGGCCGGCAAGCGTGACGCGGCCGATGGGCGCGCCATCCGCACCGACGACGGGCAATGCCTCACGGCCGGACCAAAGCAGCGCCGAAAGCGCGTCGCGCTGGCTCGTGTCGGCGGTGAGCGGTTCGCCCTCGGCTGCGCCGGTTTCCGCGGCTTCGCCCACCGTGCCGATGGAGAGGAGCCGGAACGGCCGTTCCGCCGCGCCGATCAGCGTCTCGACGAAACCGGTCGCCGGGTTCACCAGCATTTCCTCCGGCGCGGCATATTGCACGATCCGGCTCTTATCCATCACGGCGATCCTGTCGGCGAGGTGGAAGGCTTCCTCCATGTCATGAGTGACGAGCACGATGGTCGTGCCGAAATGCCTCTGGATCGCCAGCAGATCCTCCTGCGCCTTGGCGCGGATAACGGGGTCGAGCGCGCCGAAGGGTTCGTCCATCAGCAGGATGTTCGGCTCGGCGGCAAGCGCCCGGGCAACGCCGACGCGCTGCTGCTGGCCGCCGGAAAGCTCATGCGGATAGCGCGGGCCGAAGGCGGCGGGGTCGAGCTGGAAGAGCGTCAGCAGTTCCTTGACCTTGGCGTCGATGCGGCTCTTTTCCCAGCAGAGAAGCGTCGGCACGGTGGCGATGTTCTCCGCGACCGTGCGGTGCGGAAAGAGGCCATGGCCCTGGATGGCATAGCCGATGCGGCGGCGCAGCTCGTAGCCGGGTAGCGACCGGTTGTCCTTGCCATCGATCAGGATCGTTCCCGAGGTCGGCTCGACGAGACGGTTGATCATGCGCATCAGTGTCGTCTTGCCGGAGCCGGACGTGCCGACGATGACGGTGATCGAGCGCGGCGCGATCGTCATCGAGACATTGTCGACGACGGTCGTATCGCCGTAGCGCTTGGTGATGCTGTCGATCTCGATCATGCGGCCCTGCCGGGTTTGGAATTGGAGAGTTCGGTCGCGGCATCGAGCACGATGGCCGCGGCGAAGGCGAGCGCCACGGTGGGCACCGCCCCCAGCAGCACGAGGTCCATCGCCGTCTGGCCGATCCCCTGGAAGACGAAGACGCCGAAACCGCCGCCGCCGATGAGCGCCGCAATGGTCGCAAGCCCGATATTCTGCACCAGCACGATGCGGATGCCGGTGAGGATGACCGGGAAGGCGAGCGGCAGTTCGACGCCGAGGAGACGCTGGCGGTCCGTCATGCCGATGCCACGGGCCGCATCATTGGCCTCGCGCGGTACGCCGGCAAGGCCGACCACCGTATTGGCGACGACCGGCAGCAGCGAATAGAGGAAGAGCGCGACGAAGGCCGGCGCGGCACCGATGCCACGGATGCCGATGGCCGACGCTCCCGGCACATGCAGCGCGATCCAGCCGAGCGGCGCGATCAGGAGGCCGAAGAGCGCGATGGACGGGATCGTCTGGATGATGTTCAGAGCGTTGAGCACGCCAGCCCTCAACCCCTCCACCCGATGGCAGAGAATGCCGAGCGGCAGGCCGACAAGCGTTGCGGCCGCCAGCGAGCCAAGAGCCAGAACCACATGGCGGCTCGCTTCCAGCCAGAAAGTCTCGGCGCGGCTGCCATATTCCTTGAGGATCGACAGCCCGTCCCATGCGCCGGACATGAGGAGCGCGGCGGCCACCGCGGCGGCGGCGGCGAGCAGCGCGACGCGGGCAAGCGGCGGCGGGTTCAACCGGGCGAGCGCATCGGCCGTCAGAAGCGCAAAGGCAAAGCTCGTCAGCCAGAAGCCGGAGGCCGGCGAGACGCGGGCATAGGTATTGTCCGGCGGCGTCAGGTGTCCGGCGGAAAGGCCGATGAGGATGGCGAGCAAGAGCAGCGCCACCAGCCCGAGCACCAGCCGGAACGCCGTCGGCGTCTTCAGCACGATAAGGACGATCGCGATGGCGGCGAAGGCGACAAGAGCGGTTCCAAACCCGGACGGCAGCGCCTCGAGGATCGACCGCGCCTCCCCCGGCACGATGCGGTTGGCCCTGAAATTGGCGAACGGCGCCAGAAAGGCACCGTAAGCCAGCAATGCGGCGATCACCACGCCTAGCTTGTCGATCCGTACCGTCATGAACGCCTTTCGGGCGAGACGTCCTTCGCCGCAGGGGCGAAGGACGAACGCGGCTTACTTGATGAAGCCGTTTTTCTTGAGGAAGTCCTCGGCAACGGCCTTGGCCGGCTCGCCGCCGACCTGGACGCGGCCGTTGAGATCCTGCAGCGTCACGAGATCGAGCTTTTCGAAGACGGGCTTCAGGATTTCCTCGATCTGCGGATTGGCCTTGAGCACCTCTTCGCGGATGATCGGCGCCGGCTGGTAGACAGGCTGCACGCCCTTGTCGTCCTCCAGGACGACGAGGCCAGACGGCGCGATGCCGCCATCCGTGCCATAGACCATGGCGGCATTGGCGCCGTTCGTCTGGTTGGCGGCGGCGGCAATCGTCGCGGCCGTATCACCGCCCGAAAGCGTGATGAGCTGTTCCGGCTTCAGCGTGAAGCTGTAGGTCGTCTGGAAGGCCGGGAGTGCGGCAGCCGAATTCACGAATTCGGAGGAAGCAGCAAGCACCACCTGACCGCCACCGGCGACATATTTGCCGAAGTCCGACAGCGTGACGAGCTTGTTCGGCTCGGCGACGTCCTTGCGCAGCGCGATCGCCCAGGTGTTGTTGGCCGGCGACGGCGTCAGCCACACGAGCTTGTTGGCGTCGAAGTCGAGCGTCTTGGCAAGCTCATAGGCCTTGGTCGCATCCTTCCAGGCCGGATCATCGGCCTTCTCGAAGAAGAAGGCGGAATTGCCGGTATATTCAGGGTAGATGTCGATCTCGCCGGCGATGATCGCCTGACGGACAACCGGCGTTGCACCGAGCTGCACACGGTCCGTCGTCTCAATGCCATTGGCATTCAGCACGGCGAGGATGACATTGCCGAGAACTCCGCCTTCGGTGTCGATCTTCGACGAGACGACGACCTGGGCCTGGGCGGCACCGGCGGCGATGCCGAGGGCCAGAGCTGCTCCGAGAAATTTGACGACTGGGCGCATGAGATGACCTTTCATTGTGCGGGAACCCTGGCGGCATTTTCACCACGTTTGGGAAAGCCCGTCCGGGCAAAGCATTCCATATATTGCAGAAAATCGCAAAAATCAGACTGCGCAGGCGGCACAAGGCATGACGTTTGTTGCCGCCTTCAAAGCGCTTTCGAGATTGGGCGAAGACGGGGGCTTTTGCAATAGAAACGCGTTGCGATTGCAGGGTGCATCCCACACTCTCGGAAAGGCCCGCCTCAACTTGCTGCACGCCGACAAAGATGGTGGCCGCCAGCACCTGTGCCGCCCATCCGCATCGGGTTGGGAGGAAACCCGAACGAGCCGCAGCGGGAAGCCTCCGCAACCGTCAGTAAATATTAAGTTGCATCTGGCATCCTCCCCCGATGAGCAGCCCCGGCAAAGGGCGACCACACTGAGACGAACGGAACACGATGAACGACCCGCATGCTCCATCATCCGTCCGGGGGCTGGGATACTATATCCCCGCCATCGTCGTCGCCTTTGCCGTCCTGGTCGCCGCCCTCCTCGCCGATGCGCAGAAGCGCCGGCTCGAGGAAGAGTATCTCCGTTCCTTCACCACCGAACAGCTCGGATTGCTGCGCTCGCGCCTCGAGGGCAATATCCTCGGCAATGTCAAACTCGTACAGGGCCTCGTCGCTACGCTCTCGACCGAGCCGCGAATGCCCCCCGCCCGCTTTGCCGATCTCGCCAGCCGTATCTTTGACGAGGACAACGAACTGCGCAGCCTCGCCATTGCGCCGGATTTCGTCGTTTCCCTCGTCTATCCGCTGACAGGCAACGAACGTAGCCTCGGCCTCGACTACCGCACGAACGAGAAGCAACGCGCCGCCGCATTGGAGGTGAAGCAACAAAACAAGCTGATCGTGACGGGACCCGTCGATCTCGTGCAGGGCGGCCGCGGCCTGATTGCCCGCTATCCGATCCGTGCCGGCGCGGACAATGCCTTCTTCGGCGTCGCCTCCGCCGTGATCGACCTCGACAGACTGCTCGCCAACAGCGGCTTCAAGAACGATCTGAAAATCGCCGTTACGCTTTCGAGCCGAGCGCATGACGGCGGCGACGCCAGGACCTTCTTCAGCACCACCGCTGCTGTCGACATCGAACCGGTTGTGATGACCATCGATATCGGCCACGAGGTCTGGACCATGTCGGGCGCGCCGCTGAAAGGCTGGTTCCAGTCCTCGGCCGAACTCGGCTTTTTCCGTAGCGCCCTTGCGCTGCTTGCCATCGTCATCGTCGCACCGATGTTCTGGGTCGGCTACCTGATGAAGGATCGCCAGCGACATATCGCGGCGCTGCAGGACCGGGAAGAGCGGCTCGAAACCGTCTCGCAGCGTCTCCAGCTCGCGCTCGATGCCTCCAGGGTCGGCGTCTGGGAATACGATACCGAAACGACGGTGCTTTCCTGGGATGTCCGCATGCGCGCACTCTACGGCGTGCCGCCGACGCAGCAGGTCTGCGGCTATGAAGACTGGCGCAACGCACTTCACCCGGACGATCTGAAGGAGGCCGAACGCGCCTTCGCCACCGCCATCGAAACGGAACAACCCTATATCACCGGCTTCCGCGTGCTGCGGCAGGACGGCGGGATACGTCACATTCGCGCGCACGGCACGACCTATCGCGTCTCTTCCGGCGCAAAACGCATCGTCGGCGCCAATTGGGACGTGACGGAAGACACACAGCTGCAGGCCGAACTGCTTGCAGCCAAGCTGACGGCCGAGGCGCAGAACCGCGCGCTGGAGGAAGCCCGCCGCGTGATGGAGCACAATTCCCTGCACGACGCCCTGACCGGACTGCCGAACCGTCGCTTCCTCGACCAGCAGCTTGCCCTTGCCAGTGACAGCGAGCGTCCGCTGACGCTGCTCCATATCGATCTCGATCGCTTCAAGGACATCAACGACACGCTCGGCCATTCCGCCGGCGACGAGGTGCTGAAACAGGCGGCCACAGTGCTGCGCACGCAAGTTCCCGCCGAGGATTTCATTGCCCGCATCGGCGGTGACGAGTTCGTGCTTCTGTCACACCGCGACCCCGCCACAGCCGATTTCCCAACCCTTTCTGTCCGGCTCATCGAGGCCATCAGCGAGCCGATGGCGATCGAGGCCCATGACTGCCGCATCGGCGCAAGCATCGGCCTTGCCACGCGCTGCGACGCGGAGGAGTCCGCCGAGCAGCTCCTCGTCAATGCCGATATCGCGCTGTACGAGGCCAAGCGCCGCGGCCGCAATCGCATGGAGACCTTCAACGACGAACTGCGCCTTCGCACGGTAGAGATCAAGCGCCTCAGCGACGATATCCTGCGCGGCCTCGAACGGGGAGAATTCCGCCCCTTCTTCCAGCCGCAATTCGACGCGGAAACCCTGGAGATCGTCGGCGTCGAGGCCCTTGCCCGCTGGGAACACCCGACCCGTGGCTTCATTCCGCCGGACGTCTTCCTGCCGGTTGCCGAGAGCCTCAACGTCGTCGCGCAGATCGACGAGACGATCCTCGACCAGGCGTTGTTCCAGAGGATACGCTGGGAAAGCCAGGGGCTCGGCATCCCGCGCGTCTCGGTCAACGTCTCCAGCCAGCGCCTGCACGACGAACACCTCATCGAGAAACTGAAGGGGCTGAACATCCGGCCCGGCGCGCTGACCTTCGAACTGCTGGAATCGATCTCCTTCGATACGGCGGATGACGGACGGAAGCAGGCGATCGAAGATATCAAGGCGCTCGGCATCGAGATCGAGATCGACGATTTCGGCAGCGGCCACGCCTCCATCGTCAGCCTGCTCGAACTGTCGCCGAAGCGGCTGAAGATCGATCGTCGGCTGATATTGCCCCTGCTGGAATCGACCGCGCAGCAGAGCCTCGTCCATTCGATCATCGATATCGGCAAGGTGCGCGGCATCGAGACGGTCGCCGAAGGCGTCGAGACGCTGGCGCATGCCGATCTGCTGCGCCGTCTCGGCTGCCATGTCCTGCAGGGTTACGCCTTCGCACGGCCGATGGCGGCCGACGATTTCCTCGTCTTCGTCAAAGCGCGCGCATGGATGCCGTTGGCGGAACCTACGACGGCAAGAGCGAACTGAGCACGTCGGCGACGGCCCGGCCATCGTGGTGGCCGCGCTGCCAGGGATCCTCGAATTCGCCGATCACCGCCTCGGCGCTGATCCGTGCGCAAACCTCCTCCAGCGCCCCATTGCCGAGATAGGCGAAGGCGCCAACGGTCTTCTCGAAGGGCAGGAGTTGGTGGTTGGCCAGCACATGGGTGAAGGGCCGCACCTCCGATCCGCCGCGCGCTTGCCACAACCCGGCGGCAATCTCCAGCATGCGCGCCACGTCCAGCCCCCGCGTCTCGCGGCATTGCAGGATATTGCCGATGAAGATGCGGCGGGCGAACACATTGCGCGCGATCGCCGGCACGATGCCATCGACGAGGAAATGCGGCAGGACGCTGGTGAAGAAACTGCCCGGCCCGAAGACGATGGCGTCGGCGCTCTCCAGGCTTTCGATGACCGCCTCGTTCGCCGCCACCGGCTCCCCGCGCGCCGAAAGGGCGATCTCGCGAATGCCGATCCTGCCCGGCCCGTCACCAAGCGCCGTCACCCGGTGCTGGCCCGCAACAACAGCGCCATCGTTCAGGACGGCCGAGAGGTCGATGCCGTCGGCCGTCGTCGACGGCCAGACATGGCCGGCCACATCGCAGAGCTTGCGGAAGACGAAGATGGCCGTGTTGATATCGCAATTGTGGGCGAGATGCGCGCCGGTGAGGATGAAATTGCCGATGCTGCCGTTGCGAAAATCGAAGTCCGCCGCAATCCCCGCCCGGAAGGTGCGCAGGTAATTGAGGATCGCACCGCGCAGGCCCGGTTCCATACGCTCCAGAAGCGGATGGCGACCTTCGGCATAGAGCGCGAATTCCGTTTGCGCGTCGGCCGCCGTGCCGCTGGTGAGGCGCGCATTGCACACTTTCACCACGTCGCCCGCCCGGCCCTCGCCATGCGCCATGGTCATCAGCGCCTGGCGGATGTCGCCGACGGCGAGCACGCCGAGGCTTTCGCGGATCACCTTCGAGCTGCCGCCGCTGTCCCATGCCGGCACGATGCGCGTCAGCCGCACCGGCTTTGCGCATAGCGCCAGATTGATCGAACGGCAGGCCGTGCCGCCCGAGAAAAGTACGATATGCGGCAAACGACCCTCGGCCATCCGTCCCCCTGCTATCCGTGGTTCACGGCGCGATATTGTAGGCCGCGCCGATCAAGGTCTTGGTATAGGCCTCCCGCGGCGCGCTGAAAATGGCATCCGTCGGCCCTTCCTCGACGATTTTGCCGTCTTTCATCACCACCACATAGTCGGACATGGCGCGCACCACCGACAGATCATGGCTGATGAAGACGTAAGACAACCCGTAGCGGGACTGGAGATCGCGCAGAAGCTCGATCACCTGGCCCTGTACGGAACGGTCGAGCGCCGATGTCGGCTCGTCGAGGATAACGGCCTGCGGTTTCAGGATCATCGCGCGTGCGATCGCGATGCGCTGGCGCTGGCCGCCGGAGAACTCGTGCGGATAGCGGTTGCGCGCCGCCGGATCCAGCCCGACGTCCTTCAGCGCCTCGATCGCCCGCTTGTCGCGCTCGCTGCGCGACAATTGCGGCTCGTGGACATAAAGCCCCTCGGTGATGATCTCGCCCACCGTCTGGCGCGGCGAGAGCGACCCGTAGGGATCCTGGAAGACGACCTGCAAGCTGCGCCGGAGCGGGCGCATGTCAGTCCGGTCGAAGCCGGAAATGTCCGTCTTGCCGAAACGATAGGCGCCCTCGCTGGAGATGAGGCGCAGCAGCGCCCGGCCGAGCGTCGACTTGCCCGACCCCGATTCCCCCACGATACCGATCGTCTGGCCCTCGCGCAGGCTGATGCTGACATTGTCGACGGCGCGGAAAGTCGAGGCCCGCCTGCTGAGAAGGCCGCCATCGATCCTGTAGTCCACGACGACATTGCGTCCTTCGAGGATGATCGGCGCATCGTCCGCCGGTTCGGCCTTGCGGCCGTGCGGCTCGGCCTCGATCAGCATGCGGGTATAATCGGCCTTGGGGCTTGCGAAGATCTCGGCCGTCGCGCCCTGTTCCACCACCTCGCCGCGCCGCATGACGACAACCTGCCCGGCAAAATGCCGGACGATGCCGAGATCATGCGTGATGAGCACGATCGCCATGTCGAAGCGTTTCTGCAGGTCGGCCAGAAGCTTGAGGATCTGCGCCTGGATCGTCACGTCGAGCGCCGTCGTCGGCTCATCGGCGATCAGGATGTCCGGCTCGTTGGCAAGCGCCATGGCGATCATGACGCGCTGGCGCTGGCCGCCGGACATTTCGTGCGGATAGCTGCCGATGCGCCGTTCCGGATCGGGAATGCCGACGAGATTGAGCAGTTCCAGCACGCGCGGACGGGCAGCCTTCTGCGTTCCACCGCGGTGATGCACGATCACCTCGGCGATCTGCTTGCCGATCGGGTAGAGCGGATCGAGCGAGGTCATCGGCTCCTGGAAGATCATGGTGATCTTCGCGCCGCGGATCTCGTTGAGCGCCTTGGGCGCAAGCCCGACCATCTCCTGCCCGCGATATTTCGCCGAGCCCGTGACGACGCCGTTGGCGGCAAGCAGGCCCATGATGCCCATCATGGTCTGGCTCTTGCCGGAACCGGATTCGCCGACGACGGCAAGCGTCTCGCCGGGGCGGACATCGAGGTCGATGCCCTTGACCGCATTCACCGCCCCGTCCGGCGTCGTGAAGGAGACCTTCAGGTCCCGCACGGCGAGGATCGGATCCATGGTTTTCAAGGTGTCCGCCATGTCAGCGATCCTTCGGGTCGAATGCATCGCGCAGGCCGTCGCCGACAAAATTCAGCGAGAACAGCGTGACGACGAAGAAGATGGCGGGAAAAATCAGCAGCCACGGCGCCGACTGGATGTTGTTGGCGCCTTCCGCGATCAGCGATCCCCAGCTCGTCAGGGGCGCCTGCACGCCGAGGCCGAGGAAGGAAAGGAAGCTTTCAAGCAGAATCACCTTCGGCACGATGACCGTGACGAAGATGACGACCGCGCCGATCGTGTTGGGAATGACGTGCCGGCGGATGATCTGCCAGTCCGTGAGGCCCAGCGCCTCGGCCGCACCGATGAATTCGCGTCGCTTGAGGGACAGGGTCTGGCCGCGCACGATGCGGGCCATGTCGAGCCACTCCACCGCCCCGATGACTATGAAGATCAGCACGAAACTTCTGCCGAAGAAGACAACAAGCACCACGACGAGGAAAACGAAGGGCAGCGAGTAAAGGATTTCGACGAAGCGCATCATCACATTGTCGATGCGCCCTCCCATATAGCCCGAGATCGCGCCATAGACGACGCCGATGCCGAGCGAAACGAGACTGGCAAGGACGCCGACGGCGATGGAGATCTGTCCGCCGAGCATGACGCGCGCCATGAGATCGCGGCCGTTCGTATCGGTGCCGAAAAGGAAATACTCCCGGTCGACGATGCCGGTGAGCGTGAGCTTGCGGCCCTCGTCCTCGGTCGAAACGACCACGGTCTTGTCGAATTCGTTGGCCCGGTCGAAATAGCGTGTCGTGCGCGGATCGATCGGGTCCTTCGCCGTGACGATGGCGGTGAAGGCCTCCCCTTCGACGGAAAAGGAATGCAGTTCGACGCGCGCCCGTCCCGCGACACCCTTCATCGCATCCTCCAGTGCATCGGCGCCCGGCCGCGGCTCAAGGCTCGGCGGGCTGGTCACGTAGGAGGAAAAGACCTGATCATAGGCATGGCTGATGAAGAACGGGCCGAAAAAGGAAAAGCACGCGATCAGCACCAGCATCACGCTGCCCGCCATAGCGGGGCGGTTGCGGCGGAAGCGCAGGACGGCGAGCTGGAAGAGGCTGCGCCCCTTCACCTCACCCTGTGGAGTGGAAGCAGCCACGGTATCAGTCATGGCGAACCCTCGGATCGAGCAGGCCATAGAGAATGTCGACCAGCAGATTGAACACGATGACGAAGATGGCGATCAGCACGACCGTGCCCATGACGAGCGTATAGTCGCGATTGATCGCGCCGAGCACGAAGTAACGCCCGACGCCGGGAATGGTGAAGATCGTCTCGACCACGGCCGAACCGGTCAGCAGCGCCGCCGCGCAGGGCGCAAGATAGGAGACGATGGGCAGCATCGCGCCGCGCATGGCGTGCACCACCACCACCGACTTTGCCGGCAGGCCATAGGCGCGCGCCGTGCGGATATGGTCGGTGCGCAGCGCCTCGATCATCGAGCCGCGGGTGAGGCGCGCGAAGACGGCAAGCTGCGGCAGGGCGAGCGCAATCGTCGGCAGGACGAGGAAGCGCAGTGATCCGTCACCCCAGCCCCCGGCCGGCAGCCAGGCCAGCACGATGGCGAAGATCAGCGTCAGCACCGGACCGACGACGAAATTCGGCACCGTGACGCCGATGGTCGCGACCGACATGACCGCGAAATCGAGCATGCTGTTCTGGCGCAAGGCCGCGAAGGTGCCGATGATGACGCCGCCGACCAGCGCAAGCAGCAGCGCGTAGAAGCCGAGTTCGACCGAATAGGGCAGGCCCTTGCCGATCAGTTCGGCAACCGAGTTGTCCTTGTAGACGTAGCTCGGCCCGAAATCGCCGGTGACGGCATTGCCTATATAGGTGAGATATTGTCGCCAGAGCGGCTGATCGAGCTGGTAGGCCCGCATCAGGTTTTCCATCGTGGCGGGCGGAAGGGGACGTTCGAGGTTGAACGGCCCGCCGGGCGCAAAGCGCATGAGAAAGAACGAGATGGTGACGACGATGAATAGCGTCGGCACGGCGCTGGCAAGGCGCCGCAGAACGAAAGAAAACATGACCGGGACTCCTGAGCAACGGTGCGCGGCCTAGAAGGCCACGCACCGGCAGCGGATCATTCAGAAACGCTGAGGAAGCGGCTCAGGTGCTGGTTGGCGGCATTGTCTTGCCACCCCTGAACCTTGCTGGAGACAAGCCACAGATCGGCCTGCGTCAGGAACGGTGCGACCGGCTGTTCCTTCATCAGCACCGCCTCCGCTTCGTGCAGAACCTTGGCGCGCGCCGCCGGATCACGTTCTTCATACGACTTCTTCATGAGCGCGTCGTATTCGTCGTTCTTGAACTGGCCGTAGTTGAAGGTCTTGTTGCCGCTCGTGCTGAGCGCCAGGAAGTTTTCCGCATCCGCATAGTCGGCGACCCAGCCGGCACGCGCGACGTTGAACTTGCCGCCTTCCTGCAGGTAGGCGTAGTGCGAGGAGACGTCGAGGTTGACCATCGAAACCTCGGCGCCGAAGGTGTTCTTCCACATGTCGGCCACCGCCGTCGCCACGCGCTCGTGGTTCGGGTTGGTGTTGTAGCGGATCTCGATCTTCAGCGGCTTGCCGCCCTCGCCATAACCGGCTTCCTTCATCAGTGCGAGCGCCTTGTCTTCGCGGTCGAGCTGGGAGAGAGCGCCGAAATCGGCCATCGCCGGCTCGTAGCCCTGCATGCCCGGAGGCACCATGGAATAGGCCGGAAGCTGCGAACCGGAGTAGATTTCCTTGGCGAGGAAGTCGCGATCGACAGCCATGGAGAGCGCCTGACGCACGCGCACGTCGCTATAGGGCTCCTGGCGGGTATCGAAGGCATAGTAGTAGGTCGCGAGCGTCGGAGAAACGTGGACCTGCTCGCCATAGCTCGTCTTCAGGCGACCGATCTGGTCGGCCGAGAAATTGTAGACGAGGTCCATTTCCTTCGCCTCGAAACGGCGGACGGACGCGGCCTGATCATCGATCGGGTAGAAGATCACCTTGTCGAGCTTGACGTTGGCGGCATCCCAGTATTCCGCATTCTTCTCGACGACGAGATTGTCGTTCGGAACGTGGCTGACGAGCTTGAACGCGCCGTTCGAAACCATCGTGCCTGGCTTGACGAAATCGGCACCGTTCTTCTCGACGCTCGCCTTGGAGACCGGCAGCGCCGTCTGGTGCGCGAGCAGTTCGAGGAAGAACGGCGTCGGGCGTTCCAGCGTCACTTCCAGCGTCTTGGCGTCGACGGCCTTGAGACCGAGCTGATCGAGGCCGACCTCGCCCTTGTTGGCCTTCTCGGCGTTCTTGATCGGATAGAGGATGTTGGCGTAACCGGCCGCGGTCTTCGGGTCTTCCACGCGGGAGAAGGAGAAGACGAAGTCTTCCGCGGTCACGGGCGAGCCGTCGGACCATTTGGCGTTTTCGCGGAGCTTGAACGTATAGACCGTGCCGTCATCCGAAACAGTCCAGCTCTCGGCCGCGCCGGGAACGATCTTGCCGGCGGCGTCATAGATCGTCAGGCCCTCATAGAGGTCCTTCAGGATGAACTCTTCGATGTTGATGGACGTGTGTGCCTGGTCGAGGGTCTGCGGTTCGCCGGCATTGCCGCGGTGAAGCACCGCTTCGGCGAGCGCCGGGCTTGCCCCCAGCAGGATCGCACCGGCCAGAAGTGCTGCACGAAAGCCAATCAGTCTGTTTGCCATTTTTTTCCTCCCCGTTGTTTTTCTGGGTACCCATCAATTGTCCGTGTTTCGGCGCTTGGCAAGACCCTAAAAACAGGAAACGCACAGCGATAACTCAACCTGAGAATGTCCTGCCGGGCCGGTTGAAGCCTGTCCTCCGGTGCCTATCTTGAAGCAATGAATGAGAAAAATATTTGCGTTTTCCCGAACAAATCGCAGTTTTCTGCCCATCGTTCTGCAGGGATTTCTGCGATTGATCGCCCATCGAACAGTTGAGCCAGAAACGGAGTCCAAAGATGAACTGGTTGAAGACCCTCGCCGCCGCTGCGGCTGTCCAGGTTGCCGTCTTCGCCCCGGCCCTTGCCGGCGAAAACCTCGCCGCCGTCCAGTCGGCCGGCGCGCTGAAAATCGGCACCGAAGGCACCTACGCGCCCTTCACGTTCCACGACACCAGCGGCAAGCTTGTCGGCTTCGACGTCGAGATCGGCGAAGCGATCGCAAACAAGCTTGGCGTCAAGGCCGAGTTCCTCGAAGGCAAGTGGGACGGCCTGATCGCCGGCCTCGACGCCAAGCGCTATGACGCCGTGATCAACCAGGTGGGCATCACCGAGGCGCGCAAGCAGAAATACGATTTCTCCGAACCCTACATCGCTTCGAAGGCCGTTCTGATCGTGCGCGCCGACGACGACAGCATCAAGGGCTTCGCCGACCTCAAGGGCAAGAAATCCGCCCAGTCGCTGACCAGCAACTTCGGCAAGTTGGCCCAGGAGGCCGGTGCAGAGCTGGTCGGCACCGATGGCTTCGACCAGTCGATCCAGCTCGTCCTGACCGGTCGCGCCGACGCCACGATCAACGACAGCCTGTCCTTCCTCGATTTCAAGAAGCACAAGCCCGACGCCAATGTGAAGATCGCAGCCGAACAGGACGCCGCCGAATATTCCGGCGTCATCATCCGCAAGGGTGAGCCGGAACTGCTGGAAGCGATCAACAAGGCGCTGACCGAGATCAAGGCCGACGGCACCTACCAGGCGATTTCGGACAAGTATTTCGGCCAGGACGTTTCCAAGTAAGTCCTGCAAGGACCGCTTCGCGGCGGCCCTTTCCTCGAATATAGATAGTTCACCAGCTGGCCGGGGATCACCTCCGGCCAGCCGCATTTCGGAGGATGATCCCCGTGCCGCCGTGGCTTCAACTGATGCTGGATTCACTTGCCCCCCTGCTTTGGGCGGCGCTCGTCTTCACCATTCCGCTTACCCTCGCCTCTTTCGTGCTCGGCCTTGCGCTCGGTCTCGTTACCGCCGTCACGCGGCTGTTCGGCCCGCGGCCCCTCTCCGACATCGCGCGCTTCTACGTCTGGGTGATCCGCGGCACACCGCTTCTGGTGCAGCTCTTCGTCATCTTCTACGGCCTGCCGAGCCTTGGCATCCTGCTCGATGCATTCCCGGCCGCCCTCATCGGCTTCACGCTCAATGTCGGGGCCTATACGTCGGAGATCATCCGCGCCGTCATTTCCTCCGTGCCGCGCGGCCAGTGGGAAGCGGCCTACTCGATCGGCATGAGCTGGTCGCAGGCCATGCGCCGCACCATCCTGCCGCAGGCGGCGCGCGTTGCCGTACCGCCCTTGTCCAACACCTTTATCTCGCTGGTGAAGGACACCTCGCTCGCCGCCGCCGTTACGGTGCCGGAACTGTTCCAGACCGCACAGCGCATCGTTGCGACGACCTATGAGCCGCTGATCCTCTATATCGAGGCCGCACTGATCTATCTTGCGCTCAGTTCCGTGCTTTCGTCCCTGCAGGTACGGCTTGAAAAGCGCTTCGCCCGCTATGGCGGCTTCCTGGAGGCCCGCACATGATCGAACTTTCGCATATTGAAAAGCGCTTCGGCGACAATCACGTCCTTCGCGATATCAGCCTGCAGCTTGCCGAAGGAACGGTGACGGCGCTGGTCGGCCCCTCCGGCGGCGGCAAGAGCACCCTGCTTCGCTGCATCAACCTGCTGGAAACGCCGACCTCCGGCTCGATCCGGCTCGGCGAGGAGGCGATCGAATTTGCACCGGGCCGCAAGGTCGGGTGGCCGGCGATCCAGAAGCTGCGCCGCCAGACCGGCATGGTGTTCCAGAATTTCCAGCTCTTCCCGCACCAGACGGCGATCGCCAATGTCATGGAAGGGCTCGTGACGGTCCTCAAATGGCCGGCCGACAAGGCGCGCGCCCGTGCCCTCGAGCTGCTGGAAAAGGTCGGCATGGCGCACAAGGCGGAAGCCTGGCCGGCGACGCTTTCGGGCGGCCAGCAGCAGCGCGTCGCCATCGCCCGCGCCCTTGCCCCGTCGCCGCGCGTCCTGCTCTGCGACGAACCAACCTCGGCGCTCGACCCGGAGCTTGCCGAGGAAGTGGTCGAAGTCTTGAGCCGGCTTGCCCGCGAAGGCACGACGATGGTGATCGCGACGCACGACCTGCGTCTTGCCTCGCGCGTCGCCGATACCGTCGTTTTCCTGGATGGCGGGGTGATCGTCGAACAGGGCCCGCCCCGCACCATTTTTTCGACGCCGGAGCGAGAACGCACCAAAAAATTCATCGCCTCGCTCAGCGCACCGCAGAGCTACGACATCTAGAATACACGTCGCCTCACGTTACGGTAGGGATGAAATCCGGTTCCCGACAGTTGCATCGGGGCGTCGATTCAAGCAAAATGACGGCATACTCGTATCTCGCCATGCCCCGGCATGTCCTAAAGGGGAGAAAGTCTCATGAACAAGAAAACACCGAATCCGATCGACGTTTTCGTCGGCTCCCGCGTCCGCTTGCGCAGGTTGATGGTCGGCATGAGCCAGGAAGCGCTTGCCGACCGGCTGGGTGTTACCTTTCAGCAGGTCCAGAAATACGAGAAGGGCACCAACCGCATCAGCGCCAGCCGCCTCCAGGCGATTTCAGACGTCTTCCGCGTGCCGCCGAGCTTCTTCTTCCAGGACGATGAAAATGCCGGCCCGAACGCGGGTGTCGGCCATGAAACCGGCGACGTGTCCACCTTCGTTTCCTCCAAGGAGGGTCTCGACCTCAACCGCGCCTTCCTGAAAATCGAGGATACCGGCGTGCGCAAGTCGATCATCGCCCTGGCGACCGCACTCTCCAAGGCGAGCGTCGGCGAGCATGCAAACGAGCGCGCGGACAGCGTACCGGAACTGCGGATCTGATTGCAAATGCCAGCACGGCTGCAGACGCTCGGTCATCTGCGCCTGCTCGATGAGGGCGGTGAGGAGATTGCCTTTCCCGAAAAGGCGCTCCTGATCCTCTGCTACCTCCTGACGCGCGGCCTGACGGATATGCCGAGGGCCGACGCAGTCAGCCTTTTCTGGGACAACACGAACGCTCCCGCCGCCTATGCCAGTCTCCGGCAAACCGTAGCGCGCGTGCAGAAGCGTCAGCGGGAACTCGCCCGGGCCTACCTGACCTTCACCGATACAACGATCGCACTTGGGTCGGAGCCCGTCGAAAGCGATGTGGAAAGGGTTCGCGAGGGCGCGAGCCTGGAGCAGCTGGCCAGCGTCCTGACCGAAGATTTCCTCAAACAGGTCAGGCCGGGCAATCGTGCCCTTGCGAGCTGGATCGCGCTGCAACGGCAGGCTCACATGGCGCAACTCCGCGCCGCACTGCTGGAAACGGCGCCTAGCGGTCCGGCGCGGCAGTTTCATTCGATGGCAGCCCTGCGCCTGCTGGAGGCAAGCCCCGAGGACGAGGAGGTGCGCGCGATCCTGATTGGCCGCCAGCCTGCTGCCGTCCTCATGACGCCTCAACCCTCCACACGGATGCTTGTTGCGGAAGGGGCCGACATGTCGTTGCCGCGCCAGAATCCGCCGCGCGTCGTGTTGCTGCCCCCCGTCACCACCTTCACCTCGCGGACTGCCGCACGCTTTTCCGAAGCGCTGATCGAGGACGTCACGATCGGGCTGTGTGCCCTGCGTTCGATCTCGATCATCGCCCCGCATACCGCTGCGCAGATTTCGCTCCAGTCCGACAGAGCCACCACCTACGAGCGCCACAAGATCAGCTACATCCTCGAAACACGGCTTCGTGATGAGGGCGACGGCCATACGCTGTTCGTCCAGCTCATCTTCTTCGGCAGTGACGAGGTTATCTGGGCAGAACGCTTTCCCCTGTCCGCCGCGGGGCTCGCCCGGTCGCGCCAGATGATCGCCCACCAGGTCGCCGGCGCGATCGCCACGGAAATCGAACGCAACGAACTGGTGCGCGGCGACTACGAAGGCGATGCGGGTGCCTATCTCAGCTTCCTGGTTGGTCAGGGCCATTTGAAGAAGCTCGACCTGCGCGACATCCGCCGCGCGCGAAAGAGCTTTCGCGAGGCCTTGCAGCTCAATGCCGGCTTCGCTCCTGCCATGGGCGGCCTTGCCCGCAGCTACTTCCTCGAGTGGCTGGTCACGGCCCGCGGCGACGAAGACCTGCTGCGCCATGCCGAGTTCCACGCCGAGGAAACCATCCGGGCCGATGAGCGCCTGCCCGCCGGCTACCGCGAACTCGGCGTCGTCAAGCTCTATACCCGCCAATTCGACGAAAGCGTCGCCTATCTCGACCGCGCCGAAGCGCTGAGCCCGCATTATGCCAATGTCATCGCCAGCTACGCCGACACGCTCGTCCAAGCGTCGCGACCGGATATCGGCCTGCGGAAGATCGAGCATGCAATCGAACTCAACCCCCTGTCACCCGACGAATATTTCTGGACAGCCGCCAGCGCCAGCTATTCTCTCGGCCATTATGAGCAGGCACTCGATTACATCGCCCGTATGAAGGACAAGGAGCCTGTCCATCGCCTTGCCGCGGCCTGCTGGGCCATGCTGGGCGACATGAAGAAGGCACGGAAATTCATCCGCCGCACCTACGCGATCCACCCAGACTTCGATATCGAAACCTGGATGGCAATCGTTCCGATCAAGGAAGAGTGGCAGCGCAAGCACTACTACGAAGGGCTGAAAAAAGCAGGTTTCTGAGCGTTCAACCACACAGGAGAGGACAGGAATGACAAGATTGATCGTTTTGGGTGTGCAAGGGGATGACGATCTTTGGGTCGCCGATCTCGATGCCGGCACCGTCACGAAGATCGCCGCGCCGGCAACCGGCGCACTGAAGGCCGCGGACGACCTGCGCAAGGCGGGCGCGACCATCACCAAGGGCGTCAACCTCGCCGCACTGGCTTCTTCCGCAGACGCCATTTCCGGTGGCTTCCTGGACGCTTCCGGCGGCTTCCTGGACAAGTGAATATTCGGCCATGACGGCCTATTCGGACCGTATATGCAGCCCGGAACAGACCTGGAGCCGGATCGAGGCGCTTCTGCCTCGGTTCGGCATCACACGACTTTCCCGCCTGACAGGGCTCGACCGGGTCGGCATCCCGGTCTGGAATGCCGTCAGTCCCAATGCCCGCTCGATCGTCATCAATCAGGGCAAGGGCCTCACCGATATGGACGCAAAGGTCTCCGCCGCGATGGAGGCGCTGGAACGGGCCGTGGCGGGAGAACCGCTTGTCCCGGCACGGCGGGCATCACGACGGGAATTCGCCTTGCACGGCGAGACCTGCCTGCCGCTCGACATTTTCGTCGCGGCCGGACAGCCCTTCATAACCGAAGACGAAACGCTCGACTGGCTGGCCGGGTACGATGTCATCACGAGCGCACGCGTCTGGGTGCCCCGACAGGCGGTCGTGCTGGACCGGACCGATGCCGCGCCGCGCTTCTGGCAATCGTCCGACGGTCTCGCTTCTGGAAACGACGAAACCGAAGCGATCCTCCATGGCCTGCTGGAGCGCATCGAGCGGGATGCCGACCGTCTCTGGCGCCTGTTGCCACGTGACAGCCGCCTGGCGACTGCCATCGATCCCGACGCCATCGCCGACCCGGTCGTCAAAACCCTTGTCGCGCAGTTTGCCTTGGCGGGTCTCGACCTCCGGCTCTTCGACATCACCAGCGACCTTGCCTTTCCCACCTATGCGGCCGTGCTCGGCGAAGCCGGCCTGCTTGCAAAGAAGCAACCGCTCTTCCACGATGCCACCATCGGCTACGGCACCCATCCCGTCGCGGCGCGTGCCGTCATCCGGGCGCTGACCGAGGTCGCTCAGTCGCGCCTCACCAATATCAGCGGCGCGCGGGACGATCTCTTCGCCGAGACATTCACCCGGCCCTTGGCGCCCGAAACACTCGCGCTCTTCCAGGCCTCGCCCGGCAGCGCGAGAACCTATGCGGTCCCATCGGGCGATACCGCGGCGCTGCTTTCCTGGTGCCTGGAGAAGCTGGCCACTTCCGGCATCGATACGGTCGTGGCGGTGCCGCTCGGCAATGCATCGCTCCCCGTTTCGGTCGTCAAACTGGTCGTGCCCGCGCTCGAAAATCCGGAAGGCGCGCGCCGACACGCCATCGGCCCCAGAGCGCTTTCCCGCATGCTGTTCGGAACATCATGAAAATCATCTTTGCCGGCCCGAGCCTGCCCGATGCGGCCGCCCTTTGCGGCCCTGGGATCGATGCCCGCCCGCCGGCGGCGCATGGCGACGTGCTGGCCGCAGTGCGCGCCGGCGCAACGGCGATCGGCATTGTCGACGGCAATTTCGAACATGTAGCGCCGGTCTGGCACAAGGAAGTCCTCCATGCGCTCGAGGCAGGCGTGGCGGTCTTCGGCGCGGCCAGCATGGGTGCGCTGCGCGCCGCCGAATGCGACAGCTTCGGCATGATCGGCATCGGCCGCATCTATGCGGATTATGCAAGTGGACGGCGCGTCGACGATGCCGACGTCGCCTTGCTGCATGGTCCCGCCGAACTCGGCTATCCAGCGCTCTCGCTTCCGCTCGTCAATGTGGAAGCAACGCTGGAACGCCTGGAGGCCCTCGACGAAGGCGACCTGTCGCGCCTTCGTGATGCCGCGCGCGGGCTCTTCTACAAGGATCGTACCTGGTCCACGATCCTCAAAACCGCGGACACCGCGGAAGACCCGGTTGCGCTTTTGCAACTTCTCCATGCAGCCACCGTGGACCAGAAGCGGGAGGATGCGCTCGCCCTCGTGTCAGAACTGTCGGGTTTTCTTCCGAAAGGGCCTGTAAAATGCGGCAACTGGACGTTTCGCGCGACCACCCTATGGCGTACCGCCACGGAACAACCCGATACATGACAGAAAGTGCATTCTCCCATTCCGCGTGTGTCACGCTCAAGTCACGCGCGGAACCTGAAAGTCACGCCTATAGTTCAGCGGGGACTAAAAGTGAGTATTGCTCCGGGGGCGGAACACATGAACATCGAGAGCATTGAGACGGAAGACCGTGGGGCGGAGCTGATGGCGCTCGCGCGTCTCGTCGCATTCGCGCTGGAATCGGCAAAGACGCTGGATGCGGAAGTCGCCGAATTCTGCCTGGACAAGGCACTGCGGGCCGTGCTGGACCAGATCGACGAACCGTCGCGCATGGCGCTGACGACGAGCGACATCATGCTGATGAACCGCGCAGCTCTCTGCTGAGCGGATCAGAAGAACGGCAGCCGGCTGAGAGGCCGGCTGCCGCCGTCGTGCCCTACGCCGGTCCTGCGGCGGAGGCCGCTCATGCGGCCATTTCGCGGCTACAGATCGTCGCGTTTCAAGGAAAAAGCCGCAGCGGGCTTTCCCGGATCACCGACACCGTTTACCTCGAAAGGCAGGCGCCATCCCGGCAGCCGGACGGAGTACGGTATGGACGGCCACGCAATCATCGGCCCGAATGGCGCTGACAGAACTGCCGTAAAACGATGAGCCTGCTGGCAGCCTATGGGGGCCTCTTCCTCGCCGCCTTCGCCGCAGCGACCATCCTGCCGGCCCAGTCCGAAGCTGTTCTTGCGGGGCTGCTGGCAACGGGAAGTTACGCACCCGCCGCACTGATCCTCGTCGCCGGCATCGGCAACGTGCTCGGCTCGGTCGTCAACTGGCTGCTCGGCCGCGGCGTGGAGCGGTTCCGGGAGGCGCGCTGGTTCCCGGTGAGCGCCAGGAATCTCGATCGCGCCAAAAACTGGTATGGCAAATACGGCTGGTGGAGCCTGCTTCTCAGCTGGGTGCCTATCATCGGCGATCCGCTGACGGTGGCGGCCGGCATCATGCGCGAGCCGTTTGCCCGCTTCCTGCTTGTCGTTTCCATCGCCAAGTTCGGCCGCTACATCGCGCTCGCCGCCGTCGTCCTCAACTGGCTGTGATTTTTTTTGAAAGCGATGGAATGAGGGTCGCCCGGCTCTCGTATACTGGGGCATGAACGGAAAGACACCGGGCTTCAACGTGATCGGACAGCTTGCGGCGCTTCGGCGCTATGCGCTGTCGCTCGTCCGCAATCCGGACGAGGCCGAAGACCTCGTGCACGATGCGCTGGTCAAGGCCTATGAGCGGCAGTCGACCTTCCGCACCGGCGCCAGCGTGCGCAACTGGCTGATGTCGATCCTGCACAATGCCCATATCGACCGCCTGCGCCAGCGCCGCTCGCAGGAACGCCGCCACGACGCGGCGGCCGAAATCGCGGAAACCTCCGTACCGGCGAACCAGGACCATTCGGTGCGCCTGACGCAGTTGCGCAACGCCTTCTTCGCGCTTGCAGAAGACCAGCGCGAGGCATTGCATCTCGTGGCGATCGAGGAGCTTTCCTATCAGGAGGCGGCCGAGACGCTGGGCATCCCCGTCGGCACGCTGATGTCCCGCGTCGCGCGCGCCCGCCAGCGGCTGCGTGCTTTCGAACAGAGCGGCACCGCCGCACCCGTCACGCATCTCAGAATCGTTGGAGGTACCGGCGATGACAAGCACTGATCCCATCCTCGAATCCGATCTCAACGCCTATGTCGACGACCAGCTCGCCGTCGGCCGGCGCATCGAGGTCGAGGCCTATCTTTCGGAACGGCCAGAGACCGCAGCGCAGGTCATGCGGGACCTTCGCGTGCGCGACGAGCTGCGTCTTGCGCTTGCCGACCACCGCACGGTGACCCGGGAGGCAACGCGCGATGCCGCGCGCCTGCTCGAGCGCTCGCTTTCGCA
This sequence comes from Shinella sp., assembly GCF_049651085.1. GTDB lineage: Bacteria > Pseudomonadota > Alphaproteobacteria > Rhizobiales > Rhizobiaceae > Shinella. The sequence goes on from NZ_JBASBL010000032.1 coordinate 158,543, forward strand.
TCGCCGCTTTTCCTCGGCCTTCCGCCGCGCCGCCACCATCGCGTTTCTCGTTGCCGCAGGCTGGACGGCCCATGCCGTACTCGGCCCCTTCGGCGCAACCGAGGTCGTGGCCTCCACCCCACCGCCCGCCTTCGTGGAAGAAGCCGTGCGGGCGCACAAGACCACGCTGCTGCGCGATACGATGACCTCGCAGCCGGAAACTGAAACCTTCGATCCGGCGGAAATCCGCTCGGCGACGGCGATCATCCTGCCGGATCTGCCCAAGAGCTGGGGCGTGATCGACACGCAGGTCTTCCCCTCGGCCTATGGCCCGAGCGTCGAACTGGTGCTGGAGCCGAACAAGGACGAGCGCCTGTCGCTCTTTGCCGTGCGCCCCGGCTCGTTTGCCGTGCAGCACGTCCTGCTCTTCCACGCAGACAATGCCCGCGCCGCCTATTGGCAGATCGGCGATGTCGCCTATGCGCTGGTATCCGAAAGCCGCAAGGCCGACGATCTGGCGGAAACCGCGCGGGACCTTTCCCGCACGCTCTACTGAACAACAGCATCCATACCGAAGGAGATTCATGATGGAACCTGTACAACAGCGATTTGGCTACGGCGCGCAGGCGCAGTCGGCCGCCCTCTTCGACGAGGGCCTGCGCCAGCACATGCTGCGCGTCTACAACTACATGGGCGCCGGCCTCGTCATCACCGGCCTCGTCGCCTTCATCGTCGGCTCCACGCCGGCCCTCTACGTGCCGATCTTCTCCTCCCCGCTGAAGTGGGTGGTGATGCTGGCGCCGCTCGCCTTCGTCTTCTTCTTCTCGTTCAAGATCCAGACGATGTCGGCCAGCACCGCACAGATGACCTTCTGGGCCTTCTGCGCCGTCATGGGCCTGTCGCTTGCGTCCGTCTTCCTCGTCTTCACCGGCACGAGCATCGCCCGCACCTTCTTCATCGCCGCCTCCATGTTCGGCGCGACGAGCCTCTACGGCTATGTGACGAAGCGTGATCTCGCCAAGGTCGGCTCGTTCCTGATCATGGGCCTCATCGGTGTCGTCATCGCCTCGATCGTCAACATCTTCCTTGGTTCGAGCGCGCTGCAGTTCGCGATTTCCGTGATCGGCATCGTCGTGTTCGTCGGCCTCACCGCCTGGGACACGCAGAACATCAAGCAGCAATATGCCGAAAACATCGACCAGGAATCGCAGCAGAAGATGGCCGTCTTCGGTGCACTTTCGCTGTACCTGAACTTCGTCAACATCTTCCAGTTGCTGCTTAATTTCACCGGCGAGCGCGAATAGGCTTCGCATTGACGGCGTTCCGGACGGCGGGGCAAAACCCCGCCGTTTCTTTTTGTGCAACGCGCAAAATAGGTAAGAATTGACTTACCCAACTTACCCCGGTTGACAAATCGACCGGCAACGTCTTTGCTTGGGACATTCACCAGGGGGGTCCCGACAAGGGGCTGAGATTCTGCTGGCTTTCGCAGCGCAGTGACCCGTTGAACCTGATCCAGTTCATACTGGCGTAGGGACGGTGCAAGCGCTGCAGGCAGGTATTCCGCAACCCGGATTCCGTCCCGGCGTCCTTCCATCATTCCGGCTCTAGGACTGGGTCTCCAAACACGAACTTGGAGCCTCACGATGAATATTGCCGCTCAAAAGCTTACCCCCACCGTCACCACAGGCGCCCTGCCCGCCTCGCGGAAAATACACATCCCCGGCGAACAGCACCCGGATATCCGCGTGCCGATGCGCGAGATTTCCCTGCACCCCACCTCTGGCGAGCCGCCGGTCGTGGTCTATGACGCGTCCGGCCCCTATACCGACCCGACCCATGTCGTCGCGATCGACAGCGGCCTGCCGCGGCTGCGCGAAAGCTGGGTTGCCGCCCGCGGCGACACCGAAGACTACGAGGGCCGCCATATCCGCCCTGAAGACAACGGCTTTGCCACCGGCGAACGGCTGACGCCGGAATTCCCCGTCCTGAGCCGCCCACGCCGGGCGAAAGACGGCAAGGCGGTGACGCAGCTGGCCTATGCCCGCGCCGGCATCATCACACCGGAAATGGAGTTCATCGCCATCCGCGAAAACCTCGGCCGCAAGGCGGCGCAGAAGGCGCTTGCCCGTGACGGCGAAAGCTTTGGCGCGCATATTCCCGATTTCGTGACGCCGGAATTCGTTCGGGCCGAGGTCGCCAGCGGCCGCGCGGTCATCCCCGCCAACATCAACCACCCGGAAGCCGAGCCGATGATCATCGGCCGCAATTTCCTCGTGAAGATCAACGCCAATATCGGCAACTCCGCCGTCACCTCCTCCATGGCCGAAGAGGTGGAGAAGATGGTCTGGGCGATCCGCTGGGGCGCCGATACGGTCATGGACCTTTCGACGGGTCGCAACATCCACAACATCCGCGAATGGATCGTCCGCAACTCGCCGGTCCCGATCGGCACCGTCCCGCTTTACCAGGCGCTGGAGAAGGTGAACGGCATTGCCGAGGACCTGACCTGGGAAGTCTATCGCGACACGCTGATCGAGCAGGCCGAACAGGGCGTCGACTACTTCACCATCCATGCCGGCGTGCGGCTGCATTACATCCCGCTCACCGTCAATCGCGTCACCGGCATCGTCTCGCGCGGCGGCTCGATCATGGCCAAGTGGTGTCTCCATCACCACCGCGAAAGCTTCCTCTACGAGCATTTCGAGGAGATCTGCGATATCTGCCGCGCCTATGACGTCTCCTTCTCGCTCGGCGACGGCCTGCGCCCCGGCTCGATTGCAGACGCCAACGACGCCGCGCAATTCGCCGAACTCGAAACGCTCGGCGAGCTGACGCAGATCGCCTGGGCAAAGGACTGCCAGGTCATGATCGAAGGCCCCGGCCATGTGCCGATGCACAAGATCAAGGAAAACATGGACAAGCAGCTCGCGACCTGCGGCGAGGCGCCGTTCTACACGCTCGGCCCGCTGACGACCGATATCGCGCCCGGCTACGACCACATCACGAGCGGCATCGGGGCGGCGATGATCGGCTGGTTCGGCACGGCCATGCTTTGCTACGTCACGCCCAAGGAACATCTCGGCCTGCCCGACCGCAACGACGTGAAGGTCGGCGTCATTACCTACAAGATCGCCGCCCACGCGGCCGATCTCGCCAAGGGACATCCTGCCGCGAAGATCCGCGACGATGCGCTCTCGCGCGCCCGTTTCGAGTTCCGCTGGGAGGACCAGTTCAACCTCTCGCTCGATCCCGAAACCGCCCGCGCCTTCCACGACGAGACATTGCCGAAGGAGGCGCACAAGGTGGCGCATTTCTGCTCCATGTGCGGTCCGAAATTCTGCTCCATGCGCATCTCGCACGACATCCGCGCCGAGGCGCAGAAGGAGGGACTGGCGGCCATGGCAGCGAAATTCCGCGACGGCGGCGACCTCTACATGCCGCTTGCCGAAACGCCAGCTGGAGAATGACCATGCGCATCCTCGTCAAAGGGGCCGGCGTTGCCGGCCTGACGGTCGCCTGGCAGCTTTACCGCCACGGCTTCGACGTCACGATCGTCGACCGCGCCGAGAAGGTCGGGCTCGGCGCCTCCGGTCTTGCCGGCGGCATGCTGGCGCCGTGGTGCGAACGCGAAAGCGCCGAAGAGCCGGTCCTGACACTCGGCCGCACGGCCGCCGACTGGTGGGAGGCGGCACTGCCCGGCCAGGTGCATCGCCGGGGAACGCTGGTCGTTGCGGGCGGCCGCGATGCCGGCGAACTCGACCGCTTCGCCCAGCGCACCAGCGGCTGGGAATGGCTGGACGAGGCGGCGATAGCGGCGCTGGAGCCGGACCTTGCGGGGCGTTTCCGCAGAGCCCTGTTCTTCCGGCAGGAAGCCCATCTCGATCCGCGTCAGGCCCTGTCCGCCCTCACCGCCGGGCTTGAGGAAGCCCGCATGCGGTTCGTCTTCGGCACCACCGGGGATGCCGGGCACTACGACCGGGTCATCGACTGCACCGGCGCGGCCCGGATCGGCCGTCTGCCCGAACTCAGGGGCGTGCGCGGCGAGATGGCGTCTGTCGAAACCGCCGAGATAAAGCTCTCCCGCCCCGTCCGGCTGCTGCATCCGCGCCACCCGATCTACATCGTCCCACGCGAGCGCGGTCGCTTCATGGTCGGCGCGACCATGATCGAAAGCGAGGATGCCGGCCCCATCACCACCCGCTCGCTGATGGAGTTGCTGAACGCCGCCTATGCCCTGCATCCCGCCTTTGGCGAAGCGCGGCTCCTGGAAACCGGCGCGGGCGTGCGCCCCGCCTATCCCGACAATCTGCCGCGCGTGACGGAAGAGGGAGACACGATCCATGTGAACGGCCTCTACCGCCACGGCTTCCTGCTTGCGCCGGCCATGGCGGGCGAGGTCGCGCGACGTCTGCGCGCCCTGCAACATCAGGAAAGGAGGGCATCATGACCTTCATCATCAACGGCGAGGAACAGGAGATCGCCGCAACGACACTGGCGGGCGTCCTGTCCGCACTCGACTATGAGGGCGACTGGCTGGCGACGGCGGTCAACGGCGAGCTGGTGCACCGCGAGGACCGTGCCGGTTTCAAGCTCGGTGCGCACGACCGCATCGAAATCCTCTCGCCGATGCAGGGAGGCTGACATGCTGAAACTCTATGATGTCGAGGTCGGCTCCCGCCTGCTGCTGGGCACCGCGCGCTATCCTTCCCCCACCATCCTGGCGGAGGCGGTGAAACGCTCCAGGACGGAAATCATCACCGTGTCATTGCGCCGGGAAACGGCGGGCGGGAAAGCGGGCGGCGCGTTCTTCGAGCTGATCCGCGAGCTTGGCGTGCGCGTGCTGCCCAACACCGCCGGCTGCCACAGCGCCAGGGAAGCCGTGCTGACGGCGAAGATGGCGCGCGAGGTCTTCCACACCGACTGGATCAAGCTGGAGGTGATCGGCCATCAGGACACCTTGCAGCCGGACGTCTTCGGCCTCGTCGAGGCGGCACGCATCCTGACGGACGAAGGGTTTCAGGTCTTTCCCTACACGACCGACGATCTTGTCGTGGCCGAAAGGCTGCTCGAAGCCGGCTGCCGCGTGCTGATGCCCTGGTGCGCGCCGATCGGCTCGGCAATGGGGCCGCTCAATCCCATGGCGCTCAGGGCCTTCCGCGCGCATTTCCCGGATGTGCCACTGATCGTCGATGCCGGCATCGGCCGGCCGTCGCATGCCGCCGGCGTCATGGAACACGGCTATGATGCCGTGCTCCTCAACACCGCCGTTGCCGGGGCGGGCGATCCCGCCGCCATGGCCGAGGCCTTCGCGCTCGCCATCGATGCGGGACGGCTGGCGCACAAGGCCGTGCCGCTCGAGCCGCGCGACATGGCCGTTCCCTCCACGCCGGTCATCGGAAAGGCCGTCTTTGCATGAAACTCGACCCCTTCTACCTCATCGTCGACAGCGCCGCCTGGATCGACCGCCTCGTGCCGGTCGGCGTCCGGCTCGTGCAGCTGCGCATAAAGGACCTGCCGGAAGACCGGCTGCGCGCGGAAATCCGCCGCGCCAAAGCCACTTGCGCGGCACATGACTGCCAGCTCATCGTCAACGACTATTGGCGGATCGCCATCGAGGAGGGCTGCGACTTTGTCCATCTCGGTCAGGAAGATCTGGCCGAGGCCGATGTCGAGGCCATCCGCGCGGCCGATATGAAGCTCGGCCTCTCCACCCATGATGCGGCGGAACTCGAGACGGCGCTGGCCGCAAAGCCCGATTATGTGGCGCTCGGCCCGGTCTGGCCGACGATCCTCAAGAAGATGAAATGGGCGCCGCAAGGCGTCGAGCGGCTGGGGGACTGGAAAGCGCGCATCGCTCCCCTCCCGCTCGTCGCCATCGGCGGCCTCAACCCGGATCGCCTGCCCGCCGTCTTCGAGAACGGCGCCGACAGCGCGGCCGTGGTGACCGACATCACGCTGAATGCGGATCCGGAGGCGCGCACGCGCGAATGGATCGCGCACACGGCGCGCTGGCGCTGATCAGGCTTTCGGCGCGACCTTCCAGAGCCGCCGGGCATTTTCGGACAGGACGCGCCGTTTGTCATCGAGGCTGACACCGGAAAGCAGCGCCTGCGTCGCGCCGATCCAGGTGGAAAGCCCGCCGCCCAGCGTGCAGACCGGCCAGTCGCTGCCCCAGACCATGCGCTCGAAACCGAAATGCTCCGCCACATGGGCGAAGTACGGCTTCAGGTCCTCAAGCGTCCAGTTTTCCGAACCGTAAGCCGGGATGCCGGAAAGCTTGACCGTCACATTCGGCCGACGCGCAAATTCCGCGACCGGCCCCTTCCAGACATCGAAGCCGCCACCCTTGATATCGGGCACGCCGCAATGGTCGAGCACGAAGGAGACATCCGGCGCGAGATCCGCAAGCGCTATGGCCTTTTCGATCTGGTGCGGCAGCACGCAAAGATCGAAATTGAGCCCGGTGCAGGCCAGCCGCCTGATATTCTCCCGGAACAGGGCGCCTTCGGACACATCGTCAGGCACGACATGCAGCACGCGGCGAAAACCACGCACGAAGGGCGTTGCGAGAACCGTTTCCAGATAGGTCGGGAAATCCGGCGCTTCCGGCCGGCATGAGGCGATAGCGCCGACGAGCAGGCTGCCCGCTTCGCCGGCAAGCGCCTCGATCAGCGCGGTCTCGCGCGCAATATCCGCCTCCGCGACATCGACTTCCATATGCAGCGCGCCGGCAATGCCCAGCCGGCGGGCTTCCCGCGCATAGGTCTCCTGGGTGAAATCCGCATCGAGCGCAGGCGCATCGGCAAGCCAGGGATAGGACATGCGGTCCCGGTAGATGAGATGCAGGTGCGTGTCGATGATCATGCGGGGGCCTCCTCCAGATGCGACCGGAGACTGCCACATAGGAATGATCCATTCAAATACGAATTTCCCACCATGCGCCGCACCGACCAGGCCGCGTCACGACTGATCGCCCACCTTTTTGCACATATGCACCTGGCCGGTCTCGAAATCGCCCTTCTGGGGCGGCGCTATCGGCTGGAAGAGCGTGCGATCCGGCTTCAGGTCGATCAGCGGCGTGCCGTCGAGGCAATCGAGACCGCGCACGAAGAGGCAATTGCCCTCGATTTTTTCGAGGACCACGATCGAGGTACCGATCGGGTTGGGCCGGACGGGCGAGCGGAGCGAGAAGGTTCCATGCACCTCGCCGTTGGAGGCCGGGCTTTGCAGCACAAGATCCCGGCGCGACTGGTGCAGCCAGTAGAGCACTTCCAGCCGCTCGAAACGCTCGACGCCCGCCAGCGCCTGCACCCAGGGCTCGAAAATCTCGATCGTGCAGACAGGACCATCATGGCGTCCCTGTCGCGGCGTCTCCAGGCGCGAGGTCCAGGGCGTCGATATGCGGCCGATGAAAACGAGTTCCGCATCCACCGTCTCCGGCGGCGTGATCGCGAGTTCATTCGTGCGGATTTCGTTCAACCGGACCATGCCCATCTCCATCGCTATATCCCGTAAAATACGACGATAGCGACAGCCGGAAACTTTTTAAAGAAACAAATCCCGATATATCTTGATTTCCGATATATCTGAATTATATCGGAAACATGAGACACAGAATGGGATGCGGCCCTCACCGCCACTTTTCACCGCCCGACGACCGCTCGGGCTCCTTCCATCGCGGTCGGCATCACGGCCCCGGCCGGGGCGGCCGTCATGGCGGGCGCCTCTTCGACTATGGCGAACTGCGCCTCCTGCTGCTCGCCATCATCGCCGATGCGCCGAGTCACGGCTATGAGCTGATCAAGACCATCGAGGACCGCTTCGGCGGCAGCTACAGCCCGAGCCCCGGCGTCATCTACCCCACCCTCTCCTGGCTCGACGACATGGGATACGCCGTGATCGAACCCGTGGAAGGCGGGCGCAAGCGCTACAGCATCACGCCCGAGGGCAAGGCGTTCCTCGCCGCCAACCGCGCCGCCATCGATGACCTGATGGCCCGCGCCGGCAGCAAGGGTCGCGGCGGCCGCGAAGGCGTGCCCGCCCCCGTCGTGCGCGCCATGGAAAACCTGAAACTTGCCATGCGGCTGCGCCTTCGGACGGGAGAACTCAGCGACGAAGCGGCCGAAGCCATCGCCGCGGCACTCGATCTTGCAGCCAGAACCGTGGAGAAGAGCTGATGACCGACCATACCAGCAAGACCGCCATCCCCACCGGACAGGCAAGCCGCTACCTGCAGCAGCTCTGCAAGCACTTTGCCCACAAGCTTACCGTCACCTTCGACGAACAGGCGGGACAGATTTCCTTCTCGATCGGCGATTGCCGGCTGAAGGCGGATGGAAGCGCGCTCCATATCGACCTCACCGCGCCAAGCGCCGCGGACATGGAACAGCTGAAGGACGTGGTGATACGCCACCTGGTGCGCTTTGCCTTCCGCGAGGAACTCTCGGTCGAATGGCAGGATGGCTGATCGGCCGACGCGGACGGTTTTGAAACCCGCCGGCAGCGAGGTCTTTGAACCGCGCTGAAAGCCCAGCCGGTCATCGCTTCCTTGATGGCATTGCAAATCGCCGGTCATGCGCCCAGAACGGTGCGATGCCATCATGGGAGTGAAACATGGACAGCGAAGAATTCCGCCAGTGGTCGCGAACGGTCGCCGACTGGGGCGTCGACTATCGGGCGGGCCTGCGCGAACGACCGGTGCGCGCGCAGACAAAGCCGGGCGATATCATCAGGCAGATCGCCGATGCCGCCCCGGAAGCCGGCGAGACCATGGAGACGATCTTCGCCGATTTCGAGCGCATCATTCCCGATGGCCTTACCCATTGGCAACACCCGCGCTTCTTCGCCTATTTCCCGGCCAATGCCGCGCCGGTCTCGGTAATCGCGGATTACCTCGTCACGTCCGTTGCCGCCCAGTGCATGCTCTGGCAAACCTCACCGGCGGCAACGGAGCTTGAAACCCGCGTCGTCGACTGGCTGCGTCAGGCGCTCGGCCTGCCAGACGGCTTTTCCGGTGTCATCCAGGATTCCGCCTCCACCGCGACACTTGCCGCCGTACTCGTGATGCGTGAGAAAGCGCTCGGCTGGAAAGGCAACAGCGAAGGCCTCGCCGCGCACAAATCCGTGCGCGTCTATGCGTCCAAACAGGTGCACACCTCCATCGACCGGGCCATCTGGATATCCGGGATCGGCGAGGCGAACCTCGTGCGCATTGCGACAAAAGGACCGCTCAACGGCATGGACCCGGCAGCACTGGATGCCGCCATCAGGGCGGACCTGGCGAGCGGGCATATCCCGGCGGGCGTCATCGCCTGCACCGGCGGCACCTCGATCGGCGCCTGCGACCCGATACGCGAGGTGGCCGATGTCGCCAAGGCGCACGGGCTCTACCTGCATGTCGACGCGGCCTGGGCGGGCTCGGCCATGATCTGCCCGGAATACCGCACGCTCTGGGATGGGATCGAGGCGGCCGATTCCATCGTCTTCAACCCGCACAAATGGCTCGGCGCCAATTTCGACTGCTCGGTGCAATTCATCAAGAGCCCGGAGGATCAGGTGCGCACGCTCGCCATCCAGCCGGAATATCTGAAAACCCACGGCCATGACGGCATCATCAACTATTCCGAATGGTCGGTGCCGCTCGGCCGCCGCTTCCGTGCGCTGAAACTGTGGTTCCTGCTGCGCTACCATGGGCTGGAAGGTCTGCGCGGCATGATCCGCAACCATGTCACATGGTCGGAGGAACTTGCCGCGCGGCTCGCCGCCGAGCCGGATTTCGAGATCGTCAGCGCGCCCGTGCTCTCGCTCTTCTCCTTCCGCCACAAAGGCGGCGGCGACGAGCACAACATCTCCCTCGTCAACGCCATCAACGACGACAGCCGCATCTATCTGACACAGACCCGCGTCGAGGGACGCATCGCCATCCGCTTCCAGGCGGGCCAGTTCGAGATGACGCGCGACGACGCCGACACGGCCTTCACGGTGATCACGGAGATCGCCCGCACACTGGAATAGGAGACCACCGCGCCCGACCGGCTCCACCTGCGACAGGACGCCACGTTTCCCCCTCCCGCTTGTTTGATCAATGTCAAAGAAGGAGGGGACTTACGGGTCTACCCCTAACGCATGAACGATTGACGTTCGTCAGCAAGGAGAATTTCAGTGCGTACCATGGCAAAGAGCATCGTCGGCGCGGCAGCAGTCATTCTGGCGCTTGCGCTTCCGGCAGCGGCGGCAGATTTCGAAGTGCATATGCTGAACAAGGGTGCCGAGGGCGCCATGGTGTTCGAGCCGGCCTTCCTGAAGGTCGCACCCGGTGACACCGTCACCTTCATCCCGACCGACAAGGGCCACAATGTCGAGACGATCAAGGGCATGATCCCGGAAGGCGCGGAAGCCTTCAAGAGCAAGATCAACGAAAACTACAAGGTCACCTTCGACACCGCCGGCGCCTATGGCGTCAAGTGCACGCCGCATGTCGGCATGGGCATGGTGGGCGTCGTGGTCGTCGGCGATGCGCCGGCCAATCTCGATGCGGTCAAGACCGGCAAGCTGCCGAAGAAGGCACGCGAGCGCATGGACGCCGCCGTCACGGCGCTCGGTCTCTAGGACCTTCCTTACGGGCGGGGGCCTGAACCCGGGGCGGAGCGATCCGCTCCGGGTTTTCTATTGCCCTCTTCCTGTACTTGCCGGGGCCTCCTCGCGCGGGTGACCGGGCTGAGTTCCATCTTCTGCATGATAGGGATTTGGACATTTAATTTTCTAATGGCCCGGCGGCCTGCTAGTTTGACGGCACAAACCATCGGGATAGCGCATGCTGAAACTTGTCCTGCTCTCGGCCTGGCTCGTCCTTACGGCCCTCTGCCCGCCCCTCCTTGCCGCCGACAACACCATGACCGTTCAACTGCACAAGGCGGCCGCGACAGACGATGCTGCCGCCATAAAGGCCCTCATCGCCGGGGGTGCCGAGATCGACGCCCGGGACGCAAGCGGCGCAACAGCGCTGCTCGTCGCAACGCACGGCAACCGGGTGAACGCCGCCCAGGCGCTGATCGAGTCCGGCGCCAACGTCAATGCCAAGGACAATATCGAGGACAGCCCCTATCTCTATGCCGGCGCGCGCGGCCATCTGGAAATCCTCAAGCTGACGCTTTCCCATGGCGCAGACCTCAAGAGCATCAACCGCTATGGCGGCACCGCCCTCATTCCGGCTGCCGAGCGCGGCCATGTCGAAACGGTGGATACGCTGATCAAGGCCGGCATCGATGTCGATCACGTCAACCGGCTCGGCTGGACGGCCCTGCTGGAGGCGATCATCCTCGCTGACGGCGGGCCGCGCCATCAGGCGATCGTCGATCTGCTGATCAAGGCCGGCGCGAACGTCAACCTCGCCGACAATGACGGCGTAACGCCGCTCCGGCACGCACGCGGCCGCGGCTATGGCGAGATCGCGGCTCTGCTGGAAAAGGCCGGGGCGAAGTGAGCCCCACAAAACACCGGAAACATTCTAGATAAAAAGGCCCGAGACGATGCAAAGAAGCTACTATTCCTCCCTCGGCGGCCATCCGCCGCAGACCAGCCTCCTGACCGGCCGCGCCGTCTTCACCGAAGCCTATGCGGTGATCCCGAAGGGCGTGATGCAGGACATCGTCACCAGCTTCCTGCCCTTCTGGAACGATACGCGTTGCTGGGTCATCGCCCGCCCGCTCTCCGGCTTCGCCGAAACCTTCTCGCAATATATCATGGAGGTCGCACCGGGCGGCGGCAGCGACCGGCCGGAACAGGACCCGGAAGCCGAAGGCGTGCTCTTCGTCGTCGACGGCGAGGTGGAACTCACGCTGCCGAGCGGCAAGCACACCCTCCAGCCGGGCGGCTACGCCTTCCTGCCGCCGGACCTGAAATGGTCGCTGCACAACCGCGCGGGCACCCATGCCCGCTTCCACTGGGTCCGCAAGGCCTATGAGGCCGTCGATGGCCTGCCCCATCCCGAACCGCTGATCCTCAACGAGAAGGACATCACCCCCAACGCCATGCCCGGCACGAATGGCGGCTGGGCGACGACCCGCTTCGTCGATCCGAACGACCTTCGCCACGACATGCATGTGACGATCGTCACGCTGATGCCCGGCGCGGTCATTCCGTTCGAGGAAACCCATGTCATGGAGCACGGGCTCTACGTGCTGCAGGGCAAGGCCGTCTATCGCCTCAACAAGGACTGGGTGGAAGTGGAGGCCGGCGACTTCATGTGGCTGCGCGCCTTCTGCCCGCAGGCCTGCTATGCCGCCGGCCAGGAGCCGTTCCGCTACCTGCTCTACAAGGACGTCAATCGCCATATGGCGTTGAAGCCCTTCGGCTCGCGCCGCTAGGCCGAAGCCAGACCGCCATTGCCAGAGACCCGCGCCACCCCGGCGCGGGTTTTTCGTTCAGCCGGGCAGCGGCATGGCCTGCGGATAGGAACGCGGATCAAAGCGCAGATAGAGCAGCGCCGTCACCAGCACGCAGCACAGATGCAGGATCCAGCCGGCGGCAAAACCGCCGGTCCAGTCGTGCAGCAGCGCCATAGCATAGGGGCCGATCGCAGCGATGAGGAAGCCTCCGCCCTGCATCAGCGCGGCGAGCGCGCCGGCCTGTTTGGGCCGCGGCAGATGGTCGAGCGCGGTGACGATGGCAAGCGCGAAGCTGCCACCGAGGCCGGCGCCGCAGAGCCCGGCCCAGACCGCCGGCGCAAGGCCGGGAAAACCGGCAAGACCGAAGAAGCCGATGGCTTGCAAGGCGATCGTCAGCCACAGCCAGCGACGGCGATCGATATTGCGCCGCGCGAGAATGGGAAGGCCGAGGGCCGCCACGGCCTGGCACATCGCCATGACGGCGACGAGGCCGCTGCTGTCGGCGCTCGTCCAGCCCTGCGCCTGATAATAGGGCGCAAGCCACGCGATCATCGACGTGTAGCCGGCATTGATCAGCCCGAAGGCCGTCATCAGCACCCAGGTGCGCGGCCGCCGCAGCAGCTGGCGGGTAAGCGATCCGTCGGGCTTGCTCGACCGGACATCGGACAGGATGCGCCAGGCGGCCATGAGCGCGATGGCGACCGGCAGCGCCAGCCAGGCGAGCGCCGCCCGCCAGTTGAAGCCGGCCTGGAGAAGCACCGGCATCAGCCGCGCGCCGAAGGCCCCGCCCGCCATGATCATCGCGGAGTATAGACCAGTCACGGCGGGCACATGCGCCGGGAAGCGCGCCTTGATGATACCGGGAAAGGCCGCCTGGATGAAGGCGACGCCAATGCCGCAAAGCGCAGCCGTCAGGATGAGCGACAGGCCGTCCGAGGCAAGAAGGCGGAGCGCCGAGCCGGCGAGAAGGACAGCAAGCGCGATCAGGAGGCCGCGACGCGTGCCGATCTTCACCTGCAGGCCAGGTGCCACGAATGCGCCGAGCCCCATCAGGAACATCGGCAGCAGCGTAAGCATGGCGATGCCGCCATAGCCCAGCCCCGTATCCGCGACGATCTCGGAAAGGATGGGCGCGGGAGCGGCAAGGAAGGGCCGAAGGTTGAGGCCGATCAGGACGACCAGGGCGAGCATTGCCCAATCGCGGCCGGGACGCGTATCCGTCATCATTCGTCTTTCGTGCTGAAAGCGTTGGTCCGGGCGGGCGCCTGCCCGCCGATCATGGCATATCGCTATCACCCGCTTGAATCATGCGCAAATTAGATGTTTAGATAGCTACTATTCCTATTTCCAATGGAGATGCCATGCTCGACCCGCGCCTGCTCCGGGCATTCGTGGCAATCGCCGATGCCGGCAGCTTCACCGCCGCGGCCGACCGCCTGCACATGACCCAATCGACCATGAGCCAGCAGATCGCGCGCCTCGAAGAGGCGATCGGGCGGGAACTGGTCGATCGCGCCGCCCGGCCGGTACGCCTCACCGTGACGGGGGAACGCCTGCTCGGCCACGCCCGGCGCATCCTCGCGCTCCAGGGCGAGGCGCTGACTCTGGTGGCGGAGACCTCCGGCACGACCTCGGTCCGGATCGGCATGCCGGACGACATCGCGACGCCGGAAATGGCCCGCGTCTTCGCCGCATTCACCAAGCGCCACAAGGAAGTCCGCCTCGACGTCACCACGGGCCTGCGCGCGGACCTGACGCGTCGCTACCGCTCCGGCGAACTCGATATCGTGGTGCTGAAGGAAGACACGCCGAGCGCCGACAGCTGGGCGAGCTTCGAGGAGCCGATCGCCTGGTTCATCGCCATGGACACGGCCCGCGATCTGCCCGACCCGGTGCCGCTCGTCACCTTTCCGCCCGGCGGGCTCTATCGCGACGCCATGTTCGAGCGGCTGGAGCGCGAGCGGCGGCGCTGGTATGTCGCCTTCACCTCCGCCAGCCTGCGCAACGTGCTGATGGCCGTCGAGGCGGGCCTTGGCCTCTCCCTGCTGCCGGTCGATGCCGCAAGGGGATGGCGGATCGAACCGCTCGCCGATTTCGCCGCGGAACCACCGGTCGTCGCCTCGCTGTACTCCTGGGAGCAGGGCGGCATCGTCGGGGAACTTGCCAGCGAAGTGCTCGATATCCTCAAGCAGCATTTTTCCCGTAGCCGGATCTAGCGCTGCATGACGCAATCAGCACAGCAGCCCCTGCCCGCCATCGACCCGTAGCGGGGCCATATCGCGCCGGTCCGGCACGAGAGGAATGCCCGTATGGCAAGGCGGTGCCCGGTTTTTCGGAACCAAGTCTGAACGCCTGCGTTTGTTCTGGAGACGAAGCCAGTTCGCAGGAGCTCGACGTGCGCCAGAAGAAAAAGCCGCTAGACCGAAAACCCGCCGTCATCCCCCATGCCGACACCCGCAAGCGGCGCAATTCCTGGGATCCGCAGATAATCGTACCGCATCAGGTCGACCTGCCGCTCAACCAGCCGGGGCGCGACGAGGTGGCCGTGCCGGCAGCCCCGAATGGCCGAAGCCTCGTCAACGGCCGTTTGTGAAGGAGCAACCCGAAAATGCGTATAAAGGACGTGATGTCCGCTCAAATCGTTACGGTCTCACCCAACGATACCGCTCAATCGGCTGCCCGGCTGATGCTTGAAACCGAAGTCGGCGCGTTGCCGGTCGAGGTGCCCGGCGTCGGCGCCATCGTCGGTATCTTCACGGATCGCGACATCGTCGTATCGGTGCTGGCGCGCGGTCTTTCCACCTCCACCACCATTGCCGAATTCATGACCGTGTCACCGGAAGTGTGTAACGAGAACGACGACACGGCAACGGTGGCGGCCCGCATGCACGAACTCGCCGTGCGCCGCCTCGTGGTGGTGAACGACGACCGCCGCGTCGTCGGCATTGTCAGCCTTGTCGATATTCCGGCCGAAAGCGCCGTCGCGGAGGCCCTGCAATGACGATATTCGCCACCGACCGGCTGTGGGACGAAGCCGTGGTCTTCGAGGGCGGCCGGCAGGTCCTGCGCGTACAGAGCACGCGCGACGCCCTGCTCTGCCTGAAGAACCATTGGCCGACCGAAGACGGGCCTGCGGCCTTGACGGCGAAAAGCGTCTGCGAGCAGGGGCTGGCGAGCGACGACGACCCGGCATTCGCCCGCCGGGCCTTTGTGGAAGCGGCGAAGGAAGCCGGATTCCGCGTGAACTCCTGGACGGCTGCATAGACGGCCGCCACCGCCGAAGGGACATCATCGTGAACGACGAACGCCAGGAATGGATCAGCAAGCGCGCCTATAGCCTGTGGGAGGCGGAAGGCCGACCGCACGGCAAGGACCACGAACATTGGGAACAGGCGGCGCGCGAACGCGCCGAATTCGAAAAGGTCGCCCTTCCCGAGCACCTCAGGAAAAAACGAAACTCGATCGAGGCCGATGCCGCCACGCGCGCGGCAGTCGCCTCAAGCCGCCGGACGCACCCCGACGACAGACTTGAGGCACTTTCGGGTTGCTAGAGCATTTCCGGTGAAAACCGGATCACCGCAATTGCTCTAGGGTTTTGTTTTTGCCGCATTATCCGACATCGAAGCGATGCCGCTTCGACTGGAATTACTCTAGGCCGCAGGCTCGAAAACCGCAACGCTCGCGCCATGGACCATGGCCGGGCTTTCTGCGGGATGTGGGGCGAAGCAGTCATTCTCCGCCCCCGTATCGAGCACACGCGTCCACGCCCTGATGCCGTTCACCTCGGGCAGCCTTACCTGGCAATCGCCGCCGACGTTGCAAACGAGGAAAAGCTGGTCGGGGCCTTCACCGTTCCCCGGTTTGCAAAGAAACAGGCCGAGCGTCGCAAGATTGCCGTCCTTCCAGGCGTCGTCGTCCATGAAGGCACCGTCGGGCCGGTACCAGGCGATTTCGATGGTGCCGTCCTCCGCCGCCTCGCCCGTCAGGAACCGCTCCTGCCGGAGCGCCGGGTGGGCCTTGCGGAAGGCGATGGCGCCCTTGCAGAAATTCAGGAACGGATCGTCAAGACCCTTCCAGTCCGTCCAGCCGATCTCGTTGTCCTGGCAATAGGCATTGTTGTTGCCGGACTGGCTGTTGCCGAGTTCGTCGCCGCCGAGCAGCATCGGCACGCCCTGGCTGAGAAGCAGCGTCGCGATCATGTTGCGGCGGCGGCGGTCACGGGCGGAAAGGATAGCCTCGTCCTCAGTAGGCCCTTCCGCGCCCATATTGTGCGAATGGTTGTCCGAATGGCCGTCGCGATTGTCCTCGCCGTTCGCCTCATTGTGCTTGCCGTCATAGGAGACTGTGTCCATCAGCGTGAAGCCGTCATGGGCGCTGAGGAGGTTGATCGAGGTGGTCGCGCCCCGGTCGGAATGGTTGAACTGCGGCGCAGAGCCCGTGAGGCGTGACGCCAGCCCGGAGACAAGCCCCCCGTCTCCCTTCCAGAAGCGGCGCACGTCGTCGCGGTACTTGTCGTTCCATTCCCGAAACGGATGGGGAAAACCGCCGACCTGATAGCCGCCGTCGCCGACATCCCAGGGCTCTGCGATCAGCTTCACGCCGGACAGCATCGGGTCCTGCCGGATGGCGTCGAAGAAGGTGCCTTCGCGGTCGAACTCGATATGCCGGGTGCGGCCGAGCGTGCTGGCAAGGTCGAAGCGGAAACCGTCGACATGCATGACGCCGACCCAGTAGCGCAGGCTGTCGAGCACCATGCGCAACACCATGGGATGGGCGATGTTGACGGTGTTGCCCGTGCCGGTCGTGTCATAGCTGTGGCGAAGATCATCTGGCGAAAGCCGGTAGTAACTGAGATTGTCGAGCCCGCGGAAGCTGAGCGTCGGGCCACGCTCCGAGCCCTCGGCCGTGTGATTGTAGACGACGTCCATGATCACCTCGATGCCAACGGCATGGAAGCGTTTGACCATGGTCTTGAATTCGGTCACGGCGCGGCCGGAGAGAAAGCGCGGCTGCGGCGAGAAGAAGCCGAGCGTCTGGTAGCCCCAGTAATTGCGCAGGCCCCTTTCCAGCAGGTAGTGATCATCCGGGAAATACTGGATCGGCAGCAGCTCGATGGCGGAAATGCCGAGATCGACGAGATGTTCGACGATCGGATCGCTCGCCATACCCATGAAAGTGCCGCGCAGCTCCTCCGGCACGCCCGGATGGTTCATCGTCATGCCGCGCACATGCGCCTCGTAGATGATCGTCTCGGTCCAGGGCCGGCGGATGGCCGCATCCCCTGCCCAGTCGAAGTCCGGATCCTGCACCACGCCCTTCACCATGAAGGGCGCACTATCGCGCTCGTCGAAGGAAAGGTCCTCCGCCGGGTCGCCGATGCGATAGCCGTAGAGGGCGTCGTCCCAGGCGATTTCGCCGAGGATCTGCTTGGCATAGGGATCGAGCAGCAGCTTGTTCGGATTGAAGCGGTGACCGTTCTTCGGGTCGTAGGGGCCATGCGCCCGGTAGCCGTAGATCGTGCCGGGTTTCAGGCCGGCAATATAGCCAGACCAGACATCGCCCTCGCGCTTGGGCAGCGGCAGGCGAGCGGTTTCCTGCTTGCCGTCCTCGCTGAACAGGCAGAGCTCCATCTGTTCCGCATGAGCGGAGAAAACGGCGAAATGCGTGCCTTCACCGGTGAATTCGGCGCCGAGTTCCGGCTTCATGAAATCAAGTTCGGAAAACGAATAGGTCATGCAATCTGTCCCCTTGGATCGAGCGGCGCCGCTGTCGGAACGAGCGTGCGGGAGGCAGTGCCGCCGCCGCAAAGCCGCATCGACCGGCAGGCGAAATGGGCCGGCGTCGGCACGCCGGTCAGGCCGAGAAGCTTTGGTGCAACGCAAAAAGGATCGGATTGTTCCGGAACTTTATCGCCGCTCCCCGGTTCGGTCCATGAGGCCAAGAGAGAGGAAGCGGATGACGCACCCATCACGAGCGCCGAGAACCTGGGGACCGAGCGTATTGCCGGACGGGAGGAAGCGATTTCGCCTGTGGGCGCCCGCCGAACAGGCAGTCACCGTGCTTGCCGGCCGGCATGAAATCGCCATGCGCCGCGGAAATGATGGCTGGCATGAGATGGAGACGGACCGCATCGCACCCGGCGAGGCTTACGCATTTCGCCTTACCGGCGGTGCGCAGATACCGGACCCCGCCTCCCACGCCCAGACGGACGGCATCGACAGCCCCTCGGTCCTCATCGACCATGCAGGCTATGCCTGGCGGAACCCGGACTGGAAGGGCCGCCGCTGGCAAGCGGCGATCGTCTACGAGTTGCACATAGGCACCTTCACCAGGGAGGGCACGTTCCGCGCCGCCATCGACCGGCTGGCGCATCTGCACCATATCGGCATCACAGCCATCGAGATCATGCCCGTCGCCCATTTCGCCGGTCGGCGCGGCTGGGGATATGATGGCGTCCTGCACTACGCGCCCCACAGTGCCTATGGCACGCCGGACGACCTGAAAGCGCTTGTCGACGCGGCGCACGGCCATGGCATCATGGTGCTGCTCGACGTGGTCTACAACCACTTCGGTCCCATCGGAAACGTCCTGCCCCGCATCGCGCCGCCGTTCTTCCATTCGCAACGCCACACGCCCTGGGGCGCGGCACTGGCCTTCGAGCAGGAGGCGGTGCGGCGATACTTCATCGAAAACGCGCTGCACTGGATCATCGATTTCCACCTTGATGGCCTGCGCTTCGATGCGGCCGAAGAGATCGAGGACGAAAGCGAAAACCATATTCTCATCGACATGGCGCAGGCGATCCGTCAGGCCGTGCCGGATCGCGAGATCCACCTCGTCGTCGAGGATCAGACGAGCCGCAAGAGCCTGCTAGGCCGGGACGGCGGCATTGCACGTCACTATACCGCCGGATGGAACGACGAGTTCCACCACGCCCTGCACGTCATCGCGACCGGCGAAGGCCAGGGCCACTATGCGCCCTTCGCGGGAAACGCCGATGAAACGCTTCGCGAGGCGACCGCAAAAGGCTTCGTCCGGGCGGATCGAACCAAGGACCGGATCGGTCCGCCACCACAGGATCCCCTGCCGCCGGAAATCAACGTCAACTTCCTGCACAACCACGATCAGATCGGCAACCGTGCCTTCGGCGAGCGGCTGACGCTGCTGGCCGATCCAGCCCTCCTCAAGGTGATGACAGCGTTGCTGCTTCTTGCGCCAGCGATCCCCATGCTTTTCATGGGTGAGGAATACGGCGAGCGGCGACCGTTTTTCTTTTTCGCCGATTTCGAGGGCGCGCTTGCGCAGACGATACGAAAGGGCCGCAAGGACGAGGCGGAAAAATTCGGCGGCATGCCCGAAGGCAGGACGGTGGAGGATCTTCCCGATCCGATCGATGAAGAGACGTTCAACCGATCGAAACTCGATTGGTCCCGCGCCGTTTCTCCTGAAGGCCAGCAGCAATCGGGCTTCATACGCGAGCTGATCGCGGTGCGGCAGATGCGTGTCGTACCGTTGTTTTCAGGTCCCGGCACCGCCGAACCGCACATCCAGCCTGCCGAGAACGGTATTCTCGCCATCGACTGGCGTTTTCCGGCTGCGTCGCTCGCGATCCGCGCGAACCTGACAAACGAAAGCAAGCCTTGGCCGGCAATCAGGGGCGACACGGTCTTCGCGCTTTCCACGGGCAAGACCGGTCCGTCGATCACGGTTGCTATCGAGCGGCTCGGACAAAAGCGGGAACCAACAGGCGGTTCATCTGTTTTCAAATAAGTGGATCAGCGGGAGGCGCCAATGCACATCGGTGAGATCATGACCCGCCACGTGCATCTCATCCGTCCGGAAGAGACCTTGCAATATGCCGCAAGCCTGATGGCGGAGTGGGATATCGCCTTCCTGCCGGTCGTCGATGCGAGCGGGCTGGTCGGCACGCTGACCGACCGCGACATCCTGCTGCGCGCGATTGCGCCCGGACTGGATGCGGAAACCACCAAGGTCGGCGACATCATGACGACCAACATCACCTATTGCTACGACGATGAAGAGGCGGCCGGCGTGCTGGCCAACATGCACGCGCTGCATCTTCGCCGGCTTGCCGTGCTCGACCGACAGAACCGTTTGTACGGCGTCATTTCGCGAACGGATTTCGCCCGCCACGGGATTTGAGCCGGCTATTGGAACAATCCGGGAGGCGGCGAGTTTACGAGACCGCTGACACCGCGTTTTCCAGGGCCCCATGACATCTCCCCGCTCGACCTATCGCCTCCAATTCCGCAACGGCATGAATTTCGGGATGGCTCGACAGCTTGTGCCCTATCTGGAACAACTGGGCATCAGCCACCTCTATGCCTCGCCCGTCATGACGGCCGTCAGCGGATCGACGCACGGCTACGATATTACTCATCCCGATGAAATCGACCCGTCGCTCGGCGGCATTGACGGACTGCACGGGCTTGCGGACGACCTGCACGCACGCGGCATGGGCCTCATCCTCGACATCGTGTCGAACCACATGGCTGCAAGCCTCGAAAACCCGTGGTGGCGCAGCGTCGTCGCCTGGGGCGCGGAAAGCCCGTTTTCCCGCCATGTCGACATCGACTGGTCGCAGAAGCTGACACTGCCCTTTCTCGGCAAGGATTTTGCCGCGGAACTTGCGGAAGGCGCCATCCGCCTCGCCCTCGACCCCGAGCACGATGCCCTTGCGCTTCGCTATCACGACAGCTTCTATCCGCTGCATCCCGGCACCTACGGGCAGGCGCTCGACGGATATGGGGGTTTTTCCGGGGCGGCATGTCCGGCGGACACCCGGCAGGCCGTTCTTCCTGCAAATACACGCGCAGCCCTGGAGGAGACCCTCGAGACGATCAGCGCAGACCATGCCCAGCTCGCCGCCATCCACGACGCACAGCCTTGGACGCTCACGGACTGGAAAACCGCGAGCCGGCACCTCAGCTATCGCCGCTTCTTCGAGATCGCGGGGCTGGTGGGCCTGCGCGTGGAGGACCCTCAAGTGTTTGACGACAGCCACCGTCTGATCCTGGATCTCGTGCGCGCGGGCGTCGTGGATGGCCTGCGCATCGACCATGTCGACGGGCTGGCGGATCCGAAAGCCTATCTCGAGCGCTTGCGCGGCGCTGTCGGCCCCGACGTCTACATCGTCGTTGAAAAGATACTGGAGAGGCAGGAGCCCTTCGCCGCCGAATGGCCGGTCGAGGGCACGACAGGTTACGAGTTCATCGCCTCCCTCGCCGATGCGCTGGTCGACGAGCGGGAAGGCGGCCGGCTTGCCGAGGCCTTCGGGCCACTCAGACACGAAGACGATCGCGGAACCTATGTGCAGGAAATGCACGCCGCCAAGCGGCAGATGCTGGCAGACAATTTCGAGGGGGAAGTCCGCAGCCTCGCCCGGGCGGCAAAGGACATGGCCGACCGGGCCGATTCCGATCTCTCCCGCAGTTCGCTTACCGAGGCGATCTACGGCATGGTCATCGCTCTGCCGGTCTACCGGACCTACACGAGCGCAACCACCGGCGTGAACGAGCGCGACCGGCAGCTCCTGGCGGAAGCGCGGCAACAGGCGCAGGAAAGCGTGCGTCCGGAGGTCCGCGAGGCGATCGATTTCATCTGGGAACTGCTCATCGACGACAAGATATGCAGCGCCCTGTCAGGCTGTCCGGAATTTCGCATGCGCTTCCAGCAACTGAGCGGACCGATCATGGCCAAGGCGCTGGAAGATACGCTCTTTTATCGGGAGAACGCATTTATCGCCCTCAACGAGGTCGGCGGCGACCCCGGCAGGCAGGCAGGCGGCCCCGCCACCTTCCACGCCGCCATGCAGGCGCGAACGCAAACCCTGCCCCATGGCCTTTCGGCGACCTCGACCCACGATACGAAACGCGGCGAGGATGCGCGGGCCCGGCTCTACGCGCTCAGCGAGGCGCCCGAGAGATGGATTGCCGCAACACAGCGCTGGACAGCCCTCAATGCAAGGTTTCACCGTGAGCACGCCGGCCACCCGGTCCCCGAACCGGACGTGGAATGGCTCATCTACCAGGCGCTGGCCGGCGCATGGCCGATCGGCGGACGTGATGACCGCCCGGCCATGGATGCACTCACGAACCGGATGCAGCGCTACATCGAGAAGGCAGCGCGCGAGGCAAAAATCCGCTCGAACTGGAGCCTGCCGGAATTGCACTATGAGCGGAAGGTTGCCGGCTTTGTCGAGGATCTGCTGGCGCATACCGCTTTCCTCGACGATTTTTCGGAAGCGCTCGCGCCCTTCATCGACGCCGGCCTGATGAATTCGCTGGCGCAAACGCTGATCAAGCTTACCGCTCCGGGCATTCCCGACATCTACCAGGGCAGCGAGCGCTGTGATTTCTCCCTGGTCGATCCCGATAACCGGCCGCTGCTGGATGTGGCATCCCTCGAGGTTCCGCAAAAGCCACGCGCTTCGCGAACGCAGTTTGCGCACTACAAGCAATGGCTGGTCGGGGCGGTGCTCGCCGCGCGGAACAAGCACCCCTGTCCGTTCACCGGACCTTATACGCCGCTGGCGCTCTCCGATGGCAGCCGGCAGGCCCTGGCCTTCCTCCGCGGCACACCGCAGGCCTTTGCGATCACGGTGGTTCCCCGCCTGACGTTCGGAAAGATCCGGCCGGATGGGCTACAGCTGACCGATGAGGCCATGCGCGATATCGCCCTGACCGTGCGGCCCGAATTCGTAGGCCGTACCGTGCGTTCGGTGCTCGACGGCCGTACCTTCACGCTTGGCCGCGACCTGCTGTTGCCGGGCGTTTTCGGTCAGGAGCCCGTCGCCCTGCTTCTTGGCGACTAGAAGGGGCTGCCAGGCTATTTGCCGAAGAGCTGGACCAGATCGACGGTGTCGGTGGCGGCAGCGCCGAGGTGGAGATGGCTCTCGATATGCTTCAGGTGCAGCGTCATCATCCACGCCGCCTTCTCGGCATCGCGCGTGTGAAACGCCTCGACGATCTCGGCATGGTCGTCGTCGCGGCAATTGCTGACGCCGGCGCCGAAAATGCCGATGATCAGCGACGTTCTTGTAACGAGTTCCTTCATGGAGCGGATAAGAATGGCATTGCCGGTGACCTGCGCCAGCATGGTGTGGAACTGGCCGGACAGGCGGATCGCATCATGCCTGTGCCGTTCCTTGTGCGCGACGGACTCCATTTCCAGGTGATGGACAAGTGCGGCGATGTCCTCGTCGCTGGCGCGTTGCACGGCAAGACGCGCAATGTTCGGCTCCAGTGCCAGACGGGCCTCGAACACCTCGCGTGCCTGCTCGGCCGTCGGTGAGGCAACGAAGGCGCCCCGATTGGCGTGCAGTTCGACAACCTCGCGGCTGGCCAGCAGCAGCAGGCTGCGCCGGATGCGCATACGCCCCACGCCGAAAGCCTCGCACAAAGCGGATTCTGAAAGTTTCGTGCCGGGCGGCAACCGCTGTTCTATGACCGCTTCGAAAATGCGTTCGACGATTTCGCTCTCGTCGATTTCCTCGGATTCCACCAGGTTTTCCCTGCTTGCATCAGCCACCGTATTTACCCTCGACACGCTTCGTCTACATCACAAGACCCTTAGATAAGGCCGATTTGGTTGACCAACAAGCGCACATTTCGCCAACAGGCAATACATCGCTTGTTCACAACCGCTTGACAAGATCGTTAACAATGCGCTCAATGCTCAAGCCAAGGCCGATCGCGGCCGCACCTCGCGGCCCGTTCGCCTATAGAAAATAGATCAATGGCCCAGAGGAAGAACATCATGCACAAGCGCACATTCCTGAAGTTTTCCGCCCTCGCCGCAGCGACGGTGCTTTCCATGCCGCTGATGGCATATGCCCAGAACGCGACGCTGAAGGTCGGTTTCGTCGGCGTCACCTCCGGCCCGGCCGCATCCTGGGGCGTCTCGAACCAGCGCTCGATGGAAGTGCGCGCGGCCTGGCTGAACGAGCTTGGCGGCGTCAAGATCGGCGACAAGACCTACAATATCGAGATCGTGCCCTTCGACGACCAGAAGGACCCCAAGCGCGCCATCGCCGGCATGGAAAAGATGGCGCAGGACGGCGTGCACTACGTCGTCGGCCCGAACGTGGATGACGGCGCTGCCGCCGTGCGGCCGGCCGCCGAGCAGAACGGCATCATGTATTTCCCCTATGCATTCCCGAAGCAACTCTTCACCGCGCCGGCATCGAACGCGATCCTCGGCATGGTGGCGAACTACCAGTCCGGCCCTGCCATCTACAAGTTCCTGAAGGAAACCAAGGGCGTGAAGAAGGTGGCCTTCGTTGCCGCCAACGAATCCGACCCGCTGAGCCAGCGTGAATCCGGTATTGCCGCCGCCGAGGCGCTCGAGCTGGAAGTCGTGTCGGGCAACGTGACCTACCAGGTGGACACGACTGACTTCACCCCGGTGCTGCTGCCCGTCATCCAGGCGACGCCAGACCTGCTCGTGCTCTCCGGCGTCTCGCCGGCCAATGCCCCGCAGCTCATCCGCTCGGCGCGTGAACTCGGTTATACCGGCCTCATCTCGACGGAAACGGGGCAGGATGCGAACGTTCTGCTGGAAGGTGCAGGCGAACTTGCGGACGGCTTCATTTCCGTCGGCGGCGCGTCCACGCCGGAGCTTGCAAGCGACACGATGAGGGAATTCGTCGAGCGCTATACGAAGATGTTCGGCGAATACAATGACGAGTCGAACACCAAGGTCTATGCGCTCGAATACATCATCGAGACGATCAAGGCGAACCCCGCAGCGATCGACAATGTCGATGAATTCAAGAAGACGATGGACACGTTCGAAGCCGCCAATCCTTTCATGAAGGGCGACGCCAAGCTGAAATATGTCGGCATGACCTCCTTCGGCCAGAAGCGGCAGATCTCCGTCCCGCTCGTCGTGAACGAATACAAGGGCGGCAAATTCGAGACGCTGTTCGTCGGCCAGGTCGACTGAGCCGGGGCAATTCAAGGAAACGGGACCCGGACCGCACGCGTCGTCCGGCCGGGTCTCTCTTTGCCTGAACCTTCCATTGGAGGCTCACGATGGAACAGATAATCGCCAACGGTCTCTACCTCGGGGCGCAATATGCGTTGATCGCCCTCGGGTTGACGCTGATCTTCTCGCTGATGAACGTGCTGAACTTCGCCCATGGGCAGATGTACGTCTTCGGCGGCTTCGTCACCTACACGGTCGTCGTGCAATTCGGCATGCCCTTCATCGTCGGCCTCTTCGCCTCGGCGATCGTCCTGGCGGTCATGGGCGCGGCCATCGAGAAATTCCTCTTCGCCCCGGTCGTGCGCCGCTCGAAGCGCGATGAATCGACCATGCTGCTTGCCGCAGGGGTCGCCTTCTTCCTCGATGCCGTCATCCTGCTTCTCTTCGGTGAAAAGCAGCGCGGCGTGCCGAAAATCGTCAGCGGCGTATTCAACTGGGACATGCGCATCATCATGCCCTATGACCGCATCCTGATCGGCGTTCTCGCCATCCTGCTGATCGCGGGCTTCATCGGCTTCATGAACTATTCCCGTGCCGGACGCGCCATGCGGGCGCTCGCGCAGGACCGGATGGCTGCCCAGCTCATGGGCGTCGACGTCTCGCGCTACTCCATGCTCGGCTTTGCGCTCGGCGCCATGCTGGCGGGCCTCGTCGGCGGGCTTCTCGTCACCATTACCGGCGTCAATCTCGGCATGGGCGGCCCGACCTCGATCAAGGCCTTCCTGATGATCATGATCGGCGGCGCCGGCGTGATTTCCGGGGCGATTGCCGGCGGTTTGATCCTTGGCATGATGGAAAGCGTCGGCCTCACCGTGCTCTCCGCCTATGGCGACATCACCTATCTCGTCATCTTCGCCACGCTGATGGTGTTCCTGGCCGTCCGCCCGCAAGGGCTGATGGGCAAGCCGTGGGGTTAGGATCATGAAAGCTTCGAGACTTGTCGGCTTCGCGGCCTTTCTGATTGCCGTCTTCGTGCTGGTGCCGCTGTTCATCAGCGCAACCGGGCGCTGGGACTTCTTCTACACGCTGACCTCCGTCGCCCTCCTATCGGTCGGTGCCGCCGGCGTCTGGCTCACCTTCTATATCGGCCGCATCAATATCGGCCAGGGCGCCTATGCGCTGGTCGGCGGCTATGTGTCGGCCATCCTCGTCACCCAGGCGAATGTCTCCTTCTGGGCGACGCTGCCTTTGGCTGGCCTCTTCTGCGCCGCCATTTCCATGGTGATCGGCCTGCCGATCCTCAGGCTGCGCGGCGTCTATTTCGCCATGGTGACGCTTGTGCTGACCGAGGTCGCACGCCTGTCGGCGCTCGCCCTGCCGGTTACCAACGGGGCGAAAGGCATCACCTCGATCCCGCTGCCGGGCGAACTGTCCGTCTTCGGCCTGACGATCATCCCGGCCTTCGGCTCCCTCGCCAATCCGCGCTTCGGCTTCTACATCATGGCGTCGGTCCTGATGGTCCTCACCTATCTGGTGCTCTGGCGGATCGTGAATTCGCGGCTCGGGCATCTGTGCCGCAGCCTCCAACAGAACGAGGAGCTTTCGGCCTCGATCGGCGTCAACACCGCCTATCTGCGGGTGCTCGCCTATGCGATCTCCTCGTTCTTCGGCGGCATTGCGGGCGCCATGTTCGCCTCCATCTCGCAGTCGATCTATCCATCCTCCTTCGTGGTCGCCGACAGCGTGAACTTCATGCTGTACTGCTTCCTCGGCGGCCTCGGTTACGTCTTCGGCCCGATGCTCGGCACGTTCCTGCTCTATTTCGGCTGGGACCTGCTGTCGGTCGCGCGGGAATATCAGCTCCTCATCTACGCCGGCATCATGATCCTGCTCATGCTGGTCCTGCCGAACGGCGTCCTAAGCCTTCTCGACAAGAAGGAGGGCAGCAAATGACCCCCATCCTGCAAATCAAGAACATCACGAAGCGCTATGGCGGCCTGACGGCGGTCAACGACGTCTCCTTCGACGTCCGCGAGGGCGAAATCCTCTCGGTGATCGGCCCGAACGGCGCCGGCAAGTCGACGCTGTTCAAGCTGATCTCCTCCTTCGTACCGGCAACCACCGGGGAGGTGCTCTTCAAGGGGAACCGCATTTCCAGCCTGGCGCCGCACAAGGTGGCGCGCATGGGGGTGGTGCGCACCTTCCAGGAAACGACGATCTTCCGCTCCATGACGGTGCGCGAGAACATCATCGTCTCCCATCACCTGCGCTCGAAGGCGAGCCTCTTCGGCTTCTTCCTTGGCACGAAACAGGCGCGGGAAGACGAAGCGGCTTTCGCCGCTTCCGCTGACGATATCGTCGATTTCCTCGGCCTTCAGGCCATCCGCAACGAACTCGCCTCCAACCTGCCGCAGGGTCATCTTCGCGCGCTCGGCATGGCCATCGGCCTTGCCACCGATCCCAAGGTCATCCTGCTGGACGAGCCCTTTGCCGGCATGAACCACGACGAGACGATGAAGATGGTCGGCCTCGTGCGCCGGCTTCGCGACGAGCGCGGCGTGACCGTGCTTCTCGTCGAGCACGACATGCCCGCGGTGATGAAGATCAGCGACCGGATCGTGTGCATCAATTTCGGCGAGAAGATCGCCGAGGGCACACCCCCGGAAATCCGTGAGAACGAGAAGGTGATCGAAGCCTATCTCGGCTCCGAAGATGCTGCGATCGGGATGTAAGCCATGACCAAGATATTGAGCGTTGAGAATGTCGAACTCTACTACGATCACATCTATGCGCTGAAAGGCGTCTCAATCGATGTGGCCGAAGGCGAAACCGTCGCGCTGATCGGCGCGAACGGGGCGGGTAAGTCCTCGATCCTGCGAGCGATCACCGGGCTCAGGCCCATCAAGTCCGGCCAGATCAACTATCAGGGCGAGCGGCTCGACGGCACATCCGCCGCCGAGATCGTGCGCCGCGGCATCTCCATGGTGCCGGAGGGACGCCGCGCCTTTCCGCTGATGTCGGTGAAGGACAACCTGCTGATGGGCGCCTTCACCCGCACCGACAAAGCGGAGATCGAACAGACGCTGGAGAACGTGCTGACGCGCTTTCCGCGCCTGCGCGAGCGCTACAACCAGCAGGCCAGCACCATGTCGGGCGGCGAGCAGCAAATGATGGTGATCGGCCGCGCCCTGATGGCCCGCCCGAAACTGCTGCTCCTGGACGAACCGTCCCTCGGCATCGCGCCGAAGATCGTCCAGGACATCGCCCGCGCCATCGTCGCCATCAGCCGCGACGAGAAGGTTTCCATCCTCCTCGTCGAGCAGAACAGCCGCATGGCGCTCTCCATCTCCAACCGCGCCTATGCGCTTTCCACCGGGTCGATCGCGCTGTCAGGCAATTCGAAAGACCTGATGAACGACGACCGCATCAAGGCTGCCTATCTCGGAGGCGAACTCTGACATGAAAATCCTCGTCATCAATCCCAACACCACCGCATCGATGACGCAACACATCGGAAAGGCGGCGCGCAGCGCCGCCTCATCCGGCACGCAAATCGTCGCCGTGAACCCCGTCCACGGCCCCGTTTCCATCGAAGGCTTTTTCGACGAGGCGATGAGCCTTGCCGGCCTGCTCGACACCATCCGCCGCAACCCGGATTGCGATGCCGTCGTCATCGCCTGTTTCGACGATACCGGGCTCGATGCGGCGCGCTGCCTGACCGATAAGCCGGTGATCGGCATCGGTGAGGCCGCCTACCACTTCGCCTCGATGATCTCGAACAAGTTTTCCGTGGTGACGACGCTGGCGCGCTCCGTGCCGGCGCTGGAGCACAATCTCTCCCGCTACGGCCTTGACGCGCGCTGCGCCCGCGTGCGCTCTTCGGAGGTCGCGGTGCTGGAGCTGGAAAAGCCGGGCTCCAACGCCCGCCAGAAGATCAGCGCCGAGATCGGCCTTGCCGTCTCGGAGGATCGCGCCGAGGCCATCGTGCTCGGTTGCGCCGGCATGGCGAGCCTTGCCAACGATCTCGCGCAGGAACACGGCCTTCCGGTCCTCGACGGCGTTTCCTGCGCGGTGAAGCTGGCCGAGGCCATGGCCGGGCTCGACCTGCGCACGTCGCGCCTCGGCGGCTATGCCCCGCCGCCGGCCGCCAAACTCGAAAGCATCTTCCGCACGACAGCCGAACCCTAAGCGCCGAACAGCTTCCACCGTGTCGGCCTGAACCGGATCGCCGTGCCGTTGGCGGCCTGCGCATCGAGCGGAACTTCGATCTCGACATGATGCGGCTCGTCGGCTCCGCCGATGTCGATATCCGCAATGCGCGTGCCGGCAAGCCGTCGCGACGACACGATGCGACCCTCGAGGGCAGGCGCTGTCGCGTCCGTGACGAGGGTGACGTCCTGCGGGCGGAAGAACAACGTGCCGGCGCCGGCGGCGATATCGCTCTGGCGCGGGACGATGCCGATGGGCGTATCGCGAAAGCGGACGGTGTCCTGCTCGACGGTCGCCGGCAGGCTCGCGCTGTCGCCGATGAAGGAAAAGACGAAAGGCGAATTCGGCCGGTCGTAGACATCGTCGGACGAGCCGACCTGCTCTATCGCGCCCTGGCTCATGACGACGACGCGGTCGGCAAGTTCCAGCGCTTCCTCCTGGTCGTGCGTGACGAAGACGGTGGTGTGGCCGGTGCGGTCATGGAATTCGCGCAGCCAGCGGCGCAGCTCCTTGCGCACCTTGGCGTCGAGGGCGCCGAACGGCTCATCGAGCAGCAGGACCTTCGGCTCGATCGCCATGGCGCGGGCGAGCGCCACGCGCTGGCGCTGGCCGCCGGAAAGCTGGTTCGGATAGCGCTTTTCCAACCCCGAGAGCTGCACCATCTCAAGCAGGTCGCCGACCCGGCGGCGGATTTCGGCCTTGGGCGGGCGTTCGCCGCGCGGGCGCACCGTGAGGCCGAAGGCGATGTTGTCGGCAACGGTCATGTGGCGGAACAGCGCGTAGTGCTGGAAGACGAACCCCACATGACGTTCCTGCACGGTCCGGTGCGAGGCGTCCTCCGCGCCGAAGAAGATGCTACCGCGGGTCGGCTGCTCAAGGCCGGCAATGAGGCGCAGAAGCGTCGTCTTGCCCGAACCCGACGGGCCGAGCAGGGCGATCAGCTCGCCCGAATGAATGTCGAGCGAGACGTCGTTCAAGGCGGGGTATAGGTCAAATTCCTTGCGGAGATTTTTAACACTGACGTCCATGGAGGGCGTGCCTTTCAATGCTTGCGGCCGGCAGCGATTTCCGCGCCGTAGTGAAGTTCGAGGACCGTCTTGACGACGAGCGTGACGAGCGCGAGCGCCGCGAGCAGCGAGGCCACCGCAAAGGCAGCGACGAAATTATACTCGTTGTAGAGGATCTCGACATGCAGCGGCATGGTGTTGGTAAGGCCGCGAATGTGGCCGGAGACCACCGAGACCGCCCCGAACTCGCCCATGGCGCGGGCGTTGCAGAGCAGCACGCCATAGAGCAGCCCCCACCTGATATTGGGAAGCGTCACGTACCAGAAGGTCTGCCAGCCGGAGGCACCGAGCGACAACGCCGCCTCCTCGTCACCTGTGCCCTGCTCCTGCATCAGCGGGATCAGTTCGCGCGCGACGAAGGGGAAGGTCACGAAGACGGTGGCCAGCACGATGCCCGGCACGGCGAAGAGGATTTCCACGCCATGGCTCTTCAGCCACGGCCCGAGCACGCTGCCGGCTCCGAAGAGCAGGACATAGACGAGGCCGGAAATGACCGGCGAAACCGAGAAAGGCAGGTCGATCAACGTCGTCAGGAACGCCTTGCCCTTGAACTCGAACTTGGCGATCGCCCAGGCCGCCGCCACGCCGAAGACGAGATTGAGCGGCACCGCGATGCCGGCGACCAGCAGCGTCAGCCGGATCGCGGCAAGCGTGTCGGGATCGCCGAAGGCGGCAAGGAACTCCCCGGTCCCCTTGCGAAACGCCTCGATGAAGACGGCGACAAGCGGCAGGACAAGAAAGAGCGCCAGGAACAGGAAGGCGAGCGCCATCAACGTATAGCGCGCGGCCGGCGCTTCCGTCGTCGGCGAGCGCAGGCTGCGCTGCGGTCTATGCGCCATGTCCGTACCTCCTGCGGCTCCACGTCTGGATGAGGTTGATGACGAGCAGCATGGCGAAGGAGAGCGCCAGCATGATCGTGGCGATGGCGGTGGCCGCACCATAGTTGAATTCCTCAAGCCGGATGACGATGAGGAGCGGGGCGATTTCCGAGACATAGGGTATGTTGCCGGCGATGAAGATGACCGAGCCGTATTCGCCGACGCCACGGGCAAAGGCGAGCGCGAACCCCGTCAGGATCGCAGGGGCCAATCCGGGCGCCAGCACGCGGCGGACGGTCTGGAAGCGATTGGCGCCGAGCGTCGCGGCCGCTTCCTCCACTTCCCGGTCAATCTCCTCCATGATCGGCTGCACCGTGCGCACGACGAAGGGCAGTCCGATGAAGATGAGCGCGATGACGATGCCGGTCGGGTTGAACGCCGCCTTGATGCCGAAGAGGTTCAGCACCTGTCCGATCCAGCCGTTCGGCGCGTAGAGCGCGGCAAGCGCGATACCGGCCACCGCCGTCGGCAGGGCGAAGGGCAGGTCGACCATCGCATCGATGATGCGCCGGCCGGGAAACTCGTAGCGCACGATGACCCAGGCGACGATGACGCCGAAGACGACATTGACGAGCGCCGCGATGAAGGCCGTGCCGAAGGAGACTTTCAGCGCATTCAGCGTGCGCTCGTCGGCAAGGATCGCCAGGAATTCCGCGCCCGACAGCGAGGCGGAACGCCAGACGAGGCCGGCGAGCGGAATGAGGATGATGAGCGTGAGGTAGGCGAGCGAAAAGCCGAGCGTCAGTCCGAAACCCGGAATGACGCTCGGCTGTCTCAGTCGCCACCGCACCGAAGCGGCAGCAAAAGTCGTCAAGACACTCAGTTCCCCGGCTTGTAGATCTGGTCGAAGACCCCGCCATCGCCGAAGTGCTCGGGTTGCGCCTTTGCCCAGCCGCCGAAGATCGGGTCGTCGATCGTCACCAGTTTAATATCGGGAAGCTGTTGCAGCAACTCGGGCTTGACCACATCGCGCTTGGAGGGGCGGTAGTAGTGCTTGGCCGCGATATTCTGCCCCTCTTCGGAATAGAGATAGTCCAGATAGGCTTCCGCCTGCTTGCGCGTGCCCTTGGCATCGACATTGCCGTCGACGACGGTCACCGGCGGCTCTGCGAGGATCGAGAGCGGCGGGGCGACGATGTCGAAGGCATCGCCGCCGAATTCGGCGCCCGCCAGATAGGCCTCGTTTTCCCAGGCCAGCAATACGTCGCCGATCTGGCGCTGGGCGAAGGTGGTCAGCGAGCCGCGCGCGCCCGTATCGAGCACCGGCGCCCGCTTGAAGAGTTCCGCGATATAGGCCTTGATCTTGTCCTGATCACCGCCGAATTCCTCGTTCGCCCAGGCCCAGGCCGCAAGGTAGTTCCACCGCGCGCCGCCCGACGTCTTGGGGTTTGGCGTGACGATCTGAATGTCGCCCTTCACGAGGTCGCCCCAGTTCTGGATCCCCTTCGGATTGCCCTTGCGCACGAGAAAGACGATTGTCGATGTATAGGGCGAGGAATTGTTCGGCAGGCGCGCGCGCCAGTCCTTGGCGATCTTGCCGGTCTTTTCCACGATGGCGTTGATGTCGCTTTCCAGCGCGAGCGTCACGACGTCCGCTTCGAGGCCGTCGATGACCGCACGGGCCTGCTTGCCGGACCCCCCGTGCGATTGCTGGATGGTGACGTCTTCACCGGTCTCGGCCTTCCAGTGTTTGGCGAAAGCCTCGTTGAAATCCTTGTAGAGCTCGCGCGTCGGATCATAGGAAACGTTGAGCAGCGTCGTCTGTGCGACCGCCCCCGAAACCCCGCCGAGCACCAGTCCCAAACCAAGGGCCACAGCCCCCAATCCCTTCGTAAATCCGGACATCTCCAACCTCCTGGTCACTGCCTCGGGTAAAAACCTAGAGAATTAGTAGACTTAGTCAACAATAGGCGGAATGTTCGCAAAACGCGTTTCAAACGGGCGAAACCGACGCAACGGGAGAACTGCGTTTCCCGTCAGGAGACGCACAGTTCATCTCGAAAAAGGCCGCGGAAACGCAAAATGTATCCGCGAAAATCACCCGTTTTTGCCCGCGCGCCGAAACTTTTTTCAGCTGCGGGACGCCCGCGCCGGACCATGAAGCGGCGCGGCAAGAACGCTGCGATAGACCTGCCGCACTGTCTCCGCAAAGCTGAAGGGGCCAGGCCGCAAGCTTGAGGCGATGGCCCCGACGATGGAAAACCCCGCCAACGGCTCGCCGTCACCGCGGAGACGGCCGCAGTCATCGATCGAAAGCGTCGCGGCATCATGTCCAAGCAGCACGGCCAGAGCGTGGGTGGAAGGGTCGGCCAGTGTCAGCGGCGGCGCGTGCCCGAAACCGGTGGCCAGAAAGACGTGGTCGAACACAGCGCTTTCGCCATCAGGAAACCCGATGTGAACGCCGTCGCTTTCAGCACGCACATCGCGCACGGTGGCGCGCATGGTACGGATGCGCACATCCTTGCGAAAGCAGAGCGCCTCGCCGAAGCGGGCCATGAGATAGTCGCGGAAGACGGCGCGCGGGACATGCAGGTCCTGCGGGCCGCGCAGCGCCGTTATGACGCCGTTCGACAGGAAATTCTCCGTCAGCCAGTCTGAAAAATCGTCCGGCCGATCGGGAATGACGGAGAGCTCGCGCGCCGGTTCGGCGGTCAGCGCTCCGCCGTCCGGCCCATCACCGAAAGCGCCCGGTGCATCCTCGGCACCGACGATCCAGGCTTCGAAAGGTCTATGAAACCGTCTCATGAGGGCGATCATCGTGGCAAGGCCTGATGGCCCGGCGCCAATCACCGCAACCTTTGCCTTGGGCGGTCCACCGGCAAATGCGGCATCTTGCCTTGCTACCGTTTCAAAGAACATGCCGTGTCCTTTCCCTGCAGGATGAAGCGAGGAGCGAAAGAGTGGACAATGAGGCGTTGATCGCTTGCGCAACGGAACGGGCCTGAGCGCGGATATCGGGGACGGCGGTGATTTCCCAATGACGCCCCGCCGTCAGCGGCCCCAGGGCATAAAGGCAGCCATCGCTTTCGCCGGCGGCCGGTAGAACGGCGGAACGATCGTCGACGGCGATGCCGAGGCCATGCGGGTCGCTGCGCAGCATGCCCCGCGCCGCAAGGCTTGCCAGCAACGGCGAGGCCTCGACCGTACATCGATCGAAGCCGGTGCAATTGACGACCATTGCCGCCTGAATTGCCTCCGATGCGCGACCGCCGATATCCGCGGCTACCCCTTCCCCGGTCCGTCGCAGACCATCGAGCCGGCCGCGATGGACGACGAGCTGGCCGGCGGTGCGAAGCGCGGCGATCTCGCACGCGACGGCCGGGGCCATCCGGTGGCGATGCGCGTTCCAGAAGGCGGCGGCATGGCGAAGAAAACGGCTGCGCTGCCGTGGGCTCCAGGCCTTCCATAGATCCTGCGTGAGAGGCCGCAGCCCGTCCATGACGGCGCGCCAGTCCGCACTGTTTTCCGCCTGCGCACGCAGGACGGCGAGCATGTGGCTGACCCCACCCTCACCCGGCACGAGCGCGGCCTCCACCGGCCGGGCGCGGCGGTCCAGATGGGCCCGCGGCAGGAGGCCGTGGCGCGACAGGGCATGCATCGTGCCCCGAAAGCCCTGCCGTTTCAGAAGGAGGCACTGGTCGACCATGGTCAGCCCGGTTCCCACGAAGAGCACGTCGCTCTCGGGTGGCAGCCTTTGCCACCAGGCATCCGCCCAGGGATCGTGGACAATGCGTGACCGGACCTCTTCGGATATAGCTTCAAGCGGCAGCCGCCGCGTGCCGGCGCCGGTACAAAGGGCAGCCATGCGCGATGCCAGCAGCTCGCCGCTCGACAGCGTGAACAGCAGTCCGCCGTCCTGCATGGTTTGGGCGCTGAGGGCTTCCGCATCGACAAGGGTCAGCGCCGGGCGGTTGGCGGTACGCTTTCGCGCAGCCGCAAGGCAGTCGGCGACATAGTCGCCATAGACCCGTCGCGGCACGAAATCCTCGTCCGTGGCGCGGTAGCCGTTCTCCCTGAGCCATTGTACGAAATGACCGGGACGATCGACGAAGAGGCTCATGCGCCCCGCCGGAACATTCAGAAGATGACAATCCGCTTGCGTGGAATAGGCAAGGCCCCTTCCCTGTCCGCTCGCCGATCCGACGAGGCTGACCTTGGCGGTTGCCGGCAGCAGTTCCAGGAGATTGAGCGAGAGCGCAACGGCCGAAAAGCCGGATCCGATGACGGCAACATCCGTATGCATGGTCATGCCATTTCCTCCCATCGAGGACACGTGCAGGCAACTTAGCGCTATTTATCTACTAAATCCATAGACTATTATTGCGGAATGTGACCGCTCCTAAACGAGCGCCGGAGGGATTGGTTCCGGTGCCTGGTTCTTCCGCCGCAGATCGCTTCTCAGGCGGCGTTTCTTTCTTTAAAATGGTGCTGCCGCCCCGCTCCCCGTTCGGACTTCTGTCGTTTCCGGAGGCATCGAGCGATGCCGGGAGTGGCAAAAGCAATCTATACAATCTCTATAGAATATGATTTTTCTACCCCGCTAATGCCTATGCGCCCTGGAACAGCATTCCGCGAGGAGCAGACGACATGGGTACGTTTTCATCGGCGCAAAGCCGCGCGGCGCGCACGGCCGCCATCATCGGAACCGAGGATGAAGCCATCACGGTCGCCGGCACCGTGGCGGAAATTTTCAGCCTGCCCGCACAGGACGGGGCGGCGGCCCAAACCGCCGAAGCACGCCTGGAGGTTCTCTCCCGCTCCGGCCTTTTCGGCATTTCGGTGCCGACCGAGCATGGCGGGATCGATGTCTCCAACACGGTTCTCGCCGAGGTCTGCGCCGTGGCCGCCTCCCGGTCCGCAACGCTCGGGGAGATCATTGCCGCGCATTTCGTTGCCGTCGAGCAGATCCGCAGCCATGCCAGCGAAAGCCAGCGCAGCACCATTTTTTCCGCCATCCTCGCAGGCGCCCGGCTTGCGCGCGCATCGGCCCGCCACAACAACGAGGCGGCCGATGCCCTGGCGCTCACGGCAAGCGGCTTGGCGTGGCGGCTCGCCGGCGAGGCGCTTTGTACGCCTTGCACCCGGCATGCCGATTGGGTGCTGGCGCCCGCTCGCCACGATGGCGCCAGGACGGCGGGCCTCGTGCTTCCCACCGGTATCGAGGGGCTGACCTACGTGGCCAATAGCTGCGAGCCGGCAATTGGCGGCGTCCAGCCTGCCGAGCATGTGCTGTTCAGGGATGTCCTCGTTGACGGCGACGCCCTGTTGCAACCGGCCAGCGACACAGCCGCGCACGCCGTTCCCCGCTCTCTGGACCTCCTGCTGGAAGCGGCGCGCCAGCTCGGCGCCGGCCGCCACGCCCTGCTTCTTCTTATCGACGATCCGGCAGGCAATCCGCTTGCCGCGGGCCTGCTCTCCGCCCGGCTCGCCGCAGCGGAGGCGATGCTTGCCGAAGCCGGCCGCGCGGTCGATGCCGCCCAGATCGGCCTTGCCGAAACGCATCGCACGAACGCATTCCTTGCCGCCGTCGCCGCCCTTGCCGTCGCCGAGGAAACATTTCGCGAAATCAGGCGGGCCGCCAGCCCCGAGGGACAGTCGTTGCTTACCGAAAACCTCTCGCCGCAGCTTTGCGCCGTTCTCAAGGAAAGCGGCGAATTGCGCCGCGCGGACCGTCAGCGCGGGCCAGACGAGGAAGGCTGACCGACAGGCAAAAAAAATGGGCCTGCGGATACCGCGGCCCATAAGGTGTGAAGGTTAAAAACCTCCAGAGGGGAACAGCTGATGCAGCGGCACTGGGAGGAAAACCGCCATGCGCATCAACTGAAGGCACTATGCTCGTTTTTTGACCAAATGGGAAACATTTATTGTGCAGCGCAGCTATGCGCATGCTGCATTGCTCTCAAAACGGGCACTGCCGCCTGAGACGACAGCAATCGGATGCGTCAAGCTGTCCGGTCGAAAAAATATAGCCGATATGAAACCTTTTGGAAAACCAGAGCCGCTATTGTCGGCCAGAACGGTGGGTCTACAGATCCGCTGCAACCCAGAGTGTCGATCAGAACGCAATGCCGCCGATATCCCGTGTCGTCCTGCTCAACGACTTTTCCATCGCACGCGGCGGTGCAACGACGCTTGTCCTGCTGTTGCTGCGGCTTCTCCGGTCCCAAGGCATTCCCGTTACCATGATCGTCGGCGACGATGGCGACAATCCTTCATTCGATGAACTGGGTGTCGACGTCGTCAAACTCGGCCAAAGGGCTCTTCTGGGCGGAAACTCGCTCACATCCGCGATCAACGGCGTGGGCAACCGCTCGGCAGGCGCTCTTCTGTCCGACTGGATCGCCCGGAACGATACGCCCGGCACCGTGTATCACGTGCATGTCTGGTCCCAGATATTATCGCCGGCGATCTTCGTGCCGCTGCGCAGAGTTGCCGAACGCACCGCAATCCATGCCCATGACTTTTTCCATGCCTGCCCCAACGGCGCCTATATGGATTATCGCAATGAAGCGCGGTGCCTGCGCACGCCCCTCGGCGGGAGCTGCCTTGCGACGAATTGCGACCGGCGTGCCTATACGCACAAGCTCTGGCGCGCCGCACGACAGGCAAGGCTCTTCTCCGCCATGGGAAAGGATGTTCCCTGGGGGAAAATCGTCCTCATCCATGAAAAGATGATCGAGGGGTTTACCCGCGCGGGCTATGGGGCGCCGCTTCTTCAAGCTGTCCGCAATCCGGCGCTGCCATTCGTCGCGGAACGGATCGCCGCCGAACACAACAGGAGCTTCTTCTTCATCGGCCGCCTGGAGCAGGAAAAGGGCGCACAGGACGCCCTGGCCGCCGCCCGGCTGGCGGGCGTGCCGCTGGAGATCATCGGCGACGGCCCCATGCGTGCCGAACTGGAAGCGCAATATCCGGAAATGACGTTCCACGGCTGGCGCGAGCAGGCAGAAATCGGCGCGCTGATCGGCAATGCGCGGGCACTAGTCATTCCCTCGCGCCTTCCCGAACCGTTCGGCCTGGTGGCGGTGGAAGCGGCGGCAAGCGGCGTGCCGCTTATCCTGACGGAGATGGCTTTCCTGGCCGACGAGGTCGTCGCATGCGGCATGGGCATCGCCTGCAACACCCGGAGCAATGCCGTCTTCGCCGACGCGCTGCGTACCTTGTCCGCCATGCCGTTCGACGAGATGCAACGGATGAGCAAGAACGCCTTTTCCGGCG
Source organism: Shinella sp. (assembly GCF_049651085.1). Taxonomy (GTDB): domain Bacteria; phylum Pseudomonadota; class Alphaproteobacteria; order Rhizobiales; family Rhizobiaceae; genus Shinella. The sequence continues at coordinate 197,231 of NZ_JBASBL010000032.1, forward strand.
GCATGAAGCTTGCCAACACCCAGTCGGACTGGGCAGACGCCCTGCTCCTTCTCTACGGGAAACTGCTCGGTTGCGCGAAAGCCGCGTAAAAAAGCGGGCAACAGAGACGTTGCCCGCTTGAGGTGCCGGCCTACTTGCGGTGGTGAACCGGTTGAAGGCCATAGACCGGCGTGGGGAGCCCTTCCAGGCGCGCCTTCAGCTGGAGCGATAGGTACTGCGAATAGTGGCGCGACTGGTGCAGATTGCCGCCATGGAACCACAGCGCCTCCTGCTGCGTCGGCTTCCACATGTTGCGCTGCTCACCCTCCCAGGGACCCGGGTCCTTCGGCGTATCGGAGCCGAGGCCCCAGACCTTGCCGACCCTGTCGGCCGTTTCCTGATCGATAAGGTCGGCGACCCAGCCGTTCATCGAGCCGTAGCCCGTCGCATATACAATGACGTCGGCAGGGATCTCCCTGCCGCCCGAGAGCTTTACGGACTTCTCCGTGATCTCCTCGACCTGCCCTGCAGCAAGCTTGACCTTACCGTCGATGATGAGTTGCGAGGCGCCGATATCGATATAATAGCCGGAGCCACGGCGCAGGTATTTCATGAAGAGGCCGGAGCCATCCGCCCCCCAGTCGAGCTGGAAGCCGGCCTTTTCCAGCGCCGCGTAGAAGTCAGCGTCACGCTCACGCATCTTGTCGTAGAGCGGGATCTGGAACTCGTGCATGATCCGGTAGGGAAGCGAAGCGAAAATGAGGTCCGCCTTCGCCGTCGTCACGCCGTTCGCCAGCGCCTGTTCCGAATAGAGCGCGCCAAGGCCGATATCCATAAGCGTATCCGACTTGACGATGTGGGTCGTCGAGCGCTGGACCATGGTAACGTCGACGCCGGCCTCGTGGAGCGCGGCGCAGATGTCATGGGCCGAGTTGTTCGAGCCGATGACGACGACTTTTCTGCCCTTGTATCCGTCCGGTCCCGGATGCTGCGAGGAGTGGTGCTGATCACCCGTGAAGCGCTCTCGCCCCTTGAAGTCCGGAATATTCGCCTTGCCGGACATGCCGGTCGCGAAGACGAGCTGTTTCGGACGGAGCACCACTTCCTCGCCGTCGCGGTCGACGACGATCGCCCATTCCTTTGCCGCCTCGTCCCACTTGGCGGAGCGGGCGGTGGAGCGCGTCCAGTAGTTCAGCTCCATGACCTTGGTGTAGAATTCCAGCCAGTCGCCGATCTTGTCCTTCGGCGCGAAGACCGGCCAGTTCTTCGGAAAATCGATATAAGGCAGATGGTCGTACCAGACGGGATCGTGCAGGCAGAGCGACTTGTAGCGCTTGCGCCAGCTATCGCCCGGCCGATCGTTCTTTTCGAGGATGATCGTCGGCACGCCGAGCTGGCGTAACCGCGCGCCGAGTGCGATGCCACCCTGCCCGCCGCCGATGATGACGGTGTACGGCTGCTTGTCGTAGCCGAGCGTGCGCTCCTCCTCCTCTCGCTCCTCCTTCCAGGTCCTGGCACCGAGGTCCTGACCGTGCTTGGCGCCGAGCGGACGCGTGAAACCGGCTTTCTCCTCGTGGCCCTTGAGTTCCGAAAGTGCTGTCAGCAGCGTCCAGACAAGGCCGTCCTTGAAGCGCACCAGGCCGTAGCCGCACCCGGTCGCCGTTTCAAAATTGATCCAGCTCTCCAGCACGCCATCAGATTCCGTCGCTTCCTCATTGGTGGCGACGCGCCAATTGGAGGGCTTGGCCGTGGGAAGCTGCGCCTGCAGCATGTCGCGCACCTGATCACGGCCCTCGACGGTCTTGATGTTCCAGGTGAAGGCGACAAGGTCGCGCCAGTAGCATTCCTCGGCGAAGAGGCTTGCGGCATCCTCGATGCGGCCGGATTCGAGGGCGGCACCGAGCGCATCAAGAAGCGCCTGTACGCGGGTGGTGGGGGTTTTTTCGAGCATGGTTTCTCCTCCTGCTATCTCCCGGCAAGGGAGCAGCAAGCGGCGTGCCAGATTACACTTTCCTTGTTCCATCAAGCGCTTACGGATAGGCTCCCGCCACCGCACAGGCAGATGCAACAGGTGGCGTGCAACAGGTGTTGCAGCTATTGCATCAGTTGAGGCGCTTCAGCCGACGATGGATGGTGGAGCGATTGACGCCCAGTTTGCGGGCAAGCGCGGAGACATTGTTGCCGCAATCGCCCAGCGCCTGACGCAGGGCGTGGTCGTCATCGCAGGCACCCTCCGCCGGATCGGCAAATAGGTGGTCCGGCAGGCAATCGGGTCCGATGACGCCCCCCTCCGACAGGGCGGCCGCCACGCGCAGCGCATTGGAAAGCTCGCGCAGATTGCCCGGCCAGCCATGCGCGAGCAGCGCGGCCCGCGCCGCCTTGTCGATACGGTAGGTCTCGCCGTTTTCCTTTTCGACGCGGCCGAGAAGCTGGTCGATCAGCCAGCCGAGATCCTGCCGTTCGCGCAGCGGCGGCAAAGCCAGCGTTGCGGCGTTGAGGCGATAGTAGAGGTCCTGCCGGAAACGACCTTCCTTCACCAGTACGGCAAGGTCGCGATGCGAGGCGGACAAGACCCTCAGGCGAACCGCCCGCGCCTTTAGCGCACCGACCGGCTGAACCTCGTTTTCCGAAAGCACGCGCAGCAGCCGGCTCTGGAGCATCAGCGGCATGTCGCCGATCTCGTCGAGGAAAAGCGTGCCGCCATTCGCCTCCTCGATCAGGCCGCGCTTTCCCTTCTGGCTGGCGCCGGTGAAGGCGCCGGGCGCATAGCCGAAAAGTTCGGACTCGATGAGATGCTCGGGGATGGCTGCGCAGTTGACGGCGACGAAATTGCCGCCCCCGCCACAACTGTCATGGATCGCCCGGGCCAGGAATTCCTTGCCGCTGCCTGTCTCGCCCTGGATGAAGAGGGGAATGTCGCGCGCCGCCAGTTTTGCCGCGCGGGCCTGAACCCTTTCCATGGCGCCATCGCCGTGACTCAGATCGCGTAGCGCCCGGGGCAGGCGCGCTGACAGCATGAGAGGAGCGCGCAGATTGACCGCAGGCGCGATGGCGCTGGCAAAGAGCACCAGCCCGTTGCGCGCATGCAGCAGCCGTTCGCCATTCGGCCGGCCGCGCATGAAACGCGGCAGGTCATCGACATCGATATCGAAGACCTGCGAGATCGGCTGGCCGAGGAAATCGCGGGTGGAAAGACCATTGAGGTTCATCGAGCGGGCGAGCGCGCCGAAACCGCCGTGGGTCATGCCGGTAATGCGGCCACTGCCGTCGAGCGCGATTGCCGCATCGGGATCGACATCGAGGAATTCCGGCGAGCGGGCAAGGCGCAGCACCCAGTCGTTGCGGGTGCGGGCCATGAGATTTGCCAGCTCGATGCGCCGCGCGGTGGAGGCGACGAGGTGCAGGGCCAGCTGCTGGCTGGTCTTTACCGTCGGCGAGCGGAGCTGGGAAATGTCGAGCACGGCGGTGAGGTCCCCCAGCGTGTCGAAAAGAGGCGCGGCGGTGCAGGTGAGGCCGATATGGCTGGTGTCGAAATGATCGTCCTGATGAATGATGACCGGCTCGCCGGAGACGATGCAGGCCCCGACGGCACAGGTGCCCGCCCGGTTCTCCGACCATTCCGAACCGAGATAGAGCCCGGCCTTGCGCAACTGATTGTCAAAGGTCGGATCGCCCATGAAATCGACAGTGACGCCGCGCGCATCGGAAAGCAGCAGCACATAGTTCTGTCCCGCCACCTGGTTGAACAGCGCCTCCAGGCCCGAACGGCCGATGCGGATCAACTCCTCGGCCTGCTCGCGGTGCTCGCGCAGTTTCAGTTCCGGGACGATATAGGCTTCCTGTGCGACCGTCGGGTCGAGCTTGTAGTCGTTCAGGCACCGCAGCCATGACTTTATGACCGGCGCATCGCGCGGACTGGCCGCGCCCATGCCGACACGTTCGATCTCCCGTATGTGTGACAGCGTCGACACCATCCAGACATCCTCCTGCGCGCATGGTCTCACAGGAAGCGCCTTGCGACAATCGCCCGGCACCAGGCTCTTGATCGACCCACATGGGACCTAAGTGGAACAATCGAGGCCCGCGCGCATTGCCTGCGTTTGGAGCGGGAGTGCGAAGCGTGGCGCCGAGAGCGAACTGGAAAGGCTTTCTGAAGGTCGGCGAACTGGTCTGTCCCGTCGCCCTCTACACGGCGGCCTCGACGAGCGAGCGCATTTCCTTTCACATGCTCAACCGCGCGACGGGGCACCGGCTGCACCGGGAATTCGTGGACAGCGAAACCGGCAAGCTGGTGGAGCGCGACGACCAGGTGAAGGGCTACGAAACCGGCAGCAAGGACTATATCATCCTCACCCCGGAGGAGGTCGCCGCCGCCCTGCCGGAGAGCGACAAGACGCTGGACATCGAGGCCTTCATCGCCGTCGAAGAGATCGACGACCTCTATTTCGACAAGCCCTATTACCTCGCCCCGGCGGACCGGCCCGGCGAGGAGGCTTTTGCCCTGATCCGCGAGGGCATGAAAAGCATGAAGGTTGCCGCGCTGGCCGAGACCGTTCTGTTCCGGCGCGTGCGCACGCTGCTCATCCGCCCCCAGGGCGTCGGCATCGTCGCGACCACGCTCAACTACAACTACGAGGTCCGCTCCGCCAAGGAGGCTTTTTCCGATATTCCCGACATCGAGCTGAAGGGCGAGATGCTCGACCTTGCCGGACACATCATCAACACCAAGAGCGGCCGTTTCGACCCGTCGACATTCGACGATCGCTACGATGCCGCGCTTGCCGAAGTGGTGAAGGCGAAGATCGAGGGCAGGAAGATCACTCCCCTCGAGTCGAAGGCGAAGGACAAGGTCGTGGACCTGATGGAAGCGTTGCGGCTGAGCGCCGGCAAGAACGCCAGCACGCCAAAACCCGCCGCGAAGAAGTCCGCATCGACGCGCAAGCCGGCCGCAGGCCGCCGCAAGGCGGGGTGAGGCATGGCGACGCTCGACGTCTACCGGCAGAAACGGGATTTCAAGACGACGGCGGAGCCGAAGGGCCGAAAGGCACGCAAGAGCGGCCACAGTTTCGTCATCCAGAAACACGACGCCACGCGGCTTCACTACGATTTCCGGCTGGAAATGGACGGTGTGCTGAAGAGTTGGGCGGTAACGCGCGGTCCGAGCCTGGTGCCGAGCGAAAAGCGGCTCGCCGTGCATGTGGAGGACCACCCGCTTGCCTATGGCGACTTCGAGGGCACGATCCCCAAGGGCGAATATGGCGGCGGCACGGTGATCGTCTGGGACCGCGGAACGTGGAGGCCGCTCGGCGACGCCCACAAAGCCTATGCCAAGGGGCATCTCGAATTCGAGCTGGACGGCGAAAAACTGCACGGACGCTGGCATCTCGTGCGTATGCAGGGCAAGCCGGGCGAAAAGCGCGAGAACTGGCTGCTGATCAAGGGCGACGACGAGTTTTCCATGCCCGAAGGCGAGGATGGCCTGCTCAGGGAACGACCGGAATCGGTGAAGACCGGACGAGAGATCAAGGACGTCGCCGGGGAAGAACCCGGATGGTCTTCCAGGACGGGGCGCATCCGCAAATCCTCCCGCAGGAAAGCGCCCGCTCCCGAAGAGACCGAGCCGGAAGCAAGCCCGGTCACGGCCCCCGATCCATCCGGCCTGAAGGGCGTTCGCAAGGCGAAACTGCCCGACTTCCTGCCGCCGACACTTGCGACCCTTGCCACCGTGCCGCCGGCGGGCGACCGCTGGCTGCACGAGATCAAGTTCGACGGCTACCGGCTTCAGGCGCGCATCGAAGCCGGCCGTGTGAAGCTCCTTACCCGAAGCGGGCTCGACTGGACGAAGAAATTCGGCAAGAGCGTCGCCGCAGCACTGCGTGACCTGCCTGTCGCCACGGCCGTTCTCGACGGTGAAATCGTCGTCGAAAACAGCTCCGGGGCCGCGGATTTCTCCGCCCTTCAGGCCGATCTCAGCGACGGGCGCGACGACCGCTTCGTGTTCTATCTCTTCGACCTCCTCCATCTCGATGGCTACGATCTCACCCTCCTGCCGCTCCGGGAGCGAAAATCCCTGCTGGAAAAGCTCGTGCCCTCGACCGGGGGCATCCTGCGGTACAGCGGCCATTTCGACGAGGACGGCGCGCTCGTGCTGCGCCATGCCTGCCGCCTCAGCCTCGAAGGCATCGTCTCCAAGCTGCGCGATGCCCCCTATCGCGGCGGGCGCAGCAAGGGCTGGATGAAGGCGAAATGCTCGGCCCGGCAGGAATTCGTGATCGGCGGTTTCACCTCGTCCTCCGTTTCGCGCCAGTCCATCGGCTCGCTCGTGCTCGGGGCGTACAGGAACGGCAAGCTGGAACCCGTCGGCCGCGTCGGCACCGGGTTCAGCGCACCCGTTGCAGCCGATCTGTTCAGGCGACTGAACCGGCTGCGCACGGACGAAAGCCCCTTTGGACGGAACCTGACGGCGGACGAGGCGCGGCAGCTCCGCTACGTTCGGCCGGACCTGGTGGCGGAAGTGGAATTTCGCGCCTGGACGGCCGATGGCCATCTGCGTCATGCTTCCTTTCGGGGTTTGAGGGAAGACAAGCCAGCAACGGAGGTTGTCGCCGAGATGCCCAGATCGAAATCGACCAGCAAGGCGGGAAAGCCGCCGCACCAGACGGTTCGCCTCACCCATCCCGACCGTATCTACTGGCCGGATGCAGGCGTCACCAAGGAGGGCCTTGCCGACTATTATGCCGAGGTCTGGGGGTTCATCGCGCCGCATATCGTGGACCGGCCGCTCGCGCTGCTGCGCGCGCCGAGCGGCATCAACGGCCAGACCTTCTTCCAGAAACATGCCTGGCAGGGTATCAATGCCAGTATCGCCCTCGTGCAGGATCCGAAGGAGACGGACGACGAGCCCTATGTCGCGATCAGGGATCTCGATGGGCTGACAGGCCTCGTGCAATCGGCGACGCTGGAAATCCACCCCTGGGGCTCGACGCTCGCCGACTGGGAGCGGCCCGACCGCATCATCATGGACCTAGATCCCGGCGATGGCGTCGAATGGCAGGCCATCGTCGATGCGGCGGAGGAGACCTGCAACCGTCTCGAAGCGGCCGGGCTCAACGCCTTCGTGAAAACCTCCGGCGGCAAGGGCCTGCATGTCTGCGCCCCGCTGAAGCCCGACGCGGAATGGCCGGAAATCAAGACCTTCTGCAAGGCGATCGCCGACGCCATGGCCAAGGACAGTCCGGACAAATATGTCTCGACCATCACCAAGTCGAAGCGCGGTGGCAAGATCCTGATCGACTATCTGCGCAACCAGCGGGGCATGACGGCAGTCGCCCCCTACTCCACCCGCGCCCGCCCCGGCGCGCCCGTCTCCATGCCGCTTGCCTGGGGCGAGCTTGGCGCGGATATCGGCCCGGCCTATTTCACCGTCGACAACACGCCGACATGGCTTCAGGCGCGGACAGCCGATCCTTGGGCGCAGTTCGAGGCAGCAGCCGAACCGCTCAGGACGACGGCGTCAAAGGGCTGAAGTTCATTTGCCCTTGTCTTCCGCCTTGATGCTCTTGCGCAGGGCATCCATGATATTGATGACATTGCCCGAACTCGGCGGCGGCGTTTTCGATTTGGCCGGGGGCTGCTTTCGGCCCTTCTTCTTCGCCGCAATGATTTCAAGCAGGCGATCCTGCACCGGATCATCCGCCATCTTGGGATCCCAGGGCTTGGTACGCTCCTTGATGAGCGTCTTGACCAGTGACAACGCCTTGGATTCCGGTTTGGCCGCCTTGAGGCCGGAAAAATACTCCTCCGCCTCGCGCACCTCGTCGCCATAGCGCAGCGTCCACAGGACGATGCCCTTGCCGCACGGCTCCAGCATCACCGCGCGCTCGCGGCGATAGAGCACCAGCCGCGATATGCCGACCGTGCCGGTCGCGGCCATGGCCTCGCGGATGACCGAGAAGGCCTCCTCGCCGACCGTATCGTTCGGAACGAGATAGTGCGGTGAATCGTACCAGATCCACTCGATCGTCTCGCGCGGGACGAAGGTCTCAATATCGATCGTGCGGGTGCTTTCCAGCGCAACGGCCTCGATCTCGTCATCCTCCAGGATGACGTAGTCGTCCTCCCCGCGCGGATAGCCCTTCACCTCGTCGTCCTCGTGTACCGCCTTGCCGGTTACGGCATCGACATAGCGGCTGACGACGGGGTTGCCCGTCCGGCTGTTCAGCGTGCGGAAGCGAACCTTCTCCTCCTGCGAGATCGCCGGTGACATCGCCACAGGACAGGTGACCAGCGACAGTTTCAGATAACCCTTCCAGAACGACCGCGACGCCATCAGTCCTTCCTCTCCATCGGCAGGTGCCGGGACAAGGCGAAGCACTCGGCGCGCAACAGCGCGGCCAGCGCCTGGATAAGCCGATCCTTGTTGTCCACGGGCAACCTCCACAGCCACGCCTTCAAGCGTTAATGCGCCATCGAGGAATCGGTTCCCGGAACATTTGAGGGGGCATGACGGTTCGGGTGTAAGATGGCGGATCATGGCTGGAGGACGAAACGGCAAGGGACACAATCGAAACCAGCGCTACGCCGAAACGTTGCAAATGAGGCTGTGATGAAACAACCGGAAACGCTCTACTTCCCGGCAAGTGAATGGGTACCGAACCACCCCTTCCTGCCAGTGCTGGTCTATCGGCAGATTTTCGAACTGCGCGAGAGGGACCGCGCCCACGTCTTCGAGCGGTTGTTTTCCGATTCAGGCTGGCAGGGGCTCTGGCGCAACGGCATCTTCTCCTACCAGCACTATCACGTCGGTGCGCATGAGGTGATGGGCATTGCGGAGGGCAAGGCGGAACTCCTGATCGGAGGACCGGGCGGCGCCAGTCTCGACGTCACCGCCGGAGATTGCCTGGTGCTTCCGGCCGGTACGGGCCATAGACGCATTTCCGCCAGCGCCGATTTCCTCGTGATCGGCGGATACCCGCCCGGCCAGCACGCCGATATAGAGACGGCAGCCGCAACGCCGGGGGAACTGAAGATCATCGCCAGCCTTCCCATCCCGAAAAACGATCCGCTCTACGGCGCTGCCGGCCCGCTCGTTTCCCTCTGGCGCGAGGGCGGCGGACGCTAGAGCAATTCCAGTCGAAGCGGCATCGCTTCGGCGTCGGATAATGCGGCAAAAACAAAACCCTGGAACAATTGCGGTGATCAGGTTTTCACCGCTATTGCTCTAGGCGACATCGATCAGCGCGATTCCTGCGCACGGTCATCGACGACTTCGGCAAGGCACTTGCTGCTATTCTCACGCGCTATCTCAGGAGGCATCGTGGAAGGGCACCGAACGGATCGCCGTCGGTGGCGGCTTCAAGGATAGCCTCGCCAGCTTGTCCCCGGACAGCTTCGCATGAAGTTTTTACGCTCTTGGAGAAATCAAATAGATCAATCCGCCGAATCCATGGCTATGTTGGCGCGTGAACCATACTCTGGTAGCGAAGCCTTTTGGGAGAGCAGCATGGACAATGCAGGTCATGGTCGGCGGGTAGCCGGTGCCTTCGTGCTTCTCGGTCTGACGCTTGCACCCGCGGCTGCCGGCGCCCAGGACCCCATGCTTCTGATCGACGAAGCGGGGCTGAACGTGCGCATGCATCTCCAGGCCGGCGTGAATGTCGTGGCAGAGCAGAACCTCTTCTGGAATTTCGCCGACACGTTCGCGCCGACGGCCGGGTTCGACAGCGACACGCGATGGCTCGAAGGCTACCTGATGCCCGGCATCAGCTTCACCGCTGACATCAACGACCTGCTCGAGGCCTATGGAAAACTGTCCGTCGTCGCATCGGGTACGTTGGGAACGGACGCCTTCGATGCCGGCGGGACCGGCGACATAACACTCGAAGAGGCATATCTCGGCCTGCGCTCCACGCCGCAAACCGGCCCGTTCTTCGATATTTCCTTCGGCCCGCGCCCGTTCAGGGCCGGCACGGGCATGCTCATCGCCAATGGCGGCTCAAGCGGTTTCGAGCGCGGCGCCCTGAAGCTGGGCCCTCGCACGGCCTGGGAGCAGGCCGCTCTCCTGCGCCTCGGCCATGACGACCTGACAGCCACGGCCTTCTTCATCGATGCGAACGAACTGTCGGACAAGGACAGCGGAACGAAAATAGCCGGTGCGGACCTGCGCTACGAGGTGGATGAAGAGCGCTATGCGGGCCTTACCTTCGGGCATGTCCTGGAATCGAACTCCCCCTATGCGCGGGCGGCAGCCGGCGGCATCGGCGCACCCGTCATCCTTCCCGGCGCGCGGGACGGGTTGAGTTTCATCAACGCCTACGGCCGCACCCATCCCTTCGACGGGCCGCTGGAAGGATTCTTCATCGGAGGCGACTTTGCCTATCAATGGAACCCGGACATAGACCTGAACGCCTGGGGCGGGCGCTTGCAGGTCGGCTACCAGTTCGAAGAACTCTCCTGGTCGCCGACGATTGCCTACAGCTACCAGACCTTTTCCGGCGACGATCCCGCCACCGCACGGCTGGAACGCTTCGACCCGCTCTATTACGAGGGCAATCCAAGCTCCTGGTCGACCGGAACGAAGTCCTCCATGATGTTCCTGAACACGAACGTCAACGCGCACCAGTTCAGCCTGCAGGTGAAGCCGACCGAGGCGGACACATGGACGCTGCGCTATGCGCGTATCAGCACCAACGAACTGGACAGCCCCATCCAATTCGGCCAGGGCACCCGCCTCGACGTGATCGACGGCACGCCCACCCCCGTCGCAGGCGTCGGCGACCGGCATCTGGCCGACGACATCTATCTCGAATATTCGCGCATCATCAATCCCAACACCTATCTGACGGCCGGCGCCAGCATATCGATCCCCGGCAAGGGCATGGACGCCATGACCAAGGAAAAATCACCCAACTGGCTTGGAGGCTTCGTCAATGTCATCGTCAATTTCTAGAACCCTGTCGGTCGCGCTCGTGGCCACCCTGCCGGTTCTGACGACGCCGTTCAGCGCTTCGGGACAGGATGCGGCCCCCCTTTCGGCGGAGCAGTCCGACCCTCGCACGCTCGGCTGGATGCAGGGTTTCCCGCCGCCGGACGACAAGATCATCCGCTTCTCGGACAGCGACTATTTCAACTTCCCGAAATCACGGTGGACCGTCTGCCATTTCCGCCAGCTGATGCCGACCACCAATGTGAGCCGCGGCCTCGGCGCGCCGGTGACGCTCGAACGCCGGATCGATCCTGCGATCGACACGCTATCCTTCAGGCCGCTGGGTGCCGAGCAGGACATGACCTGGCTGGACGCGCTTTCCGCCAACTACACGGACGGGATCGTCGTGCTGCACAAGGGCGCGGTGGTCTATGAGCGCTATGCGGGCTGCCTCGACGAGGCCGGGCAACATGGCGCCATGTCGGTCACCAAGTCGCTGACGGGCCTGCTTGGCGAAATGCTGGTCGCCGACGGGACCCTCGACGAAAATGCCATGGTGGCGAGCGTCGTTCCCGAACTTGCGCAAAGCGCCTTCGGCGACGCAACCATCCGCCAGGTTCTCGATATGACCACCGGCCTTCGTTACAGCGAAGACTATTCCGATCCCAATGCCGATGTGTGGATCTATTCCGCCGCCGGCAATCCGCTTCCCAAACCCGAAGGCTATACGGGCCCCCGCAGCTATTTCGACTATTTGAAGACGGTGGTGAAAGAGGGGGAACACGGACCGGCCTTCGGATACAAGACTATCAACAGCGATGCGCTCGGCTGGATCATCGCGCGCGTCTCCGGAAAATCGGTCGCGCAATTGCTGTCGGAACGGATCTGGAGCCGGATGGGCGCCGAGCAGGATGCCTATTACACGGTCGATTCGACGGGCACGCCCTTTGCCGGCGGCGGCCTGAACGCCGGCCTGCGCGACATGGCGCGCATCGGCCAGCTCTTGCTCGATGGCGGCATGGCCGGAGGACAAAGCCTCATTCCGCAGAAGGCCATCGACAGCATCCGGGCCGGCGGCGACAAGGCAGCCTTCGAGAAGGCCGGCTATGCGTTGCTGAAGGGATGGAGCTACCGCGCCATGTGGTGGGTATCGCACAACGCAAACGGCGCATTCATGGCGCGCGGCGTGCACGGACAGGCGATCTATATCGATCCCGCCGCCGACATGGTCATCGCGCGTTTCGCCTCGCATCCGGTCGCCGGCAACGCAGCCAACGACCCGACATCGCTACCCGCATATGAGGCACTGGCCCGCCATCTGATGGAAAAATCCGCAACGCCCTAGCGGCATCTTGCGGGCAACCGACGCCCGGTTCGCGCGTAGACCCGGAAACGGCAAGCGCCCGTTCGCCCTCATCGAGCCGAACGATGGAGCAAGCCGGGAACATGGTGGTTTCGTTGCCGGCCACTACGGGCCGACTATATCGCGGAACTTGCTGAAAGAGTGACAGCATCGGCGGCTATGGTGGCATGCCGGCCCGGTTGCCACCGGGTGGTTGGGCCGCAGCCTCACAACCACCCATGCCCGCGATATTACTTCTTCTTACGTTTCGGCGCTTCCGGTGCAGGTTCGGCAGCCTCTTTCGCCAGACGAAGTGCCCGAAGTTTCTCGGTCTTCTTTTCTCTGGCTGAGGCTTCCTGTTCGACGATGCCCCGTGCGACGGAGTTGGTCTCCTCCGCCTTTTTCTCCGAGCTCACCTTGGTGGGCTTGAAGAACTGCTGTCGCGTGGCTGTCATTCGTCAATTCCTCCGGTTAAGGCGCGTCCCCGTCACCCCTGCCGGCTGACGATGGGCTTCTTCTTGGGAGCAGGCAGAAGCCCTTCCCTCTGCGCCTTCTTGCGGGCCAGCTTGCGCGCGCGACGGATGGCGTCGGCCTTTTCGCGGGCCTTCTTTTCGGAAGGCTTCTCAAAGGCGCTGCGCGCCTTCATTTCGCGAAAGAGCCCTTCCCGCTGCATCTTCTTCTTGAGGACGCGGATAGCCTGCTCGATATTGTTGTCCCGAACGAGTACTTGCAAAGTATGTCCTTCCTTTGCGGCAACGCCGCTGCATGTTGGTTACTTCTTGGTTCGAATGGTCATTGGCTTGAGCCAAGGTTCATTGCTGCCGGGAGTCGGGCGCGGCACGCTCACCGGTCTTGACGGGGCCGTTTCCGGCGCCTCGATATCACTGGCAAGAACACGACGCTCGAATGTCTCGCCACCAAGACGCACACGATATTGTACTTCACCGTGGTCCGATGGCAGGATCCCGATGATCTTGCAGATTTCGTTGGTTTCCGCGCGGCGAAACAGATCTGCCTTGAGCTTAACCATGTCTCCGACGGCATGAATTCCCCGGCCCATAGCTTGCTCCTTTGCGCTGGAAACAAAAAGGCCGGGCACTACCCCGACCTCTTCCTGTCGCTCGCCATCGACACTGCCAGTACATCCGTGGTCAGCGAAGAGGGACGACAATTCCTTATTCAGCGCGCAGGTTGTCTGCCGAGCTCTTGCCGGACTTGCGGTCCTGCACGATGTCGAAGCTGACCTTCTGGCCTTCGGCAAGCGAGCGCATGCCGGCGCGTTCAACTGCAGAGATATGCACGAATACGTCGTTCGCGCCATCGTCCGGAGCAATAAAGCCAAAACCCTTGGTGCTGTTGAACCACTTTACGGTGCCTGAATTCATAACGATTTCCTTTCAATCGCTGGGGAAGCAGCCAGGAGGGCCGCCACATATAGATCGACGATGAGAGGATTTCTGACCGTGCCGTGAAGGCGTAGACAAAGGTCACAAGCAAAGTTCGATACCATATATATAGGTATTCTGGCGCTTTATGCAAGGAGCATATTCGTTTTCCGGAAAAAACGAAGAAATCTCCGCCTGACACCATCGAGTATTGATGCCGCCTCGTGCTGGGCGGCGCAAGGATCCGGTTCAGTGGCCCGACGGGATTCCATGAAACAAGCCGGGGCTGATTTGCATAGACAAAAGAGCCCCTCAGATCGGTTTCGCTGTAGCGGCAGCGCATGTCTGCCACCAGGAACCCCAGGTCACCTTCGATCTTTCACAGCGCTTGAACCGATAAAACAGGTTCGGCTCGGAGACGATAAAGATGTCGCCGTCCTGCCCCACCGCGACACCTTCTGCCTGACCTACAGTCTCGGTGAGGCCGTGATGCCCCTTGAGCAGGGACATCATGCCCAGTGCCCTGCCGTCCAGCGAGTACTCGACCAGCATCGCGGAGAGATGGCTGAGCAGAAGCAGGCTTTCCGTCTGTTCATGCAGCGCGACGGAAGACAGATCGAGCGTGAACAGGCTGGACAGGTCCCGCAAATGCCATTCCTGAATATCGGAGCTCACCAACTCGCCCCCCGTCGTCTTGATGAGCCCGCCGATCGCAAGCACGCGAAGCGGCAGCATTTCCTGCACAGCGAACAAGCGCTTGTGACGCGAATCCCAGGAAAGTCCCTCGAGGCTCATATTTTTGAAGGCGCCGATGTCGAGGCGCAGACGATAGCCTTCGCCAAGGATGATTTCATCCGTTCCGGGACCGATGCGCACCAAATGCAGACTGTCGTCGCCTTCATCCGCGATGATGAACATGTCTCCCTCGACATGCGTGATCCCCTCCGGGTCCCGACCGCCGATGATCGGGATGCGCCTCAGGAGATCTCCCTCCACCGAAAGCTCTGCGGCTTCCGGCTTGCGGTTGATGACGGTGAAGAGGGTGCCTGTCGCCTGCGAAAAGCTCAGGCCCGAAACGTTGTCGCTCAAACCGGCAATGGGCTTTCTCTCAACGACGACATTGTAGGAAGACAGCGCCAGATGCCGCTCAGGGCCTTCGATGTTGTTCGCTCGCGTGATGAGAAAGTAATAGGCGAAGCTCGCATAGGCAGAGTACCACAGCCAGAACATCGCCGCCCCCACGAGGGTGAGCACGATGACAGACCGGCCTCGCCAGGAAAGGCTGCGGAGAAACCGTAGGAACGCTCGTCCGATCTTGCTCATATGCTGGATCGAGATTCGATATACGTAGTGCCACACATGTTTCATCGTCCAATTTGTCTGGCAGCCCTCACATTCCTGCTCAACAGAAACGCAGGATGCCGACGCCGTCGGTCGTCACAAACCGCTCGCTTGTGTTGATAAAAAGGCGCATTCGTTTGTGATCTACGCCCCCTGGAGGACGACTATGGCCCCAGGTCCACTTCGTCTGCCGCTCGGGGCGATCCGGGTTCAATGCCAGTGCATGCCTGATGGTACTGTACAGCAAGCGCGGCGATCGGCGAAACGCCGATGCACGACTTCCATTCAAACGCACGCTTCGCGCTACCGAGCGAATGCATTTGACGGAAGCTGGAAAGCGAGGATGCCGAGGAGAAAATTTCAGGACGAAACGTCATGGTGGGGCCGACGGCCGGCTATGATTTTCGCGTGAAGAGAGGCTGGCAAAGCGTATCTTCTGCTGAGCGGAAAGCAGGAAGATGTAAGCGGCAAGCTCGGAAATTTCTTCAAAAATTTGACCGTGGGCAAGATATCTATCGAGCGACATTCCTATTTTTCCTTCCGCCGCACTCATCAGCAGGAGGGAAATCACAGTCATTGCAAGATCGAAAAGCGGAAACTGCCGGTTACTCTTTACATCTTCTGCAAGCGTCCACAGCCTGTGTTTATAGACCAGAAACGCTGAGAGAGAAACAAGAGCTGCCACGATCAAAGGGACAACAGGCCGGTAGGAAAGGATCCTACTTGAATAGACTGGCCCACTTTCGGACATCTCGAGTGGCGGGAAAAACACAGCGCCCCAACTCAGTTCACGGGCAAGACATATGAGCCAAATAGGAATGACGGCGGCCCATAGCCAACCCCACCCGGATTTGCTTTTCAAGGCGAGAATACCGGCCTGTACGCCACCAGCGATCAGGATAAAATTCTGCGATATTTCTATAGGGCCATTTTCAAAGCCATACCGCGCCGGAAGAAAAAGCGACAGCGGATACGCCAACGCAAGCACAACCAACGCGAGAAACCGAACAAAATTAGAAGGCATACAGCATCCGTCATCTGGTATATTTAAAATACTGGATGATTGAACTGGATACTGCTCTGACTATCGAAGACCGAACTTAGTCAGCATTGCAACAGCAATCATCCCGGGTCGAAACCGTGACTTCCTATGGCTTCCACCTAACATAGGAGCCCTGAACGGGATTCCCATTGCCGCGTGCGTATTCCGTATGGCGCCTGCAGGCCGCGAAGGGTGTCCTGTGCATTGCAACTCCATGTAACTGCGGCTCGTCGGGACAGCCCCCTCATCCAAGAAGCATCCGGGAACGCAAAATGTACTTTGATGTCGCCATAGCAGGTTTTGGCCCAATGCAACATGGTCCCTCAACAAATGGTACCAACAATTCACATATCGAATGAACGAGCGATCGGCATGCCGCAAAAGCTGGGGTCGGCGGGAGTGCTGCGCGCCGCCCCGGCAATGCGTTTGCAGGCCGCCGGCCCGGTGAACGTGGCCGAATTTGATGTTCGTTTTGAAGAAGGGCCGTTGCGAACGGAGCAAATTGTTTGCTGCTTCCAAGGAAGAGCGACATCCCCGGCCATGGGCTGGCCGGGGATGGGAAGTCACGTATTCAGCGTCTTGGTAAAGGGCAAGGTGCGAACCCGCTTGCCGAGCGCCTTGTAGGTAGCGCTCGCAACTGCCGGCCCGATCGGCGGCACGCCCGGCTCGCCGATACCCGAAGGCGGATTGGCGGAGGCGAGGATGTGGACCTCGATCGTGGGCATCGCATCGATCCGGAGCGGCGTGTACATATCGTAGTTGCCCTGATCCACCTTGCCGTCGGTCAGGGTGATCTCCTCGCCCAGGATGGCGCCGAGACCAAAACCGATGCCACCCTCGACCTGGGCACGGACCAGGTCCGGGTTGATCGCAAGGCCGCAGTCGACGGCCGCAACGACACGATCGACTTTCACACCACCATTGCCATCGGCCGTGACCTCCGCAATCTGCGCAACGACCGATCCGAAGCTTTCCGCCACCGCGACGCCGCGGAAACGCCCCTCTGGCAGCGGCTTCGTCCATTCGGCTTTTTCCGCAGCGAGTTTCAGGACAACCGCATGGCGTGACTGCGGATCCAGCATTGAAAGGCGGTATTCAATCGGATCGCGCCCAGCCGCTTCGGCGATTTCATCGATGAAGGCCTCGGCGGCAAATGCGGTATGGGTCGACCCCACGGAACGCCACCAAAGGACAGGCACTCCGACGTCCGTGGTGGTAAGGCCGACCGTTTGATTGGGAATGGCATAGGGCAGGTTGTTCGCCCCTTCGACCGAGGTCGGGTCGACGCCATTCTGAATCGCCCCCTCGAAGGCCGTCTTCGCCATGATGGACTGGCCCACCACATGGTCGCTCCAGGCAACGAGTTTTCCGTCGGCATCGATCCCGGCCTTGAGCTTGTGGACATAGGCGGGACGATAGCGACCGGCGCGCATATCGTCCTCGCGGGTCCACTGCACCTTCACGGGCGCACGGAAACCGATGGCCTTGGCGACATGCACGGCCTCGACGATCACGTCGCCGTCGAACACGGCGCGCCGGCCGAAGCTGCCACCGCTTTTCAGGACATGCAGCCGTACCTTGTCCGGGGTGACACCCGCGACCTGGCTGGCAAGCATCTGGTAAACATCGGGGAACTGATGCCCGCCCCAAACTTCAAGCGTTCCATCCTCGTTCCTGCGAGCGACGGCATTGAGCGGTTCAATCGCGGCATGCGACAGATAGGGGAACTCGAAGACCGCCTCGATGACCTTGGTCGCTGCCGAAAACCCGGCTTCGACGTCACCGTCCTTGCGTGCGATGGCCGCTGGTGCCTTGCCTGCAAGATCCCTGTACATCGCCAGGAGCTCGGCCGTACCGCGCTTTTCGGCAGCATCCTCGTCCCAAACGACCTCCACGACCTCGCGGCCCTTGATCGCGGCCCACATGTGCTCGCCGACAACCGCGATACCACGCGGCGTCTCGACGACATCGACGACACCCTTCACCGAGCGTGCCGCAGCGGCATCGAAGGACTTGACCTTCGCACCGAACCTGGGGGGATGGATCATCACCGCCGTCAGCATGCCGGGCAGCTTGACGTCGATCGTATATTGTTCGGTTCCGTTCGTCTTGCGGGCGCTGTCGAACCGCTTCAGCTTGGCATTGCCGATCAGCTTCCAATCACCGGGTTGCTTGAGCGCCACATCGGCCGGCACAGGCAGGGCCGCCGCCTTGGCGGCAAATGCACCAAAACCTCCGGTCTTGCCGGAGGGATGGGTCAGAACGCCGTTCTCGACCGCTATTTCCGCCGGCTGGACTCCCCATTCGGCTGCGGCGGCTGCGACCAGCATTGCGCGCGCTGCCGCGCCCGCCTTGCGATAGCGCTCCCAGGAGGTGACCATAGAAGTGGATCCGCCCGTTCCCTGGACGGTGCCGCCAAAGGCGACATTGCCATAGGCCTTTACGTTACCGGCGACCCCGCGGACATCGATCGACGCCCAATCGGCGTCGAGTTCTTCGGCAACCAGCGTTGCAAGGCCGTTATAGGAGCCCTGCCCCATTTCAAATTGGGACGAAAGCACCATTACCTTGCCGTCAGTACCGATCGTCAAATAGGGCGTGAAGGCAGCTGCGTTGTCGCCATCGGCGGCGACTTCGCCAGCGATGGCGGGTGAGGAAGCAAGGATATGATAGCCGACGGCGATACCGCCGCCCGCCGCCAGCACACCGAGCATGAACTGCCGGCGCGAGGATTGCGTCTTCGCCAACGGAAGCACAAGGGATTGCATCAGTTTCGGGATCATCGTTCAGGCCTCCAAGCGCTTGGCAGCTTCGTGAATTCCGGCGCGAATTCGATGATAGGTGGCGCAACGACAGAGATTCCCGGTCATTGCACTATCGATATCATCGTCAGTGGGTTTGGGGTTGTTCGCGAGGAGATCCGTCGCCGAGATGATCTGGCCGGATTGACAGTATCCGCATTGCGGCACGTCGAGATCAGCCCAGACCGCCTGGACGGTCTCGGCCACCTTGCCCGTGAGCCCCTCGATGGTCGTCACTTGCGCGTTGTCGACGTCACCGACGAACGTCTGGCAGGAGCGCACCGGTGAGCCGTCAAGAAGAACGGTGCAGGCGCCGCATTGTGCCATGCCGCAACCGAACTTCGTTCCCGTCAGTCCGACAAGATCGCGGATTGCCCAAAGCAACGGCATATCCGGGTCGGCGTCGACCTCATGCGCGGCGCCGTTGATCGTCAAAGTCACCATCACGTTCTCCTTGCGTTATGATCTCAGCCTGGAGCTTGGTCGTTGACGTTGCCGCCAGGCAGCGTTTGAATCCGCCCCCGTCGAACGAAATTACAAGAGTCTCCCGGGAGCGGATAGGCACGATCCTGCCGAATTATTGCCTGATCCTCTTGTCCGACGATTTGTGGCCCAACACTTGAGTGAAGCGGATTTGTCCGGCCGGCCGTTGCGTCAGTCGATCAGGCCACGCTTGGCTGAATCGCCTGAATTGAGGATAGCCTTGACGTCACGGAGGGGTGGATGGCCGAACATGCGGCGATACTCCCGGCTGAACTGCGTCGGGCTCTCGTAGCCGACCTTGAGCGCAGCGGTCGAAGCATCGAGTGATCCGGAAAGCATCAGTTCCCGCGCATGATGCAGCCTCAGATGCTTCTGGAACTGGAGGGGGCTCATGGCCGTCACTGCACGAAAATGATGGTGCAGCGTGGAGACACCCATATTTGCCATGTCTGCCAGTGCCTCGACACGAAGCGGCATGGCGTAGTGTTCCTTCAGCCAGGCGACGGCCTTTGCGACCCGGTTGCTGTTCGTTCCCGACAGCACAAAGCGGCGCAACCGTGCGCCCTGTTCACCCGTGAGAAGCCGGTAGTAGATTTCATTCTGTATATGGCTTGCCATGAACGGCATGTCGTTCGGCGAATTCACGAGTGAAATCAGGCGCAAGAACGCATCGAACAGCTCGGTCGTGGCCGTGCCCACCACAACGCCACGGTCCCGGTCGGCGTCGGTCGTCGAATGCAGATCATGGTTTGCAATCAGGCGACGAAGCACATCGAGATCCAGGTGCAACTTTGCAGCCACATAGGGCTGCGCCTCGCTCGCCTCGCAGATCTGCCCCCTCATCGGCAAGCCGACCGTGGTGAGAAAGAAGCATGACTCATCGTAGACAAGCGTTTCGTCCCCGATACTGATGCGCTTGCTGCCGTTGATGATCAACGAGAGACTTGGCTCATACAAGGTGAAAAACGGCCCGGCGGGCTCGACGATGCGATAGAGCGAGAGGTTCGGTATTCCATGTTTGAAACTGATGCCGTCCCACGGCAATTGCGACAGCACGTCCACGATCCGCATGCGAACAGCTGTCGTTTGAACCCGAAAGCCCTCCCCGCCCGGCAAGTTCGCCTCCTCGGTCACAGTTGCTGAATACCGCATCTCTCAAATCCGCCTTCAGTATTATCACATAAATTTTACCCGGAGAGGATCAGGCAATAATCCACGGAAACAAGCTTACACATTGCAAGGGCGAGGGTCACGGAGTTTTGGCGCTTCAATTTTGAACGCCAATCGAGCCGATTGGCAGGCTCTCGGCAGGATCGTCATTCAGGCTTCCCAAATCGCTCGGCCGCTGCTCCAGCTCGCCTCGAGCATCGACGCCTCGCGACCCGTCACGACAGGCGAACCGCTCAAGCGTTGTCCCGTCTAGCCGCCACCATGATCCGGCTACACTGAATATCGATCCCGGGTGGCGTGCAGGGCTACTCGTCGGCCTCAGCCCTCTCGCTTCGCTCGTGAATCGCAGTCTTTTACCGCCTCTGCCAATGTGGCCTGCCCCAGGTCGTTCAGGTGGATATCGTCCCTGAATGGAGACCGGCCAGCAGCCTGTTCACGTGTGATCCGCTCGGAAAGCTGGACTATCGGATACGTGCGAGCCTTGAACATCCGGCCAATCTCCGCCCACCCGCCTTCTGGAGCTGACGACAATTCCGTCTCTGTCAGGTGCTGCACCAGACAGACTTTCAATCCCGCATTCGCAAGCGAGTCCAACAATCGCCGCACGCTATCGCGGCTGACCTCAGGCAGCGTTTCATCCGGTTGCTCTTCGGCAACGGGCGCCGTGAGAAACGAGGGAATGAAACGGGGCAGATAGCGGGTGATCAATTCCTGAATTGCCAGTATCGGAGCGCGGGTCGGATGCGTATTGGGATCAAGTGCCTCGAAGTTCGGGATATCGCCAAAATCATGGGAACTCAGGACGATCACTGCTGTGTCGGCCCCCTGATGGCCCAGCTCCTCCAACCAGGCCGCCAGGTTTGCCGGCCCCCAGCTTCCGGCACTTACATTGCCGAAAAACACCTGGTCATCCGACAACAGTGTGGTTGCGAGCATAGCATGATCGGTGAGGCTGCCACCATTGACGACAGAATCGCCCATGACGAGCACCCTGCGTGGGGCAGTCACCTCATCCAGCCCGGGGCTCCGCATACCAAGCTCATTGTACAATTGTCGGTTTCCGAACCGTTGAAGATCCTGATCCGGCGCAAACATGTACTCGATTTTTGGGTGGACCACGCTCAAAGGCGGTGTGCCCAGTCCCAATCCAAATCGAGCAACCGCTTCAACACAAGCGAACAAGACCAGTGCGCAAGGCACCGCCAGCAGATATCGTTTCTTCATAGTCACCCCTGCGAACATCCAAAGGCAGCCTGTAGGGATATGCTATTCTAGTTTGCCGATCGGCATGGAATGCCGGGTGCGTATGCGGGGAAGCCGGACAGAAATACCGAAGCAAGGTCGAACATCCCAGTCGATTCGAAGTCGAAAAAGGTCACCGATATGAAATCGGAAGGGATCGAGCGGATTTTGACCCGTTAATTAATGATTACCGAACGACTGGCTGCCGTCAAGCAAGAGTAATTCTGGGGGGTTGGTACTGAAAGCGATCTGCAGTTCCCACCTTAGATGGATGTACCGGCCGGCATGCGCGCCTGGATGCGAGACGTGTCAGGAGTAAACCTTCGCCCTGAACGGCAAAAGGGCTCCGAGTTTCCTCGGAGCCCTTTGATAAGTCTTGTAAATTTTGGTTGCGGGGGCAGGATTTGAACCTGCGGCCTTCAGGTTATGAGCCTGACGAGCTACCGGG
>NZ_JBASBL010000033.1:0-155891 GCF_049651085.1 Shinella sp.
GCCGGGCGCCTTCCGCCTGCCAATAGTCGATATGCGATGTCATGAAGGCATCGACCGGCGTGCGGGCGCGGAGTTCCTGGACGAGGTGATCGCCAAAGGCATCGAGCCGGCTCCAGGCGCGCGCATAGCGGTCGCCGCGGAATTTCTGGTACACGGTCTGGGCGCGCATTTCCGGCGGGCACCAGGCCTTCTGGACATGGCCGAGGAACTCGTTGTTGATGCACACCCAGTTCAGCGCGGTTCGCTTGCGAAGTTCGATAAGGTCCTTGCTGAACAGCGGCCGGGTGAGCGCCACGACCGTGGGCCTACCCGACACATAGCCGTCGAAATCCGCCCGGCCGACGATGAATTTCGCGGCAAAGCGCGGACCGGCGATGCGGCACGCGGTCACAAGTGCGGTGATCTTCAGTTTTTCGATGAACCGCCGCACGCGGGCGTCCCAAGGCAGATCTTGCATCCGTTCTTCCTGGTTCGAGAAATCTGTCGGCGCTCACGACCGCAGCCGACCGAGGCTTCGTTTCCAAAACTGTCCAATTGCCCGGCGCAGGTCCGGTGGTGCGCCGAAAAGACAAACCCCGGCTCCCATGAGGAACGCGACGAGAAGGGCCTGCATGATCAGCATGACCAGCCCATCAACCGGAGCGATAAACCGAATCCCCACGCTCAACAAGAAGGCAAACGCCGCCATGAGCAGGGACCTGACGGCAAAACCGCTCCAGGCCGCGATGTCCACCTCGTATTCCCGTGCCTGAAGGCGCCAATAGGCGGGGATCGTCACCACCTGCGAGATGATCAGCGCCAGAACGAAGGCACGCCAGGTCAGCCAGGGATAGAGCCCGATGGCGAGCACGAAGTAGCCCAGCGTCGTCACCATGGACAGCCGGTTGATCGCAGCCGCAGCCGCCCGCCGGGACAACAGCATAGTCGAACCGATGCCGATCGTCGCCACCAGGAGCGGCCACACAAGCGCGATCTGAAGATAGAGCGAAAGCTCCGGATCGGTAATGTCCAGCCAATAGTGCAGCACCTCGGTGCTGAAGATCATGATGGTGACGCACAGGGTCGCCACGAGGCCAACGACCAGCATCGTCCCCTCTTCGACCACGCGCCTGACGGACGCCCGGTCACCGAGCGCGTCGGACCGCGCTGCGAAAGGCAGCAGGGCGCCATTGAACATGCCGCTCACCGTCTTGAGGGCTTTGGGAATGCGCATGACGATTTCGTAGCTGCCGACGGTCGCCGCGTTCGAGAAGATGCCGAGCACGATGGTGGGGCCGAAATTGAGCAGCATGGAGAAGAACTTGCCGGAGAACAGCTGGAACGCATGCGCCAGGAAGGCCCCATTGCCGGTCCAGATCTGACGCGTTCCGAAGGAAACCTCCTTGCCGCCGCCGAAAAGCACGAGGCCGACATAAAGCAGGCTGCGTGCATTCCAGACCCAGACATAGGCAAGCGCCGCATCGATGCTGGTCGTATCATAGGCGAGCAGCATGATGACGACGACTGCAAGATAGCCGAGATTGCTCAGCACTTCGACGGAGCGCACGAGCGCAAACCGCTCGCTGCCCTCGAAGGCGCCCCGCAGGACGCTGCCCACCAGTTGCAGCGGCAAGGACAGCGCGCTGATGAGAATGAGATTTTCGAGCGCCGCCCGGCCAGAATCCGCCGAGTGAAAGACAAGATCGACGATGGTGCCGGTGAACAACCACAGAAGGAGGGAGGCAGAAAGGCCGATACCAGCCGCCATCAGGCTTGCAGCAGAAACCCGCCGGCTGATCTGCGTCAGATCGCCGAGCGCCCGCCCGGCGGCGACGGCACGGGCCGTCACCTCAGGAAAGCCGGCTTCGAGCAGGCCAAGGACACCGGATGGCAGCAACAGCCGCGCCAGAATGATGAGGCCGTAGCCATCGAGGCCGTAACCGCGCACGAGCACGGTCACGGCGACGAGCGACAGGATCGTGTTTATGCCGAAAGCGGAAATGTTGTAGTAGGTGTTGCGCGCAAGCGAACCCATCAGAACCACGTTTCGAGGCGATCCAGGGCGATCCAGAATCCTTCGCCCTCATTCTTGTGGCCCTGCCAGATCTCCGGGATGAAGGAAGCCTTCGGCGCCTTGCGCTGCAGAACGTCCGCCACCATGCCGAAATCCATGCTGCCCTCGCCGATCTGCAGGCCTTCCCCATCCACGCCTTCCGCATCGACGATGTGAAGGTGCGCCGAGTATTGCGCGGCCTGTTCAAGGAACGCCTTGAAGGACAGGCCGAGATGGCTGCACGACAGCTGGGAATGCGAGACATCCAGGCAGATGCGATAGCCGTAGGTCTTGCAGAAGGCTTCGATATCGTCGCCGCTGACGAAGAGGTTGTGGTAGCGCTGGCCGCCGAAATGCCACGGATAGGGCGGCATGGTTTGCGGGATGATCTCCACGCCCGCGCTGTCGACCTTCGACAGGCTCTCGGCGATCAGGTCATAAAGCCCGCCGTGCTGTTCCTTGGGAATGAACCCGTCCAGGCTGAAACCGCCGGCATTGACGATGATGAGCGGACGCGTCGCCTTGGTAAAATAGGGAACGAGGCGGCGGGTGACGTCCACAACACGCTGGAGCTCGCGGATCGAATGTTCACGATAGGCGGGATCGGGCGAGCACAGGTCCATGATGTGGTCGCCGGCGAAGAGTTCCGCGCTGTGCACGACGAAATCGAGATCGTAGGTCCCGGAGAAATACTTCTCCAGCGGCTCATCGAGATCCTTGTAGCTGAGATGGAATTCGAGCAGATCGAAGTTCGAGGCCGACGCCATCCTGCTCATGTCGTGATAGCGGACGGGAATGCCGAACGGCCGGCTGAACCGGTAGTTCCGCGCCGCAACCGCAACCGCATCCACGTCGGACGGGAAGAAGAAGTCGCCCGCCTTGAAGTCGCGCCGGGCGGCAAGACCCACCAGCTCGCGCTTGCGGTACGGTGCCAGGCCCTTGCCGGGGCTGCGCGTCTCGATCATCTCCTCGACGATGGTCTCGCCCCGCTTGACATCGCGATTGACGACGAGGCTCTTTCCCAGAACCTCACGGTTCATCATCTCGCCCTGGGTGACGCGGCGGGTTTCCTTGGCGCCCAGCGCTTCCTCGACCTCACGAATACCCTGCACCATCGCCTTGAATTCGTCCGGCAGCAGGCTGACGCGGTGGTCGTTGCCCTCCATGTTGCGGTCGAGCGTGAAATGCTTCTCGATGACGCGCGCGCCCTTCGCGATCGCAGCGATCGCGACGGCAATGCCGCGTTCGTGCCCCGAATAGCCGACCGGGCAATCGCCGATGCGCTTCAGGCGATCGATATAGTTGAGATGGATGTCCTTGAACGGCGCCGGATAGGTCGAGTTGCAGTGCAAAAGCACATATTTCGCGTTCAGGCGGCGCAGCACGCGCACCGCTTCAACGATCTCGCCTTCGTTCGACATGCCCGTCGAGCAGATCAGCGGCTTTCCGGTACGCGCCATCGCCTCCAGCAATTCGTGATTGGTGAGGTCCGCGGAGGCGAGCTTGAAGGCCGGCATGCCGTAGCGGTCGAGCCGCTCGAGGCTCTCCCTGTCCCACGGTGTGCAAAGCGGCATGATGCCCTTTTGCGTGCAATAGTCGAAGACCTTGAACATGTCTTCCGAACCAAGCTGGAAACGGGAGAGCAGGTCCAGCGTGTATTGCGCGCCGAGGTCTTCGCTGGAATCCGTCGGGTTGCCCTCGTTGCGATAGAGCGAGGCCATGTCGCGCATCTGGAACTTTGCGCAATCCGCACCCGTCCTGATCGCCTCGTCCACCATCCGGTAGGCAAGCTCGATGCTGCCATTGTGGTTGTTGCCGATCTCGGCGATGACGAAGGCCGGCTGGTCGTCGGCGATCACGAAATCGCCGATGCACAGTTCCGCCGGCTCGCGCTTTGCGATGCCGACGAGATGCTGGTGCTTGTCGACCAGCGGGATGACCTGGATGCGGTCGCTGAACGTCGCCTCGATCTCCTCGTGCGAGGCATCGAAGGGCAGACTCGTGAACTGCTTGTTGCTGACGAGGCTCACCGCCACATCGAGGTTCACCTGATGGGCTTCGGTCAGCCAGCGCCGGACGTCGCCATCCGTGAGCACGCCCTCCAGCTTGCCGGCTTCCGAGACGGAAAAGACCACGCGGCTCTTGTTCTCGTTGATGCGCCTCAGGGCGCTGACGAGCGAGTCCTCGCAATAGACGATGTATTTCGAAAGATTTCTTTCGATAATCATGAAGCCCCTGCTCCTGACATCAAGGCGGAAACAATCTGGAAGTCTGCCAGGCTGTCGATCTCCCAGCTTTCTTCCTCGGTCATCACAAACATGGCAATTTTGCCGCCGAGGCGATTTTTTTCCTGCCGGAACAGCTCTGTTTTCGTGATGTAGATCGACCCGGTCTCGCGATACCAGCGGTCCTCGGGGCGAATGTCCTGCCGGCGTGGCCGGTTGCGGAAATCATAGAGCGCTTCCGGTTCGGCCGGATTGCGCCAGAAAAAGTGGTGGTTCTCGCAGACGGAAAGCAGGCTGTCCGCGCCTTCCGCCTCGAAGGCCGCAAGGGCCGACTTCACCGCACCCGGCTTGCGGAAGGGCGATGTCGGCTGCAAAAGAATGATGGCGTCGAAATGCCGCCCCTTCGCCGCATAGTGGTCGAGCGCATGGAGCAGTACCGGCTCGGTCGCCATCGTATCGGTGGCAAGCGCCGCCGGCCGCAGGAACGGAACCTCGGCACCGTGCGCCTTCGCCACCTCCGCGATCTCCTCGCTGTCGGTCGAGACCATGACCGTCACGCCGGCGATGCCGAGGGCAGCCTCGATGCTCCAGGCGATCAGCGGCTTGCCGGACATGTCACGGATATTCTTGCCCGGCACGCCCTTCGAGCCGCCCCGGGCCGGTATGATCGCAAGATAGGTCATACGAGTGTCCTGAAATAATCGATCGTCTTTGCCAGACCGTCACGCAACGCGATCTTCGGCTCCCAACCCAGCAGGGCGCGCGCCTTGTCGATATCGGGCCTGCGCTGGGTGGGATCGTCGGAAGGAAGCGGGAGCGACGAGACGGTCGTCGCGGACCCGGACATTTCCGTGACGAGGTCGGCAAGCTCGCGGATAGTGAATTCGACCGGGTTGCCGAGGTTGACCGGGCCCGTCACCTCGTCAGGCGACCCCATCAGCCGCACGAAACCCTCGATCAGGTCGTCGACATAGCAGAAGGAGCGCGTCTGGTTGCCTTCGCCGTAGATCGTCAACGCCTCGCCGCGCAGGGCCTGCACGACGAAGTTCGAGACGACGCGCCCGTCATTGGGGTGCATGCGCGGCCCGTAGGTGTTGAAGATGCGCGCCACCTTGATGGGCACGCCATGCATGCGGTGGTAGTCGAAGAACAGGGTTTCGGCAGCCCGCTTGCCCTCGTCGTAGCAGGAGCGGATGCCGACCGGATTGACATGCCCCCAATAGCTCTCGACCTGGGGATGAACCTCCGGATCGCCGTAGACCTCGCTGGTCGAGGCCTGGAAAATCCTGGCGCCCGTCCGCTTCGCCAGGCCCAGCATGTTCATGGCGCCGAGCACGCTGGTCTTCATCGTATAGATCGGGTCGCGCTGATAATGGACCGGCGAGGCCGGGCAGGCGAGATTGTATATTTCATCGACCTCCACCATGAGCGGCTCCGACACGTCGTGTCGCAGCACCTCGAAATGGGGATGGTCAAGCAGGTGCCGGATATTGTCGCGCGTGCCGGAATAGAAGCTGTCGACGCAGAGCACTTCGGCACCGTCCGAGAGCAACCGTTCGCAAAGATGGGACCCCAGAAAACCCGCCCCGCCGGTGACGAGGATTCTCTTGCGATTTGCGACACGATTTCGGTTCATGGGATTCCGCTCACTCGACCATATGGAAACGGGGCGCTCGTCCGAGATCCCCGGGCAAAGGGCGCGGCTCATTTCTCTGGACCGGGAACGAGCAGCAAGGCAAACGACCTGATCCTGCTGATAAGCGCAGCCCGCCCTTTTGTCCACAAGCGGCGCGAAACAACGGCCTTTCTTGCGCTTGCAAAGCCATGTCGGGCTGAAAACGCTGCGCCGGTAGCGCACCATCGCCCTGTTTGTTTCCCGAAAGGCCTCTGCTAGGGAAGGGCAAAGGAGAAAAGCATGCTGATCGTGACCGGCGCTTCGGGCTTCATCGGACTGCATCTGGCAGACGCCTTGCGGCGGAACGATCGCCCCTTTGCGCTCTCGAGCCGGCGCCCTGTGGGCGGCATCGGCGCGGAGCGCTTCATCCAGGCGGATCGGCTGGTCGAAACGGAAATCCCCGCCGACTGCATCATCCATCTGGCCGGCCGCGCCCATGTGCTGCGGGAGGAAAGCCTCGATCCGGCGGCCGAATTCCGTGCCGCCAACACCGACTATCCGCTCGCCATCGCCCGCGCCTTTGCACAAAGAGGAACGCGCCGCTTCATCTTTCTCTCTTCGGTCGGCGTGCTGGGCAACGAGACCGCACCGGGCCACCCCTTCACGCATGAAAGCCGGCCCGCCCCGCACAATGCCTATGCCCTGTCGAAGCTCGAAGCGGAGGAAGGATTGCGGGCGATTGCCGCCGAGACAGGCATGGAGGTGGTGATCATCCGTCCGCCGCTCGTCTATGGCGCCGGAGCGAAGGGAAATTTCGCAAGTCTGGTCGGCTGGCTGAAAAAGGGCATCCCCCTCCCCCTCGGCGCGGTCCACAACCGGCGCAGCCTCGTCGGCATCGACAACCTTGTCGATCTCGTCCTGACCGCCATCGACCATCCGGCGGCCGCCAACCGGACCTTCCTCGTCTCCGATGGCGAGGACCTCTCGACGAGCGACCTCCTACGCCGCACCGCCGCCGCGATGGGCCGCCCGGCAAGGCTCCTGCCCGTCCCTGCCCCGCTGCTCGACGGCGCGGCCCGGCTTCTCGGCAAAGCGACGCTCGCCCAGCGCCTGCTTTCCTCGCTGGAGCTCGATATCCGCTTTACCCGGGAAACCCTGAACTGGCATCCGCCTACAACGGTAGACGAAGGCCTCGCCCGCGCCGTCAGTTCGGCTCGTGAGGCTCCGACGCGGCAGCATTGACGATCTTCGCCTTGACGAAGACGTCGTAGCGGGTGCTCTTGCCCAGGATCTGATGGCACGGTTTGCGCACGCCCGGCATCGGCTCGGCACGCAGGGGCCATTTCAGCACCACGCGATTTTGCGCGGCCTCCAGCGCGACAAGCATCAGTTGCACAGCATCGGGATCGGTGCCGACGATTTCCCGTATCAACCGCATCTCCTTCTTCACCAGTGCCGTTTTGTCGCGTGGCGGGTGCATCGGATCGATCAGAACGACTTGCGGGCTCAGTTGTGGAAGCAGTTCGCGGGAATCGCCATGTATCAGCGTCATCCGGCCGACCGTTTCGCCATAGCGACCGCCTTCCGCCCGGGCGCGCTCAAGCCCCTCGGCAAGAAGGGCATGCATCGTCGCGGACCGCTCGATGAGCGTCACATGGGCACCAAGGGAGGCCAGGAGAAACGCATCGCGCCCCAGACCCGCAGTCGCATCCACGACTTCCGGTATCACGCCGCGGGAGAACCCGACAGCTTTCGCCAACCCCTGGCTACGCCCCTCGCCGGCACGGAACCGGTGGCCAACTGCCCCGCCAACGAAGTCGACGATCAACGGCGATTTTTCGAGTTTCTGCACGATGTCCGGTCTCAGAAGGGAATGGGCGCTTTGAAGATGACATCGGTCCCGTCAGGATGACGCAAGCCCAATTCATCTGCATGCAGATGCAAGCGGTTCCCGGCAGAAAGCGCAAGCCCGTCCGCATAGAATTCATCGCCGAGGATGACATGGCCGATCGCTTTCATATGCACGCGCAACTGATGCGTTCGTCCGGTCAGCGGAAACAGGCGAAGGCGTGTCGTGTTGTCACCATAGGCAATGACCTGCCAGCGCGTTTGCGCCGGCTTGCCGTGGGCGGTATCGACCCGGTGCCTGGGTTTGTTGTCCGGATCGATCGCCAGAGGCAGATCGACCACTCCCTCCTCCTGCTCAACCCGTCCCCAGACCACGGCCACATAGGATTTCAAGGTGGTGCGCGCCTCGAACTGCGCAGCGACAAAGGCATGCGCCTTGCGGTTGCGCGACATGACGACCACACCGGACGTATCCTTGTCCAGCCGGTGAACGATCAGCGCTTGCGGATACTCCTTCTGCGCGCGCGTCAGGAGACTGTCGCTGAGGGCGGGGTGGCGTCCAGGCACCGAGAGCAGGCCGCTCGGCTTGTCGAACACCAGCAGATCCGCATCCTCGTGAAGAAGCGAGAGGGAAGGATCCAGCGGCGGATTATAGACAGGAGCGACATCTGAAAACGAATTCATGGCGGCCCTCTACCACAATTCTGTCCGGGCGTGAGGTCCTGGAAGACAGTTTTCAGCCCGTCGGAGCGACGCACTGAAATCAACGATCGATTGACTGTGAATCATTGTGCGCTAATTTACATTATCTTCATATTTTGTCAGGGAGGTTTTCATGCGTGAGCCAGATCTGCAAAAACTAGACACGCTCGTCGGGCGCCTTGTCGGGGATGTCGGCGCAGCGGTATCGGGTGCCCTGGTCGTACTTGGCGACCAGTTGGGAATTTTCAAGGCGATGGCCGATGGCGCGCCCGTAGGGACGCGGGAACTGGCGACGAAAACCGGGGTGAAGGAGCGTTACCTGCGGGAATGGCTCAGCGCCCAGGCCGCCGCCGACTATGTCACCTATCATGCGGAAACCGATCGTTTCAGCCTGACACCGGAACAGGCCATGGTCTTTGCCGAGGAGAACAGCCCCGCCTTTTTCGTCGGAGCCTTCGAGGTCGTCCAATCGATGTGGATGGATGAACCAAAGATCGCGGATGCATTCCGCACCGGCAGGGGCGTCGGCTGGCATGAGCACAGCACCTGCCTTTTCCGGGGAACCGAGCGGTTCTTCCGCCCGGGTTACAACAGCCATCTCGTCGCCGAATGGATTCCGGCCCTGAACGGCGTCGAGGAAAAACTAAAGGCTGGCGCCAATGTCGCCGACGTCGGCTGCGGTCACGGAGCGTCCACCATCCTGATGGCGCAGGCCTATCCGGCCTCCCGATTCTCCGGCTTCGACTATCATGCCCCATCGATCGAAAAGGCGCGGTTCGCCGCTCAGGACGCAGGCGTGGCGGATCGCGTGCGCTTCGAGCAAAGTTCGGCGGCGGAATATCCCGGGCACGGCTACGACATGATCGCCATGTTCGACTGCCTTCACGACATGGGCGATCCAGTCGGTGCTGGACAACATGTCAGGGAAACGCTGGCCAGGGACGGCACATGGATGATCGTCGAGCCTTTTGCCCATGATCATCTAAAGGACAATCTCAATCCAGTGGGCCGCGTCTTCTATGGGGCATCGACGATGATCTGCACGCCGGCGTCGCTCTCCCAGGAGGTCGGGCTCGGGCTCGGTGCGCAGGCCGGTGAAATGAAGCTCAGAAAGGTTGCGCTCGACGCCGGCTTCTCGCATTTCCGCCGCGCCACGGAAACGCCGTTCAACATGGTTTTCGAAGTGCGGGCCTGAAGCGTCTCATCGACCAAAACCAGGATCGGCGGCCCATGGCCGGGTGGGTCACCGATGAGGACGGCTCGGCCGACAGATAGGCCCGTCGGCTTTAACCCGCGCCGAGCAATACGTATCCAGCTGAAAAATGAGTTTCTGTCGGGCCGAAGCCGATGAAACGGAGAACTGCGTCTACTTCGTTACCCACGCGGCAATATTCGCCGAAGAAAGCCAGTCATCCGCTCAAGCGCTTCCTGTCCGGCAGGTATGTCGAGGTTGAACTGATATTCATGCGGCAGGGGCGGGCTATGGTCGGCGGGAAAGAACAAGTCATCCACGTCCACGCCCAACACTCGCAGCCTTTGGGCGAGGTCCTCTGCTTGCGGCGCAAGAGGGTCGCCATTGCCGCTTGAGATGAAGGCGGCCGGAAAAGTGCTGGTTACATGCTGCGCCACCGAAGCCAGGCCGAACCGCTCATCGCCCAGAAAGTCCTTCGTGCCTGAATAGGCCCACAATATCGACCTTACGAACCAGCCCAAATCGCCATCGAGATCAACCTGCGCAATGTCGAAGGCGCCGGAGACCAGCAGGACGGCCCTGAGCTGCCGGGGATCGAGCGCCGGCAAGATGCCCATCCCCCGGGCGTAGGTGGCATCGGTGGTGATCAGGGCGACTTGTGCCGCGATCTGCGCGCCAGCGGAATCACCAGCCAGAATTATGGCCCCGCGGTCAATATTCAATGCATCCGCGTTGCGCACCAGATAACCGAGGGCCGCGTTCACCTGCTCGACGGGTCCGGGATAGGTTGCCCCGAAGCCCCGCGCGTACTCGATACCGACTGTCGTATACCCACGGCCAGCCAGCACCATCAGATAGTTCGCAACCGCACCCTTGCTACCTGCGACCCAGGCGCCGCCATGCACCCAGACGATGGTCGGCAGCGGCCCTGTCACGTCGGTGGGCATATGGATGTCGAAGTGTTCATCCGGCCCATCACCATAGGTCAGATCCCAGCGAGAGACGACATTCGCAGGCACATGCTTTTCCAGTGCCGACGAAGACGCCTGATCCCCCCTGGAGAAGACATACTGGACAAGCGCGACGGACGGCCATGGCGTGAAGATGAAGGCCAGAACGGCCAGAGCAAGCAGGGCTGCCAAGCCACCCAAGCCCCATATGAAAACGCGCTTCATCGGATATGGATCGTTATTGACGGGTCAGCAAGATCACTGTGTTGCCACCGGCATCCAGCAGCATCAGCTTTTGCTGGACGGCATCGATGCGCCAGGTTTTGACCTCACCCAGGGCTGCGAAGAATTTCGCTTCCTGATCCATCGCGGCGGGCGTGCAGGCCATATTGGTGGCTGCTATCGGCCCAAAGGCGATGTTCTCACCTGAAATTGTTGCTCGGCCGCTCATCCGGTTGCAGCCGCCCGTGCCCGAAACCGCGCCGTCCTCGGCCAGTTCCAGAACCGTTTGCAGCCGGTCGATAACACCACCTCCACCGATATCTTCGGCCAGCCACGAGCCTGTTGGCAGTTCTGCGCTGCTTGTAACGCGCTGGACCAGAATGTCGGTCTGGTCGGTCCCCCCCGTGAAGACTTCGTGGCGCGTGGTGTTGATAAACATCAGGCGGCCATCGACGGTGACGCGCGCTTGCACCGCGTAGCTGTGGCGGGGCTGGATGTCACCGGCCCGGTACTCGAGCGTATACGGAATGGGAACCTGTCCCTGCGGGGTAAGCGTGACTTCAGCCAGCACTTTGGCTGGTGCATCGGCAAGGGAAATGTCGACCAGCTTGACCTCGACCGAAGCCGAAGGCGGCAACGCAATCCGTTCGCGATAGATGACATTGCCGCTCAAGGTCCGGGTTTCCGCCATCGCAGCCATCGGGAAAAACGCGGCCGCTAAAAAGAGAGTAGAAATTGCGAAATTGACAACATTTTCCATCACGAAACCCCACATCTCAGAGCTTTATTGCTGAGTCGATTTAGACGAAAACAGATTCGAACTGACACTGTATCATGCTCTCGGGATGGCGAGCCGAAATGCGTTCGCCATCATAGGAAGTTTCCACGACAGCCTCCTTGATGCTCGACAGCAGGTCCGTGAGGTCCCCCAGATCGAACGTGCCCCCGATGCCGATGTCACCGAGCTCGGTGCGCAGGCCAGTGAAATGAAGCTCCGAAGAGGTTGTGCCCGACAAGGGATCCTCGCATTTTCGCCGCGCCAAGGAAACGCCGTTCAACATGGTCTTCGAAGTGCAGGCCTGATGCGTCTTATCGTCCAAAACTAGGATCGGCGGCCCATCGCGAGGTGAGTCGCCGAAGACTGCTTCCACACCTCCGGACATACGGGCTCGTCACCGAACAGGACTGCTCGGTCGGCAGGTAGGCCCGTCGGTTTTAAACCCGCGCCGCGCGATACGTATCCAGCAAAAAATTGAGTTTATGGCGGAGAGGGTGGGATTCGAACCCACGATACCCTTGCAGGTATGCCGCATTTCGAGTGCGGTGCATTCGACCTCTCTGCCACCTCTCCGCATAGTCGGTCGGCGCTTTTCAGCGCGGTGGCTACATAGCGGCAGATGCTTGAGATGGCAATTTTGACTTCGGCACCGGCAGTGTGGCCGAGGCGTGCCTCGAATGCCCGTCGTCACCTCATCCAACCACGTCCGCGAACAAGCCATCGACATCTCGTTCTGAAGTCGGCGGTGCCAGCATGTCCCGCGACAATGATCGTTTGCGCTCCAGCAAATCGTGCAGTTTCTGGTCGAACGAGCCCGCCCCATGGGTGGGGTGGATCGCCATGGGCAGATGAATGGTGACATCCTTGTTTTGACCGATGCGAAAGGCGCGGTCGTTGCATTGATCCTCGACCGCCGGATTCCACCATCGGCTGAGGTGGATCACATGATTCGCCGCCGTGATGGTGAGGCCGATCCCCGCGGCTTTCGGCGAGAGGATAAGGAGATCGAAACCTGTCGGGGCCTTTTGGAAGGCATCGACGATCTCCTGGCGCTGTCGGCCGATCATCGTTCCATTGATGATGGGTGGTCGCGCCGGCAGATTCAAGTGCTCCGCGATCGCTGCTGCAAACGTCTGTTGCATGGCCCGGTCTTCAAGGAAAACAAGAGCCTTTTCCGATCCGCCGCGGATGTCCTCGAGAAGAGTGACAGCCTTCTGCACTCGAGCAGAACTGTTGATCCACGACATGCGCCAGGCTGCATCATACGCATTGGCCTCGCCTGCGCGATCAGGATGTAAGGATATGCCTCGGAGCAAATGGAGGGTCTCAAGCATGCTCTTGCGGCTTTTCGAACCCGCGCGTGCGGCTGCGACGGCGTCATCATAGGCCCTTGCTTGGCTCGCTGGCATCGCCACGGTGTATGGCAAGATATGCTTGGCTGGCAGATCCTTTGCGACGTCATCCTTCATACGCCGCAACATGATGGCTGGTGCATTGCCCTGAGGCCGATCCATCTTCGCCTTGAGCTGGGCAAGGGCCTGCGGATCTTCATCCCCATACGTGCTGGAAAAGCTCTTGAGGTCACCCAGATAGCCGGGCGCGATCCGATCCATGATGCACCATAGATCCTCCAGCCGGTTTTCGATCGGCGTTCCGGTCATGCCCAGAACAAAGTCGATGTTCATCGTCTTGGCGGTGTGGCTGTTGATCGAATCCGGCGACTTCACTTTCTGCATCTCGTCGAAGATTGCGATCGAATAGGCGATGCGCGCAAAGCTGCGGTGATAAAGGGCGAGTGTCTCATAAGTCGTGAGGATCCAGTCTGCCTGTCGCATATAATCGACATCCAGCGCGTCCTCCTCGGTCCATCCGGCGCTTTTGCGAGTCTTAAGTGCTTTCAGACCAGAGCCGAATGCCTCCGCACAGGAACCAAGCTTGCCCGGCTTGAGATGGATGTCCGCCTCTTTTTTCCAGTTGTCGAGAAGGGACGTTGGAGCAACGATCAGGATCGGGCCCTGCAGCGCTCGATAGGAGCCTCGCCTCGCCGCCATGTTGTCTCTGATCCAGGCAAGAAACGCGAGCGCCTGAAATGTTTTGCCAAGCCCCATGTCGTCGGCGAGCAGCGCACCGGGCCAACCTTGCGTCCAGCAATTGCAAAGCCAGTCGAAACCTTGGAGCTGATGCTGCTTGGGCTGTGTGCCGCTTATGCTCTGCGTTGGAAAGCCGCCGGGGATGAGCCTGCTTCGTTTCGCCAGTCTGGACTGGAAGTCTAGCTCCTCCAGGTTTTGCCTGATGATCAGGACGTCATTGTCCGAATCCTCGCGAGGCGCGCTGTCGCCCTGCGGCTCGCCGGAATAGGACACGCCGTCTTCATCGAGCCTCGTGAGCATCGTTCGAACATCTGTGGTTGGATAAAGCTCCTGCTCGAAATTGATCTCCTTGGAGTGGTCCTGCTCCGCCTGGTCACAGAGAACTTGCAGCTCCTCGATCTTGTCCGGAGTGGCATTGAGCGTCTTGCCGCCGATCCGAACGACGAAGTTTTCCGGCAGCCACTGGTTGGACTTTTTCTTGATCCAGGGCAGGCTTGGTTTTTGCCACAGGCCCAAGCCTTCGATCCGATCGGAATATTGCGCCGTCTCGACGAACAGGCTGGAGGCGAGCACGTCACCGTCATCGCCCAGCGCCGCTGAAATACGGGTGCGCGGGTTCTTCAGGAACTCTCTGCGGGCTTCGGGCGATGCGCCACGCATCTGCTTGACCACGTCGAGGGCGGTGCGCAGCGTTGGCTCCAGCAAAAGGTAGGTATTGCGGGCAACCACATAAGCCGCTTCGGTCCTGCCGGGCCGGGAGAGCGCCTGTTCGTAAAATGTGTCCTGGAGGATTGGCGGCAACAGCGCATCGGCATCGTTGCTGCGCTTCTCGGTGTCCGAAGCCCAAGTCGAGGCATCGTCGCCATCGGTTTCCGGCGCATCGTTGCCGTCGTCCACCTCGCCAAGCTCAGGCTCGACCGTGCGCGACATCAGCACCGGCAGGAAATCGGTTCCCTGAGCGGTTTCGCGGACATCAAGGCCGAATGCGCCGGCCTGATAAATCGTCAGAGAACCCACAAACTTGTCGGCCTGCACTTCGCTGCCAAGATGGGCCTTCAGTTTATCCTGAACCTGCCGCCAGAAAGGAAGGCGCTCGGCGAAGGGTTTGCCGGCGGAATTGTTGTAGTCGCGGACTGCGATGTGGATGTCGTAGAGCGGGCGAGACAATCGCGCCCAGTCGCCACCCACGCGGAGGAAGGGGCCGTGAAAGTTCGGGGTGATGGGCCGCGAGTTCTGGTCCTGCCAGCTCAGGAGTAGGGTGCTGTCGGAGTTGTCAATCCGACCGCGCATGGAAAGGCTGACCGAAAGACCAACCAGTTTTGGCACGCGCAGCATAGCGGCCTGCGTCACAGACAAAGACAAGATGAATTCCGGCTTTCCGAAGACACCATCACCTGAAGGAACGAGGTCACCGGCTGCGACGGCATGCGATAGAAAGCGAAAGCCGTGATCTGCATCGGCGGCCTTGTCTCCCCACTGCTGATACGGAATTGCTTTCTTGCCGAGCAGGCTTCGCTGTTCGAACTTGATGAGAGCGCCGTTATGCTGCGGGACGCACGTGAAACTCATGATCGATCCCTATTTGTAGTCATTGGGCTGCAACCTCGTATTCGTCATCCGGTAAATTCGTTCGGCGACTACACGCTGCCAGCTGTAGGTTTTGGGCGAGCTATGCGTTTTGACGAGATAGCGCGAGGTTTCGATATCGTCTTTTGAGATTGTTACATCGTCCGAACTATAGCTTCTCTGATAGAGCTTCGGCGCGCCTCGCTCAGACGCATCGGACCATATGTTCACCTTGCCATTGTGGCTCCAGTCGGCAACAATTCCTTGACCGACCTCAAGGAGTAGCACTGCGTGCGTGCGCTGGATCGGTTTGGAGCCAGCACTGACAAATGTGGCAAAGTCCACATTCTTGCCAAAACGACTACGCGCCAATCGGGCGCCATCCTCCGCGAAGACCACCCACGCGCCCCTGATGATGCCTTTCCGGTGCGCGGCTTCCCAGAACGCACGTCGATATCGCCACATCTGAGCGTCGTTCGGATCCTTTACGGTGAGTCCCACGATATCAAGGAACTGCCGAAGCGATTGCTCCGTGAGCCACGAAACTATCAATGCCCTGATCTGTGGGAAGCGTTCCCATCGGCCGGGATAGGTCCGAGGATCTTTGAAAATAGAAACGATGAAATTCAGGAAAATGTCTTTTATCGCCTTCTCGGGAGGCTTTCCGAGAAACGGCTTGATCAACGCTTCGGCTATCTCCAGATCAAGTCCCTTGAAGACAAGCTCGTTCCGGCTGTCGAGCGCGTATGATCTGACCATCTCCAGGCGCTTCATATGGTCGGGCTCTGCCCCGTCGCCGAGTTGCACCAACAGGTTTCGGGTGATCGCTTCCGTGAAGCCGGACTGCGCGTCGAGCGCGCCGAACCCGAGAGATCGCATCGTGTCGGAAGGCGACATAGCCTGACGCAATGCCAGGGCAGCGATATTCTTCGGGCCACGCACCGGATCGTAAAGTGCATGGTCGTTTTGATATGACGCGAATAACCCGCCCCAGCGAAGACTGCCTCGTTGCAAGGTCGAACTGACGAACTCAAGTCCTGGCCTGTCTGAGCGAAACTGTATCAAATACACTGCCGCGAGCGTTCGAAACAGCTTGCGCTTGTCGCTTCGATCCACTTCCTCGACTATCCGCTTCAGGGCCGCCGGATGGTCGGCCAGTGGCGTCCTGGCTTCCCACAGGCACCAGATGGCATCGCGAAGCTCTTTTGTTGACAAAGCATCGCCTGCCAGCAGCAGCGGCAGCAGTCGCGCGGCAATTTCATTGATGGAAACGACGTCATGCCTTGCGGCATCATCAATACCGGTTGCGCCAATTGATAGAGCTGCTTCATGCACGTAGGCGTGTTTGGGTATGACGTCATGACCGGAGAGCCCGGACGCGCGGACCGTCATGCCTGTGCAAGCTTCGCGGAACAGCCCAATCATCTGAGTGTCGCCGCCTCCCGCAGTTTCTCTATCTGTCCCTCCATGTCGTCAGTGAGACGGAGCACGTCTTTCAGTCGATCGGAAGGGTCAACCTGCATGACAAAGCGCATGTCGATACGTCGGTTCTTCTCCCAGGCCTGTTGAGCAATATCAGCGCCTTGCGCAGGCATTTCTGTTCCCGGTATCGGCCGCGTCGAGGAGTAGCCTGAAACGGAGAGGATTTCCTTCTCCTCTGGGTTCCTAAGCGCTCTGAGCGATGGCTCGAAGGCAGTAAGCGTTCTGTAGGTCTCGACAGCCCGTTCGGTCGATAGTTGCCAATTCCGGCTATCACCGGCGGCTGTCTCCGACCCTTGTTTGTCGGTGTGGCCTTCAATGAAAACGGTGTCGATTGCGGCGCTAGGCGCGAGCTGCTTGCAATCCGTTGCACTATTCGAAACGACGCAACTTGTGTATCGCGGCAACACCCGCGCCAGCACAGCAGCAAGCTTTCTAACATTACCTGAAGCCTGCGCGCTCAGGTTTGACTTGTCGGTGGAAAAGCGAATTGCGTTTTCCGTCAAGCGCAGAACGCCATTTTCACGATCGATCTGAACGTCGAGACCCATGGCTTTCAACTCACGCTCAAGATCGTTCAGCAATGCGGTCCGCTCACGCTGCGACTGGCTGAGATCCTCAAGCTCTTCGTTGATCTCGGATCGCAAGCTATGAAGCTGCTCGCTTACCTGCCTGACCTTCTCCAGGACTTCTTCGATCTGCACTTTCGATTTATCGGCTTGCTTTTCGGATTCGTCAGTCTGCTTCTGAAACTGCAGCGCGAAAACCATCAACATGATGATGAAGATGAAAAGGATACCAACCATCATGTCGGTCATCGACACGAAGTAATTTTCCTCTTCCTCCTCAACCGCCGGCTTACCGGCAGCATCGTCAAATGCCAGCATAGCTCACTTACTCCGCCGCAGGCCCCACAGACGATCGCAGGTCTGAGATCGAGCTGGAGAATTCGTCAAACGAATCGCTCATTTCCTTTACCGACGACGATAGCGTATTGACCGCATTGGCAAGCCCGCGATCAATATCGGTTGCATAGCGGCTCAGCGTGTCGCCCTGCCGCTCGGTCGCTGTCGCGAGGTCGCTTACCGATTTCGCCAGCGCTTCGTCGATGCGGGCGAACCGTGCTTCATAATTGCTCCAGATCGCGGCCATGCTCTCGGATTGCTCGCGCAGCGATCCGTTCAGCTGCTGTGAGGCAGCCTGGCTTGCCGCAAGCGCCTCGACGGCTGAGCGCAGCGAATCTTCAAAGCTGGACGTTGCTGAGGCAATCCTCTCACCAGACTGCAGCAAAGGTGCCGATGCCGAGCGGATATCGGTTGCCGTCTTTGAAAAAGCATCGGAGACAATGCGCGTTTGTGACGTTGCTTCGCCCAGGGCATTGGCCTGTGAAGAGAGTGCGGAATTGGATCCGCGCAATGCACTTTCGAAACGGTCCACTTCCTGGCGGATCGTGGCGATTGCCTCGGCAAGGCCTGTCTTGATAGCTTCGGCGGCTCCCGCTGCGACCGCGCTGACGGTCGAGACCGCACTTTCCTGCGCGGTTCTGATTTGCTCCTGCGTCTTTGCCACGCCATCCCGCAGGTCGCCGTCGAGAGAAGTCATGCTGCCGGTCAGGGTGCTGACCTGAATTTCTAGCTTCTCCATCACTCGGCCCATGGCCGCCTCGATCCGCTCCGAAGCACCACCCGCAGCACGCCCTAGCTCCGCGTCGACCTGCTCGCTCGCCTTGTCAAATGTGGCTTTCATGGCGGCGAGAATCTCCGCAAGCCCATCGCGGTTGCGGTTGGCACCGTCGTCCATCGAGCGGGCGGCATCGGCGACCAGTCGGTTGAGATTTTCCGCTGCCTCGCTCATACGACGCGCGAAATCCTCTCCCGAACCGCGGACGCCGGTTTGCATATCCGCAAGCGTCGCCTGCATGGCACCCAAGGTTTCGGCAAGCTGGCGCAATTCCGTGCCGGCGCTGCCCTGGACGCTCGACGAGAATTGCGCGAGCATGTCGTTGATGCCGCTCTGGCTGCTCTCAGTGATCTTGCCGAGCACACCGGTGATACTGTCGTTGATCGGCGCCATTGCAGACGCGAAGGCCGACTGGATCTGCGGCTCGAGTTGACGGCCCATTTGGGCAAAGAACTTGTCGCTGTTGATTTCCTTCAGCTGATCCCGCTGTTCCTTGGCCGCTTCGGCTATCTCGATGGCAACCGATTGCGGTGGGACATATCTCAGCCTGCTCTCCGCAGCCTCGCAAAATTTGTGCACGCTGGCCTCGAGCCAGATCGTATAGACCTTGAACACGATTGATAGAAGAAGCGAGCAACCCAGCCCGGCGATGGAAGTAGTGAACTTGAAGGATGCGATCTGCAGTAGCTCGGTCATTGCCACCTGCATGTCGTCGACATTGCCCGCGCTGGAAGCGCTTCCCGCTTTGTAGAGTGCCAAGACTATGCCTGCAAATGTCAGCAGCAAGCCCACGGCAACAAAATACCCGGGAATGCTCGCCATCATCTTCAGGCCAAAAAAACGGTCCCGAATCGCGCCGAAATGGATGAAGCTCTGAGGTCGCACCGTGTTTTTGATCAGCGGCGGCTCACCGGCTGACTGCTTTATCAGGGTCTCATCGAATTCACGCCAGGCATGGCCAAGCAGCTTGCTGCCCTCCAAGTGGTGATAGATCGACTGGTCGTATTCGTTGGCAAAATCAGCACGTGTCTTCTGGCGTAAGACAACGCGGCGAAGATTGTAGAGCGCGCCGATGATCGCTGCGACATGGAGTATGCCGAAAGTCGCCATCAAAGAAATGGCCACCGCGAAGATAAGCGACGCGAGACTGAAGATGAAATCCGTCTGGCTCAGTGCGTCCAGCGCAGCTCTTGCTTCTTGCGCACCAACCCGACCATTCAGCAACGCCAAACCATTGCTTACGCGTTCGCCGATCAAACCGATATTGAGCGGCGGCAACGCAAAGCTTAGCGCGAAGACAATCCCCATTGCCAACACCCAAAATGCCACCAGCCTTACAAACCAGTTCCAGCACAAATTAACGAGATGCCCCATGCCCCTACCCACGATTTCACTAGAGCTGGTCCGCGATGCGCGCCAGCGGCCCAATGTCACTGAAATGCTGTGCGATGCAAACGCACCGGTTGTTTTTATTTCCCGCTAAATGCAGGGATTGTCCAGATAACAATCGGTTTACTTTGTTGAAATGGATAATGTCGCGGCGAAATGATTTGCAGGGATACTCAACGGATGCTCACAGATGAAATTCGCTCGAAGGTCGATCAGGTCTGGAATGCCTTCTGGGCTGGCGGCATCGTCAATCCGCTGGAGGTGATCGAGCAGATCACCTAACGATGCTGGACTGGATATTGAAATGACGAAGCAACAGAAGCGCGACAGGGCATACTACGAAGAGCGGCTGAAACGAGACCATCCCGCGATCTACGCTGAACTGATCAATGGAAAATACCAAACAGTGACGGAAGCCGCGATCGCTGCACGGTTGAAAAAGCCTCGCACGCGACTGCTTGAACTGAAGAATGCCTGGAGCTAGGCCGACAATGCGGAGCGCAGTAACTTCCTGGTCTGGCTTACGGCGACTGGTGTCTTGCCAACGGCAGCGTCGAGCACTTCGACCAACAGCACATCCATAACCACCGGCCGGTATCTGCTCCCAGCAACAATCGCACGCATCAACCACATCAAGACCAAACACGGAATGACGACGGGTGACATCATGGGTGAGATGGGCTTTTCAAAGCTGGATGCCTCACTTGGCAACGCCCTGTTAAATGGTCATGGACTTCGGCTGAAGGTCATTGAGGCTCTGGAAAAATGGCTTACTGCGAACGCATTGGTATAGGCGTCCTCGTCAAGTAGATTGATCTACCTGCCCCTCTGCTGCCGATTGCGAACTTCCTCTGCCAAATACTCAAGGTCCCGGTCGACGCCTCTGTCGATTATCTGCTTGTATCGATCCTGAAGACCATCAGTGCAATCGAGTCCGCCCAGGTCGGCGTCCGTCTGGTAGGCTTTTTCGATATCCCGGCTTGCTGCTCGTATATCGATATCAGGAACACCGCTAAGGATCTCAAGCATCCTTTGCTTGTAGGAAACATGCTCCTCAATTGGCCTTCCGCACGCTGCCGATGCCCGCTTCAAAACGGCATAGGGCTGCATGGCGAGAAAATAGGCTGTGTTCAGTCCATCGGCATAGGCAGGCGCACCACTCAGCACAGCTGCGACAATGACGACCGGATGTAGCATCCAGGCTGCTTTTGCCGTGAGACCTGACCTAATTTGATTTTCCGGACTACGCATGCGCCCCTCAATCCAGTGCGACTTCGATCATAGTCACCGCACGAAAGGGAAGGGTTCCGTCATAACGGACCTGGGTT
Source organism: Shinella sp. (assembly GCF_049651085.1). GTDB lineage: Bacteria > Pseudomonadota > Alphaproteobacteria > Rhizobiales > Rhizobiaceae > Shinella. The sequence continues at coordinate 21,097 of NZ_JBASBL010000033.1, forward strand.
CTGACGCTGAACGCTAACATGCTGATTTCCTTCGGCGCCGTTTCCGTGGTCAACAGATAATCCAAGCTGCACGAAAAGGTTCCTTTTAATCAAGGACTTGGCGGGTATCTTGAAAGAGCAGTCGCGACGAGCATGGAAACGGAACGAGACCTATATGCGCAACATCGGATATGGACGGGTCAGCACCGTCGAGCAAAATCTCGACCTTCAGGTTTCGGCGTTGAAAGCTGCTGGTTGCGAAAATCCTTACCGACGATGGCTATTCCGGATCCGACTTTTCCCGCCCTGGACTGACCAAGCTACTCCAAACCCTGCCCCGGGGTGACACGCTCACCGTCTGGCGCCTTGACCGTCTGGGACGCTCGCTGCTTGAACTGCTTAAGCTCGTCCGCGATCTCAACGAGCGCGGTGTCGAGTTCCGGTCGCTGAATGAGAACCTGGACACCAGCACGTCGGCGGGACGGCTGCTACTCCACGTCCTCGCCAGCATGGCTGAGTTCGAGCGCTCTCTGATCAGCGAACGAACCCACGCCGGAATGGCTGCTGCTCGTGCGCGTGGAAGCCGTATTGGACGACGACCACCGATGACCGACGATCAACGCTGGGAAGCTCGTCTGGCTATCGCGAACGGCTCGGCCACGGTTGAGGTGATCGCTGAACGGCATGGCATTCATCCGAGAACATTGCTGCGCCCCCTCAAAGCTGACGATCGTCGGCAGGATGCCCCTGCTTGACTCACAGGCGCTCGCTGGCTGCCTCCGGCGTGTGAGATGAGGAAATATGCGTCCAGTTGCAGACGCAAGCCAGTGAGTCTGCGTGTGTCAGGGGCGTGATCTCAGAACAAGAAACTGAGCTGGGACAGTTTAGGCACCGAATTCACGAGAGGGACAGAAATGCTCTTCACCAACTTTTTGCAAATTTTTCTGACTGACACCGGGGCTGCCTAGCCCAAGTCCAACAGATCAAAGCCGCTGCTATGCTTGGGCACCATGGAAATGAGGCAATCCGACAACCTAATAACTTCTATAACCCCTTACGCTTTCCTACTACACAGACCAACACCTACCAAGAACTTCAAGCTCCAGACAAAAAGTCCGCGCCGACACGGCTACCGAGGTTCCTAAGAGCGATGCGAACACGGTCGTTCAACTCATCGTAAGCTACGAACGTTCCCGCCACTCCCTTTGCCGTCCTGTCGATAGGTGATAAGCGCAAACCACGTTCATGAATGTCCGGAAGAATCGTTCGCCTCATCTGAAGCCAGCGCTCGGCACGAACCTCATCCATTGCCTTCAAACCAATCACGCCGGTCTTGAAGAACTTTGAAGCCCGCTCCGGATTGCTTGCGGCAGCTATCGCCTTCCGCTTACCCGTCTTCTGGCTTGCGTAGTTGATGAACGTTGGCAGCATGAACTGGAAATATCGTCCCTGAAGACGCGTGAAGTTCAGCCCTCTCAGATCGTCCAGATACGTTATCCCTAACGCCTTCACCTTCGGTCGATCCAACGTCACCTCGATCCGGACCCGCTTCGATATGTCATCAAGCGAGATGAAGGTGCCGGCAGCTATGTTTTGCCGATCGAGAATCTTGTCCATCACACGCCATGTCACCAGCGCATTTTTCTCGCCGACCTCCAGGGTGCCATCAGTATATGGAGCGCGATCCCAGTCCGTCTCGATCAGGAAGCGCTTATTCTCTTCACTGTTCAAGGGTTGGGAATCATACAGCAGGCGATTGGTTTTACCCTCTTCCCGCCCCCACACCGTCCTCGGTCGATCTCTCACCTTCGAGATCACATCTTCGTTCACCTGAAGATGGTTCATCAACACACGAGCCATCCTAGCGCGTGCGAGATCGTTCGGCGTCTTCGGCGTGAAATCGACGCTGATCTCAACGCTGCGAACGATCGGATCCAGCCCTAAGCCGAATTTCGCATGAATCGCAGCCATTGCCTTGAGCACAATAGATATCTCCGGCTCCTGAAACCTGATATCGAAGCCGTTTGACGAAGCATTCTTGTCGCCGAAGATATTCTCGACATAGGGTGCACGTCCAATGACGCTTTTCAGCTCCCGCTGAAGCCATTGAAATTGCGTATTGCAGTTCAGCAGAACGCCAATCGTGATCCAGTCGATGACTGCCCGGCTCGTGAACTGCTTCAGATCGATCACGGGTCGAAGCGCGTATCGACCATCGAACCGCTTCTATTTCTTCGAAAGCTCCATTCTGCGATAGTCGAGATAGCCGACCAAAGCAGGTGTCTTGGCTGAAATCAAAGGAACATGCAGATCTGGGGTGAGATTGTTCATCGTCATATTCCTGCCTTCACGGCTCCTCACTTACTCTGATTGCCGGCGATCAGAGAAGGCGAAACACGCCGCAGATCGCATCAGCATGCCAACATGCTCTCTTTGACTCGAGGGTCCTCCATGGCGCGCTTCAGCGCGTTCAATGCCTCTTTGTCTTCGTCAACCACGGCGCGCGCCAGCGCGTTTCCCTGAGCTTTTGATCAAGCCGCACGCGTGACATTTCCGGCTATCGACTACTTATAGCAAAGACAGGGAAGGGATGTTCGTGCAGGACGCCAGCCTGATGCCCCGGTGGTGATCAGGAGTTTTTGCGATGACCAAAACCCAGCAAGGAAGCGATTTCACGCACCTCCGGATCGTTTTCATGCTCACATCATACGGAAGATACCGGATACGGCGCCGTAAATTCAGAAATTCTGCTGCTCGTGTCAACTTATGGGAAAGATAGGGGAAACGAACATCTTATTTCCATTAAGAAGCTTGGCCAATCGCGGCGGCTGTTGTGCCATGTTGTTCCGACCCAAAAGCGGCACCGGACAGCGATCATGTTGGCATATTGCAAAGGGAAAGGTAGGGAGCGGTGGTCACGACGCCGGAATGTCGGTGGAGACCCGAGACATCCCCTTCGGTAACACGGGGTTTTCTAGGACTTAGCTTGACGGCAGAGGCATGAAGTGCACCCGCCCAAGAGGCCAATGGGCGAGCGCAGCACGCTCGCCAACTCCGGTAGCTCAATCTACCCAAGACGAGCAACGAGATCGTCAGCGGCGAGATGCGTATGCGCTTCAGCATCCGCAGCTCCTTGTGACCTGAGATGCTGCTGACCTCGATCACGTTCAGCCCGCGCTCGAACATACGGCTTACCCCTTTGTGACGCAGGTCGTGGAAGCGCAAAGCTTTGACGTTCGAGCGGACCAGGAGACGACGCCAAGCCTGCTCAAGTGCGCCAGGCTCATAGGAAAGACGGTAGATTGATCTACCTCTACGCAGCCCTTCCATTCCGTCAGCGCGTCAAATGCACGCTGAGACAGAGGCACTTCTCGCCCGGAACCGTTCTTCGTCATCGTCAACGTGATCACCCGGCGATTGTGCGAGATATCCGACCACTCAAGTCCCAGGATCTCACCACGGCGCATCCCTGTCTCGATGGCGAGAATGACCAGCGTCTTGAGGTAAGGGATCTTCCCGCTGTCGCAGCCGTCGAGCAGGCGCTGCTCCTCATCGCCAGTCAGGCGACGGCTACGTTCATTGCGGATCACGGGGCGGCGCACGAGTTTCACGACGTTCTTTGCGAGCGGCATGCCCCAATCGCGCGTTGCAACCTCCAGAGCATGGCTAAGGATCGCCATCTCCCGCACTGCCGTAGATGGAGCTACCGACTGAAGACGCTCGTCACGAAACGTCGCGACATCCTGCTGGCTAAGGCCGATCAGCGTTCGGTGAGAAAGGTCGTGACGCCGCAGGACGTCGATCCTTTGATCCTCCTGGACTGCACCACGCTTGGTAGGCGTGATCTCTCGTTGGTAGCGCTCCAGGAGCGCGCCGAGTGTCGTGGTCTCAAGGATCTTCGTGTCCGGGGCTGCCCCGAAGCGATCAACCTGAGATTCCAGATCGCGCGCCCACTTCTCGGCGTCTGCTTTGCTATCGAAACTCTTGGCGCGGGGCTTCATACCCCTCCGACGGACCTGGGCTTGCCAGCGTCCCCTGAGCTTTCTGATGGTTGCCATTTCGATCTCCTGTTGTGTTGGAGATCATGCGTAGGATGCCCCCACAGGGGCGCCAAGGATAATTCCGGCGCGCGTATAGGTCGTGGTAACTGCACTTCAAGGTAGATTGAACCAGCATCATCCTAGCCTTGCCCCTTCCAGACCGATGTAGTTTTATAGGCAGGGGTAAGGGTATATTGTCATGCGCAATCAACTTCGAGCTGCGTTCGCTAGCATTCTTCTGTCGTTCGCTTCTATTTGCGACGCGGGCGCGGGGGAGAGCGTATTCGGCCCCTTCACGGTTGACGACACCAAGCCGGACGTCATCACGTTAAACGGTGAGATCGACATTAACGCTGGCCTGAACTTTCGCCGCGCTCTTCAAGCCGCCCCGACAGCCAAGCTCATCACCCTGAACAGTCTCGGTGGTAACGTGCAGATGGGCCTGCTGATTGCAGACGACATCCATCAACGTAAGCTGGCAACCTACATTCCGAGCGACAGCAAGTGCTTCTCAGCATGCGCCTTCATCTTTCTTGCAGGTGCCGAAAGGAAGGTCGACGGAGCCCTGGGTGTCCATCAGATTTCCTCCGGCTCACCCGATCTCGTCGGCGCGCAGCTGGCGATCTCGGACATTATTGAAGTGTTGAACCGCTTCAGCACGCCGATGGACGTGATGCACGTCATGTTCAAGACCCCGCCTGATGACATGCACGTATTCAGTCAAGACGAGATTGGACGTTACGGATTGAACCGAACTGCAAGCCGGCGATCGGATGAATTGGCCGCATCCAGTCACGAACCGCTAACGACCACCAAACCTATCGACGGAGGCGAATCGTCCGACAAACAACCGGCAACCTCTGATCAGCCAACACCCGACTCTCTCCAAGCCAGCCTGCCTCTCTCCCCGATCGAAGAGTTTACCAAGCGACCAAATCGGGTAGCCATCTACACCGGCCTCGATCTGTTCGGTGACGACATCTCTTCCATTCGTGTCGACGATGCTGCGGCATGCGCAAAGAGCTGCCTAGTCATGGAAGGCCAGTGCAAGGCGTTCACGTTTAATACGAATCCAAGACTCCGGAAGGGACCGAATTGCTTCTTAAAGTCGAGCGCTGGCCGGGCAGATGGAAACAGCGTAGCTTTTTCGGGGCGCTTTCTGAGCGGAGCTGAAGCCGATCCTTCCGCCTTCACAATGGGCGTCATCGATCCTCAAACCGCGCTGTTTGACAATGTCGATTTGCCGGGTGGTGATCTTTCACGGCGTCCTCATCAGTCAGCGAAAACGCCGCTCGCCTGTCGATTAGCCTGCGTAGACGAAGCGCTTTGCATCGCGTTCACATACATCAAGGCTAAACGAGAGTGCTGGCTAAAGGGCGCGATCGGCTCGCCCGTCTTCGGCAAGGAAATGGTATCCGGCGTAAAAAAGCTTGAGACCTTCTCACCGGCCAAGGTCATCAGTCTGGATTAAGCTCACCTGTGCTTACCATCGCCTCTGAAGTCTCTGACCGTCGCCATGTGATCTCCTGTTGTGTCGGAGATCATGCGTAGGATGCCCTTCGAGGGGGCCAAGGAACATTCCGGCCAACAACCCTATGGCGGCAAACCGTTAATGCTTGCAGCATAACGTGTGGCCTACGCAAGGAGCGGTTTATGAAGAAAGCTGAACAATTGACCGATGACGAACTGTCGGCTCCAGCCTGCTGCAGCATAACGCCTTGAGCGATCTCGCCATGGAACCGATGCTGCTAAATGCAAAACAAACCTGCCACGAGAAAAGGAACTGGCAATGATCCAGCCTACGGCTTCATTCAGAGACAATTTACAGCAGCTGCCGTCGGTTGAAGGCCTCGCTCGCATAAACCTTGTCAACCAAGCCGGCGTCATTGTCACGACGATCGAAAACCAGCCAGGCAAGCAGGGATCGCTCGCTGTCTATCAATATCTCCAGAAAAGTTTCGGGATACTCGATAAGGAATCCGCGACCTACGCCCTCGACATCTTCGCCGAACACACCGCGGACGCAAAAAACCGTCCCGGCGCCCACCCCAACATCGACCGCCTGCTGGACATCATCGGAGGCGCCGCCCCATTGAGCATCCAGATTGTTGCTCGCTAAAGAGCCTTGTCAGGCTTGGGAGATGCCGATGGACCGACCAACTCTAAGCCAGGTTCAAATCATCCAGTCGCTAGCCGAAGCCCTGTCCTGGTTTGAAAAGGAACTCGGTTGGGGGGTAAGCCCAGGCGAGCTGAACCACCTCACTGGCCGGATAGGTGAGCTATACGCCGCGATGATCACCCGTGGGCAGATGGCACTGGATACGAACCAGCGTGGTTATGACGTCGTTTCCGCCTCGAATGAGCGGATCTCCGTCAAAACCATCACGTCTTCGACGCATGTTGGGTTCAACCCAAGCACTTTCATTCATGTCGACCGAGTGATGATTCTTCGCGTTAATGTTGACGATGATAGAGGCGTATCGGTCGAAGAACTTTTGGATACATCGGCAACAGACGCGCTGGAACTGATGCGCGAGCAGGGCGGGAAGCTTGTCTATCCCGTAAGTCGGGGAACTCGCGAAGCACGAGCTGTTCAATCTTTGGATATAATAGACAAGGCTCCTTACTCTGACCTGGAAATTGTTAGATATGAGAGCGGTGCCATTCGGATCTTCCGGGATGGCGAAGAGCAGCCGATAGTCGTTAAAGGCTTGCTACGATCGATTGCGGCTGAGGTCGGCGTGGATATTTTTAATTCGAAGGGCGGGTCAAAGAACACCCAGCAGTTGGGAGCCGATGTGATTCGGGCGCTCAACGTAAGAGGACGCGCCTCGAGTGTGGCCCTAGCCACTTCCGACACCAGAAACTAAGATCGAGCAACCTTAGCAGATTTCAGGAAAGCCTTGCGGTCGAAGGCCCAAATGGCGGAGAGGGTGGGATTCGAACCCACGATACCCTTGCAGGTATGCCGCATTTCGAGTGCGGTGCATTCGACCTCTCTGCCACCTCTCCGCATAGTCGGTCGGCGCCTTTCAGCGCGGGGCGGTACATAGCGGGTGTCGGGCGGGCTTGCAAGGGGGCCTGTCGCCAGAAAGCGCATCTAATTGCAACGGTGACGGAAATCTCCTTGACAGTTCACAGGGCCTCGCCTATTGCGCAAGGTGCAGTGGCATAGGCTTGTCTTGTGCCGCGATGAAGGTTCTTGTGCCGCATATCCCTGTCTTTCTCAAGCGGGACGTGCCGGAGGGAACCGCCCGAGCCGGCGATGCGCCAATGCATCGTCATTTAACGACTGACAAAAAGACGGCCGTGCCCCTTGGGGGCAAAGAGCCGGCACGAACATGAAAGGATATAAAATGTTCGCAGTCATCAAGACCGGCGGTAAGCAGTACCGCGTGGCCGCCAATGACGTCCTGACGATCGAAAAGCTGTCGGGCGACGCTGGTGCGAAGATCGAATTCACCGAAGTGCTGATGGTCGGCGTCGGCGCCGATGCCACGATCGGTGCGCCCTTCGTCGAAGGCGCCATCGTCACCGCAGAAGTCGTCGAGCACGGCCGCGCCAAGAAGGTCATCGCCTTCAAGAAGCGTCGTCGCCAGAACTCGAAGCGTTCGCGCGGTCATCGTCAGCACAACACGACCGTCCGCATTCTCGACATCGCCGCCGCCGGCAAGGCTAAGAAGGCTTCCAAGAAGTCTGAAGCCGCTGCCGAAGCTGCAGCCGAATAATCCGGACAGGTAAAGGAGAACTCCCATGGCACACAAAAAAGCTGGCGGCTCCTCGCGCAACGGTCGCGATTCCGAGTCCAAGCGCCTTGGCGTGAAGAAGTTTGGCGGCGAAGCCGTCCTCGCAGGTAACATTATCGTCCGCCAGCGCGGCACGCAGTGGCATCCCGGTGCCAATGTCGGCCTCGGCAAGGATCACACGATCTTCGCTCTTACAGCTGGCAATGTGAATTTCCGTACGAAGGCCAACGGTCGCGTTTACGTGTCTGTAGCCCCGAAAGCGGAAGCAGCGGAATAAGCCGGTAGCGCTCTAAAACAGCCGGCGTCTCATTGACCCGGCTGACGCCACAGGTTTCGGACCTGAAGACAAAAGGGGAGATGAGGCAAGACCTTATCTCCCCTTTTTGCTCTGGAGGAACGAGCCATGCAGACCGAATTGTTGAGGGACGACCAATCACGGTCTCCCAAGGAAAGGCTGAGGCCTGAACGGTCAAGGACCGATTGCCCTATCTTGCTGTCGCCGCGGCTCGTCATGAGAGCCCCGCACGAAGAAGACATCGACGCCCTTGCCCATCTCGCCAACAACGCCAACATCGCCAACATGGTCGCCCGCATGCCCCACCCCTATACGGTGGCGGATGCCGCCGATTTCGTGCGACGCACACGCGCCGGCGCGATTGGCAAGTGCGTCTATGCCATTACCAAAGCCGACAACGGCGCCTTTCTCGGTTGCTGCGGGATCGAACCGCACGAGGACGGACGCACGGTCGAGCTCGGCTACTGGCTTGGCGAACCGCACTGGAACCAGGGCTATGCGACGGAGGCGGCCCACGCGCTGATCGACATGGTCTTCCGCACCCGCGACATCGAGCAGATCGATGCGCGCTGCCGGGTCATGAACATCCCGTCGCGGCGGGTCATCCAGAAGTGCGGCTTCCAGTTCCAGGCGACCGGCATGGTGCAGAGCCTTGCCGTCGGCGGCATGGTGCCCGTCGAATGGTACCGGCTCGACCGCAAGACCTGGGTTTCGCTGAAGAGCTGGGGAGGCATGCGATGAACGCCATGCAGCCCCCGATCGAGCGCCAGCGCGCCGCCGGCCCCGGGCCCTGCCCGACGGTCACGACGGCCCGCCTCGTGCTGCGCCCGCACCGCATGTCGGATGCCGACGCCATCGCCCAGTCGCTCGGCGACTTCCAGGTCTCGCGCATGCTGGCGCGGGTGCCCGCGCCCTATGACCGGCAGGACGCGGCCGAATGGCTTGCCGTCGCCACCACCGATCTCAACGCGGGCTGGGCTTTCGCCATCACCGCCGGGGACGACGTGCATATCGGCTGCGTCTCCTTCGAATGGAGCGACGGCGCCTGGCAACTCGGCTACTGGCTCAACCGCTTTTACTGGCGGCGAGGCTATATGAGCGAGGCGGTGCACGCGGCACTGGCGCGTTTCCTGATGCGCATGCCGGGCACGGAAATCCGCTCCGGCATCTTCGCCGACAATCCGGCCTCGTTGCGGGTGCAGGAACGGGCGGGCTTTCGCATCACCGGATGCAGCGACCTGTTCTGCGCGGCGCGCGGCGCGATGGTTCCGCATATCGAAACACGGCTCGAGCCGGGCGATTTCCGCCCGGCAGCACCGCGGCGGTAAAAAAGACGGGGCGGAGCAATCCGCCCCGTCTTTCGCAGATCACGACAGCTCGAACCAGGCCGGCATGTGGTCGGAGCCGAAGGCGGTTTCGTCGATCCAGGCGTCCTTCAGCCGCTCCACCAGCCCGTGGCTGAGGAAACAGTAGTCAAGGAAGAGACGATCGGCATGGTTCTTCGGATTGATCCAGCTGAAGCTTGCGGCATGGCGCTTGCCAAGGCCGGCGAGCGCATCCACCGGATTGGTGGCGCGAATCTGTCGTCCATAGAGCGCATCCACCCCGCCGACCATTTCGCAATATTCCGGCGATTCCGGCACCATGTTGAAATCGCCCATCAGCACGTAATCCTCCGGCACAGGCGGCTCGGCAAGGCCGAATTCGTGCGCGCCGGAAATCGCGCCACCCTCGACGCCATAGAGCCGGGCGCGGTCCTTGAGGAAGCGGATCTGCGTGATGCGCTCGTCGCGATGGACGTGGTCGAGATGCACGGAATAGACGCGCAGCGGCCCGCCCGGCGTCGCGATGACCGCCTCCGTCGCCCCGCGCTGCAGGTTCAGCTTGTCGAGGGTCCGCGTGCGCGGCAGCGAAATGAGGCGGGTCGAGAGGATCGGCCAGCGCGAGAAGATCATGTTGCCGAACTGGAAGCGGCGGTTGACGACGCGGCCCTTCTCGATGGCCGAGCCGGCATCGAGGTCGCAGGCCGGCCAGAAGACGGAATAGTGGTTGGCGAGCAGGGTCTGCAATTCCGCGACCATGTCGACATGGTCGTTGCGGTGGAAATTGCGGGTCACCTCCTGCAGCGCGATGATATCGGCGCCATGGATGCTGGAGACGATGCGCGGCAGGTCGAAACGATCATCGAGACCGATGCCGTACTGGACGTTGTAGCTGACGAATTTCACGATAGTCTTTGACCTCTGCGGGAAGCGGCTATATCGAAGACGGCAAAATGACCATGACGATCAAAGTAGAGCGAACGGCGAGCCGATGAAGTTCCTGGACGAAGCAAGAGTGTATATCCGGTCCGGCGACGGCGGGGCAGGGGCTGTCTCGTTCCGCCGTGAAAAATTCGTGGAATTCGGCGGCCCGGACGGCGGCGACGGCGGACGCGGCGGCGACGTGTGGGTGGAGGCCGTCAACGGCCTCAACACGCTGATCGATTTCCGCTTCCAGCAGCACTTCAAGGCCTCGACCGGCATCCACGGCATGGGCCGCAACCGCACCGGCGCAAACGGCGCAAGCGTGACGCTGAAAGTGCCGGTCGGCACGCAGATCTTCGAAGAAGACAACGAGACGCTGATCGTCGACCTTATAACGGAAGGCCAGCGCTTCAGGCTGGCCGCCGGCGGCAATGGCGGCTTCGGCAACGCCCACTTCAAGACCGCGACCAACCAGGCGCCGAACTGGGCCAATCCCGGCCTTGCGGGCGACGAAAAGACGATCTGGCTCCGGCTGAAGCTGATTGCCGATGCCGGTCTCGTCGGCCTTCCGAATGCCGGCAAGTCGACCTTCCTTGCGACCTGCACCCGTGCGCGGCCCAAGATCGCCAATTACCCGTTCACCACGCTGCATCCCAATCTCGGCGTTGCGACGATCGACGGCGCCGAATTCATCCTCGCCGACATTCCGGGCCTCATCGAAGGCGCGCATGACGGCGTCGGGCTCGGTGACCGCTTCCTCGGCCATGTCGAGCGCACGCGCGTGCTCCTCCACCTCGTTTCCGCGCAGGAAGAGGACGTCGCCAAGGCCTACAAGACGGTAAAGCGCGAGCTCGAAGCCTATGGCGGCGGCATTACCGACAAGCCGGAGATCGTTGCGCTGTCGCAGATCGACATTCTCGACGAGGACGAGTTGAAGAAGAAGTCCAAGGCGCTGGCCAAGGCCTGCGGCCAGACCCCGCTGCAGCTTTCCGCCGTCGCCAATGTCGGCATGACGGGCACGCTGCGGGCGCTGCGCGACATCATCGTTCAAGCAAAGAACAGCGGATCCGACGACTGAGATGACGAAGCACCGCAAACCGCTCGGAAAGTACCGCCGGATTGTGATCAAGATCGGCTCGGCCCTGCTGGTCGATCGCGCGACGGGCCTGAAGAAAGCATGGCTCGATGCCATGTGCGCCGACATCGCGGCGCTGAGGGCCGGCGGCACGGAAGTGCTCGTCGTGTCCTCCGGCGCCATCGCGCTCGGCCGCTCCGTGCTGAAGGTGCCGTCGGGCGCGCTGAAGCTTGAGGAAAGCCAGGCGGCGGCGGCCGTCGGGCAGATCACGCTTGCCCGCGCCTGGTCGGAGAGCCTGTCGGGCGACGGCATCGTCGCCGGCCAGATTCTCCTGACGCTCGGCGATACCGAAGAGCGCCGCCGCTATCTCAACGCCCGCGCCACGATCAACCAGCTGCTGAAGCTGGGCGCCGTACCTATCATCAACGAGAACGATACGGTCGCGACCACCGAGATCCGCTACGGTGACAACGACCGGCTGGCCGCCCGCGTGGCGACGATGACCGGCGCCGACCTGCTCGTGCTGCTCTCCGATATCGACGGTCTTTATACGGCCCCGCCGCATCTCGATCCCGCCGCCCGCTTCCTCGACACGGTCGACGCCATCACGCCGGAGATCGAGGCGATGGCCGGCGGGGCGGCTTCGGAACTGTCGCGCGGCGGCATGCGCACCAAGATCGATGCCGGCAAGATCGCGACGGGCGCTGGCTGCGCCATGATCATCGCCTCCGGCAAGGTCGACCATCCGCTGCGCGCCATCGAAGAGGGCGCCCGCTCCTCCTGGTTCGCGCCATCGGGTTCGCCCGTGACCGCGCGCAAAACCTGGATTGCCGGACAACTGCAGCCGGCCGGCCGGCTCGAAATCGACGCCGGGGCGGAAACGGCGCTCACATCCGGCAAAAGCCTGCTGCCCGCCGGCATGCGCGGCGTCTGGGGTTCGTTTTCCCGCGGCGACACCGTCTCGATCTACGGCACGAACGGCCGCGAGATCGCCCGCGGGCTCGCCGGCTACGATGCGGACGAGGCCCGGCTGATCGTCGGCAAGAAGTCGGCGGATATCGCCGCCATCCTCGGCTATGCCGGCCGCGCCGCTATGGTGCACCGGGACGACCTCGTGGTGACAGGGCTTGCCGTGCCCGTTGCCGCCGAGACGGAAAAGGACGTGAGCCATGCTTGATCAGGTCAGAACCGATATCGACAGCCTCATGGCCGAAATCGGCCGCAATGCCCGTGCCGCCGCCCGGCCGCTCGCCATTGCCACCGCCGAACAGAAGAACCGCGCGCTCGGCGCCATGGCGGCCGAAATCTCGGCAAACCGCGACGCCATTCTCGCTGCCAACGCCATCGATCTTGCCAATGCGAAGGAAAGTGGCGTCGCCGCCTCCTTCATCGATCGGCTGACGCTGACGGCCGAGCGCATCGAAGGCATTGCCGCCGCAATCCGCGATATCGCGGGCCTCAAGGACCCGGTCGGCGATGTCATTGCCGAATGGGACCGGCCGAACGGCCTGCATATCGAACGCGTGCGCACGCCGCTCGGCGTCATCGGCGTGATCTACGAGAGCCGCCCTAACGTGACGGCAGATGCCGGCGCGCTGTGCCTGAAGGCCGGCAATGCCGTGATCCTGCGCGGCGGGTCGGACAGCGCGAATTCATCGCAGGCTATCCATTCCTGCCTCGTCGCCGGCCTCAAGGCGGCGAGCCTGCCGGAACACGCGATTCAGTATGTGCCGGTGACGGACCGCGCCGCCGTCGGCGCCATGCTCTCCGGCCTTGGCGGCACCATCGACGTCATCGTGCCGCGCGGCGGCAAGAGCCTTGTCGCCCGCGTGCAGAGCGAGGCGCGCGTGCCGGTCTTCGCCCATCTCGAGGGCCTTTGCCACATCTATGTCGACAGGTCCGCCGACCTTGAAATGGCCAGGAAGATCGTCGTCAACGCCAAGATGCGCCGAACCGGCATCTGCGGCGCGATGGAAACCCTGCTGATCGACCGCGCCGTGGCCGATACGCATCTGGCTCCGCTCGTCGAGGCGCTCCTTGCCGCCGGCTGCGAAGTGCGCGCGACGGACGAGATTCGCGCCCGCATACCGGGCCTCACTGCAGCGAGCGAAGCGGACTGGTCGACAGAATATCTCGACGCCATCCTTTCGGTCACGCTGGTCGATGGCATTTCCGGCGCGATCGACCATATCAACCGCTGGTCCTCAGCCCATACGGAAGCCGTCGTCGCCGAGGACCCTGATGTTGTCGAGCGCTTCTTCACCGAAATCGATTCGGCGATCCTGCTGCACAATGCCTCCACGCAATTCGCCGATGGCGGCGAATTCGGCATGGGAGGCGAGATCGGCATCGCGACGGGCAAGATGCATGCGCGCGGCCCTGTCGGCGTCGAACAGCTCACCTCGTTCAAATACCGGGTGCGCGGCGCCGGACAGGTGCGGCCCTGAGGTGACGGCAGCGGACGGGATCGCGGAACGCTATCTGAGGATGCCCCATGTCGAAAAAGGCATGGCGGTCGGCCTGTTCGGCGGTTCCTTCAATCCGCCGCACCAGGGTCATGCGCTCGTTGCCGAAATCGCCCTGCGCCGGCTTGGCCTCGACCAGCTCTGGTGGATGGTGACGCCCGGCAATCCGCTGAAGAGCCACCGGGAGCTGGCCCCGCTGGCAGACCGCATCCGGCTCAGCGAGACGCTTGCGCCGGGCCCACGCGTCAAGGTCACCGCCTTCGAAAAACGGCTCGGCCAGAGCTATACGGCCAAGACGCTGGAGCGCGTCCAGGCGCTGAACCGCGGGGTCCACTTCGTCTGGATCATGGGGGCCGACAATCTGGGCAGCTTCCATAAATGGCAGAACTGGCAGAAGATCACCTGCACGTTCCCCATCGCCGTCATCGACCGACCGGGCTCGACGCTCTCCTATCTCTCCTCGCGCATGGCGAAAACCTTCGACTATGCGCGCGTCGACGAGGAGCATGCCATGTCCCTGCCAGGCCGGCCGGCGCCGGCCTGGACCTTCATCCACGGGCCGCGTTCGCCGCTCAGTTCCACGGCCTTGCGCACCGGCGCAGCCCTAGAGAAAACCATCCTTGAGAAGTGACGTCTTGAAACCGGTGCCCATCGGTGCCTACATTTGGTAGGTACCGGCGCGTTCAGCCGGTACGGGACGTGCTGTTTTGTTATGCGGAAAGGAACGAACCTGACAACAATGCACGCTAAGGGAAACGTCGTCGGCGTTTCCTCCAAGAGCACGGGACGGGGCGATGATGCCGCCGACCGGGCCCTTCAACTGGTCCTCGCAAGCCTCGAGGACTCAAAGGCAGAAGATATCGTCACTATCGACATTGCCGGGAAATCGGCGCTGGGCGACTACATGGTGGTCGTGTCCGGACGCTCGAACCGTCATGTCATGGCGATTGCCGATCACCTCATCTCCGATATGAAGGACGAAGGCCTGGGCAATGCCCGCGTCGAAGGCCTCGAAGCGGGCGACTGGGTGCTGATCGACACGGGCGATATCATCATCCACGTGTTCCGGCCGGAAATCCGGGAGTTCTACAACATCGAACGGATGTGGGCAGCTCCCGAGATCGAGGACGGCACCGTACACTAGCAATTCCAGCAGGGCGCGACGCGGTTTTGCGCCCGGAATTGCGCTGGATGCCTATACATAGCGCCGGGCACCTGTCCGGCGAGGGAAGGGAGCGCGGCGCAAGCGTTCCCGAAACGGACAGGATTTCAGGCGATGCGGGTTGGACTTTTCGCGGTTGGACGGCTGAAGGCCGGCCCTGAGAAGGATCTTGCGGCCCGCTATCTGGATCGCTTCGCGAAGGCTGGTCCCGCCATCGGCCTCGAACTCGGCAAGCTTGCGGAAGTGGGCGAAAGCCGCGCCGGCAATGCCGAGACGCGCAAGCGCGAGGAAGCGGCGATGCTGGAAAAGGCGCTGCCCGACGGCGCCGTGCTGATCCTGCTCGACGAACGCGGCAAATCGCTCGATTCGCCCGGCTTTGCCGATCTGATCGCGGGCTTTCGCGACGGCGGCAAGCGTGACCTGATGATAGCCATCGGCGGCGCCGACGGGCTCGACCCCGCGCTCTACGAGCGCGCCAATGCCACGCTCTGCCTCGGAAAGCTCACCTGGCCGCACCAGCTCGTGCGCATCCTCCTGGCCGAACAGCTTTATCGCGCGGTCACGATCCTCTCCGGCCATCCCTATCATCGCAGCTAGAGCAATCCGGCAAAAGTGCGCAGCATTCTCGCTTTTCGAGGAAAAGCGGAAACGCTCCAGGCGTCACCGCCGCGCAAGGCTGATGGCGCAGGATCGCGGAGGCCGTATTTTTGGCGCTGTTTGCTGGGCAACTGATTTCTTGGAGAAATCGCCAAATCAGCATAGAGCGGACGGAACGGACGTTCGGGGAACGATGAGGAAGACCGGCACAGCCAAACCGCGTGATGGTGTCAGCCGCCTGCTGCGGCCGGCCTTGCTCCCGGCTGCCCTGTTGTCGCTGGTGCTGCTGTCCCACCCTCTTGCCGCCGAGCCGGACGAGGCCGCCGTCACGCTGGAAAAGACCGGCTCGCTGCCGAGGGCCGAGCCCGACCCGGCTGCCGCCCTTGCGCTTCGCCGCGACAGCACGCGCCGGGAACTGGAAACGCTTTCCCAGTCGATCACCGTATCCGACGAGAAGACGAAGCAGCTTGAGGCCGAGATCGCCAGTCTCGAGAAGACGCGGCAGAACCTGCGCGAGGAAATCGTCAAGTCGGCCACCCTTCGTAAGGAGATGGAAGAAAAGATCCTGGCCGGTGAAAAGCGGCTGGAAGGCATGCGCGAGGAGGAAGCGGGCGTGCGCGCCTCTCTGTACGAGCGCCGCGGCCTTCTGGCCGAAGTTCTGGCCGCCCTTCAGCGCATGGGCCGGAACCCGCCCCCGGCCCTGCTGGTGACGCCGGAAGATGCGCTTTCCTCCGTGCGCAGCGCCATCCTGCTCGGCGCCGTCGTGCCGGGCATCCGCAAGGAAACGGACGGGCTTGTCGACGATCTCGCCTCCCTCATGTCGATCAAGAGCGATATCGACCGGGAAAGGACCGAACTGACCGACGTCATGCAGGTGCGCATCGACGAGGAGAAGCGCTCCGAACTGCTGATTGCCCAGAACGAGGCGCTTGCGCAGACGAACAGCCGCACGCTTGCGGCCGAGCGCCGCCGTGCGGAGGAACTTGCCGGCCGTGCGACCAGCCTCGAGGGCCTGATCGGCAGCCTCGAGCGCGAGATCGGCTCGGTGCGCGACGCCGCCGCGCTCGCCCGCGCCAAGGAAGAGGAGCGGCGGGGCCAGAGCGAGGCCGAGCGGGAGAAGGCGAGGGCGCTTGCCCGCGATTCGATGCCCGACAAAAACCGCATTGCTCCGGCATATGAATTTCAGGAGCTGCAGGCAAAACTCGACTTACCCGTGGCGGGCGACGTCCTGCGCCAGTTCGGCGAAGCGGACGGCACCGGCCATGATTCGCAAGGGCTGACGCTCGCGGCCAATCCGGGCGCGCTCGTGACGGCCCCGTCGGATGGATGGATCGTCTTTGCCGGAACGTTCCGCAGCTACGGGCGCATGATCATCCTGAATGCAGGGGAGGGCTACCATCTCGTCCTTGCCGGCATGGACAAGGTGAGCGTGCGCGAGGGGCAGTTTGTCGTGGCGGGAGAACCACTCGCCGTGATGGGTGAAAAAAGGGTCGCGAGTGTCAACGCTTTGACGCTGGAAACAGACAAGCCGACACTTTACATTGAATTCCGAAAGAACGGAAAACCGGTTGATTCCCGGCCGTGGTGGTCCGCAAAAAATTCTGGAAAGGCACGCAATGATACGTAGGGCTTCACTTGTTATTGTCGGTGCACTCATGGGTGCCACGGCCATGAGCGTCATCAACACGGTAACGTTGCCTGCCGAAGCCGCCGGCTCGTCGACCTATCGCGAACTTTCCATCTTCGGCGACGTCTTCGAGCGCGTGCGCGCGCAATATGTGACGCCGCCGAAGGAAGACCAGCTCATCGAAAACGCCATCAACGGCATGCTCACCTCCCTCGACCCGCATTCCTCCTACATGAATGCGAAGGACGCCGAGGACATGCGCACCCAGACGCGCGGTGAGTTCGGCGGCCTCGGCATCGAGGTCACGATGGAAGACGAACTCGTCAAGGTCATCGCCCCGATCGACGATACGCCGGCCTCCCGTGCAGGCGTACTTGCCGGAGACTTCATTTCAAAGATCGATGGCGCCGAGGTCCGCGGCCTGAAGCTCGAGGAAGCCGTCGAGAAGATGCGCGGCGCGGTCAACACCCCGATCAAGCTGACGCTGATCCGCAAGGGCGCCGACAAGCCGATCGAGCTGACCATCATGCGCGACATCATCGCGGTCAAGGCGGTCAAGTCCCGCGTCGAGGGCGATGTCGGCTATGTGCGCGTCATCTCCTTCACGGAGAAGACCTATGACGATCTGGAAGCCGCCATCACCAAGATCAAGGAAGAGGTTCCTGCCGACAAGCTGAAGGGCTACGTGCTCGACCTGCGCCTCAATCCGGGTGGCCTGCTCGACCAGGCGATCAATGTTTCCGACGCCTTCCTGGAGCGCGGCGAAGTCGTTTCGACCCGCGGCCGCAACGAGGACGAGACCCGTCGCTTCAACGCGACGCCCGGCGACATCACCGACGGCAAGCCGGTCGTCGTCATGGTCAATGGTGGTTCGGCTTCGGCTTCGGAAATCGTCGCCGGCGCGCTGCAGGACCTGCGCCGCGCCACCGTGCTCGGCACGCGGTCCTTCGGCAAGGGCTCGGTCCAGACCATCATTCCGATGGGTGACGCGGGCGCGCTACGCCTGACCACCGCGCTCTACTACACCCCCTCCGGCAAATCGATCCAGGGCACCGGCATCACCCCGGACATCACGGTCGAACAGCCGCTGCCGGCCGAATTGCAGGGCAAGCTGGAATCCGCCGGCGAATCGAACCTGCGCGGCCACATCCAGGGCCAGAGCGAAACGGAATCCGGTTCGGGCTCGTCCGCCTATGTCCCGCCGGAAGCCAAGGACGACCTGCAGCTTCAATACGCGCTGGAACTGCTGCGCGGCGAGAAGACCGACCCGTCCTTCCCGGCCAATCCGGAAAAGGCCGAGCTGAAGAAGTAAACCGCCTGCACAGGGCCCGTGATCGCACGGGCCCTGTTTGCCTCCCGCACCTTCCGGCCAGCACGGACTGACCTTGGGCACAGACATTCACGCACCTCTCGGCCAGGACCGCAAGGCAAGGCCAGGACCGTCGGGACCGTCACGGTTTTCCGCCGGCAATGTCGTGTTCGCTGTCGCGATTGCCGGCCTTCTCGGCCTTTCCGGTTGGACCGCCACCGCGCCGAGCGGTCTGCGCACCGGGCCGCTTGCCGTTCCCGCTGAAGAAGCCTCATCCCGGACGCCGGCCGGCGACAGGACCGGCCAGAAGACCGCGGAGGCCAAGGACGGCGTGCGCCGCGCGAACGGGCTTTCCGGCGCCCGCGTCGATGAAACGCTGACCGACAACGGCAGTGTCGTGCGCAAATATTCGCCCGGAACGCGCGACGGCACCGGCCCGCTCCTCATCGAGGCGAACCGGATCGGGCAGGATTCCCGCACGGCGGCATTCCCGAACGAGGATCTGCTGGAAGTGACGTCGGACGGCAAGATCCCGGTCATCGGCCTCGATGGCACGCGGCCGATGGATCAATATGCCCGTCCCTGGTCCGGCGCGCGCGGCACACGCATCGCCATCGTCGTCGGCGGCCTCGGCCTCAGCCAGACGGGCACGCAGCGCGCGATCCGCGAACTGCCCGGCGAAGTGACGCTGGCCTTTGCCGCCAGCGGCAACAGCCTGCCGCGCTGGATGCAGGAGGCGCGCCGCGAAGGCCATGAAATCCTGCTGCAGATGCCGCTGGAGCCCTTCGACTACCCGCAGAACGATCCCGGCCCCTACACATTGCGCACCGATCTCGGCGACGCGCAGAACCTTGCCGAACTGCACCGCGCCATGGCGAAGATCACCAACTATACCGGTATCGTGACCTTCATGGGCGGCCGCTTCCTGTCCGATGCCGATGCGCTGGAGCCGGTCATTCGCGACATCGCCAGCCGCGGCCTGCTGTTCCTCGATGACGCCAGCACGGCCCAGTCGCTCTCCGGCACCCTTGCCGGAGCGATCGAGGCACCGCATGCCTTCGCCGACCTTCAGCTCGACGCCAACCTTTCGCAAGAAGCGGTGCTGAAGAAACTCGACGAGCTGGAGCGCATCGCGCGGCGCAACGGCACGGCGATCGGCATCGCCTCGGCCTTCGACGAAAGTGTGGACGCGATCAGAAAATGGTGCGAGGAAGCAGCCAGCCGAGGCATCGAGATCGTCGGCGTCGCGTCACTCGCAGCCGTTCCCGCCAAGCAATAGGAATTTTCGATGGGCAAGGAAAAGGACAAGGTGGTTCGGGCCGAGGACCTGCCGTATCGCCCCTGTGTCGGCATCATGGTGCTGAATGCGCAGGGCAAGGTCTGGGCCGGCCGGCGGATTCCCGTCGGCAATTCCGAATATGACGGCTCGCCGCAGCTCTGGCAGATGCCGCAAGGCGGCATCGACAAAAACGAGGATCCGCTGGAAGCGGCCTGGCGCGAACTCTACGAGGAAACCGGCATCAAAAGCGCCTCGCTGCTCGCCGACGCCGGCCGCTGGATCAATTACGACCTGCCACCGCATCTCATCGGCATCGGCCTCAAGGGAAAGTATCGCGGCCAGACGCAGCGCTGGTTCGCCTTCCGCTTCGAGGGCGAGGAGAGCGAGATCGCCATCAACCCGCCGCCGGGCGGCCACGAGGCAGAATTCGACGCCTGGGAATGGAAGGCGATGCGCGACCTGCCGGATCTGATCGTGCCTTTCAAGCGCAAGGTCTACGAGGAAGTGGTCGAGGCCTTCGCGCATCTGACGCCCTGACAAACAAAAATCCCCGGCAAGCCGGGGATTTTCGCATTCTGGATAGGTAGAAGCCTTACTCGGCTTCGTTGGCCGGCGATGCGTTGAGCTGGCCGTATTTTTCCTCGCCAAGCTTGTCGAGAAGCTCAAGCTGCGTCTCGAGGAAGTCGATATGGCCTTCCTCGTCGATCAGCAGCTCTTCGAACAGCTTCATGGTGACGTAGTCACCGGCATCATGACAGATGTCGCGCGACTTCTTGTAGGCAGCGCGGGCGTCGTATTCGCCGGCAAGGTCGGCTTCCAGCACTTCCTTGACGTTCTGACCGATGCGCAGCGGTGCGACGGTCTGGAGGTTCGGGTGGCCTTCGAGGAAGATGATGCGGGCGACGAGCTTGTCGGCATGTTGCATCTCTTCGATCGATTCGGCGCGCTCCTTCTTGGCGAGAAGCGTGTAACCCCAGTCCTCCAGAAGGCGGTAATGCAGCCAGTACTGATTGACAGCACCCAGCTCGAGATAGAGCGCTTCGTTAAGCTGCTCGATGACTTTTTTGTCGCCTTTCAAGGTCCGCTCTCCTGTTTTCTTCGTGGAATTGTTTGAGGCGGGTCATGAAATCAAATATCTCGTCGTCCGTCGAGTCACGGCGGGCGTGGTACTGCTCGGTCGTACGGATGATGATGTCCACCACATTGGGGAAACAGCCGCAGCAACGGCCGCGCTTCTGCATCGCGTGATAGACCTTCGCAGGCACGATGAGCTGCCAACAGTCCTCGTCGAGGAGGCTGTTGATCACGTCAACGATTTCCTTGTCGGTAATGAAGTTGCAGCTGCACACCAGCATTTCGTCTTGCCTGCCATACGCAAAGTACTGAGTTTCCGGGATTAAGCAAAAGAGGACATTCACTGTCAAGAATGAACAGGTCAGCCATGTTGACTCAATAATTTAGACCCGTTCTAATCTTGATTAAAAATGTCGTATTTTCATGAGGTTATAGTTGAAGCGCGAGCCGGAATCCGTTTGGGGCTGTGTCAAACTGACCGATCACGTTTTGTTGCAAAACTCCCTTCGAGGCCGGGTTGGTTCCCGGGCACCCTCTTCCTCATCGGGATCAGGGCCATCGAATCGTCTCGTGCGGCCCTTACCCCCCGCACCTCGTGCAGGCAGGCAGGCATGCAAATTCAACTCTCGAAAATTGCTGGAAATCGTCTATATGACGGTCAAAGGAGAGCCTATGGCCCGCATTGACCATACAGACGATTGGCGGACGCGCCACGCCCCGACCATCAGCACGTTCGAATCCCTGGCGCTGGAGGCCTATGGCCACCTGCCGGCAGAGTTCCGTGCGCTGACGGGCAACCTGATTATCGAGATTTCCGAGTTCCCGAGCGATGATGTCTTCGAGGACATGGCACTGGAAACGCCCTTCGACCTGCTCGGACTGTTCGAGGGCCGCGGCATCAGCGAGCGCTTCACCGTCGAGACCGGCGAAATGGCGAACCGCATCACCCTCTACCGCCGACCCATTCTCGACTACTGGGCGGAGAACGAGGAAACCCTCGGCGACATCGTCAGTCACGTCCTCATTCACGAGATCGGCCATCATTTCGGCCTGTCGGACGACGACATGGAGCGCATCGAGGCGAGCGCCGAGATCGCGGCGGGCTGACCCGCCGCGCCTGTTTTCGAGCCTATTGTTCGGAAAGCTTGATATCCGGCGTGTATTCCTTGCCCGGAACATCCTTCACGACCGCCTGGCCGCACTGCATGATTCCGGCTTCGGCATTGTAGGCATAGCTCGGCGAGCCGTGCAGCTCCCAGCCCTTGTTCAGCGCCAGCGTCACCTTGTGGCAGAACGAGGCATCGTCAGGGGCGGTCAGGAAACGGTAGACTTTCATGCTTTCTTCTTTCGCTCGTTGATCAGGTCAGCCTTGGCGAGGAGACGCCCGGCCTGTTCGGCATGGAGTTTTTCGACCATGCGGCCAGCAAGATTGACGACGGCCTTGCCGGCATTTTCCGGCGCGGCGAAAGCGGCGACGATCGCGAGCGCCTCGGCCCCCTCGGCTTCCGTCACGCCATAGGCCGCGTTGGCGGCGGCGATCTGTGCCGGATGGATCAGCATCTTGCCGTCGAATCCCATATGGCGGCCCTGCCGGCACTCGGCCTCAAGCCCGTCCGTATCGGAAAAATCGTTGAAGACGGCGTCGATGACATCGAGCCCGGCGGCGCGCGCCGCCACCACGACCTGCAGCAGCAGGGGCACGAGGAAGGGGCGGCCGGGAATGTCGGCGATGCCGGTTTCCTTGCGCAGATCGTTGAGGCCGACGACGAAGCAGTCGAGCCGGCCGCCATGGGTGCGGCCCGTCTCGGCGAGCGGGGCAACGTTGAGAAGGCCAGCCGCCGTTTCGATCATTGCCCAGAGCCGCAGGCCGTCGTCAGTGCCCGCCTCCGAAAACCAATCGGCGACAGTGAGCACGTCCTGCGGCTCGCAGACCTTCGGCAGCAATACCGCATCCGGCATGCAGTCGAGCACCGCCTCGAGGTCGAGCACGCCGTCCGGTCCGTCGATCGGGTTGATGCGGATGACATGCTCGCAGCCAGACGACCGGTCGAGCGTCTTGAAATGTTCGATGAGGGCAGCCCGCGCCTCCGCCTTCTTTTCGGGCAGGACGGAATCTTCCAGGTCGAAGATGATCGCATCGCAATCGAGCAGGGCGGATTTGGCGAGCGCCCGGGCATTTGCGGCAGGAACGCTCAGCACCGAGCGGCGCAGGCGAAGCGGATGATGGTGCGGTGTCCTGTTCATCCATCCCTTGTGCCGCTCTTTGACGCAGCCCGCAAGCACTACGAAGTTCGGCCTTGCAATGGACAAAATCGCCCCCCACATTGTTGTTCACAGAAAGGGCAAATCAATGCAGCGCATCCGCTCTATCGTCTTTACCGTCTTCACCATGCTGATCGCAGGCGCGACCTTCCTCTTCGCCGCCTCCATCGGTCTTGCCATCGCCGGCATCGTCGCCGTGCTGATGCTCGGCAGCATGCTTGCCGGCAAGCTCCAGCCGAGCCCGATCCGGGCAACGGCGCGCGCGCGCAACGACCGCACGCCCCCCGGCCAGCAGCGCGAACCGCGCATCTGGAACGACGGGCGCGGCACGATCATCGACCTCTAGGTCTAATTCCTTCCAGGAAGGAACACCGGGCGCGCGCAGCGCCCGGCTTTTGCGTTCTCCGGCCCGCTTTCGTGAAGATTCTCCTTCAAATTCCGGGGAAACTGATCTAAACGCTTGGCCGAACCGATAGCACCGTATTTCGAGGGTCCTCGCCATGGAAAAGTTCGTCAAGCTGACCGGCGTCGCCGCGCCGCTTCCCGTTGTCAACATCGACACGGACATGATCATTCCGAAGGACTACCTGAAGACGATCAAGCGCACGGGTCTCGGCAAGGGCCTCTTCGCCGAAGCCCGTTTTCATGATGACGGCAGCGTCAACGAAGACTTCGTGCTGAACAAGCCCGCCTACCAGAACGCCTCGATCCTCGTTGCCGGCGACAATTTCGGCTGCGGCTCCTCGCGCGAGCACGCCCCGTGGGCGCTGCTCGATTTCGGCATCCGCTGCGTCATTTCCACCAGCTTTGCGGACATCTTCTACAACAACTGCTTCAAGAACGGCATCCTGCCGATCGTCGTCAGCCAGGAAGACCTGGACAAGCTGATGGACGACGCCAGCCGCGGCTCCAATGCCGTCCTGACCGTCGACCTGGAAGCCCAGGAAATCACCGGTCCCGATGGCGGCCGCATCGGCTTCGAGATCGACGCCTTCCGCCGCCACTGCCTGCTCAACGGCCTCGACGATATCGGCCTGACGCTGGAAAAGGCGGCTTCGATCGACAGCTTCGAGAAGACCAACGCGTCTTCGCGTCCCTGGGCGTAAATTCGTGCGCCGGCTGATCTCGTCCGGCTCTCCCTTCGAAACGACGGCGGGCTATTCGCGCGCCGTCGTCCAGGGCGACTGGTGCTTCGTTTCCGGCACGACCGGTTACGACTATGCCACCATGACCATGCCCGAAAGCGTCGAAGCGCAGACGCGCAACTGCCTCGCCACCATCGGCAAGGTTCTGCAAGACGCAGGCTTTTCCTTCGCCGATGCCGTGCGCTGCCACTACTACGTGACCGAAGCAGCCTTTGCCGACCGCGTCTTCCCGATCCTCGGCGAAACGTTCGGCTCGATCCGCCCCGCCGCCACCATGATCGTCTGCGACCTCATCCGCCCGGAAATGCTGATCGAGATCGAGGTTACGGCACTGCGCCGCTCCTAGGACGGTTTCAGCGGGAACCAGACAGGGCGCAGCGAACCGGTGAAGCCGCCGCGACGCAAAATTCTTTCTTCCCGGCGATTTTCCTTGAACGGAAGTTGCGCTAAGAAGCGCCCAACCCTTCCGTGACACTTGGTACATCAAGGAAAATTCCATGACAGTGCGCAACCTTCTTCTCCTGCCCGGCGACGGCATCGGCCCGGAAGCCATGGCGGAAGTCCGCAAGATCATCGCCTATATGAACGCCGAGCTCGGCGCCGGCTTTGAAACCGACGAAGGCCTCGTCGGCGGTTCGGCCTATGACGCCCATGGCGCGGCCATCTCCGAAGGCGACATGGAAAAGGCGCTTGCGGCGGACGCCGTGCTGTTCGGCGCCGTCGGCGGCCCGAAGTGGGATGACGTTCCTTACGAGGTGCGCCCGGAAGCGGGCCTGCTGCGTCTGCGCAAGGACCTGAAGCTCTTTGCAAACCTGCGTCCGGCAATCTGCTACCCGGCGCTCGCAAACGCCTCGTCGCTCAAGGCCGAGCTCGTCGAAGGCCTCGACATCCTGATCGTGCGCGAATTGACGGGCGGCGTCTATTTCGGCGAGCCGAAGGAGATCGTCGATCTCGGCAACGGCCAGAAGCGCGGCATCGACACGCAGGTCTACGACACCTACGAGATCGAACGCATCGCTGGCGTCGCCTTCGAACTCGCCCGCACACGCGGCAACCGCGTCTGCTCGATGGAAAAGCGCAACGTCATGAAGTCCGGCGTGCTGTGGAACCAGGTCGTGACGGAAACGCACAAGCGCAGCTATTCCGACGTCGGGCTCGAGCACATGCTGGCGGATGCCGGCGGCATGCAGCTCGTTCGTGCGCCGAAGCAGTTCGACGTCATCGTGACGGACAACCTGTTCGGCGACATGCTCTCCGACGTCGCCGCCATGCTGACCGGCTCGCTCGGCATGCTGCCGTCCGCCTCGCTTGGCGCACCGGACGCCAAGGGCCAGCGCAAGGCGCTCTACGAGCCCGTGCACGGCTCGGCACCGGACATTGCCGGCAAGGGCATCGCCAATCCGATCGCCATGATCGCCTCCTTCGCCATGTGCCTGCGCTACTCGTTCAACATGGTCAAGGAAGCCGACAACCTAGAAAAGGCGATCGCCGACGTCCTCGACAGCGGCATCCGCACTGGCGACATCATGTCCGACGGCAGCCGCCAGGTCGGCACCACCGAGATGGGCGACGCGATCCTTGCCGCCTTCCGCAAGCTCTCCGCCTGACACAGGCGACGTGACTGAAAAGGCTCCCGGCGCAAGCGCTCCGGGAGCCTTTTTCGTTTCGGTCCCTTGAAATGCCGGCGCTCGCCAACACATGGGAAACACCGCGTTTTCGAAGGACGACCATGAACCGACCGCACGCCGCCTCCCTCTTCTGGATCCTCGCCGCCACCGTCCTGCTCGTCACGGCCCTCGTTCCATTCGACCCGGTGCTGTCGCAGCGCGCGCAAGGCCTGCCGGGCGCAATCGTCAGCTTCAACGCACGCATCACGGATTTCGGCACCTTCGCCTGGATGATCTACAGCTCCGGCCTCCTCATCATTGCCGCCTATATCGTCCAGCGGGTCAGCCGCAACGAGACGATGACGGGCCGTGCCGGAACGGCGCTACGATTGTCGCTCTACTTCTTCGTGACGATCGGTGCGACGAGTGCGCTCGTCCACCTGTTCAAACTGATCGTCGGCCGGGCAAGGCCCGCGCTTTTTGCCGAGCACGGCGCCTACAGCCTGACGCCCTTTGCCTATGACGATCTCTATTCCAGCTTTCCCTCCGGCCATTCGGCGGCCGTCGGCGCCTTTTTCGGCGCCTTCTCCATGCTGGCGCCGCGTCTGCGGCCGCTCTTCCTCGTCGGCGCGCTGATGATCGGCGTCTCGCGCGTCATTGTCGGGGCACATTATCCGAGCGACGTTGCCGCAGGCCTGCTGCTCGGCCTCTGGACGGCCGTTGCCCTGGCCTGTGTCTTTGCCCGAAAGGACTGGCTTTTCCGCCTCGACGCGCACGGCTGGCCACGGCCGAAATCCATGGCGCAGAACAAGCCACAATAAAACCCGGCCCGTGTTGCCACGAGCCGGGTCACCATGAACTCATCGGAAGGGGGATGATCAATCCATGGTGTTGATGTCGCGGTCCTTCGTTTCCGGCAGGAAGAGAATGCCGATGACGAGCGTGATGCCAGCGAAGACGATCGGGTACCAGAGACCGTAGTAGATATCGCCCTGGGCCGCGCTCATCGCGAAGGCCGTTGCCGGAAGCAGACCACCGAACCAGCCGTTGCCGATGTGATAGGGCAGCGACATGCCGGTGTAGCGGATACGGGTCGGGAAGAGTTCGACCAGCAGGGCCGCAATCGGGCCGTAGACCATCGTGACGTAGATCACGAGGACCGTCAGAACCGCGATGATCGTGGTCCAGTTCACGGCAGCCGGATCGGCGACCATGGTGAAGGCGCCGCCCTTGTCGACCGTGTAGACAGCCATGTCCGTGACGCCGGCGGCTTCATCGGCCGTCAGCAGCTTGGCCGTAACCAGGTCGGCAGACGGCATGGTCGCCTTCTCGCCGGCGCGAATAGCGGCGGCATCGAGCGCAAGTTCCGGATTGGCTGCAACGAAAGCGTCGAGCTTGCTGTCGGGAACCTTCGCGGCACCGCGAACCAGCGGATAACCGCCGTCGTGGAGGGCGATGTTGATACCCTTGCGGAAGGCCGCGTCAAGCCCCTTGGCCTGGTCGCCGGCGGCGATGGCGTCGTAGCTCGTGACCGTCTCATCGCCGATCTTCACCGTTGCAGCGGTTCCGGCCGGCGCCGTCGTGACGACGTCATAGGGTACGGAGTTCTGCGTAAGGAACGACGTGGCGATATCGCACGACGTGGTGAATTTCGCCGTGCCGGTCGGGTTGAACTGGAACTTGCAGTCGCCCGGAGCGGCGGTAACGGTCGCGCGGATCGTTGCCTGTGCCTGTGCCAGCGCCGGATTACCGGCCCAGGTCAAGGCCTTGAACAGCGGGAAGTAGGTGAGCATGGCGAGCAGCAGGCCGGCCATGATGATCGGCTTGCGGCCGATCTTGTCCGACAGCCAGCCGAAGAAGACGAAGAAGCCGGTGCCGAGAAGCAGCGCGATGGCGACCATGATGTTCGCCGACTGGCCATCGACCTTCAGCACGCCCGTCAGGAAGAACAGGGCGTAGAACTGGCCGGAATACCAGACGACGGCCTGGCCGACGACAGCGCCGAACAGGGCGAGCAATGCGATCTTGGCATTGCGCCACTGGCCGAAGGCTTCGGTCAGCGGGGCCTTGGAGCCCTTGCCCTCTTCCTTCATCTTCGCGAAGGCCGGCGATTCATTCATCTTCAAGCGGATCCAGACGGAAACGCCGAGCAGGAATGCCGAAAGCAGGAACGGAATGCGCCAGCCCCAGGCGGCGAAAGCTTCCTTGCCGAGCAGGAACTGCACCGCGAGGATGACCACCAGTGACATGAACAGGCCGAGCGTCGCCGTCGTCTGTATCCACGAGGTGAAGTAACCGCGACGGCCCTTCGGAGCGTGTTCCGCCACATAGGTCGCAGCACCGCCATACTCACCGCCGAGCGCCAGGCCCTGCAGCATGCGCAGCAGCACGAGGATGATCGGGGCAGCGATGCCGATGGTGGCGGCGCCGGGCAGGAGACCCACGAGGAAGGTCGAGAAGCCCATGATGAGAATGGTGACGAGGAAGGTGTACTTACGCCCGACAAGGTCACCCAGGCGGCCGAAGACCAGCGCGCCGAACGGGCGCACGAGGAAGCCCGCAGCGAAGGCGAGCAGCGCGAAGATATTGCGCGTCGTTTCCGGATACTGGCTGAAGAAGGTCGCGCCGATATAGATCGCCAGCGAACCGTAAAGATAGAAATCGTACCATTCGAAAACAGTGCCGAGCGAAGAGGCGAAGATCACCTTCTTCTGCTCGCTCGTCATGGGTGCCGCCTTGGCGTCGCCCACCGTCGAAACATTTGCCATTTGTTTGTCCTCCACAAAACGGCGTGTCGGGCAGCCCATGACAGTCCGGAGTTTCTCCCTAAAACGCCGGACGGGGTGCGCCTTGTGAAAGGATGGCAGAAAACGCTTTGTGACATCAGCGCTGCTTTGGGCTTATGTCTTTTGGCGTAAGACTTAGGTCGAAGGCGCCGGGCAGGGCCGAAACACCCGTTCTGCCACGGAACGCTTGACTCTTCGCGAGATGAGCGTATTCAGCACGCACGCAAGGGAACCGCCATGTATCGCTTTGGACTGTCCATCGCCCGCATGATCGCTCCGGCCTTCAACGCCGGACGGGTTTACCATGGCGTATCGATTTCCAAAACAACGGCCAAAACGACGACGAAAACCGTCTGACGTCTCTGGCCCACCGCTCTCTCCCCGGTATGGCCGGGGACCGAAACCCGCGTCGAGGCCGGCGGGTTTCCCCTCCTGACCCGCGGAGAGACAGAGAAAGAGAGCTTTAGATATGGGTTTCAAGATCGCAATCGCCGGCGCGACCGGCAATGTCGGCCGCGAGATGCTGAACATCCTGGCCGAACGCGGCTTCCCGGCCGATGAAGTCGTGGCGCTCGCATCCAGCCGCTCGATCGGCACCGAAGTGTCCTTCGGCGACAAGACGCTGAAGGTCCAGAACCTCGAAAACTACGATTTCTCCGACACCGACATCTGCCTGATGTCCGCCGGCGGCACGATTTCGCAAAAGTATTCGCCGAAGATCGGCGCGCAGGGCTGCGTCGTCATCGACAACTCCTCGGCCTGGCGCTACGACGCCGACGTTCCGCTGATCGTTCCGGAAGTGAACCCGGACGCCATCTCGCTGTTCAGCCGCAAGAACATCATCGCCAACCCGAATTGCTCGACCGCTCAGCTCGTCGTCGCGCTGAAGCCGCTGCATGACCGCGCCACGATCAAGCGCATCGTCGTCTCGACCTACCAGTCCGTCTCCGGCGCCGGCAAGGATGGCATGGACGAGCTCTTCAACCAGACCCGCGCCGTCTTCGTCGCTGATCCGATCGAATCGAAGCTGTTCACCAAGCGCATCGCCTTCAACGTCATTCCGCACATCGACAGCTTCATGGAAGACGGCTACACGAAGGAAGAGTGGAAGGTTCTGGCTGAGACCAAGAAGATGCTCGACCCCAAGATCAAGGTGACCTGCACGGCTGTTCGCGTGCCCGTCTTCATCGGTCACTCCGAATCGGTCAACATCGAGTTCGAAAAGGAAATCACGGCGGACGAAGCCCGCGAGATCCTGCGCGAGGCGCCGGGTTGCCAGGTCATCGACAAGCACGAGAACGGCGGCTACATCACCCCGTACGAATCGGCCGGTGAAGACGCCACCTACATCTCGCGCATCCGCGAGGACGCCACGGTCGAAAACGGCCTCAACATGTGGATCGTCTCCGACAACCTGCGCAAGGGCGCCGCGCTCAACACCATCCAGATCGCGGAACTGCTCGTCGCCCGGGGCCTGATCAAGGCGAAGAAGCAGGCCGCCTGAGCCGTAACGGCAAGAAGACAATCGGAACGTTTCCGCATTTTGATGAAAAGTGGCAACGTTCCGTTAACCGACTTTAAATAAAAGTCCCGATTGTTCCGTCTGAGAGCAATCGGGACTTCGCTTCGAACCGGAGCGGTTCACGGCGTGATGCGGTGACAGGAACAGGGGAGCATGCCATGCTCCCGCAGCGGAACACGATAAAGATTACGGGGTTTTTCATGGGCATGACAAAGAGCGTGGCCAAGGTGCTGGCCGCAATGATCGCCACGGCAGCGGTGCCGGCGGTGGCAGAAGCTGCCAAGTGCGGCAACGATGCGAGCGGCTTTCCGGCCTGGGTGGAAGCATTCAAGGATGAGGCGGCCGGCCGCGGCATCAGCCGCTCGACGCTGGACAAGGCTTTCGGCAATGTCAGCTATGCCCGCGCCACGATCCGCGCCGACCGCGGCCAGAAGAGCTTCAAGCTCTCGCTCGACCAGTTCATGCAGAAGCGTGGCGGCCAGGCGATCATCCGTCGCGGCAAGAGCCTGAAGCAACAGAATGCGGCCCTCTTCAAGCGCATCGAAAGCCGCTATGGCGTGCCGGCCGGTCCGCTTCTGGCGATCTGGGGCATGGAAACCGGCTTCGGCGGCTTCCTCGGCAAGGAACACACCGTTTCGGCCGTCGCAACGCTCGCCTATGACTGCCGTCGCTCGGAATTCTTCACCAATCAGCTCTATGCGGCGCTGCAGCTCGTACAGAACGGCACGCTCAGCACCTCGGCGCGCGGCGCGGCGCATGGCGAAATCGGCCAGACGCAGTTCCTGCCGGCAAACGTCCTGAAATACGGCGTCGACGGCGACGGCAACGGCCGCATCGATCTCGTCGGCTCGAAGGCCGATGCGCTCGCCTCTACCGCAAACTTCCTGCGCGGTCACGGCTGGAACGCCGGCGGCGGTTACCAGCCGGGCCAGGCCAATTTCG
Organism: Shinella sp.; assembly: GCF_049651085.1. GTDB lineage: Bacteria > Pseudomonadota > Alphaproteobacteria > Rhizobiales > Rhizobiaceae > Shinella. The sequence goes on from NZ_JBASBL010000033.1 coordinate 52,255, forward strand.
GCGCAATTCAGGGCTGGAACGCGGCCAGCGTCTACCAGCAGGCAATCGCCATCATCGGTGCGGAAATCGACGGCAATTGATCGCCGGGCACACTTGAACCACGAAAAACCCGGTGCGACCTGTCGCACCGGGTTTTTTCTTGCAGCAGTTTCAGCAGGCGTGCGTGGTTGTTTTTCTACGCGCCCGGCCGGACGAAATCGCCGGTCTTGGCGTCCATGATCCAGAGTTCGCCGGTCGAAATATCGAACCAGGTGCCGTGCAGTTGTACCCGGCCCTTTTCCTCGAGGATGCGCACGCAGGGAAACGTCCTGAGATTGGCGAGCGAGTTGCGGATGGAGACGCGCTCCAGCGCGCGTTGACGTTCTGCCTGCGTGAGAATCTCGGCACCCTGTATCTGCTCGGCGACCGGCTTCAGCATGCCCATCCACTTGCCGATGAAATCGCCGGGCGACAGCGGTTCGGCATCCGGGTCGAGCGCAGCGGAAATGCCGCCGCATCGGCCGTGGCCCATCACCACGATGTCGCTGACCTTCAGCGACTGAACGGCGAATTCAAGGGCCGCCGATGTCGCGTGGAACTGGCCGTCCGGCTCATAGGGCGGCACGAGATTGGCGACGTTTCGCACGACGAAAAGTTCGCCCGGGCCACTGTCGAAGATTGTCTCCGGCGCGGCGCGGGAGTCGCAACAGGCAATCACCAGTGTCTTCGGTTTCTGGCCGGTCTCGGCCAATGCCCGGTAGCGGGCCGACTGCTCGGCATAGCGGCCGGACATGAAATTGCGGTAGCCATTCAGAAGGCGGTCGGGAAAGCGGTTCATGGTTCGGAATACCTCGTGGGAACGATCTACCGGATGAGGCCCCATCCAGTTTTGCATAAACCACTCCGAAAGGCATGACGCAAGATCGGATCCGTCAGGATCGCCTATCACGATCGACGTGTTTGGGCGGGATGAACAAGCCGCCGCATCTGCACCATGGCCATCGGCGTCGAGATGCTGGCCGCATCCTGTTCCAGCGTCAGCTCGTCGGCACCGCGCTTGGCGGTGCGCGCGACGATCTCGAAGACACTGGCGGTGGACGTCATCAGCGCCCGCTCTTCCGGCACGCCTTCCATCAGCCGCGAAAGGAAGATCGCCGCCAGCAGGTCGCCAGTGCCATTCGGCGGGTTTGGCACGAGCCGGTGCTCGGCAAGCAGCGCATTGCGGCCCGACAGGTAGAGATTGCCCGTGCTGCCGGCCAGGAGCGGCAGCGAGGACGTCACGAGCATGCGGGCCGGGCCCAGCGACAGGGCCGCATCCATGATCGCGGCATTCGTCTCCAGCGGCGCGCCGACCAGCCAGGCCAGCTCGAACCGGTTCGGCGTCGCGACGGATGCAAGCGGGATCAGGCTGTCGCGGATCGCCACCGCCGTTTCCTCCGGCACGTAGAGACCCCTCTCGTCGCCGCAGACCGGATCGCACATATAGAGAAGATCGGGATTGTCGACGCGAAGGCTTTCGACGAGCCGCGCGACGGAGCGGGCCTGCCCCGCACTGCCGAGATAGCCGGAGAGCACCGCCTTCACCTCGCCGCGCCAGGGCGCGCGGATAAGATCGGAAATGATCGCATCGAAATCATCGGCCGAAATCGCGACCCGCCTTGCCGGGCCATGGCCGGGATGCCAGGGCAGGACGACGGTCGGCAGCGCCCAGACCGGATGGCCAAGCGTCTCCAGCGCGAAGACCGCAGCACGATTGCCGACGGCGCCCCGCACGACATGGCTCGAAATGACGATGACCGCGCCCTTGTCGCTGTCGTTCATAACCGGCTCCCTTCGCTTCCCCCGACGTGATGGCAAGGGGGTCTTTTCCTGTCAACGCCCGCCCTCTGATTGCCCTCCACCCGCAAGACGGATTTGAGCCGTCCCGGACGGTTTTTGGCTGCTTTTCGACGAAAAAGCACGAAATTCATGTCAAAACGACAGTAAAACTGACCTATTCCGGACAAAATCGATTGAATTTTCTCGTAATTTCACAAATTTCGTCGCGCGCCTTTTTTCTTCTGCTAACGTCCGGCCGATCGGTTTCGAGGAGAATTCCATGGGTGCGAGGACCAACGTGAAGCGGGGAAAACACATCGAGGCGGCAATGGCCGCAGCAGCTGCCCTCGGGGCAAAAACGCTCAACCCCGATATCCTTTTCGGGCGCGCCAGCAAGGACGATATCGAGCACTATACCGGCGAAATGCTGGCGGTTGCCGCCGCCCACGCGCTGGCCGAGATCGAGGCCTGGGACGGCACCCAGCCGCGCGTCACCGTTACAACGTTGCCCGGCGTAAAACCCAAGGGCCAGCCTGTCAGCGTGCTTTCCGTCACGGACCGTAACCAGCCCTTCCTCTACGATTCGGTTATGGGCGAGGTGACGAGCACCTATCGCGACATCCACCTTGCAATCCACCCGATCCTCGTCGTGACGCCGGGCGAAGCCCCGAAACTTTTCTCCCCGGACGAGGAGAGCGATCCCGCGCACCGGGTCAGCCATATCGAGATTCATCTTTCCGAGCTTTCGCCGGCCGAGGCCGCCTCGCTCGTCGAACGAATGAACAACGTGCTCGATCAGGTCCATCTCGCCGTCGACGACTGGCACGCCATGGTGGACAAGCTCGACAGCGCCATGGCCGACATGGAACGCTACTCCAAGGCAAAGGCCGAAAAGGACGAGGCGCTCGCCTTCCTCACCTGGCTGCGCGCCAACAATTTCACCTTCCTCGGAATGCGAGAATACAGCTATTCCGGCAAGGGCGAGAGCGCGACCGTGGAACGCGGCGGTGAAGGCCTCGGCATCCTCTCCGATCCTGATGTGCGGGTACTGCGCCTCGGCAAGGACGCCGTGACGACGACGCCCGAAATCCTCGAATTCCTCGAAGGCCCGGATTTCCTGATCGTCACCAAGGCCAATGTGAAATCCGTCGTGCACCGCCGTGCCTATATGGACTATGTCGGCCTCAAGCGGTTCGACGAGAAGGGCAAGGTGATCGGCGAGCTGCGCATCGTCGGCCTCTTCACCTCCACCGCCTATACCCATGCCGCCAGCCAGATCCCGCTGCTGCGCTCGAAGGCCGAGACGGTCATCGAGCATTTCGGTTTCGATCCGAAGAGCCATTCCGGCAAGATGCTGATCAATACGCTGGAGTCCTATCCGCGCGACGATCTCTTCCAGATCGACACCGGCCTGCTCGCCAGCTTCTGCGAACAGATCAACGAACTGTCCGACCGGCCGCGCATCCGCGTATTGCCGCGCATCGACCGTTTCGATCGCTTCGTCTCGGTCATCGTCTACGTGCCGCGTGAACAGTATGATTCCGATGTCCGCGAAAAGATCGGCAACTATCTGAAATCGGCTTATGACGGCCGCGTCTCGGCCTATTATCCGGCTTTCCCGGAGGGCGGGCTTGCCCGCGTGCACTTCATCATCGGCCGTTCAGGCGGCAAGACGCCACGTATTGCGCAGGGCAAGCTCGAACAGGCCGTGCGCGATATCGCAACGCGCTGGACGGATCGCTTCGAAGCGCTCTCCAATGCGGAGGGCGTGCGGCTGGTCACCGACCGCAGCTACCAGGAAGATTTCACCCCCGCCGAAGCCAATGCGGACCTCACCCTCATCACCACGGCAACGGCCGAGAACCCGATCACCATCGCCTTCTATCGCAAGGCCTGGAACACGGACCTCGGCTCGGTCGAGCTGAAGATCTTCCATGCGGGCGAGCCCGTCTCGCTGTCGCGCCGCGTGCCGCTGCTTGAAAATCTCGGCTTCAGCGTCATCAGCGAGCAGACGCATGACCTGACGGTCGTGGGCCTCGACGGCGGCGAGCGCCGCGTCATCCTGCATGACATGGAACTGCGGCACCGCGACGGTCTCGAGATCAACCTCGCCAAGCTGAGCCCGATGCTGGAGGAGGCCTTCCTGGCAGCCTGGCACGGCGAGGTGGATGACGATGCGCTGAACCGCCTCATCCTGACTGCCGGCGTCTCGGCCCGCGAGATCATGGCGCTGCGCACCTATTCGCGCTACCTGCGCCAGACGGGCATCGCCTATTCGCAAGGCTACATCGCCGATACGCTGAACAAGTATCCTGCCATCGCCGCAGACCTCTTCCGCCTGTTCGACACCCGTCTCGACCCGAAGCTTTCCGAGCGCCAGCGCGAGAAGAAGTCCGCCGATGTCGCGGCGGCCATCGAAGAGGCGCTGGCAAAGGTGCCGAGCCTCGACGAGGACCGCATGCTGCGCCGCTACGTCAATGCCATCGAGGCGACGCTGCGGACCAACTATTTCCAGCGCGATGCGGACGGCAAGCCCCGCAGGACACTGGCGATCAAGCTCGATCCCAAGGCCCTCGACGGGCTGCCGGAACCGCACCCCTTCCGCGAAATCTTCGTCTATGGCGCCGAGGTGGAGGGCGTGCACCTGCGCTTCGGCAAGGTCGCCCGCGGCGGACTTCGCTGGTCGGACCGCGCCCAGGACTACCGCACGGAAGTGCTCGGCCTCGTCAAGGCCCAGCAGGTGAAGAACTCGGTCATCGTACCGGTCGGCGCCAAGGGCGGCTTCTATCCCAAGCAGCTTCCCGTCGGCGGCAGCCGTGACGCCGTCTTCAAAGCCGGAACCGAAGCCTACAAGACCTTCATCCGCACCATGCTTTCCGTCACCGACAACATCGTCGGGCAGGACATCGTGCCGCCGGCCGATACGGTGCGCATCGACGGTGACGATCCCTATTTCGTCGTCGCCGCCGACAAGGGCACCGCAACCTTCTCCGACACGGCGAACGGCCTTGCCCAGGAAGCCGGCTTCTGGCTCGACGACGCCTTCGCGTCGGGCGGCTCGGCCGGCTACGACCACAAGAAGATGGGCATCACCGCCCGCGGCGCCTGGGAGACCGTCAAGCGCCACTTCCGCGAAATGAACATCGACATCCAGAAGACGCCCTTCAGCGTCGCCGGCGTCGGCGACATGTCCGGCGACGTCTTCGGCAACGGCATGCTGCTGTCGCGCAAGATCAGGCTCGTCGCGGCCTTCGATCACCGGGACATCTTCATCGATCCGTCGCCGGATACCGATACGTCCTTCGCCGAGCGTCGACGCCTGTTCAACCTGCCGCGCTCGAGCTGGCAGGACTATGACCGCTCGGTCCTTTCCAAGGGTGCGATGATCATCTCGCGCGCGGAAAAATCCGTGACCCTGACACCGGAAGCGATGGCCGTGATCGGTATCGACAAGCCGAAGGCAACGCCGTCCGAGGTCATGACGGCGATCCTCAAGGCACCGGTCGATCTTCTGTGGTTCGGCGGCATCGGCACCTATATCCGCGGCCAGAACGAGACCGATGCGGAAGTCGGCGACCGCGCCAATGACGCGATCCGTATCGTCGGCGAAGACGTGCGCGCCAAGGTGATCGGCGAGGGCGCCAATCTCGGCGTCACCCAGCGCGGTCGTATCGCCTTCGGCCTCAAGGGCGGACGCAACAATTCCGACGCCATAGACAATTCGGCCGGCGTGAACTCGTCGGACGTAGAGGTCAACATCAAGATCGCGCTCGCCTCGGCCATGCGCGACGAACGGCTGACCCGCGCCAAGCGAAACGTGCTGCTCGCCTCGATGACCGACGAGGTGGCCCATCTGGTGCTGCGCAACAACTACCTGCAATCGCTGGCGATCTCGCTGACGGAAAAGCAGGGCGCGGCCAATCGCGCACCGCTGACGCGCCTGATGGACCGTTTCGAGGCCGCCGGCCAGCTCAACCGCAAGGTGGAGACCCTGCCGGACGACCGGACGATGGCCGAGCGCTATCAGGCCGGCAAGCCGCTGACGCGGCCGGAGATCGGCGTGCTGCTCTCCTATGCCAAGCTGGTGCTGTTCGATGAGCTCATCCACACCGACCTGCCGGACGAGCCCTATTTCGAACCGACGCTCATGAGCTATTTCCCGGCGAAGATGCAGAAGGCCTATGGGGACGATATCCGCGCGCACCGCCTGCGCCGCGAGATCATCGCGACGATCCTCGCCAACGAGGCGATCAACCGCGGCGGCCCGGCCTTCGTCAATGCACTGACCGACGGCACAGGCTTCGGCCCGGCAGAAGCGGTGAAGGCCGCCATCATCGCCCGCGACGGCTATGGCCTTTCGGCGCTCTATGCCGGCGTGGATGCACTGGACAATGTGGTTGCGGGCTCGGTGCAGAACGAACTCTACGAGGAGATCGGCCGCATCTACGCCACCGTCACCGGCCTGCTTCTGACGACGGGCGCCGTCTCCGGCCCGATGGACCAGGCGGTGCACAGGCTGAGGCAGGCGCTGAAGCAGCTTCGCCCGAACCTTGCGACGCTGATTTCGGAAGCGGCCGGCGACGAAGCCCGCCGCAAGGCGCATGCCTATGAGGACGAGGGCGTACCCGGCGACCTTGCGACGGAAATCGCCACGCTCTCGATGCTGACCTTCGTGCCGGAGGTCATGCTGATTGCGGGCGCGACCGGCGATTCGCTCGGCAAGACGGCGCAGACCTTCGCCGGCATCAGCTCGGCGCTGAATATCGGCCGACTGCTTTCCGCCGCGGGCAATATTCCGACCGGCGATCTCTACGAGGCGCTCGCCCTGCAGCGAAGCCTGACCGACATCGCCAATGCCCGCCGCGATCTGGCGAGCGCCGTCCTGACCCGCCACAAGGGCGAGAAGGCCCCGCTCGCCGCCTGGCAGCAGGCCGAGAAAGAGCGGCTTTCCCGCGTAACGGCGAACCTTTCCGCTCTGACGGAAGCGGGCGAGGCAACCCTCGCCAAGGTCAGCGTCGCAGCCGGCATCCTGAGCGACCTTGCACAGGAAAGGGCGAAATGAGACAGTCCCTGCCGGCTGACGGGGCAAAATTCCGTTAGCCGGCTGAGGACGGGCGCATGGTCGTTGCCCATATGCAAGGAGGGGCAATGACGCGTGTCGCGCAAAGCCGGGAGCCGCAGGTCAGCCGCCGCGGCATAGCGGGCTGGATGCTGTTCGACTGGGCGGCCCAACCTTTCTTCACCGTCATCACGACGTTTATTTTTGGCCCCTATCTCGTCTCGCGCCTCACCGAGGACCATGCCGCCGGCCAGGCCGCCTGGAGCTATACGCTCAGCATCGCCGGCATCGCGATCGCATTGCTCGCCCCGATCATGGGCTCGATCGCCGACGCCTCCGGCGCGCGAAAACCCTGGATCGCCGCCTTTGCGATGATCAAGATCCTGTCGCTCGCCACCCTGTGGTTCGCCGCCCCCGGCAGCAGCCTGCCCTTCGCCATGGCAATGATCGTGCTTGCGACCGTGGCGGCCGAGTTCTCCATCGTCTTCAACGATTCGATGATGCCGCGGCTCGTCAGGCCCGAGGATACGGGCCGCATTTCCAATATCGCCTGGGGCCTTGGCTATCTCGGCGGCATGATCGTGCTGATCGCCGTCGTGGCGCTGCTCGCGGCCAATCCCGAGACGGGCAAGACCGCCATCGGCATCGCCCCGCTCTTCGGCCTCGACCCGGCAACCGGCGAGGATGCACGCATCACCGGCCCGATCTCGGCGCTGTGGTATCTCGTCTTCATCCTGCCGATGTTTTTCTTCACGCCCGACCAGAGCAAGGGGTTGCCGATCGCCGCTGCCGTGCGCGCCGGCTTTGCCGACCTTTCCGCCGCGCTTCGTGACCTGCGCAGCAAGCCCGGTATTCTGCGCTTCCTTGTCGCCCGCATGATCTATCAGGATGGGGTCAACGGCCTGCTGGCGCTCGGCGGCACCTTCGCCGCCGGCATGTTCGCCTGGCGGACCTTTGAACTCGGCATCTACGGCATCATCCTCAATGTCGTGGCGATCGGCGGCTGCCTCTATGCCAGCCGGCTGGACAAGCGCCTCGGCTCGAAGACCGTCGTCATCATCAGCCTCATCTGCCTGACCATCGCGACCGTCGGCATCGTGTCCACAGGGCCCGGTTTCACGCTGTTCGGGCTTATCCCCCTGCCGGTCGCCGATTCCGGCGGCCTGTTCGGCACGGCGGCGGAGAAGGCCTATATCCTCTACGGCCTCCTGATCGGCGTCGCCTTCGGCCCGGTGCAGGCATCGGCGCGCTCCTACCTCGCCCAGAGCATCCACCCCGACGAAGCGGGCCGCTATTTCGGCCTCTACGCCCTGTCGGGCCGAGCCACGTCCTTCCTCGCCCCGCTCTCCGTCGCGCTCATTACCACGGCCACCGGTTCGGCGCGCATCGGCATGATGGCCCTCATCATCTTTCTCGTCGTCGGCTTCCTGCTTTTGCTGCGCACGCCCTATCCCGCCGCCAAAGTGGAAGCCTGAAACGCAAAACGCCCCGCAAGCGGGGCGTTTCGATTCCGGGGAGAATCCGGGTAAGGTTTAGTGCCTGAAATGGCGCATGCCGGTGAAGACCATGGCGACGCCGGCCTCGTCGGCCGCCGCAATCACCTCCGCATCGCGCATCGAGCCACCCGGCTGGATGACCGCCGTTGCGCCGGCGGCAATGGCCGAGAGCAGGCCGTCAGCAAACGGCAGGAAGGCTTCGGAGGCGACCGCGGAGCCGCGCGTCAGCGGCTCGGCAAGGCCCATCGCCTTGGCGGCTTCCTCGGCCTTCAGGCCGGCGATACGGGCGGAATCGACGCGGCTCATCTGGCCGGCGCCGATGCCCGCCGTCTGGCCGTCCTTGGCATAGACCACGGCATTCGACTTGACGTGCTTGGCGACCTTGAAGGCGAACTTCATGTCGATAAGCTCCTGCGCCGTCGGCGCGCGCTTCGTGACGACCTTCAGCTCCAGATCCTCGACCATGCCGTTGTCGCGGCTCTGGACGAGCAGGCCGCCCGAAACGGTCTTGGCGGAAAGGCCGGGAACGCGCGGATCGGGCAGGGCGCCGGTGACGAGCAGGCGCAGGTTGGGCTTGCCGGCAATGATCGCCCGGGCTTGTTCATCCGCATCCGGCGCGATGATGACCTCGGTGAAGAGCTTGACGATCTCCTCCGCCGTCTCGCCATCGAGCGTCGAATTGAGCGCGATAATGCCGCCGAAGGCCGAAACCGGGTCGCAGGCGAGCGCCCGTGCATAGGCATCCTTCAGCGTCTTGCCGGTGGCAACGCCGCAGGGATTGGCATGCTTGATGATCGCGCAGGCCGGGCCGTTCTCCGGCAGGAACTCGGCGACCAGCTCGAAAGCAGCGTCCGTATCGTTGATATTGTTGTAGGAAAGCTGCTTGCCCTGCAGCAAGGTGGCCGTTGCCACGCCCGGGCGGTTCTCGCCGGTGACGTAGAAACCCGCCTTCTGGTGCGGATTTTCGCCGTAGCGCATTTCTTCCTTCAGGACGCCGCCCAGCACGCGATGACGCGGCATGGCGATATCGAGCGCTTCGGCAAACCAGTTGGAGATCGCCGCATCATAGGCCGCGGTGCGGGCATAGGCCTTCGCCGCCATGCGCTGGCGGAATGCGTAGGCGGTCGAACCGTCCGCCAGTTCCTCCAGCAGAGCCGGATAATCGGCAGGGTCGGTCACGATCGTCACATAGGCATGGTTCTTGGCGGAGGCGCGGATCATCGCCGGTCCGCCAATATCGATATTCTCGACGGTGGTGGGATAGTCGCCGCCCTTGGCGCGGACTTCCTCGAACGGGTAGAGGTTGATGATCGTGAGGTCGATCGCGCCGATGCCGTGCGCCTTCATTGCCTCGACATGCTCGGCATCGTCACGGATCGCCAGCAGGCCGCCATGGACCGAGGGATGCAGCGTCTTGACCCGGCCATCCATGATTTCCGGAAAGCCGGTGACTTCCGAGACGTCCGTTACGGCAAGCCCGGCATCGCTGAGCGCCTTGTGCGTGCCGCCGGTCGACAGCAGCCGCACGCCTTTTTCGACAAGAGCCCTGGCGAGGTCGACAATGCCGGCCTTGTCGGACACCGAGAGCAGTGCCGTGCGCACGGTGACGCGGTCGGGGGCGGGGATTTTCTTGGAAATAACGGCCATGGGGGGCGCTCCGTTCTGACGGCCCGGGAGGAGGGGCCGGATGGTCATGCGCCCCGTTATCACAGGCGCTGCCCGGAGAAAACCGCGAAACGCCCGGAATTCAGCGTTGACGCGCCAGCAACCACTGAACTTCCGGCATTTCGGCAAGCCGCATGGTCAGCGTCAGCTGCCGCGAAGCACGCACGCCGGACGGGTCGGCGAAGAAGACGTCCTCTTCCTCCTCGACGGATACATCGAGGCAGGTCAGCGCCCAGGCCTCGCCATCGGACGCCACGAGCCGCGTTTCATTGGCGGAAACGCGGTAGAGCTGGATGGCGGGATGGATGTGGAAACGCACCACCGCCGTTCCCTGATCGACCGGCCCATCCGGATTGCCGGGCCTGTAGAAGTGTTCGCGCCCGCGAATCTCGCTGCCGGAGGCCGCAACGTGAATATCCCGCTCGTAGAGCAGGCCGAAGCGCTTCAGGTAGCCGTCATGGATCGCCGTCACGCCGTCGGCGCCCGACTCGCGCTCGATGCGCGAGACGTCCACTTTGCTGACGCCGCCGATGATGATCGGCCCTAGGAAACGGGAGGTCGAAATGCGCGACGACGACGTGTCGTTCAGCGTCGCGACGGAATGGGCCGCCGTCATGCGCGACATCTGCCGCATCGCTTCGCCGGCAAAACGCGGCCGGCCGGAATTGACGATGAACCGGTTCTTGCCGGACGACATTTCAATCGACAGCGTGCCGGATGAAGCGGTCGAGGACAGATCTACGGACTTCTGCAGGCCCGTATCCATCAGCACGACCGTTTCCTGCACCGCCAGACGATCGTAGTTGATCGAGGGAAGGGCCTTGAACGGCGCGCCGCCAGTCTCGTCGTAGCGCAGGGCCGACATCAGTTCGGTCGCCATCGTATAGGTCGCGCCGTTGAACAGCGCGAGTTCGCCACCCTGATGCCGGAAGAAGCGCAGCGCGGGATAGATGCGGTCGATGCAGGCAATAAGCTGTGCCGGCATGTCGTGGCCGAGATTGACATAGGTCTGGCGCAGCGGCAGCAGGTCAAGCAGCAGGTCGAGGGCCGCGCGCGGATTGCGCGAGCAATGACCGCCGTCGGGCAGGATCTGCCGGTCGAGTTCCTCGCCGAGATGGCGCGCGGCCTTGCGCATCTTGGAAGGCGAGGCCGGCATGGCGATGGACGCCATGGCAAGCGCGATGCGCACGCGCAACCGCTGCTCGCCGTCGCGGGTCGTGTCCGCCACATGGCGCAGATAGCGCACCTGGAAGGCGAGGCTCTTCAGGAAGCGGCGGTAGAAGGGATAATCGGCATCCTTCAGCACAACCGGCGAGTGCGAAAGCCACGCAATGATGCGCTTGGCGGTGACATCCGGCCGCCAGGCGAGACCGCCGATGACGCGCCCATGGCTTTGCAGCCAGTCATCCACGATGAAGCGCGAGGTCAGCGCCGCCCGGTCCGGATCCACCAGCCGCATGTGGCGCAGCCAGCCGAAGGAATGCAGACGGCCGGCGAATTCCTCCGAGGGAAGCTCCAGCGCGAAAGGTGATTCGCCCTCGCATTCGAGGATGCGGCCCGCCAGCGGAAAGCGGCCGGCGGTAATTTCTTCGCCGGCAAAGGAATCCGCGGGGTGGAGGTCGGTCGGCGCAACGATCAACCGGTCGGGCGTGCCACCGGAAAAGCGCATGGCGCTGATTCGGCCCAAGGCAAGCCTTCGAGAGAACCGGCGCCAACCCTCACGCAAATACAGATAGGAAAGCCGCTGACGGTCGGAAAGCTGCATGATTAACAAATGCCTCCAGACCTATAGGTAGGCCGAGGAGACGAGCGGCGTCAATTCATCGCCGCTTATGGACTGTTGATGAGCGTGACGGCCCTGATTTTCCTTATCCGCCATTCGTCAGCCGAACGGCGTAGAAGCCGTCCATTCCACCGGCATGGGTCGCCGTCGGCGGCAACATGGCCGGGGTAGTGCGGAATTCGCCAAGCGGTGTGATCGCCGTCTCGAGCCCCGGCCAGTCGGCCGGGTCGACGGGTGCGATCCGCCAGGTGGGATTATCGGCGAGAACGCGCGAAATCATCTCCTCGCCCTCGCTCGGATCGAGCGAGCAGTTGGAAAAGACCAGTTCGCCGCCCGGTTTCACCAGCGTCAGCGCATGGCGCAGCAGGCGCTCCTGCAGGCGCGCGAGCTTTTCGATGTCTTCCGGCCCCTTGGTCCAGAGCACGTCCGGGTGACGGCGGATCGTGCCGGTCGAGGAGCAGGGCGCATCGAGCAGAATGGCGTCGAAAAGCTCGGCGGGCTTGTAGTCCGCCATGTTCGCTTCCACGGCCGTCGCCGACAGGCCGAGACGGTCGAGATTGCCGACAAGCCGCTTCAGGCGGTTGCCGGACTGGTCGAGAGCGGTGACGTCCGCCCCGGCCAGTGCAAGCTGCGCGGTCTTGCCGCCGGGGGCGGCGCAAAGATCGGCAACACGCTTGCCGGCAAGATCGCCGAACAGCTTTGCCGGAATACTGGCTGCCGCATCCTGCACCCACCATTCGCCCGCATCGAAGCCTTCAAGCGCCGGAATGGCGCCGGACGCGGTGGGCAGGCGCACGGAGCCGGTCGGCAGGACAAGCCCGCCGAGCCGTGCGGCCCAGCCCTGCGGGTCGGACTTGACGGTGAGATCGATGGTGGAGGTTTCGAGCAGGGCTTCGCCGATGCGCGCCGCATGCTCCTTGCCGTAGATGGCGACGAGCCGCGCCTCGAACCAGCCGGGAATGACCGAGATCGCACGGCTTGCCGTGAGGTGCGACGCCTTTTCGCGTGAAAGCCGGCGCAAAACGGCATTGGTGAGGCTCGCGAAACGGCGATTACGCGGATCGATCTGGGCCTGCTCGACCGCAAGGTCGACCGCGGAATGATCCGGCACGTCGAGATAGAGGATCTGCGCGGCGGCAACCGTCAGGACATGGTGCAGCGCCCGCGCGCCGTCCGGCAGCGGCGTGCCGACCAGCGTATCAAGAATCGCTTCGATGCGCGGGAGGTGACGCAGCGCCGTGTTGAGAATCGCGCGCACAAGCGCCCGGTCGGCATCGTTGAGCTGGCGATAGGCCGGGTTGCCGTTCTCGAGATCCAGCATGCCGTCAAGCGGCGTCCTGCGGTCGACGACCGCGGCGAGAATCTTGGCGGCCGCCTGCCGGGCACGCAGACCCGGCTTTTCCGGCATGTTCGCGTCGGCTTCCGCAGGCTTTCCGCCTCTGCCGTCACGATGTCGTTTCGGATGTGTTCTGTGTTTTCTGTCGTCGCTCAAGACCAGGGACCCTTGGGTGGTTCGGAACCACCGCGTCCCCAGCCCGTCGTCGGAACGGAGCGCGATTTGCGTGACGGATTATCAGCCCGGACCGGTTCCGTCGAGCGCGCCTGCATGCCGCGAGCCATTTCCTGTAGCGCGGCGATGCGGTTCTCCGTGTTCGGATGGGTCGAAAACAGGTTGTCCATGCGCTCGCCCGAGAGCGGATTGATGATGAACATATGTGCAGTCGCCGGATTGTGCTCTGCGGCATCGTTGGGAATGCGGCCGGCGGCGACAGCGATCTTCTTGAGCGCCGATGCAAGCCACAGCGGGTTGCCGCAGATTTCCGCGCCGCGCTTGTCGGCGGAGTATTCACGCGTCCGGCTGATGGCCATCTGCACCAGCATGGCGGCGAAAGGCGCGACGATCATCGCGATCAGCACGCCGATGAAACCCAGCGGATTGTTGTTTTCGCGATTGCCGCTGCCGCCGAAGAACATAGCGAAATTGGCAAGCATGGAAATCGCGCCGGCGATCGTCGCCGTCAACGTCATGGTCAGCGTGTCGCGGTTCTGGATATGGGCGAGCTCATGCGCCATCACGCCTGCCACCTCTTCATAGCTCAGTGCCTGAAGAAGGCCGGTCGAGGCGGCAACGGCGGCGTTCTGCGGATTGCGGCCGGTCGCAAAGGCGTTCGGCTGCTCGTTGTTGATGACATAGACGCGCGGCATGGGCAGGCCCGCGCGCTTGGAAAGATCGCGCACGATACCGTAATATTCCGGCGCGGAGCGTTCATCGACCTCCTTGGCGCCATACATGGACAGCACCATCCGGTCGGAATTCCAGTAGGAAAAGAAGTTCATGGCAATCGCGACGAGCAGCGCGATCATCATGCCGCCCTTGCCGCCGATGAGCAGGCCCACGCCCATGAAAAGCGCCGTCATGACGGCGAGCAGCATGGCTGTGCGAACGATGTTCATACGTTTTCGGCTCCTGTTGGATCGCGTTAACTAATAGCGTTTCACGTGAATCAGCGCTTTGCAGCACGCAGTCACGCTCCTATATGATGGTAAGCGGACAGGAATTCTTCAATATCCGGGAAGGATGCCGAATTTCATGCAGAACGACAACGACAATCATACGGACGGCCGGAAGGTGCTTTCGCCTGCTGCCCTGCGCGCGCTTCAGGAGGCGGAAGAACGCCGCAAGGCAGCGCAGCCGGCCGAGCGGGCGCCGGAGTTCGGCGGTCGCGGCGGCGAGGACCCGGCACGCTACGGCGACTGGGAAATCAACGGCCGGGCAATCGATTTCTGAGGCCGGGAATCCGGCTCAGTATCTTCTGATGCCATTGACGATGCTCAGGCGGAGGGAACGCCTTCCAGCCGGCGGCATCACAAACGAAAACGGCGGCCAGTGGCCGCCGTTTCCCTTTTACCCCGTGGCGCCGTCAGCCGGCCGCCTTGTTCTGCCGGTTGGCGATCAGGTCATCGACGACCGCCGGATCGGCAAGCGTCGAGGTGTCACCGAGCGCGCCGAAATCGTCCTCGGCGATCTTGCGCAGGATGCGGCGCATGATCTTGCCGGAGCGGGTCTTCGGCAGGCCGGGCGAGAACTGGATCTTGTCCGGTGTCGCGATCGGGCCGATCTCCTTGCGCACATGCTTGACGAGGTCCTGGCGCAACGCGTCATTGCCTTCCTCGCCGGCCATCAGCGAGACGTAGCAGTAGATGCCCTGGCCCTTGAGGCCGTGCGGATAGCCGACGACGGCCGCCTCCGACACCAGATGGTGCGAGACGAGCGCCGATTCGATTTCGGCCGTGCCGAGGCGGTGGCCGGAAATGTTGAGCACGTCATCGACGCGGCCGGTGATCCAGTAGTAGCCGTCCTCGTCGCGCCGGCAGCCGTCGCCGGTGAAATACTTGCCCTTGTAGGTGGAGAAGTAGGTTTCGACGAAGCGCTTGTGGTCGCCGTAAACCGAGCGCATCTGGCCCGGCCAGCTGTCGACGATGCACAGATTGCCGTCGGCCACACCTTCCAGCACATTGCCCTCGTTATCGACGAGCTGCGGCTTGATGCCGAAGAACGGCCGCGTCGCCGAACCCGGCTTGAGTTCGGTGGCGCCCGGCAGCGGGGTGATCAGGATGCCGCCCGTCTCCGTCTGCCACCAGGTATCGACGATCGGCGAACGGCCCTCGCCGACGACGTTGTAGTACCATTCCCAGGCTTCCGGGTTGATCGGCTCGCCGACCGAGCCGAGCAGACGCAGCGAGGAGCGCGCGGAGCGCTTCACGAAGTCGTCACCGGCGCCCATCAGGGCGCGGATCGCCGTCGGGGCGGTGTAGAAGATATTGACCTTGTGCTTGTCGATGACTTCCCAGAAGCGACCGGCATCCGGGAAATTCGGCACGCCCTCGAACATCAGCGTGGTCGCCCGGTTCGCGAGCGGGCCATAGACGATGTAGGAATGGCCCGTGACCCAGCCGACATCGGCCGTGCACCAGTAGATATCGCCGTCCTGGTAGTCGAAGACATATTTGTGCGTCATCGAGGCATAGACGAGATAGCCGGCCGTCGTGTGCAGCACGCCCTTCGGCTTGCCGGTCGAACCCGAGGTGTAGAGGATGAACAACGGATCTTCCGCCTTCATCCTGGCCGGCGGACAATCGCGCGGCACGGTCAGCACTTCCTGGTGGTGCCACAGGTCACGGCCCGGCGCCCAGCCGGTCTTGCCGCCGGTGCGGCGCACCACGAGCACCTTGTTGACGATGACATGCTGCTTGGCGGCGATGTCGATGGCCGTATCGGTGTTTTCCTTCAGCGGGATCGGCTTGCCGCCGCGCACGCCCTCGTCGCAGGTGATGACGAAGGTTGATTCGCAGTCGACGATACGGCCGGCCAGCGCGTCCGGCGAGAAGCCGCCGAAGACGACGGAATGAACAGCCCCGATGCGCGCGCAGGCGAGCATGGCATAGGTCGCTTCCGGGATCATCGGCATGTAGATGGTGACGCGGTCGCCCTTCTTCACGCCGTGCTTCTTCATCACGTTCGCCATGCGGCAGACGTGCTCGTACAGCTCGTTATAGGTGATCTTCTTGTCGATATACGGGTTGTCGCCCTCCCAGATGATGGCGACCTGGTCGCCATGCGTCTTTAGGTGACGGTCGATGCAATTGTAGGAGACGTTGGTGATGCCGTCCTCGAACCACTTGATCGGAACCTTGCCGGTGAACGACGTGTTCTTGACCTTGGTATAGGGCTTGAACCAGTCAATCCGCATGCCGTGCTTGTCCCAGAAGCGCTCCGGGTTCTCGATGCTCTCGCGATACCATTTCTGATAGGTTTCGTTGTCGATCAACGCACGGCTTTTCGCGGATTTCAGGACCGGATAGGTCTTTGCGGACATGGGTTCCTCCATAGAATGCGCATGCGCGAGGGCCGAACTCCTCCAGTCCCCGCAACTCCGTGAGCATACATAACAGGTCAAAACCTTCGGGCAATTAGACAAAAGGTCATTTGCGCTTGGAGAATTGCATTTCTGCGACAGTGGGGTTATAGAGTGCCGAATTCCCGGAAAATAGTGGTTACTACCCACGGCCCGCGACACCGGCGCGGACGGACAAGAGGATTATATCCATGGCTCAACAGCTGCTCATGCCAAAGGCGACTGCGGTCTGGCTGGTCGACAACACGGCGCTGTCGTTCGACCAGATCGCCACATTCTGCAAACTGCATCCGCTCGAAGTGAAAGCTATCGCGGACGGCGAATCATCGCAGGGCATCAAAGGCCTCGACCCGATCTCGACCGGCCAGCTGTCGCGCGAGGAAATCGCCCGTGCGGAAAGCAATCCGAATCACAAGCTGAAGCTTTCTGAGCCGAAGGTCCGTGTGCCCGAATCCAAGCGCAAGGGCCCGCGCTACACCCCGGTCTCCAAGCGCCAGGATCGTCCGAACGCCATCCTCTGGCTCGTGCGCAATCATCCTGAACTGAAGGATGCGCAGATCTCGCGTCTCGTCGGCACGACCAAGTCGACGATCGAGCAGATCCGCGACCGCACCCACTGGAACGCGACGAACCTGACGCCGATGGATCCGGTGACGCTCGGCCTTTGCTCGCAGATCGATCTCGACCTCGAAGTCGAACGCGCTTCCAAGGGCCGTCCGCTGCCGACCGCCGCCGAACTCGGCGCGACGCTGGAAGCCGCTCAGGAAACGGAAAAGCTGCCCTACAGCACGGACCGCGATGAAGAGCAGGAAATCGACGCCGATGCCGTCTTCGCCAAGCTCAAGTCGCTGAAGTCGTCCGTACCGGACGAAGACGACAACCACTGAGCGTCCTTCGCAGAAAAACCAAAGCCCGGCCGCTCCGCGATCGGGCTTTTCTATGGCGTGAAACAATCAGCTGATCCGGCGTCCCGACAGGGCGGCGGCGATCTCGTCGAGAATGGCAGGATCGTCGATCGTCGCCGGCATTTTCCACACCTCGCCATCGGCGATCTTCTGCATGGTGCCGCGCAGGATCTTTCCCGAGCGGGTCTTCGGCAGGCGCTTGACGCAAATAGCCGTCTTGAAGGCGGCGACCGGGCCGATGCGCTCGCGCACGAGCCGCACCACCTCCTGCTCGATGAACGATGATTCACGTGAAACACCGCTCTTGAGAACCAGAAAGCCGGCCGGCACCTGGCCCTTCACCGCATCGGCAACGCCGATAACCGCGCATTCGGCGACATCCGGGTGGCTGGCGCAGACCTCTTCCATTCCCCCTGTCGAAAGACGGTGGCCGGCGACATTGATGATGTCGTCCGTGCGCGCCATCACGAAGACATAGCCGTCGTCATCGACATAGCCGGCATCCGCCGTCTTGTAGTAGCCGGGAAACTCCGAAAGACACACCGAGCGGAACCGTTCGTCGGCGTTCCAGAAAGTCGGCAGGCAGCCGGGGGGCAGGGGCAGCTTGATGGCGATGTTGCCGAGCGTGCCGGACGGCACTTCATGGCCGGCATCGTCCAGCACGTGCAGTTCGTAGCCCGGCATGGGCACGGCGGGCGAGCCATGCTTCACGGGCAGCCGCTCAAGGCCGATCGGATTGCCGACAATCGCCCAGCCCGTCTCCGTCTGCCACCAGTGATCGATGACCGGCACGCCGAGCACGCTCTCGGCCCAGCATACCGTATCGGGATCGGCCCGCTCGCCGGCGAGGAACAGCGCCCTGAGACTGGAAAGGTCGTGGCGTTTCACGAGCAGGCCTTCCGGATCCTCCTTGCGGATGGCCCGGAAAGCCGTCGGCGCGGTGAAAAGCGCAGAGACCTTGTATTCCTCGACCACCCGCCAGAAGGCGCCGGCATCCGGTGTGCCGACGGGCTTGCCCTCGTACAGCACCGTCGTGCTGCCATTCAGCAGCGGCGCATAGACGATATAGGAATGGCCAACAACCCAGCCGATATCGGAGGCCGCCCAATAGACCTCGCCCGGCTCGACGCCATAGAGCGCCCGCATCGTCCAGGCGAGAGCGACCATATGGCCGCCATTGTCGCGGATGACACCCTTCGGCTGGCCGGTCGTGCCCGACGTGTAGAGAATGTAGAGCGGATCGGTGGCGGCGAGCGGCAGGCAGGGCACCTCGCGACCCCGCGCCGCCGCCAGCGCCGGACCGAGATCGACATCACGGCCTTGCGTGAGATCGGCCGAAAGCTCCGGCCGTTGCAGCAGCAGGCAATGCTCCGGCTTGTGGTCGGCCTGCTCGATTGCCGCATCGAGCAGCGGCTTGTAGGCAACCAGCCGGTTCGGTTCCACGCCGCAGCTCGCGGCAACGATGACCTTCGCCGTCGAATCGTCGATGCGCGCTGCAAGTTCGCTGGCCGCAAAGCCGCCGAAGACCACCGAATGGATGGCGCCGATCCGCGAACAGGCCAGCATCGCGAAGATCGCCTCCGGGATCATCGGCATGTAGAGCAGGACACGATCGCCTTTCCCGACGCCGTGATCGGCAAGCACGGCCGCCATGGCCTTCACATTTTCCAGCAGCTCGGCATAGCTGTAGCGCGCCTTGCGGCCGGTAACGGGGCTGTCATAGATCAGCGCCGCCTGGTCGCCGCGTCCTGCCGCCACATGCCGGTCGACGCAGTTGTGGCAGGTATTGCCGACCGCATCAGGGAACCAGCGGCCGTAGACGCCTTGCCCGCCATCGAAAATTTCCCTCGGCTCGGTGAACCATTCGATCGCCCGGGCGGCCTCGGCCCAGTGGCCCTGCGGGTCGTCCTTCCAGGCAAGATAGGTTTCGGCATAGGTCTTTTGCATCGCATCCTCCATGCCCGGCCAACAGGTGCCGGTTCCTCCGGATGGAAGAATAGGAGAGGGCGGTCTTTCCGCAAAGCCAGACCAAAGCCTCAGGCGGCAAGGCCGCCCTTGCGAAAAGACAAGACAGGCGGATCAGCGCGTACCGAAAATCGCCGAACCGACACGCACGCTGGTCGCGCCGAAGCCGATGGCGACCTCGTAATCCCCGGACATGCCCATCGATAGTTTGTCGAGATTGCAGCGCTCGGCGAGTTTGCCGAGCAGCGCGAAATGCGGTCCCGGATTTTCCTCCGCCGGCGGAATGCACATCAGGCCCTCGATGGTGAGGCCGAGCTCGTCGCGGCAGAAGGAAACGAAAGCAACCGTATCGTCCGGCGCAATGCCGGCCTTCTGCGGCTCAAGCCCGGTATTGACCTGCACATAGAGCCGCAGCGCCCGGTCCTGCCGCGTCATCTCGGCGGCAATCGCCCGGGCGATCTTTTCCCGGTCGACCGTCTCGATAACGTCGAACAGCGCAACCGCTTCGGCCGCCTTGTTGGATTGCAGCGGACCGATCAGGTGGAGCTCGATGCCCGGGGTTTCGCCGCGAAGCTCCGGCCACTTTCCCTGCGCTTCCTGCACACGGTTTTCACCGAAGACGCGCTGGCCGGCTGCAATGGCCGGGCGAATCGCGTCGGCATCGAAGGTCTTCGACACCGCAACGAGGGTGGCCGATCTGGGGTCAAGGCCAGCCTCGTCGGCAGCCTTGTGCATCCTGTTGCGAACATCTTCGAGACGATCCTGCAAGTCCATGGTCACTCTCCATCGGCTAAGGCATGGCGCGCAAAAGTGTGCAGCGGTTTGCGGCAATCACATGCGCCTGACGTAAGCCCCGGACCTATCGAAATCGGCGCGACTTGCCAAGCGCTGGCCGGTCCGGCGCGTCCATTCGGGGGCCGGAAAACTTGACGCTTCGGCGGTTTCATGATGAAGGTCTCGGCATCATATTCGCATGGGCGAACCGCCCGCCAAGACTCCCAAAGACTTCCGGAACATCAAAGACATGGCCACCGAACGTTATAATCCGCGCGATGCAGAACCGCGCTGGCAGGCAAAATGGAACGACGAGAACGTCTTCCTGACCAAGAACGAAGACCCGCGCGAAAAGTACTACGTGCTTGAGATGTTCCCCTATCCGTCGGGCCGCATCCATATGGGCCATGTGCGCAACTACGCCATGGGCGACGTCGTCGCGCGCTACAAGCGTGCCCGCGGCTTCAACGTGCTGCATCCGATGGGCTGGGATGCCTTCGGCATGCCGGCCGAAAACGCCGCCATGCAGAACAAGGTCCATCCGAAGGGCTGGACCTACGAGAACATCGCGACGATGCGCACCCAGCTGAAGTCCATGGGACTGTCGCTCGACTGGTCGCGCGAATTCGCCACCTGTGACGTCGAATACTACCAGCGCCAGCAGCACCTCTTCCTCGATTTCCTGGAAAAGGGCCTGATCTACCGCAAGAAGTCGAAGGTGAACTGGGACCCGGTCGATCATACGGTTCTTGCCAACGAGCAGGTGATCGACGGCCGCGGCTGGCGTTCGGGCGCGCTCGTCGAGCAGCGCGAACTGACGCAGTGGTTCTTCCGCATCACCGATTTCAGCCAGGACCTGCTCGATTCGCTGGAAACGCTGGACCAATGGCCGGAAAAGGTCCGGCTTATGCAGAAAAACTGGATCGGCCGCTCGGAAGGCATGCTGGTGCGCTGGGAAGTTTCCAACAGCGCGGGCCTGACGGCCGAGAAAGACATCACGGTCTACACGACGCGCCCCGACACGCTGTTCGGCGCCTCCTTCATCGCCATTTCCGCCGACCATCCGCTGGCCAGGGAAGTCTCCGAACAGAATCCCGAAATGATGGCATTCTGCGAGGAGTGCCGCCGCGCCGGCACGTCGCTCGCCGCTCTTGAGACCGCGGAAAAGAGGGGCGTCGACACGGGTATCCGCGTTCGCCATCCTTTCGACCCGAGCTTGGAGCTGCCGGTCTATGTCGCGAACTTCGTTCTGATGGACTACGGCACGGGCGCCATTTTCGGCTGCCCCTCCGGCGACCAGCGCGACCTCGACTTCGCCCGCAAGTATGACCTGCCCGTCGTTCCTGTCGTCATGCCGAAGGAAGCGGACGCCGCAACCTTCGCAATCGGCGACGAGGCCTATATCGGCGACGGCGTGATGATCAATTCCGCTTTCCTCGACGGCCTCAGCACCACGGAAGCCTTCGAGGAAGTGGCAAAGCGTCTTGCCGCCGCCACGCTCGGCGATGCGCCGCAGGGCGAGCGAAAGGTGAATTTCCGCCTGCGTGACTGGGGCATTTCGCGCCAGCGCTACTGGGGCTGCCCGATCCCGATCATCCATTGCGACGATTGCGGCGTGGTTCCCGTGCCGAAGGCCGACCTGCCGGTGAAGCTGCCCGACGACGTGACCTTCGACAAGCCGGGCAACCCGCTCGACCGGCACGCCACCTGGCGTCACGTCGCCTGCCCGCAATGCGGCAAGGATGCCCGTCGCGAGACGGACACGATGGATACCTTCGTCGATTCGTCCTGGTATTTCGCGCGCTTCACCGCACCGTGGGAAAACAACCCGACCGACCCGGCCGCGGCCGATGCCTGGCTGCCGGTCGATCAATATATCGGCGGCATCGAGCATGCGATCCTGCACCTGCTCTATTCGCGCTTCTTCACCCGCGCCATGCAGGTCTCCGGCCATCTCGACGTGAAGGAACCCTTCAAGGGCCTCTTTACCCAGGGCATGGTGGTGCACGAAACCTACAGCCGCACCGTCGGCGGCAAGCGCGAATGGGTGACACCGGCTGAAATCCGCATCGAGGAAATCGACGGTAACCGCCATGCGTCCCACCTCGAATCCGGCGAAGAAATTACCATCGGCTCTATCGAGAAGATGTCGAAGTCGAAGAAGAACGTGGTCGACCCGGACGATATCATCGCCTCCTATGGCGCCGATACCGCCCGCTTCTTCGTGCTTTCCGACTCGCCGCCGGACCGCGACGTCATCTGGTCGGAGTCCGGCGTCGAAGGCTCGCATCGCTTCGTCCAGCGCGTCTGGCGCCTGATCGCCGAAGCCGCGCCCACCCTGAAGGCCGTCGAAAGCCGTCCAGGCACCGAGGGCGAGGCCCTTGCGGTGTCGCAGGCGGCCCACAAGACGCTGAAGGCTGTGCAGGCGGATTATGACAAGCTCGCCTTCAACAAGGCGGTCGCGCGCATCTACGAATTCGTCAACACGCTCGCCGCGCCGCTTACCACCGCTGCCGCTGGCAAGGCCTCGCCGGAACTGGCCTCGGCACTGCGTGAAGCCGTCACCATTCTCATCCGTATCGTCGCTCCCATGACGCCGCACCTTTCCGAAGAGTGCTGGCGCGAGGTCGGCGGCGAAGGCCTCGTGGCGATGTCCGCATGGCCGGCCTATGAGGACCGGCTGGTCGCCGAAAACGAAATCACGCTGCCGGTACAGATCAACGGAAAGAAGCGCGCCGATTTGACAATCGCCCGCGACGCGGATCAGAGTGCGATCGAAGCGGCCGTGCTGGCGCTCGAGGCGGTCCAGGCCGTGCTCGCCGGCCAGCATCCCAAGAAGATCATCGTCGTACCGCAGAGGATCGTGAATGTTGTTGTCTGACGGAACCGTTCTCTCGCGGCTTGTCAAAACGCTTGCCGGCATCGCGCTTGCCGGCGCGCTCGCCGGCTGCCAGGTGCGCCCGCTCTACTCCGCCTCCAGCGATACGGACGGCAAGCTTGCCTCTATCGCCATTTCCGAGGCGGGCGATCGCATCGAGCAGCAGGTCCGCAATGACCTGGTCTTCCTCTTCTCGGGCAACGGCGCTGAAGCACAGAATGCGGTCTACCATCTGGAGATGGACGTGACCTCCAAGACCGTCGGCGTGATGAATGACGTCAAGACGGATACGGCCCGTTCCGGCCGCGTCACCGTGACGGCGGACTACAACCTCACACGAGCCGACTCCGGCGAAACAGTGGTTTCCGGAAAGCGCTCCGCCGTCGCCATGATGGACTTTCCCACGCAGGAATTCGGCAAGGTGCGCTCGGTACGCGATGCGGAAAATCGCGGTGCCCGCGAACTTGCCGAGCTGATCCGCGCGGACGTCGCCGCCGCGCTGGCGCGTCGCTGAGCCGGCTATGGCGGAGGTTAAGTCGCACGAATTCGATGGTTTCCTGAAGCGGAAGCCTCTGCCCGTGCGGCTTTTTCTCATCTACGGGCCTGATCGCGGGCTCGTGTCCGAGCGGGCCTCGGCGCTTGCCGCTGCAAGCGGCGTCAATCTCGACGATGCCTTCTCCGTCGTGAAACTCGACGCCGGCGATATCGGCAACCAACCCGGCCGCCTGATCGACGAAATGCAGGCCATTGGTCTTTTTGGCGGCGATCGTCTCGTCTGGATCCGCAATGCCGGCAGCGAGAAAGGGCTCTCCGACGGGCTTGAGATTCTTGCGGGCATGCCGGCCGGACCCTCCACCCTGATCATCGAGGCCGGCGACCTGAAGAAGGGCGCGGCGCTTCGCAAGGCGGCCGAGTCCCGACCCCAGGCCGTTGCCATTGCCTGTTACGCCGATGACGGCCGTGCCCTGCAGGCGCTCATCGATCAGGAGCTTGCGTCGGAAGGTTTGCGGATTTCACCTGCGGCGCGTGAACGCCTGGTCGAGACGATTGGCGGCGACCGGCTCGCCTCGCGCAACGAGGTGCGCAAGCTCGCCCTCTATTGCCGTGGCAAGGAACAGATCGAGGAGCAGGATGTCGCCGACATCGTGGGCGATGCCAGCGCCATTTCCACGGACGACGCCATCGACGCCATCCTGAAGGGTGATCGCGACGGCTTCATGCATGCCATCCAGAAGATCGTATCGTCCAAGACGCCTGTCTTCCTCGTACTGCAGGGCTGCATGCGGCAGTTCCAGTTGCTGGAACTGATGCGAGCGGAAATGGACGAAAAGCGGGCGCCGGCAGCCCAGGCAATGGCAACGCTAGGCCGCCATCTTCACTTCCGCCGCAAACCGATCGTGGAGAACGCGCTGAAGACCTGGACCGGCCCCGCTATTCGCCGGGAAACCCAGCGCCTGCAGGCCGCGATCCTGCAAAGCCGGCAGCGCCCAGCGTTGGAAGATACGATCGCCATGCAGACCATGCTGGCCACCGTCCTTCAATCCGCCCGGCGTTGAATCCGGCTAATTACCTGCGCTCCAGAAGCCGGCAGATTTCTTCCAGTTGATCCAGCGTCTTGTAGGCGATCCGCAGATGGCCGCCACTACCCTTGTGATTGACCGTCACTTCCAGGCCGAGAACATCCGATAGCGTGCGCTCCAGCGCCAGCGTATCGGCATCCTTCTCGTCCTTGTGCGCTGCCGCAACGGCGCCGGGATTCGGGTCGCTCTGCGCCTTGATGTCGTTCTGCGCGATACGCTCGGCGTCACGCACCGACATGCCCTTCGCCACGATACTCTTTGCCAGCGCAACCGGGTCGGATGTAGGGATGAGGGCACGGGCGTGCCCGGCAGACAGCGTACCGGAGGCCAGCATGTCGCGCACGGGTTCCGGCAGCTTCAGCAGCCGCAGGCTGTTGGCTACATGGCTCCGGCTCTTGCCGATGATTTCGCCGAGGTCGTTCTGCGTATAGCCATGATCGGCGATCAGCAACTCATAACCCATTGCCTCTTCAAGCGGGTTGAGATCCGAGCGCTGGACGTTCTCCACGATGGCGATTTCCAGCGCCGTGCGATCGTCCACATCGCGAATGATGACGGGAACATCGATCAGCCCCGCCAGCTGGGCGGCGCGCCAGCGGCGTTCGCCGGCGATAAGCTCGTAGCGATTGTCGGCGATGGTGCGCACCACGACCGGCTGGACGATGCCATGCTGGCGGATCGAGGAAGCGAGATCCTGCAGCTCCGATTCATCGAAATAGCGGCGCGGATTGCGCGGGTTGCGGCCGACGAACTCGATAGGAACCAAACGGTCCGGGTTGACACTCGGCTGGCTGCCGACATCGGCTGCCGGCAACTGGTCCATTTCGCCGATCAGGGCGGCAAGGCCGCGGCCGAGGCGCCGCTTGGAATTGTCTTCGTTCATCGGTTCCACTCACGAATACTGAAATTCAGGCAGCTTTGCGCTGTCTCTCACGCTGAATAACCTCAGAGGCAAGCTGAAGATAGGCCTGGCTTCCGGCGCATTTGAGATCGTAGAGGATGGCCGGCTTTCCATAAGACGGCGCTTCGGAAACGCGCACGTTCCGAGGAATGAGCGTATGATACACCTTCTCACCGAGATGCGTGCGCACGTCGTGCACGACCTGCTGCGCAAGATTGTTGCGCGAATCGAACATGGTGAGCACGATGCCCTGGATATCGAGCCGCGGATTGACGGTGCGGCGCACCTGATCGACGGTCTCCAGCAGCTGGCTGAGGCCCTCGAGCGCGAAGAATTCGCACTGGAGCGGCACGAGGACGGAATGCGCCGCCGCCAGTGCATTCATGGTCAGGAGATTGAATGAGGGCGGGCAATCGACCAGTACGTAAGAGTAAGACAAAGCGTCAGCCGCGGAAAGGGCGCGCTTCAACCGGAAAACACGGTCATTCTGCTGGGCGATCTCCATCTCGACGCCAAGCAGGTCCATGGTCGAGGGGATGATGGAGAGGTTCGGCACGGCAGTTTCCATCGCCGTATCGGCCACGCTGTGGCTGCCGACCATCAGATCATAGGACGAAAGATCCCGGTTCCGGCGGTCGATACCGAGGCCGGTGCTGGCATTGCCTTGCGGATCCAGATCGACGATCAGGACGCGCTCTCCGATCGCGGCAAGCGCGGTCGCCAGGTTGATCGCGGTCGTCGTCTTGCCGACGCCGCCCTTCTGGTTCGCTATGGTGATGATCCGGTTCTTTTCGCCAATCATGGACGCCGCCAGTCTAGGGTTGTCGCGAAAGATGCGAGACTTCGAGCACAACAGAATCTGGCTCGACGATGCTGGCATGTTTTACCAGATCGAATCTCCACCGACCAAGCGCTTTATCGAGCTCCCGCTGGTAATCCCGGCCTTTGTGGAGGAAAAGGCGAAGATCGGCATTGCGCTCTGCCCACGGCGCGCTGAATTGCATCAGCAAATCAAGATCGGCGAGGGCGCGCGCGGAAATGGCGTCGCATCGCTCGATGGCCGCAGGGGCCTCTTCGATTCGGATCGCATGAACCGTTGCCCGCGCGCCGGTTTCCAGAATGGCAGTGCGCAGGAAAGCGGCCTTCTTGTTGTTGCTTTCGACCAGATGAACCCAGCCATCGCCGGCTTCAGCGAGCAGGATACCCGTCACAATGCCCGGAAACCCACCGCCGCTGCCGAGATCGGCCCAGATGCGCGGGCCCGGATGCAGCGCGTAGATCTGGGCGCTATCGACGACATGTCGGCTCCAGACTTCCGACAGCGTCGATGGCGCGACAAGATTGATCGCCTTGGCCCATTTCTGGAACAGCGCAACAAAGGTATTCAGCCTATCCACAGTTTCACGTGAAACATTCAGACCGCTCAATTCGCGGGGCAGGGTATTCATGCGTTTGCAATCCGATTCGTCATTTCAGTGGGAAGGCGCTTGAGATAGGCCAGGAGAAGGGTCAGGGCCGCCGGCGTCATGCCGTCAACGCGGGCCGCCTGCGCCAGATTGGCCGGTCGTGCTGCCGCGAGTTTCTGACGAAGCTCGATGGACAGTCCCGGCAGCGTGCTGAAATCAAAACCGTCCGGAATCAGTCGATCCTCCTCGCGGCGCGCCTCGGCAATGTCCGTCTCCTGGCGATTCATATAGACGGCATAACCGGCTTCGATCTCGATCGCATCGCGAACCCGGTTGGAGAAGCCACCGAGTTCCTCCGGCCAGACTGTCGCGAGGCGCGCATAGTCGATATCCGGATAGGCGAGGAGCTCATAGGCGCTACGCCGCACGCCATCCTGGTTGACACGGATGCCACGCGCCATCGCTTCATTCGGCGACAGTTTGAGGGCATGGAGGCATGCCCGCGCTGCGACCATCTCGTCGGACCAGCCGACGAAGCGCGCCCGTCGCTCATCGCCCACAATGCCCAGCGCCATGCCAAGCGGCGTCAGGCGCATATCCGCATTGTCCGCGCGCAGCGAAAGGCGATACTCTGCCCGCGATGTAAACATACGATAGGGCTCGGTGACACCGCGCGACGTCAGGTCATCGATCATCACACCAATATAGCTGTCCGTCCGGCTGAAGACATGCCCGTCCGTGCCAGAGGCCAGCCGCGCCGCATTCAATCCCGCGACAAGGCCTTGGGCGGCCGCCTCTTCATAGCCCGTCGTGCCGTTGATCTGCCCGGCCAGGAAAAGACCGGGTTGGCGCTTCACTTCAAGAGTAGGCGAAAGCTCTCTTGGATCGACATGATCATATTCGATCGCGTAGCCGGGCTGAAGGATCGTGACCCGCTCGAGGCCGGGGATGGTCCGAATGAAAGCATCCTGCACATCCGCGGGCAGGGAGGTGGATATCCCGTTGGGGTATACGGTAGGATCGTCCAGGCCTTCCGGCTCCAGGAAAATCTGGTGCCCGTCACGCTCGCCAAACTTGACGATCTTGTCCTCTATCGACGGACAATAACGCGGGCCAACGCCCTCGATCTGGCCGGAATACATCGCGGACTTACCGATATTCTTCTCAATGATGCGATGCGTCGCCGGCGTGGTCCGGGTAACGCCACACTCGATCTGCGGCGTGGTGATGCGATCGGTCATGAAGGAGAACGGTACCGGATCCTCGTCCGCCCCCTGCCGCCCGACAGCATCCCAGTCAATCGTCCGCCCGTCCAGCCGGGCCGGCGTGCCGGTCTTCAATCGACCAAGCGCAAGGTCAAGACGCTCGAAAGTCGCGGACAATCCAATCGAAGGGTCCTCGCCAACGCGGCCGGCGGGAATCTTTTCGTTACCGATATGAATAAGGCCACGCAGGAAAGTACCCGTCGTTATGACAACGGCGCGGCAGGCCAGGCGTCGCCCATCCTTCATGATGATGCCGGAAATCCGACCGCCTTCCAGGTCGAGATCGAAGGCATCTCCTTCCACCACATCCAGATTGGCAATGGCGGCGATCTCACTTTGCATCGCCTCGCGATACAGCTTCCGGTCCGCCTGCGTGCGCGGTCCCCGAACCGCCGGTCCCTTGCGGCGGTTGAGCAACCTGAACTGAATCCCGGCGCGATCCGCCACCCGGCCCATCAATCCGTCGAGCGCATCGACCTCCCGCACCAGATGTCCCTTGCCCAAACCGCCAATGGCGGGGTTGCAGGACATGACGCCAATGGTCGCCGCCTTATGTGTCACCAAGGCCGTCCGGGCACCGAATCGCGCCGCCGCAGACGCTGCTTCGACACCTGCATGGCCACCGCCGACCACCACCACATCATACGTACCTATTGCTGTCATATCGTACCTACCTGTTTCACGTGAAACGTTCGAAACGACTCGTGCACGTTGCAGTGTTTCACGTGAATCATTTACCGATGCAGAATTCCGAGAAAATAACGTCGAGCAGATTCTCCACATCGACGCGACCTGTCACCCGTCCGAGCGCCTGGCCAGCCAGTCTCAGATGTTCGGCCTGAATATCAAGCCCATGCCCATCCGCCTGAACGGCCAACAGAATATGAGCGCGTGCGTCAGCCAGGTTTTGTATATGGCGCTGACGGGTCGGCAGCGCCAGGGCACTACCGGTCTCCAGTTCAGGCAGATGCCGGCCGATCGCTTCCAGAAGATCTGCGATCCCCTGACCAGATGAGACGGAGATAGTAACATCTTCAGCCCGCCGTGGCCAATGTGGCGCCGCAACATCCGATTTCGTTCGGACACGAATGACAGGGCCGCCATAGCTGCCATCCAGTACAGACCAATTCGGATCCGCTTCGTCGGACAGGAGCAGGACCAGGTGTGCCTCCGCCATCGAGAGCCGGGTCCGGCGAATGCCCTCCTGCTCAACGATATCGTCTGTATCGCGTAGTCCCGCCGTATCGTAGAGCCGCACAGCGAAGCCCGAAAGATCCAGATCAACATGCAGGACATCACGTGTCGTCCCCGGAACGTTCGTCACGATAGCAACATCGCGCTTCGCGAGATGGTTGAGAAGACTGGACTTCCCGGCATTGGGCGGTCCGGCGATGACGACGTTCAGGCCGTCGCGGACGATTTCGCCGACCCGTGCCTCCGCTAGATGGTTAAGGATTTCTTGCTCCAGCGCCCGCATGTCGGTCCAAATGGAAGATGCCACCGAGCCGGGCACATCCTCCTCATCGGCAAAATCCAGTTCGGCCTCGATCATGGCGCGGGCGTGGGTCAGTCGTTTCGCCCACGAATCGTAAAGCCGGGACAGCCCACCAGAGGCCTGCTCCGCCGCAAGCCGGCGCTGCATCTCGGTTTCGGCGGCAATCAGATCCGCCAGGCCTTCAACTTCGACAAGATCCATGCGGCCGTTCAGAAAGGCGCGACGAGAGAATTCCCCGGCCTCCGCCGGGCGTAGTCCCGCCATGCCGGCCAGCGCGGCAAGCACCGCCTTTACCGTCGCGCGACCGCCGTGAATCTGCAATTCGACGCAATCTTCCCCGGTGAACGAGTTCGGAGCGGGGAAAAACAAAACGATCCCATCATCCAGCTTCTCACCATTACGATTCCGAATCGTTGTCAGTGACGCGTGACGCGCGGCGGGAACCCGGCCGCAGAGCTGTGCAAGCGCATTGCAGCTTTCCGGTCCGCTCAAGCGAATGACGGCCACGCCTGAGGGCAGGCTGCCGCTCGACAGGGCAAAGATCGTATCGGTGGCGCTCATGCTTCAATGTTCCGGGTACGAATCGATACTGTTTTGTTTCGGAAAAGAATCGATTTTCTGTCCTCAACGAAAAATGGTCCCACCTTGCGGCGGGACCATGTCTAACGAGAAAATCGCCGATCTGGCTCAGGTGTTCATCGAATCGAAGAAATCACCGTTGCTCTTGGTCTGCTTCAACTTGTCGATCAGGAATTCGATCGCATCCGTCGTGCCCATCGGCGCGAGAATACGGCGCAGAACGAAGATCTTCTGCAGATCCTGGCGCGGCACGAGGAGGTCTTCCTTGCGCGTGCCCGACTTGAGAATGTCCATGGCCGGGAAGATGCGCTTGTCGGCGACCTTGCGGTCGAGCACGATTTCCGAGTTGCCGGTGCCCTTGAACTCTTCGAAGATGACTTCGTCCATACGGCTGCCGGTATCGATCAGCGCCGTCGCGATGATCGTGAGCGAACCGCCTTCCTCGATATTGCGCGCCGCGCCGAAGAAGCGCTTAGGACGCTGCAGGGCGTTGGCGTCGACACCACCGGTCAGAACCTTGCCCGAGGAAGGAACGACAGTGTTGTAGGCGCGGCCAAGACGCGTGATCGAATCAAGCAGGATGACGACGTCACGGCCGTGCTCGACGAGGCGCTTGGCCTTCTCGATGACCATTTCAGCGACCTGCACGTGGCGCGTTGCCGGTTCGTCGAAGGTCGAGGAAACGACTTCACCCTTCACCGACCGCTGCATGTCCGTCACTTCCTCCGGACGCTCGTCGATCAGAAGGACGATGAGATAACATTCAGGATGGTTGGCGGTGATAGAATGGGCGATGTTCTGGAGAAGAACCGTCTTACCCGTGCGCGGCGGCGCCACGATCAGGCCGCGCTGGCCCTTGCCGAGCGGCGCGACGAGGTCGATCACCCGCGGCGACAGATCCTTCGAGGTCGGGATTTCCAGTTCCATCTTGAAGCGCTCGTTGGGATAGAGCGGCGTCAGGTTGTCGAAATGGACCTTGTGGCGGATCTTTTCCGGGTCGTCGAAATTGATCGTGTTGACCTTGAGGAGCGCGAAATAGCGTTCGCCTTCCTTGGGGCCGCGGATCGGGCCTTCGACGGTATCGCCGGTCTTCAGCGAGAAACGGCGGATCTGCGAGGGCGAAATGTAGATGTCGTCTGGACCCGGCAGGTAATTCGCATTGGCCGAGCGCAGGAAGCCGAAGCCGTCCTGCAGAACTTCCACGACGCCCTCGCCGATGATTTCCACGTCCTGCTCGGCCAGCATCTTCAGGATGGCAAACATCAGTTCCTGTTTGCGCATCGTGCTCGCGTTCTCGACCTCAAGCGATTCGGCGAAAGCGAGAAGGTCGGTCGGAGTCTTGTTCTTGAGGTCTTGTAGCTTCATTTCGGCCATGAATGGTCCATGCTGCAGGTCATAGGATGGGAAAAGGCGTGCGGGTCAGGGACGAACTGCGGGGGATAGGATGCAGTTCACTGAACGAATACACATGCCACGAAAGATGAGATGGGCGGAAAGTAGCGGTTCCCGGGCTGTCTCGCAAGGGGTTCATGTAATTTCGTTCGATTTGTCGCGACCGTTCAGAACGGTTTGACGACGACCATGATGACGATGAGGATCATCAGCAGCGCCGGCGCCTCATTCCAGATGCGCCATTGCCGGCCGGTTCTGGCGTTGCGGTCTCCTGCGAAATCCTTCACGGCGCGGCCGTAAAAGTGGTGCACGCCGGTCAGAAGGACGACGAAGGCCAGCTTGGCATGAAGCCAGCCGCCGGAAAAACCGTAGACCGACCAGGCAAGGTAGAGCCCCAGCAGCCAGGATAGTCCCATCGCCGGCTGCATGATGGTGCGATAGAGCCGCTGCTCCATCACCTTGAAGATCTCCGACTGGGCGGAACCGGGTGCTGCGTCGGTGTGATAGACGAAGAGGCGCGGCAGGTAGAGGAGGCCCGCCATCCAGGAAATCACGGCGACGATGTGGAGCGCCTTGATCCAGAGATAGAGATTTTCCGGCGGATAGAGGATCAGTAAAACGGCAAGCAGGGCGAAGACGGTGAGAGCCGCCGCGGCGCGCAACCGCGCCCGGCGCCCGGCCCGTTCGCCCGCCTGTTTTTCACTCACCCTTTTTCTCCGCGAACCCGCGCTACGAGCCGCGTGACGTTGTCCGGGTCAGCGTGCGGCGTGATGCCGTGGCCAAGATTGAAGATCAGCGGTCCATTGCCCAGCGCCTGCAGGATCGCGTCGATGCCGTCATCCAACGCCGCGCCGCCTGCAACAACCCGCATCGGATCGAGATTGCCCTGCACCGGACCGTCCTTCTGCAACTCGGCGGCGAAGGAAAGCGGCACCGACCAGTCAAGGCCAATGGCGTCCGCACCGGTCTGCTGGCGGTAGGTTTTCAAAAGCAGGCCCGCACCCTTGGCGAAGGCGATGATCTTGGCTTGTGGCCTGCGGCTCTTCACCGAATCGATGATTTTCCGCACCGGGCGGATGGCATATTCGGCAAATTCCTTCTCCCCGAGCACACCCGCCCAGGAATCGAAGATCTGCACCGCATCAGCGCCGGCATCGATCTGCGCGACGAGATAGTCAGCGGAAAGCTCAGCCAGCACATCGAGCAGGCGCGCAAAGGCTTCCGGCTCCCGGTAGGCGAATAGGCGGGCAGGGGCCTGGTCCGGGGTGCCGTGACCGGCGATCATGTAGGTCGCAACCGTCCAGGGAGCCCCACAGAAGCCCAGCAGGGCCGTTTCCTCGGGCAAGGCCTGCCGGATGCGTCCAACCGCTTCCAGGACCGGCTGGAGGTGTTTCTGGACGCCTTCCATCTTCAATGCGCGAATACCATCGGGATCGATCGGATCGAGCCGTGGTCCATGCCCTTCTTCGAAGCGGACATTGCGATCGAGCGCATCGGGAATGACGAGGATGTCGGAAAACAGGATTGCCGCATCGAAGCCGTAGCGACGGATCGGCTGGAGCGTGACTTCCGTTGCCAGCTCCGGCGAATAACACAGATCGAGGAAGCTTCCTGCCGCTGCGCGCACTGCCCTGTATTCCGGAAGGTACCGACCGGCCTGGCGCATCAGC
The DNA here is from genome assembly GCF_049651085.1 of Shinella sp. Classification (GTDB taxonomy): domain Bacteria; phylum Pseudomonadota; class Alphaproteobacteria; order Rhizobiales; family Rhizobiaceae; genus Shinella. Next base: position 85,781 of record NZ_JBASBL010000033.1, read on the forward strand.
CAGAGCGGAGGCGGTGAAACCGTCTTCCCGTTCAGGACATCTACGATTTTCCGGTTTTTCACAGACAAGGCGGGCTTCTCCCTAACTATAAATAAGCTCTTTAAAGAAGGTTTCTATTTCTTAGAGTCGGTGACTATCAAGGATTAAATCCTCTCCACAAATTGCCGGTCATGAAGTCCGTCGCCGGGAAAACCGGAACCATGCGGCGCCATTTTTCAAAAACTGCGAGGAAAACGGGAATCGGCCTTTGGAATCAAAAGGATTCAGGATCGAGCCGAAAACAGAATTCTGTGGGTAGCCTGTGGACAAGCGCGACACTATGCCATGTCCATGAGTCTTATCCACATGCGCGGTGAATCCCTTTCCCGCTTAGCGCCAATTGTGGAAAAGTCGGCACTTATCCTCTTGCCTCAGCCCACCGCCCGTTCTTAGCTCACACTTGTCCCAGGCCATCAACAGGGGGCGGAGGATATTGTGGAAAGCACCAAAAACTACTTTCATCTGCACCTCATTTCGGACTCGACGGGCGAGACTCTGATCGCGGCGGGCCGTGCGGCGGCGGCGCAGTTCCAGTCCTCGCAGGCGCTGGAACACGTCTATCCGCTGATCCGCAATCGCAGGCAGCTGATGCCTGTGCTCGATGCGATCGATGGTGCACCGGGCATCGTGCTCTATACGGTCGTCGATCGCGAACTTTCGGAAATCATCGACCAGCGCTGCCGCGAGATGGGCGTACCCTGTGTCTCTGTGCTCGAACCGGTGATCGATCTCTTCCAGTCCTATCTCGGCGCTCCCTCGCGCCGCCGGGTCGGCGCCCAGCATGTGATGAATGCGGACTATTTCGCCCGCATCGATGCGTTGAATTTCACGATGGATCACGATGACGGGCAATTGCCGGCCGATCTCGACGAGGCGGATGTCATTCTCGTCGGCATCAGCCGCACCTCGAAGACCCCGACCAGCATTTATCTCGCCAATCGCGGCATCAAGACCGCGAATGTGCCGATCGTGCTCGGCGTGCCGCTGCCGGAGCGACTGTCGACGGCGGCCAGACCGCTGACGGTCTGCCTGATTGCGACGACCGACCGCATCGCCCAGGTGCGGCAGAACCGCATTCTCGGGCAGACGCAGGATTTCCGCGGCGACGACTACATCGATCGCGCGCAGATCTCCGAGGAGCTGAAATATGCCCGCGCCCTCTGTGCGCGGCACAACTGGCCGATCATCGACGTCACCCGCCGCTCGATCGAGGAAACGGCGGCCGCCATCGTTGCTCTTCGCCCCAAGCTCCGCTAACGCGGAACCGGAACAGGAGATTTTCATGACGCCGCCGCTGATCCTTGCCTCGCAAAGTCCCTTTCGCCGCATGCTGATGGAAAATGCCGGGCTGGCATTCCAGGCTCAGGCCGCTGATATCGACGAGCGTGCTGTCGAAGCCGATCTTGCGGTCGGCAATCCGACACCGCAGCAAGTCGCCTCGGCTTTGGCGGTAGAAAAGGCCCGCGATGTCGCGGCGCGCAATCCCGGCGCAATCGTCATCGGCTCGGACCAGACGCTTTCGCTGGAGGGCCGTGTGTTTCACAAGCCCGCCGACATGGCGGAGGCCAAGACACACCTGATGGCAATGTCCGGGCGCACCCACTCGCTGAACTGCGGCATCGCGCTTGTGCGCGACGGGGAGACGCTGTGGAGCCATGTTTCCATCGCCCATCTGACGATGCGACCCCTGTCGCAAGCCTTCATCGACCGCCATCTGGCGCGGGTCGGAACGCGGGTTCTTGCAAGCGTCGGCGCCTATCAGCTCGAAGGCGAGGGCGTGCAACTCTTCGAGAGGATCGATGGCGACTACTTCACCATCCTCGGTCTGCCGCTGCTTCCGCTGCTGGCTAAACTTCGCGATCTGGGTGCAATCGATGCGTGATTCACGTGAAACATCCGCCCGCCATGCCTTCGTCACCGGCTTTCCGGTAAAACATTCGCGTTCGCCGCTGATCCACGGTCACTGGCTCAAGACACTTGGATTGACCGGATCCTATACGCGGCAGGAGGTTTCGCCTGAGGATTTCGCAGGCTTTGTTTCCCGATTAAAAAATGGAGAATCCGGCTTCATAGGTGGCAATGTCACGATCCCGCACAAGGAAAATGCCTTCCGGCTGGCGGACCGCCCGGACCTGCTCTCTGAAGAACTCGGCGCTTCGAACACGCTCTGGCTGGAAGACGGGAAACTCTGCGCCACCAACACGGACGGCTATGGCTTCCTTGCCAATCTCGAGGCGCAAGCGCCGGGCTGGGACAGGACGGACCGTGCGGTCATCCTCGGGGCAGGGGGCGCGAGCCGCGCGATCATCCAGGCGGTTCGCGACCGCGGCGTCGGTGAAATCCATGTGGTGAACCGCACGGTCGCGCGCGCCCGTGAACTTGCCGACCGGTTCGGCCCCAAGGTGCATGCCCACGCCATGGAGGCTCTCTGCGAGGTATCGAAGGGGGCCGGTCTTTTCGTCAACACGACCTCGCTCGGCATGGACGGTGAGCCGGCGCCGGACTTCGATTTCTCGCCACTTTCGGCCGGCGCCGTGGTGACGGACATCGTCTATGTGCCGCTCGTCACGCCGATCCTGCGCCAGGCGGCGGAGCAGGGTTTCCTGACGGTCGACGGGCTCGGCATGCTGCTGCATCAGGCAGTGCCGGGATTTGAAAAATGGTTTGGTGCGCGGCCGACCGTCGATGCGGCGCTGCGCCAGCTGATCCTTGCGGATATGGAGAAGCATTGATGATCGTGCTCGGCCTTACCGGATCGATCGGAACGGGCAAGTCGACGACGGCAGGGATGTTCCACGATCTCGGCGTGCCGGTGCACGATGCCGATGCGACCGTGCACGATCTCTACCGGAAGGAAGCGGTCGCGCCGGTTGCGGAAAAATTTCCCGAAGCGCTCAGGGATGGCGTCATCGACCGCAAGGCACTTTCGGCCGTCCTCGCGCAATCGCCGGAACGGTTCGGCGAACTGGAGACGATTATCCACCCGCTGGTGCGCGCGCGCGAAACGGCTTTCCTCGATACGCAACGGCAGAACGGCGCGCCATTGGTGCTGCTCGACATTCCGTTGCTTTACGAGACGGGTGGCGAGGCGCGGGTCGACAAGGTGGTGGTCGTTACCTGCGATCCGGACATGCAGAGGCAGCGCGTGCTCGCCCGGCCGGGCATGACGGAGGAGAAGTTTTCCCTCATCCTGTCGCGCCAGATGCCCGATGCGGAAAAGCGGCGGCGTGCCGATTTCCTCATCGATACGGGCAAGGGGCTTGAAGCGGCGCGCGAACAGGTCGAAGAGATAATTTCAAAACTGACGGAACGGGACTGATGCGCGAGATCATCTTCGATACGGAAACGACCGGCCTCGACAACAAGCTCGATCGTGTCATTGAAATCGGCGGCGTGGAACTGGAAAACCATTTCCCGACCGGCCGGGTCCTGCACATCTATATCAATCCCGGCGACCGCAAGGTCCATCCCGATGCCCTCGCCGTGCACGGCATCACGGACGAGTCCCTGAAGGACAAGCCCCCCTTCGCGGACGTGGCCAACGAGATTCTCGAGTTTTTCGGCGATGCGCGCTGGGTGGCGCACAATGCCAACTTCGACATGGGCTTCATGAATGCTGAATTCGACCGTCTCGGCCTGCCGCCGATCATGTCGGAGCGAGTGACGGATACGCTGGCGCTTGCCCGCCGCAAGCATCCGATGGGGCCCAATTCGCTGGATGCGCTGTGCCGGCGCTACGGCATCGACAATTCGCACCGCACGAGACACGGCGCGCTGCTCGATTCCGAACTGCTCGCCGAAGTCTATATCGAGATGATCGGCGGCCGTCAGGCCGCGCTCGGCCTCGGTTCGGCCGAAAGCGGCCGCAACGCGCTGATCGATGCGGAGGACGAGATCATCGAGCCGCTCGGCATGCGGACAAAGCCGCTTGCTCCCCGGCTTTCGGAAGAAGACCGCGCCGCCCATGCCGCCATGGTGGGCAAGATGGGCGGCAAGGCCATCTGGGCGAAATACGACGCCTGAATCCGGCTTACAAAGTTTGAGCCAAAGAAAATGCCCGGTCACGATGTGCCGGGCATTCTGCATTCGGGAAGCGGGCTGACCTTAGTTGGTCTGGACCTTGGCCTTGACCTGCTCTTCAGCCATGCGCTGGGCAAACATCTGGGCAAAGTCGATCGGGTCGATCATCAGCGGCGGGAAGCCGCCATTGCGGGTGGCGTCGGCGATGATCTGGCGGGCGAAGGGGAAGAGCAGGCGCGGGCACTCGATGAAGAGGACCGGCAGCATGTGTTCCTGCGCAAAGCCGGTGACGCGGAAGACGCCGCCATAGGCAAGCTCGGCATTGAACAGAACCTTGTCGCCGTCCTTGGCTTCCGCGTTCAGCGACAGGATGACGTCGAAGTCGTTTTCGGCGAGCGGATTGGCGTTGACGTTGACGCTGATGTTGATCGCCGGCGCCTTGTCACGGGCCTGCAGCGACCGCGGTGCACCCGGGTTTTCGAAGGAGAAGTCCTTCACATACTGCGCCAGGATGTTGAGCGAAGGGTTCTCGGTTGCTGCGTCGGTCATGCGAATATCCTCGGGGGCTTTGGAAAGTCAGGCCATCTAACATTTCGGCAGAAGCCTTACAACCCTGGGCCTTCAGGCCCGGTCGTCGCGACGGAAGTCGTCCTCGTCGAGGTCGATCGTGCGCTGTGGCCCGGTCTGCGGCCGTCGGCCGGCGTCCATGCCGCCGATATCGACAACAACCATGTTGCGCATCAAACGGTTCCATAAAAAGGAGCGAACCGGCGGAAGAAACAGGGTCAGGCCGAGAATATCGGTCAGAAAACCGGGAATGATCAGCAGGATGCCGGCAATCAGGATCATCGCTGCATCGAGCAGCTCCTTGCCGGGGGCCCGGCCCGTCTGCCCCGTCTGCCGCAACCGGGCAAGCACGCCAAAGCCCTGGATGCGCACCAGCAGGACACCGGCGACGCCGGAAAGCACGATCAGCGACAGCGTCGGAAACAGGCCGATCCGCCGTCCGACGAGGATGAAACCGGCGATTTCCGCCAGCGGCAGAACGAGAACGAAGAGGGGAATGAGGAGTCTGAGCATGGCTTTCAATGTCGCATAGATTTTTCCGGACCGATACCGCCGCCGCCGGTTTCGCATCTCTTCGACGCATTCACGTCATCGCCATTTGAATGATCGGTCTTTGCAGACTATATGGGGAAGGAACAAAAAACAGAAACCGGCAGCGGATCGATAATGGGCTCATTCGACTTTGTAACGATTTTCTTTCTCGTGGCTGCGGTGGTCATCTTCCTGCAATTGCGCAGCGTGCTTGGCCGCCGCACCGGCAGCGAGCGTCCGCCGTTCGATCCGTACTCCAAGCGGGAGGCCGCTGGAGAGGCTGATTCGGCCGAGCGCGGCAAGGTGGTGACGCTGCCGCGGCGCGACGGTACCGACGAGGAAGAAAATCCCTTTGCCTCCGTCGACAGCTTTGCTGCGCCCGGAACACCCCTCAATGAGCAGCTTCGCTCGGTCGTGAAAGTCGACGCGGCCTTCAATCCGAAGCAGTTCGTCGATGGCGCCCGCATGGCCTACGAGATGATCGTCGCCGCCTTTGCCGATGGCGACCGCAAAACGCTGAAGAACCTTCTGTCGCGCGACGTCTATGAAGGCTTCGATGCCGCCATCACCGAACGCGAGAGCAAGGGCGAGGTCGTGCGCTCGAGCTTCGTCGGCATCGAGAAGGCAGACATCGTCGGGGCCGAGGTCAAGGACAGCGAAGCGAACGTGACGGTGCGCATCGTCAGCCAGCTGATCTCCGCCACCTATGACAAGGCCGGTGCATTGGTCGAAGGCGATGCGGATACGGTGGTCGAGGTCAATGACCTGTGGACCTTCGCCCGCGACATCCGCTCGCGCGACCCGAACTGGAAGCTGATCGCCACCGAATCGGAAGGCTGAGCGAGGCCAATCATGGATTACCGTCTGGTTCCGGCCCGGTTTTCGGCGCTTCCCGGCTGGGACGAGGACGACCCGACACCCCTGCTGGCGGCGATGAGCCGCTGTCGCGATCATATCCGTACCGTCAAACCCTACAAGACAGGCTCGCTCGGCATCACCGCCGGCGAGCTTTTGGCGCTTCTGGATGCGGCGGCGGCGCAAAGGCCCGAGGGCGCAGCGGCGGTGCGCGCCTTCTTCGAGGCGCAGTGCGTGCCCTTTCTCATCGAGAAGGCGGATCGATCGGCCGGCTTCGTCACGGCCTTCTACGAGCCGGAAGTGGCGGTGAAGGCCGAGCCGGATGCGGACTATTGCTATCCCTTCTATCGCCGGCCGGCCGACCTTATCGATATCGACGACAGCAATCGCCCCGCTGGCCTGCCGGCGGGCTATGCCTTCGGGCTGCAGAAGGACGGCGTCATCGTCGAGCACCCGGATCGCGGCGAAGTCGAACGCGGCTACCTGAACGGCCGCGGGCTTGAGATCGCCTATGCCCGCTCGAAGGTCGACGTGTTCTTCGCCCATGTCCAGGGCGCGGCGCGGCTCGTCTATCCCGACCGCTCGATGAAACGCATCACCTATGCCGGAAAGACCGGCCATCCCTTCTCGCCGATCGGCAAGCTCCTGATCGACCGCGGCGAGATCGATGCGGAGACCGTTTCCATGGCGTCGATCCGCGACTGGCTTGCGCGCCATGAAGCGGCGGTCGACGATGTCCTCTGGCACAACCGCTCCTTCATCTTCTTCAAGGAAGCGCCGGTCGCCGATAGCGCGCTCGGCCCGATCGCCGCGGCCAAGGTGCCGCTCGTTCCCGGCCGCTCGCTGGCGGTCGACCGGATGATCCACACGTTCGGCCTGCCCTTCTTCATCGCCTCGGACAGCCTCACCCATATGGACGGCGGCAAGCCGTTTGGCCGCCTGATGCTGGCGCTCGATACGGGCACGGCGATCGTCGGCCCGGCGCGCGGCGATATTTTCACCGGCTCGGGCGACGCTGCGGGCGCGCTGGCCGGCCATGTGCGCAATGCCGCGACCTTCCATATCCTCGTCCCCAGGGCGGCAGCGGAGCGCTACCTCCATGCCAAGGGATAAGACGCTCTCCAGCGAAGACCGCATCCTGTGGGGCAAGGTTGCCCGCAGCACGCGGGCGATGCCCGGCAAGCTCGACGCCTTGACCGAATTCGAGGCTGTTTTCGCTGAAAAGGTCGAGGAGCAGAAGGCGCCGGCGCCGGAAAAGCCCAAGGTCGCCAAAAAGCCGACTGAAGATATCGCGCTCACCGCAAGCCGGGGCAAGGAAACCCGGCATCATCCGCTGGAGCGTCCGGTCAAGCGCAAGATCGCCAAGGGCCGCCTGGCGCTCGAGGCCCGCATCGACCTGCACGGCATGATCCAGAGCGACGCGCACGGCTTCCTGCTCGGCTTCCTCATCAAGGCGCATGAGCGCGGCCTGCGGCATGTGCTGGTCATTACCGGCAAGGGCGCGTCCTTTGGCAGCGACGGCGCGCTGAAGCGGGCGGTGCCGCTGTGGTTCTCGCTGCCGGAATTTCGTCCGCTGATCTCTTCCTACGAGCCGGCGGCGCGGAACCATGGCGGGGAGGGCGCGCTCTATGTCCGGCTCGCCCGCCATCCCGGAGACAGGTCATGACGACACCCTTCGGCAAGGCGGTTCGGCATCTGCGCGATCGCAAGGGCGTCTCGCAGAAGGCGATGGCCGAGGCGCTTGGTGTCAGTCCTGCTTATCTTTCGGCGCTGGAGCACGGCAAGCGCGGCATGCCGAGCTTCGATTTTCTCCAGCGCGTCGCCGGCTATTTCAATGTCATCTGGGACGAGGCAGAGGAACTCTTCCGCATCGCCCAGATTTCCGATCCGCGTGTGGTGGTCGATACGGCCGGCCTGCCGCCGGAATATACGGCCCTTGCCAACCGGCTTTCGGCCGAAATCGGCAACCTGCCGCCCGAGACGGTGCGCCGTCTTGCGGGCATTCTCGAAAAAGCGTGCAATTCGCGGGTAAAACCCCGTTGATCCCCTGAATTCTGTCGTGTTTGCACGGTCTCTGATTTGGAACTTCAGGGCAAAATCCCTATATTCATAGAATCCGGAAAGCCGTGATTCGCCCCTGCTTTCCCCGCCTTTCGCGAGAACTCTGGAAAGACTTTTGAATGACTGACACACCCGAGACCGACAACGGCCCGGCCGAGTATGGCGCAGATTCGATCAAGGTCCTCAAGGGGCTTGACGCGGTGCGAAAGCGCCCCGGCATGTATATCGGCGACACCGATGACGGTTCAGGTCTGCATCACATGGTCTACGAAGTCGTCGACAATGCGATCGATGAGGCGCTGGCCGGCCATGCGGATATCGTGACGGTCACGCTCAATGCGGATGGTTCCGTCACGGTGACCGACAACGGTCGCGGCATTCCGACCGACATCCACAAGGAAGAGGGCGTTTCCGCAGCCGAGGTCATCATGACCCAGCTCCATGCCGGTGGTAAATTCGACCAGAACTCCTACAAGGTCTCGGGCGGCCTGCACGGCGTCGGCGTCTCGGTGGTGAATGCGCTTTCCGTTCTGCTCAAGCTGAAGATCCGCCGCAACGGCAAGATCCACGAGATGAGTTTCTCCCACGGCGTTGCCAATGGCCCGCTGGCCGTAACCGGTGAATGCGGCGACGAGACCGGCACGGAGGTGACCTTCCTGCCGTCGCCGGAAACCTTCACCAACATCGCTTTCGTCTATTCGACGCTGGAACACCGCCTGCGCGAACTCGCCTTTCTCAATTCCGGCGTGCGCATTCTACTCACGGACCGCCGCCATTCGGACGTCAAGCAGGACGAGCTGATGTACGAGGGCGGTCTTGAAGCCTTCGTCACCTATCTCGACCGCGCCAAGAAGCCGCTCGTCGACAAGCCGATTGCCATCCGCGGCGAGAAGGACGGCATCACCGTCGAAGTCGCCATGTGGTGGAACGACAGCTACCACGAGAACGTGCTCTGCTTCACCAACAACATCCCGCAGCGCGACGGCGGCACCCATATGGCGGGTTTTCGCGGCGCGCTGACGCGCCAGGTCGTCTCCTATGCCGACAGCTCCGGCATCATGAAGAAGGAGAAGGTCTCGCTGACGGGCGATGACTGCCGCGAAGGCCTCACCGCCGTCGTTTCGGTCAAGGTGCCCGATCCGAAGTTCTCCTCGCAGACCAAGGACAAGCTGGTATCCTCGGAAGTCCGCCCCGTTGTCGAAAGCCTCGTCAACGAAGCGCTCGGCATCTGGATGGAAGAGCATCCGGCGGATGCAAAGACCCTCATCGGCAAGGTCGTCGAGGCTGCCGCTGCCCGTGAAGCGGCGCGCAAGGCGCGCGAACTGACGCGGCGCAAGGGCGCGCTCGATATTTCGTCGCTGCCCGGCAAGCTGGCAGACTGCTCGGAGCGCGATCCCGCAAAGTCCGAAGTCTTCCTCGTCGAGGGCGATTCGGCCGGCGGCTCGGCCAAGCAGGGCCGCTCGCGCGAGAACCAGGCCATCCTGCCGCTGCGCGGAAAGATCCTCAATGTCGAACGCGCGCGTTTCGACAAGATGCTTTCCAGCCAGGAAATCGGCACGCTGATCACGGCGCTCGGCACCTCGATCGGCAAGGACGAGTTCAACGCCGACAAGCTGCGCTACCACAAGATCATCATCATGACGGACGCCGACGTGGACGGCGCCCATATCCGCACCCTGCTGCTCACCTTCTTCTTCCGGCAGATGCCGGAGCTGATCGAGCGCGGTCATATCTACATCGCCCAGCCGCCGCTCTATAAGGTGGCACGCGGCAAATCGAGCCAGTACCTGAAGAACGAGAAGGCACTGGAAGACTACCTGATCAATTCGGGCCTCGACGATGCGACGCTGGAGCTGAGCTCGGGCGAGGTTCGTGCCGGCCAGGATATCCTCGAGCTGATCCAGGACGCCCTGCGCCTGCGCGCATTGCTCGACGGCCTGCATTCGCGCTACAGCCGCTCGATCATCGAGCAGGCGGCGATTGCCGGCGCGCTGAACCTCGAACTCAGCCATGACCGCGAGGGCTTCGCCGCAAAGGCGCAGGAAGTGGCACGCCGCCTCGACCTCATTGCCGAGGAGACGGAGCGCGGCTGGGAAGGGTCTGTCGCTGCCGACGGAGGTCTCCATTTCGAGCGCATGGTGCGCGGCGTCAAGGAGTTCGCCCATATCGACATGGCGCTGATCGGCTCGTCCGATGCCCGTTATATGGACCAGCTTTCGGAGCGCTTCCAGGAAACCTATTCGGTGCCGCCGGTGCTGCGCCGCAAGGATGGCCAGATCGAAATCAACGGCCCGCGGGCGTTGCTCGATGCGGTCTTCGCGGCCGGCCGCAAGGGCCTTTCCATGCAGCGCTACAAGGGGCTGGGCGAAATGAACGCCGAACAGCTCTGGGAAACGACGCTCGATCCGAACGTCCGCTCCCTGCTGCAGGTGCGGGTTCCGGACGCGACCGATGCGGACGGTCTGTTCTCCCGCCTCATGGGCGACGAGGTGGAGCCGCGCCGCGACTTCATCCAGGAAAACGCGCTGAACGTCGCAAACCTCGACATCTGACGATAAGAGCCGCCGCAAGGCGGCTCTTTCAATTCATGAGCCGGGTTACGAGGCGAAGCGGCCTTCGGTGACGAATTCGGCCACGGGCTTGCGCGTGCTCGGCACCTCGCGCTTCATGAGATCCTCCGGCAACGTTTCCTTACCCGCGATCCTGCCGATGGCAAGGCCCGCTTCGACGCGAAAACCTTCCGGAATGCCCAGCACCTCACAGGCCTTCGCGCGATCGATGCCGCCCATGCCGTGGGCGTGGTAGCCTGCGCGGGTTGCCTGGAGCGCAAGATAGGCCCAGGCCACTCCCGTATCGAAGGCATGGGTATAGGAGGGCCGCATCTCGCCATCGGCACTCTTGCGGTGGGTTTGCGAGACGATGACAGCCAGGACGGAGGCCTTGTCGGCCCAGCGCCGGTTGCCTTCGTCCAGCGTGTTGTAGATCGCCTCGAACGCCGCCGTGCCATGGTGGCCGTAGATGAAGCGCCAGGGCTGGCCGTTGGCGGCCGAAGGCGCCCAACGAGCTGCCTCGAACAGCGAAAGAAGCGTTTCCTGTGGCATGGCCTCACCGGTAAAGGCGCGGGGCGACCAGCGGTCGAGGAAGATGGGATCTATGGCATGGTCCGCCGAGCGGCCGGTAGGGTGGGTCATTGCAAGCCTCGAATTTCAGAATCTGCGGGGCCGACCTTAGCCCCACCCACGTCCGCCGCGAAGCGGTATAATCACCGCTCTGTCGCATTGTCGAATGGGTGGCTGACGCAATATAACCCTTGCGACACGATATCAGACGGCATCGCGAAAAATGGGAGATATCCGATGAGCCTCAAAGACCCCAGCCTGCTACGGCAGGCAGCCCTGGTGGGCACCCGCTGGATCGAAGCGGAGGCATCGACCGGCATTGCCGTGAAGAACCCGGCGACGGGCGAGCTTGTCGGCTATGTTCCCAAGCTCGGTGCGAAGGAAACGAAGGAAGCGATCGACGCGGCAGCGAGCGCACAGAAGGGCTGGGCCGCACGGACCGCCAAGGAACGCTCGGCCGTGCTGCGCAAATGGTTCGAGCTGATGATCGAGAACAAGGACGATCTCGGCCGCATCCTCACCATGGAACAGGGAAAGCCGCTGGCGGAAGCCACCGGCGAGATCGTCTATGGCGCAAGCTTCGTCGAATGGTTCGCCGAAGAGGCCCGCCGCCTCTATGGCGATATCATTCCCGGCCATCAGAAGGACAAGCGCCTTCTCGTGATGAAGCAGCCGATCGGCGTTGTCGCGGCCATCACGCCCTGGAACTTCCCGAATGCCATGATCACCCGCAAGGCCGGTCCGGCCTTTGCCGCCGGCTGCGCCATGGTTCTGAAGCCCGCTTCGCAGACGCCGTTCTCGGCCATCGCCATCGCCCTCCTTGCCGAGCGTGCGGGTCTTCCCGCCGGCCTCTTCTCCGTCATTACCGGCTCGGCCCGCGAGATCGGCGCGGAAATGACCGCCAACCCGACCGTGCGCAAGCTGACCTTCACCGGTTCGACGGAAATCGGCGCCGAGCTCTACAAGCAGTGCGCGCCGACCATCAAGAAGCTCGGCCTCGAGCTTGGCGGCAATGCGCCCTTCATTGTCTTCGACGATGCCGATCTCGATGCGGCCGTCGAGGGCGCGCTGATCGCGAAATTCCGCAACAACGGCCAGACCTGCGTCTGCGCCAATCGCATCTACGTGCAGGACGCCGTCTATGACGCCTTTTCGGAAAAGCTCGCCGCCGCCGTCGGCAAGCTGAAGACCGGCAACGGTTTCGACGAAGGTGTGGTGCTTGGCCCGCTGATCGATACGGCGGCGCTGGAAAAAGTCGAGGAACACGTCAACGACGCACTGCGGAAGGGTGGCCGCGTCGTGCAGGGCGGCAAGCGCCATGCGCTCGGCGGCACCTTCTATGAGGCGACCGTCATTGCCGACGTGACGCCGGACATGGCGGTTGCGCGGGAGGAAACCTTCGGCCCCGTCGCGCCGCTCTTCCGCTTCACGGATGAGGACGACGTCATCGCCCAGGCGAACGACACGGAATTCGGCCTCGCTTCCTATTTCTACGCCAAGGATCTGGCGCGCGTCTTCCGCGTCGCCGAGGCACTGGAATATGGCATGGTGGGCGTCAATACCGGGCTGATCTCGACGGCGGAAGCACCCTTCGGCGGCGTCAAGCTCTCCGGTCTCGGCCGCGAGGGTTCGCGCTATGGCATCGAGGAATTCACCGAGATGAAATATGTCTGCCTCGGCGGCATCGCCTGAGCAACGACGCATGAAGACCCGGCCGGCACCGTCCGGCCGGATTCTGGATTCGGAGAGGGAAAATCGTGGCAGCACCGAAAAACATGTTCAAGGCTTCGCTTCGCGAAGGCCGGTTCCAGCTTGGCCTCTGGGTGGCGCTGGGCAGCGCCTATGCGGCGGAAATCCTGTCCACCAGCGGTTACGACTGGCTTCTGATCGACGGTGAACATGGCCCGAACGACATGCCGCTGATGAGCGCGCAGGTCGGCGCGCTGCGCCATTCGCAAACCCATGCCATGGTGCGCCCGCCAATGGGCGAGGCCTGGATCCTGAAGCAGTTGCTCGATCAGGGGGCGCAGACCTTCCTCATTCCGATGGTCGAATCGGCAGAGCAGGCCGAAGCGCTGGTGCGCGCCGTCCGTTACCCGCCGCACGGCATTCGCGGTGTCGGCGCCGGCCTCGGCCGGGCGAGTGATTTCAACCGCACGCCGGACTACATCACGACCGCCAATGACGAGATCTGCCTTATCGTGCAGGTGGAGAACCGGGCGGGCCTTGCGGCGATCGACGCGATCGCGGCGGTCGAGGGTGTCGACGGCATCTTCATTGGCCCGTCGGATTTAGCCGCCGACATGGGCCATCTCGGCAATCCCGGCGCGCCGGAGGTTCTGGCGGCCATCACGCATGCTTTCGCGCGTACCAAAGCCCATGGCAAGGCGCGCGGCATCATGACCGTCTCGCTGCCGCAGGCCGAAATCTACCGTGATCTCGGAGCGGATTTCATGGCGATCGGCACCGATGTCAACTGCCTCGTTTCAGCGGTCGACGGCCTTCGCCGCCGCTTCCTCGGCGAGGAGGCAGCAGAAAAGTCCGGCGGCGGTTACTGACCGCCGGGCAAGCTCCAGCTCGCGAGGGCTGGCCGGGTGTCCGCCCAGCAGCCTACGCAACGATTGACGGCGTGCTTGAAGACGGTATTCTGCCTGCGCATGGTGCTTTCGGTTCTTGGGTCGCGTGTCCGGTTGGCTGAATGGGTGAAGAACCGGATCGCTTTCTGAGCGCCCCGCCGACACGCTCCCCGTCGCTTCCTCCCGCCTATGATCCAATATCGACAGGACACAGGTCTGTGTGAGGACTCCAGCCGGGGGATGCATGAAGACGCGGATGATCGGGAAGACGGACCTTGCCGTGACCGAATACAGTTTCGGTACGGCGCCGCTCGGCGGGCTCTATCGCGCCTGTCCGCGGGATATCGCCATGGCGACCCTCGACGCCGCCTGGGAAGAGGGCCTTCGTTACTACGATACCGCGCCCTGGTACGGCTTCGGCCGCGCGGAACGCCATGTCGGCGATTTTCTGCGTGACAAGCCGAAGGCAAGCTATGTGCTTTCCACCAAGGTCGGGCGCGTGATGATGCCGGTGCCGGATGACAAGGTCCCGGACTACGGCTTCGTCGATCCGCTGCCCTTCGATGCCCGCTACGACTACAGTTATGACGGCATCATGCGCTGCGTCGAGCTGAGCTATGCCCGGCTTGGGCTGAACCGGATCGATATTCTCTATGTGCACGATATCGGCGTCTATACCCATGGTGCAGCGCGCAATGCCGTCTATCTCCGCCAGTTGCTCGATTCCGGCCTGAAGGCGCTTTGCGAGCTCAAGTCCTCGGGAACGATCAAGGCCTTCGGGCTCGGGGTGAACGAGGTGCCCGTCTGCCTCGATGTGCTGGGGCGGGCTGATCTCGACTGCATCCTGCTGGCCGGGCGCTATACGTTGCTGGACCGGTCTGCCGTGGCGCAACTGCTGCCGCTTTGCGAGAGGAAGGGCACGTCGCTGGTTGTCGGCGGCGTCTTCAATTCCGGCATCCTTGCCACCGGCCCGGTCGAGGGCGCGCATTTCGACTATATGCCCGCCACGCCGGAGATCGCCGGCAAGGTCGGCGCGATGATGGAGGCCGCGCAGCAAAGGGGCCTGCCGCTTGCCGCGCCCGCCCTGCAATTCCCGCTGCAGCATCCGGCAGTCGCATCGGTCCTTACCGGTACGGCGAAACCGGAGAGCCTGCGCCGGAACATGGCGCTTGCCCGCATGGTGTTGCCCGGGAATATTTATCCGGCTTTCGACCCATATACGCTGGTGGCGCCGGAACTTGGGATCGACGCCATCAGGCAATAGGCTTCGATCGGGGAGGGTCGAAAAGCCATGTTGAAAGGTATTCATCCACTGCTCGGCCCCGATCTCCTGCACGCGATCAGGACCATGGGGCACGGCGACGATATCGTTGTCGCCGACGCGAATTTTCCCTCGAGCTCTCTCGGGCCGAAGGTCATCCGGGCGGACGGCGTCGATGCCGTCGCGATCACCGAGGCGATCCTGACGCATATGCCGCTCGACACGTTCGCGCCCGATGCCGCCTGGCGCATGGAGGTGGTCGGCGACCCGGAAGCGGTGCCGGAAATCTGCGCGACGTTCCAGGATCTGGTGCACCGTCTCGCCGGGGATTTCACCGTGCGGACGGTGGAGCGCTTTGCCTTCTACGCAATGGCGCGCAAGGCCGCCTGCATCGTGGCTACGACGGAATTGCGCCTCTATGGCAATATCATTCTGAAAAAGGGTGTCGTGCACCCGCATGAGGTCTTCCGGGCCTAGCGCCCGGTCGCGGCCGTTTGGGAGGACGGGGGCGATGGACAGCAATGCCTGGAGACGCCGCTGTTTTGGAGGGAATTCGCCGCTTGCCAAGTGGTGGAAGCGGGTATAGCGTCACCTGATAAATGTTTTTTATCTATAAAAGATCGAGTTGTTCGCTTCCTGCAACACGATCCCGAAGGAGGACGGGAAGCATCGAGAGGAGAATACTGATGAGCATTGTAAGATCGATTCTTACCCGTCGCGCCTTCACGGCGCTCGCGGGTGCCGCAGTCCTCGCCACCATGACCCCTGCCGCGTCCTTCGCGCAGGACGTCACCATTCCCATCATCGTCAAGGACACCACGTCCTTCTACTGGCAGATCGTGCTTGCGGGCGCGCGCGCCGCCGGCAAGGACCTCGGCGTCAGCGTGCCGGAACTCGGCGCGCAGGCCGAAACGGATGTGAACGGCCAGATCAGCATCCTTGAAAATGCCGTTGCCGGCAGCCCGGCCGCCGTTGTCATCGCACCAACGGAATTCAAGGCGCTCGGCAAGCCCGTCGATGAAGCGGCCAAGTCCGTACCGATCATCGGCATCGATTCGGGCGCCGATTCCAAATCCTTCACCTCCTTCCTGACGACCGACAACACCCAGGGCGGGCGCATCGCCGCCGATGGTCTGGCGGCCGCCGTCAAGGCGGCAACGGGCAAGGAAGAGGGCGAGATCGCGATCATTACCAACACGCCGGGCGCCGGCTCGCTCGAACAGCGGCGTGAAGGCTTCCTCGACCAGATGGCCACGAAATATCCCGGCTTCAAGGTGGTTGCCGACAAGTACGCGGACGGCCAGGCGTCCACCGGCCTCAACATCATGACCGACCTCATCACCGCCAATCCCGATCTCGTCGGCGTCTTCGCCTCGAACCTCATCATGGCGCAGGGCGTCGGCCAGGCGATCGCGGAAAACAAGCTTAGCGACAAGATCAAGGTCATCGGCTTTGACAGCGATGAAAAGACCGTCGGCTTCCTCAAGGAGGGCGTTCTGGCCGGCCTCGTCGTGCAGGACCCCTACCGCATGGGCTATGACGGCATCAAGACCGCGCTCGCCGTCTCCAAGGGCGAGAAGGTCGAGGCGCTTGTCGATACCGGCGCGAACCTCGTGACCAAGGACAACATGGCCGATCCGAAGATCGACGCCCTGCTCAACCCGAAGGTCAACTGATCGATCTGGCCTGTTTCGCCCGGATAGCATGATCCGGGCGAAAACGACTTGCGCTTGACGTCAGGGAGGACAGAGCGATGAGCAGCCTTGAAGAGCTGAGCCATCGGCACGAAGACGAGGCGAAGCTCGCCGAATCCGATGCGGTGCCGCACGGCGCGCCTATTCTCGAATTGCGGGGACTTCAGAAGAAATACGGGCTCGTCGAGGCGCTGAAACCGGCGACGATCACCTTTCTGGCCGGCGAAATCCACGCCATTGTCGGCGAGAACGGCGCGGGAAAATCCACGCTGATCAAATTGCTGACGGGCGTCATCCGCCGCACGGCCGGCGAGGTGTTCTGGTGCGGCAGGCCGGTGCAGCTCGCAACGCCGAACGAAGCCATTTCGCGCGGCATCAACGCGGTGCACCAGGAGGTCGTGCTCTGCCCGCATCTTTCGGTGGCGGCGAACATGTTCCTCGGCGACGAGATGAACCGCTACGGCCTGATGCGCAAGGGCGCCATGGAGCGCGCCGCGCAGGCCGTGCTGGACGATCTCGGCTTCCAGCTTCCCGCCGCCGCAAGGCTCGGCATCCTTACCATCGGCCAGCAGCAGCTGGTCGCCACCGCCAAGGCCGCCA
Source organism: Shinella sp. (assembly GCF_049651085.1). Lineage (GTDB taxonomy): Bacteria > Pseudomonadota > Alphaproteobacteria > Rhizobiales > Rhizobiaceae > Shinella. The sequence goes on from NZ_JBASBL010000033.1 coordinate 103,104, forward strand.
TGCGCGGCATCCGCTTCCTCATCTTCGACGAGCCGACGGCCTATCTGACGCGTCAGGAATCCGCCCAGCTCTTCCGGCTCATTCGCCGGCTACGCGATCAGGGCGTGACCATCGTCTATATCAGCCACCGCATGGAAGAGGTCTTCGAGCTGGCCGATCGCGTCTCCGTTCTGCGCGACGGCACCCATGTCGGCACGCGCCTGATAAGCGAGACCAACGAGAACGAGCTGATCGCGTTGATGATCAACCGCACGATCGAGCAGATCTACCACAAGGAAAAGGTGCCGATCGGCAATGTCATCATGGAGACGCGCGGCCTGTCGGGGCCGGGCTTCGAGGATGTGTCGCTGAGCGTGCGCGCCGGGCAGATCGTCGGCCTGTACGGCCTTATCGGCGCCGGCCGCAGCGAATTCGCGCTTGGTCTGTATGGCCGCCAGCCGCTTTCCGCCGGGGAAATCTTCTGGGACGGTAAGAAGGTCGATATCCGCAACGAGCGCAAGGCGATGGATCTCGGCATCGCGCTAGCGCCGGAAAGCCGCCGCGACCAGGGCCTGTGCCTCAACCTGCCGATCGGCCTCAACATCAACCTGCCGGTCTTCAGGCAGTTGAGTTCGGGCCTGGTGATCCGCAAGGGCGACGAGGCGGCCAACGCCGACCGGCAGATCCGCAATCTCAGCATCAAGACACCGTCGCGCCGCGTGCTTGCTTCCGCCATGTCCGGCGGCAACCAGCAGAAGATCGTCATCGGCAAGTGGCTGAGCCATGGCGCACGGCTCTTCATCTTCGACGAGCCGACCGTCGGCGTCGACGTCGGCACCAAGGCGGAAATCTACCGCCTGTTCGGTGAACTTCTCAAGCAGGGCGCCGGCATCGTCCTCATCTCGTCCTACCTGCCGGAAGTCTACGAGCTTGCCGACCGGCTGCATGTCTTCCGCGGCGGCCGGCTTGTCGCCAGCCACGACCACCGGGCGGCCACCCATGAGGACGTCCTGACCCAGGCCATCGGCATCTGAACGTCACGCGACAAAAGGGAGAAGAAGCATGAGCGTGGAGACGACAACGGAAAGCGCACCGGCACCGAAGAGGGGCACGAACATCCTGCTGGGGCTGACGCTGCTCGGGCTGCTGCTGGCTTTGTGGCTCGCCCTCGGCCTGTCCACCCATGCCTTCTGGACGCCCAACAATATCAGCAACCTCCTGCGTCAGGGCGCGATGACGGCGATCCTCGCGGTCGGCCAGACCTTTGTCATCATCACCGCCGGCATCGATCTTTCCGTCGGCGCCATCGTCGGGTTCACCACTGTCGTCATCGCAGGCTTGCTCCAGGCGGGCGTGCCGCTCTGGATCGCGATCATCCTGACGCTGCTGATCGGCGTCGCCATCGGCGCCTTCCATGGTTTCGGCATCGTGCGCATGGGCCTGCCGCCCTTCATCATCACGCTTGCAACGCTCACCTCGCTTCGCGGCATCGGCCTTCTCATCACCAACGGTTCGACCATCTCCATCAGCCATGAGGGGTTCACGAATTTCTCGCGCGCAGATTTCCTCGGCGTGCCGAGCCTGTTCTGGATGGTCGTGCTGGTGGCGATCCCGGCTTTCGTCTTCCTGCACCTCTCTCGCTTCGGCCGCTATCTCTTCGCGGTCGGCTCGAACAGCGAGGCGGCGCGGCTTTCCGGCGTCAACGTCAACCGCACCATCTATCTCGCCTATATCCTCTCGGCCACCTGCGCCGCCTTCGTCGGCCTGCTGCTCGCCTCGCGCATCGGCATCGGCAATGCGACGCAGGCGGAGGGCTGGGAGCTTCAGGCGATCGCCTCCTCGGTCATCGGCGGCACCAGCCTGTTCGGCGCGGTCGGCTCGGTGCACGGCCCGCTGCTCGGCGCCTTCATCCTGGCGACCATCAACAACGGCGCGAACCTGCTCAACATCAACTCGTTCTGGCAGCGCATCATCACGGGCCTGCTGATCATCGTCATCGTCTATTTCGACCAGCTGCGCCGCCGCGGAAGCCGATGAGATGAAGCCAGCGGCCTGCGTGGCTGGCAGCGGCGGCATGCCCCTGTGACTTGTTGCCACGCAGCGAAAACCTGTTAGTGTTTTCGCAACTGCGGAAACCGGGTGGCGGCGCAAGAGATTTGAGCCCGCACCCAGAAGGGGTATCGCGTTCGATGTATTATCAGCTCTACGAACTCAATCATGCGATGATGGCGCCCTGGCGCGCAGCCGCGGATCAGATGCGCATCGCCTTGCGCAATCCGCTCAATCCGATGGCGCATACCTATCTCGGCCGCACGATGGATGCAGGCTTCGAGGTTCTCGAGCGCACCACCCGGCGCTACGGCAAGCCGGAATTCGGCCTTCCCGTCACGGTCATCGACGGCCAGGACGTCTCCGTGCATGAAAAGATCGTCTGGAAGCGGCCGTTCTGCAATCTCATCCATTTCGAGCGCTGTCTGCCGGCAGGCCACCGCAAGGACCCCAAGGTCCTCATCGTCGCGCCGATGTCCGGCCACTATGCGACGCTGCTGCGCGGTACCGTCGAGGCGCTGCTGCCGCATGCCGAAGTCCATATCACCGACTGGCTGGATGCGCGCATGGTGCCGCTGTCGGACGGCAGCTTCGATCTTGACGATTACATCGATTATGTCATCGAGATGCTGCATGCGCTCGGGCCGGATACCCATGTCATCGCCGTCTGCCAGCCGGCCGTGCCGGTACTGGCGGCCGTCGCCGTCATGGAAGCCGACAACGATCCGCTGTCGCCCTCGACCATGACCTTGATGGGTGGGCCGATCGATACGCGCATCAACCCGACAGCCGTCAACAAGCTCGCCGAAGAAAAGCCGATCGACTGGTTCCGCGACAATGTCATCATGCCGGTGCCGTGGCCGCAGCCCGGCTGCATGCGCATGGTCTATCCGGGCTTCCTCCAGCTTTCCGGCTTCATGTCGATGAATCTCGACCGCCACGTCATCGCCCACAAGGAGTTCTTCGCCCATCTGGTGAAGAACGACGGGGATGCTGCCGAAAAGCACCGCGACTTCTATGACGAGTATCTCGCCGTCATGGACCTGACCGCCGAATTCTACCTCCAGACGGTTGAAACGGTGTTCATGAAGCACGCTTTGCCGAAGGGTGAGATGATGCACCGCTCGCGCCCCGTCGATACGAAGGCGATCCGCAAGGTGGCGCTGCTCACCGTCGAGGGCGAGAACGACGACATTTCCGGCGTCGGCCAGACCAGGGCGGCGCAGACCATCTGCACCAACATCCCCGATACGATGCGCATGCACTACATGCAGCCGGATGTCGGTCACTATGGCGTCTTCAACGGTTCGCGCTTCCGCAAGGAGATTGCGCCGCGCATCCTCTCCTTCATTGCCGAGCATGGCGCAAGCGAGAAGGCAAAGCCGGTTCCGCGCGTCATCAAGGGTGGAAAATCAGGCGCTGCCTCCTGATTTTTCGGGCCCCTTTCAGGCACTTGCCCGAATTCGGCCGGCCTTGTCTTGAACGTGATCGGCGCTCTGCCCACATCGAAAACACCGGAAACCGAGGTGGTTTCCGCCGATCGTGAGGAAGATTGCCTATGAACCAGTCAGCACTGATCCGTCCGGACTGGACGCCTGCGACCATCGCCCTGATGGTGCTTGGCTTCGTGGTGTTCTGGCCGCTCGGCCTTGCCATGCTCGCCTACATCATCTTTGGCGACCGCCTGAAAAACTTCAAGAAGGACGCCAACGGGACCGTCGACAACATGTTCGCCTCGTGCCGCAGCAAGTTCGGCGGGCGTCGCGGCCACGCCTTCCGCAGCGCCACCGGCAACGTCGCCTTCGACGACTGGCGTGACGCCGAACTCTCTCGCCTGGACGAGGAGCGCCGCAAGCTCGACGAGATGCGCGAGGAGTTCGATTCCTATGTGCGTGAGCTGCGTCGCGCCAAGGACCAGGAGGAGTTCGACCGCTTCATGCGCGAACGCCGCGCCAACGGTCAGGGCAATGTCCCGGGCTTCCCTGCCACGTAGGCTCACCTGGAAGAACGAGAACAGGACCGGCGCCTCAGGCGCCGGTTTTTCGTTGAGGCGTTTCAGTTTGTGCCGAATCGGCTATGAAAGACGGTATGTTTTCCTTGGCTCGCAAGCCCCGCAAAGCCCTGAAGGCGCCGCCTCCGCCGGAACGGCGCGAGATCGACGTCAACGGCAAGCGCCTGCCGCTGACGATCCGGCGCGACCTGCGCGCAACGCGCCTGACGCTGCGCATCGAGCCCGGTGGCAGGGCGCTGCGCATGACCGTGCCGAATGGCCTTCCCGAGCGCGAAATCCATGAATTCCTCGATCGTCATCAGGGCTGGCTGATGACGAAGCTCGCCAAATTCCGCACGACGAACGAATTGGCGGATGGCGGCTACGTGATGATCCGCGGCGTTTCCCACCGCATCGAGGCGACGGGACGGCTGCGCGGATTGACCGAGGCGGTCCTCGTCGACGACGAGGCGGTGCTGCTTGTGGGCGGCATGGAGGAAAGCATTCCGCGCCGCATCAGCGATTTCCTGAAGAAGGAGGCACGGCTGGAGCTGGAACGGCTCGTCGCCGTCCATGCCGGCCGCATCGGCCGGCGCGTCAAGTCCCTGACCTTGCGCGATACCCGCAGCCGCTGGGGTTCCTGCTCGGCGGACGGCGCGCTCAGCTTCTCCTGGCGCATCGCCATGGCGCCGCCCCATGTCATCGACTATCTCGCCGCCCATGAAGTGGCGCATCTTCGCGAGATGAACCACAGCCCGGCGTTCTGGTCGCTCTGCGAGCAGCTCTGCCCGACAACGGATGACGCCAAGCGCTGGCTGAAGCGCAACGGCAGCCTGTTGCACGCAATCGATTTCGGCTGAAGCGGTCTCCCGTCAGCGATCGGCTGCGAGGCTTACCGGCCCCTGTCCGCCAGAACTTCGCGGATCTTCTTGTCGGTATTGTACTGCCCCAGCGCATAGACGGCCCAGATCGCCGCCGGCAGCCAGCCGATCAGCGTGATCTGCAGAATGAGGCAGATGATGCCGGCAATCGGCCGCCCGATGGTGAAAAACACGAGGAAGGGCAGAAGGATGGCAATGATGAGCCGCATGGTTGTCTCCGTTCTTGTTTCACCCCCCATATGGGCCCGCCGCGCGCCCGTGCAAGAGCCGCCCCTTGCGGGCGGGCCGCACCGTCTTTCGGCTCGACTCTTCACTGGATTCGTGCGACTTCCTGCGCCATGACACTCGACATCAAGATCTGCGGATTGAAGACCGAGGAGGCCGTCGACAAGGCTGTATCCCTGGGCGCCAGCCATGTCGGCTTCATCTTCTTTCCGAAAAGCCCGCGCAACATCGAGCCCTCGGATGCCGGCCATCTTGCCGAGCGCGCACGCGGCCGTGCGAAGATCGTTGCCGTCACCGTGAATGCCGACAACGATCTCCTCGACGAGATCGTCGACCAGCTTGCGCCGGATATCCTGCAACTGCATGGCAGCGAAAGCCCCGAACGGGTGCTGAACCTCAAGGCGGTCTATGGCCTGCCGGTGATGAAGGCCTTTTCTGTGCGCGAGGCGGACGATTTCAAGAAGATCGACCCCTATATCGGCATTGCCGACCGGTTCCTGTTCGATGCCAAGCCCCCGGCGGGCTCGGAGCTGCCGGGCGGCAACGGCGTCACCTTCGACTGGTCGCTCATGCATCTGCTTGACGGGGGCGTCGATTACATGCTTTCGGGTGGGCTGAACAAGGATAACCTCGCCGAGGCCATTCGGCTGACCGGCGCGCCGGGCATCGACCTCAGTTCCGGGGTCGAGAGTGCACCGGGCGTCAAGGATCTCGGCCTGATGGAAGCGTTTTTTGAGGCGGCGCGAAAAGCGGAACGCGAGACCGCCGTCGCAGGGAGAAGCAAGTGAACCAGTCACCCAACCTGAATTCGTACCGCGAGGGTCCGGACGAGGACGGCCGTTTCGGCATTTTTGGGGGCCGCTTCGTCGCCGAAACCCTGATGCCGTTGATCCTGGACCTTCAGGAAGAATGGAACAAGGCGAAGACCGATCCCGCCTTCCAGGCCGAACTCAAGCATCTCGGCGCCCATTATATCGGCCGCCCGAGCCCGCTCTATTATGCCGAGCGCCTGACGCAGCATCTCGGCGGCGCGAAGATCTATTTCAAGCGTGAGGAGCTGAATCACACCGGCTCGCACAAGATCAACAACTGCATCGGCCAGATCCTGCTTGCCAAGCGCATGGGCAAGACGCGCATCATCGCGGAAACCGGCGCCGGCCAGCATGGCGTGGCCTCGGCCACGGTTGCCGCGCGCTTCGGTTTTCCCTGCGTCGTCTACATGGGCGCAACGGATGTCGAGCGCCAGGCGCCGAACGTCTTCCGCATGAAGCTGCTTGGGGCGGAAGTCCGCCCCGTGACCGCCGGTCACGGCACGCTCAAGGACGCCATGAACGAGGCGCTGCGCGACTGGGTCACCAATGTCGACGATACTTATTACCTGATCGGCACCGCTGCCGGCCCGCATCCCTATCCGGAGCTGGTGCGTGATTTCCAGGCGGTGATCGGCACGGAAGCGCGCGAGCAGATTCTCGCCGCCGAAGGCCGCCTGCCCGATATGGTGATCGCGGCTGTCGGCGGTGGCTCCAACGCCATCGGCATCTTCCATCCCTTCCTTGACGACAAGGGCGTTCGGATCGTCGGCGTCGAAGCGGGCGGCAAGGGTCTCGACGGCGAGGAGCACTGTGCCTCGCTGACGGCCGGTTCGCCCGGCGTGTTGCACGGCAACCGTACCTATCTGCTTCAGGATGCGGACGGCCAGATCAAGGAAGGCCATTCGATTTCCGCCGGCCTCGATTATCCCGGCATCGGCCCGGAACATGCCTGGCTGCACGAAACGGGTCGCGCCGAATATGTGCCGATCATGGACGACGAGGCGCTGGAGGCCTTCCAGCTTCTGACGAGGCTCGAGGGCATCATCCCGGCGCTGGAGCCGAGCCATGCTATCGCAGAGGTGATCAAGCGCGCGCCTAATATGGGCAAGGACCAGATCATCCTGATGAACCTCTCCGGCCGCGGCGACAAGGATATCTTCACCGTCGGCAAGATCCTCGGTATGGAGCTGTAAGATGACCGCACGCATGGACAAACGCTTTGCGGATCTCGCCGCCGAAGGACGCCCGGCCCTTGTCACCTATTTCATGGCCGGCGATCCGGATTATGCCAGCTCGCTCGAGATCATGAAGGCGCTGCCGAAGGCGGGCGCCGACGTGATCGAACTGGGCATGCCCTTTTCCGATCCGATGGCCGACGGCCCGGCGATCCAGCTGGCCGGCCAGCGCGCGCTGAAGGGCGGCCAGACGCTCGCCAAGACGATCCAGATGGCCCGCGACTTCCGCAAGTCGGACGATGCGACGCCGATCGTGCTGATGGGCTACTACAATCCGATCTATATCTATGGTGTCGATCGGTTCCTCGACGATGCGCTTGAAGCCGGCATCGACGGCCTGATCGTCGTCGATCTGCCGCCGGAAATGGACGATGAACTGTGCCTGCCGGCTATTGCAAAGGGCGTCAATTTCATCCGTCTGGCAACGCCGACAACCGATGAGAAGCGCTTGCCGGCCGTTCTGAAAAACACCTCCGGCTTCGTCTACTACGTCTCGATGAACGGCATTACCGGCTCGGCCCTGCCGGATCCGTCGCTGGTCGGCGGCGCCGTCGGGCGCATCAAGGCGCATACGAATCTGCCGGTCTGCGTCGGCTTCGGCGTCAAGACGGCCGAGCATGCCCGCGCCATCGGGGCTGCGGCGGATGGGGTGGTCGTCGGTACGGCGATCGTCAACCAGATCGCCTCCAGCCTGACTGCGGAAGGCAAGGCCAGCGCCGCCACCGTTGCCGGTGTCGAGACGCTGGTGATGAGCCTTGCCTCGGGCGTGCGCGGTGCGCGCCTTGCGGCGGCGGAATGAAAGTCCCACATGGGAATGGATAAGAGCAATTCCAGGAAAAGCCCGATGCGGCTTTCCGTTCGGGATTGCGCAAAAGCGACAACGGGAGTCTAGACCGTGAACTGGATCACAAATTACGTTCGGCCGAAGATCAACTCGATGTTTGGCCGCCCCGACCGGGACGTGCCCGAGAATCTCTGGATCAAGTGCCCGGAAACCGGAGAGATGGTGTTCCACCGCGATCTCGAGGAAAACAAGTGGGTCATCCCGGCATCGGGCTACCACATGAAGATGCCGGCCAAGGCGCGTCTCAAGGACCTCTTCGACGATGGCGTCTACGAGGCCCTGCAGCAGCCGAAGGTTGCGCAGGATCCACTGAAGTTCCGCGATTCGAAGAAGTACGTGGACCGTCTGCGTGACAGCCGCGCCAAGACCGAGCTGGAAGACACGATCGTCGCCGGCGTCGGCAAGGTGCGTGGCGTCAAGCTCGTCGGTGTCGTGCACGAATTCAACTTCATGGCCGGCTCGCTCGGCATTGCCGCGGGCGAGGCGATCATCAAGGCCTTCGAGCGGGCGATCGCCGAAAAGTGCCCGCTGGTCATGTTCCCCGCCTCGGGCGGCGCGCGCATGCAGGAAGGCATCCTCTCGCTGATGCAGCTGCCGCGCACCACCGTTGTCGTGGAAATGCTGAAAGAAGCCGGCCAGCCCTACATCGTCGTGCTCACCAATCCGACGACGGGCGGCGTGACGGCCTCCTACGCCATGCTGGGCGATATCCATATGGCCGAACCGGGCGCGGAAATCTGCTTTGCCGGCAAGCGCGTCATCGAGCAGACGATCCGCGAGAAGCTCCCCGAGGGCTTCCAGACGGCGGAATATCTGCTGGAGCACGGCATGATCGACATGGTCGTCAAGCGCCATGACATTCCCGATACGCTGGCCCGTCTCCTGAAGATCCTGATGAAAAAGCCGGCGACGTCCGCCGTGGCGAACAGCGCTGTCGCCATCGCGGCCCAGTAAGCCGGATTGGCGAGGGCGGCATGTCGATGGTAACGGCCAGCGAAGCGGCAGCGGAGATCGAGAAGCTTCTCGGCCTCCATCCCAAAGGGTTCGATCTTTCGCTGGACCGCATCACGCGGCTGCTTGCAGCGCTCGGCGATCCGCATCTCAAACTGCCGCCGGTCATCCATGTGGCCGGCACCAACGGCAAGGGGTCGGTCACGGCCTTCTGCCGTTCGATCCTCGAGGCCGAGGGTCTCAGCGTCCACGTCCATACCTCGCCGCATCTCGTCAACTGGCACGAGCGCTACCGCCTCGGCGTCAAGGGCGGCCGCGGGCAGTTCGTCGGGGACGCCGTTCTGGCCGACGCGGTGCGCCGCGTGGCACAGGCCAATGGCGGTGAAAAGATCACCGTCTTCGAAATCCTGACGGCCGTCACCTTCCTGCTGTTCGCCGAGCATCCGGCGGATGTCGCGATCATCGAGGTTGGCCTCGGCGGCCGCTTCGACGCGACGAACGTCATCCCGCACGCCGCCATCTCGGTCATCATGCCGATTTCCCTCGATCATCAGGCCTATCTCGGCGATCGTGTGGAGCTCATTGCGGCAGAGAAGGCCGGCATCATCAAGCGCGGCGTGCCTGTGGTCATCGGCTACCAGTCGGAGGATGCTGCCCGCGACGTGCTGATCGAGACGGCCGAACGGCTCGGCTGCCCGCATGCCGTCTATGGCCAGGATTTCATGGCGCATGAGGAATATGGCCGCCTGGTCTACCAGGACGAATTCGGCCTTGCCGACCTGCCCTTGCCGCGCCTGCCGGGCCGCCACCAATATGCCAACGCGGCCGTGGCGATCCGCGCCGTCAAGGCTGCCGGCTTTGCCATTTCCGACAAGGCGCTGGAACTGGGTCTCGTCCATGTCGAATGGCCGGGCCGCCTGCAGCGCCTCTCGGATGGCGCATTGTTGCGGGTTGCCCCGCGCGGTAGCGAGATCTGGGTGGATGGCGGGCACAATCCCGGCGCCGGGCAGGTGATCGCCGAAACCATGGCGAATTTCGAGGAGCGCGATCCGCGTCCGCTCTTCCTCATCACCGGTATGATCAACACCAAGGATCCGGTCGGCTATTTCGAACCGTTCCGCGGCCTGGCCGAGCGGGTCTTCACCGTGCCGATCCGTGGATCGGACGCCGGGCTGGACCCGGTATCGCTGGCCGATGACGCAGCCCGCGCCGGCCTTGAAGCCGAACCGCTGTCGCTGGTTGCCGATGCGCTTGCCGAAATCGGCCGCATCACGGAGGAAGACGCGGTCCCGCCGCGCATCCTGATCGGCGGCTCACTCTATCTCGTCGGCGATGTGCTCGCCGACAACGGCACGCCGCCCACCTGAAAAGAAAAAGCCCGGCGCGAAGGCCGGGCTTGATTGGTCCAGTCTAGAGGCCGATCAGGCGGCGCCGGAAATCCAGGAGGAAAGGGCCGTCTTCGGCGCTGCGCCGACCTTGATGTCGGCCACTTCGCCGCCCTTGAAGATGGCGAGCGTCGGGATGGAGCGCACGCCGAACTTGGCGGCAAGTTCCGGATTTTCGTCGATGTTGAGCTTGGCGACCTTCACCTTGCCGGCGAGTTCGGCAGAGATTTCTTCCAGCGCGGGCGCGATCATCTTGCACGGGCCGCACCATTCGGCCCAGAAATCGACGACGACCGGCTCTGCGGAATTCAGCACTTCGGCCTCGAAATTGGATTGGTCGACTTTTACGGTAGCCATGCGGCTCTCCTTGAATGGTGATGTTGTACAAGATGTATGCAGCCGGTGCCCGGTTTCAAGGCCCGGTCGGCAGCGGATCGTCCCTTTCGGTATCTCACTTTGAACCGAGTTCGGCAAGGCTCGCATCCATGCGGCCGGCCTCCAGCCAGTAGGTTTTCGCCGCTTCCGTGTAGATCAGCCCGCAGCGGATTTCCCGTCCCGGATAGAGCGGAGCAAGGATCGCGCGGTAGATCGCAAGCTGCGCCCGATGCTCGAACGGGATCTCCTCCGTCGAGGTCGGCGGCACGCGGTTCGTCTTGAAATCGACGATCTCGACAGCATCCTCGCTGACCGTCATGCGGTCGATCCGGCCCGAGACGGCAAAGTCCCGGCTGCCGAGCGTCAGCGTGCCCATGATCGAGACTTCCGCCCGTGCGGCGGGCGAGAAGATCGAGGCAAGGCTGGCGTCGCCGATCACGGCCAGCGCCGCTGCAACGAGCGACATGCGTGCGCTTTCCGGCCAATGGGCGGCCGCCCGCGCGAGATAGCGCTGTGCCGCGGCCGGCCGCTCTGCCGGACTGAAGGAGGGCAGGACCTGCAGGAAGCGGTGCAGGATGCGCCCGCGCTCCAGCGCAAGGCCGGTGCCGTGCGCACCGCCCTTCCGGCCAAAGAGCGCGGAGGGAACCAGAAGATCGGCCGTATCCGTCTCGATCACGGCGGCCGCGCCCGAAGGGCTGAGCGGCCGCGGCAGGGCCTTCTGCGGCGGCAGGGGCCGGCCGAGCGCATCCGGCAAGGCTACCTTCACCTTTTCCTCAATGCTCACGACGACGACGTCGCCCGGAGCCGCCGCGCCGGCCTCGCGCCAGGAAAATCCCTGCCAGCTCTCGCCCGCCGTCGCAAAGGTCGTTTCCACGCACCGCTCGCCATCGGCCGAAAGCGCCGCCGCGATCATCGGGTGCCAGGTGTCCTTGTTCTCCAGCTTTCCGCGATAGCCGCACACGACGAGCCGGTCGGCGGCGCGGGTCATCGCCACATAGAGCAGGCGGCGGTACTCTTCCTCGGCCCCGGCCTTGATGCGCTCGGCATCGGCCCCGGACAGCTCGTTGCCGAGATCCTTCAGCGGCAGCCAGGCCGGCAGGCCGCCGGCAAGGCCGGGTGCGGACAGGAAGCGCAGCTGCGGCATGTGGCTTGAACTGAACGGCTTCGCACCGCCATCGACGAGGAAGACGACCGGCGCTTCCAGTCCCTTGGCGGCATGCACTGTCATGATGCGGATCTCGCCGCGCGCCTTGTCCTGCTCGCGCTTGACCGTCGGGGCCTCAAGCTCCAGCGTCGAGACGAATGCCTGCAATCCCGGCAGGCCGTTTTCCTCCTGGTCGAGCGCGAAGGTCAGGAATTCGTCGATGATCTCGCCGGCCTCCACGCCGAGCCGGGCAAGGAACGCCCGCCGCCCGCCGCCCGCACCGAGAATGCGGGCATAGAAATCATGCACGGACTGGCCGCGCGCATCGCGGATCGTGCCCTCGAGCCGGCGAACGATGGGGGAAAGCGCCGCATCCGTTTCCGCCATTTCGCGCAGCCGCGCCCAAAGGCTTTGTCTTTCGGCGCGCTGGGCGGCAAGGGCGAACAGCGCATCCTCGTCGAGGCCGAAGAGCGGGCTTTTCAGCAGGGAAGCCAGCGAAAGGTCGTCCTGCGGCAAGACCGCGAAACGGCCGAGCGCCATCAGGTCCTGCACGGCGATATGCTTCGTCAGCACCAGCCGGTCGGCACCGGCCACGGGCAGGTTGTGCCGCTGCTTCAGCGTGCGGGTCAGGGCGTTGACGAAGGCATCGCGCTTGCGCACCAGAACGATGACGTCGCCGGCCTCCATTCGCCGTGTCTTGCCCTTTTCCGTCACGGTCTCCTGGCCGATCCAGCCGGCGAGCGTATCGGCGATGCGGCGCGCCAGCACATTGATCGGTGCTTCCTCGGCAACCGCATCGAACGGCGCCGTCCAGTCCTCTTCATCGAGGCCCGGCGGCGCGGCGATCACGTCCCAGATGTCGACCGCGCCCGGCTCGCGGCCACGGTTCGAGGCATGCACGATCTCGTCGCCATCCGGCGACAGGCCGCGCGCATTGGCGGGGTCGAGAAAGACCCGGTCGACGGCCGAAAGCACGTCGCGCGTCGAGCGGAAGGACAGCAGCAGGCGGATCGGGCTGAAGGCGGTGTCTGCCGCCCGCGTTCGCCTCGATACCTCCCGGCCTTCCTCGGCAAAGCGCTCCGGGCGCGCGCCCTGGAAGGAGTAGATCGACTGTTTCTCGTCGCCCACGGCGAAGATCGTGCGCCCCGTCACGCGCGCCGTTTTGCCGGCGAAGAAGTCGTCGGTCAGCGCCTTGACGATCTGCCATTGCCGCGGGCTGGTGTCCTGCGCCTCGTCGACGAGGATATGGTCGATGCCCTGGTCGAGCTTGTAGTGCACCCAGGCGCTGACCTTGTCGCGCGTCAGAAGCGCCGCGGTGCGGTCGATCAGGTCGTTGAAATCGAGAAGGCTGCGCGCCCGCTTCAGGTCCTCATAGTCGCCGATCAGCCGCTCGGCGATGATGAGGGCCGCCTGCGTCGCTTCGTACATGCGAAAGCGCCGCAGCCGGTCGTCGCAGGCGATGACGTGGCTTTGTGCGGCAAGCAGCGCGGCTTCGAATTGCGGTGCGCTGTCCTTCACCTTCTTCGACAGGAACGAACGATCCAGGCTGCGCGGCGCGCCTGCTGCCGTGAAGAAGAGATCGGCGAGCCCCGCCCGGCGCGCCTCGGCGTCCGTCAGGCGTGCAAGTCCGCGCAGGCCGGCGGCCGACGTCTTCACCGTCTCGCTGCCAAGGCTTTCCGCCGCGGCGAGATAGGATTCGAGCACCGCGCCCTGCAGGCCGTCGAGCGGCCAGAAGGCGGCGAGGATATCCTCCGCGGTCTCGCTAGGTGCAAGGCCGGTTTCGCGCCGCAGCACCGCATCCATGCCACCCGCTTCGTCGGCGGCTTCGAGGAATTCGTGGATCGGACCGCGGCTGGCGACGATATCGGAAATCAGCCGCTCCAGCCCGGTATCGTCGGCAATGTCGAGCACGGTGGCGAAGGCGCTTGCGAGCGCTCCGTCGTCCTCGTTGGTCGTCGCGGTCAGGAGCGTGCGGCGGGCATCGGCCAGCAACACGGTCGCGGCCCGGTCGTCGAGAACGGAAAAATGCCCGGCGACATTGGCTTCCAGCGGAAACTGGTGCAGCAGCGCCTCGCAGAAGGCGTGGATGGTCTGGATCTTCAACCCGCCCGGCGTTTCCAGCGCCCGGGCGAAGAGGCGCCGCGCCTCGGCGAGCTTGAAGAGGCCGGGCCGCTCGCCCTCGATGGCCGCCACGCGGTCGCAAAGCGCCTCGTCGGAAAGGGTCGCCCATTCGGCAAGCCGCTCGAAGACGCGGTTCGACATTTCGGAGGCGGCGGCCTTGGTATAGGTCAGGCAGAGAATGGCGGACGGCCGGCAGCCGGCCAGAAGCAGGCGGATGACCCGCTGCGTCAGGACGTGCGTCTTGCCCGAGCCGGCATTGGCCGAAACCCAGGCGGAGCGGCCGGGATCGGAGGCCGTCGCCTGTTTCTGCGACGTCCAGCTCAGCCAGGCGGCGGGATCTGCGGAGACGGGCCGATCTTCCTCAAGCATCGTCGCTCTCCTCGCTGTTTTCTGCGGAAGACCATTCGGCGACGCGCGCCAGATGGTCGTACTCCCCGCCATAGCTTCGTTCCTGCTCGGGTATGAGCCGGGATGCAAACCCGTAGCGCCCCTCGATCAGGCCCGTCAGCAGCTTTTCCAGCTCCGTGAGCGATTCCTCGGCAAGCTCTGAAGCGGATTTCGGCGTCGCATTGGCGGATTTCGCCTGCTCATTGTTGACCTGCTCGGCCTTGAACCGTTCGCCGGGCTTGAGGCGCACATAGAGAAGGTTCGCCGGCTCGCGAATGCCGGGGCCGCGGAAGGCGCCGCGCCTGATCGCTGCCGCCTCCAGCGCAAGCTGCGGATCGAGCAGCGCGCGGGCGACCTTCAGCGACGGTGTGCTGCCCGTCTTGTAGTCGAGAAGATCGGCGCTGCCATCCGGCAGGATGTCGATGCGGTCGGCAATGCCGGTGAGGCGTATGCCGGCAACGGAAAGATCGAGCGAGGCCGGCACCTCCGTTAGGCTTTCGCGCACGTCCCGCGCCCGTCCAAGATGCCAGTTGACGAAGGCGCGGCCGACGGCGGCAAAACGCGGCCGCCAGACGGCATCGATATGCGGGGGCAGGGCGACCGCGTCGAATTCCTCGTTGAGGATACGGTCGATCAGCGCCAGCGGCTCGGCGGTCTTCTCCTCGCGCACGAAGCGGTCGACGATCCGGTGATAGAGCGAGCCGCGCTCGGCCGGTCCCGGATCGAGGTTGAAGGGCGCGATCGGGTCGAGCCGCAGGATATGCCGGGCATAGATCGCGTAGGGGTCGCGGCGCAGCCGCCCCACCTCGCTGAAGGAATATTTCTTCGGCTGCAAGTCTGCCGGCGGGCGCGGGGCGGGGCGGGGGGCATTCGGCACCGGCGCGCTCTTGTCGACGGCATTCGCCCATTCGATGAAATCCCGGCCGCGAATGCGCAGGTCGTTTGCCAGCGCCGGGCCGCCAACGGCGAGCAGGCGTTGCAGCCAGCGCGAGGCGACCGTCGGCGCGGTGCCGCTGCGCAGCGCCCGCGTCAGCACGACCTTGGGCGCGCCTGCGGCCATTTGCAGGTCGTGGCCGAGCTGGCCGATGCGCCGCTCGGGTGGCTCCAGGCCGATCTCGACCTTCATGATGCGGGAGAGGAAGGCGTCGTTCGCCGCCTGTCCCGGCCAGGTGCCCTCGTTGAGCCCGCCGATCACCACTGTGTCGACGCTCTGCAGGCGCGATTCGAGCGCGCCGAAGATGAAGACGCGCGGGTGGCGCATGGAGCGCGGCTTGACGCTTTCGCTCGCCGCCAGCGCCTCGATGATGTCGCACCATTGCGGCCCGTCGGCTTCGATCTGCCCGTCCGTCTCGATGACGCTTTTCAGGAGATTGGCGAGGCTGTCGCCGGCTTCTCCCGACCAGAGCGTTGCAAGGTCGCCGCGCTCGTCCACCGCCACGGCCTCCAGCGCGCGGCCGGTCCGTTCCGACCAGTCCGACAAGGCCAGCTTGGAGGAGAAGCGCCGCCCGGTGCGGCTGTGCTGCACGAGCATGCCCGCCAGCGGTTCGACGGCTTCGGCGATCCGGCGCGTCAGGTGGCGGGCCAGCGAAACGGCCTCTTCCGGCAGCGCGGTGCGCCAGACGGGCGGATGGCGATCCTTCGCCTGCTGCGCGATGGCGGCGTCCAGCAGCGGTTCGAGCACCGAAATGTCGATTTCCGCAGTGCCGCCGCGCAGCGTCGTCAGCTCCAGCGCGGTCACGGCCGCGCGCATCGTGTCGTCCGTCAGGCCGAAGCGCGCCAGCGGATGCTTGAGCAGGGCGACCAGCGGCACCGGATCGCCGGGGCGCAGCGCCGCCTCGACGACGAGCCGCAGCAATGTGCCCTGCGGCGTCGAGAGAAGCGGCGTGCCGGCCGAATCGTCCGCCTCGATGCCGAAGCGGGCAAGTTCTGCAGCAACGCGCCTTCCGAGCTTGCGGTCCGGCGTGATCAACGCCGCCTGGGCGTCCTCGCCGTCTTCCAGCGCCAAACGCAGCGCGATGGCGATGGCCAGCGCTTCCTCGCGCTCGTTTGCCGCTTCCACCAGCGAGACGTCGCGGAAGGCCTCGCCCATCTGCCCGGCGTCGAGCGTGCCGCGAATCTCACCCCAGCCGGCCGTCGCCTGCGTCGGCAGGAAGGCGCTGGAGAGGATGTGCGACCGGTATTCGAGATGTGCGTCGGGAGCGCCGAGTGTTTCGACGTCGCTCCGGGTGCGTCCCATGCGGGTGAGCAGGCGGTGCAGGCCGTATTGCGGATGGCTGCGGGAGGCCGCATCGGGTTTTTGCGTGCCGTCACCGCCCTGATGGCCGACCAGCAGCCACTCGGCATCCGACATGAAGCCGTCGAGCCCCGGCAGGATGACGACGCCGTTCGGCAGCGTTGCGACAGCGGCGATCAGGTCGGCGGTGGCGGGAATGGAGCCCGTCGAACCGGCGATGATCACCGGGCCGCCGGGCAGCGAATGGCGGTAGCGCTCCGTCTCGGCATGCAAGGTCGCATTGCGCCGGAGCGAGGGGGAGGAACGGCCGAGCTCGGCAAGCCGCGCCGGCCAGTATTCGCTGGCGATCTTCAGGAATTCGGCGGTGAGCTGCCACCATAGGGCATGGTTGGAAATGTCGAGGTTTTCCAGCGCCGACCAGTCCAGCTCCTCCGTTTCCATCGCATCGATGATCTCGGCGAGGTTGCGGGCGAGCCAGACGGCATCGGCCGGGCTTGCCGGCGCGACCAGCGGGCTTTCGGCATGGATGGACGTGACGGCGGCCGGCAGCCGGTTGCGCCAGGCCAGCACAAGGCGGGCCAGTTCCAGCAGGCGCGTCGGGCCGGACAGCGGCTCTGCCATGTCGATGAGCGCCGGCGCCACCTCGTCGAAGAAGCCGCTGTCGTCATCCGTCTCGCCGAGCGCGCGGATGGTGGGCAGGATGGCCGAGCGCCCGCCGAACAGATCGACGAATTCCGACCGGATGACGCGGGCCGAACGCCGGGTCGGCACATAGATCGTCACGTCGGCCAGCGCCAGCGGATCGGCCGGATCATAGGTGAAGCCGGGAACCAGCCGGCCGGCGACAAGATTCTGCGCGACCGTCCTGAGGAAGGGCAGGCTGGCCGGGATCGAATAGATGCGGCCGCCCCGATCCTGTGTCATGCGAGCGCCTCGCGGAAGCTGCCGATCACGGCTTCCGCCGCGCCGATTGCCTCCGGCGTACCGACGGTGATCCAGTGGCCCTCCAGCATGATGCCGAACAGGCGGCCCTTCTCGATGGCGCGGTCGAAATAGATGTTGAGGTTGAAGGCGTCGTCCGGCGCGTCGTCGAGCAGGGACGGCATCAGGGCGAGCGCGCCGGCATAGACGACCGGGCTGCCGCTACCCTCCCGATAACGGGTGAGGCGGCCTTCGCCGTCCAGTGAGAAATCCTTCTTGCCGTTGTGGCCGGTGGTGTCCTCCAGCCGCACGCAGAGCATGATCATGTCCATGCGCTCGGGGTCGAAGCCTTCCGCCAGCCGCTGGAGATTGGTCTTTTCACCGGGCGTCTCGCCGATCCAGAAGAGATCGGCATTCATCACCAGAACGGGGTCGGCACCGAGCAGCTTCAGGCCCCTGGCCAGTCCCCCGCCGGAGTTCATCAACTGCTCCGTCTCGTCGGAGAGGATGATGTCCGGCACCGTGCGGTTTGCCAGATGCGCCGTCATCTGGTCGGCGAAATGATGCACGTTGACGACGGCGCGCGTGACGCCCGCATCCGCCAGTGCGTCGAGCCCGTAGTCGATCATCGGCTTTCCGGCGATCGGCACCAGCGGCTTCGGCATCGTGTCGGTGATGGGGCGCAGGCGCGTTCCAAGGCCGGCGGCCAGCACCATGGCGTCTTCGATTTTCATGCGGTACTCGCGCTTATGATTCGGTCGCGAGGATTCCAGCCTTTTCGCACCACGCGCGCAAGGGGGCGAGGTCGGGATGGGACAGCGCCCGCTGCAGATTGCGCAGGGTGCGCGGCATGTGGCGCATGTAGGAAGGCTTGCCGTCGCGCTGCATCAGGCGCACCCAAAGGCCGACGAGCTTGCAGTTACGCTGCGCCGCCATGACATGCCAGTCGCGGGAAAAACGCTCCCGGTCGAAGCCGGAATCCCTGCCGCGCAGGGAAAGATAGTGCTCGAGCAGGTTGTCGGCGAGTTCGTCCGGGATGTCGACGCGGGCGTCCTGCACGAGCGAGGCGAGGTCATAGGCCGAGGGGCCGATCATCGCGTCCTGGAAGTCGATGATGCCGACCCGGTCGGTGCCATCCGCATCCGGTCGCCAGATGATGTTGGGCGAATGGAAGTCGCGCAGCAACAGGTTGTGCTCGGCGCTGGCAAGGCTTGCGATCAGCGCATCCCAGATGGCGACATAGTCGCGCCGCTCGTCATCGCTTGCCGGCGTGCCGCACTTCCAGGGCACATACCAGTCAGTCAGCAGGCTGACCTCGATCTGCATGGCGTCACGGTCGAAATCCGGCACGCGATGGACGATATCGCCCGCAACCGGAAGATCGCGCGAAAAGGCCTGCCCGTGCATCTGCGCGAGGCAAGCTGCGCTTTCGCGGTAGCGCTCCGCGATCGGCGCGCCGTTCTCGTCGAGCACACCGTCGTTGCCGAGGTCCTCGATCAGCAGAATGCCCTGCTCGATATCCATCTCGTATATCGCCGGCGCGCAAAGGCCGCGCGACACGAGATATTTGCCGATCGCGATGAACGGCTTCACGTCCTCGGCGATATGGGCGATCTGCTGGTAGTATTTGCCATGCGCGAGGATCGGTCCGGGCGGCTGGCGCGGCGAATCCATCAGCACGTAGCGCTTGCCGCCGGCCTCGATATGCTCATAGGCGCGCACGGAAGCGTCGCCGGTCAGGTGTCGGCGTGCCGCATTCCCGTAGCCGCGCCCGTCAAGGAAAGCACGGATCGCCAGTGCGCGCCGGATGCGGGCAAGCGCCGGTGCCGGAGCGTCGATTGCAACGCGCCGGCCGTCGCCCTCGTGCACGAAGGTGAGTGTGATGCCCTCCGCAGGCAGCGCGCCGGCCCCCTTGTCCGGCCATTCGACGAGACAGATGCCGTCGGAAAGCGCCTCGTCGAAGCCGAGTTCGTCGATTTCGGCAGCGTCCGCGATGCGGTAGAGGTCGAAATGCGCGACGGGGATGCGCAGGTCGTAGAGCTGGACGAGCGTGAAGGTCGGGCTTGGGACTTCCAGATAGGCGTCGTCGGCGATGGCGCGGATCAGCGCACGCGAAAAGGTCGACTTGCCGGCGCCAAGATCGCCTTCCAGCGCGACATAGTCGCCGCGCTTGAAAGCCAGCGCCATGTCCTCGCCGAAGCGGAGGGTTGCGGCTTCGTCGGCGAGGAAGATGTCGAGCGACATGGGTGCCTATTCCGCCGCTGCGAAGGAGGTCATCGTCGCCGAGGGGATACGGCAGGTGACCAGCGTTCCGCGGCCCTCATGGCTGTCGATGCTGACGGTGCCGTGATGGAGGCTGACGAAGCTTTCGACGATGGACAGGCCAAGGCCCGCTCCGCCGTGGCGTCCGTGGCTCTCGAAGCGGTTGAAGACCGTTTTCAGAACGTCTTGCGGAATGCCCGGCCCGCGATCGGAGACCGTGAAGACGAGATCGCTGCCCTCGCGCCAGCACCGAAGGCCGATGGAGGTGCCCTGCGGTGCGAAATTCGCGGCATTGCCCAGGAGCTTGATGAGTATCTGCTTGAGGCGCTGCTGGTCGGCGACCATGGAGCCGAGATTGTCCGGCGCCGTGATTTCCAGCGTCACCTGCGCATCGTGCAGGCGGTCGGCGAACTGCATCGACACGTCGTCGAGCAGGTCCGTCAGATTGATCTCCGTATAGTCGAGTTCCATGATGCCGGCATCGACGGTCGCAAGGTCGAGAATGTCGTTGACGATGGTCAGCAGCACCGCCGAGGACGTCGCGATATGGTCGACATATTCCGATTGCCGATCGTTGAGCTCGCCCATGGTCGGCGTCTTCAGGAGATCCGCGAAACCGATGATGTTGGTGAGCGGCGAGCGCAGCTCGTAGGAGACGTGCTGCACGAAATCGTTCTTCAGCGCATCGGCCTTGCGCAGCGCCTCATTCTTTTCCGTGAGGGCGCGGCTGACACGCACGCTGTCGGTGATGTTGACGAAGGTCAGCATCGTCTGGGCGTTGGACAGCGGGATGACCGCGAAGTCGAGCACCAGCCCGGTGCGCAGTTCCAGCATGCCCTGGCAGGAAGGCCGCTCGTCGTCGAAGCTGGTGATCATGTGCGCAAAGCGCTTCCAGCCGTCGGGCCTGTCATAGGAGGGCGCGCAGGCCTGTTCGATGGCGCGGATATGGGTGCCGGATTTTGCCTCGGCCTCGCTGATGCCCCACAGCGCGCGGAATGCCGGGTTGGAAAGGCGGATACGCCCGTCCGGGCTGAACACGGCGATGCCTTCGGCGAGATGATCGATCGTCTCGTCCTGAACCTGGACCAGCGTGTTGTAGCGCGTTTCCAGATCGACCTTCTCGGTCAGGTTCTCGAACACCCAGGTCGCGCCGCCCTGCGGGCGGGCGGTGGCGAAGACGCGCAGGGTCTGGCCGTTCGGCAGGTGCCACAGGTCGGTCTGCGTCTCGATTGCGCGGTAGACCGAAAGCGCGGTGTCCTTCCACTGTTTCCAGTTGAGCTGTTCCGGCAGCTTGCCCCCGGCGCGCAGGCGGTCGAGCAGCTCGCCATTGCCCGGCTTGCTTTCGAGGAAGGCCGTCTCGATCTCCCACATGCGCTGGAAGGCCTGGTTGTAGAATTGCAGGCGCTGTTCGCCGTCGAAGATCGCCACCGGCGTCGCTAGGTGGTCGAGCGTTTCGGCATGGCTCTGCAGCGTGCGCACGAGTTCCTCGCGCACGGCCTCGATATCGGAAATGTTGACGGCGATGCCGGCAGAACCGGTCGCGCTGCGCGAATCGACGACATCGAAGAAGCTGCGATTGCCGTGCACGACGGTCGAGACCTTGTCGCGGAAGGGGGCGTCGTAGCTGCTCGTCGCGCGGATTTTCTCGCGGGCAATGGTCGGCAGGAGTTCGCGGCCCTCATGAACGGCGCTGGTTGCATCCTTGGCCTCGACGGCCTCGGCATAGGCTTCGTTCACCCAGGCGAGCGCACCATCGGCGCCACGCTGCCAGACGGGAAGGTCGATCTGGTCGAGCAGGCCCTGCAGGGTGCTGAGCGCAGCGACCAGCCGGTCGCGCTCGAGCTTGAGTTCCGCCGCTTCCGCGCGCAGGTTGTTCAGCGCCACGAAGCGCACGAAGGCCTGTCCGCCGGAAACGCGGCCCTGGGCTTCCACCACCTCGTCGCGGGTTGTCTCGACGACAAGGTCGAAGCTCTGCGCCTGCGAGCGCAGCTTTTCGACGGCGCGTTCGATCTCGGCGGCGGAATTGGGCTTCAGCCAGCGGCCGAAGGCGAGGAAATCGCGGTCGGCCAGCGGCGCGCCGGTTTCGGCCGGAAGCTGGCCGAGGAATTCCGGCTTGTTGGAAAGGCCGTCCCACACGACGATGCGGCGGTTCTTGTCGCCGATCAGCGCCTGCAGGCGGGAAACGTTGTGGCGCGCATCGGAAAGATGCGCCTTCAGCTCGCGGTTTTCCGCTTCCATGCGGCCGCGCTGACGGATCATCCAGATGGCGGAAACCATGGCGGCCGACATCACGCCGAGCAGCATGGAGACCGTGACGATTTCCGTGGTGGCAAGATAGGGGCCGGCGGCATGGGCCGGGCCGGCAAGCGAGGCCAGCGCAGAGCCGGCCGTCAGGATCGATACGAGACGGCGCCTGCCATCCGTAAACCATCCGTTAACCATAAGGTCATTTTGCAGCGCTGGTGAATGCGCCTCATCCCGCTCCGGCATGGCAAAAGCCTGCCCGGAACGGCTTCGTTTCAATTCCGACATCATCCCCGGTATGTCTCCGTCCGTTTGCCGCCTGATCGACAAGACATCCCGATCCAGCGCGAAAGGTCCGCATCTGCACGCCGAATCAACGCCTTAACGATACTTGGTTCCAGAATCTTCGGGAAGGGATGGGGCCAAAAAAGAAGCTGCGCGCCTTGTCAAGCGCGCAGCCTCTAGATGTTGTGGATAATCCGGGTAAGGATCAGTACCTGTAGTGTTCGGCCTTGAACGGGCCCTGTGTCGTCACGCCGATATAGCCGGCCTGCTCCTCGGAGAGTTCCGTGAGCCTTGCGCCGAGCTTGGCGAGGTGAAGGCGGGCGACCTTCTCGTCGAGCTGCTTGGGCAGGACGTAGACTTCGTTCTTGTAGGCGTCGCCCTTCGTGTAGAGCTCGATCTGGGCGAGCACCTGGTTCGAGAACGAGGCAGACATGACGAAGGACGGGTGGCCGGTCGCGTTGCCGAGGTTCAGCAGGCGGCCTTCCGACAGCAGGATCATGCGGTTGCCCTTCGGGAATTCGATCATGTCGACCTGCGGCTTGATGTTCGTCCACTTGAAGTTCTTCAGCGCGGCGACCTGGATCTCGTTGTCGAAGTGGCCGATATTGCCGACGATCGCCATGTCCTTCATCTCGCGCATGTGATCCACGCGGATGACGTCCTTGTTGCCGGTCGTGGTGATGAAGATGTCGGCGCTGGAGACAACATCTTCGAGCTGCACGACTTCAAAACCGTCCATGGCGGCCTGCAGGGCGCAGATCGGGTCGATTTCCGTGACCTTCACGCGGGCACCAGCGCCACGCAGGGAGGCGGCGGAGCCCTTGCCGACGTCGCCATAGCCGCAGACGACGGCGACCTTGCCGGCCATCATCACGTCGGTGCCGCGGCGGATGCCGTCGACCAGCGATTCCTTGCAGCCGTACTTGTTGTCGAACTTCGACTTGGTGACGGAATCGTTGACGTTGATCGCAGGGAAGGGCAGCAGGCCCTTCTGCTGGAGCTGGTAGAGACGGTTGACGCCGGTCGTCGTTTCCTCGGTCACACCCTGGATGGCGTCGCGCTGCTTGGTGAACCAGCCCGGGGAGGCGGCAAGGCGCTTCTTGATCTGTGCGAAGAGGATTTCCTCTTCTTCCGAGCCGGGGTTCACCAGCACGTTTTCACCGGCTTCGGCGCGTGCGCCGAGCAGGATGTACATGGTGGCGTCGCCGCCATCGTCGAGGATCATGTTGGACAGGCCGCCATCGGCCCACTGGAAGATCTTGTCGGTATAATCCCAGTATTCGGTGAGGGTCTCACCCTTCACGGCATAGACCGGGATGCCGGCGGCGGCGATCGCGGCGGCGGCATGGTCCTGCGTGGAGAAGATGTTGCACGAGGCCCAGCGCACGTCCGCGCCGAGTTCCACCAGCGTCTCGATGAGAACGGCCGTCTGGATGGTCATGTGCAGCGAGCCGGTGATACGCGCGCCCTTGAGGGGCTTGGCTGCGCCAAACTCTTCGCGGCAGGCCATCAGGCCCGGCATTTCCGTCTCGGCGATCTGAATTTCCTTGCGGCCGAAATCGGCAAGCGCGATGTCGGCGACGTGGTAGTCCTGCGTGGTGGTCATGAGGTCTCCGGCCTTCTGGGCAATTCCAGCAAGAGCGAGCGCCGTTTGCATCCGGAATTGCAAAAAAAAACGAACAGTTGCAATGATGATGGCGCTTCCTATCAGGAAACGGCGGTTGGAGCAACTGGATATAAAGAAGTCTTTATATCCTTATATTAACGGGAAGCTTACATTTCCTCGCCGAAGCGGTCGGCGACAAGCGTGTCGAGCGCGTCGAGCACCTCGCGCGCCTGGGCGCCCGTCGCGGTGACGAACACGCTGCAGCCGGGGCTGGCGGCCAGCATCATCAGGCCCATGATCGAGGTGCCGCCCACGGTCATGCCGTCCTTGGAGACGGTGACCTCCGCATCGTAGCCATCGACCGTCTGGACGAATTTCGCCGAGGCGCGGGCGTGCAGACCCCGCTTGTTGATGATGAGAAGCTCTTTCGAGGCGGTCATGGACGATAGGAGACCTTATTTGCCGCTGAGCACGCGGCTCGCCACGTTGATATATTTGCGGCCGGCCTCCGATGCGTCGATCAGCGCCTTTTCCATGTTGTTCTCGCCGCGAATGCCGGCGAGCTTGATCAGCATGGGAAGGTTGACGCCGGCAATCACCTCGATGCCCTCGCCCGTCATCACCGAAATGGCAAGGTTCGACGGCGTGCCGCCGAACATGTCGGTGAGGATGATGACGCCATGGCCCTGATCGGCGGTCATGACCGCTTCCAGGATATCCTGGCGGCGCTGGTCCATGTCGTCCTCGGGGCCGATACAGACCGTCTCGATGGCCTTTTGCGGACCGACGACGTGTTCGAGGGCGTGCCGGAATTCATCCGCCAGCTTGCCATGGGTGACAAGCACCAGTCCGATCATTAGCAGTCGCTCCAGTTTCCCGACACAGACGGACGGCCTTTTATCGCAATGCAATAACTCCGTCCACCGCTGGGCTGGCCATCATGTCAGCGAAAAGGCCAAGTGCAAGCCCAAAATGCCCGGTTTTGCTTCAGCCGCGGTCTTTCGCAGTCAACTTTTCAGGATTTCCGGGTGGATTGCGACCAATGTCGAGAAAGCCGTGCAGCCGGGAAAGAGCGGCAGGCGGGTCAGCGGCAGAAAAAGCGCGGGAAGAACCTCGTGGGTCTCGCCCGCCGGCGGCAGGCGCTCGGCAAACGGCGGCTCGATCGGGCGGATGGCCCGGTGCAGCACGGCCTCCTCGACCGTCTCCATCTTGATGATGCCTGCCCCGCGCACTTCCATCAGGCCCGCGATGCTGGCAGGCGCCCGGGCGACAAGGCGGCCGTCCGCCTGCGACACCAGAACCTGGTCATCGCTGACGAGGGCGGCGAACAGCCCGCGGGCGCGGGCCTCGCCGATGCAATGCAGCGCGACGGCGCTCTTGCCCGCGCCGGAAGGCCCGACGAACAGCAGGCCCGTCGTGCCGATCACGATAGCCGTTCCGTGCACGTTGGCGGGGGCGGTCATTTCTGTGCGCCCGCCGGCAGGGCGAGCGTGAAGCGGGCGCCGGTGATTTCGCCGGTCTCCTTGTCGGTGATATTTTCCGCCTTCAGCGTGCCGCCATGTGCCTCGGCGATCTGCCGCGAGATGGAGAGGCCGAGGCCGGAATTCTGACCAAAATCCTCGGTGGCCGGGCGGTCCGTGTAGAAGCGCTCGAAGATGCGGTCGATATCTTCCGCCTGGATGCCGGGCCCGTTGTCCTCGATCTGGATGATGCAGCGGTCGTTGCGGCCGCGCGACAGGCGAACGACGATGCGTCCGCCCGGATCGGGCACGAAGGAGCGGGCATTCTCGATGAGGTTGGTCACGATCTGGCCGATACGCAGCTCATAGCCGCTGATTTCGAACCTGGTCTTCGGATTGTCCTTCCGGTCGACGACGAAGTCGAGGACGACCGGCTTCTTGCGCGTATTGACCTGGCGGGAAATGTCGATGAGGTCGCCGAGCAGTTTTTCGAGATCGACGGTGCGCGCGTCGCTGCGGGCAAGTTCGGCATCGAGGCGCGAGGCGTCGGAAATGTCGCTGATCAGGCGGTCGAGGCGGCGCACGTCGTGCTGGATGATGTCGAGCAGGCGCTTCTTGGAATCCTCCGTGCGGGCGAGCGGCAGGGTCTCCACGGCGCTGCGCAGCGAGGTCAGCGGGTTTTTCAGTTCGTGACTGACGTCGGCCGCGAAACTCTCGATCGCGTCGATGCGGTCGTAGAGCGCCGCCGTCATCTGGCGCAGGGCAATGGAAAGGTTGCCGATCTCGTCCTGGCGCACGGAGAAGTCGGGGATTTCCTCACGGTCCTTGGCGCCGCGGCGCACGCGCACCGCCGCGGCCGAAAGCCGGCGCAGCGGGTTGGCGATGGTGCTGGAGAGCAGCAGCGACAGCGCGATGTTGACGAGGCCGGCAACGCCCGCGACCCGCATGATGGCAAGGCGCTCGGCATGCACGATCTTGTCGATGTCGCCGGCCTGCGTTGAAAGAAGCAGCACGCCGAGCACGGCGCGGAAGCGCTGCACCGGCACGGCCACCGAGACGATCAGCTCGCCCTTGTCGTTGACGCGCACCACATAGCCGCGCACGCCGGTCAGCGCATTCATCACTTCCGGATAGATCGCGCCGTCACCGCCCGGCGCTTCCTTGTATTGCGGCAGGTTGCTCGGCTGGAGGATGCGGTTGAACCACACATTCAGGCGATCGATGAGGCTGCTGCTTTCCGGCTCCACCGGTGGCAGGTCGAAGCGCAGCACCTGGCCCTGGGTATAGAGGTGGCGTGAATCGAGCAGCAGGTTCGCATCCGTATCGTAGATGCGCGCGCGGGTGCGGGTGGGCGAGATCAGCCGCCTGAGGACAGGGGCGACGCGCTCGGGATTGATCGGGAATTCCAGGTCCTCGTCGTTCGGCAGCGGCGTGATGCTCTGGCCGGCCTGAAGTTCGAGCAGCTTTTCCGGATCGATGGTGATCGAATTGGTGTCGACCGAAGCTGAGGCTGAAATCGCGCCGGCGATGATTTCGCCCTGCGTCAGCAGGCTTTCGACGCGCGCATCTATCAGGCCTTCGCGGAACTGGTTGAGGTAGAGGATACCTGCGACGAGCACGACGAGCGCGACGAGGTTGAAGAACATGATGCGGCGCGTGAGGCTGGAAAAGACCGCATTGCCGAAGATGCGGCGCGCCAGCGTGAAGGGATGGGTCCAGCGACGCCGGAACGAACGCGGCGCGGGCCGGCTGTCGGCTTCCCCTCCATCCCTTTCGAGCATCTTCTGCGACACGCGGTCCTATCCTTGCATGCGAGCGGCGTCGCACGCCGCCCGGACTGCGGCATGCCATCGCCGCCGCCTTCGATGCAAGTGAAATCGCATCGAAGGCGCGGTGCGCCTCAGGCCGATTCGCGGAAGCGGTAGCCGACGCCGTAGAGGGTTTCGATCATGTCGAAGTCGTCGTCGACCATCTTGAACTTCTTGCGAAGCCGCTTGATGTGGCTGTCGATCGTGCGGTCGTCGACATAGACCTGCTCGTCATAGGCCGCATCCATCAGCGAATCGCGGCTCTTCACGACACCGGGGCGCTGGGCCAGCGAATGCAGGATGAGGAACTCCGTGACGGTCAGCGTTACCGGCTCGCCCTTCCAGGTGCAGGTATGGCGCTCCTGGTCCATGACGAGCTGGCCGCGTTCGAGCGAGCGGGCCGTGACCTCGCCGGGCTTTGCGGCATTGCCGCTGCCGGCCGAGGCCGCCGCCTCGCGGCTCGAGGCGCGCCGCAGGATCGCCTTGACGCGCTCGACCAGCAGGCGCTGCGAGAACGGCTTGGTGATGAAGTCGTCGGCGCCCATCTTGAGGCCGAACAGTTCGTCGATCTCCTCGTCCTTCGAGGTGAGGAAGATGACGGGGATGTCCGACTTCTGGCGCAGCCGCCGCAAGAGCTCCATGCCGTCCATGCGGGGCATCTTGATATCGAAGATTGCAAGGTGCGGAGGGCGGGCGAGAAGGCCGTCGAGCGCCGAGGCGCCGTCCGTATAGGTCTCCACCTTGTAACCCTCGGCCTCCAGTGCGATCGACACGGATGTGAGGATATTCCGGTCGTCGTCGACGAGTGCGATCGTCTGCATCCTGCTAGTCTCCATATTCATGGGCGCCTTTCCCGACCTCGGATTCGAGTTCCTGTCCTGGATGAGTGAGACGCTTGTCTGGGGGTAAAGGTGGAACAAATTGTGGCAAAGATAAAGGGAGACGTTCGAGGCCGCGTTTCCGAGTCATTTTTAAATCGATTATTCAAACGATTAAAAAAGTAAGACTATTATTTAAATCGATTAATTAATTGATATCATTGCCTAATTTCGATTCTCCTCTTGTTTTTATGACGGGCGAATATTAGGTTCCGCAAAATTCACCTGGGTCTTCGTCCATGGAGGGAAACTGGACCATGCAGGAACTTGGCATTCGCAACCCCGCTCAGGGGCTCGCCTCGATGGGCATCGACACCAACGGCACGGTCCGGTACAACTTTGCAGCAGAAGCCCTCTATGAAGAGGCGCTCGGCCGCGGCGAAGCTGTCAAGACCGCCCACGGCGCCCTTCGCGCGCTGACCGGCCAGCACACCGGCCGCTCGCCGAAGGACAAGTTCGTCGTACGCGACGAAAACACCGACGGCGCCATTTGGTGGGACAACAACAAGGCCGTGTCGCGCGAGCATTTCGACGTGCTTCATGCCGACATGCTGGCGCATGCCGCCGGCCGCGACCTCTTCGTGCAGGATCTCGTCGGCGGTGCCGATGCCGAATATGCCCTGCCGACCCGCGTCGTCACGGAACTTGCCTGGCATTCGCTGTTCATCCGCAACCTGCTCATCCGTCCGGAAGAGAAGGATCTTGCCGGCTTCGTGCCAAAGCTGACGATCATCGACCTGCCGACCTTCAAGGCTGACCCGGCGCGCCACGGCGCCCGCACGGAAACCATGATCGCCTGCGATCTTTCGCGCGGCATCGTGCTCATTGCCGGTACCTACTATGCCGGCGAGATGAAGAAGTCGGTCTTCACCGTCCTCAACTGGCTGCTGCCGTCGAAGAAGGTCATGCCGATGCACTGCTCGGCCAATGTCGGCCCTGATGGCGATGCCGCCGTGTTCTTCGGCCTGTCCGGCACCGGCAAGACGACGCTGTCGGCCGATCCGAGCCGCACGCTGATCGGCGACGACGAGCACGGCTGGGGCGAAAACGGCATCTTCAACTTCGAAGGCGGCTGCTACGCCAAGACGATCCGCCTGTCGGCCGAAGCCGAGCCGGAAATCTACGCGACGACCCAGCGTTTCGGCACGGTGCTTGAAAACGTCGTGCTCGACGCGAACGGCGTTCCGGACTTCAATGACGGCTCGCTGACGGAGAACACCCGTTGCGCCTATCCGCTGCACTTCATTCCAAATGCCAGCGAAACCGGCAACGCGCCGCATCCGAAAACGATCATCATGCTGACGGCCGACGCCTTCGGCGTGATGCCGCCGATCGCCAGGCTCACGCCCGACCAGGCCATGTACCACTTCCTGTCCGGCTACACTGCCAAGGTCGCCGGCACGGAACGCGGCGTGACCGAGCCGGAAGCCACATTCTCGACCTGCTTCGGCGCCCCCTTCATGCCGCGCCATCCGACTGTCTACGGCAACCTGCTCAAGGAACTGATCGCCGAGCACGGCGTCGATTGCTGGCTGGTCAACACCGGCTGGACGGGCGGGGCTTACGGCGAAGGCCGCCGCATGCCGATCAAGGCGACCCGGACGCTGCTCGCCGCCGCTCTTGACGGTTCGCTGAAGGACGCGCTGTTCCGCCGCGACGACAATTTCGGCTTCCAGGTGCCCGTTTCGGTGCCGGGCGTCGACACGAAGATCCTCGACCCGCGCTCGACCTGGGCGAATGGCGCGGCCTACGACAAGCAGGCCAAGAAGCTCGTCGACATGTTCATCGTGAATTTCGAGAAGTTCGAAAACCAGGTGGACGGCGGCGTGCGCGATGCAGCGCCCGGCCTGAAGGTCGCCGCCGAGTAAGCTTTTGGTAATGATTCACGTGAAACCCGGCCCGAAAGGCCGGGTTTTTCGTTTCAGTGGACGGGCTTCCCGTTTTCGCGGCTGCCCGCTACAACGGCCTGGAAAGGAACATCCATGGCCAGCGACCCCCTTTACATCAGCGGCTCCATAACGATTGCCGGTTGGGAACTGACCGAACAGTTCGTGCTGGCCGGCGGCCCGGGCGGGCAGAACGTCAACAAGGTCTCGACGGCGGTCCAGCTTTTCTTTGACCTGCGCAACTCGCCGTCCCTCAACGAGCGCATCAAGGCGAATGCGGAAAAGCTTGCCGGCCGCAGGATTTCCAAGGACGGCGTGCTGATGATCGAGGCGAATCGCTTCCGCAGCCAGGAACGCAACCGCGAGGATGCGCGTGAGCGGCTGAAGGAGCTGATCCTCAAGGCGGCAGAACCGCCGCCGCCGCCACGCAGAAAGACGAAGCCGACGAAAGGCTCGATAGAACGCCGGCTCAAGGCAAAGTCGGGCCGGGCCGACGTGAAACGCATGCGCGCCAAGCCTGGCGGCGATTGAGCGGGGAGGGGCGGCAATGGCTGAGCGCGGACTGGCATCGGGGCTTGGATATTTTCCCGATCATTTCGACCGGGCGGCGCAGGAGGCGCTGGTCGCCGCCATCCGGCAGGTGGTGGTGGAGGCGCCGCTCTTCGTGCCGCGCATGCCCAGGACGGGTAAGCCGATGTCGGTGCGCATGACCAATTGCGGATCGCTCGGCTGGGTGACGGACAAGGACAACGGCTACCGCTACCAGCCGGTCCATCCCGAGACGGGCCGGCCCTGGCCGGCCATTCCCGCCGCCCTTCTCGCCCTGTGGGAGGAGGTCTCCGGCTTCGACAAGCCGCCGGAGGCCTGTCTTGTCAATTTCTACGATCCCGACGCAAAGATGGGACTGCATCAGGACCGCGACGAAAACGCGTTCGCCGCGCCGGTGGTTTCCGTGTCGCTGGGGGATCAATGCCTGTTCCGCGTCGGCGGGGTTTCCCGTGGTGATCCGACCCGGTCTTTCCGGCTGTCGAGCGGTGACGTCTTCGTTTTCGGGGGAGAGAGCCGGCTGATCTTCCACGGCGTCGACCGTATCTATCCCGGCACGTCGACGCTGCTGAAGAATGCGGGCCGCATCAACCTGACGCTTCGCCGCGTCAATCCCTGACCCCAGCCGTAAGCCGGCTTATAATTTGCGCAGCGCGACCGTCTCGATGAGGTGGTCCTTGCCCTTCTGCAAAATCAGGTCGGCGCGCGGACGCGTCGGCAGGATGTTCCGGTGCAGGTTCTTCAGGTTGATGTTTTTCCAGAGGCCTTCGGCGATCGCGAGCGCCGCCGTCTCGCTGATCGTTGCGAAGCGGTGGAAGTAGGAATCCGGGTTCTGGAAGGCGGTTTCGCGCAACCGCATGAAGCGCTCCACATACCAATTGTGGATCAGCGCCTCTTCCGCATCGATATAGATCGAGAAATCGAAGAAATCCGAGACCATCGGCACGATCTTGCCGTCCGCCGGCAGGTTGCGCGACTGCAGCACGTTGATGCCTTCGAAGATCAGGATGTCCGGCCGGTCGATGGTGCGGAAGGTATCGGGCAGCACGTCATAGGTGAGATGCGAATACATCGGCGCCTGGACGGCCTGCTTGCCCGCCTTGATCGCCGAGAGGAAGCGCAGCAGCGCGCCCATGTCGTAGCTCTCCGGAAAACCCTTGCGGTCCATCATGTCTTCGCGCTGGAGCACGGCGTTCGGATAGAGGAAGCCGTCGGTCGTCACGAGATCGACCTTGGGGCTGGACGGCCAGCGTGAGAGCAGTTCCATCAGGATACGCGCGGTGGTCGACTTGCCGACCGCCACCGAGCCCGCAATGCCGATGACATAGGGCGTCTTGGCCTCGTCGGAGAGACTGAGGAAATGCTTCCTCTGCTCGAAGAGCATCTGCGAGGATTCGACATGGGCCGAAAGCAGGCGCGAGAGCGACAGATAGATGCGCCGCACCTCGTCGAGGTCGATCGGGTCGTTGAGCGAACGCAGGCGCTGCACTTCGTCCGCCGTCAGCGTCAGGGGGGTATCGGCCCGGAATTGGGCCCATTCGTCCACCGTGAAGAAGCGGTAGGGAGAATAGTCGCGGTTGCCGAAATCGTCCGGAATATCCGCTCGGTCCTTGTCGCGCGATGCCTGGATCATCAGCTCTTCCGGCTGGCCTTCTCCGCTAGGCCGGTCTGGCCCGTGCGCCGTTCCAGCTCCTCCATGACATCTTGTAGCGGGACGCCGCCAATTTTCAATACGACCATCAAATGATAGAGCAGATCGGCCGTTTCGCTTGTAAGATCGGCTTTTTTGTTCTCGATCGCCGCAATAACGGTTTCGACAGCCTCTTCGCCGAGCTTTTTTGCCGCTTTCTGCTGTCCGGCAGCAACGAGCTTCGCCGTCCAGCTTTCCGCCGGATCGGCCGCGGCGCGGGTTGCGACGATGCGTTCGAGATCGGCAAGGGTGAAGGTGCTCATAGGTCGCTCCTCAGTCGAGACGCATGGCGATGCCGTGATCGGCCATGTAGCGCTTGGCCTCACCGACCGTATATGTGCCGAAATGGAAGATCGAGGCGGCAAGCACCGCCGTCGCATGGCCGTCACGCACACCTTCGACGAGATGGTCGAGCGTGCCGACGCCGCCGGACGCGATGACCGGCACGGAGACGCGATCGGCGATGGTGCGGGTCAGCGCGATGTCATAGCCGCCCTTCTGGCCGTCGCGGTCCATCGAGGTCAGCAGCAATTCGCCGGCGCCCCGTTCCACCATCTTCTCGGCAAAGGCGACGGCGTCGATGCCGGTCGGCTTGCGGCCGCCATGGGTGAAGATCTCCCAGCGATCCTCTTCGCCTTCCTGCGAAACCTTCTTGGAATCGATGGAGACGACGATGCACTGGTTGCCGAACTTGTCGGCAGCTTCCGCGACGAAATCCGGATTGGCGACGGCGGCCGAGTTGATCGAGACCTTGTCGGCACCGGCCAGCAGCAGCTTGCGGATATCGGCGACCGCGCGCACGCCGCCACCGACGGTGAGCGGCATGAAACAATGATCGGCCGTGCGCGCCACGACGTCGAAGATCGTGTCGCGGTTGTCGGAGGAAGCGGTGATGTCGAGGAAGCAGAGTTCGTCGGCACCGGCCGCATCATAGGCCTTGGCCGATTCCACCGGATCGCCGGCATCGACGAGGTTGACGAAGCTGACGCCCTTGACGACGCGACCGTCCTTGACGTCGAGGCAGGGGATGACGCGAGCCTTGAGGGTCATGCCGCCTGTCCTTTCGCTTCACGGATCATGGCGAGTGCTTCGGCCGGGTCGATCCGGCCGTCATAGAGCGCCCGGCCGGAAATCGCGCCTTCGAGCTTGCGGGCGTCGGGGGCGACGAGGCGGCTGATGTCGTCCATGGAGGCAAGGCCGCCCGACGCGATGACGGGAATGGAGACGGCATGGGCCAGTTCCAGCGTGGAAGCCCAGTTGATGCCGGTCAGAATGCCGTCGCGGTCGATATCCGTGTAGATGATCGCGGCGACGCCCGCGCCCTCGAATTTCTTCGCAAGCTCGATCACGCCGAGTTCGGAGGCTTCCGCCCAGCCCTCGACGGCGACCTTGCCGCCCTTGGCGTCGATGCCCACGGCGACCTTGCCGGGAAACTGCCTGCAGGCCTCGATGACCAGCGCCGGATCGCGCACGGCGACGGTGCCGAGGATGACGCGGGAGAGCCCGCGCGACAGCCAGTTTTCGATATGGTCCAGCGTGCGGATACCACCGCCGAGCTGCACGGGGTTCTTCGTCGCCTTGAGGATCGCGTCGACGGCGGCGCCGTTGACGCTTGTCCCGGCGAAGGCGCCGTTGAGATCGACGACATGCAGCCATTCAAAGCCCTGGTCCTCGAAGGCTTTCGCCTGGGCGGCCGGGTCGGGATTGTAGACGGTGGCCTGGTTCATGTCGCCGAGCTTGAGGCGAACGCACTGGCCGTCCTTCAGGTCGATGGCGGGAAAGAGGATCATGTTATGGCTTCCAGCGCAGGAAATTGGTGATGAGGGCGAGGCCGAGCGTCTGGCTTTTTTCCGGGTGGAACTGTGCGCCGGCCTTGTTGCCATTGGCGACGAAGGCGGTCATCGGACCGCCATAGTCCACGGTTGCGACCACGTCTTGCGGGTCTTCCGCGGCAAGATGGTAGGAATGCACGAAATAGGCGTGCAGCGTTTGCGGAATGCCGTCGAACAGCGGGTGCGGGCGCCTGGCGTTCAGCGTGTTCCAGCCGATCTGCGGGATCTTGAGGTCCGGGTCGTCCGGCGTCATCAGCACGACGTCGCCCTTGATCCAGCCGAGACCTTCCGTGGTGGTCTTTTCGAGGCCGCGCGAGGACATGAGCTGCATGCCGACGCAGATGCCGAGGAAGGGGCGGGCTTTCGTCTCGACCACGTCGCGCAGCGCTTCCACCATGCCGGGCACGGCATTCAGGCCGCGGCGGCAATCGGCATAGGCGCCGACGCCCGGCAGCACGATGCGGTCGGCGCCGGCGACGCGTTCGGCCTTGTCGGTGAGGTCGATTTCGGCGTCGATACCGGCCTCGCGGGCGGCGCGCTCGAAGGCTTTGGTGGCCGAGCGCAGGTTGCCCGAGCCGTAGTCAATGATTGCAACGCGCATTTCAGCGTCCTTCCTTGAAACCCACGAGGCCGAGCATGGGAGCGTGCCGGCAGGCGGAGGTCTCGGATGCCGGCAGGAGGGACCGGGCGCTTTCGTGCGCCGTTGCCTCACCGGTCAGGTTTTCCATGTAGTAAATCTCTTCGGCCGTTGCACGGTCGTCGGCCACTATCGCCGCATCGACCGTCCAGCCTTGCCGTTCAAGGCCGGCGACGACCATGGACGGTCCTTCGAGCGCGACCAGCAGGCCGGTCGCAACGCCGAGGCCGAGACCGGCAAGGCCGAAGACCGGATGGTCGGCGATGGCAGAGCCGAATGCCAGCACGGCGAAGGCGAGCGCTGCGGCGAGCCAGGCGCGATGCCAGAGCAGCCAGAGGACCGGCAGGAAAAGTGCGATCCAGGAGAAGCGGTCGCGGACGATCCGGGCGGCTTCATCGCCGCTCCGGGCGCCCGGCGGTATCAGAACAAGGAACGTGGCCATCAACAGGCCTCCAGCTGTGCCCTCAGGCCAGCGTACCCTTCGTCGAGGGAACGCGGCCCGCCTGGCGGGGATCGATCTCGGTCGCGGTGCGCAGCACGCGTGCGACAGCCTTGAAGCACGTCTCCGAGATATGATGGTTGTTCGCGCCGTAGATGTTCTGGATATGCAGCGTGATGCCGGCGTGCTGGGCGAGCGCCTGGAAGAATTCGCGCACCAGCTCGGTGTCGAAGGTGCCGATCTTCGGGGCGGAGAACTCCACGTTCCAGACGAGGAAGGGGCGGCCGGAAACGTCCACGGCGGCGCGCGTCATGGTCTCGTCCATGGCAAGGTCGAGCGAGGCATAGCGCGTGATGCCGCGCCGGTCACCGAGCGCCTTGGCGATGGCCTGGCCGATGGCGATGCCCGTGTCCTCGACCGTGTGGTGATCGTCGACGTGAAGATCGCCCTCGGTCTTGATCTCCATGTCGATGAGCGAATGGCGCGACAGCTGGTCGAGCATATGATCGAAGAAACCAACGCCCGTCGAAATGGTCGACGTGCCGGTGCCGTCGATATCGACGGTGACCGAAACGGAGGTCTCGTTCGTCTTGCGCGAAATGCTGGCTGTGCGGCTCATTCTATCCTCTGGCTTTCCTTCGAGGTTTCTCCGGGAAATTTACCGCCGCTCCTTAACAGGGCTGTCATGAAAAGACCAGTCTTTCGGGCGCTTTCGGCGCATGGCGAAACGGCCCGCACGGCCTGCAGCCGGGGCGATGGAGCCGTCCGGAAAACCACGCGAAAGCGCTGTCCCTCAAAGCGGGTTGGAACGGCTTTGCCGCACGGCCGGTCGCCGTGACGAAACAAGGGTGAGGGAGCGGGAAAAGCGCGCAAAAGGAAGCCGGCTCTCGCCGGCATCCTCGTTATTTCTTCTTGAGCGAGCTCTCGGTGTTCTTGACCTGCGAGCCAAGCGTGGGCGGGGCGGATTTGTCAGCGCCCTTTTCCTTCTTGGGTTTGCGCGCTTCCTTGTTGCTTCGGACTTGACCCTTGGCCATTGCCGTAACCCCTCTGTTGGTGACAGCCCATAACCTGCCCATCGCCAGGAGAATGCAAGGTTTATTTTGCGCCGGGCGGTCCTTGCGCGTCCGGTGCGGGATGGATGCCGGCATTGAACGAAACCGTGCCCGCCTCCCGTTTGCAATTGGCGAAACGCCGCTTACATAGGAAAGAACGAGGCCGTCTCGCCGGCGGCGCCATGTCCGGGGAAACCGGGCCCTTGAAGGTCTATCCATGAGTGAACACAACCCCTATGCTTCCATGCACGCCACGACGATCATCACCGTCCGCAAGGACGGCAAGGTGGTCATGGCGGGTGATGGCCAGGTGAGCCTTGGCCAGACGGTGATGAAGGGCAATGCGCGCAAGGTTCGCCGTCTTGCCAAGGGCGACGTGATTGCCGGTTTCGCCGGCGCGACCGCCGACGCCTTCACGCTTCTCGAGCGGCTCGAGGCCAAGCTCGAACAATATCCCGACCAGTTGATGCGCGCGGCCGTCGAGCTTGCCAAGGACTGGCGCACCGACCGGTATCTGCGTCGGCTCGAAGCCATGATGCTGGTCGCCGACAAGTCCGTCACGCTGGCGCTGACCGGCAATGGCGACGTGCTGGAGCCGGAACATGGCACGATGGCGATCGGCTCGGGCGGCAACTACGCCTATGCCGCGGCCCGCGCGCTGATGGACACCGACAAGTCTGCCGAGGAGATCGCGCGCCGCGCCATGCAGATCGCCGGCGACATCTGCGTCTATACCAACCACAATGTCGTGGTGGAGACGCTGGATGCCGAGCGCTGAGGCCTACGCATTCCGGCCGGTAACGGAGGCCGACCTGCCGATGCTGGAACGCTGGCTGAACGCGCCGCACGTCCGGCGCTGGTGGGGCGAGCCGGCGACGGAGGTTGCCGGCATAAGGGAGGATTTCGACGATCCGCGCATGGAGGCCTTTGTCGTCCTTCATGCCGGCACGCCCTTCGCCTACCTGCAATCCTACCGGATCGACGCGGACGACCTGTCCTTCGGCGACCGGCCGGATCGCACGATCGGCATCGACCAGTTCATCGGCCCCTCCGACATGGTCGGCATCGGCCACGGGCCGGCGATGATCGATGCCTTTGCAGACAAGGTTTTCGCCGATGGGATGGAACGGATCGTGCTCGATCCCCATCCGGACAATGCGCATGCCATCCGGGCCTATGAAAAGGCCGGATTCCATGCTTTCGATCAATGCATGACTAAGGACGGCCCGGCGCTGATGATGGCCCGGGATCGTTGCTAGAAACGGGAAGCCCCATGACCAATTTTTCCCCTCGCGAGATCGTCTCCGAACTCGACCGCTACATTATCGGCCAGCACGACGCCAAGCGCGCCGTCGCCATCGCGCTGCGCAACCGGTGGCGCCGTCACCAGCTGGAGCCGGACCTGCGCGACGAGGTGATGCCGAAGAATATCCTGATGATCGGGCCGACCGGCGTCGGCAAGACCGAGATTTCGCGCCGCCTCGCCAAACTTGCCGGTGCGCCCTTCGTCAAGGTCGAGGCGACCAAATTCACCGAAGTCGGCTATGTCGGCCGTGACGTCGAGCAGATCGTGCGCGACCTCGTCGAGGTCGGTATCGGCCTGGTGCGCGAGAAGAAGCGCGCCGAGGTGACGGCGAAAGCCCATATGAACGCCGAGGAACGGGTGCTCGATGCGCTCGTCGGCGCCACCGCCTCGCCGGCGACGCGTGACAGCTTCCGTAAGAAGCTGCGCAACAACGAACTGGACGACAAGGAAATCGAGGTCGACGTCGCCGATACCGGCGGCGGCATGCCTGGCGGCTTCGAGATCCCCGGCATGCCGGGCGCCAATATCGGCGTTCTCAACCTTTCCGAAATGTTCGGCAAGGCGCTGGGCGGGCGCACGAAGAAGGTGAAGACGACGGTCAAGGACAGCTACAAGGTCCTGGTCGACGACGAATCCGACAAGCTGCTCGACAACGAGCAGATCCAGCGCGAAGCGATTCACTCCGCCGAAAACGACGGCATCGTCTTTATCGACGAGATCGACAAGATCGCCGCGCGCGACGGCGGCATGGGGGCGGGCGTCTCCCGCGAGGGCGTGCAGCGCGACCTGCTGCCGCTCGTTGAAGGCACGACTGTCGCCACCAAATACGGGCCGGTGAAGACGGACCACATCCTCTTCATCGCCTCGGGCGCCTTCCATGTCTCCAAGCCCTCGGACCTCCTGCCGGAGCTTCAGGGCCGCCTGCCGATCCGTGTCGAGCTGAAGGCGCTCACCAAGGAAGACTTCCGCCGCATCCTCACGGAAACGGAAGCCAGCCTCATCCGCCAGTACAAGGCGCTGATGCAGACGGAAAGCGTCGATCTGGAATTCACCGAGGACGCGCTCGATGCCCTGGCCGACGTGGCGGTGCAGCTCAATGCCAGCGTCGAGAATATCGGCGCGCGGCGTCTCCAGACGGTGATGGAGCGCGTGCTCGACGAGATCTCCTTCGAGGCTCCCGACAAGCCCGGCAACAAGCTGCTGATCGACGCCGAATATGTGCGCAAGCATGTCGGCGCGCTGGCGGCCAACACTGACCTGTCGCGCTATATCCTGTGACGTTTCGGCACCGGTGGCCCGTTTCGCAGCCACCGGTGCCGGATTTTTGATGGCGTGGCCCCTCGACAGAAAGGGCCGCGCGGCCTAGGCCTTTGCCCGCGCTTTGGCATCATTCCGACATGATTGTTGTGCATCGGTCGCCGCCATCCGCCGACAGACTTGACCAGACGGGAACCGGAATCGTGCGACAGCTCTTGCCTGTGCTTGCCCTTGCAGCCGCTCTTTTTGTCCAGAGCCAGACGACGGCGCTCGCCATCGACGTGGTGCCTGCCGGAAACCGCAATGCCGAGCAGCCGAACATTCCGGGCGCCTCCGTGCGGCGCACCAAGGCCGGAAAAACCTCCTTCGACGCGAAATACGAGAAGGTGCGCGACCTTCTGGCCAATGACGGTCAGCTGACCGGCAAGATCAAGTCGGTGGCGGGCCGCTACGGCATCAATCCGATCCACATGGTCGGCGCGATCGTCGGCGAGCACACCTATAATGTCGATGCCTACGACCGGCTGCAGAGCTACTACGTGAAGGCCGCGTCCTATACCGGCAAATTCCGCTTCGCCTATGACGGGCAGTCGATCGCGGACTTCGTCGACCGGCCGGAATTTTCCCAGTGCGCCGGCAAGAAGGGGTCCTATGCCCTGTGGACCTGCCGCGAGAGCGTCTGGAACCGCACCTTCAAGGGCAAGACGGTCGGCGGCACGTCCTTCCCGAACAACCGCTTCAGCGCGGTGTTCTTCCAGCCCTTCTACGCAGGCCAGACCTTTGGTCTCGGCCAGATCAACCCTTTGACGGCGCTGACGCTGACCGACGACGTGGCGCGTATCTCGGGCTATGACCGGCTCGACGAGAGCGACGCGGCCGGCGTTTACCAGGCGATCATGGATCCCGATATCTCGCTGGCCTACATGGCCGCCGCGATCCGCCGCTCGATCGACGCCTACAAGAAGTCCGCCGGTGTCGATATCTCGAAAAATCCGGGCCTGACCGCAACGCTTTACAATATCGGCAATCCCGATGCGCGCGCCAGCGCCTTTGCCGCCCGCCGCGCGGCAGGCGAGGTGACCTGGCCGGAAGAAAACTACTACGGCTGGCTGATCAACGACAAGCTGGCGGAACTCCAGGGCCTGCTCTAGGATTTTTTTGTCGCGTTATCCGACGCCGAAGCGATGCCGCTTCGGCTGGAAATGCTCCAGCCTTGCCTTTCAATCGGCCGAGTCTCGCGTCATCGTGGTGGCAGGCCGATAACGAGGAGGCAGATGATGGACATGCGTCCCGAGCCGTTCGAACCGCCGGCGCCGGTCCCCCGCAAGGTGCCGCCGTCGAAGCTTGAGATCATCCGCACCGTGTTCCGCAATCCGCTGGAACTGTGGGGTGAGCCCTCCTATACGCTGCCCTGGATCATGACGAGTTTCTTCGGCGAGAAGACGCTGATCGTCAACGATCCCGGCCTCATCAAATACCTCCTCGTCGACAATGCCGCCAACTACAAGATGGCGGTGGTTCGCCAGCTCGTGCTGCGGCCGATCCTGCGCGACGGCCTGCTGACGGCGGAAGGCGCGGTCTGGCGCCGGTCGCGCAAGGCCGTGGCGCCAATCTTCACGCCGCGCCATGCCAAGGGCTTTGCCAGCCAGATGCTTGCGCAGTCCGAGCTCTATGCGGAAAAATATGCCGGCGCGGACGGGGCGATCTTCGACATCGCCAACGACATGACGGAGCTTGCCTTCGCCATCCTCTCCGAGACGCTGTTCTCCGGCGAAATCGCTACCGAAACGGACAATTTCGCCGACGACGTGGACAACCTGCTGCACACGATGGGCCGCATCGACCCGATGGACCTCCTGCGTGCGCCGGCCTGGGTGCCGCGGGTGACGCGGATCGGCGGCACGAAGGTGATGGGAAAATTCCGCCGCATCGTGCGCAAAACGATGGACCTTCGCCGCGAGCGCATGGAACGCGACGGCGATGCCGCGCCGAGTGACTTTTTGACCTTGCTGCTGCGCGCGGCCGGGCCGGAGGGCCTGACCATCGAGGAGGTCGAGGACAATATCCTCACCTTCATCGGCGCGGGTCACGAGACGACGGCGCGGGCACTGGCCTGGACGCTCTATTGCGTCGCCAACTCGCCGCATGTGCGCGAGGCGATGGAAGAGGAGATCGACCGGGTGCTGGCAAGCGGCGCCGAGCCGGTCGACTGGCTGGACCTGATGCCCTGGACGCGGGCAGCCTTCGAGGAGGCGCTAAGGCTTTATCCGCCGGCCCCTTCGATCAATCGTGCGGCGATTGCGGACGATGCCTGGACGAGCCCGGACGGCAAGCGGGTCGATATCCCCAAGGACGTCACGGTGCTTGTCATGCCCTGGACGCTGCATCGCCACGCGCTTCTCTGGAACAAGCCGCGCGCCTTCATGCCGGAACGTTTCCTGCCGGAGAACCGCGAAGCCATCCACCGCTTCCAGTATCTGCCCTTCGGTGTCGGGCCGCGCGTGTGCATCGGCGCAACCTTCGCCATGCAGGAGGCGGTGATCGGACTCGCCGTCCTGCTGCATCGCTTCCGCTTCGACATGACGGCGCAAACCCGCGCCTGGCCGGTGCAGCGCCTGACGACGCAGCCGGCTAACGGGCTGATGTTGAAGGTGACGGCTCGTCCAGACGCTTCTTCGGCTTCTTGATCGTCTTGATGGACGCGCAGGTCGCTTCCGGGTTCTTGCAGGGCTGGTAGACGACGATCTCGCTGCCGCTGCCATCGTCCCAGACGGCCTGCACGGCGATGGTCTCGGCCTCGCCCGGCTTCAGGTTGAGATAGAGCCAGTTCTTCGTGTCGTCGGATGGCAGGTTGAAGGGCAGTTCCGCGTCGCATTCGG
Source organism: Shinella sp. (assembly GCF_049651085.1). GTDB lineage: Bacteria > Pseudomonadota > Alphaproteobacteria > Rhizobiales > Rhizobiaceae > Shinella. Next base: position 144,703 of record NZ_JBASBL010000033.1, read on the forward strand.
CGAGCGGAAAACGCTGGTCGAGCGTGTCGTTGTTGATCGAATAGCGGATTTCCGACAAGCGACAATGCATGGTCTGCAGGGCCGTGAAATAGATGAGCTGCTGGTCGGCGAAATTGCGGAACTGCACCCAGCCGGACTGCTTGTTGGCGTCCAGCATTGCCTTGTAGATCCCGACATCCGGTATTTGCGCCCTGTATTCCTCTTCGTCGCCTTCCTGGGCATTCACCGTGCCGGCAAGAAGCGCGGCGGCGAAAAGCAGGGCGGCCGGAAGCGGCTTTCGGCTGGCAGGATCGGTCACGGACAGGCTCCTTGTTCTTTCATCGAATGTCGCCGGTGGAATGGTGGCAATCGGTTCGGACATGCAATATCACCATTGCAGGCCCGTCTTGAAAAGAGACGGCGGGCGGTACGGAAGAATTCTCGTGGCAGACCATTTGTTACTCGGCATCGATACCGGCGGCACCTATACGGACGCGGTTCTCTACAGCGAAATCGACGGCGTCGTCGCCCGCGCCAAGGCACTCACCACCCGCCATGACCTTTCGGTCGGCATTTCCGGCGCCGTCGAGGCGGTACTGGAAGAGGCCGATGTGCCTGTCTCCGCCATCAGCCTTGTCTCCCTGTCGACAACGCTTGCCACCAATGCGCTGGTGGAAGGGCAGGGCGGCCGCGCCGGCCTGGTGATGATCGGCTTCGGCCCGGAAGACCTGAAGCGCGACGGGCTCGCCGACGCGCTCGGCAACGATCCGGTGCTCTTCCTGCCTGGCGGCCACGATGTGCACGGCACCGAGACCGTGCTCGACATGACGGCGCTGGACGAGGCTCTGCCGGCGCTGTCGCAGAGCGTTTCCTCCTTCGCCGTCGCGGGCTATTTCGCCGTGCGCAACCCGGCGCATGAGGAACGGGTGCGCGAGCGCATCCGCGCGGTCTCGCAGCTGCCGGTCACCTGTAGCCACGAACTTTCCTCGAAGCTCGGCGGTCCGCGCCGCGCGCTGACGACCCTGCTCAATGCCCGTCTCGTCTCGATGATCGACCGGCTGATCGGCGCCTGCGAGGATTACCTCAAGCGCCGCGGCATCGAGGTTCCGATGATGGTGGTGCGCGGCGACGGCGCGCTGATCTCGGCGGCCGAGGCGCGGCTTCGCCCGATCGAGACCATTCTTTCCGGGCCGGCGGCCAGCCTTGTCGGCGCGCGGCACCTGACGGGGCTCGACAATGCCGTCGTCTCCGATATCGGCGGCACGACGACGGACGTCGCGGTGCTCGACGGCGGCCGGCCGCGGCTCGATGCGGACGGCGCGGTCGTCGGCGGCTACCGCACGATGGTCGAAGCCGTCGCCATGCGGACCTTCGGTCTCGGCGGCGATTCGGAAGTGCGCATCAACGACCGGGGCCTGAAGGCGACGATCGATCTCGGGCCGCGGCGTTTCATGCCGCTGAGCCTTGCCTCTGCGATGCATCCCGATGCGATCATTCCCGTACTGGAACGGCAGATCCGTTCGCCCCATGCCGGGCGGCACGATGGGCGCTTTGCCGTGCGCACCGGCGTGCCGGAGCGGCTTGCAAGCGGCCTCCAGCCGCAGGAACAGGCGCTCTACGAGAAGATCGGTCCCGTGCCGATGCCGCTCGACGGCCTGCTCGTCACCACGCTGCAGAAGGCGACGCTCGACCGGCTGGTGGCGCGCGGCCTCGTCCATATCTGCGGCATTACGCCGTCGGACGCCATGCATGTGCTCGGCGGGCAGGGCCAGTGGGACGCCGTGGCGGCCCGGCTTGGCCTCGAACTTGTCGCGCGCAGCAAGGACGGCACCGGCCGGCCGATCGCCGATGGCCCGGAGGCGCTGGCGCACCTTCTGGTCGACCGGCTCACCCGCCAGTCGTCGGACGTGATCCTCTCCTCCTGTCTTGCCGATGACGGGGTCGGGGCGATCGATCCGGCCAATTCCCTTTCCGTCAACCGCGCGCTGCACCGGATCCCCGGCATCGTGCAGTTCCGCGTCGCGCTCGACCGGCCGCTCGTCGGCCTCGGCGCTTCGGCCCCCGTCTACTATCCCGCCATCGCCGAAATGCTGGGCGCGCAGTCCTCCATTCCCGCGGATGCCGGCGTCGCCAATGCGGTGGGCGCGGTGGTCGGCCAGGTGCGCGCCGCCGTCACGGTGTTCGTGACCATGCCGGACGAGGGGATCTTCATCGTGGGCGGAGCGGGCGAAAGCGTGCGCTTCATCGATGAGGCGGAAGCCTTCTCGCTGGCCAAGGAGCGGGCGATGACGGCGGCCCTGCACTCGGCCCGCGCCAATGGCGCCGATGAGCCGGTCGTCACGCTTTCCGAAGAGATTGATGCCCCCGAAGTGGAAGGCCGGCGCAAGCTTATCGAGGCGCGCTTCACCGCAACGGCCAGCGGTCGGCCGCGCATCGCCGAAGAAGCATAAATATGATTATATCCGTAACGGAATAAATTCTTTATGCCTTTGCCGAATTGACTATCAAGGAAAGCTCCGGAAACTGGCACTATTCGGGATACTCCCCCTTGTCCCGTCATTCGGAGTTTTTTCAGATGACCTATACCGACAAAAACGGTCTTTCGATCGATGGCGCCCTTTATGATTTCATCATCAAGGAGGCGCTTCCCGGTACGGGCGTGGACGCCGAGCGATTCTTTGCCGACTTTTCCGCCATCGTGCACGACCTTGCGCCGGAGAACCGCGCGCTCCTGGCCAAGCGCGATGCGCTGCAGGAAAAGATCGATGGCTGGTATCGCGCAAACGGCGCGCCGTCGGACATGGCCGCCTATGAAGCCTTCTTGCGCGAGATCGGTTACCTTCTGCCGGAGGGCGACGACTTCAAGGTGACGACGGACAATGTCGACCCGGAAATCGCCAGCCTTGCCGGTCCGCAGCTCGTCGTGCCTGTCATGAACGCCCGTTATTCGCTGAACGCTGCCAATGCGCGCTGGGGCTCGCTCTATGACGCGCTCTACGGCACGGACGTGATCCCGGAAACGGACGGCGCGCAGAAGGGCAAGGGCTTCAATCCGGTGCGCGGCGCAAAGGTCGTCGCCTGGGCCAAGGCATTCCTCGACGAGGCCGCGCCGCTGGAAGGCGCAAGCTGGGCCGACATAACGGATATCAAGGCCGGAGCGGAGCTGCGCCTTGCTGCCGGCGACCGCGTCGTCGCGCTGAAGCGGCCGGAGCAATATGCCGGCCACGCCGAAGGCGACGGCGGCTGGCGGCATGTGCTCATCAAGAACAACGGACTCGGCATCGAGATACTGATCAATCGCGACTGGGAAATCGGCAAGACCGATCCGGCCGGAATCGCCGGCGTCAACCTCGAGGCGGCGTTGACGACGATCATGGACTGCGAGGATTCGGTCGCCGCCGTCGATGCCGAGGACAAGGTCGTTGCCTACCGCAACTGGCTCGGCCTGATGAAGGGCGATCTGACGGAGACCTTCCAGAAGGGCGGCAAGACGGTCGAGCGCAAGCTCTACAGCGATTTCACCTATACCGCGCCGGACGGTTCGCCGCTTCTCGTCAAGTGCCGCTCGCTGATGCTGGTGCGCAATGTCGGTCACCTGATGACCAATCCCGCCATCCGCGACCGCGAGGGCAACGAGGTGCCGGAAGGCATCATGGACGCCATGGTGACGGCGCTGATCGCGCTGCACGACGTCGGCCCGAACGGCCGGCGCATGAATTCGCGCGAAGGCTCGATGTATGTCGTCAAGCCCAAGATGCACGGGCCGGAAGAGGTCGCCTTCGCCAACAAGCTGTTCGGCCGCGTCGAGGCCGCCGTCGGCATGGCGCCCAACACGATGAAGATGGGCATCATGGATGAGGAGCGCCGCACGACGGTCAACCTTAAGGAGTCGATCCGCGCCGCGAGGGAACGCGTCGTCTTCATCAATACCGGCTTCCTCGACCGCACGGGCGACGAGATCCACACCTCGATGGAAGCGGGTCCGATGATCCGCAAGGGCGACATGAAGCAGGCCGCCTGGATTGCCGCCTATGAGAACTGGAACGTTGATATCGGCCTTGAATGCGGCCTGTCCGGCCATGCGCAGATCGGCAAGGGCATGTGGGCCATGCCGGACCTGATGGCCGCCATGCTGGAGCAGAAGATCGCTCATCCGAAGGCCGGCGCGAATACCGCCTGGGTGCCCTCGCCGACGGCCGCGACGCTGCATGCCACGCATTATCACAAGGTCAACGTCGCCGAGGTGCAGGCCTCGCTGCGCTCGCGTCCGCGCGCCAAGCTCTCCGACATTCTCTCCGTTCCGGTCGCGGTGCGGCCGAACTGGGCTCCCGAGGAAATCCAGCACGAGCTCGACAACAATGCCCAGGGCATTCTCGGCTATGTCGTGCGCTGGATCGATCAGGGCGTCGGCTGCTCCAAGGTTCCGGACATCAACAATGTCGGCCTGATGGAAGACCGCGCCACGCTGCGCATCTCCGCCCAGCACATGGCGAACTGGCTGCACCACGGCATCGTCACGGAGGCGCAGGTCCTCGAGACGATGAAGCGCATGGCCGCCGTCGTCGACGGGCAGAATGCGGATGACCCGCTCTACCGCCCGATGGCCGGCAATTTCGACGGTTCCATCGCCTTCCAGGCGGCGCTCGACCTCGTGCTCAAGGGCCGCGAGCAGCCGAACGGCTATACCGAGCCGGTCCTGCACCGTCGCCGCCTCGAATTGAAGGCGGCCAACGCCTGACAAGACGCCGAACGCCTCACTTTCGTCATCCCCTGCTCAAGGCAGGGGATGACGTCGGGGCCTGGCGAATTTCATCGCAAACGAAAGAAGCCGCCGAATCGCTCCGGCGGCTTCTTCTTTGGATCGATATGTCCCGCTTACTGCTGGACGACGACGCGTGCGCCCTTGCCGGGACGGACGCGCTTGTAGAGATCGATGATGTCCTGGTTCATCAGGCGGATGCAGCCCGAGGATGCGGCCGTGCCGATGGTCGCCCATTCCGGCGTGCCATGCAGGCGAAACAGCGTGTCCTGGCCCTTCTCGTTGAAGAGGTAGAGCGCGCGCGCGCCGAGCGGGTTCCTGAGACCCGGACCCATGCCGTCCTTGACGTAGCGAGCGACTTCCGGCTTGCGGTCAGCCATTTCCTGCGGTGGATGCCAGCTCGGCCATTCCTGCTTCCAGGCGATATAGGCCTCGCCCTTCCATGCAAATCCGGCCTTGCCGACGCCGATGCCGTAGCGCACGGCCTTGCCGCCGGGCAGTACATAGTAGAGGAAGCGGTTCGGCGTGTTGACGATGATCGTGCCGGGCTTTTCGCTGGTGGCGTATTCGACGATCTGGCGATGGAACTTCTCGTTCACCTTGCTGATCGGGATCGCCGGCAGAGCATAGCCATTGTCCTCAACAGGGCCATAATCCGATGTGAAGATAGCATTGGTCGCTACCTTTTCGCCCGGAACAGACGTGGAGGAGGAAGAACAACCGGCGAGCGTGACGGCCGCTGCGAGGCCGCACAGAAGGAGGGCATTGCGGAAGCGCATGAGATTCTCTTGATAGGGATTAAGAAGTTCCGAGACGCAGAACTTTCATCGATCATGGTTTATTTTCGATTAACCCGGTCAATGCAAGCGTGTGCGCCGCAACGTGGGCCTGCGCCTCAGCAAAAAGCCCGGCAATTGCTTTTTTGCAACAACAACACCCGGCTCCCCGCCGCTTTCGCCGCGCCCGATCCATGCCAAGCACGCCCTGGCCGGCCGTACAATACTCTTCCCGCTGACTGACCCGAAGCCGCACAGGAACCGCGCGGCGCGGTTAATGAAGTCTTTGTGCCGCGGTGCGCCGGTGCGTGCCCTTAACTTTTTCGCGGCCGAAAAGGGGTTTTCGCGATAGACTGCGATTCTTCGAGGTTGGTCCCATGACGATCGTTTCCCTGCACAATGACAATCCGCTGCTCGACGGCCGCCAGTCGGACCGTGCCATGCTGGTGCGCCGCGGCGTGCAGCGCATGCTGATGGAAATGCGCCACGCTGTGCTGCCGGAGCTGACGCTGGCAAGCGGCCGGCGCGCCGACCTGATCAGTCTTTCCGACAAGGGCGAGATCTGGATCGTCGAGATAAAGACCTCGATCGAGGATTTTCGCGTCGATCGCAAATGGCCGGACTATCGCCGCCATTGCGACCGGCTGTTCTTCGCCACGCACAAGGACGTGCCGCTCGATATCTTTCCTGAGGAGTGCGGCCTCATCCTCTCGGATGGTTACGGCGCGTATGTGCTGCGCGAAGCGCCCGAGCACAAAATGCCGGCGCCGACACGGAAGTCCGTGACCTTCGCCTTCGCCCGCGTTGCTGCGGGCCGCCTGATGCTTGCGGAATTTGCCATGGATACAAGGCGCGACGGGCCGGACATGTCGGCCATCGTCTCCGGCCGGCGCGACGAGCCGGCCTGAGCCTGTTTCTGCCTATTTCGGCGCGCGCTTTGCCAGGATGCGCTGGAGCGTGCGGCGGTGCATGTTGAGGCGGCGTGCCGTCTCGGAGACATTACGGTCGCACATCTCGTAGACGCGCTGGATATGTTCCCAGCGCACGCGGTCCGCCGACATCGGGTTTTCCGGCAGCTCCACCTTCTCGCCCGGGCGCTGCGTCAGCGCGGCGAAGATGTCGTCTGCGTCGGCCGGCTTGGCGAGATAGTCGACAGCGCCGAGCTTCACCGCGTTCACCGCCGTTGCAATATTGCCGTAGCCGGTCAGCATGATGATGCGCGTGTCGTCGCGGCGCTGGCGGATGGCGGCGATGACGTCGAGACCGCTGCCGTCGCCGAGGCGAAGATCGACGACCGCGTATTTCGGCGGGTTGGTCTTGGCCTTTGCGATGCCTTCCGCCACGGATTCGGCAGTATCGACGCTGAAGCCGCGCGTTTCCATCGCGCGCGCAAGGCGGCGCAGGAACGGCGCGTCGTCATCGACCAGGAGCAATGTGGGATCCGGTCCGATATCGTCTGCTGCAATTGCAGGTATCTCGTTGTTTTCTGCCATTTCGCGTCTTCCGAGGCCGGTTTTGTCTGTTCTTGATGGGGATCAGCTTATCGCCCGTAAGGCGATGCGGGTAAAGTCATTTCGCAGTCTTCGCCTCCATGCGCGCCCGCGGCCAATCGACCGAGACCCGTGCACCCGGTCGGTCGCCGGTGCGGTTACCGAAGGTCAATCTGGCGCCGGAACGCTCCAGCAGGGTTTTCGCGATGAAGAGCCCGAGCCCGAGGCCCCCGGCGCGTTCATCCTTCTGGCGCTTGGTGACGTAGGGATCGCCGATGCGCTGGAGAATGTCCGCCGCATAGCCGTCGCCATCGTCCTCGATGACGATCGTCACGCGCTCCGGCGTGTGGCTGACGGTGACGACCACCTCCTCGCGGGCGTGGTCGACGGCATTTTCCAGGAGATTGCCGAGGCCGTAGAGAATGCCCGGATTGCGGTTTCCGACCGGTTCGCTCGCGCGTTCGCCATTTTCCACCAGATTGAGCGTGATGCCGAATTCGCGGTGCGGCGCCAGCACTTCCTCCATGAGCGAGGAAAGCGGCAGCACGCGCATATGCGCTTCGTCCTCGGTCGACAGCGTCGTCAGCCGGCGCAGGATATCGCGGCAGCGCTCGCTCTGACTGCGCAGAAGCTGCACGTCTTCCCGGAAGCGGTCGTCGGTGCCGAGTTCTCGCTCCATCTCTCGCGCGACGACGCTGATGGTGGCGAGCGGCGTGCCGAGTTCATGCGCCGCCGCGGCGGCCAGCCCGTCGAGCTGCGAAAGGTGCTTTTCGCGCTGCAGGATGAGTTCGGTCGCCGCGAGCGCATCGGAAAGCTCCGTCGCTTCCTGGGACACGCGGTAGGAATAGAAGGCGGCAAAGGCGGTGGTCGAGACGATGGCGAACCAGAAGCCGGCCGTCAGGATCGGCGGCACAATGAGCAGCGTGCCGGGAAACCATGGAAGCGGGAAGGGCGTGAAGGCAAGCGCCGTGATGCCGGCGACGGCCAGCAATCCCAGCATCAGGCTGAAGCGAACCGGCTGCAGGGAGGACGAGATGATCACCGGCACGCAGACCAGCGGCGCGAAGGGATTGGCAAGGCCGCCGGTGATGAAGAGCAGCGCCGTCAGCTGGCAGAGGTCGAAGGCGAGCAGCAGCAGGGCGGAGGTGGGCGTCAGCCGATGCGCCGGTGCAAAACGCACGGCAAGGAAGAAGTTCACCGCGGCCAGCAGCGCGATCATCACCGAGGCCGGCAGGAGGGGCAGCGGAAACTCCAGCCACAGCGCGACGACGAGGACGCTGATCGTCTGGCCGGCGACCGCCAGCCAGCGCAGGCGAATGAGCGTTTCGAGGCGAAGGCGCCGGCCGGAGCCCTCAAAGTCGATATCCTGGTAGCCTGTCATCTTTCGTCCTTCCTTCGGTAATTCCGGCAAAAAGCGGGAAGCGGGTCCCGCCGGGCATCGTGTCGCAATCTATCTCATGTGCCGCGCGGCTTGGCGCGCGTCGTCGGCATGGCGTCGGCCGGATCTTCCGGCCAGGGGTGTTTCGGGTAGCGCCCGCGCATGTCTGCCCGCACGTCCCGCCACGAGCCTGCCCAGAAACCGGGCAGGTCCCGTGTCGTCTGGATCAGGCGGTGTGCGGGCGATTTGAGTTCGAGCAGCAGCGGCAGCCGCCCGCCGGCAACGGCAGGATGCTGCTTCAGCCCGAACAGTTCCTGGACGCGGATTTCCAGCACCGGTTCGTCGCCGTCATAGCGGATCGGATGGCGCTGGCCGGTCGGGGCTTCGAAATGGGTGGGGGCGAGGCGGGCAAGCTCGCGCTGCGCGGCATAGGGCACCAGCGCCATCAGGCCCTCCTGAAGGCTTGCCGGCCTGATGTCGTCGATACCGCGCGTCGTTTCCTGGAAGGGAACGAACCAGTCGTCGAGCCGCGCCAGCAGGGCCTCGTCATCCGTATCCGGCCAGGGCTCGCCGATCGAGCGATAGAGGAAGCCGATCCGGTCGCGCAGCTGTGCCGTCTCGCGGGAGAAGGGAAGGACCTGCAGGCCGAGCTGACGCACGCCATCGGCCAGCGCCGCCGCAGCCTTCGGCCCGCTCGGCCGCGCAAGCGGCGCTTCCTCGAGGATGATCGCGCCGAGGCGAATGACCCGGCGCGCCCGTACCTGGCGGCTCGCGCGGTCGAAGAAAGACTGATCCTCGCGCACGATCCGGTCGGCAAGCTGCGTCTCTACGGTTGCCCGGTCGATTTCGGCGGCGGCGAGAATGCGCTGGCGTCCGGCCTGCCCGGTGAGATCGGCAACGACGATCATCTGTGCGCCGGCCAGCCGCTCGGTCTCCGGCAGTTCGCCGCCGCGCCCGTTCGCCATGACGAAACGGCCCCGGCCGCCCCGTTGCATTGCGACGCGATCGGGAAAGGCATGCAGCAGCAGGGCGCCCGGCGGGCTGGCGGGTGCGGTCGACGCCTTGCCGAAACCCTCCGCCATGCGGCTTGCCAGCCGCCGGGCCGCCTCCGCCCGCTCGCCGCGCTCACCGGAAAAGCGCCGCAGCCGCTCCTCTATATCGAGGGACGTGCCGCCAAGCCCCTGTTCGGTGAGCAGCACGGCCAGCCGCGCGGCCGCCGTCTGTTCGCCGTCCTCGGCCGCATGCAGGATCATCGCCGCCAGCCGTGGCGGCAGGGCGAGCGCACGGATGCGTTTTCCCGCCGCCGTCAGCCCGCCGTTTTCGTCGAGCGCGCCGAGGAGCCGCAGCAGATTGCGCGCTTCCTCCACCGCCGCTGCCGGCGGCTGGTCGACAAGCCGGAGCGCGGAAGGATCCGTGACGCCCCAATGGGCAAGGTCGAGCATGAAGGAGGAAAGGTCGCTGGACAGAATCTGTGGCGGCGTGAAGGCGGGCAGCGCCGCCGTCTGGCCGATATGCCAGAGCCGGATCGCGATGCCCGGTTCCGTGCGCCCGGCGCGCCCGGCGCGCTGGTCGGCGGAGGCGCGCGACACGCGCACCGTTTCCAGCCGGGTGATGCCGGTCGCCGCCTCGAAAACCGGCAGGCGCTGCAAACCGCTGTCGATGACGATGCGCACGCCGTCGATGGTGATGGAGGTCTCGGCAATCGACGTCGCCAGCACGATCTTCCTTGTTCCGGCCGGCGCCGGGCTGATCGCCGCGTCCTGCTCCTTCTGGCCAAGATTGCCGAAGAGCGGCACCACCATGGTTTCCGGCCCGAAGCGGCCTTCGAGCCGCTCGGCGGTGCGGATGATTTCGGCCTGCCCCGGCAGGAAGGCGAGGATCGAGCCCTCCTCAGTGCGATGCGCCTCTACAATGGCGCGCGTCATACCATCCTCGATGCGCTCGCCGGCCGGCCGGTCCTGATAGCGAAGATCGACCGGGAAGCTGCGCCCCTCGCTGACGATTGCCGGCGGATTGTCGAGCAGGGCCGAGATCCGCTCGACGTCGAGCGTCGCCGACATGACGAGGACGCGCAGGTCCTCGCGCAGGGCCGCCTGCACGTCCAGCGCCAGCGCAAGGCCGAAGTCGGCATCGAGCGAGCGCTCGTGGAATTCGTCGAACAGCACGGCGGCAATGCCGGCCAGCTCCGGATCGTCGAGGATCATGCGGGCGAAGACACCCTCCGTCACCACTTCGATACGGGTTCTCGCCGAAACGCGGTTGTCGAGCCGCATCCGGTAGCCGACGGTCTCGCCTACCTTCTCCCCGAGCAGCGAGGCCATGCGGGCTGCGGCGGCGCGCGCCGCAAGCCGGCGCGGTTCGAGTAGGATGATCTTTCCGTCGCCCCGCCAGGCCTGATCCAGCAGGAAGAGCGGCACCAGTGTCGTCTTGCCGGCGCCCGGCGGTGCAGAAAGTATCGCGCGCGCGCCCGCGTGTAAGGAAGCCCCCAGGGAAGGGAGTGCCTCCAAGACCGGCAGGCGCGGGAGTGTATAGGCAGGCCGCTCCGTCATTCCGTCCGCCGATCGATCGGAAAGGGGCTTTCTGGAAGGCTGGACATGCTTTTCTCCGGTCTTGTTCGCCTCTGAATAGCTCGGCGCCATGCATGAGAGAAGGCTTTCGGCACATTCCGGGCACGCCCTTGCACGCAAAACGGTCCCTTCCTGTCAAATTTTACCACCTGGACAAGATTTTTGGTTTGGTTTTGGGGTGCGGGGTTTGTTGCGGGTTGGAAAATTGAGATATTATTGTTTAAAATCAGTGAGTTGTAA